>NZ_CP004388.1:167500-1367500 GCF_000300235.2 Thalassospira xiamenensis M-5 = DSM 17429 | reverse complement strand
TGGCATTTACCCCCGCGATCCCGCCCGGATTCCCGAACGCATAGACTGGAAATCGTCGCTTATGGTCGCCGGGAATGGCTGGCTTGTGATTTATCTGCTTCATCATAGCGGGTTTGATGCGACCGGCACCGCGACCCTGATGATCATGTTGGCCCTGCTGCTGGCGACGGCGGCCCTGTTCCCGGTTCTGGGGCCGGTTGCACTTGGTGCGCCAGTATTGGCACTGATTGGTTATCTGGGTTGGGATATCCGTCTTTCCATCGATCCGCTGCTGTATGATCAGCCGATTATCACCGATGCGATTGATAAATTTTCCGTCCTGCCCGATACGCAATCCTTCCTTCTGACCGGGCTTGGGCTTGGCCTGATTCTTGGTCTTGGTGGCTTTGCCGGGGCGGTATTTTCCACCGCCCGCCTGTTTATGGCGGTTGCCGGGGTGTCGGGCCCGATCGGGCTGTTCCTGATTGCGCTCTGGCGTAGTGATATTCTTGATGTCGATATGTTCTTTGGCGGTTTTGCCCTTGCGCTGGCGGCAGGGTTCCTTGGTGCCTTAAGCATCATCGACCGCAGAATGCCCGCCACCGCACATGGCCGGGATGGGGCGCTTGCCACCTATACGGTGGGCACCATCGGCATGATTGCCACCGCGATGTTCATCCTGCTGGGGGATGGCTGGCTGCCGCTGGGGCTTGCCGCCCTTGCGGTTGCGACCGTTTGGGTTGGCGGGCGCTGGCCCCTGCCGGGGCTTGCCAAGACGGCGATTGGCATTGCCGGTCTGGTTCTTGTGACGATCTTCTGGCAGCCGACCATTGTTCCCGCTGATCAGCTTGGCACCGCACCGGTTTTCAATGCATTGCTGTGGGGCTATGGCGGTCCGGCGATGGCATTCTGGGCCTGCGTCTGGATGCTTCGCCAATCGGGTGATGTGCGCCATCGTCTTGTTTTCGAAGGACTTGCGATTTTCACAAGCCTTGCGACCGGTGCGGTGATCCTGCATCACGCCACCAATCAGGGTATTTTCCATACCGTGCCCGATACCCTGATGGAATGGAGCCTTCAATCCCTTCTGGCGCTTTCGGCGGCAATCGGTTTGCAGCGGCTTGACCGGTCGCTGGCAAGCCCGGTGATGTCCCGGTGCATTCTGGGGCTTGGTTTTGCCGGGTTCTTCATGCTCGGCATGCTGAACCTGCTGTTGCTCAACCCGTTGATGAGTGGCGAGTTTGTCGGCAATGGCCTGTTCTTTAACCTGCTGCTTTCGGCCTATCTGCTGCCCGCGATCCTGACCGGCCTTCTGGCGACCCGGCTTTCGGGGGGCAAACCGGAAAGCTATCGCCGGACGGCGGGGGTTCTGTCGATCCTGCTGGCTTTTTGCTGGATCACCTTTGAAATCCGCCATTTCTTCCACGGCGGTTATATCGGCATGTATCAGCCCTGGACATCGCCGGAACTTTACAGCTATTCCGCGGCGTGGCTGGGCTTTGGGATTGCGCTTTTGGCCTATGGGTTGTGGCGTGGATCGCTGCATGTCCGCATGGCATCGGCGGCCTTTGTCTTTATGGCGGTTGCCAAGGCGTTCCTGTTTGATATGTCGGGCCTTGAAGGTATCTGGCGGGCGCTGTCCTTTATCGGGCTTGGCGTCGTTCTGATCTGTATCGGGCTGTTCTATCAGCGCCTTTTGGCACGCCAAAACGGCCCCAGCCCCGAAAACGATCATGAGAACGGGGAAATCGCTGAAAATGCGCCGCCAGAGCCACCAAAAGGAAATCAGGACTAAACCGGTTTTTATGTCTGAGAAGATCAGAAACCGGGTGTCGTAGACGATCAGCGATATGGTTGAAACGCGTTAAATCGTGCATATGCCTGCACATAACAAAAGCGCCCGCGCTTTGATCCGAGCGCGGGCGCAATTTTTTATGAATAATCGCGGGGATTATTCAGAAATTTTGAAAACCGGCAGGACCGAGCCTTCATATTTGGTTTCGATGAATTCACGGATTGCATCATCGTGATAGGATTCAACCAGCGTTTTGACCCACGGCGCGTCTTTGTCCTGGGTGCGGGTGACAATCACGTTGGCGTACGGGCTGTCATTGCCTTCAATCGCGATTGAATCCTTGATCGGGTTCAGACCGGCTTCAAGCGCGTAGTTGGTGTTGATCGCCGAGGCATCGAGATCAGCCAGCGAACGGGGAAGCTGTGCCGCATCAAGTTCGACGAATTTGATGTTTTTCGGGTTTTCGATGACATCAAGCGGGCTGACGACAAGGCCAACCGCCGGATCAACCTTGATCAGGCCTTCGGACTGCAGCACCAGAAGCGCACGACCGCCATTGGTCGGGTCGTTCGGAATCCCGACTTCGGCACCGTCTTTAAGCTCGCTCAGATCCTTGATCTTGTCCGAATAGATGCCCATCGGGGTCAGGATGTTATAGCCGACCACCGAAAGATCATAACCGCGATCCTTGATCTGGTTATCAAGATAGGGCTTGTGCTGGAAACTGTTGGCCTGAAGGTCGCCATCATCAAGCGCCTGGTTGGGAATGACATAGTCCGAGAAGCTGACGATTTCGATATCAAGGCCCTTGGTCGCCGCCACTTTGACGACTTCTTCCATGACTTCTTCGTGCGCACCGGGGGTAACGCCGATCTTGATTTTCTCGTTCGCCAGTGCCTGCCCGGTCAGGGCGGCGGTCAGAACGGCAGCAGCCGTCAGTTTAAGCAGAAACCGCATGGTAAAACTCCTTGTTTACTGTGGTGTTTTGCGGGAATTCAAAGAAGATAAAGAAACGAAAACGGGTTCAGATATTGCGCTTGTCCGCCTTGCGCGCCATCCAGTCGCCAAGGCTTTGCACCATCTGCACCACCACAATCAGGGTGATGACAACCGCCGCCATCACATCGGGGCGGAAACGCTGATAACCATAGCGAATGCCAAGATCGCCAAGGCCACCGGCACCCACTGCGCCAACCATCGCCGAATACCCGATCAGGGTGACCGCGGTTAAGGTCAGGCCGTGAATGATGCCCGGTAATGCTTCGGGCAACAGCACCTTGGTCACCACTTGGAACGGGCGGGCGCCCATCGCCTGGGCGGCTTCGACAAGGCCGCCATCGACTTCGCGGATCGCGCCTTCGATGATACGGGCAATGAACGGAATGGCCGCAACGGTCAGTGGCACGATGGCAGCCGACGTACCAATCGATGTACCGACAATCAGGCGGGTAAACGGAATGATCGCGACGGCCAGAATGATGAAGGGTACGGATCGGGTGGCATTGACAATCGGCCCGATGGATTTCTGAAACAGCGGGGCTTCGAACAGTTCACCCCGGCCAGACGTCGCCAGCAAAACGCCAAGCGGCAGACCGAACGCGGTGCCAAGTGCAAGGGCGGATATCACCATCGCAAAGGTTTCAAGCGTTGCCTGAAGCAGGATCGGTGCAAGTGTTGCAAACATGATTAAGCCTCCTGCCCGGTGGTTGTATCGACAGTCGCGGTCGCAGCCGGCCGCGCCGGGTAATCAAGGAATTCATCGGCCAGAAGCGATTGCGTCGTGGCGTGGGTCGGATTGGCGAAAATCGCGTCAACCTTGCCTTCCTCGACAATCACGCCGCCATCCATGACCGCCACGCGGTCGCAAAGCTGTTTGACCACCGCCATTTCATGGGTGATCACCACCATGGTCAGGCCAAGGCGTTTATTGATGTCACGCAGGAGGCTGAGGATCTGGCGGGTGGTTTCCGGGTCAAGGGCGGATGTGACCTCGTCACACAGAACGACCTTGGGATTGCTTGACAGCGCGCGCGCAATGCCGACACGCTGTTTCTGGCCGCCGGAAAGTTCGGCGGGATAACGGTCGCGCTTGTCTTCAAGCCCGACCAGCGGCAGCAACGGATCAACCGCCGCGGCAATGTCGGCCTTGCTGGCCCCGGCCAGTTCAAGCGGCAGGGCGATATTGTCGTAAACCGTGCGTGACGACAGCAGATTGAAATGCTGGAACACCATACCGAGCTGACGGCGAAACAGCGGCAGATCGCGTTTCGCCAGTTGCGTGACATCGGTGCCATCGACAATGACGCTGCCTGATGTCGGGACTTCAAGCAGGTTGATGCAACGAATAAGCGTGGATTTGCCCGCACCGGACCGACCGATAACCCCCACGATTTCACCGGCCGCGATATCAAGATCGATGCCATGAAGCGCGGTATGCGCCGGGCTTCCGCGCCGTGCGGGGTAGGTCTTCTGGACGTTCGAGAGCCTGATCATGGATCCCAACCTTTTCCGAACATAAAAAAAACCGCCGCGGCGAAACCGAGGCGGTCGTACATGTCGGAGCGTGCACGCCCTCTCGCTTTAGCCGCATTTTTAGCGCGCCCGCAAGCTGAGGAGCAAATCGGCGCGTTCGATATGACATGTATAGCGAACCGGACGTCATTCATCAATCCCCATCAACATGCAATTTACGCATGGCTTGCATGAGACAGGCATGATCAACATGAAATATTTGTATTAATCCCGCCCATCACAAAAGCCGCCTGTCGGCGTCATAGGACGTCTTCACCAAAGCGGGACCGGATAAATGGCCTATGCCGACAGGATCAGCGACCTTGCCCGAACACTGGCGCAATACCCGACCAGTGTGACCATTACCGGCACCAGGATCGACATTCGCACCGCCAAGCAGCTTGAAAGCCTGAATGCGCAGATCAGCAATGATCAGAACCTTGCACGTGATGGCGATGCCGTGATTGCAGCAGATAGCGGCAAGGACGCCAAGGCATTGTCGCAACGCATTGCCGATGCCGGCCCGCAGGTCGGCAATCTTCTGGCGGCGTTTGGCGCACAGGATGCCGAACGGCTCAAGACGCTGAGCATCATGAGCAAACAGAAATTCGATGCGAGTGCTGCCAGCCGCCTTCAGGCCGAGAAACGCTTTGCCGACGAGGTGGCGAAACTGATGGCGGCAGAGGCCAGCAGCGTTGCCGCCCTGCCAGCTTCGCCCTGTGGCCCGAAACCGCAACCCACACCAACGCCGACACCGTCACCGACGCCAACACCATCCCCCACCCCGTCACCGGTACCATCGCTTGACGATGTCATCGCATCGCTTCCCGGTTATTTGCAGATCACCATTCCCGATGCGGTTGCCCGATATGACGCCGACAGCCTGGCGATTGCCAGCAAGGCCGCCGGGGATGCCGCGATCAGGCTTGGCGTTAAAACGCCGGACGGGATTACCGATTACGCCACCGTACAATTCGCAGGTGGCCCGGACATCACCAGCCAGCCATGGGCCAGTGCAATCCTGAAGGATGCCGGGCTTGGCACCATCGATGACCGGATTGCCATTCTGAACAACGCGCTTCAGGCACGGCTTCTGATGGCCGATGCGATGAATACCAGCCCATCACCCGCCCCTACCAGCCGCTGAGGACGTCATGGCAAATTACACCGTCCAGCTTAATGCCCCCGCCGGAGTTTATCCGTTCAACTCGGTACGCATCTCGCTCACCAGCGATGCCCATCCGCAAAAGACACAGGATCTGGTTGTGACACCAAATGTCACGGTTTCGCATGTTTTTGATATTGCGGATGGTACGTGGCGGCTGAAGGTTAGCGGAACCGGGTTCGTCCCAGTGGACGAGCCGGGTATTGTCGTGAATGGTGATGCCACCAATGCCAAAAATCTTGATGTTGTCTGGTATACGCTTCACACGGACCGCAATCGTGACGGCAATCTGGATGATGCCGGTATCCTTAATCAGGTGACACCACCCGCCATCACATATGGCGTAGGGGGTGTTGGTGCGATCATTCCGGTTAACTGCAACCGCGATGGCAATAACACCGCTGTCGGCTATGCCGACAATCAGGATCAGCGGGTAAACGGGAACAATGATCTGGTGACCGGCACCTCCCGCCTTGAAATCCGGCGAAATGCACTTGGCCCGAATGCAGGTGCCCCAGTTGTACCGGGCGGTTGGGGTTTGGAACTGCGCGTTATCGGGGCTGGGGGTGAAAACCCGGCCCGGCAACATTTGCGGATATTCAACGGTATTCTGAATAACAGCACCGAAATCATTGGTCCCGAAACGACGGACATCGCAGCAATTACAACCGGCAATGTCGGCGCTTCCAAACTCTTTGCCCTTGAAGCCGTCCGGTTTGCCGGCACCGGGTTTACCTCTGGTCAAGTCCGCATCGTTTTGCATGTGATCCAGCCCGAGGTCACAGGAGCAGGCAATCCAAGCTATCTTTATGCAGACCGGGTTGTCGCAGCACGGTGGGTCGGCAATCACCATTTGCAAACAGTTGCCCGCATGTATGTCGCCAACGCAAACAATGCACAGTTTCGCGTTGATCTTGGCGCGGCAGCCGGTGCAGACAATCCGGTTATCCCGGTCACGGTAGGCGATCCCGCCGCAGCAACCCCAACAGGTGTTCCTTATCTGAACGGCAATGCATGGGCAAACTATCGCGGGGGCACCGTTCCCGCCGGGGATGACCGCTGGATGCGCGACACCATTGTATCGGGTCACTGTTCATGGCCCGGTAACGGAACAGGTGTTGAAAACAAGGATGTTTTCATGAAGGCCCACCGCTGGCGGCCCCTGCAAAACTGGGTGTATGAGACATTGCTGAATGCAAATGTCGGCATTTCCTATCCGGCAGCGGGAAGCGCAGATGCCATTGCCTCGGCCAATTCGGGTGGAAATATTGCCGTAACCCCACCGGTTCAGAAAACGGCGAATGGCATCGTCACACCATATCGATACGGCCGGATTTATTACGGCCATAACCGGTATCACAGGGTCGATGCCAGCAGCCGCGACTTCATGGCCGCCCAGAACATGCAAACACCGATCATTCTTGATACGGACTGGCTACTGGTTGGTCATGTCGATGAAATGATGACCTTTGTACCCGACAACAATCCGGGAAATGCCTTCAAAAAATGGAAGCTTCTGGTGGCAAGCCCGGCAGAGGCATACCGACTGATGACGGCCGCCCAAGGTGCACATGGTGCCGCAAATGTGCTTAATCGTGCGGCATGGGATGGTGTTCATAATCGTTTTGATTATACCAGCCTGCAAATCAACGGGACCAATGTTGGCGCGACCATCAATGCCTTTCTGGGCAACGGCCCGGCACCCTTGACCAATCCACGCGATCACAGCAATTACACATACAAGCAACTGCGCGACTGGAACATTGGCGGGGTTGAAACAGTTATCGCCAGAAATGTCACGCTCCTGAAAAATGCATTCGATCTGGTCGATACCGATATCATCAAGATTCCGGTCATCTTCTTCCCGGAAGGCTATAATCCTGGTGATTTCACCTTTGCCGACAAGGTTTCAGGCTGGACAATCGGGCGGGACAACGGCTTTAACGTCTATCCGGGCAAACAGGGCGGCTTCCAGTGCGGTGCCTTGACCGGTGACATGCCCAATATGTTTGTTGGTAATGACCGCCTGATGATTCCCAAGCCTTTCGGCCCGTGGATCGAGGACAATACAAATCCCAATCACGGATATGATCTTTTTGAACGTGATTTGACCCAGAAAATCGCTGCCATTGTCAATGGCCCCACCTGCGACTTCATTGATGACTGGGATGACTATCACGTTGCACTTGGCGAAATTCACTGCGGCACCAACGAATTGCGCACGCCCTATGACGGTCAGGCGGCGTTTGGCAATGTGCGCTATGCCAACTGGTGGACAGCGGTTGATGCGTGATATCGTGACATATGAAACGGGAGCTTTCCGATGACGGCACAAAGCGACTATCAACAGGCCCTGAAAGATATCGCCGCCCTTGCAACGCAGGAAGCAACCCGCGTGACCGGCCGCCCGGCCCCACAGGCGATTGACCAGATTTTCCGGCAATATGGCGGCACCATCGCCACGCCGATGATCGATGACCTTAAAGCCGGCTCGTGGAAAAAGTGGGAAAGCTGGCAGTTGGGCGGGGCGATTGCCTATCTGTCGAGCTACGGCACATCGGCCGCCGTCGCCCCGTTGCGCGACATCGAACAGAATTACCCGGTGACCGATATTCAGATTCAGGCAAAGGCATTGGCCGATCTTCTGGCGACGCTTGACGTTGCCGTGTCCGAGGCCAAACAAATCCCGCAGGTTCAGGACGCGATCAAAAGTGGTGATGCCGATCAGATGGCACGTGCGATGTTGCTGGGTCTGGCGCAAATCGATCCGGACTGGCCGGTGCGGGCATCTGAAATCCAGACAAAGCTGTTTGCTCTTTCAGCGGACAGTTTCCCGGCAATCAATGAAATGGCCGCCGGAAAACTAAGCCAGAATGACGTCACCAAGGCGCTGGTGGAAATCCTGTTTGAGGATGTGACGTCGGGGTCCGGCACGCCCTAAGCGTTGCCAAAAGCACTCAGCTTTCGGCCTTCTTTTCCCACGACCCTTGCGGGGTCTGCTGCCAGTAAGACAGCTTGTGCCCGGCATCTTTCCAGTCTTTCCAGCGGGTGCGCGCCTCGGCCACCGCCTCATGATCGCGGTCATCAAACAGCATGATGACCCGTTCATAATCGGCGATCTTCTCGCTTATCGCCCGGTCGGTCAGAAACAAAAATTGCGCCCCGTTGGGATTTTCATCCTCGGATGTCAGCCAGACCGGCTGCATTTCCGGGTCACCATCGGATTTCGAACCATGGGGCATCCAGCTTGCGGCGTCATAGGTCCAAAGCAGGGTATTGAGCGCTTCGATCCTCTCTTCGGTTCCGGTCATGACAATAGCACGTTTTTCCCGCTCCAATGTCTTGGACAGCAGGGTCGGCAATGCACGTTCCAGCGGGGACGCGGTCAGATGATAGAACCAGATGTCAGCCATGGTCGATTTCTACCCTGATCCGTCAGACCGGGCAAGTCAGTCCTCCTAACCCATCACGAAATAAGCTTGTCATCGTCAAACAGACTGACGTTACAGCATGGAGTTAAAACGGTTATGAAGTCTGGTCTTGTTTTAATCTATCTTAGCACTGCGATTGCTGCTTTGGGCTTGCCCCAAGCGGCAAATGCCCAGATCGCCTGCACCCTGCAAGCCGAGCAACGCGAAAGCAAGGAGACCCAGGTCAAGGGTGTCAATGTTGGCTACAAGGTGCACACCGCCAATGACAGTCAAATTGTTGCCTCGTTGTGCAAACGCATTACCGATCCCCTTGATCTATGGCGGTACGGCGATTACTACCCGCTTTATCAGGGGCAGGAAATCAAGGAAAGCAGCAAGCAAATCGGGCAGTACATCAGTTCCCGCGGGCACAAAAACCCGACAATGCAGCGCTATGTTTGCACGGCAAATGGTGCAAATGTCGGACTGTATGCCACCGAATGGCAACCGACACCCGGCAGCCAGAATATCGGTTCCATGGTCTTGCAGCTGGCCTGTGCCAACCCGCCGGGCCAAGGGGTCGGCCTGCAACTTCTCAATCAGGCGGCCGCAGATGCCTTTGGCAAGATTTCCCCGAACAACCCGGATGCTGGCAATCAATCCGTCACATTGAGTATAACGGCAACACCAGCCGCCGAAGCCTTCTATAACACGACATCGCTTTCCCAAAGTCAGGAGAGCATTTATCAGCAAACCTTCTATTTCCGGGACCGTACACAATATGGTCAAGGATACGTTTTGTCACGAAACACAGCCCCCGCGCCCGACGGGTATTCAAGTTGCGTCAATGTCATCTATGACAAATATTACGACGTTGAGGCATATGAGACGATCATGAACACATTGGGCGTGAATCCCTGGATCGCAGCACGCGCCAGATGTCAGAATCCCAATGCCGGAAGCCAGAACTTTGACGTCTGGGTTTCGGGCCATAATAATGATCGCCAAGACCTTCAGGATGATGACGACTGGAATAAAGCCATTGATCAGATCGGCGTGAAGTAAAAGGTATTTTCTAAAACCAAGGCCGGAGAAATTCCCCGGCCTTGGTGCATTTTTGTTTGCGATATGCGTTTGATCTTTAATCAGGCTTCGTGATTATCGGCCACAAAGCGATCCAGCAGACGCACGCCAAAGCCAGTGCCGCCCTTTGGCGTGACTTCGCTATCCTTCGTCGCCCAGGCCATGGCAGCGATATCAAGATGCGCCCACGGGCGATCGTTGGTGATGAAGCGTTGCAGGAACTGTGCCGCCGTGATGGAGCCAGCCGGACGGCCGCCAACGTTTTTCATATCGGCGATGTCGGATTTAAGCTGGCTGTCATAGGCCTTCGACAGTGGCAGGCGCCAGACGGTTTCATTGACCGCAAGACCGGCATTGGTGATCTGGGTGGACAATTCATCATTGTTGGAAAACAGCCCGGCATTTTCATGGCCCAGCGCAATGATGATCGCGCCGGTAAGCGTCGCCAGATCGACGATCAGTTTCGGATCGTATTTTTCCTGCACATAGGTCAGGGCATCACACAGGACAAGGCGGCCTTCGGCGTCGGTATTGATGACTTCGATGGTCTGGCCCGACATGGAGGTCACAACATCGCCCGGACGCTGAGCCGTGCTTGATGGCATGTTTTCAACAAGGCCGATGACGCCGATCACGTTGGCCTTGGCCTTACGCCCGGCCAGTGCCTTCATCAGGCCAGAAACCACACCAGCCCCGCCCATATCGAATTTCATGTCTTCCATGCCAGCAGCCGGTTTGATCGAAATACCGCCGGTATCAAAGGTCACACCCTTGCCAACAAACGCGACCGGTGCGTCTTTTTTCTTGCCACCGTTCCAGCGCATGACAACCATATAGGGCTTGTGCGCCGAACCTTGCGAGACGCCCAGAAGTGCGCCCATGCCAAGCTTTTTCATTTCCTTTTCGTCAAGCACGTCGATCTCGATACCGAGTTTTTCAAGCGCGCTGACTTCTTTCATGAAGCTTTCGGGATACAGCACATTGGCAGGCTCAGACACCAGATCGCGGGTGAAGAACACACCTTCGATAACCTTTTTGGCACTGTCGAACTGTTTTTTGGCGTCCTTGTGATCGCGCGCGGCAATCGCAATGGATTTCAGGACCGGTTTATCTTCCTTGGTTTCGGTGGTGCGGTATTTATCGAAACGATAATCGCGCAGCATCGCACCGGTGGCGAAATCACAGGCCATGCCTTCCATGTCAAACAGGACGGTCACGTCCTTCTCGCCGGTCGAAAGGGCGCGCACGGTGACATTGCCGCCAAGTTTCTGGGCGGCGATCACGTCAAATTCGGCTTCCTTGCCAATCCCGAACACGATGATGCGCGAAAGATCGGTATTGGCCGGTGCCAGAAGCTGCAGGCTTTGCCCTGCTTTCCCCTTGAAGGTCGATCCCTTGATCGCCTTGGCAAGTGCGCCGCCGGTTGCTTCGTCCAGCGCCACGGCACTTGGCATCAGATCGCCGCCATCGGTGGCAAAGGCGATCACAGCGCCCGAGGTCGGGATGGCGAGATCGGAGAACGTGATCTTCATGAGAAAAAGGCTCCTGTCATGTTTCGGGCATATGTGGTGTCTGCACCGGCAATCCCGCCGATGCTTGAATGCTTTCCCTAATCTAGCGCGTTAAATGGCGAAGAAAAGGCTTATTGCTCAAAAACCTGCGGGATTTTACCGATATGACAGGCCCATGACGACCACCCACGTGTTTCCACGGTGATTTTGGCCGATTGCTCAATGTCAAGGCAGGCGCACAATCGCGGCCTATGATGGAACTGTTCCAACTTAGTCCCCTGCTTGTTTGACGGTGCCATGATGAATGCGAAAACCACGCCGATCTCGATATCCGAACCCGCCCCCGCACCGCACCCATTCTGGAGTGGCGCGTTTCGCCCGATGTTTCTGTTTGCCGGGCTGATTGCGGAGGTGGCCGTGGTCTGGTGGGTGGCGGGGATGGCGCATGGCGTACCGACACCGTCGCTTGGCACGCCGTCGCTTTGGCACGGGCATGAAATGATTTTCGGCTTTGGCGGGGCGGCGATTGGCGGGTTCCTGCTAACCGCGATTGCCAACTGGACGGGGCGGCCCGGCGTTGCGGGCGGATTGCTGATGGGGCTTGCCGCGTGCTGGCTCATCGCGCGGCTCGCGATTGGCTTTGGCGAGGCATTGCCGCCCGCCTTGACCATCATCGGCGGGCTTGGTTATTTCGTCGCCCTTATCGTGATTGCCGCGCGGGAGCTTGTGCTGGGGCGGAATTATCGCAACCTTAAAATCCTTGGTATTCTGGGGCTGATTACCGCCTTTGACGGAATGTTTATTGCAAGCGCACTTGGCCTGATCGCGCTTGATGCGATGGTGATTTATCAAAGTGCAATTTTGCTGATCGTGCTTCTGATCGCGCTGATTGGCGGGCGGATCATCCCGGCCTTTACGCGCAACTGGCTGCAACGCGAACGGCCGTATGCCACGATGCCGGTGATGTTTACGCGTTTTGACGGCGTGTGCCTTGCCGCCCTTGCCATCACCATCGTGATCGGGATGGTGGATACGGATGGCGTCATCTTTGGCGCGGCGTTGCTGATTACGGCCATCCTGCACGGGCTTCGCATGGTACGCTGGCGCGGGCACCTGACGCTGCGCGATCCGTTGGTGGCGATGTTGCATTTCGCCTATTTCTGGGTGCCTGCCGGATTGGCGGCGTTTGGCATCGCCCATATCTGGCCGGACGTGATCGCGGCGCGTGATGCCCTGCACGGGCTTACCGGCGGGGCGATGGCGTGTATGATTATCGCGATTGGCGGGCGGGCCGCCCTTGGCCATACCGGGCGGGAATTGCGCGCAAGCCGGGCCTTGAATGCCGCATTCGGGTTGGTGTGGGTTTCGACCGTGCTGCGGCTTCTGGTCGGGCAGTTCCCGGATGCTTACCTTCCGGTTCTGGCAGCGGCGACCCTTTGCTGGCTGATCGGGTGGCTGGCGTTTCTGATTGGCTATGCGCCGATCCTGATCGGGCCAAGCCAGAAGAAAACGCGCGGCATTCCGGTAAAGTGAACGGCGTTAACCAAAATCAAACAGCGACAGGGTCGGGTTGGATTTGATGTATTCAACCTGCCCCTTGTCCGCATCGCCGGTGCAATGCCAGCCATTGTTTTCATAAAAGCGGTGCGCGCGGATTTTGGGATCGGCATCGGTGGTCAGCGAAATGTCGCTGCAGCCTTGGGCAAACAACCATTCCTCGGCCACGCGCAAAAGGGCCCGGCCCACCCCGCGGCCTTCGAAATCGGGATCAACGAACAGCGCCCATAATGTTGCCTCACGCGGGATGGCAATGGCAAAGCCCGCCGCCGCGCCATCCAGATCGGCCACCCACATGCCATAGCCATCGGCAATCCATTTGCCAAAGGCGGCCTTGGTAATCCCGCGTTCGGCAAGCTGATCGACGGATAGATGATTTTCGCGCACCCGGCTTCGGATGGCGAAAATGGCGCTGACGTCGGAAATGCTGGCTTTGCGGATTTTCATGGGGTGATTTCACGTCCAGACTAAACTGGCGGCAATTTAGCCTTCTTTGCCCATAATGGAAGCAAAAACGCCATCAGGATGCTGGTGCCGAACCCGCACTTGGCGCGACCAAACGCACCGGCTGGCGCTTTGGCCCCCATGTGCCGGGGCGCGGTTGGAACACACCCGCACAATGGGTGCCGCAATGAGTGCAGGCCCCATACGCATCAAGGTTCCAATCCGATAACTGATACCAGTCCCGCCCGATCAGGATTTGGCCGCAATGATGGCAAAAGGTACTTGATCCCGCCTTGTCATGGACATTGCCGACGTAAGGATAACGAATGCCGTTTTTCATCGCGATCTCACGCGCCCGGATCAGGGTTTCGGGCGGGGTGCGCGGATGATCCATCATTTTCCAGTCGGGATGAAAGGCGGTGAAATGCATCGGCACATCGGGGCCGAGTTCACGCTGCACCCACGATGTCATTTCATCAAATTCGGCGTCGCTGTCATTCTCGCCGGGGATCACCAGATTGGTCAGTTCGAACCACACCCCGGTTTCATGTTTAAGGTATTGAAGCGTTTCAAGAAAATCGGCCAGATGGGCGGAACAAAGCTTGTGATAAAAATCCTCGGTAAAGCCCTTGAGGTCCACATTGGCCGCGTCCATATGGCGGAAAAATTCCTCGCGGGCTTTATCGCCAATATATCCCGCCGTGACGGCGACGGTGCGAATGCCCATTTCGCGGCAGGCCTGCGCAACATCAACGGCATATTCCAGAAAGATCACCGGATCGTTATAGGTGAATGCCACCGCCGAGCAGCCATATTCCTTTGCGGTTCTGGCGATCATTTCAGGTGTCGCAAGCGATCCCAGCCTGTCCATTTCACGCGCCTTGGAAATCTCGTAATTCTGGCAGAACTTGCAGGTCAGATTGCAGCCCGCCGTACCAAATGACAGGATCGGGGTGCCGGGCAGGAAATGATTAAGAGGCTTTTTTTCGATCGGATCGATGCAAAAGCCCGATGACCGGCCCCATGTGGTCAAAACCACCTGATCGCCCTCGCGCGCCCGGACAAAGCACAAGCCCCGCTGCCCGTCCTTCAGCTTGCAAAAGCGCGGGCAGACATCACACTGGATACGGCCATCATCAAGATGGTGCCAGTAGCGTCCGGGGACGGTTCCTATTTGCGGGGTCGTGACATTCATGGCGCTTTGGACCCTGACCGGGTTCACGATTGTTAGCTTGTCCTTTCAAAGTGTAGCCCTGATCGCTATCTTTTTCAAAGGAAGCCCATCATTGGAAGCGTCATGACGATTATCCGCCCGCCCGCCATTGCCGGAACGTTTTATCCCGCTGCACCCGATATGTTGCGCAGCGAGATTGACGGGTTGATCCATGCGGCGGTCGAGAGCCAGACGGAGAATGATAGGCCAATCCCCAAGGCGATCATTGTGCCCCATGCCGGGCTGATGTTTTCGGGCGCGATTGCCGGATTGGGTTTTGCCACCGTTCGGGCGTTAAAGGGCACGGTCAAACGGATCGTGATCATTGGCCCCGCGCATCGCATGGCGTTTCAGGGGATTGCGATTGCCAGGGCGGACGGGTTTGCCACACCGCTTGGCGATGTGCGCTGCGACCTTGCCGGATTGCAGGCGGCCCTTGCATGGCCACAGGTGCAGGTTCTGGACGAGGCGCACCGGCTTGAACACGGGCTTGAGATCGAATTGCCGTTTATCCAGCGGCTTTTTGGCGAAAATGCCGATATCGGCATTGTGCCCCTGCTGGTCAGCCGATGCAGCGCATGGCAGGTGCATGAGGTGATCGAGGCGCTTTGGGGCGGGCCGGAAACCCTGATCGTGATTTCATCGGACCTGTCGCATTTTCATGATTACGACACCGCCAAGCGCATCGACGATAATACGCGCGTGATGATCGAGCGGTTTGACGCCGAAAGCATCACAAGCAGCGATGCATGCGGCGCGCTACCGGTTGCGGGTATGTTGATGTCGGCCCGCAAGCGCGGCATGCGGATCAGGACGCTTGGCATGTGTAATTCCGGCGATGTGACGGGCGATAAATCACGTGTGGTCGGCTATGGCGCGTGGGCGGTTTATGCAGGATCAAAGGACATGCGCGAGGATGAAAAGACGAGCAAATCATCAGGCGGCTTTGTCGGCATGACCGAAAAGCTTCTGGCCGATCACGGGGCGAAGATGATTGACCTTGCACGGCAATCAATCCGGCACGGCATCACGCATGGCGGGCCGCTTCGCATTGATCCGGCATCGGTTTCGCCCGAACTTCTGCAACCGGGTGCGTGCTTTGTGACATTAAAGAAATCAGGCCAGCTTCGCGGCTGCATCGGATCGGTGATGGCGCATCGCGATCTGGCGACGGATTTGTGTGAAAATGCCTTCAAGGCCGGGTTTGGCGACCCGCGCTTTCCGGGCCTTCGCCAAGATGAATTGAATGACGATCTGGAATTATCCATCTCGGTCCTCTCCCCGCCGCGTGATTTTCCGTTTGAAAACGAGGCCGATCTGATCGCCAAACTGACACCCCATGAGGATGGCATTATCCTGTCGGATGGCAATCATCGTGGCTTGTTCCTGCCTCAAGTCTGGGAGCAATTGCCTGATCCGGCGGATTTCGTGGCACAGCTTAAACGCAAGGCCGGGCTTTCGACGGATCATTGGTCGGATCGCATGCGGGCACAACGGTTTGTGACGCGCGGCATCTCGGGCAAGGACATCTCGCCCAAGTATTTCTGGCAGCAACCGACCCCGATGTCATGAGCATTGCAGGATCGGACAACATCAATGCCCGTGAAGGACGCTATCGTTACTTCATTGAAAGCGTGATCGCGTGGGAAGGGGTTTGGGGGCTTTATGACAAAGGCTGGCTGTTGTGCCCCGGCAATGATGGCACCCGATATTGCCCGTTTTTCGCAAGCCATGACCATGCGGATGCGTGGAACGAGATAGCGCAAACCGGCTACGTCCCGACCGCGATCACCCTGGTTGAACTGACCGAAAATCTGTTGCCCGATCTTGCCCGGAACAGGATTGAACCCGGTATTTCACCGACCGGCGATGATGGCCCGATCCTGCCGGGGCATTTGGCATTGCATGATGATTTGATGGCCGCGTTAAAGAAATCGATCACCGGCTAGGGATGTGAGACAGCGTTTTCGCAAAGCGCAGCTTTGGCAGGGCCCGTGCCCCATTGCGTTCATAAAACCGGGCAGCATCGATATTCCAGTCGGGCGTTTGCCATTCCATCCAGCCAAGGTTTTGCTGCCGTGCCAGATTTTCAAACGCGGCCAGCATCCGCGCGCCAAGTCCGGCACCACGGCTTTGCGGCGCAAGGTAAAGACAATCCAGATGCAGGAAGCAGGCGGCCTTCCATGTTGAAAATTCGATACTGGCCGCACCATAGCCGACCAGTTCCCCACCCCTGCCCGCCACCATCACGCTCAGGCGGGCATCCGCGCCAAACAGATATCGGGGCAGGTTTTCGGCCAGATGGGTGCGATTGACCTTCTGGCGTTCAAAATCCGCGTGATCGGCAATCAGGTCAATCAGACGGGGCAGATCATCCGGGACGGCGGTGCGGATTTCATACGGCACTGGTGATGACGTCATTGGTGCGATCCGGTGGCAAAGAATAGGATGGGCCGACAGGCAGCGATCCTGTCGGCCAGTATTAGAGATGGTTACCGTCAGATCAGGCAACAGGTTCCGTCAGGTTGAACCCCTCGTCGATCCATCCGGTCACACCGCCAATCATCAGTTTGACCGGCAGGCCAAGGGCGGCCAGCCGACAGGCGGCCTTGTTGGCACCATTGCAATGCGGACCGGCGCAATAAACCACAAAAGTTTTACCGGCGGGATATTCGGCCATGCGGCGTTCGGTCATCTTGCCGTGCGGGATATTGATCGCGCCTTCGATATGGCCGCCGTGATACAGCGCGGGGGACCGGACATCGACAAGAATGAAATCATCGGCCCCGGATTGCAGGCTTGCATGAGTATCCCAGCAATCGGTTTCAAATTGCAGCATCGCATCAAAATGGGCGCGTGCAATATGCGACGGTGCGGGGTTGATTTCATTGATCAGGCTTTTCATTCGGGTGGCTCCGTTTTCAATCATCATGGGTGATGGGATGATCGTAACGATTGCCATTTTTTGCGATAGTGGCCAAAATGCCATTGTTCGGTAATTTTTCGCCAAACCGCATTTTAACGGAATCAAATCCGGTCATGCCCGATCATCGTGCCGCAGATATCAAACCAACCGACGCCCTGCATCATGTTGTGGTGCTGGCCTATGACGGGCTTTGCACATTTGAATTTGGCATCGCCCTAGAGGCATTTGCCCTGCCCCGGCCGGAGTTTGATTTTCCGTGGTATCGCTGTTCGATTGCGGGAATTGACCCGGAAATCCGCGCGATGGGCGGATTTCGGGTGGCGACCGATGCCGGGATCGAATTGATTGATCAGGCCGATACCGTGATCATCCCCGGCTGGCGCGGGGCGGATGTGATGCCCGATGTGGCACTTTGTGATGCGTTAAGGCGTGCTCATGCCCGCGGCTGCCGGTTGGTAAGCATCTGTTCGGGCGTGTTTGTTCTGGCGGCAAGCGGGTTGCTGGCAAACGGGCGGGCGACGACGCATTGGCGATATACCGACCGGCTGCACGCGATGTATCCCGATATCGAGATTGTCGATGATGTTTTATATGTCGAAAACAGCCAGATCATCACATCGGCGGGCAGCAGTGCGGGGATTGATGCCTGTTTGCATGTGATCCGGTCCGATCATGGCGCGCAGGTTGCCAATGTGGTCGCACGGCGGTTGGTGATGCCGCCCCATCGTGATGGGGGACAGGCGCAATATGTCGAAGCACCTGTACAGGAACGACCGGGCAAATCGATTGCAGCCGTTCTGGACTGGGCACGCGGCAAACTGGCCGAACCGATTGAAATCGGCGAAATGGCCAACTTTTCGGGACTAAGCGAAAGAACGTTTTTACGGCGTTTCCGCGAAGGCACCGGCATGGCGCCACTTAAATGGCTGCGGCGTGAACGGGTATTGCGTGCGATGAAATTGCTTGAAGAAACCAGTTTGCCGCTGGGTGACATTGCCGAGCAATGCGGGTTCCAGTCGATGGAAACATTTCGCATCGCGTTTCGCGATATCGCCCACGTGCCCCCGGCCCGCTATCGCAACCGGTTTCGGATCGGTCAACCGGCGTGACCGGGCATATCGTCCTGAGGGCAGATGATTGCGATGATGAACGTGAACAGGAAAGTGAACGTGATCTCGCCATAATGGGACGGTCTTACTGGACGTGATGGGCAAAATTCCCTATGCCCTTTGCACGCAAAAGATTAACCAGACGAGATTGCCATGACGATTGCCCTTCCGGCCGATGCCAGTGCCCTTGAAAACGGGTTGATTGAAATTGCGCGCCGCGCCGGTGCCGCCATGATGAAAATCTATGACACCGATTTCGAAGTCCGGTCCAAGGATGACGCATCCCCCGTGACCGAGGCCGATGACGCCGCCGAGGCGGTGATCCTGCCCGGTCTTCGCGCCCTGACCCCAAATGTCAAAATCGTGTCCGAGGAAAGTGCGGCTGCGGGTGACATTCCCGATGTCAACGGGGATACCGATTTCTTCTGGCTGGTGGATCCGCTGGACGGGACCAAGGAATTCATCAAACGCAACGGCGAGTTTACCGTCAATATCGCCCTGATTGCAAAGGGCACGCCGGTTCTGGGCGTGGTTTATGCCCCGGCAATTGAAAAGCTTTATTACGGCGGGCCGGATGGCGCGAAGCTGATTGAAGGCAGTGGTGATGGTAACGACAGTACGCGCGCCATCACCGTGCGCGACATGCCCGAAGACGGCGTTGTGGTTGTCGGGTCACGTTCGCATGGCGATCCCGACGCGATGAAGGCGTTTCTGGGCGACCTTGCGGTCAAGGAACTGCGCCCGGCGGGAAGTTCGCTCAAGCTCTGCCTTCTGGCCGAAGGGGTCGCTGACCTTTATCCACGGCTTGGCCCGACCATGGAATGGGATATCGGGGCCGGTCATGCGGTTCTGGCGGCGGCGGGTGGCGTGGTCGAGAATATGGACGGGACTCGGTTTGCCTATGGCAAGGCCGATTTCCGCAATCCGTTCTTCATCGCACGCAGCCCATCCGTGCCGGTGACCTACCAATCCTGATCTATCGCGAAGCGGTAGGCGATCCGAATAACAGAACGATCATAGCGGCTTGTCTTTTGTGCGACGCATCAAAGGCAGGCCGCCTTGCATATGGCGCATATCACGATGCATGCCAGACCGCAGAAACCTTGACATTTTTGGCAATTTGAATGATGATCGCGCCATCGCCACACACAGTGTAGGTGACGTAAATAGCCGCCGGAATCACGGCGACGCGGTCCGGGTCACTGCCGCGGAGCGACCACCGGGCTAGAGCGTAAAATGGAGCCGCCATCTTGATGGCGGCTCTGCGCTGTTTGGGGTTAGGTTCCCGGTGCCGGTGTGGTCCGGCGCATCATCAAAAGAAGTACCGATATGCCTGCCGACAGTAGAACAAGGATCGGCAAGGCCCAGCTTCCGACCATCACCAGAAGCGACGTCCCCGCCGACGGGCCAACAATGGCCCCCAGCGTATAGCTTTGCGAGACGATCACCAGAACGCCGATCTGATATCCCTGCCCCTGGCCACTGGCCGCGATCAGGACGGCAGCGGTATAAAGCCCAGCCACCGCAACACCCAGCGCAAACAGGATAATCGCCGCCATGATGCCATATCCGGCAAGCGCCATGGGCACCGCGCCAACCAGAAGCAGACCAAAGCACAGCCAAGCCAGTTTGACCGGACCGCTTCTATCCGAAACATAACCGACAAGCGGCTGGCAGATCGTGCCGCCAAACACAAAGACCGCCGCCAGCCACAAACCAGCTTCGGCAAGGCCGGTGTCACGTTGCGATTGCAACGGCAGGACCGATAAAAAGCAGATTTCAACAAACCCCGCGACAAAGGCAATCAGCACCAGATCCCAATGATCAATCCAGCGTCGCAATGCTGCCCCCGCGCCCTTCTGGGTTGATGCCATTTCAAGGCGCGGCATGGCAACAGCACAGAAAAGCGGGATGATCGCCGCAACAAGGGCAATGCCCGACATGGCGAATGCATCCGTTCCAAACCAGCCAATCAGGACCGGGCCCAGAACAATGCCAAGCCCCATCAGGGTTTCATGAAAGCCAACCACCCGGCCCAGTTTATCACGCGGGGCCAGTTGCACGATCAGCCCGTCACACACCACCCACCGCAGGATCAGCCCCACCCCGGCAAACAGGGTTGCGGGCAGGACAAGCGCCGATTGCGGCGCAAACATCACCACGACAATCAGGATGAAAAATGACAGGCCACTGATCAAAAGCGGGACGAAGGGATGGGTTTTGCGCAAAACCGCCGCGACAAAAAAACCACCGATCAGATCGGCAATCCAGTAAAGCGACAGCATCATGCCGCCATGCCGTTCCCCTAATCCGGCATTGGTCAGTGCCAGCGGCAAAAGCGTATCGATCACGCCGATCTGGATGATCTGCGAAACAAAGGACGCCAGATTAATCAGGGCCAGCGGAATGGCAATTTTCGGCGGAATGGATGGCATGTGCAAAGGCATGAAAGGCCCTCCTTGCGATGGATTACACCGTTTTGAGGACCTGAGCGGGTGTTTGCAGCAGGCCGGATATCAGGGATGCAGGCTTTGACACGCACCACGTGCGAACCGGGATCAATCATCGGGTTCTTCCTGCGACCGACACCCTAAACCGGGATGATCATTCGATCAATGCAAACAGCGATAAAGTCGGTTCCAGCTTGTCATTAAGCCCTATCGTCGCTAGGTATTTCATAGAGCTATATTTTTTATGGAATGCTTGATGTCCCCGGCTTTGACGATCCGCCCCTATTCCGAAGGTGCCCTGACGCAGGCCGCGGCCAAGTTGCGCGCGGGCGAGCTTGTCGCGTTTCCGACCGAAACGGTTTACGGGCTGGGCGCGGATGCCACCAATGATGATGCGGTTGCGGGCATTTTTGCCGCCAAACAACGGCCAAGCTTCAACCCGCTGATCAGCCATTTTCCTGACCGGGATGCGGCGGCCCAGCATGCGGTTTTCGATGCGCGTGCCGATAAGCTTGCCGATGCGTTCTGGCCCGGTGCGCTGACGCTTGTTTTACCAAAGCGTTCCGACAGCAATGTATCGCAATTGACCACCGCCGGGTTGCCAAGCATTGCGGTGCGTGTGCCCGCCCACGAAATGGCGCGCGCATTATTGCGCGCGGTCGGCCGCCCGATTGCCGCCCCCTCGGCCAACCGGTCCGGGCGGATCAGCCCGACAACAGCCGCCCATGTGGCAGCATCCCTTGGCAATGCGATTGGCATGATTCTGGATGGTGGCCCATGTGGGGTCGGGCTTGAAAGCACGGTGATTGACCTGACCACCGACCGCGTCGTGATGCTCCGCCCCGGCGGGATTACCCGCGATCAGGTGGCGGAAGTTCTGGGATGCGACGTCGTGATGGCCGAAACCGATGACAACGCCCCCAAAAGCCCCGGAATGCTGACCAGCCATTATGCGCCGGGATTGCCGGTGCGGCTGAATGCGACGGCACCGGATCAGAAGAAATACGGCCATGAAATATTGCTGGCATTCGGCGATTGCGTGACAAAGGGGTTTGACAAGGTCCTGTGGCTTTCGAAAACCGGCGATGATCGCGAGGCCGCCGCCAACCTGTTTGCCAAACTGCACGAAGCCGATCAGCCGCGCTTTGACGGGATCGCGATTGCGCCGATCCCCGATGCCGGTCTTGGGCTTGCGATCAATGACCGGATGAAACGCGCCAGCGCGCCGCGCGCCCTTCATCCGACCCCGTAATTCTTCCAAACCTCAGCCGAGCGGAAAACAGCCCCATGCACATCCTGCCCGCCAGCGCGATCAAGGAACTTCAGGATGCCCTTGGCCCGAAAGGCTGGAGCATGGAGGCCGATATTCTGGCCACGCATAATGCCGAGGCACGTGGCAAGTTTGCAGGCGACGCGGGCATGGTGCTTTATCCCGCCAATACCGATGAAGTCGCCAAATGTGTCGCGATCTGTGCAACCCATGGCATTGCGATTGTGCCCCAGGGCGGCAATACCGGGCGATGCGGCGGGGCGGTTGCCAATGCCGCCGAGGTGATCCTGAACCTTAAACGGATGAACCGGATCATTGATATCGATGCGCGCGATTTTACCGCCACCGTCGAAGCCGGTGCGATCCTGCAAACTCTTCAGGAAGCTGCCCTTGATCGTGATCTGATCTTCCCGCTTAGCCTTGGGTCGGAGGGAACCTGCCAGATTGGCGGCAACCTTGCGACCAATGCCGGCGGGTTGAACGTCATCCGGTATGGCAATACCCGCGATCTGGTTCTGGGGCTTGAGGTTGTTCTGCCCGATGGCAGCGTGTGGAACGGGCTTTCGAAATTGCGCAAGGACAATACCGGCTATGACCTGCGCGATCTGTTTATCGGGGCCGAAGGGACGCTTGGCATTATCACCAAGGCGAGCTTGAAACTGTTTCCCAAGCCCCGCCATGTCGCGACCGCGTGGGTTGCCGTCCCCGGACCGGATGCGGCTCTTGACCTTCTGGCACTCGCACGGCGTGAAAGCGGTGATGCGATTGCCGCGTTCGAACTGATCTGCGGCTTTGCCCATGATATGACGGTGGCACACCTGCCGGGGCTATCCGCCCCGCTTGCCGCCCCTTCGGACTGGTATGTGATGATCGAACTGACCTCGTCACGGCCCAAGGATGACCTGAACGAGGTCCTAAGCGACCTTCTGGAAGCCGCCCTTGAGGCCGGCCTTGCCAGCGATGCGGCATTGGCGCAGTCCGAAGCCCAGCGCGCCAATCTTTGGGCGATCCGCGAAGGCATCCCCGAGGCACAGGGGTTTGAAGGCGGCAGCATCAAGCATGATGTGTCGGTCCCGGTTTCCAGGGTGCCGGAATTGCTTATGCGTGGCATGGCGGCGGCCGGGGATCTGATTCCGGGCATTCGCCCCTGCCCGTTTGGCCATGTCGGCGATGGCAATATCCATTTCAATTTCACCCAGCCGGTCGAGATGGAAAAACAGGCGTTTCTCGATTGCTGGGAAACGCTTAACCGTCTGATCCATGACATTGTCGCCGATCTTGGCGGCTCCATCAGTGCCGAACATGGCATTGGCAAGCTGAAGCTTGATGAACTGGCCCGCTATGCCAGCCCGGAAAAGATGAAGCTTTTGCGCGCGATCAAAGACGCGATTGATCCCGATGGTATGCTCAATCCCGGCAAGATCGTGAAATAAACCACATCATGGGCGCCCCCAACCCCATAAAGGTCTGCGATGTTTTCGATTGATACCTATGATCCGCTGAATGTTCCCAAGGCCATTGGGGATGATATCTGGATCATTGATGGTCCGGTGATCGGGTTTCAGTATCTGGGCATGAAATTGCCGTTTCCGACCCGAATGACGATCATCCGGCTGGCGTCAGAGAAGCTGTTTGTCCATTCACCGATCCGTTTGACGGCGGAGCTTAAGGCAAGTGTTGATGCGCTGGGCGAAGTTGCCTGTCTGATTGCACCCAACACCATCCATTATGCCGGGGTGCCGGAATGGCAGGCGGCCTATCCGACGGCGCAAAGTTTCTGTGCGCCCGGTGTGATCAAACGGGCGAAGTCGGTCGGCATGACGGTATCGTTTGATGCCGAACTTGCCGATACTGCCGAACCGGAATGGGCGGATGAAATCAAACAGGTGATGGTGCGCGGCGGCTATTTGTGCGAGGCCGTGTTTTATCACCCGAAATCAAACAGCCTGATCCTGACCGACCTGATCGAGAATTTCGAGGCCCACAAGATCAAAAGCCCGATCTGGCGGTGGCTGGTGCGGATGTTTGGCTCGATGGACCCGGATGGATGTGCGCCGCGTGATATGCGCATGACCTTTGCCGGGCATAAGGAAAGTCTGCGTAAGGCGGTAAATCAGATGATCGACTGGGCACCGGAACGGGTGATTATGTCGCATGGCCGCTGGTACGATCACAACGGCACCGCCGAGCTTAAACGCGCATTCCGCTGGGTCATGAAATAAGGGGCGCGCCGATCATGGCACGCCCCCTTTCTACCGTCAGATGCGAAAGAAATTATTCTTTCGGGCCCGACCAGCTATTGAGCGCGTCAAGCTTGTCCTGACGGCGGACTTCGGGGGATTTTTTCCAGTCATTGCCAAATGCCGCGGATTCCCATGACCCATAGGTCGGGTTTGGCAGCATGAACCAGCGCTCGCCCCAATAGGTCGCGTATTTGTCCATGACTTCAAGGCGTTCATCGATGGTGCCATCGACATCATCGGTGAAATCGCCGAAGTTATCGCCAAACATCATGATGACGCGGAAATCAGCAGCCACCGCTTCGCGGCGGGTGGCCTTGGCCGAACCCCATTCTTCCTTTTCACCGCGCACCATCACATGATCCGCATCAGCATAAGGGAAGCCATATTCCTGCAGGTTTTTGATGGTCGCGGCTTCTTCGGCGGCCTTGCGGTTGGTGACATAGAAGACTTCAACGCCCTTGTCGGCCGCGGCCTTGGTCAGTTCCAGCGCGCCCGGCGTCGGGGTTGAAATCGCGTCTTCGACAAATGCCGCCCATGTTTTGGAGCTGTAAGACGTATTGGCGGTCACAACCCATGACTGATAGGCCGAGTTATCGAGCACGGTTTCATCAACATCAAGGATGATCGCGGGCGGTTTGGCCGAATAGTTGCCATCCTGTTCAAGGGCGGCGGTCCAGCCATGATCACCAATCGCCGCATCGAGAAGACGCTGCGCGCCTGCATAAACCGAAAGGGCCGTGGTTTTATATTCGACCGAGGTCTGATACCAAAGCGATGCGTTCAAACCGTCATTCTGTGCCGGTTCCTGGGCCTGCGCACCAAAGGCCGATCCCGCCAGAAGAACAGCAACGCCAAATGATTTCGTCGTCAATTTCATGTTTTATTCTCCCTGTTTGGTTCCCGATCCGGCCATAGCACACCCGATACGCAAAACAGCGATCTGACCAGCCGGACAGGATTGCAAGAGCATGCCACCGCACTGCACCAAAGAAAAAGCCTTTTCTGCATCGGGGCGGAAAAAGGCTTTGGACGCGATTTGATAAAGGCGCCAATCCGGCGGCCCGCAGTCAGACAGTCGGGCGTTTTTCAAAGGTGGTGAACCCATCTTCAAGGCCGGGTTCTTCATGCACGCGGGTGACATTCGCATGCGTCGGGCCATCATGGCAGGCCGCGATCATGGATTGCACCCCGGCCACCGAGCCACAAAACAGGGCTTCGACCGTGCCATCCGTGCGGTTGCGCACCCAGCCGGTCAGGTCGCGCTTACGCGCTTCCTCGACCGTCCAGGCACGATACCATACGCCCTGCACCCGGCCTTCGATCCGGGCAAGGACGGAAATGTTTCCGGTGCCGGTTTGCGGGTCAGGTTCGGTGGTGGTCATGGCAACATCCTTTGATGTGATGTTTACTTCGCGCCGGGAATATTGGCATGCAGATGGGCGGTGTCCTGAAACTTCTGTTTCTGTTCGGCTGTTGCCGGGGCCTGATGATTGTCTTTCCATTCATCATAGGTCATGCCATAGACCACCTCGCGCGCGCCGTCATAATCCATCGCAACATCGCGTTCGCGTGCGGCGGCCAGATACCATTTGGCAAGGCAGTTTCGGCAAAAACCGGCAAGGTTCATCAGATCGATATTCTGAACATCCTTGCGGTCCTGAAGATGCTGCACAAGGCCGCGAAAGGCGGCGGCTTCAAGTTCCAGCCTGGTTTGCGGATCAAGCTTTGCCGCCGGGCCATTGGCAAGGGATGCCTCGGTCGACATTTCCGAACCGGCGCAATCAGACATTTTCCATACTCCCGACCCTGCCATAGGCTGGCAGGTCCTGTTCAAGTTTTTCGATATTTTCCGGAACCTCGGCAATGCTTTCGACCGTCACGAAATGATCATTGTCGATTTCGGTCTGATCGACCATTTCATGGACCCAGGTGATTTCATAGGGAATGTGGATCGCCGACCCGCCACACGCAAGCACCGGCAGGATATCGGACTTCAACGAATTGCCGATCATCACGGCTTCGGACGGCTCAACCCCATAGCGACCAAAGATATTGCGATAGGTCAGCGGATCTTTTTCCGAAACGATTTCAACACCGGCAAACAGGCTTTCAAGCCCGGAACGCTCGATCTTGAGCTGCTGGGCGATCAGGTCGCCCTTGGTGATCAGGATAACCTTGCGTTCGGGATGGGCGGCATAATGGCGCAGCACGTCTTCGGCTCCGTCAATCAGACGGGTTGGCGCGCGCAGCATGGATTTGCCGATTTCGGCCAGTTCATGAATGTCAGCCGCACTTATTTTCTTATCAGAAAGCTCAATCGCGGTTTCGATCATCGACAGGGTAAAGCCGGTAATACCGTATCCATAAATCGAAAGGTTGGACAGTTCCGCCTGATAGAGGCGATCATTGACCGTATCAGCATCGACATAGTGGGAAAGCATTTCGCGCAGGCGAATATGGGCGTCACGAAACAGCGGTTCGTTATGCCACAGCGTATCGTCGCCATCAAAAGCAATCAGTTTATACATATTCACGCCTCGTTTCTTGTTCTTGGATGGCCTTGCAGAAAGCACCCGGCCTCAATCCGCGACCATAAGTCAGCCGGAAAACCCCGTAAAGCCCCGTTTCCTGTATTTAATATGCGCGGCAACTGTTCGAAAGGGGTTGAAATGCCGCACATTCGAACAGGAGATGAAGAACTTCACAGCGATTGGCAAAATCACGCCGACATCCGCACTAACGGATAAGGTTGCGATGAGCATGATCATGTTAATGCACAATACGACCGCACAATTATGGGCTTGCGCTGCATATGGCTACTATCGCGATATCAATTCAGGATTGGATTTCCAACTCTGTCTCCGGTTTGATTCGGATGAGACACACAACCCTATTCTTTAGTATTAAACTTGAGAGCAAAACTCTACCTGAATAAAGTCACATCTTGTCATTCATAGTATGAATTTGAAATAGGAATCCTCATAAGTCACTGTAATAAAACATATTTTAAAAACAAAAGCACCCACCTTCCTTCTCACCCGTTAAATTTAAACATTATAAAATGCCTATACCCACGTTGATGTAAATCAAGATAATTATTCCCAAAAGTATATAAACCAATACTACAGTGGGTTTAAATACTATACCAAAAGGGAATCAAAATGTCATTGTTTGCTTTGTCTCGTTTAAAATAAATTCAACTTAAGATTGCAATTATATCCGGAATTTGCCTTGTGGCGACGGTTGCAGCGCTGGTGGGGTACAATCTTGTTTCCACCCGTATAAGTAATGATCACGTCACCACGGAAGTGATGGAAATCGTTGACAGCCAGGTCAAGGAAACTCTTTTGAACCGGGCCAGATTTGAAGCCATGAAAATCCAGTCAGAACTTAATACCGGTTTTGATGCGGCGCGAAACCTGGCACACGTCTTTTCTGTGCTGGCAGATGACAAAAACGCGGGAACCCCCGCCAGCGAGCGGCGCGCCCAGTTGAATGCCGCGCTGGAAAATGTTCTTGAGGAGAACAGTGCATTCAACGGCACATATTCCGCCTGGGAACCAAATGCACTGGATGGCAACGACGCTGCTTTTAAGGGTAACAAGGCAATGGGGTCGGATGATACCGGTCGCTTTTTACCTTACTGGACCCGAAGTGCCAGTGGCGATATCGCCATCCAGCCGCTTGTCGAATATGACAGCAACGAAAAACATGCCAATGGGCTTGTAAAAGGTGACTGGTATATCTCTCCTTCCCAAACCGGCAAGGAAAACATTCTCGGTCCACTACCTTATATCGTTCAGGGTAAACCGGTATTTCTGGCAACAATGTCGGTTCCAGTCATGGTGAACGGTAAATTTGCTGGCGTTGCCGGTGCAGACTATAATCTTGATTTTGTTCAAAAACTTGCCATATCCGTCGATGAGTCATTGTTTGAAGGTCGCGGCAATGTGGTCATGATGGGAAACGAGGGCCTGATTGTCGCCAACAGCGAAAATCCCGGATCCATTGGCCAGAATTCAGCGGATTTGAATGCGCGGTGGCGCGCCGACTTTGACGCCGTAAAGGCAGGCAAAGCGATTGTCCGTGATGATGATGCGTCGCCAAATATTGATGTCTATGCACCTATTGAGATGGGTATTGGTCAAACACCTTGGGCCATCCTGATTTCGATACCACGCGAAGTAGTTCAGGCAACGGTCAATGAACTGGGAGACTCTATGCATACCCGGACGTCAGACAGTATTTTCTGGTCTGTCATGGTCGGGCTGGCAATTGCGGTGACTGCTATCGTACTGATCATGCTTGCAGCGCGCAGCATCGCGAGCCCCATTCGCAGTTGTGCCGATTTTGCCAACGGCATCGCCCGCAATGATTTTAACCAAACACTGCATATCGACCAGGAGGATGAAGTTGGTGCACTGGCACAAGCCTTGCGCAAGATGCTAGAAGACCTGAAGCGCAATATTGCACAGCGCGCCGAAGATCAGGCAAAGGCCGAGGAAGAAAGGCGTTTGGCGTTGCATGCGATGGCCGATGAATTTGAAACATCGGTCGGCGGACTGGTCTCCGGCGTATCGATGGCTGCCACGGAATTGCAAGCGACAGCAAAATCCATGTCACAAACGGCAAACACGACAAGCGAACGTGCTGTGGTCGTTGCGGCTGCCTCCGAACAGACGGCAAAAAATGTCCAGACAGTTGCCTCGGCAAGCGAAGAGTTATCTGCATCCTTTATCGAAATCGGAACCCGTGTTGAAAAATCTTCGGAGATCATTGGCTCGGCGGTGAGTCAGGCGCTTGATACAAACGCCAAAGTACGGGGCCTGAACGAGGCAGCCCAAAAAATCGGTGAAGTTGTATTGTTGATCAATGATATTGCGGGTAAAACCAATCTATTGGCCCTCAATGCAACGATCGAGGCAGCCCGCGCGGGCGATGCCGGCAAAGGATTTGCCGTGGTCGCATCCGAAGTCAAGACGCTGGCGACACAAACAGCAAAAGCAACCGAGGAAATCGCCGCTCAGGTGCGCTCGATTCAGGAAGCAACGAGCAGTTCTGCTGTTGCGATCCAAGAGATTTCCGACACGATCAGCAGCGTCAACGAGATATCGACAAGCATCGCATCGGCAATTCAGGAGCAAACAGCGGCAACGCGGGAAATTTCCCGAAATGTCTCTCAGGCTGCGGATGGCACGGCAGATGTATCGTCCAATATTGATGATGTGACCCAAGCTGCCGGAGAAACAGGCAATGCCGCCGAAGAAGTTTTGCATGCAGCTGCGGAACTTGGGAAAAACGGCTCACTGCTTAGGGATCAGGTGGAAATCTTTTTGAAAACAGTGCGACGTTGATGAAAACTGCCGGAAAGCTCTGACTGCACCAGCCATTTTGACAGGCTAAAGACCACAGATCAGTCATTTGCAAACAGTGGACAAACGAACCCGAAAGATTCATCATAAACTCAATCCATCAAATGCCGGGACTAAACAACTACCGATGCAAGCAGAATGAAACACCGGGGAAATCCCCGGTGTTCAGAATATCCAATAAGCTTGAAAATACCGGCAGCTTACTCGTCCTTCTTCTCAAACTCGATGATGATCGCATCGACCGAGAGGTTCGCGCCCTGCTCGGCGTGGATTTTCTTGACGACACCTTTGCTTTCGGCCTTGAGCACATTTTCCATTTTCATCGCTTCAAGGATGCAAAGTTCCTCGCCCGGCTGGACGGTCTGGCCTTCGGTCACCGATACCTTGACCAGCAGCCCCGGCATCGGGGACAGCAGGAAGTTTGACATGTCCGGCGGGGCTTTGAACGGCATCAGTTTTTGCAATTCGGCGACACGGGGCAGCATCACCTTGAAGCTGCGCTGGATGCCGTTGGCCGACAGGCGATAGCCGACACCCTCGACATCGATCTGCACGCAGATCGGCGCACCGTCAATTTCGCCGACAAACAGCGCATCACCGATTTTCCAGTCGGATGAAACGCCATAACTGCGATCCTTGATGGCAACGATATAGTCATTGTTAACACCGTCAATTTCGATATCGAACGCGGTGTGATCGTCGCCCGATACCGCAACCCAGCTTTCGGCAACCTGCAACGGATGATCGCTGACCTGCCCCGTCACCCGCGCATTGCGTTCGGCCACCCGCTGATTGAGGTATGCGGCAACCACCACCAGCATCGCCGGATCATCATTGGGCAGATCATCGGCGGAAAAGCCGTTGGGATATTCTTCGGCGATGAAATTGGTGGTGATATTGCCCGACTGGAACCGTTTATTAGCCATCACGGCGGCAACAAACGGGATATTGTGCGAAATGCCACGGATGTAATAGGCATCAAGGGCGGCCCGCATTTCGGCAATCGCAACATCACGGGTTGCGCCATACGTCACCAGTTTTGCGACCATCGGGTCGTAATACATCGAAATCTCGCCGCCTTCGAACACGCCGGTATCGACACGCACGGATGCGCTCTCGGCTGGCGGCTGATACCGCACCAGACGCCCGGTGGAGGGCAGGAATTCGCGGAACGGGTCCTCGGCATAGATGCGGGTTTCCATCGCCCAGCCGGTCAGCTTGACGTCATCCTGCGCGAGCGTCAGTTTTTCGTCATTGGCGATGCGGATCATCCATTCCACAAGGTCCTCGCCCGTCACCAGTTCGGTCACCGGATGTTCGACCTGAAGCCTTGTGTTCATTTCAAGGAAGTAGAAGTTCTTGTCCTTGTCGACGATGAATTCCACCGTCCCGGCGGAGCAGTAATTCACCGCATGCGCCAGTGCCACGGCCTGTTCGCCCATCGCCTTGCGGGTTTCGGGATCAATAAAGGGTGACGGGGCTTCTTCGACGACCTTCTGATGGCGGCGCTGGATCGAACATTCGCGTTCTCCAAGGTAAATGCCATGCCCGTGTTTATCGCAAAGAACCTGAATTTCGATATGGCGCGGTTCTTCGACGAATTTTTCGATAAAGACACGATCATCACCAAAGGAGCTTGCGGCTTCTGACGTGGCACGCTCGAACCCTTCGCGGCATTCGGCGTCATTGCGCGCAATGCGCATGCCCTTGCCCCCACCGCCAGCAGACGCCTTTAACATCACCGGATAGCCGACATCATTGGCGATTTTGATCGCCTCGTCGGTGTCCTTGATCACGCCCATATAGCCCGGAACGGTTGAAACACCGGCTTCCGCAGCGATTTTCTTGGACGTGATCTTATCGCCCATCGCCGCAATAGCGCCAACCGGCGGGCCGATAAAGGCGATTTTGGCGGCATCAAGCGCCTTGGCAAAGGCCTGATTTTCCGAAAGGAAGCCATAGCCGGGATGGACGGCCTCGGCCCCCGTGGATTTGCAGGCATCGATGATTTTATCAATCACCAGATAAGACTGGTTGGATGGCGCCGGGCCGATATGCACGGCCTCGTCGGCCATCTGCACATGCAGGGCATTTTTATCCGCATCAGAATAGACCGCAACGGTTTTGATGCCCATTTTGCGGGCCGATTTGATCACGCGGCAGGCAATTTCACCGCGGTTGGCAATCAGGATTTTCTTGAACATAAAGGTGCTCTCCCCAATGGATTGTCGCGGCGTTAAAGCGGAATGTTGCCGTGTTTGCGGGCCGGGTTTTTGATGTCCTTGTTACGCAGCATCGCAAGCGACTTGCACACGCGCCTGCGCGTGCCATGCGGCATGATGACATCGTCAATGAAACCCTTGCGCCCCGCGACAAACGGGTTGGCAAATTTTTCACGGTATTCTTCCGTGCGGGCCTCGATCTTTTCGGGATCGTTCATATCGGCCCGGAAAATGATTTCCACCGCGCCCTTTGGCCCCATCACCGCGATCTCAGCGGTCGGCCAGGCATAGTTGACATCACCGCGCAGATGCTTGGACGCCATCACGTCATAGGCCCCGCCATAAGCCTTGCGCGTGATGACGGTGACCTTTGGCACCGTCGCCTCGGCATAGGCATAAAGCAGTTTGGCACCGTGTTTGATGATGCCACCATATTCCTGTGCGGTGCCCGGCATGAAGCCCGGCACATCGACAAAGGTGACAATCGGAATGTTATAGGCATCGCAGAACCGCACAAACCGCGCGGCCTTTTTCGAACTGGCGATATCAAGACATCCCGCCAGAACCATCGGCTGATTGGCAACGATGCCAACCGTGCGGCCATCCATGCGCGCCATGCCGATGATGATGTTTTTGGCATGATCGGGCTGAATTTCATAAAAGTCTCCTTCATCGACGACCTTTGTGATCAGTTCCTTCATGTCATAGGGCATGTTGGGATTTTCCGGCACCAGCGTATCAAGCGAGAAATCATCGCGCATGATCGGGTCTTCGCACAGGCGTGCGGGCGGTTTTTCCTTATTGGATAGCGGCAGGAAATCCATGAAACGACGGGTCTGCAACAACAGATCAACATCGTTTTCAAACGCCAGATCGGCCACCCCGGAAATGCTGGTATGGGTCATCGCCCCGCCGAGTTCCTCGTGGGTGACTTCCTCGTGCGTGACGGTTTTGACCACATCGGGGCCGGTCACGAACATATAGGAACTGTCCTTGACCATGAAAATGAAGTCGGTCATGGCCGGGCTATAGACAGCCCCACCCGCACACGGCCCCATGATCAGGGAAATCTGCGGGATAACGCCGGATGCCTCGACATTGCGCTGGAACACATCGGCATAACCCGCAAGGCTTTCGACACCTTCCTGAATACGCGCCCCGCCGGAATCGTTAAGCCCGATCACGGGCGCGCCGACTTTCATCGCCTGATCCATGATCTTGCAGATCTTGCGCGCATGGGCACCCGAAAGCGCACCGCCAAATACGGTGAAATCCTGGGAAAAGACGAACACCAACCGACCATTGATCGTGCCATGCCCGGTGACCACGCCATCGCCGGGAATGCGGTTTTCGGGCATGCCGAAATCAACGCAATCATGTTCGACAAACATGTCCCATTCCTCGAACGAGCCTTCGTCAAGAAGAACATCAAGCCGTTCGCGCGCGGTCAATTTGCCCTTGGCATGCTGATTGTCGATGCGGCGCTGACCGCCGCCCATGGCCGCCTCTGCGCGTTTGACTTCGAGCTTGGCGATAATATCCTGCATATTGCGTGATCCTTACTTTGGGCCGCCCGGAATGCGTTCATGACGATGGTCATGCCGGTGATGCAATCTGAATGATGATTTGGAATAGCATTATTCGGTACTGGAATGCCAATTATTTTTCACAGTCTGGCACAAGATGAAAATAGCCTGTAAAGGCCTGATTTCCCTAACGTCATTGCGATATGTAAGGACGGGCTGGACTAAAGTCTAGAAGCAGGTCGACAAATACCAATATTCAGGACAAGCTGGGCACCAAACGGCTTCTGGCGCGTTAAGGCCTTATGATATCCATCAGAACGGTCCTTTCATGAAGCTGTTTCGCATCCGCCCGCACGAGCCGAAATCCACCGGCGATGATCGCCCTGCGCAATCCTTATGGCGTTATATCTGGCTTATGAGCGGCCGACACCAGATCGTTGTATGCCTGATTGCCATATCGGTGGCGGCCCTTGGCATCGTGCCGCTGGAACTGCAACGCCGCCTGGTCGACGATGCGATCAGCAAACAGGATATGTCGCTTCTGACCGTGCTGGCGGTGATCTATCTGGCGGTTGTTGTGGTTCATTCGGCGACCAAATTCATGCTTCGGATGTATGAAGGCTGGCTCAGTGAAAGCGCGATCCGCCACAACCGCCGCCATCTCAGCCGCCTTTATGCCGAAGACCGCACCGGCAATGGTGAAGGCGAAAATGGCCGGGCAGTTTCGATCATCGGATCGGAAATCGAAAAACTGGGCGGCTTTGTGGGCGATGGATTGTCGCAGCCGGTCGTGAATGCGGGGATGCTGATTTTCGGAATTGGCTATATGGTCAGTGTCGAGCCGATCATCGGACTGATCGGTATTCTGGCGCTGATCCCGCAAATCGCGCTGGTGCCGGTCATTCAAAAACAGATCAACCGGCTGATTGAAAAGCGCGTGGAAAAAATGCGCGAAGTCAGCGACGAACTAAGCGAACTCCACCCCGGCCACGACGATGATCACAGAGAACTTCTGGACCCGATCCATCGCGGCATCAGTTACCTTTATAACAACCGCATGTGGTTTTTCATCCTCAAGTTCGGAATGAAAACCCTGATCAATCTGCTGAATGCGCTTGCCCCGCTTTCGGTGCTGATTGTCGGCGGCTATCTTGCGATCAGGGGCGAAACATCGGTCGGGATTATTGTCGCGTTCATTTCCGGTTTTGACCGGATGTCATCGCCAATGCGCGAATTGCTGTCCTATTACCGGATGGCGGCACAGGCCGCCGTACAGCACAGAATGATCGCGAAATGGATGAATTGATCAGGGCAACGAATGTTTATCGCTGCCCGATAAGATCAAGATACCGCCCCGCGGCCAGCAGTTCCGCGCGATGACGTTCGCGGCGTGCAACCGCCTCGGCATCAGCACCCCAATGCTCGATGGAATAGCTTTCATCAAGCTGGGAAACCTCAAACGCCTGCTCGGCACTGATCCGGCCGCGCAGGGTCGCAAGCCCGATGATCACCGATCCCGACACCGTCGTCAGGGTGTGAAGGGCTGTCAGGTAGTAATCATCAAGCGCCTCGATCTCGTCCTGAATACGCAGAAGAGCTTCGTCTTCCTGCGAGATCGGCATCACGCCCTCGGTCACTTTAAGCAACACACCCAGTTCATGATGCGCCCAGTCAAGCAACGGCTGCCATGCTTCGGCCTGCTGGCGGACAAGGTCATCGGGGAAGGATGCGCGATAGCATAACAGGTCAGACCGGCCAAACCCGGTCAGTTCCGCAATCACGCCAAACCGGTGCGGGCGCACGCGGTCAATCGCGGTTGCGGCCAGTTGCATGATCGGCATCGTGGTCGGCAGAACCTTTTCCCCCTGCGCATCCCATTCGGCAGCAATTTCATGCGCCAACTGTTCCGCCGACAACACGAATTCGGCCTTGGACGGCGATTTTACCGGCCTTCCGTCCAGATGGATACGCCAGCCCTGCGCATCTTCGTCGCGCACGGCTTCGGCTTTTTTGTAAAAACGTTTGATCGATTTTGTAAGCATGATGGCGATATGCCCAAATCCGTTTCCATGTGCAAGCGATTTGATTGGACCGCCATGTTCAAAGGCGATTATCAAGAATTTCTGTATAATTTTTGATCAATTTACCCCATTGACCATTTATTAAACAACCGTACTCTGCCCGTAACAGTCCCTTCATATCAGGAAAACCGGCAAAAAAGGGATTTGGCACAGGCATTGCTGTGCGATCAGGGGTATCATTCGGTCAATGGGTCGTCAAAAAGACCCGAAACAGGAGGCTTCATTAATGGTGAGACTTAAAGCGCGGCTACTTGGCGCGACCGTCGGCATTGCCGTTGCACTTGGTGCGCAATCCGCCATGGCCCAGATGGCGATCAAATTTACACTCGACTGGAAATTCGAAGGCCCGGCAGCCCCCTATGTGCTGGCCAAGAAAAAGGGCTATTTCTCCGACGAGGGCCTTGATGTGACGATTGATTCGGGCAACGGATCGGTCGGTTCGATCACACGCGTTGCCAGCGGCGCCTATGATGTCGGCTTTGCCGATATCAACTCGATGCTGGAATTCAATGCATCGAACCCGGATCGCGCGATGAAGTCGGTCTTCATGGTTTATGACCGCCCGCCGTTTTCGTTGTTCATGCTGAAAAAAAGCGGCATCACCAAGCCCGAAGACCTGATTGGCAAGACGCTGGGCGCGCCGGTTTTCGATGCATCGCGCAAACTTTTCCCGGCCTTTGCACAGGCAACCGGGCTTAAGCTTGACGATGTCAAATGGGAAAGCATGGACCCGCCGCTGCGCGAACCGATGCTGGTGCGTGGTGACGTTGATGCGATCACCGGTCACTATTTCACATCAATCCTGAACCTTCAGGCACAGGGCATTTCCAAGGATGATCTGACCGTTTTCAAATATTTCGATTACGGCATGGATTTCTATGGCAATGCGATGATTGCATCGCCCGACATGATGGAAAACCATCCGGAAGAACTGCGCGCATTCCTGCGCGCGGTCGTCAAGGGATGGCGTGATGCGATTGCCAACCCCGAAGAAGCCATTGCGGCCCTTAAGGATACCGATCCGCTGATTGACCCGGCCCTTGAATTGCAGCGCCTTCAGATGACGATTGATGACAATGTCGTCACCGAGGTAACGCTTAAAGAAGGCATGGGCCAGATCAAGACCGACCGCATGAACAAGGCGATTGACCAGGTCAGCCTGGCATTTGGCATTGAAAACAAGCCAACCGTTGCGGACATCTTCACCGACATTTTCATGCCCGGCGATAAAGACCGGATGCTGAAATAACTGCCACGCCAGACCACGCAAACGGGGCCGGGCAAACCGGCCCCGATACATAATAAATCATCAGCATACGCAGGGGGATGACTGCCGTGTCGAACAGCTTTGTCGAACTCGACAATGTCCGGCTTCGTTACAGCGAAGGTGACGATCTGGCATTGGAAACAACAAACATGAAGATCAACAAGGGCGAATTCATTGCCGTTGTCGGACCTTCGGGATGTGGCAAGTCATCGCTGCTGAAACTGGTATCGGGATTGATGCCGCCCAGCGAAGGCACGGTTATCGTCGATAACAAGGAAGTTTCCGGGCCGCTTAAGATCGTCGGCATGGCGTTTCAGAACCCGACCCTTCTGCCGTGGCGAACGACCCTTGATAACGTCCTGCTGCCGATGGAAATCGTCAAACCGCATCGCAACCGCCTGCGCAAGCACCGTGCCGAATATGAAGACCGCGCGCGAAAGCTTCTCGCCAGTGTCGGGCTTGCCGGGCACGAAGACAAATACCCGTGGGAATTGTCAGGCGGGATGCAGCAACGCGCATCGCTCTGCCGGTCGCTGATCCATGAGCCCGATCTTCTGATGCTCGACGAGCCGTTCGGTGCCCTTGACGCCTTCACCCGCGAAGAGCTTTGGGACATTCTGCAGAACCTTTGGATGGTGCGGCCCTTTACCGTCATTCTTGTCACCCATGATCTGCGCGAAGCAGCCTATCTCGCCGATACGATTTATGTGATGTCCAAGCGCCCGGGTACGATTTTGGTCCAGCGTGAAAACACCCTGCCCCGCCCACGCGATCAGGAAACGACATTCACGCAGCCCTTCACCGATCTGGTCCACGAATTGCGCAGTCACATCCGTGACGTGCGCGCGGCATAAGGGAAGGTTGAAAGCATCATGGCCAAGAAAAAAGACCTGTCCAAAGCCACTCCCTGGATCAGTGCAATCGGGCTTTTCGTGATCTGGGAACTGATTGTCCGGATTTTCAATATTCCGGTCTATATCCTGCCGACCCCGTCGGAAAGCATCATGGTCGGCTGGGATTTCCGCGGTGCGATCTGGATGCATGCGGTTCATACGCTTTATACGACCCTGGCGGGCTTTGCCATTGCGGTTGTGTTTGGCGTGGTTCTGGGCGCGCTTGTCGGGTCCAGCAAGGCAGTTTATGACGCGGCCAACCCGCTTCTGGTCGGGTTCAATTCGGTGCCAAAGGTGGCACTGGTCCCGGTTCTTGTCATGTGGTTTGGCATCGGTACGGTGCCCGCGATCATCACCGCATTCCTGATTTCGTTTTTCCCGATTGTTGTCAATGTGGCGACGGGACTGGCAACGCTTGAACCGGAATTGCGCGATGTGTTGCGGTCCCTTGGCGCGACCCGGCGCGATATTCTGGTCAAGGTCGGCTTCCCTCGCGCCATGCCCTATTTCTTTGCATCGCTCAAGGTTGCGATCACGCTGGCCTTTGTCGGTTCGGTGATTTCGGAAACCGTCGCATCAAACCTTGGTGTTGGCTATCTGATGTTGTCGGCATCATCGAAATTCAACATGCCGCTGGTGTTTGCCGGGTTGCTGGTGATCGCGGTGATGGGGATTGCGATGTACGAGCTGTTTAACATCATCGAACGCCGGTCCACCAAATGGGCCAATCGCGGAAATCCGACCAATTAAGAGCGTCGTCGCACCGCTTGGGCACGCAAAAGGCCGGGAAAACCCCGGCCTTTTGATGTTCTGGCGATTGCGATAAAGCCTTAGGACAGATGGGTATCAAAGAAACCCATCGTGCGTTCCCACGACAGTTTGGCATCCTCGGCGTCATAACGGCCACCGGTCGGATTGGCAAAGGCGTGGTCGGCTTCGTACCAGAAAATCTGGTAATCGGTTTTCCCGGCTTCCTTGAGGGATTCCTCGAACCCATTGACCATCGATTTGTTGATGCTTTTATCAAGGGTGCCGAAATGCCCCATCAGCGGCGCGTTCAGGGTTGAAACCTGCTCGGCGGTCTTTTTGACATTGCCGTAATAGACAACAACCGCATCAACATCGGCGGCAAGCGCGGTATTGAGCGACCAGCCACCACCAAAGCACCAGCCAACCGTTCCCACCTTGCCGGTTGAATCCTTGTGATTTTTAAGGAATTTGACGGATTCCTGCAATTTCTCGGTGGCAATCGCCGGATTGACCGCCGACATCAGCGCCTTTGCCCCATCCGCCGTGGTTGCAGGTGGCTTGCCATACAGATCAACCGCAAGCGCGATATAGCCCTGCTTGGCATATTCTGCCGCAACCGCGCGGATTTGATCATTCAGGCCCCACCATTCATGGATCAGAATGACGGTCGGGGCCGGAAGGGTTGCAGGCATGGCGATTTCGGCGGTCATTTTTTCCCCGCCCGGCGTGGTGATGGTCACGGGGGACAATGTCGATCCGGCGGCATGGGCCAAAATCGGATCGGCCAGAATAACCGCAAGCGGCAAGGCAACCGCGCCTTTAAGGAACAGACGGCGATCTTCATCCGTGGCCTTCGGCGGCGGGCCGAGATGGTCGTTTACGCCACATCCGTCAAGCGTGCACATATTCAAGCCTCCTCTGTCTTGTTACGATCATGCGTTTTTTCAGGTTGTATTTGTCATGATGCTCTTCGCGTCATCATTTCGCAAGATGCGAAGAATTTGCAAATCACACTCGCGTCATAAATCCCTGTTACCCCAAAAGAGTACGCACCCAAACCCGTTACAGATCAACCCTTTGTACCGCCATCCTGGCAATTGTCATGCAAATGTCCCCTTGCCCTGTCTGCTGTTGCCTGCTTTAACAGCCAAACGTCGATCCCGTTCCCAATCATCCGAGGAAATCATGCGTACTATCGAAACGGTTCTTTTTGATCTGGGCGGCGTTCTGGTCGATTGGGATCCACGGCATCTGTATCGCAAGATTTTCAAAGATGATGCCGAAATGGAACGTTTCCTGACAGAAATCTGTCATCCGCACTGGAATTTCCTGCATGACAAGGGTGCGCTTCGCTTTGCCAAATCGATCCCCGATCTTCAGCATCGCTATCCGGAATATAGCGACCAGATCGCGGCATGGATGGACCGCTGGCCGGAAATGATGAAGAGGTCGATTGACCGCACCGTACATATTCTTGAAGAACTGAAATCACGCGGCAATGTGCGTTTGTTTGCGCTGACCAACTGGTCGGCGGATACCTGGCCGCACGCGATTGAACGGTTCGGTTTCCTAAGCCATTTCGAAGGCATTCTGGTCTCGGGTCAGGAAAAACTGGCCAAGCCCGACCCGCAGATTTTCGATCTTACCGCCGCGCGCTTCAAACTTGATCCGCGCGAAACCCTGTTTATCGACGACAGTGAAAAGAATATTCAGCAGGCGCGTGAAATGGGCTTTGCCACCCACTGGTTCCGCGATCCGATCCGCCTGCGCCGTGATTTGATGGAATATGGCCTGCTTTAAAAGCAGTCAGTGCCGCTTGGCCGTCAGGTAATTGGCAAAGCACTGTTCGAAAACATATTTCCAGCCGCTTTCATAGCCGTCGCGGACCATCGGGGCGATTTCGCCCAGATTTTTCCAGTCCCAGTGCTTGAGCCGGATCACGCAACGGCCAAAGGCATTCTGTTCGAACGTGACACTGATGCGGGTATAAGCCCCTTCTTCCCAGCCCGGATGCCAGGTAAAGGCAACATGTTCGCCTGCCTGCCAGATATCGACAGTGCCCCAGACCACCGGATCGCGGCCCTTGGCATGCTCGACAATCTTGCCGCCAAGGCCCGGATTGATTTCGACCGATTTGCAGTTTTCACGCGCCAGCGAATGGCTGTCGGTCGGCCACCAATTGCCAAAGCCATTGGTGAATGCCTCGAACGCGTATTCCGGTTCGACCGGAACGGTGATTTTCACCCGGATCGGTTTCAGGTCGTCATCTTTGTGATCGGCTTCAGGCAGCATCGCGGCCAGTTCCCCACATGGTTTCCAGCAATCCGGGCAGCTGATCGAAATGATCAATCACGGCATGCGCCCCGGCCTTGTTCAGCGTTTCAATATCGTGATAGCCCCAACTGACACCAATCGACAGCATCCCCGCCGCCCGGCCCATTTCGATATCATAGGCGGTATCGCCAATGATCACCGCATTGGGTGCATCCACGCCGGTTTCATCCATGGCGGCGTGCAACATCGACGGATGGGGTTTGGACGGATGATTGTCGCATGTCTGAAGGGTAACGAACCGGCCTTCAAGTGCGTTGCGCGCCAGAACGGCATCAAGCCCGCGGCGCGCCTTGCCCGTCGCAACCCCCAAAAGCCAGTTGCGCGTATCCAGTGCGGCCAGCATTTCGCGCACACCGGGGAAAAGCGGCTCGTAAAAATCCGGGGTCTGGCGCAATTCAAAGAATGCCGCCTTATAGGCCGCGGTGACGCCTTCAATAATTGCGTCATCGATCATGCCCGGTGCGGCAAGCTTGCGGATTGCTTCAGGCAGGCTCAGACCGATGATGGTACGTGTCTTTTCAAGGCCGGGGCAATCAAGGTCATGTGCGGCAAAGGCATGATCCATGCAATGCGCAATAGCATGCTGGCTATCAACCAGCGTACCGTCACAATCAAAAACCACAAGCCTGAGCGGATCGTTCGCCATCAAAAGTCATCCAGTTCTGTTCATATCGCGGCGGAGATTATTCCAAAGTCCGCCAAAGATCGAGTCTCTAGCCCATGCAAAGTCGACGCATTTTTTGCTCTGCGGCAAGCAATGGAAACCAATGGTAAATTTCAACACACTTTCGAACACCCCAAGGTAGGGTTAGGATGATTCTGTTAGCACGCAAACTGCGGAGGCTGAACATGCTCACACTTCGGGACTGCATCGATTTCAGCGATCTGAGCGAGGAGGAAATCCTCGCGATTGCCGAGTGTGAACACATCCCCCTTCTGACCGCCCTTGAGGAAGGCGAAAGCATGGTGCACACCCCACGGGGGCGCAAACGGATTGCTATTATGATCAAAAGCCAGGCGGAAATGTGCGAACGTACGGGAAATACGGTCCACGCCCAACATCTGCGCCGGGTTCATGATGCGTTTATCAACCGCTTCGACAAAATGGTCGCGCGCCCTTAAAGATCGATTGTCATCAACGCCGTTGACAGGGACGAAAAAGCCGACGCACTGCGTCGGCTTTTCGCGTTTCGGACACTGACCGCATCCGTTATCTTTTACGCAACCGGGACGGCTTTGCCTTGGGTTTCGGTTTGATTTCCTTTTCCCGGTGGATTTCCGGCGTCAGGAATTTGGTTGGCGTTTTCGGATCAAAGTTCAACGCTTTGATGGTTGCGCTGAAATGTTCGGGCACCGGGGCTTCGATCACGACGCGATGGCCGGTCACCGGATGGGGAAAGTCAATCGCGCGCGCATGCAGATGCATCTGGTTTGACAGTCCATCAAGAAACGCTTTGGCCCCGCCATATTTACCATCGCCAAGGATCGGGCATTCTATCGCCTGACAATGCGCGCGCAGCTGGTGGGTACGACCGGTCAGCGGCGACAGGGCAAGCCACGCCGCACGGCGTCCGGCACGGGCCAACTGACGATAGATCGTCTGGGCGGATTTGCCTTCTTTTTCGTCGATGACCATCTTTTCACCGCCCTTGCCGCCATGTTTGGCAAGCGGGGCATCAATCAGACCTTCGCGTTCATCGGGCGCACCGGTAACAATCGCCCAGTACAATTTCCGCGTGGTCTTGTCCTTGAATGCCTTGGTCAGGGCATTGGCCGCCGATGCCGACCGTGCAAGCAACAGCACGCCGCTGGTGTCTTTATCAAGACGATGCACCAGTTTCGGGCGTTCCTTGCTATCAAGCTTTAACGCATCAAGCATGCCATCAACATGAAGGTCGGTATTGGTCCCGCCCTGCACCGCCAGACCGGCGGGCTTGTTGATCGCCAGAACCACCTCGTCATAGAAAATGACGGAATCGCGCAACGCCTGAAGTTCTTCCTCGGTCGCGTTCGATTTGGCCGGGCCGGATTTTACATGCTGGGCCGCATTGGCCGCATCGTAATTGCCCTCCGCCCATGGCCCCATACCGCCGCCCGACATGACCGGCGCGGGGGGAACACGGACTTCCTGACCGGGCTCAAGGCGCTGACCGGCCTTGGCACGTTTGCCATCAACACGGATCTGACCACCCCGCAGGAACTTCTGAACCTGCCCAAAGGTAAATTCCGGGCAGTTCCGTTTGAACCAGCGATCCAGCCGCATTTCGGCTTCGTCATTCTTAACCTTGCGCAGAGTGACGCCACTCATTGCAGAACTCCCCTTACCAGCGCGATTGCGCCGAACAATGCTGCGATGCCAACGCAGACCGAAACCGCGACATAAAGGCCCGAAAGGCCGATATTACCGCGTTCATATAAGGTCGCGACATCGAGCGAAAAAGTCGAAAACGTTGTAAACGCCCCCAGAAAGCCGGTCACAAGGAAGGCCCGCATTTCAGGACTGAGCGACAGCTTGACCGCCGAAAGCTCGATCAGAAGCCCCATCAGGAAGGAGCCGACGATATTGACCGTCAAAGTCCCCCATGGAAATCCATGACCAAGTGTCGCGCCCATCAGGGCAGAAACACCATATCGGGCAACCGCCCCGATAGCCCCGCCCAATGCGATGGATGCGATAAACAACGGTGAAAATTGCATGGCGCGGAACCTAGTCTTTCAGTTCTGAAAAGTCACGTGTGAAAACATCATGGGCGGGTCGCATTCCGGTACACCAACCAAACCCCGTCGCAAACGAACAATCAGTTCTGCGGCGCGGCCTGCCGGCCAATCAGGGCGACGGTTGCCGCCATCCATGATTTCAGGCGTTTTTCATTCTGGCCGAAATCGTCACTGCCATAGACGGATCGGGAATAGGCAAAAACGCGGCTGCCGCCATTTTCACCGGGAATGACCTTGACATCAACCCAGTCGGGAAAACGGAAAACAGGCGTCCGGGCAAGGAAGCGCAATTCAAGCGCCAATCCATTCCCCTCGACAAGTTTCATGCCTTGTGCGCCCGCGGTTGCCTGCAAGGCGGTTGCGACGGTATCGGGCGATGCATCGAATACCGGGCTTGGCACGTTGCGATCGGTCGATGGGCAGGCATCCGGCGGGCAGATCAGGAAATAGGTCGGTGATTGCGGCAGGTCGATATCCGGTCCCAGACTGATGTCTGCCGGCTCATCTGCCATCAGCATACTGTCGAGCAATCCGCTGAAACGGATTACGGCAAATGTCAGTCCGCCGACAAACAGAAGCCATGCCAGTACAATCGCTACGCGTTTCACAAAAATTCCCCGTTCCCGTTTTGCGTGCCCTGCTGTAACGCAAGACTCCCTAAATACCGGTTAATTCCTGTAATTCGTCAAGTTAACAAATACGAAAATGCCCAAACGAGATGCTCGTTCGGGCATTTTTGGGAAACCAATGGACCGCAACGGGGGGGGGGGATGGATTGCGATGATCGATTTCCCGCGGGCAATGCAACAGGGGTAGGCGTTATGCCGCCGTCGGAAGCGGTGCAGCAGCCACATTGGCAATCGCACGTTCCATGGCTTCTTCGGCGTTTACCGCGAAACCGGATGCATCGATAACGTCAATATCGGAAATACCGACGAAACCAAGAACCTGTTTCAGATACGGGGTCGCGAAATCGGCCGGGCTGTTGACCGGAACACCGCCGGTGGCAACAACGATATAGGCTTTCTTGCCTTCAAGCAGGCCTTTCGGGCCATTTTCAGTGTAGTTGAAGGTCACACCGACACGGGCGATCAGGTCAACCCAGGCCTTAAGCGTCGACGGGACCGAGAAATTATACATCGGCGCACCGATCACAACGACGTCGGATGCCTGAAGCTCGGCAACCAGTTTGTCGGAAACGGCGATCACGTCTTTCTGTGCCTCGGTACGGTTTTCAGCCGGGGTATAGAACGCGCCGACAATCTCGCCGGTCAGGGCCGGGATCGATTTGTCGTTCAGGTCACGTTCAACAACATTGGCAGCCGGAGTTGCGGCAACAATACGTTCGATCAGCTTTGATGCGATCTGACGCGAATTGGAATTTTCGCCGTTAACCGAGGCATTGATATGCAGGATCGAAGTCATGTGAATTCTCCAAGTCCGGGTTTGTTTCTGTTACCCCGACTTTAACAGTTTCCATGACGATGATTATCCGATGTCTTTTCACCAGATTGTTGACCAAAAGAGAACAACACACCTGCCGATTAGTCTTCGCCGCGCTGCTTTTGACGTTCCCGGCGTAATTTATCGAAATAGTCGACCCGCTTTTTCAAATCACGTTCAAAACCGCGTTCGACCGGTTCGTAAAAATTCTGGCGGCGCATGCCATCGGGAAAATAATTCTGCCCGGAAAAACCATCTTCCTGATCATGGTCATAGGCATAGCCACTGCCATAGCCGATATCCTTCATCAGCTTGGTCGGGGCATTGAGGATATGGGCCGGCGGCATCAGCGACCCGGTATCGCGCGCGACCTTCAATGATCGTTTATAGGCGGCATAACCGGCATTTGATTTGGGCGCCAGCGCCAGATAGATCACCGCCTGCGCCAGCGCCAGTTCGCCTTCGGGGCTGCCGAGGCGTTCATACGTCTCCCACGCGCCAACACAAATCTGCTGCGCCTGCGGATCGGCAAGTCCGATATCCTCGACCGCCATGCGGGTGATGCGGCGCGCGACGAATTTCGGGTCCTCGCCCCCGGCCAGCATCCGATTAAACCAGTACAGGGCCGCATCCGGGTCCGACCCGCGCACCGATTTATGCAGCGCACTGATCAGGTTATAATGACTGTCATCGCCCTTGTCATAAAGCGGCATGCGCTTTTGCACGGTACGCGACAGTTCGGCAACGCCAAGCGGGCCATCGTCACTGGGCGGCAGCAAAAACAGTTCTTCGGCAAGGTTCAGCAAATAACGGCCATCCCCATCGGCCATGGCGCGCAGCGTTACCCGTGCTTCGGGCGACAGGGGCAGCTCGAACCCCATTTCCTTTTCCGCACGCACCAGAAGCTCTTCAAGACCCTGATCATCAAGCCGTTTAAGCACCAGCACCTGACAGCGCGACAGCAACGCCGCGTTCAGCTCGAACGAGGGGTTTTCGGTTGTCGCCCCGATCAGGGTAATGGTGCCGTCTTCAACAAACGGCAGGAAGCTGTCCTGTTGTGCCTTGTTGAAACGGTGGATTTCATCAATGAACAACAGGGTCGATGCCCCGGTTGCCCGCCGCCCGCGTGCCCGGTCAAACACCTTGCGAAGGTCCGCCACCCCGGAAAAGATCGCCGACAAGGGCTCGAACGCCATATCGGCAACATCGGCCATTAGGCGCGCCAGCGTCGTTTTGCCGCAGCCCGGCGGCCCCCAAAGAATGACCGATGGCACACGCCCGGTATTGATCATGCGCGTGATCGGTCCCTCATCCCCGAACAGATGCCCCTGTCCGACAACCTCATCCAGCTTGGCCGGACGCAGCCTGTCGGCCAAGGGCCGGGATGCCTGACTTTCAAACAGTGACGCCATATCGGGCAGATGTTCCTATTATTATCTTGCGACCGGTTTTGCGCGGAACTTATCACGAACATCGACCGGTTTATAGCGATAAGGCAAGAATATTGACACCTCGACCATCGAGGTATACCGTTCGCGCCGTCAAACCAGCCGGAAACACCGACGTGAAACAGATTGCCGATTATACTGACCGTTCCTATTGGCAAGGCACAATCAAAATGTCCTTGTCGAAGTTTTTCGTGCTGTGCGTTTTGCATCGCAAGCCGATGCATGGCTACGAGGTCGTTCAGGCCGTCGAAAAAACCACCAATGGCTGCTGTTCCCCTTCCGAAGGAACCGTCTATCCGGTTCTGAACGAATTCGAGGCCGGTGGATACCTTACATCGCACCCCGAAGTCGTTCAGGGCCGCCAGCGCAAGGTTTACGAACTGACCAACAAGGGGCGCGATGCATTCCGGGTCGCGACCGAGGCATGGATGGATGTGACCCAGCATATCCTTGCCAGCCGGGATGCAACCCAGACCCGCACGGCATCCTCCACCACCCCGGTCCCCCAACCACAGGGAAAGGCATGCTGTGAGTAGCCCTTTTTTCAGGTCATCATACCTCGATGATCGAGGCATCAAACCATGACCAAAGCCCCCAAAAAATTGCCGATCATTATCGCCCTTGGCAGCGCACAAACACTGGGGTTCGGATCGACACTTTATCTGCCGGCCATTCTGTCCGCCCCAATGGCAGAGGAATTCGGCATTCCGACCGGCTGGGCGTTTGGTGCCTTTTCGCTGGCACTTGTGGTTGCGGCCCTTCTGGGCCCGATGGCAGGTGCGCGGATCGACCGGTTTGGCGGGCGCAATATCCTGACGGTTTCAAGCCTTGTCTTCGCGCTTGGCCTTGGTTTGCTTGGCCTGTCGAACGGTATGATCGCCATGTGCATGGCGTGGCTCATCATCGGGGCCGGTATGGCGATGGGACTTTACGAGGCGGCCTTTGCAACACTTGCCGGGATCTTTGGGCGCGGTGCACGCGGGCCGATTACCGGCATCACATTGATTGCCGGATTCGCCAGCACGATCTGCTGGCCGATATCAGCCGGGCTTGAAATCGAATATGGCTGGCGTACTGCCTGCTTTTTCTGGGCGGCGATGCATCTGTTTGTCGGGTTGCCGTTAAACCGCCTGATCATCCCGGCCGGAAACGGCCAGCATGCCGCACCAGCCCAGGCCCCTGCTGACAATCCCGATAATGTCAGGGTCAAAGCGGATACGGCGGTAACCCCGGGATATTTCACCGTACCGATGATCCTGCTGGCATTTGTTTTCGCCGCAAGCTGGTTTATCGCAACCGCCATGGCCGCCCATTTGCCGCGATTGTTGCAAATTTCGGGGATGGATACGGCGGATGCGATTATTGCCGCCTCGCTCGTCGGCCCGGCACAGGTCGCGGGACGATTGCTGGAATTCGGTGTATTGCAACGCATGCATCCACTGATTTCTGCCCGGATAGCAGGCTTTGCCCATCCGCTTGGCGCATCGCTTCTGCTGGTTTTTGCCGGTCCCGTCGGCATGATATTCACAAGCCTGCATGGGGCGGGCAATGGTATCCTGACCATCGCCAAGGGGACCTTGCCCCTTGCCCTGTTCGGGCCGGTTGGCTATGGCCTGCGGCAGGGGTTTCTGATGGCACCGTCGCGCTTTGCGCAGGCGGCCGCCCCGTTCCTGTTCGGATTGCTGATCGACGGATATGGCGTCCGGGCAGTGCTTCTGACCGTCGGGCTGGGTTTACTCAGTTGTCTGGCTATGATGTTTCTTAAAACCGATACGGCCAGATCATCGGCATCATGAAAAGCCAGATCGACCATCTGCCGCTATCGATTGTCAGCGACAAAAACGACAGAACCGGGGAATGATCCCCGGATCTGTCTATCTATTGGCTGACAAGAATCAAAGCTGGAATTCAGCGGTCAGAACCTTGCCATCGCGTTTGACCGCAATCGACCAGTCACGACCGCGTTCACCGGCTTTGATAACGTCCTTCAGGCGGGCCACCGTGTCAATCGGCACACCATTGACCTCGACGATATAATCACCGGGTTGAATGCGGGCACGGCGCGCAAGGCTGTCGCGCTGTACGGCAAGGACGATGACACCGTTGCTCAGCGTATCAATGCCAATTTCATCGGCAAGTGCGGGGTTCACATTGGCGATTTTTGATCCGCTGAACGGATTGCGGCCTTCGACCTCGGTTTCATCACGCGCAGGCAGTTCGGGTGCGACTTCAAGCGGCATCCGGAGCATCACTTCCTGCCCCTTGCGCAGCACGGAAAGCTCGGCATTGTGATCAAGTTCCAGTGTTGCGATGCGGAATTTAAGCTCGTTGGGGTTATCGACAGGAAGACCATTCACCGCAACCACCACATCACCGGGTTTAAGGCCGCCACGATCCGCCGGGCTACCATCGCGGACTTCGTTGATCAGAACACCATGCGGGCGATCCAGATCAAGCGACGCCGCCAGATCGGCGGTTACCGACTGCCCTGCCGCCCCCAGCCACGGGCGACGCAGATCGCCACTGATCAGGCCACGCATCACCACCTTGACCATATTGACCGGCACGGCAAAACCGATGCCGTTTGATCCGCCCGATTTGGTAAAGATTGCCGAATTCACCCCGATCAGATTGCCATCAATATCAACAAGCGCCCCGCCGGAGTTCCCCGGATTGATCGCGGCATCGGTCTGGATAAAGGATTGGTAATCCTGTCCGGTCACACCGGCACGTGCCAGTGCGGAAACGATGCCGCTGGTCACGGTCTGCCCCACCCCGAACGGGTTGCCGATGGCAAGGACAAGGTCGCCGACCTCGACCGCGTCAGAATCGCCAAGCGTGATGGCCGGCAATTCATCCTTAACATCACGCAGACGCAGAACGGCCAGATCGGTGCGTTCGTCCGAACCGACCAGATCGGCATCGAATTCGCGATTGTCATGTAAAACAACGCGGATCTCGCTGGCACCATCAATCACGTGATGGTTGGTCACGATTGTGCCGTCCGACGATACAATCACCCCGGAACCAAGCGACCGTTCAACCCGCTGGCGCGGGGCGCCGAATGCACCGCCAAACCGTTCGCCAAAGAACTGCCGAAAGAACGGATCGTTGAAAAACGGGCTTCGTTGCTGGGTGGTGACGACCTTTTTGGTATAGATGTTCACAACGGCCGGCGCGGTTTGCTTCACCAGCGGCGACAGCGACATCTTTATTTCGGTCTGGCTTTCGGGCAGACGCCGATCCTGTGCGGATGCTACGCCAATCTGGCCAAACATGGCCCCTGATACAATCATGATCCCGGTCATGACGGTCGCAATCAATCGTGCCTGCACGTCGAACTCTCTCTTTTCTTCGTAAAGCGGGTCAGCGCGGAAAACAGTCTGGTTAGGGTCAGGGTCAGAACCCTGGATACCCGACAGAAAGTAGGGTGATCAGGATTTACGCGCAACCTTGGCGGAAATATGATGAATTTTGAAATATTTCGCTGCCGCGATAAAACCAAAAGAAAACGGGCGGCACCATTGGCACCGCCCGTTTCTATCTTAAAGGCCGAAACGTTGCTTATTCAGCAGACGCTTCTTCGCCTTCGCCCTCTGCTTCAAGGCGAGCACGGTCTTCCGCGCCTTTGGCTTCCGGGTTGCGATCAACGAGTTCGATCACAGCAACCGGAGCAGCATCGCCATAACGGAAGCCAGCCTTCAGAACGCGGGTGTAACCACCCGAACGCTCTTTGTAGCGATCAGCAATTTCGCCGAACAGCTTGGCAACGACTTTCTCGTCACGCAGGATCGAAATGGCCTGACGGCGTGCATGCAGGTCGCCCCGCTTGCCCAGCGTAATCAGTTTTTCGACATACGGGCGAAGATCCTTGGCCTTCGGAAGAGTGGTTTTGATCTGCTCGTGGGTGAGCAGCGAAACCGCCATGTTAGAGAACATCGCCTTACGATGGGACGAAGTACGATTAAGCTTACGGCCTTGCATACCGTGACGCATAGGAACTCTCCTTATTGCCTTGGCTTCGCGCACGAAACCGATTGTGATACCGCGCCGCCACCCTGACTAAATCAGGTCATGCACGTGCGGTTTTGGGCACCAGCCCGCCAGAAACTCCGAAAACCGGGTTTCTGGTTGGGGCAGAACGCCTGCCCCGTCAGTCAAAAAGCACCGACCCGAAGGCCGAAGCCCCGCCTTAGAACGGGTCTTCGAACTTACGCGCCAGTTCTTCGATGTTTTCCGGCGGCCAACCGCCGACTTCCATACCAAGATGCAGGCCCATCTGCGCCAGAACATCCTTGATTTCGTTCAGCGATTTACGACCGAAGTTCGGCGTACGAAGCATTTCTGCTTCAGTTTTCTGAACCAGATCACCGATATAGATGATGTTGTCGTTCTTGAGGCAGTTTGCCGAACGGACCGAGAGCTCAAGCTCGTCGACCTTGCGCAGCAGATTGCGGTTGAACGGCAGTTCGTCTTCTTTCTTCTCTTCGACAACCGCTTCCGGCTCGTCGAAGTTGACGAACAGCGACAGCTGGTCCTGAAGGATACGGGCAGCAAGTGCCATTGCATCTTCCGGGGTGACCGAGCCGTTGGTTTCAACGGTCAGCGACAGCTTGTCATAATCGGTATCCTGACCAACACGGGTGTTTTCCACCTTGTAGGCCACTTTACGGATCGGGCTGAAGATTGCATCAATCGGAATAAGACCGATCGGCGCATCCGACGAACGATGCGAAGTCGCCGCAACATAGCCTTTACCGTTATCAACGGTAAATTCGATGTTCAGCGTCGCACCATCATCAAGATGGCACAGCTCGAGATCCGGGTTAAGGATTTCGATGTCGGCACCGGTTTCGATCTGACCCGCGGTGACAGCACCCGGACCAGTCGCTTTAAGCGCCATTTTCTTCGGACCTTCGGCATGCATGCGCACACCCATGGTCTTGATATTCAGGATGATGTCGGTGACATCTTCACGCACACCCGGGATCGACGAAAATTCGTGCAATACACCGTCAATCTGGATCGCAGTAACCGCCGAACCCTGGAGCGACGACAGCAGAATGCGACGCAGCGCGTTACCCAGAGTCTGACCAAAACCGCGCTCCAGCGGTTCCGCCACGATCGTACCGATGCGGCTGGCATCCGTACCCGGAGTAACATCAAGCTTGGTCGGCTTAATCAGTTCCTGCCAGTTCTTTTGAATCACGAGACCCACCTTCGCAACTGGAGCCTATGGTAAGGGGGGCACAAAATTGGCCCCCGCGAGAAACGCGAAGAGGCCCGGTCGCCCGGGCCCAAACGCGGGGTCGTCCGCAGATCGGCGCGATTAGACGCGACGACGTTTACGCGGACGGCAACCGTTATGCGGGATCGGCGTTACGTCTTTGATCGACGTAATGGTGAAACCAACCGCCTGAAGCGCACGAAGGGCAGATTCACGTCCCGAACCCGGGCCTTTAACCTGAACTTCAAGGGTTTTCATGCCGTGTTCAGCAGCTTTTTTACCTGCGTCTTCGGCAGCAACCTGTGCAGCATACGGGGTCGATTTACGCGAACCGCGGAAACCCATACCACCAGCGGTCGACCAGGAAATGGTATTCCCCTGAACGTCGGTGATGGTGATCATGGTGTTGTTGAAGGTCGCGTTTACGTGCGCGATACCGTTCGTAATGTTCTTCCGCTCGCGGCGACGCACGCGAGTCTGAGGAGCTTTTGCCATTGTCTGTCCCCTACCTTACTTCTTCTTGCCAGCGATCGGCTTAGCCGGGCCCTTGCGGGTGCGGGCGTTGGTGTGGGTACGCTGACCGCGTACCGGGAGACCGCGACGATGACGCAGGCCGCGATAGCAACCCAGATCCATCAGACGTTTAATGTTCATTGCGGTTTCACGACGAAGGTCGCCTTCGACGGTGTAATCAGCGTCGATGACTTCACGCACCTTGAGAACCTGGTCATCAGAGAGCTGATGAACGCGGGTTGCTGCTTCGATGCCAACCTTTGCGCAAATTTCTTTAGCTTTCGCCGGGCCAATGCCGGTGATGTAGGTAAGCGCAATCACGACGCGCTTAGCGGTCGGGATGTTTACGCCAGCAATACGAGCCACTGTGTGAGACTCCTGTTTCCTGTTAACAAACCCTGCGGCAGATCCGGTAGGACGGGGCGCTGCAAAAGCGGGCCAGCAATACTGCCAACCCGCCAGCAAAAAATGCCCTGCCCGGGAAATTACCCCAGGATGGCTTCTATCTCGCGCGTAACTTCGTCGATTTCGGCCATCCCGTCAACTGTTTTCAGCTTACCGGCATTCTCATAGTAGGGAATGATCGGTGCTGTCTGCTTGTGATAAGCTTCCAGTCGCGAGGTGACCGTCTCGGCATTGTCATCCGCACGGCGTTTGAATTCGGTGCTGCCACATACGTCGCAAACACCGTCCTGCTTGGGTTTCTGGAACGTGTCATGGTATCCCTGCCCGCATTTCGCGCAGGTGTAGCGACCAACGATACGTGCCACAAGGGCGGCATCATCAACCCGCAACTCGATCACATAATCAAGTGCCAGTCCCTTGGTTTCCAGCATCACATCCAGGGCATGTGCCTGGGCTGTGGTGCGCGGAAATCCGTCCAGGATGAAACCGTTCTTGGTATCATCCTGATCAAGTCGTTCGGAAATCAGACCGATCATCAGATCGTCGGAAACGAGCTTGCCCGCATCCATGACTTCCTTTGCCTTCTGCCCCAGCTCGGTCCCGGCTGCTACCGCTGCACGCAGCATGTCACCGGTCGAAAGCTGAATCATGCCGCGTCCCGTTTCAAGACGCTTTGCCTGGGTCCCTTTGCCAGCACCCGGAGGGCCAAGAAGGATAATGTTCATTGTTGTCCGTCCCCCTGATGGTCTTGGTGGCGCCGCCTTAGCGGCGGCGTCCACGCAATTTGGATTTCTTGATCAGGCCTTCATACTGGTGTGCCAGCATATGCGACTGGATCTGTGCTACGGTATCCATGGTTACCGTGACAACGATCAGCAAGCTAGTCCCACCAAAGTAGAACGGCACCGACCATTCGGCGATCAGAAGCTCTGGCAGGATACAGACAAATGCCAGATACGCTGCACCGATGACCGTCAGGCGGGTCAGGATGAAATCCAGATAGTTGGCGGTATTCTTGCCCGGACGGATGCCCGGAATGAAGCCGCCATGCTTTTTCAGGTTGTCTGCCGTATCTTCCGGGTTGAAAACAACCGCGGTGTAGAAGAAGGCAAAGAAGACGATCAGCGCGATATACAGACCGATATAAAGCGGCTGGCCACGGCCAAGCAGTGCTGTCACGGTGCTAAGCCACGCAGGCGCATCCGCACCGGCAGTGAACTGTGCAACCGACAGCGGCATCAGCAGAAGCGAGCTTGCAAAGATCGGCGGAATAACGCCAGCCGTGTTGATCTTGAGCGGCAGGTGCGAGCTCTGACCTTCCATGACCTTCATGCCGACCTGGCGTTTCGGGTACTGGATCAGAACACGGCGCTGGGCACGTTCCATGAACACGATGAAGGCAATGACGGCAATCGCCAGCACGATGATCGCAACGATCACCAGGGCGGAAATCGCGCCGGTACGGCCAAGCTCAAGCGTGCCCGCAATCGCGGCCGGAAGGCCCGCAACAATACCGGCGAAAATGATAAGCGAAATGCCGTTACCGATACCGCGCTGGGTGATCTGTTCGCCCAGCCACATCAGGAACATGGTGCCGCCAACCAGGGTCACAACCGCAGTAAAGCGGAAGAACATGCCCGGATCATGAACCGCAGAGCCGGATGAACCGCTCATGCTTTCAAGACCAACGGCAATGCCCCATGCCTGGATCGTGGCGATCACAACGGTCAGATAACGGGTATATTGATTAATCTTTTTACGCCCCTGTTCGCCCTCTTTTTTCATAGCCTCAAGGCTTGGCGAAACAGTGGTCATCAGCTGAATGATGATCGAGGCGGAGATGTAAGGCATGATGTTCAGCGCGAAGATGGTCATACGCCCAAGCGCACCACCAGCAAACATGTCGAACATGCCCAGGACGCCACCAGCATTCTGCTGGAAAATATCAGCAAGAATGGACGGGTCAACGCCGGGAATCGGGATATATGTTCCCAGACGGTAAACTATAAGCGCGCCCAACGTGAACCAGATGCGCTTTTTAAGCTCGGTTGCCTTCGAAAAAGACGACCAGTTCAGGTTCGCGGCAAGCTGCTCGGCGGCCGATGCCATGCACTTATCTCCCAATAGGCTAAAACTGGAGGGTCCGGTCCCGTAATCTTGGGAACCGGACCCTCACGTAGTCATAGAGGCTTATTCTGCGGTTTCTGCTGCGGCAACCGGAGCAAGAACCTTGACCGAGCCACCCGCTTTCTCGACGGCTGCGATAGCCGACTTGGAAGCACCGGTGATTTCGATGTTCAGTTTCGCTTTCAGTTCGCCTTTAGCGAGCAGACGCAGACCGTCTTTCTGCGGACGGGCCAGGCCTTTTTCGACCAGAACGTCGATGGTGACATTCGCACCTTCTTCAAGAACACCGTTATCAACGGCGGTCTGAAGGGTACCAAGGTTCACGACACCGAACAGTTTCCGGAACGGATTTTTAAAGCCGCGCTTCGGAAGACGACGGTAGATTGGCATCTGCCCGCCTTCGAAGCCATTGATCGCCACACCGGAACGGGACGTCTGACCCTTCTGACCTGCGCCAGAAGTTTTGCCTTTGCCCGAACCGATACCGCGACCGACGCGGGTGCGCGCCTTGCGGGCACCCGGGTTATCGGCAAGTTCGTTGAGTTTCATTAATCAACACCTTTTCGATCTGGGGGCCAATCAGGCCTCGTCCACGCGGACGAGGTGCTTGACCTTGGCGATCATACCGCGAACAGCCGGAGTATCTTCCAGCTCACGAGTCCGGTGCAGTTTGTTCAGGCCAAGACCCACAAGGGTCTGGCGCTGATCAGCCGGACGTCCGATCGGCGAACCCGTCTGGGTAACGCGAACGGTCGCTTTTTTCTTAGCAGCCATATCGAATTACTCCTTTTCGAGAACGGCGGCCGCAGCCGAACCGCTATCGCGACGGGCAACGATCTCGCCAACCTTCAGGCCGCGTTTTGCAGCGACCTGACGCGGTGAAGCGCCGTTGACCAGAGCGTCAAGAGTTGCACGGATAACGTTGTGCGGGTTGTTCGAACCGGTGCATTTGGACACGACGTCCTGAACACCCATGGTTTCGAAAACTGCGCGCATCGCACCGCCAGCAATGATACCGGTACCAGCCGGAGCAGAACGGAGAATAACCCGACCTGCACCAAAGTGGCCCTGCACATCGTGGTGAAGGGTACGGCCTTCACGCAACGGAACGCGGATCATGTTGCGCTTGGCTGCTTCGGTAGCCTTGCGGATCGCTTCCGGAACTTCACGGGCTTTGCCCGTGCCGTATCCGACGCGACCGCGCTGGTCACCGACGACAACCATTGCGGAGAAAGCAAAGCGACGACCGCCCTTAACGACTTTCGCGACGCGGTTGATACCAACCAGCTTGTCGACGAGTTCGTTTTCTTCACGGGCTTTCGGCGCCTGCTGCTGCTGTTGTGTATTCTGATTACGTGCCATGGTCGTGCTCCTTAGAAGTCCAGACCGCCCTCACGGGCGGCATCGGCCAGAGCTTTCACCCGGCCATGGAACAAATACCCGCCACGATCAAATACGACCGTTTTCACACCAGCGGCAACGGCACGTTCGGCAATAGCTTTACCGACCAGCACAGCTGCTTCGGCATTGCTGCCTTTGCCACCGAGATCTTTCTCGGCCGACGAAGCGCAGACAAGAGTCTTGCCTGCCAGATCGTCGATAATCTGTGCATAGATATGCGCGTTGGAACGGTGCACGCTGAGGCGCGGGCGACCGGCCGCTTTCTGGCGGATCGCAAAACGAACGCGGCGTTTGCGGCGCTCGAAGAGGTTTCTCGCGTTTTTCATCGTGCCAGTCCTTACTTCTTCTTGCCTTCTTTGCGCAAGATATACTCGCCTTCGTAACGGACACCTTTGCCTTTGTAAGGCTCCGGACCGCGCCAGCCGCGTGCATTTGCAGCGAACTGACCAACGAGCTGTTTATCTGCGCCAGAGATGGCGATAAGGGTCGGCTTTTCTGCGACGACGTTAAGACCCGCGGGGATCTCCATTTCCACGTCATGAGAGAAGCCAAGCTGCAGAACCAGTTTATTGCCCTGGACCTGCGCACGGTAACCAACACCGGTGATTTCCAGTTTCTTGGTGAAGCCGTCCGAAACCCCGGTTACGAGGTTTGCGATATTGGCGCGTGTGGTACCCCAAAGGGCACGGGCGCGCTTGGTATCGTTGGCCGGTTTCACGGTGATCTGGTTGTCATCCTGTGAAACAGTTACGTCCGAGGTCAGCGGCAGACGAAGCTCACCGAGCTTGCCTTTTGCACTGATCTGTTCTTCGGTCAGGGTGATGGTAACGCCGCTAGGCACGACCACCGGGTTTTTTCCTACTCGCGACATCGTTGGCCCTCCTTAGAATACCTTGCAGAGGATTTCGCCGCCGACATTCTGCTCGCGAGCCTCCTGATCCGACAGAACCCCTTTCGGAGTGGATAGGACTGCGATGCCCAAGCCGTTGTATACTTTCGGAAGATCTTTGATCTTCGAATACACACGACGACCCGGGGTCGAGACGCGGTCGATCTGCTTAATCACGCCTTCGCCCTCAAAATATTTGAGTTCGATGTTGATTTCGCTGACGCCCTTGCGAATTTCATTAATGCTGTAACCGCGGATGTAACCTTCGCGCTGGAGAACATCCAGCACACCGGTACGCAGTTTTGAAGCCGGCGAAGCAACGTTGGATTTACCAACGCGCTGACCGTTGCGGATACGCGTGAGCATATCGCCTACGGGATCAGTCATCGACATGTGATGTCCTCCTTACCAGCTCGACTTCACCATGCCCGGGATCTGACCACGCGAAGCAAGTTCACGAAGCGCGATACGGGACAGGCGGAATTTGCGATAGACACCGCGCGGACGACCGGAAACCTGGCAGCGGATACGCTGACGGATACGGGCCGAGTTACGCGGCAGCTGGGCGAGTTTGATCACGCACGCGATACGCTCTTCAGGAGAGGTCTCGCGATTGTTAATGACCGCTTTAAGGGCGGCACGCTTGGCAGCATGCTGCTTAGCCAGGCGCTCACGTTTAAGTTCGCGCTGAACGGCGCTTTTCTTGGCCATGGGCCAACCTCCAGTTAGTTTCCGAACGGAAGATCAAAGCCCTTGAGAAGGGCGAGAGCTTCGGCGTCGGACTTTGCCGTGGTGCAAATGATGATGTCCATCCCGCGGACCGAGTCGACTTTGTCGTACTCGACTTCAGGAAAGACGAACTGTTCCTTGAGGCCCATGGCAAAGTTGCCACGACCATCGAAGGATTTTTTGTTCAGGCCGCGGAAGTCACGAACGCGCGGAAGCGCGACCGAAACCAGACGGTCCAGGAACTCGTACATACGGTCGCGACGCAGGGTCACTTTACAACCGATGTTCATGCCTTCACGAAGCTTGAAAGCCGCTACCGACTTTTTCGCCTTGGTGAAGATAGGCTTCTGACCGGTGATGGCAGCGAGATCCGCAGCCGCACCTTCCAGCTTTTTGCGATCCTGGGTGGCGTCGCCGACACCCATATTGATCACGATCTTCTCGAGGCGCGGAACCTCCATGGAGTTCTCGTAGGAGAACTCCTTCTGGAGTGCGTCACGCACCACTTCTTTGTAATGTTCGCGCAGGCGCGTCATTTTTCCGTCCCTCAGTTGTCGATGACTTCGCCGCTGAGCTTCGCTACGCGAACCTTGCGACCATCATCGAGGGTCTTGAAACCGACGCGGGTCGGCTTGTTTTCTTTCGGGTCGACAATCGCCACGTTGGAAACGTTGATTTTCGCTTCCTTCTCGACGATGCCGCCAGCATCAGCACCGGTCGGACGCTGGTGACGTTTCACCAGGTTGATGCCCGAAACCAGAACTTTGTTCTCGGTCGGGAAAGCGGCGATAACTTCGCCGGTTTTCCCTTTGTCTTTACCCGTAAGAACAATGACGCGATCACCCTTTTTAATCTTGGCAGCCATTACAGCACCTCCGGGGCAAGCGAAATGATCTTCATGTAACCACGCGAACGGAGTTCACGGGTCACCGGGCCGAAAATACGCGTACCGATAGGCTCACCGTTCGCATTAATAAGAACGGCAGCATTACGGTCAAAGCGGATCGCCGAACCATCGGAACGACGAATTTCCTTTGCGGTCCGAACGATGACAGCTTTGTGTACTGCACCCTTCTTAACACGACCGCGCGGAATGGCTTCCTTGACGGAAACCACGATAACATCACCGACATTAGCGGTTTTGCGCTTCGAGCCGCCCAGCACCTTGATGCACTGAACACGGCGAGCGCCGCTATTATCGGCAACGTCCAGATTGGACTGCATCTGGATCATGGGTTTACCCCTTGACTATGGTTGGGCTGAGGACTCACTCCTCGACCACTACTTCCCAAGACTTCAATTTCGAGATCGGCCGGCATTCGCGAATACGAACGACGTCACCCGTCTTGAAGCGGTTCTCTTCATCATGCGCGTGGAATTTCTTCGACTTGCGCACATACTTTTTATACAGCGGGTGCATGACCTGGCGTTCCACACGGACCACCACAGTCTTGTCGTTTTTTGTCGAAACGACTGTCCCCTGCAATACACGCCTCGGCATGTGTCTTAACTCCTATGCGTGTCCAGTTAGGCCGCAGTAGCACCCTTCTCGTTTCCGAGAAGGGTTTTGATGCGGGCGATATCACGGCGGACCTTACGGACCTGCGCAGTGTTCTCGAACTGACCGGAAGCCTGCTGGAAACGCATATTGAACGATTCCTTACGCAGGTCGAGCAGCATCTGTTTTAGTTCATCAGCGCTTTTCGCGCGGAGATCAGCAATTTTCATCACTAATTACTCCCCTTCACCAAGACGCGTGACAAACTTGGTCTTGATCGGCAATTTTGCCGCTGCGAGCTCGAAAGCCCGACGTGCAAGATCCAGCGGAACACCGTCAAGTTCAAACATAATCCGACCCGGTTTTACACGTGCCGCCCAATATTCGACCGAGCCTTTGCCTTTACCCTGACGGACTTCAGCAGGCTTTTGCGATACCGGGAGATCCGGGAAAACGCGGATCCACACACGGCCTTGACGGCGCATGTGGCGGGTGATCGCGCGGCGGGCCGCTTCGATCTGACGCGCCGTTATACGCTCCGGCTCCAAGGCTTTCAAGCCATAAGCGCCGAAATTAAGTTCCGTACCACCTTTGGCCTCACCTTTAAGGCGACCCTTGTGTGCTTTACGGAACTTTGTACGTTTTGGAGAAAGCATCTCTCTATCTCCTTACTTACGACCTGAACCAGCCGACTCGAGCGCTTTACGCTCGGAAGCCAACGGATCGTGAGCCATGATTTCGCCCTTGAAGATCCAGACCTTCAGACCGCAGACACCATAGGTGGTGTGAGCTTCCGAAGTGCCATAATCAACGTCCGCACGCAGGGTATGCAGCGGAACGCGACCTTCACGGTACCATTCGGTACGAGCGATTTCAGCACCACCAAGACGACCAGCGGCATTAATACGAATGCCACCAGCACCGAGACGGATTGCGTTCTGAACCGAGCGCTTCATGGCGCGACGGAACGAAACACGGCGCTCAAGCTGCTGGGCGATGTTGTCAGCGACCAGCTTGGCATCGATTTCCGGTTTACGGATTTCGATGATGTTAACCTGCACTTCCGACTTGGTCAGTTTCTGCAGATCGTTCTTGAGCTTCTCGATGTCCTGGCCTTTTTTCCCGATCACAACACCCGGACGGGCAGAGTGGATCGAGATGCGGGCTTTTTTCGCCGGACGTTCGATAATCACCTTCGAAACACCCGCCTGTTTCAGACGGTCGAAGATGTATTTACGGATCGCCAGGTCTTCATGAAGAAGGCCAGCGAAATCGGCCTTGTTGGCGTACCAGCGGGAATCCCACGTGCGGTTGATGCCAACGCGTAAACCGATCGGATTTACTTTCTGACCCATTACTCGGCCTCCTCACGTTCGCAGACGACGATGCGCATGTTGGAGAACGGCTTGATGATCTTGCCGACGCGACCGCGTGCGCGGGCCCGCCAACGTTTCATCACGAATGCCTTACCAACAGTCGCCTCTTTGATAAAGAGACGGTCAACATCGAGCTGGTGGTTGTTCTCGGCATTAGCGATTGCCGATTCCAGCAGCTTTTTGACGTCCTGCGAAATGCGTTTGTTGGAGAAGGTGAGCTCTGCCAAAGCAGCCTCTGCCTTCATACCACGGATCGACTCGGCGACGAGGTTGAGCTTACGCGGGGAAATGCGTACTGCCCGGAGCGAAGCCGCAGCCTCGTTGTCCGCCAGCCGACGGATGTCAGCTTTTTTACCCATCGTTACTTCCTCTTCGCCTTCTTGTCGGCCGCGTGACCATAGTAGGTACGGGTCGGCGAAAACTCACCGAACTTATGACCGATCATATCTTCGTTCACAAGTACCGGCAGAAACTTCTGGCCATTGTAAACCCCAAAGGTGAGGCCTACGAATTGCGGCAAAATCGTCGAGCGCCGCGACCAGGTCTTGATTACCTCATTCCGGCCTGAAGCACGGACTGTTTCGGCTTTCTTAAGAAGGTATCCGTCTACAAACGGACCCTTCCAAACGGAACGCGCCATAGTCTAGCCTCCTCCGTTAGCTCTTATGACGACGGCGCATGATGAGCGCGTCAGTCTTTTTGTTCGAGCGGGTACGTTTGCCCTTGGTAGGCTTGCCCCACGGCGTAACCGGGTGACGACCACCCGAAGTGCGACCTTCACCACCACCATGCGGGTGATCGATCGGGTTCATGGCAACACCACGAACCGAAGGACGCTTGCCAAGCCAGCGATTGCGGCCTGCTTTACCAAGGTTTGTGTTCTGCTGGTCCTGGTTGGACACGGCACCGATGGTAGCCATGCATTCACCACGAACCAAACGTACCTCACCGGAGGACAGCTTAAGCTGGGCGTAACCCTGGTCCTTGCCGACAAGCTGCACATAGGTGCCTGCCGAACGTGCGATCTGACCACCTTTACCGGCTTTCAGTTCGACGTTATGGACGATGGTACCGACCGGAATATTCTTCAGCGGTGCGGCATTACCCGGCTTAATGTCTACGCGTTCGGCTGCAACAATGTTGTCGCCGACAGCAAGACGCTGCGGTGCGAGGATGTAGGCCAACTCGTCATCGGAATAACGAACCAGGGCGATAAACGCCGTGCGGTTCGGATCATATTCCAGACGTTCGACCGTACCAACGACATCAAACTTGGTGCGTTTGAAGTCGATAATGCGGTAACGACGCTTGTGACCACCACCAATACGGCGGGCGGTGATACGACCAGAGTTGTTACGGCCACCTTTCTTGCGAAGACCTTCGGTCAACGCTTTGATCGGCTTGCCCTTGTGGAGATCGGAACGATCGACAAGAACCAGCTGACGGCGACCAGGAGAGGTTGGTTTAAACTTCTTCAAAGCCATGTCTTAGATTCCCGTCGTCACGTCGATGGACTGACCCTCTTCGAGGGTAACCATCGCTTTCTTGAAATCGCTCCGGCGACCGACAGTACCGCGAAAACGCTTGGTCTTGCCTTTTACCACAGAGGTATTGACCGCCTTGACCTTCACCCCGAACAGACCTTCCACAGCAGCCTTGATCTCCGGCTTGGTGGCGTCGATCGCAACTTTGAACGCAACGGCGTTGTGTTCAGAAATCAGCGTCGACTTTTCAGTGATATGCGGGGCGCGGATGACTTCGTACATCCGCTCTTTGCTGATGATCGTCATTTGAGACGTGCCTCCAACGCTTCGACCGCACCCTTGGTCAGCACCAGGGTGTCACGGCGCAGGATGTCATAGACGTTAGCACCAATCTCTGGCAGCACATCAACCTGCGGGATGTTGCGCGCAGCGCGTGCAAAGCCCTCATTGATCTGCGCACCGTCAATGATCAGTGCAGATTTCCAGCCGAGCTTAGCGAAAGCAGCGACCAGATTCTTGGTTTTGGCGTCCGAGAATTCCGCGGAGTCCAGAACGATAAGCTTACCGTCCTTTGCTTTGGCCGACAGAGCGGTTTTCAGCGCGAGCTTACGGAATTTCTTGGTCAGATCGTGCGAATGATCGCGAACACGCGGACCATGCGCTACACCACCACCACGGAACTGTACGGCTTTACGGGAACCGTGACGTGCACCGCCACTGCCCTTCTGACGTACGAACTTTTTCGTGGTCGCAGAGATCTCGCTTTTTTCCTTTACCTTGTGGGTACCGGCGCGGCGTTTTGCCAACTGCCAGTTCACCATGCGGTGCAGGATGTCACGACGAACGTCCAGACCAAAGATCTCTTCTGCGAGATCGATGTTACCGGCCTTGGACGCGTCAAGTTTAAGAATGTCGAGCTTCATGATGCTTATTCCTTATCCTCGGCGGCAGCTTCTTCAGCAGCCGGGGCAGCACCCTTTAGCGCGGCCGGGAACGGCAGACCTTCCGGTGCAGCACGTTTCACGGCATCCTTGACAAGGACATAAGCGCCTGCATGACCCGGGACAGCACCGTGAACCAGAACAAGACCCTTTGCTTCGTCGGTAGAGACGATTTTAAGGGACTGAACGGTTACGCGCGCCGCACCCATATGACCAGCCATCTTCTTACCTTTGAAGACGCGGCCCGGATCCTGGCACTGACCAGTGGAACCATGCGAACGGTGCGATACAGACACACCGTGCGACGCACGCAGACCACCGAAGTTATGGCGCTTCATCGCACCGGCAAAACCTTTACCGATGGAGGTGCCGATGACGTCAACGTACTGGCCTTCAACAAAGTGGGTTGCCGAAAGTTCGGCACCGACTTCGATCAGCGCATCTTCGCTAACGCGGAATTCAGCAAGTTTGGCTTTCGGCTCAACCTTGGCTTTTGCAAAGTGACCGCGCATCGGCTTCGATACGTTTTTCACTTTTGCTTTGCCATAGCCAAGCTGAACAGCAACGTAACCGTCGGTGTCGCTGGTACGATTAGCAACGACCTGAAGGTTATCGACTTTCAGAACGGTGACAGGAAGGTGCACGCCTTCGTCCGTGAAGACGCGAGTCATGCCAACCTTCTGGGTAATAAGTCCACTACGCATTGCGGCTTACTCCCGATTAAAGTTTGATCTCGACGTCGACGCCTGCAGCCAGGTCGAGCTTCATCAGAGCATCAACAGTCTGGGGAGTCGGGTCGACAATGTCGAGAAGACGCTTATGCGTACGGATTTCGAACTGCTCACGCGATTTCTTATCGATGTGCGGAGACCGCAGAACAGTGTATTTCTCAATGCGGGTCGGCAGCGGAATCGGGCCGCGGACCTCTGCGCCAGTGCGCTTCGCCGTATTGACGATCTCGCGCGTGGACTGATCCAGCACGCGATGGTCAAACGCCTTCAGGCGAATGCGAATGTTCTGACTATCCATGTAATTATGTACCGGAGCCCTCAAAAGGACACCGGCCCCTCAACTGGAGTTGACGATTGCCGCAAAAGTGTTGCGGGCGGCTTACATAGCCGCCCGCTTCACAAAGATCAAGAGAAAATTACTCGATGATCTTGGCAACAACGCCCGCGCCGACGGTACGACCGCCTTCACGGATTGCGAAACGCAGACCTTCGTCCATTGCAATCGGTGCAATGAGGGTCGCGGTCATCTGGACGTTGTCGCCCGGCATAACCATTTCCGTGCCTGCCGGCAGCTCGATCGAGCCGGTGACGTCAGTGGTACGGAAGTAGAACTGCGGACGGTAGTTCGAGAAGAACGGCGTGTGACGGCCACCTTCATCCTTGGTCAGGATGTAGGCTTCTGCGGTGAACTTGGTGTGCGGCTTGATCGAGCCGACATGCGCCAGAACCTGGCCACGCTCGACGTCTTCACGTTTGGTGCCGCGCAGCAGCGCGCCAATGTTGTCGCCAGCTTCACCCTGATCGAGCAGCTTGCGGAACATCTCAACGCCGGTGACAATCGTTTTGACGGTGTCTTTGATACCGACGATTTCGACTTCTTCACCAACCTTGACGATACCGGTTTCAACACGACCGGTCACAACCGTACCACGACCCGAGATCGAGAACACGTCCTCGATCGGCATCAGGAACGGACGGTCTTTCGGACGTTCCGGTGCCGGGATGTAGCTGTCAACAGCTTCCATCAGCTTCAGGATCGCTTCTTTGCCAATCGCGTCATCACGACCTTCAAGGGCAGCAAGAGCCGAACCTTTGACGATCGGAATGTCATCGCCCGGGAAGTCGTAGGACGACAGAAGTTCACGGATTTCCATTTCGACGAGTTCGAGGAGTTCCTCGTCATCGACCTGGTCAACCTTGTTCATGAACACGACGAGGGCCGGAACGCCAACCTGACGTGCAAGCAGGATGTGCTCGCGGGTCTGCGGCATCGGGCCGTCAGCTGCCGAAACAACCAGAATGCCGCCGTCCATCTGTGCCGCACCGGTGATCATGTTCTTGACATAGTCAGCGTGGCCCGGGCAGTCGACGTGCGCATAGTGGCGGTTCGCCGTTTCATATTCGACGTGCGCGGTCGAGATCGTGATACCACGAGCTTTCTCTTCCGGCGCTTTGTCGATCATGCTGTAGTCCTGGAACGATGCGCCGCCGCTCTCTGCGAGAACTTTGGTGATCGCTGCGGTCAGCGTGGTTTTACCGTGGTCAACGTGGCCGATGGTGCCAACGTTCACGTGCGGTTTTGTACGCGCAAATTTTTCTTTAGCCATTTCTAACTCCGTTTATTCTGGCTTCGCCTTAGCCGGCCGACTTGGCCTTGACTTCGTCCGCAACTGCCTGCGGGACGTCGGCGTAATGATCGAACTGCATCACGAACTGGGCACGGCCCTGGGACATGGAACGCAGCGTATTGACGTAACCGAACATGTTCGCCAGCGGGACAAACGCGCTAACAACGCGTGCAATACCACGGGAATCCATGTCACGGACCTGACCACGGCGACTGTTAAGGTCACCAATGATGTCGCCCATGTATTCTTCCGGCGTCACAACTTCGACATTCATGATCGGCTCGAGAAGCTTCGGACGAGCTTTCGCAAGACCTTCACGGAATGCGGCACGAGCTGCGATTTCGAAGGCCATCACGCTCGAGTCAACGTCGTGATACGCACCGTCGGTCAGGGTGACCGAGAAGTCGGTGACCGGGAACCCGGCGATCACACCGCTGTTAAGCGAGGTTTCAAGACCCTTGGCAACACCCGGAATGTATTCCTTCGGAACGTTACCGCCAACGACGGTGTCCTTGAAGGAGAACCCGCTGCCCGGTTCACCCGGGGTGAAGGTCAACTTGATACGTGCGAACTGACCCGAACCACCCGACTGTTTCTTGTGGGTGTAATCGATGTCGACTTCCTGGGAAATCGTCTCACGATAAGCAACCTGCGGCGCGCCGACGTTTGCTTCGACTTTGAATTCACGCTTCATGCGATCGACGATGATGTCGAGGTGAAGCTCGCCCATACCGGAAATGATGGTCTGGCCGGATTCGTGGTCGGTTTTGACGCGGAACGACGGATCTTCCTGTGCAAGACGTGCAAGGGCGAGACCCATTTTCTCCTGGTCGGCTTTCGATTTCGGCTCAACAGCGATCTCGATAACCGGATCCGGGAATTCCATACGCTCAAGGATGATCGGCTTGGCCGTGTCACAAAGGGTATCACCGGTGGTGGTATCCTTCAGACCGACCAGAGCAACGATGTCGCCCGAGCAAGCGTATTTGATTTCTTCGCGGTTGTTTGAATGCATAAGCAGCATACGGCCGATACGTTCTTTTTTCTCTTTGACAGAGTTCAGAACGTAAGAACCGGCTTCAAGCATACCGGAATAAATACGAACGAAGGTCAGGGAGCCAACGAACGGGTCGCTCATGATCTTGAATGCAAGACCGGAGAACGGTGCTTCGTCGTTCAGCGGACGTGAGTCCGGCTCGTCTTCGGTGCCCGGCTTGATGCCGCGCACGTCTTCGATGTCGTCCGGAGCCGGCATGTAATCGATGACGGCATCAAGAAGCGGCTGAACGCCTTTGTTCTTGAACGCAGTACCGCAAAGGACCGGAACCAGTTCGCCTTTCAGCGTACCTTTACGGATGCACTTCTTGAGAACTTCCTCGGACGGCATTTCGCCTTCGAGGTAAGCTTCCATGGCAGCTTCGTCACACTCAACAGCCTGTTCGATCAGAGCTTCACGGTACTCTTCAGCCTGGTCTTTGAGCGAATCGCGAATGTCGCGATATTCGAACTCGGCGCCAAGGCTTTCGTCTTTCCAGACGATTTCCTTGTTGGCAACAAGGTCGACAACGCCTTCGAATTCCATTTCGGAACCAATCGGCAGCTGCATGACAGCCGCGTTGGCACCGAGACGGTCTTTGATCATCTTGACGCAGCGGAAGAAGTCCGCACCGGTACGGTCCATCTTGTTGACAAAGCACATACGCGGAACGTTGTACTTGTCAGCCTGGCGCCATACGGTTTCGGTCTGCGGTTCAACACCGGAAACGGCATCGAAAACAGCGCATGCACCATCGAGAACACGAAGCGAACGTTCAACTTCAATCGTGAAGTCAACGTGGCCCGGGGTATCGATGATGTTGATGCGGTTATCTTTCCAGAAGCAGGTCGTCGCAGCAGACGTAATCGTGATGCCGCGTTCCTGTTCCTGTTCCATCCAGTCCATGGTTGCGGCGCCGTCGTGGACTTCGCCGATTTTGTAGGACTTGCCGGTGTAGAATAGAATTCGCTCGGTGGTCGTCGTTTTACCAGCATCGATGTGAGCCATGATGCCGATGTTGCGATACCGAGAGATCGGAGTACGTTGTACCATAATCGACTCTTGATCTTGAGGTCTGAATTACCAGCGGTAATGAGCGAAAGCCTTGTTGGCTTCGGCCATACGATGGGTGTCTTCGCGCTTCTTGACGGCCGAGCCACGGTTGTTGGCTGCGTCCATCAGTTCACCGGCGAGACGACCGACCATGGTCGTTTCGGAACGCTTGCGAGCAGCGTCAACCAGCCAGCGAATGGCCAGTGCCTGACGGCGCTCGGAACGAACTTCAACCGGAACCTGGTAAGTAGCACCACCAACACGGCGCGAACGCACTTCGACGTTCGGCTTGACGTTGTCCATGGCTTCATGGAACTGGGCAACCGGATCGGCACCCTTGCCTTCCATAACTTCCAGTGCACCATAAACGATCTTTTCTGCGGCGGATTTCTTACCGTCGAGCATAAGGCCGTTCATGAATTTGGTCAGAACCTTATCGCCATATTTGGCGTCAGGCAAAACTTCGCGCTTTTCAGCAGCGTGACGACGTGACATCTGAGCTGCTCCTTATTTCGGGCGTTTCGCGCCGTATTTCGAACGACGCTGTTTACGGTCTTTGACACCCTGCGTATCGAGGGTACCGCGAATGATGTGGTAACGCACACCCGGCAAATCCTTTACGCGGCCGCCACGGATCATGACGACAGAGTGTTCCTGCAGGTTGTGACCTTCACCCGGAATATAGCTGGTCACTTCGTAGCCGTTGGTCAAACGGACACGAGCAACCTTACGAAGTGCCGAGTTCGGCTTCTTCGGGGTCGTGGTGTAGACACGGGTGCATACGCCGCGTTTCTGCGGGCAGGCTTCCAGTGCCGGAACCATGTCGCGCTGGGTGCGCGGAGTCCGCGATTTGCGGATCAACTGGTTGATAGTGGGCATTAACTTTCCCTTTGTACTTTAACGGACGCCACAAGGGCGCTGCTCTATCGACGCACGACGAACGACCGCATGCCTTTGCAAAACCTGCAAACGCAAATACGGACCGCCCATTACGCAGGATCACCCTGCCCTCGACGGCCGTTAGAGTCGCACTCAAGCGACGGGGGGCAAAACCGCCCGCTGCCAAACAAAATGGCACCGACACAGCTACACCCCCCGAGATTCGGTGGGCGCATACTAGTGACGGCCCCATTTCGCGTCAAGCAAAACCCTGTGGGCCTTCGAGTTGGCGCTTCAAACGCCGAGGCGAACCGGTGCATCGATAGAAAATTCCCGGTTCGCCTCTGATTCTTTAACAAGCTTGCGCGGCGATATTACTCGCCGGCTGGCAAGGACGGGGACTCGGCACCGGCCTGCGGGCCGAAATTGTCGCCGATTTCCTCTTCTGCCTCGATCTGTACGTTCTTGTCGCGTTCGGCGGCAAGGGCGCGGAAGCGGTTCATCACCGCACCGGTACCTGCCGGGATCAGACGACCCACAATCACGTTTTCTTTCAGACCGATCAGGGTATCGGTTTTGCCCGATACGGCTGCTTCGGTAAGAACGCGTGTGGTTTCCTGGAACGACGCGGCCGAGATGAAGGAATGCGTCTGGAGCGATGCTTTGGTGATCCCCTGAAGGACCGGTGCAGCTTCGGCCAGTTCGCCGCCTTCTTTAACGGCACGTTCGTTTTCGGCATCGAAATCGACACGGTCGATGATTTCGCCAACCAGAAGCGTGGTGTCACCGGTTTTGGTCACTTCCACTTTCTGAAGCATCTGACGAACGATAACTTCGATGTGCTTGTCGTTAATCTTAACGCCCTGCAAACGGTAGACTTCCTGGATCTCGTTGACCAGGTAATCGGCCAGTGCCGGAACGCCCATGACGCGAAGGATATCGTGCGGAACCGGCGAGCCATCAAGCAGCTGGTCGCCCTTCTCTACGAAGTCCCCTTCCTGAACGGCAAGATGCTTGCCTTTCGGGATCATGTATTCAACCGGTTCGGTCAGACCACTGTCTTCAAGCGGGTGCACGATGACACGGCGCTTGTTCTTGTAATCCTTACCGAACTCGACACGACCAGCGATGTCGGCGATGATGGCGTGGTCCTTCGGCTTGCGTGCCTCGAACAATTCAGCCACACGCGGCAGACCACCGGTGATGTCACGGGTTTTCGACCCTTCGCGCGGAATACGTGCAAGCACGTCACCGGCGTTGACTTTCTGACCGTTCTCAACCGAGAGAATGGCATCAACCGACAGGAAGTAACGGGCTTCAAGGCCGTTATCCAGGTTGATGACCTCGCCGTTTTCGTTACGAAGCGTAACGCGCGGCTTAAGGTCGGATGCCTTCGGCATGCTCTTCCAGTCGATAACCGTTTTCGAGGCGATACCCGTCGCTTCGTCATAGACTTCGCGAATGGTTACGTTCTCGAGAAGGTCGACATAGTTCACATAACCTTCTTTCTCGGTGATGATCGGCAGGGTGTACGGATCCCATTCGGCCAGTTTCTGGCCGCGCGTGATCTGGTCACCGTCATCAGCAAGCAGTTTCGCACCGTACGGGACGCGGTATTTCGCACGTTCACGGCCGGTCTTGTCGATCAGCAGGATTTCGAGGTTACGTGCCATGACAATCATGACACCGCTCGAATTCGTAACGACAGCACGGTTCTTCAGTTTGACGGTCGCATCGAAGTTGGCTTCGACACCCGAAACTTCCGCACCACGCTGTGCCGCACCACCAATGTGGAACGTACGCATCGTAAGCTGCGTGCCCGGCTCACCGATCGACTGCGCGGCGATAACACCGACAGCTTCACCAATGTTCACCGTGGTACCACGTGCCAGGTCACGACCATAGCAATGGCCGCAAACGCCGGTTTCGGCATCACAGGTCAGGACCGAGCGGATACGCGCCATTTCGACGCCTGCTTTTTCGATCAGATCAAGGTGATCTTCGACAACCATTTCGTTCTTCGGAACGATGACTTCGCCGGTTGACGGATTGACAATCTCGTCAGCGGTGAAACGACCGAGGATACGATCAGACAGCGTCTCGATAACTTCGCCGGAGTCGACAACCGCAGCAATGTCGAGGCCACGTTCAGTACCGCAATCATGCTGGGTGATGATGCTGTCCTGTGCGACGTCGACGAGACGACGGGTCAGGTAACCCGAGTTCGCCGTTTTCAATGCGGTATCGGCCAGACCTTTACGGGCACCGTGGGTGGAGTTGAAGTACTCCTGCACGGTCAGGCCTTCTTTGAAGTTCGAGATAATCGGGGTCTCGATGATCGAGCCATCCGGTTTTGCCATCAGGCCGCGCATGGCAGCCAGCTGACGCATCTGGGCAGCAGAACCACGGGCACCGGAGTGCGCCATCATGTAAACCGAGTTCACATTGTCACCTTCTGCCGTTGCCGAGATGACTTTCATCATCGCTTCGGAAACGTCATCGGTGCACTGCGACCAGGCGTCGACGACCTTGTTGTATTTCTCACCGCGGGTGATCAAACCGTCCTGATACTGCTGCTCGTATTCCTTGACCTTGTCATGGGTCGCACCAACCAGGGTTTCCTTGGCTTCCGGAATGATCATGTCATCCTTGCCAAACGAAATACCGGCTTTGCACGCCCAGTTGAAGCCAAGACCCATCATGCGGTCAGCAAAGATAACGGTCTCTTTCTGGCCACAGTGACGATAGACGACGTCGATAACGTTCGACACGTCTTTCTTGGTCAGCAGCTTGTTGATGGTCGCGAACGGGATGCGCGGATGACGCGGCAGCAGTTCGGACAGCAACATACGACCCGCCGTGGTCTGAACACGGATGGTGATCGGCTCGTTGTTTTCATCGACGGTTTTGTAACGTGCATTGATTTTCGAATGCAGGGTCACAACACCGGCATCAAGTGCCTGTTCGATTTCAGCGATATTGACAAAGGACATGCCCTCGCCCGGCTGACCGTCGCGTTCCATCGAGATGTAGTACAGACCAAGGACAATATCCTGCGACGGCACGATGATCGGTTTACCCGAAGCCGGCGAAAGGATGTTGTTGGTCGACATCATCAGGGTACGTGCTTCAAGCTGTGCTTCAAGCGACAGCGGCACGTGAACGGCCATCTGGTCACCGTCGAAGTCGGCGTTGAAAGCCGTACAGACGAGCGGATGCAGCTGGATCGCCTTACCTTCGATCAGGGTAGGCTCGAAAGCCTGGATACCAAGACGGTGAAGGGTCGGTGCACGGTTGAGCATGACCGGATGTTCACGGATAACCTGTTCAAGGATATCCCAGACTTCGGCACGCTCTTTTTCCACCATACGCTTTGCAGCCTTGATGGTGGTTGCCATCCCGTACAGCTCAAGCTTCGCATAGACGAACGGCTTGAACAGTTCGAGCGCCATTTTCTTCGGCAGGCCGCACTGATGCAGTTTCAGGTTCGGACCAACCGTGATAACCGAACGACCGGAATAGTCGACGCGTTTACCCAGAAGGTTCTGACGGAAACGGCCCTGCTTGCCTTTCAGCATGTCCGACATCGATTTGAGCGGACGCTTGTTGGCACCGGTGATCGGACGACCGCGACGGCCGTTGTCAAACAGCGCATCAACCGATTCCTGAAGCATACGTTTTTCGTTACGCACGATGATATCGGGCGCACGAAGCTCGATCAGGCGCTTCAGACGGTTGTTACGGTTGATCACACGACGGTAAAGGTCGTTAAGGTCGGACGTTGCGAAACGGCCGCCATCCAGCGGAACCAGCGGACGCAGTTCTGGCGGAATGACCGGAATCACTTCAAGGATCATCCATTCCGGACGCGCACCGGACTCCTGGAAAGCTTCGATCAGCTTCAGGCGTTTGACCAGCTTCTTGCGCTTGGCTTCGGAATTGGTTTCCTTGAGGTCGATTTTCGCGGTTTCGCGTTCGTCATCAAGATCGATCGCTGCAAGCATGTCGCGGATGGCTTCGGCACCGATACCGGCACGGAAACTGTCTTCGCCATACTCTTCCTGTGCGGTCATGTACTGATCTTCTGAAAGAAGCTCACCCATCTTGAGCGGGGTCAGACCCGGCTCGATGACCACATAGTTTTCGAAATACAGAATGCGCTCAAGATCCTTGAGCGTCATGTCCAGCAGCAGACCCAGGCGGCTCGGCAGCGACTTCATGAACCAGATATGGGCAACAGGTGCCGCCAGTTCGATATGGCCCATACGTTCACGACGAACTTTGGCCAGAGTCACTTCGACGCCGCATTTCTCACAGATAATGCCGCGATATTTCATACGCTTGTACTTGCCGCACAAGCATTCGTAATCCTTCACCGGACCAAAAATGCGCGCACAGAACAGGCCGTCGCGTTCCGGTTTGAAGGTCCGGTAGTTGATGGTCTCCGGTTTCTTGATCTCGCCAAACGACCAGGAGCGGATACGCTCCGGGCTGGCGATCTGAATCCGGATCTGATCGAAGCTCTGGGTGCCCTGCGGCTGCCCGAAGATCTTCATCAACTCGTTCATAAAGGCTCTCCCGCTATGCCCGGTCTCGCCGGGTTTCGCCAATTTCAGGCCGAAAGATGCTTGATGGCGGACGGGTTACCCGAATGGTACCCGCCCGCCAAGCTCTTAAACGTCGTCTTGCTCAAGCTCGACATTGAGACCAAGCGACCGAAGTTCTTTAACGAGAACGTTAAAGGATTCCGGAATGCCCGCCTCGAAGGTGTCTTCGCCACGAACGATCGCCTCATAGACCTTGGTACGGCCTGAAACGTCGTCCGACTTGACAGTAAGCATTTCCTGGAGGGTGTAGGCAGCACCGTAAGCTTCGAGTGCCCACACTTCCATCTCCCCGAAACGCTGGCCACCGAACTGTGCCTTACCACCCAGCGGCTGCTGGGTAACAAGCGAGTACGGACCAATCGAACGGGCATGGATCTTGTCGTCGACCAGGTGATGCAGCTTGAGCATGTAGATGTAGCCCACGGTCACCTTGCGATGGAATTTCTCACCGGTACGACCATCATAAAGGTCGACCTGGCCAGAACCATCAAGGCCTGCTTTTTCGAGCATGCGAACCACATCAGGCTCACGTGCACCGTCAAAGACCGGGGTTGCCATCGGCACACCACGACGCAGGTTGTTCCCAAGCTCGATAACATCGCCATCGCTCAGCTCTTTGATGCCGGTGACGTATTGCTCGTCCTCGTACACTTCATTGAGCTTGCCACGCAGGCTGTCCATCTCGGCACGACCATCGGTAACAGCATCGACAAGCTCGCCGATCTGTTCACCCAGACCACGTGACGCCCAACCAAGGTGGGTTTCAAGGATCTGGCCGACGTTCATACGCGACGGAACACCAAGCGGGTTCAGAACGATATCGACAGGCGTACCGTCTTCGAGATGCGGCATGTCTTCCATCGGCATGATGCGCGATACGACACCCTTGTTCCCGTGACGGCCGGCCATTTTATCGCCCGGCTGCATTTTACGCTTAACCGCAACAAAGACTTTAACCATCTTCATCACGCCCGGCGGCAGTTCGTCACCAGCCTGAAGCTTGTCGACCTTGTCGTCGAAACGAGCCTGCAGAACAGCAATCGATTCCTCGAACTGTTTCTTCAGGGCTTCGATGTCGGACATGACACTGTCATCAGCAACGGCAATCTGACGCCACAGACCACGTGCAACACCCGCAAGGGCGTCTTCGGTGATCTCGCCATTCAGACCTTTCGGTCCATCGACCAGGGTCTGGCCAAGCAGCAGGTTTTTCAGACGACCATAGAAGTTGCGTTCCAGGATCGCACGTTCGTCATCACGGTCTTTTGCAAGACGTTCGATTTCGGAACGCTCGATTGCCAGGGCACGTTCGTCCTTGTCAACGCCACGACGCGAGAACACGCGGACTTCAACAACGGTACCGAACTGTCCCGGCGGGACACGCAGCGACGTATCACGGACGTCGGATGCTTTTTCACCGAAGATGGCGCGCAGAAGTTTTTCTTCCGGCGTCATCGGGCTCTCGCCCTTCGGCGTCACTTTACCGACAAGGATATCGCCCGGCTTGATTTCCGCGCCGATGTAAACAATGCCCGCCTCGTCGAGGTTTTTGAGCGCTTCTTCACCGACGTTCGGAATGTCACGGGTGATCTCTTCCTGACCCAGCTTGGTATCGCGGGCCATGACTTCGAATTCCTCGATATGGATCGAGGTATAAACGTCATCACGTGCGATACGCTCGGACAGAAGGATGGAATCCTCGAAGTTGTAACCGTTCCACGGCATGAACGCGACCAGCACGTTACGGCCGAGGGCAAGTTCACCCATATCGGTACACGGACCATCCGAGATGATGTCGCCTTTTTCGACAACATCGCCCACCTTCACCAGCGGACGCTGGTTGATGCAGCTGCCCTGGTTGGAACGCTGATATTTCAGCAGGGTGTAAATATCGACACCCGATTCCGAGGCGGCGATGTCACCGGTTGCGCGGATAACCATACGGGTCGCGTCAACAGATTCAACAACACCATCACGGCGTGCGATCAGGGTTGCACCCGAATCACGTGCCACCGGAACTTCCATACCGGTCCCGACATACGGCGCTTCGGAGCGGATCAACGGAACCGCCTGACGCTGCATGTTCGAACCCATCAGTGCGCGGTTCGCGTCATCGTTCTCAAGGAACGGAATGAGCGCGGATGCGACCGATACCAGCTGCTTCGGCGAGACGTCCATAAGGTCGATCTCTTCGGAGCGGGCCATATAGTGGTCACCGGCTTTACGGGTGTTGATCAGTTCGTTTTCGAAGCCGAATTCCTTGGTCAGCGGTTCGTTCGCCTGTGCAATGACATAGCGACCTTCTTCGATGGCCGAGAGATAGATGACTTCCGGGGTGACCACACCATCGACAACCTTGCGGTACGGGCTTTCGATGAAGCCGTACTGGTTGACGCGGGCAAAGGTCGCCAGCGAGTTGATCAGACCAATGTTCGGACCTTCCGGCGTTTCGACCGGGCAGATACGACCATAGTGGGTCGGATGAACGTCACGAACTTCAAAGCCTGCACGCTCACGGGTCAAACCGCCCGGTCCAAGTGCCGAAAGACGACGCTTGTGGGTGATTTCCGAAAGCGGGTTGGTCTGGTCCATGAACTGCGACAGCTGCGAAGAGCCGAAGAATTCACGAACAGCAGCCGCAACCGGCTTCGCATTGATCAGGTCATGCGGCATGACGTTGTCGATCTCGACCGAGCTCATACGCTCGCGGATCGCACGTTCCATACGCAGCAGGCCAACACGGAACTGGTTTTCCATCAGCTCGCCGACCGAACGCAGACGACGGTTGCCAAGATGGTCAATATCGTCGATTTCGCCACGACCATCTTTCAGGTCGATCAGAACGCGGACGACTTCCAGAATGTCTTCACGACGCAGAACACGAACCGTATCCGGGCATTCCAGATTAAGGCGCGCATTCATTTTCACACGGCCAACAGCCGAGAGGTCGTAACGTTCCGAGTCAAAGAACAGGCCCTTGAACATGGCTTCCGCACCCTCGATGGTGGGCGGCTCGCCTGGGCGCATGACGCGATAGATGTCCACAAGGGCTTCTTCGCGGTTGCTGTTCTTGTCAAGGGCAACGGTGTTGCGCAGATACGCACCGACATTGTTGTGATCGATCATCAGCAGACGAACGGTGTCGACACCCCATTCTTTCAGCTGCTCGAACACACCTTCGGTCAGTTCGTGGCCGGCTTCGGCAAGAATTTCACCGGTTTCACCGTCAATCTGGTCTTCTGCCATGAACCAGCCGTTAAGCTGTTCTTCCGGCACCAGGATGTGTTTGACACCCTGCTCGACCAGTTTGGCCGCCGAACGCTTGGTGATCTTGCTGCCTGCGGCGGCAACGACTTCACCGCTGTCGGCGTCAAGCAGGTCAAAGACCAGCTTCTGACCGATATAGCGATCTGCATTGAAATCGGTTACCCAACCATCCTTGGTGCGGCGGTATTCTGCCGACTCATAGTAATAGTTGAGGATTTCTTCAGGCGTCAGGCCTTCGATTTCCGACGGATCAACCGAGCGGCCTTCTTCGGCACGCTGGGCACGCAGGGCCTGGGACTCTTCGTTTTCAAGAGCCATAAGCAGCGTGGTCGCCGGCAGTTTGCGGCGACGGTCGATACGGACATACAGGATGTCTTTCGCGTCGAATTCGAAATCGAGCCACGACCCGCGATACGGGATCACGCGCGCAGCAAACAGGTACTTGCCCGAGCTGTGGCTTTTGCCCTTGTCGTGGTCGAAGAAGACGCCCGGCGAGCGGTGCATCTGCGAGACGATAACACGCTCGGTGCCGTTCACGATAAAGGTACCGTGTTCGGTCATGAGCGGCATGTCGCCCATATACACGTCCTGTTCCTTGATATCGCGGATCGAACGGGCACCGGTATCTTCGTCAATATCCCAGACAACCAGACGCAGTGTCACGCGCAGCGGCGCGGCAAAGGTCATGCCACGCTGACGGCACTCCTCGGTATCGTATTTGGGCTGCTCCAGCTCATACGACACAAATTCGAGGGTTGCGCGCTCTGAGAAATCTTTAATCGGAAAGACGCTCTTGAACACTTCCTGGAGGCCGGCATCGTCCCGCTGCTCCCGCGGGGTACCAGTCTGCAAAAACTTGTCGTAAGAATTCTTTTGAACCTCAATCAGGTTCGGGAGCGGAGCGACTTCGCTGATCCGTCCAAAGCTCTTGCGGATGCGCTTTCGACCGGTAAAGGACTTATCCATCATCGTTCCTTTAATCGCGCCTCCCCACACCGTCGTAACTCGTTCGTCCCCGTGCCATTATGCAGAAAGCATACAGCACAACGACGCCCGAGCCCCGTACGGGGCGGGCGTTCACTTGATTATGACCGTGGATGTTATGTGACATCCAACATGAATGAGATCACTGATCCCTCGGCTGTCGACGCCGTCAAAGATAACCTCTGACCTAAACGGCCTTACGTTATGTACGATTACCTTTGGCAGCGTCAACCGTAAATTTCCTTTTCGCGTCCCGACAGTCCGGACACCCATTGCCCGCACCGCAGAGACGGATAGGTCGGCGACCCGAAGGCCGCCGACCCAAACCTTGGCAAGAAGCCGTCGATTACTTGAGTTCGACGGTTGCGCCAGCTTCTTCAAGCTGCTTCTTGATCGACTCGGCTTCGTCTTTCGACGCGCCTTCTTTAACAGCTTTCGGTGCGCCTTCGACCAGGTCTTTGGCTTCTTTCAGGCCAAGACCGGTGATTGCGCGAACTTCTTTGATGACGTTGATTTTCTTGTCACCAGCAGAAGCCAGGATAACGTCGAATTCGGTTTTTTCTTCAGCAGCAGCACCACCGGCAGCAGCGCCACCAGCAGCAGCAACAGCAACCGGAGCAGCGGCGGAAACGCCCCACTCTTCTTCGAGCATTTTGGAAAGTTCTGCAGCTTCAAGAACGGTGAGCTTCGAAAGCTCTTCAACGAGTGCCTTAAGATCGGCCATTTGTATAAACTCCTAGGCTTGAACTTGGATAAGTTGGTAAATTGGGTTACGCGGCTTCGCCTTTGTCGGCGTATGCCTTCAGCACCTGGGCAATCTGGGCCGCCGGCTTGGAGGTCAGCGTAGCGATACGCTGTGCCGGGGTCTGGATCATACCCACCAGTTTCGCGCGCAGTTCGTCCAGCGACGGCAGTTCTGCCAGAGCTTTAACACCCTGTTCGTCCAGAATCTGTTCACCGATGGCGCCAGCAACAAGAACGAGCTTGTCATTGGCTTTTGCGAACGTTGAGGCCACTTTCGCAGCCGACGCAGGATCAGCCGAATAGGCGATCGCGGTCGGGCCGGTGAAGTGGTCTGCAAGACCAGCAAATTTGGTGCCTTCCAGAGCAAGTCGCGTAAGCCGGTTTTTGGTGACCTTGAAGCCCGCACCAGCATCACGCATCTGCGCACGAAGAGCGGTGATTTCCGCAACCGTCAACCCTTTGTACTGGGTAACGATAACGCCTTCCGCACCTTCGAACACTTCGCGCATTTCTGCTACGAACTGTGTTTTATCATCGCGGTTCACTTTAAGTCTCCGACATTGCTTATTGCCCTGAACCCCATGGGGGGTTCACAGACGTGACCAGCCCTTTCGAACCGGTCTGTGACGCCCGTCCGTTTGCCAGATGTCCAAGCCTTTTGTGATGCCCCGTTAACCGGGGAAAACTAAAAACCGGAACCTCTGCCTATGCAGGAGATTAAGAACGGCAGATACCGTTCACCTGCAGTCTGGGACAGACAGGTAGAGAGGATCTTGCAACCCTCTCCGGTCCTGACCGGCCGCATGCGACCGGTCAGAATTCTTGAATTACTTCGATGCGATGTCCGCAATCGACAGTTTCACGCCAGCGCCCATGGTCGAGCTGATGGCAGCGCGCTGAAGGTATACACCTTTTGCGCCTGTCGGTTTTGCTTTGACGATCGCAGAAACGAATGCCTTGGCATTTTCAACAAGCTGTTCTTCGCTGAAGGATGCCTTGCCGATACCGGCATGGACAATACCATTCTTTTCAGCGCGGAACTGAACCTGGCCAGCTTTGGCATCGGAAACAGCCTGGGCAACATCCATGGTCACGGTGCCGAGTTTCGGGTTCGGCATCAGGCCGCGCGGGCCCAGAACCTTACCGAGACGACCGACAACAGCCATCATGTCCGGGGTTGCAATAACGCGATCATAGTTCAGATCGCCTTTCTGCATTGCTTCCATCAGGTCTTCGGCACCCACAGCGTCCGCACCAGCTTTCTGGGCTTCTTCTGCTTTGGCGTCTTTTGCGAAGACGGCGACGCGCATGGTTTTACCGGTACCATGCGGAAGCGAAACAACACCGCGGACCATCTGGTCTGCGTGACGCGGATCAACACCAAGGTTCATTGCGATTTCAACGGTTTCGTCGAATTTCGCTTTTGCACCATCCTTGACGAGCTTGACCGCTGCGGTCAGTTCGTACTGGGTGTTACGGTCGATGCCCTCATAAGCCTGGGCAAGGCGCTTACCAGTCTTGGCCATCGTCTTACTCCACAACCTCGAGGCCCATAGCACGGGCAGAACCTTCGATCATCGACATCGCGCCTTCAACGTCAAATGCGTTGAGGTCAGCCATTTTGGCTTCCGCGATTTCCTTGACCTGTGCTTTGGTCACTTTACCGATGTAACCTTTACCGGTCGTACCGGAACCTTTCGGAATGCCTGCTGCCTTTTTCAGGAAGTAGGATGCCGGCGGGGTTTTGGTGACAAAGCTGAAGGAACGGTCGGAATAAACGGTGATGACGACCGGAATCGGCATCCCAGGTTCCATCTGCTGGGTCGCTGCGTTGAACGCCTTGCAGAATTCCATGATATTCACGCCGCGCTGACCAAGAGCCGGGCCGACAGGCGGCGACGGGTTGGCTTTGCCGGCGGGAATCTGCAGCTTGATATAGCCGTCGATTTTCTTCGCCATTAGAGTACCTCATTACAGAAGCGCGCGGTACGGTCATGGCTGACCTCCCGCGCTTTAAAAACTGCCTGCATCACGCAGACAGAAACTTCACTTGATAAGCTCGTTAAAGCTTTTCGACCTGGGTATATTCCAGCTCGACCGGGGTTGAACGACCGAAGATCGAAACCGACACCTTAAGGCGCGCACGTTCTTCATCAACCCCTTCGACGACACCGTTAAACGATGCAAACGGACCGTCGGAAACACGGACTTCCTCGCCAACCTCGAACGAAATGGTCGACTTCGGACGCTCGACACCTTCCTGCACCTGATGCAGGATGTGCTGGGCTTCCTTTTCGGAAATCGGCATCGGCTTGCCACGGCTGCCAAGGAAATCGGTGACCTTGGCGGTGTTCTTCACCAGATGCCAGCTCTCATCCGTCAGGTCCATATTCAGCAGCACGTAGCCGGGGAAAAACTTCCGCTCAGCATTGACCTTCGCACCGCGACGAACCTCGACAGTTTCTTCCGTCGGAACCAGGACCTCTTTGATTTCGCCCTCAAGACCTTTCTTGATGGACTGCTCGCGGATCGACTGGGCAACTTTTTTCTCGAAACCCGAATGGACGTGCAAAACGTACCAGCGATGCGCCATGACTTAACCCCCGACACCAAAGATCAACTGAACGCCCCAGGCGAGAAGCTGATCGACAACAAAAAAGAAAACAGACGCCAAAGCCACCATGACGAAAACCATGATGGTCGAAACGGTTGTTTCCTTGCGGGACGGCCACGAGACCTTTTTGGCCTCGGTGCGAACCTGCTGTACGAATTGTGCCGGCGACGTTTTAGCCATTGTCGGGGTTACACCGCTTTCAAAAATTCAATTCCAGGACCCGGGTAAATGGCAGGAGCGGAGGGACTCGAACCCACGGCCCTCGGTTTTGGAGACCGATGCTCTACCAACTGAGCTACACTCCTACAAGGTAATCAGAAAGTTGAATTTCTTCAGGTCTTTCCGACACAGTCCTGCCCGGGCGGCAGGGTGTGCGGGCGGCTTATATCCGCCCGCACATCAAAGATCAAGCACCCAATGGTGCAAATCTTCAAAAATTATTCGATGATTTTCGCAACAACACCGGCGCCGACGGTACGACCGCCTTCACGGATTGCGAAACGCAGACCTTCGTCCATTGCGATCGGTGCAATGAGGGTCGCGGTCATCTGGACGTTGTCGCCCGGCATAACCATTTCCGTGCCTGCCGGCAGCTCGATCGAGCCGGTGACGTCAGTGGTACGGAAGTAGAACTGCGGACGGTAGTTCGAGAAGAACGGCGTGTGACGGCCACCTTCATCCTTGGTCAGGATGTAAGCTTCTGCAGTGAACTTGGTGTGCGGCTTGATCGAGCCGACATGTGCCAGCACCTGGCCACGTTCGACGTCTTCACGTTTGGTGCCGCGCAGCAGCGCGCCAATGTTGTCGCCAGCTTCACCCTGATCGAGCAGCTTGCGGAACATCTCAACGCCGGTGACGATCGTTTTGACGGTGTCTTTGATACCGACGATTTCGACTTCTTCACCAACCTTGACGATACCGGTTTCAACACGGCCGGTCACAACGGTACCACGACCCGAGATCGAGAACACGTCCTCGATCGGCATCAGGAACGGACGGTCTTTCGGACGTTCCGGTGCCGGGATGTAGCTGTCAACAGCTTCCATCAGCTTCAGGATCGCTTCTTTGCCAATCGCGTCATCACGACCTTCAAGGGCAGCAAGAGCCGAACCTTTGACGATCGGAATGTCATCGCCCGGGAAGTCGTAGGACGACAGAAGTTCACGGATTTCCATTTCGACGAGTTCGAGGAGTTCCTCGTCATCGACCTGGTCAACCTTGTTCATGAACACGACGAGGGCCGGAACGCCAACCTGACGGGCAAGCAGGATGTGCTCGCGGGTCTGCGGCATCGGGCCGTCTGCTGCCGAAACAACCAGGATGCCGCCGTCCATCTGTGCCGCACCGGTGATCATGTTCTTGACATAGTCAGCGTGGCCCGGGCAGTCGACGTGCGCATAGTGGCGGTTCGCCGTTTCATATTCGACGTGCGCGGTCGAGATCGTGATACCACGAGCTTTCTCTTCCGGCGCTTTATCGATCATGCTGTAGTCCTGGAACGATGCGCCGCCGCTCTCTGCGAGAACTTTGGTGATCGCTGCGGTCAGCGTGGTTTTACCGTGGTCAACGTGGCCGATGGTGCCAACGTTCACGTGCGGTTTTGTACGCGCAAACTTTTCTTTAGCCATTACACTCAGATCCTAATCCGAACCAAAAAAAACACGTAAGAACCCACCGCACGAGCCGACGGGATCATATAAAATCTGGAGCGGGTGAAGGGAATCGAACCCTCGTCGTAAGCTTGGAAGGCTTCTGCTCTACCATTGAGCTACACCCGCATATTCTCTTTGCGAGCTCTCGCGAGGGCGAGAGAATGGTGGAGGGGGCAGGATTCGAACCTGCGTAGACTAAGTCGGCGGATTTACAGTCCGCTGCATTTGACCGCTCTGCCACCCCTCCATCAGGGTCAAAACGTTGTCGGGGTTAACCCCCGGCTTCGTTCGGCGAGGGAGGGAATACGTTGCAGGGCCCTTCCTTGTCAACAGCAAAAAAAACACGAAATCGTATTTCCTTTCCTATATGTTCCCCATGCTTTCGTTCCAAAGCGAAACAAAGTGCATTCTCACCCTTACCGTCCGGAGGTTTCCGCCATTATGTCGCGTCGCAACAATTCACGTTCTGCCAACCGTTCGACCGGAACGGGTCCGGGCGACAGCTTCACGCAAGACGATGATAAACGTGACAGCAATTCGCGTCGCGGACGAAAACGCGGTCGTGACGGCGGCAATGCAAGCAACGCTTCGCGCCTGATTCTATTTGGTCGTCACCCGGTTCTGAACGCGATTTACAATCCGCAACGCACGATTCACAAAATCTGGGCGTCCGAGGCCGTGCGCGACGAAATCGTTGCCGCCCTTGCCGATACCGAACGCACCGATGTCCAGCTTGACGCCGCCGGGCGTACCGATCTTGATGAAATGCTGCCACCCGGCACCGTCCATCAGGGCATGGCGATGCATTGCGCCCCCCTGCCCCAGATTTCCGTCGAAGAACTGATCGCCGATACCCGCGATGAAGAACAATGCACGGTCCTGATCCTTGATCAGGTCACCGACCCGCATAATGTCGGCGCGATTCTTCGCAGTGCGGCCGCCTTTGGTGCGGCTGCCGTCATCGTGCCCGACCGTCACGCCCCGCCTGAAACCGGCGTTCTGGCCAAATCGGCAAGCGGCGCACTTGAAACCGTGCCTTATATTCATGCGGGCAACCTCAATCACACCATCGAAAAGCTCAAAGCCGCCCACTTCTGGCTGGCGGGCATGGATGGCTATGCCGAACAGACCCTGGCCGAGGCCAAGCTGAAAGGCCGTGTCGGAATCGTCATGGGCTCCGAAGGCGACGGCCTGCGCCGCCTGACGCGCGAAAATTGCGATTTCCTCGTCAAACTGCCGATGTCGGATCGCATCGAAAGCCTCAACGTCTCGAACGCGGCCGCGGTTGCCCTTTACGAACTGTACCGGACACGCGGCTGAAAACCTTTGGCGAATCCCGTGATGCCAAACCGGCATCACGGCCCGCCAGCATCCGCGACAGGACCGTGATTTTCAGGGATGCAATTTTCTGATCTTTTCCCTGTTTCAAAGTCTTGCATTCGCGAACGGCCCGGATTATGTTTCGCGCCGCTTGGCCGGCATAGCTATAATTGGTAGAGCAGCGGATTTGTAATCCGAAGGTTGGGAGTTCGAGTCTCTCTGCCGGCACCATTAAAAGAAAACCCCGCATCGCCTTTTTGGCTGCGGGGTTTTCTTTTGCCCGGTTGCCAGATGAATTTGCCCTAGCCTAGCAGAGAAAATCTCTGCCATGTCAATTTGAATATACAAGAAATAAAATCCAATATAGATTTTACTAATTATATCACTACTGTATTAAGGGTAATTATGTCAGATTCAGACGCTTCATCTACCACACAAAAAGATGAAACTGACAATAAACCCCTCGCTGGTATTGATTTTTTAGTTCCGATTGAGAGCTTTCTATTCGAAACAGTAACTACAGCTATTGGACTTCCTAACGAGATCGACATATATGGTGCTCATGAACGTTTGCACGCAGCAAAGCTGGCTCTAAAGTTAGGCGATCCCGCCTTAAGCGCACTAGAAATTCTCTCAACCATCGCCTCATATCATTTCGAGCCTTCAAACCGTTTGGCTCCCTTTCAGCCGATGGCCGTTTTTAAAGATAAACGTACTTTAATTCCAGGCGATCTTCTTCTTGAACAAGTTGAGATTTTAATTCAATTCTCCGCTGAAATACCAAGTCCTGCTCTTAGAGCTCGCGTAAGTGACGTATGTTGCGTTCGCATCCCCTCAAACGCGAACGCAGGATTCAATGCCGTCGAAGCATATGTTAAATGTGTCAACATGGCCTATCTTGGAGAAGCTGTATTTATGCACTCCGAAACAGGCCCCACATGCTTTGCTGCACATGAATTGCTAACTCGCGCTGTATTTCTCGCGAGACGGATGGGCTGGATACGACCGGAATTTGATCCCTTGCGAGAGATCATTGAAAATGTTGCCCAATTGGCTTGCGATACCGATGATGGTTGGGGCTTCGTACGTTTCGGTCGCCTTAGCTTAGACAATAATCTTTGGGAACGGAAAAAGGTTGCTCAAGCAGCAGAACGACTATCTCAGAGCGAGAGAATTGCAAAGGATTTCCTCGTTCAAAGAGAATTGTGGGAACTAGCAGCACTTGCCTATCACCTCAATAAAGAAGAAAAAGAGAGCAATCGATGTTTGGTTGCTGCAGCTGAAACCTATATTAGTAGTGCTAACGCTCGGGTCGATTCAGCTATGGTACAGGCTTCGTTTCTTAATGATGCCATACAAGCGTATATGCGTATCCCTGGCACGAAGGAAAAGCGGAATGAATTGCGAGACCGCTTGACTGCAGTTCAATCGTCAATTTCCGATGAAATGTCGCCCTTCTCTCTCGAAACAGACATTACAAAAATTGTAAAGGCCGTTGAAGCTGCAGTAGATCGCAAATCCTTGTCAGAAATGATACGAGCCTGTTTTACTTGCGAGCTCTCACCTAACCACGAGACGCTTCGTTCGGAGGCGATTAGAGAAGACAGCACAAGCATACTGTCTTTCGCCTCTAGAACCGTCCACGACCATCAAGGACGTGTTTACTATAATGTCCCAAATGCAGACATTAAGAACGAAGCTCTCCTTGAAGATCGCACACGATATTTGATGAACCAACGAGACAAAACCAGACGTCAACTGGTTGCTGCCGGAAAGATTGCAACCATCCGACGCATAATAATGTTTCAACATTATATCTCACTTGAAGCTCTCATGGTAATTATGACTTCAAGTTCTTTCGTACCTCCTGGACACGAAATCATTTTTGCAAAAGGTGCATTTCGCTTCTTGAATGGAGATGATTTGGAAGCAGCACATTTAGTTATTCCTCAACTGGAGAATTCTCTGAGGTACTTGCTGAGTCAAAATGGCGTCGAAACAAATCGTATTAATCAAGACGGCACCCAAGAAGAGGCTATGTTAGGGTCTTTGCTGGACGAATACCGGAAACCACTACTGGACATTATTCCGGAAGATTTGCTTTGGGAAATAGACTTGTTGTTTAATTCACGTGGAGGTCCATCGGTGCGTAATGAACTTTCACATGGAAAGATGAGAGAAAGTGATTTCTGGGATACTGAACTTTCTTACTCCGTATGGCTGGTACTCAAAATGGCTTTCATTCCGACACTTCAGATATGGGATGAAGTAGCAGCCAACATTGAGCAAAATAGCCGTTGAAGAAGCCATTAAATTTCGGCAAAGCAAAAGTATCTCATTCCGCTCCCCTAAATAAGGGGGCCGTACATATGATTGATCAATCGTCGTTAAAGCCGGGAGGAACTGGAAAGAGTCCCGATCAATTTGCGATCATCCGCCCGCCCAGCAAAACAAACGCCGTCCCCATCACGCCCTGAATGGCGCGGTAGGCGCGGCGATAAACGCGCATGACGGCCTCGGTTGAAAAGAACCACGCCAGCGCCAGATGCCAGCCAAACGAGAAGGTCGTCGTGCCCAGCACAATCGCAAGCCCGACCCAGCCCGGCGCATCGGGGCGAAGCACAATCGACATGATCGAAAACCAGAAAAGGGCAGCCTTGGGATTGCTCATCTGCACCAGAAGTCCGCGCCGGACATAGCGCCATAACGGACGATCCGCCCTCGCATCCGACACCGGAACCTCAAGCCCCTGCCCCCGGCTTTTATAGGCACTGCGAAGCGCCATGAACCCCATATAGATCAGATATCCACCGCCAATCCAGCGAAGGGCAATCGCCACTTCCTCGGACGCGGCAAGGATCGCGGTCAGGCCCAAGACCGTCATCGTCGACCAGCAGATCGTGCCCGTACCGATGCCAAGCGCAATCCCCAGTCCCGCCCGTCGCGACACCGTCATGGAGGCACTGGTCACCGCGAGAAAATTCGGACCGGGCGACATCACCGCCATGGCAAAAATCGCATAGGCGGTCAGAAGATAGGGGACATATTCCATCGCGTCCTCGGATTTTATGGTGGCTGGCGGCTTCGCCGTCATGCGGGATTTGCGCGATAGTGCCAGTTTTTCGGTAACACGGGAACGGGAATTCCCTGCAATCTCTCCCTGCCCCGGCACCGAAACCGCGGCACCATAGACTCCCGCTTCCGCGGGAGTGACGGGCAGATTTGTGAAGGCCCCCAAACGTCATGCCCGCGAAGGCGGGCATCCAGTCAGCAGTACGGCAAACTCAATACGTTGGCATTGTCGTCTCACCGCCAGGGGACACTATCGTTTCACGACCAGAAACCCCTCCGCCATGAGGCTGAAGGCATCAACCGCCTTGGGCAACGCTGATTTCGGATCATCACTGTCGGCGACCCACAAGGCCGCATTCAGCGCGGCACCGCACAGAAGACGCGCAGCCGCATCGATATCAACTGGCTTCATAACGCCGTCCGCGATCAATTTCCCGACCACCTGTTTCGTTGCTTCCAGACACGCATTCTGGCTCGGCCAGTGCGACGGATCCCCCAGAAAGGCCGGACCATCCAGCAGCACGATCCTGCGCACCTCGGGATCAAGCGCCATCGCGATATAGGCCGCACCTTCGGCCAGAAGCTGTTCCCACTCGTCCCCGGCGTCTGCACTGGCGGCCTGGGCGCGTGCGACCATCTCGCCATCGACCCGCGCCACCACAGCCGCAAGCAACCCCTTCTTGTCACCGAAATTGTGATAAAGCGCCCCGCGCGTCAGGCCAACCGATGCCGTCATCTCATCCATCGATGATGCGGCAAATCCCTGCGTTCCGAACGCCTTGCGCCCCGCCGAAATAAGCTTTTCGCGGTTTTCTTCCATCGTTTCCTGGCGACGTCGTACAGCCATTGCATGTCTCCTTTTTGATTGCCTGACATATATCATTTCACATACGTCGCGTATATAAAACTTGACATACGCTGTGTATCTGAGTTTTATATACGCATCGTATGTGAAATTGCACGCCGGATACAACTCCGTCGGCAGCATTTTCAGACACACATAAAGGAGAAATCCAGATGGCACAGCGTAACGCCGTTTTCCCAGCCGGTCGGCATGAGCTTTACGAAAATCAAACCTATTCCGCCGCGATCAAGTCGGACGATCTTCTTTTCGTCTCCGGCCAGGTCGGCAGCCGCTCTGACGGCTCACCCGAACCGGATTTCGAGGCACAGGTCCGCCTTGCATTCGCCAATCTTGAAGCAACGCTTAAGGCAGGTGGTGCCACGCTTGACGACATCGTCGACGTCACGACCTTCCACACCGATCCCGAAAATCAGTTCGGAACGATCATGAAGGTAAAGGGCGAAGTTTTCCCCGAAGCCCCCTATCCGAACTGGACGGCAATCGGCGTCAATTGGCTGGCCGGGTATGACTTTGAAATCAAGGTCATTGCCCGCATTCCGGGCTGAAGACCTGAACCGGACAAAACCGGCATCAACATTTTCCAGACACACACACCAGACCCACGCAAAGGATAATCCACATGGCACAGCGTAACGCCATTTTCCCCGCCAACCGGCACGCCCTTTATGCCGAACACGGCTATTCCGCCGCGATCAAATCGGGCGACCTTCTGTTCGTATCCGGTCAGGTCGGCAGCCGCTCTGACGGTTCACCCGAACCGGATTTCGAGGCACAGGTCCGTCTGGCATTCGCCAATCTTGAAGCAACGCTCAAGGCTGGCGGCTGCACGCTTGACGATATCGTCGACGTGACAACCTTCCACACCGATCCCGAAAACCAGTTTGAAACGATCATGAAGGTGAAGGGTGACGTCTTCCCCGAAGCCCCCTATCCGAACTGGACGGCAATCGGCGTCAACTGGCTGGCCGGGTTTGATTTCGAAATCAAGGTCATCGCCCGCGTTCCGGACTAATGATCACCGGCCTCAAAACGCAAAACGGCGCGCGAGAAGCCCCTCGCGCGCCGTTTGACGTAATATTGGAATACGTGCTGCCCCTACCCGCGTTTCGAGGTCGCGTAGCGTTCCGATTCCTCGTAATAGGCATCAAAGCCGATGCGATTGCGCAACTGGCCCCAATCCATCAGCATATCGGTGCGTGGCTTGCCCGCTTTCATCAATTGCAGGGTTTCAACCATCGCCTTCATTGCCGCTGCCATAAGCGATAATGGATAGGCCGCGATCTGATAGCCGATATCGGTCAATTCATCAGGGGTCAGATCGGGGGTTTCGCCGCCCTCGACGATATTGGCCATCTTCGGCCCCGGCAGGGCCGCACAAAGCTCGCGCATTTCCGCGACCGTTTTCGGGGCTTCGACAAACAGAATATCCGCCCCCAGTTCGGCAAATTTCGCGGCCCGGTCAATCGCCTCGCTCAGGCCATGCTGATGACGGGCATCGGTCCGCGCAAGGATCAGGATATCCGCCCCGGCTTCCCTTGCATCAACGGCGGCCTTGATACGGTCAAACGCCTCGTCCCGGCCAACGACTTCCTTGCCCTTGGTATGTCCGCAACGCTTGGGCGCAAGCTGATCCTCGATCATCACCGCGGCACAGCCTGCCTTGGCAAAGCCGGCAACGGTGCGCTTCACATTCATCGCATTACCATATCCGGTATCACCATCACCGATCACTGGGATGGAAACCGCATCAGTGATGTTGCGCGCCTGATCAAGAACTTCGCCATAAGACATCAGGCCAAGATCAGGTTCGCCGATCCGCGAAGCCGCGGCCGAAAAGCCCGACATGAAAGTCAGGCCAAAGCCTTCCTGTTCGATCAGCTTGGCCGACAGCGCATCAAAGCAGCAGGGCATGGTAATCAGATCGCCAGTCGCCAGAAGCGCACCGAGTTTATCGGCAGGAGTGATTTGTTTGGTCATAAGCGTCACATTTTAAAGGGGATATACAGGGCAAGATCATGCCAGACATACAGAATGGCCGCCGTCAGGAACATCAGAAGCAGGAACGGCAACACGCCGCGCGCCACTTCGCCCAATCGCGTTTTCGCCACCGACTGAATGACATAAAGGTTAAGCCCCACCGGTGGCGTGATCAGCGCGCATTCAACCATGATCACCATATAGACCCCGAACCAGATCGGATCAAAGCCAAGTGCCAGGGCTGCGGGCAACAGAACCGGCGTCATGATCAGCACCATTGAAAGTGCCTCAAACACCAGCCCCATGATCAGCAATACGACCGTCACGACGAGGATAAAGCCAAGTTCGGTATCGATCCCCTGGCTGATCATCATCGAGATATCCTGCGGGATGCGATACAGCGTGATCGCCTTGCCAAACACCTTGGCCCCGGCAATGATCAGGATGATCGCAACCGTGGTCGCCATGGTATCAAAAATCGCAAGTTTCAACGCCTTCCAGGTCAGAACCCGCATCGCTGCCGTAATCAGAAGGGCAGCCGCAAAGCCGATGGCCGCGGCCTCGGTCGGGGTAAAGGCCCCGGAATAGATCCCCGATATGATCAGCACCGCCAGAAGCACGGCAGGCAGCGCCTTTAACGTGGCGCGCTTTCGTTCATCCCAACCGCGTTTTGGTTCGCGTTCCTGCCCGCCAAACCGGGCATAGATCATCGAATAAACGATAAACAGCAACAGCAACGCAATGCCCGGCCCGACCCCGGCAAGGAAAAGCGCAATCACGGATTCCTCGGTGACAAAGCCGTAAATGATCATCGGGATCGAAGGCGGGATCAGGATGCCAAGCGTGCCGCCCGCCGCCATCAGGCCATAGACGAAACGCTTGTTATAGCCGCGCTGGACCATTTCCGGGATGGCGACCGTGCCAATCGTGGCCGCGGTTGCCACCGATGATCCCGAAATCGCGGCAAACACACCGCACGACAGGATGGTCGCCACCGCAAGCCCGCCCGGCCAATGACCGACCCACGCACTGACCGCGGCAAACAGGTCATTACCGACCCCGGCGCGCAGCAGGATGTTGGACATCAGCAAAAACAGCGGCACCGACAGCAGAATAAACCCATCCAGTGTCGACAGGATCGCCTGCGGTGCCATCAGCGGCGAAAACCCGCCAATGATCAGCATGCCAAGGCCAAGCCCGCCCAGCGCAAAGGCCACCGGCACACGGATCAGCAGCAAGGCAAACATTGCCGCAAGTGTCAGGATAATTGTCATTCGTGCGCCCCTTCCGGAATATCCTTGCCGCGGATCACGCCGACAATTTCAATGACGGCCTGAACAGCCAGAAGCGCAAAACCGATCACGACCGGGATTTCCGCAACCCACGCCGGAAGGTCAAGCATCGTGCCGCTGGTGCGGCCGCGCTCGAAACTTTCAAGGAAGATTTCCCAGCCCTTGAACGTCACCATGACGGAAAACACCAGAACCACCGTCATCGCGATGATTTCAAGCAAGCGGCGCATTCCCGGCTTGCAAAGCCGGGTGATCGCATCGACGGAAATATGCCGCCGTGCCGCCAATGCCCAGGGCATGCCAAGCAGTGATCCCCAGATCAGGCAAAGCTGCGAAAGCTCTGCCGCCCAGATGGTGGGACGAATAAAGAAATACCGGGCCACGACCTCATAGGTCAGCATCACGCCCGCTGCGACAAACAGCAGGGCTGCGATCCAGGCCAGCAAAAGCATCAAACGATCAAACATGATAAAAATCCAGGCCGTACCGGGATGGTGGCCTCCGGTTGCGACCGCCTCCTGAAAAGAGAGACTGGTGAATAGATGAAAAGACATCACCGCAACGGCGGGGCCGTCGAAAATGCGGTGATGTCTTCTTTATTGGCAGTTCAGTCTATCGTCCGCGGGCAAGGCTTAAAGCTTGCTGGCCGCATCAAAGACCTGCTTGCCCAGATCGCCGGTATGGCTAAGGAATTCCTCGTAAACCGGTTTGGCAACTTCACGCCATGCCGCCATTTCCCCTTCGGTCGGGGTATAGACGGTCATGCCGTTGGCCTTGGCTTCTTCGTAGGCTTCGGCTTCGATCGATGACATGCGATCACGGACGTCTTTTTCCGCATTCATCGCCGCGGTCGAAATGATGTCGCGCTGCGCATCCGAAAGGCCGTTCCAGAAATCGGTATTGATCACCACGATGAATTCAACGTCGGCATCGTTGGTGGCGGTCACGGTATCCATGACTTCCCAAAGCTGGCGGGATTTGACGCCCGACATGCCGGTCATGCCGACATCAACCGTACCACGCTGATAGGCGATATACTGCTCGGACCCGGAAATAAGGGTCGGCGCACCGCCAGCCGCTGAAATGAAATCGCCCTGGGTTTTGGAAAACACGCGGACTTTCTGGCCTTTAAGACCTTCCGGGCCTTTGATCGGGCCACCGTTCGACAGCATGATCGATCCGCCATATGCCTGCCACCACAGGACGGTCGCGCCGGTATCGGCAATCGCCTCATCCAGCGGACCACGCACCGGCGATCCCTTGGCAACCGCGGCACGGACTTTCTCTTCGGAATCAAGCAGGAACGGCTGATAGAACACATCGACCGCCGGCACATCACCGACATAACGGGTCAGCGATGCGACACCCATTTCAATCGCCCCGGAACCGACGGCGGCGGGAACTTCCTTGTCCTTGTAAAGCTGCGCACTGTCATAAATCTCGACCGCGATATCGCCGTTCGATTTTTCCTCGACCTCGTTCTTGAACATCAAAAGGTTCTGACCAAGGTGGCTTTTCATCGGCAGTTGCAGCGAAATCCGCAATGTCAGATCGGCTGCAATGGCACTATGGGTCATGCCGGTAAAACCAACGGCAGCCATCAGGGCCGCCGCAAGGGCAAATTTCTTCATGACGAACGTCCTCCGGGGTTTTTTATTTTATACAAAAGCTTTCAGGCGCAAAGATGCGCTCAACCCGGTTTGGCATTCAAGATGTTTTGGTCATACCACTGTCACACGCATTAACCCTTAGTGCGCTGCACAGCAGCATGAAGGTCTTCTGTTCCGGGGGAAAGCGCCCTGCCCGGCAATCGCATGCCGCAATGCAAAAAGTGAATAATCAGGCTGATTATTCACTTTTTCTACGTAATCTGGCATGCCAGAAAAACGGTTTTGAATACAGAATACGGGAATCGTTCACCTGCGCGTTAATTGCCCAACCGCTTATACATCACCGTCGTTGCGCTCAGCTTTTCGGAAAACGGATCACGGGCATAGGCCGGGATCACGCCCGCCGTTTCAAAGCCGAGCGAGGCATAAAGCGGCTCTGCACTGTCGCCGGTTCTCGTATCAAGTGTCAGCAGATGACGTGCTTTCGCAGACGCCCGTTTTTCCAGTGCCTCCATCAGTTTTCGCGCAATTCCCATGCGGCGATATTGCGGATGCACCATCAGTTTGCAGACCTCGCCACGATGGACCTGATTGGGCATGGTGGCGCAATCAAGCTGCACGGTTCCGACCACCTTGCGGCCCCCCAGCAGGGCCACGAACAGATCGCGCCTGCCGCCCCGCATCGCAGGCAGGACCATATCGCGCCAGAAGCCAATTGCGGCGGCGGCATCAAACGGTTCGATAAATCCGATGCTGGCCCCGTCATGAACGCAGGCATGCAGCATCTCGCCAAACGCCTCCAGGTGGCTTTCAAGCTGATCGGCGTCAAAGCTTGCAATGGTGATCTGGTCGCTCATTTTTTTGGGGGCCTCATACTCTCATACGATGAAAAGGTGATAGATCGCGCCTTTATCGGCGGGGGCTTCAAAGCTGCTGGGGCCTGAAAGCCGGTATCGCAGGCAATCCCCGACATTCAGCACATAGGCCTTGCCCTCCACCGTGATATGCAGTTGCCCGGCCAGCATCACCAGATGATGTTCAAGCCCCGGGCGTGGTGATCCCTCGTATTCGATCCGTGCACCGGGATCGAGTTCGCATTCGATGACTTCCGCCATCAGCCCCTGCGCGGGTGGTGAAACCGTCCGTCGGAAAAAACCGGTTTCCAGGTCGGCCCAGGTCCGCTGCAAACCGCGATAAACAAGCGGTTTGAACTCGTCCTCGACCATCTGCATCAGGCGCGACATCGGCAGGCCATAGGCGGCACAAAGCTTGCCCAGAACATGCGCCGTCGGGCTGACCTCGCCATTCTCAAGCCGCGACAGGCTGGCCCGACTGACATCGCACCGCGCCGCCAGCTCCTCAAGCGACCAACCCCGCTCCGCCCGCAACGCAGCAAGCCGCTCCGCAATCTTCCGATCCATCATATTACTCATTCAAAATTTCATATCAGGGAATTAATCCCATATACGGGAAATCGTCAACGAGAATCATCGTCGTTGTTGAATGAGGCAGCGAATGAAGGGACGAAGAAAGAAGGAGCTCTGAGAGGATCGGTTTGCAATGCCAAGCCGCCTCTGCATTGCGTTTCGAGCACAGAAGCACATACAGAAGCACATAGGGACGGAGGCACAAGGCGCGTTTGTTAGCCTTGGGCGAGATCAAACCCGTCCCGTGTCCAGCTTTGCAAACCGCCCTTCAGGTTCATCACCTTGCAATCAAGATGCGGCAGAACGGCGTTGGCAGCCCCGAAAGATCGCTGTCCGACGGCACAAATGAACACGAAATCCGTCTCTGTATCGTCGGCAAGGTCGACAAGTGCCGGAATATCGAAAGTCGAGGTCGGCATATTGATCGCCCCGCTGATATGACCGGACCTGAATTCGTCGGGTTCGCGGACGTCAATCAGGGTCACGTTACCCTGTGCAATCAGGTGATCAAGTTCACCACTTTCGACGAAATTCACGCTACCATCGGTCATTCGATACTTCCCTTCGGGGCGGGTTTGGCGCACAGTAGAAAGACAGAACTGATATAATTTTGTTGTTTGACTGTGCAATTGCAAAATGGGTACGGCGGATGAATTCGCCGTCAGAGCGCCGGTTTCCCGGCATCCGGCCCGGTCACTTCGACGTGATCGTTTCGCAAGCGTTTTTACCAACAATATTCGTAGCTTGACCATTGCGGAATGATACCGGAAGCCCCACGTCAAAGAGACAGGGTCACAGGAGCGGACCTTATCCGGGTGCATTCACCGGCTACGCCCGCCCCTAGGAAAAAGTGACTTTGGGTCGCCGCAAAGCGGGACTTTGACTATTACCATTGCCGGTTGCAAATATTGCAAGCCATTCTAAAAAGTCATCAAACCCATTTTCTTTGCCATCATCTGGCAGACCTTTAAACGAACCTTAAATAAAGTTCATTAGTTTATTTACTCACCGCCCGATTGAACGATTCGTTTATTTCGGACGTAGACAGAATGAACGGCGGCTACTTTCAATGCCACCGCAGCGCAGCAAACCTGCTGCCGTCTTGCAACAGGATCGGGCAATCCGGCCATCATGCCGGTTAAGCCCCAAGATCAAAAGAACACAGGAAACGACATCTGACAGAAGTGCGATAACGTTGGAAAGGAGACCGCGCCATGGCTGAAGACAAGGACATCTTCGAGCTGTATGCGGAAGGCTATGACGGAAAACGCGAAACCGAACTAACCATCCGGGACTATCTTAATCTATGTCGCGATGATCCATCGGCCTACGCATCCGCAGCCGAGCGGATGATCAAGGCAATCGGCGAACCCGAAATGATCGACACCTCGACCGATTCCCGTCTCGGCCGAATTTTCCTGAACCGCACCATCAAACGATATCCGGCCTTTGAAGATTTCTTTGGCATGGAAGAAACCATCGAACGCATCGTTGGCTTCTTCAAATATGCCGCCCAGGGACTGGAAGAACGCAAACAGGTTCTTTATCTGCTGGGCCCGGTTGGCGGCGGTAAAAGCTCGCTTGCCGAACGGTTAAAGGAACTGATGGAGGTCGAGCCGATCTACGTGCTCAAAGCCGGCGATCAGATCAGCCCGGTTTTCGAAAGCCCGCTTGGCCTGTTTAATCCGGCCAAAATGGGCGATGCCATCGAAGACAAATACGGCATCCCCAAACGCCGCCTGACCGGGCTGATGTCGCCATGGGCGGTGAAACGGCTTGATGAATTTAACGGCGATCTTTCCAAATTCTCGGTCGTAAAACTGATCCCGTCGCGCCTGCGCCAGATTGCGATTGCCAAAACCGAACCGGGCGATGAAAACAATCAGGACATTTCGTCACTGGTCGGCAAGGTCGATATCCGCAAACTTGAATATTACAGCCAGAACGACCCGGACGCATACAGCTATTCCGGCGGCCTTAACCGCGCCAATCAGGGGCTTCTTGAATTTGTCGAGATGTTCAAAGCCCCGATCAAGATGCTGCACCCGTTGCTGACGGCAACGCAGGAAAGCAACTATATCGGCACCGAAAACCTTGGTGCGATCCCGTTCCAGGGCCTTATTCTGGCGCACTCGAACGAGGCGGAATGGCAAACCTTCAAGGCCAACAAGAATAACGAGGCCTTTATCGACCGTATCAGCGTGATCAAGGTTCCCTATTGCCTGCGGGTGACAGAAGAAACCCTGATTTACGACAAACTGTTGCAGGGATCCGAACTGGAACAGGGGTCCTGCGCGCCGGGCACGCTTAAGATGCTGGCACAGTTTTCGGTTCTGTCGCGCCTTGAAGAACACGAAAATTCAAACCTGTATTCCAAGATGCGCGTCTATGACGGCGAAACATTGAAGGATGTCGACCCCAAAGCAAAATCGATGCAGGAATATCGCGATACCGCCAGTGTCGACGAAGGCATGGACGGCATTTCAACCCGTTTCGCCTTCAAGGTGCTTTCGGAAACCTTCAACCATGACACCCACGAGGTCGCGGCCGACCCGGTACATCTGATGTATGTGCTCGAACAGGCGATCCGGCGTGAACAATACCCCGAAGAACGCGAAAAGGATTACATGGATTTCATCAAATCCGAACTGGCCCCGCGTTATGCGGAGTTCATCGGGGCGGAAATCCAGAAGGCCTATCTCGAAAGCTATTCCGATTACGGCCAGAACCTGTTTGACCGTTATGTTGCCTATGCCGATGCCTGGATCGAGGATCAGGACTTCAAGGACCCCGATACCGGTCAGTTGCTGGATCGCAAGATCATCGATCAGGAACTGTCCAAGATCGAAAAACCCGCGGGCATCGCCAATCCGAAGGATTTCCGCAACGAGGTCGTCAAGTTTGCCCTACGCGCACGCGCCAATAACAAGGGCAAGAACCCGGCATGGACGTCCTATGAAAAACTGCGCGAAGTCATCGAAAAACGCATGTTCAGCCAGGTCGAAGACCTGCTGCCGGTGATTTCATTCGGATCGAAAAAAGACAGCGACACCGAGAAGAAACACAACGAGTTCGTCAAACGCATGATTGATCGAAGCTATACCGAACGTCAGACACGCCGTCTGGTCGAATGGTACATGCGTGTCAATAAGGCCGGTTAAGCCCAAGCTGCGGCTTTGCCGACCCGCACCGGGCGGTTTGTCCCCTTGTCCGCCCGGTGCACCGAGCTCCCGGTCGACGGTTTTCCAACGATCCGTCGGCCGGGGTTCTCGAAACGATACGTGCGCAAGCAAGGATGTAACTGCCCATGCTTTATATCGTCGACCGCCGCAAGAACCCGAAAGGCAAAAGTCTTGGCAACCGGCAGCGCTTTATGCGGCGCGCAAAGGCACAGATCAAAAAGGCGGTAGAAGACACCATTCGCACGCGTGGCATCACCGATATCAATAGCGGCGATTCCATCACCATTCCGGGCAAGACCCTGCATGAACCGGGTTTTCATCACGCACGCCGCGGCGGGGATCGCAATTATGTGCTGCCCGGCAATAAAAAGTTTGTCCCCGGCGACCGGATTGCCCGTCCGCAAGGTGGCGATGGCGGTGCAGGCGGATCACAGGCCAGCCCCGATGGCGACGGTGAAGACGAATTTCAGTTCACCCTGTCGCGTGACGAGTTCCTTGATATCTTTTTCGAAGATCTGGAACTGCCCGACCTTTTGAAAAAAAGCCTGAAACAGACCACCGCCTTTCGCACGGCGCGCGCGGGTTTTTCATCGGACGGAACCCCCGCCAACCTTAGCCTTGTGCGCACCATGCGCAATTCTCTGGCGCGCCGGATTGGCCTGCGCCGCCCGAAAACCGCCGAAATCCGCGACCTTGAAGAAAAAATCGCCGCCCTTCAGGCCAAGGCCGAAAAACGCCTGTCCAGCAAACTGACCAAGCCCGATGAGGATACCCTTCACGGGCTTCTGGCCGATCTTGAAGAAGCCAAGCGCCGCATGAAGGCGATCCCGTTCATTGATCCCATCGACACGCGATACAACCAGTTTCAGCAAATCCCCGATCCGAACACCCAGGCCGTCATGTTCTGTCTGATGGATGTGTCGGGATCGATGTCCGAACAGATGAAGGAACTGGCGAAACGGTTCTTCATGCTGCTGCATCTGTTTTTGCATCGCCGCTACGAACATGTCGATGTGGTGTTCATCCGCCATACATCGCGCGCCGCCGAAGTGGACGAGGAAACGTTTTTCTATTCGCGTGAAACCGGCGGCACCATCGTTTCCACCGCGTTAGAGGAAATGAAACGCGTGCTGAAGGATCGTTACCCGACTGATCAGTGGAACATCTATGCCGCACAGGCATCGGACGGCGACAATTATTCCAATGACGGGGCGAAATGCACGGCGTTGCTGGCCGAGGACCTATTGCCGAAATGCCAGTATTACGCCTATATCGAAATCACCGACGAGCGCGAGGCCGAGATTTTCTCGTCCGCCGAAGGGGAAACCGCCCTTTGGAAGGCCTATGCCCCAGTTGCACGCACCAATGCGCGATTTGCCCTTAAACGGGTGACCAAGGCCGCCGATATCTTCCCGGTCTTCCGGGAACTGTTTGCCAAAAATCGCGCCGAAAAACTAAGCGGGGTCAAAGGATGACCAAAAAGACCGAACCAGCCACCGCCCCCGAACTTCTGTTTTCCGGTGCCGACTGGGATTTCAACACCCTGAAAGCCACCTATGACGCGATCGAGGATATCGCGATCAACGACTTGAAACTGGATGTCTATCCCAATCAGGTCGAGGTGATCACGTCCGAGCAGATGCTCGATGCCTATTCATCCATCGGCATGCCGTTGATGTATCATCATTGGTCGTTCGGCAAACGGTTCGTGCGCGACGATGTGATGTATCGCAAGGGATATCAGGGTCTGGCATACGAGATCGTGATCAATTCCAACCCCTGCATTTCCTATGTGATGGAAGAAAACACCATCGTCATGCAGGCCCTGGTGATCGCCCACGCCGCCTTTGGCCATAACCATTTCTTCAAGAACAATTACCTGTTCAAGCAATGGACCGACGCCGAGGGTATTCTCGATTATCTGCAATTTGCCAAACGCTATATCGCCAAATGCGAGGACCGGTTTGGCTTTGATGCGGTCGAACGGGTTCTTGATGCGGCGCATGCGCTTATGGAACAGGGGGTAAACCGGTATTCCCACCCGGAAAAGCCCAATCTGGCGGCAGAACTGGAACGTGAACGCGAACGCGCCAAATACGAGGACGAAACCTATAACGATCTGTGGCGGACCTTGCCGCAGGCCGAAAAGGACGACGAAGACCTTGATGAAATGCGTCGCAAGATGCGGGTCGAGGAACGCCGGGCCCAGTTCGGATTACCCGAAGAAAACCTGCTGTATTTCCTGGAGAAAAACGCCCCGACCCTGCAAGCCTGGGAGCGCGAGATTTTGCGGATCGTGCGCAATATCGGGCAATATTTCTATCCGCAGAAACAGACCAAAATGATGAATGAAGGCTGTGCGTGTTATGTCCATTACGCGATCATGAACAGCCTCTATGACAAGGGCCTGATTTCCGAAGGTGCGATGATGGAATTCATCGATTACCATTCGCGCGTGGTGTTTCAGGCGGAATATGACGATCCGCGTTATTCCGGGTTCAACCCCTATGCGCTTGGCTTTGCCATGATGCAGGACATTCACCGCATCTGTGTCGACCCGACCGAGGAAGACCGCAAATGGTTCCCCGATATTGCGGGCAATAACGCGCCGGTCGAAACGCTAAAAGAAGCGTGGGCGCATTACCGCGATGAAAGTTTCATCCTGCAATTCCTGTCGCCCAAACTGATGCGCGACATGCGGATGTTCCTGATCGACGATCTGAGTTCCAGCCCGCATCTGGAAGTCGCCGCCATCCACGACGATAACGGATACCGCAAGGTGCGCCGCGCCTTGGCACGCATGCATGACATTTCGGTACGCGAACCCGACATGCAGGTGGTTGATGTCGACCTGCGCGGCAACCGGCAGCTTTACATCCAGCACACCGAACATGACGGCATCCGGCTTGAAAAATCCGAAGCGGAAATGACACTGGGCTATATCGGGCAATTATGGGGATATGGCGTGACCTTGCAGGCGGTTGACAATGAAACCGGTGAAATCCTGCATGAAATGAACTTCACGCCCGAAGACCTTGCCAACACCTGATATTGGCATTGCGGCAGTTTAGCCGCCCCAGAATCCGATCCGTTTCGTTGACGTACGGCGGAACAGGATTTGCCTTTTTGCGCGCCAAAGAAAACCTGAAGCTGTATCAGACCACAAACTTGTCCATCTAAAACCGTGACTTCAGCACATCCACACCCAAAGATTGTGCCTTATCAGCAGATACAATCAACATATTCGCAAGCCACTTAATTAATAATGGAAATCAGTTGCATCATTTTAATGCAACTGCATATTACTTGCGATATTAATTCGAACCGTGTCCGATGCGGTTCGAATTCCCGGTTCATGACACAAGATGGAAAATCGATCCGATGGCGTCCCGCCTGGCAGCCCGCATTGCACATGCCCTTGTTCTGCTGCTTGCCGTTTCGGTTGCGGGTTTTATGCTGCTGCGATTGATGCCCGGTGATTTTGCCGAAGTTCTGTTAATGGCGCAGATGGATGGCACCCTGCCCGATGCCTCCCAGGTTGCAAGATTTGCCGATAGTCATGGTCTGAACGATCCGTTGCCGATGCAGTATTTGCGCTGGCTTGGCGGATTGATGCAGGGCGATCTCGGTCTTTCGCTTGTGACCCGTGAACCGATTATCACCGACATTCTGTTGCGGATTGAACAATCGCTGATCCTTGCGATCTGTGCGCTGGCGGTTGCCCTGTTTCTTGCGGTGCCAATCGGCATTTTGTGTGCGGTTTATCCCGACAGCAAGATTGACCGGGTTGCCGGAATCATCAGCGTGATCGGCATGTCGATCCCGAATTTCTGGTACTCGCTGCTGCTTGCCCTGCTGTTTTCGCTTGCACTTGGCTGGTTGCCGACCGGCGGGCACGGTACATGGCAACATGCCATTTTGCCGACCCTCGTGATTGCAACATCGATCACAGGCGTTCTGTCACGGTTCGTGCGCAGCAGTCTTCTGGAAGAATTGTCAAAACCCTATATCCGTACCGCACGCGCCAAGGGCGGGCGACGGCGGCGCGTCATTCTGCATCATGCCATTCCCAATATCGTGCCGGGACTTCTGACATTTTCCGGGCTGCAATTTGCCCGGATTTTTGATGGCATGATCATTGTCGAAACGCTGTTTGCATGGCCGGGGATCGGGCGGTATCTGGTGGAATCACTGCTTAATCGTGATTATCCGGCGATACAGGCCTGTTTCCTTCTGATTGCAGCATCCTACATTCTGGTCAATCTGATCGTCGATATCACCATATCGGTTTACGATCCCCGCACGCGCGAGATCGTCTAGATGCTGGCGCGATCCTTTGTCCCCAAATCCATCGCCCACGAAAAGCTGACCGCCCTTCTTGGCCGAAATGGCAATATGTATGCGACCGTCGTCTTCTCGGTGATGTTGGCGATCCTGATCCTGCCGTTTTTTGCGCCGCATGATCCCTATCAGGCGCAATTCCTGTTTCGGTTGCAGCCGCCAAGTCTTGATTATCCGCTGGGCACGGATGCGATGGGGCGCTGCGTGTTTTCGCGGTTGCTTTATGGCGCGCGGCTTACCACCGCCTCGGCGATTGTTGTGGTGATTGCATCATCCCTGTTTGGCAGCCTGCTTGGCACGGTTGCCGCAATGATCGGCAGAACGCCAGACCGTATCCTGATGCGGTTCTGCGAAGGCATTTCGGTTTTCCCGGCATTGGCGATTTGCATGATCATTGCCGGGGTGCTGGGGCTTGGACTTAACGCCGTTATCATCGCCCTGATCGCCATTCACTGGACCGACTATGCCCGGATCGTTCGCAATGCGGTGATTGTCGAACGGGCCAAGCCCTATGTCATGGCCGCCGAGGCGCTTGGCGCGCCACGCCACCGGATCGCCAGACGCCATATCCTGCCCAACATCATCGGGCCGCTTTTAACCCTTGGTGCCTATTCCATGTCGTGGGTGATCCTGTCCTTTGCCGGGCTCAGTTTCCTTGGACTGGGCGTGGAACCGGGAACACCGGAATGGGGCCTGATGATTGCCGAATCCCGCAACTATCTTCGCGATTATCCGCGGCTGGTTCTGGCACCTGGCCTGACCATTGCCGGTTTTGTCGTTGCCGTAAACCTGCTTGGAGACGCGCTTGGCGATCGTTTCCGGCTCAGTCAGATCAACTATCTTCACTAGAAGGATCACTATGACGATATTCAGGAAGGCCCTTTGCACTTTTGCCTTTGCAACATTGGCAATCGGCACCATCGCAGCCGCCCCGCAGAAAGCAGCCGCAACCGAACAGGATACGCTGGTTGTCGGCACGATGTGGGAAGCGCTGCCGCTGGCGATGCAGCCGCGCCGGTCACGCTTTTTCAATGAAAGCGAGATCCTCGATACGCTGGTCAAACAGGACTATGACCTGAATACCGTTCCCGGTCTTGCGACATCGTGGGAACGCATTTCACCGACGGTCTGGCATTTCAACCTGCGTGAAAATGTCGTCTTCCATGACGGAACAAAACTTGATGCCGGGGCGGTCAAATTCTCGCTCGAACGGGTGATTGCGCTTCTGCCCTATGCCGCCGACCTTTTGAACATCAAACAGATGTCAGCCACCGCACCGCTGGTTCTGGAGATCGAGACCAACGAACCGTTTGCCGCACTTCCCAACCAGCTCACCGACGCGATCACCGGCATTTATGCCAAGGCATCGTTCAATGATGCAGGTGAATTCGTCAAACCGGTCGGCACCGGCCCCTGGAAGTTCGAGGAATACCGCAAACAGGACCGCACCATCGTGACGCGTTTTGATGGGTATTGGGGTGAAAAACCGGCCCTTTCGAAAGTCGAATACCGCTTCATCCCCGATCATAATTCGCGCACGCTGGCCCTTGAGGCGGGCGAGGTAGACTTCATCGACAATATGCTGCCATCCGATGTGGCACGCCTGTCACGCGATGAAAATTTCAAGGTCTATTCCAAACCGATTGCCGGGCTTTATTACGGCGCATTCAATGCCGGGGATAAAAGCCCGCTTTCGGATGTGCGCATTCGTCAGGCGGTCAATGCGCTGGTGGATCGCGACCTGATCGTCAAGGGTGCCCTTGACGGGATTGGCGAACCAGCATGGGAGTTTTTTGGCCCGCAATTTGATTGGGCGCCCAAGGCCGATGCGCCCTTCAAGCTTGACACCGATTTGGCGACGTCGCTTCTGAACGATGCCGGATATCAACAGAATGACGGCAAATGGGAAAAGGATGGCAAGCCTCTTACGCTGCGTATCCTCAGCTATTCCAGCCGGACCGAAATGCCCGCGATTACCGAGGCACTCGCCGCCCTTCTGAACCAGAACGGCATCGCCACCGATGTGCAGATGTATACCTGGGAAGGAATGCTTGATCTGGTCAAGCGCGGTGAATACGACATCTCGGTCGTGTTCTGGACCCCGGAAATGACCGGCCACCCGGACCTGCACCTTAAATCGCAGTTCCATTCGAAGGCCGGGCTGAATTACCAGTTCTGGAACAATGCCGGATTTGACGAGGCGGTCGATACCGGCCGGACCCTTTCGCCCGGTGCGGAAAAGGACGAAGCCTATCGCAGGGCGATGAATATCCTGCATGACGATGCACCGATCATTCCGCTGGTGCACAAGGTTTCGGTCGGCGCGTCGGCCAAGGATGTTGAAGGTTATCGCATCCATCCGTCCGGCTTCTTCTATGACTTCAAGAGTGTGTCGAAAGACTGATGGTCTTCCCGTCCCCGGCACTGTCGCCGGGGACGGGATTTCACCCGCTTTTCTTGCAGGAAACAGCCATGGGACTTTGCCTGTTTATCAATCCGATCAAGGGGGCCGGGGATGATTTGCCCGATGTGGGTGATCATGCGCCCGGTATCGCACAGATCGATCATTACGACCTGAGCGATATCGATCTTTCGCCCTATGCCGCCCTGATGTTGCCCGCCCATCTTGATCAGCGGTTTTTCGGGACGCTGACAACCAAGATCGAGGGGTTCCTTGCCGACGGCGGGACGCTTGTGTTCAACGGGCATGTCGCATGGCCAATGTTGCCGGAATTCCAGACCTTTGTTCCGCTTGAAAGCCAGTCGCTTGAAAACCTGATCATTCATCGCCTTGCTGATCACCCGGTTTTCGAAGGTGTGGATACGCATCATCTGACATTCCGGCGCGGTGTGGCGGGGTTTTATGCCCGCGGTTACAACCCGCCCCCCAAAGGGGCGATTGCCCTGCACGGGGTTGGCCCGGACCGTCTGCCGTGCGACTGGATTTATCATCGCCCCGAAGGCGGCCGCATCCTGATGCATGCAGGCAATGATTTATGGATGTATGCCGGATCAGAGGACAGCACCGCACGGATCGTGCCACAGCTTTGCCAGTGGGCCGGTAGCGGCGATAGAGGACAGGAAGCTGTATCATGACCCATAGGATCGCAGCCCTTGATAGCGGGACCTATTACCACCACAGAACGCTTTATGAACCGCGCTATCGCGACTTTTTCGATGGTGTGATCTATACCCGTGAACTCGGCGATACGGTGCTTGAGGATTATGACACGCTGATTGTGTCATGCCGTACCGATCCGTCCGTGCTGCGGCCGCACCGTGAAAAATTCAGGCAGTTCCTTGAAAGCGGCAGAACACTTGTCATCATGGGATCGACCGGACCGGCGGAATGGATCTCGGGGATCGAATGGCATTTCACGCCGACCAATTTCTGGTGGTGGAAAGAAGGCGGCAGCCTTGGCCTTCACGTAACCGCGCCCGATCATCCATTGTTTGATCACATCACGCTGGCCGATGCGACGTGGCATCATCACGGACATCTTATCGTACCTGATGGTGCGGTATCGCTGATCGATGTCGGTGATCTGGGATCGGTTCTTTATGACGACACGGTCACCACGCCGGGCCGGATGATCGTCACCACGCTGGACCCGATGTATCATCACGGCAGCCATTTCATGCCCGCGACCACACGATTTCTCGATGGCTTCCTGCCATGGCTAAAGGGCATGAAGCCGTCCTCGACAAGACGCCCGTAACATTAACAATACATAATATTCAGAGGAGGTCTCTTTAACATCGCAAAGCGCGCCCAATATACATCGTAGGCTGAGCCTCACGTGACCTTTATATGGGCGAATGTTTTGAAAATCCTGCGTTTTGCATTTTGGGTCGTTTGTGTTTGCCTTTTGCTCCAGGAAACCGCACAGGCCGATACCAGAACCATCAAAATGGCCTTCCCCGAGGGTCTGAAGAAATTTTTTGCCTATGAATTCGGCGTCATCGAAATGGCGCTGGACTTGTCGGGCACTGATTACGTTATGGATATCGAGGAATTAAAAGGCGCAACACAGTCACGCATCAGCGAAATGCTGTTGGCCGGTGATATCGATGTGATGTTTGCCGGTTACAGTGCAGAGCGTGAAAGCAGATTTCGCCAGGTCAATATTCCCATCACGCGCGGCATTCTGGGGCACCGTGTTTTCATGGTCAAAAAGGACCGGGCCGAGGCGCTTAGGAATGTCGAAACCCTGGACGAATTGCGCCAGTTCTGCATCGGGGTGGGGTCTGACTGGCCCGATGGCGACATCATGGAAGATAACGGTTTCTGTGTTGAACGCGGCCCGCGCAGCAACCTTTGGGAAATGCTGGAAAACAGGCGGTTTGATGCTTTAACCCGTGCCGTTCACGAAGCCTATCGGGAATTGCCCGCAATCCAGGCGCAATATCCGGATGTGGTTCTCAATGACACCGTCATGCTGGTTTATCCGTTCGACTTTTTCATCTATGTGAACAGGAAAAACAGCGCCCTGTGGCAAACCATTACAGACGGCCTTCTTGAAGCGTATCGAACCGGTGCCTTCATGGAACATTTTCACAATGCCCCGGCGATTGCACGCGCCCTTGATGCCCTGAAAACAGAACGGCGGCACGTTTTCAACATCGAAAATACCATCATGAGTGAGACGACAAGAAACATCGATGACCGTTTCTGGCTGAACGTTTCTGATTTGCATACCGATCGCGAGACCGGCAGCCCGGATCTGAAGTGTCCTCCGTGCCGGATGTAACATCCCGGCAGGATATTTGAACCGGCCCGAAAAGATGGAACCGCCTTCGATGCGAATTTTTTCTTGCCGGTTCAGGTCGCATATGGCAACCACATCATTACCATTCCCCAACATTTGTTCTGCAATGAAATCGGCAAAAATGCGCCTTCAACTACGGATGCGGATTTTTCGTTACGAAGACGAAACTCACTTATTTTGATCAATAAAAAGCATCTATTAGGATCAAAACACCCCCGCCGGATCAGGAATGTAATTATCGCTTGACGAAACGTTATGATATAACATAACAAACATATCCTCACCGATCACCCCATCCCTGTTACCAACCGGATTGATATCATGCCCCTCTCAAGCCTTCGCAGCACCCTGCTTGCCCTGCCGTTGCTTGCCCTGCCATTTACGGCACAGGCGGCAGAAAATCCGTCGGTCGTTGTTTCGATCAAACCGATCCACGGTATTGCCAGTGCGATCATGGCAGGCGTTGGCAAACCGGCACTGCTGATTGATGGGGCGTCCTCGCCGCATGCCTATTCGCTACGCCCCAGCGAAGCCCGCTCGCTTCAGGAAGCCGATCTGGTGATTTATGTCTCCCACGGTCTTGAGGGCTTCCTGAAAAAGCCGCTGGCAACCCTGTCGGGCAGTGCCCATCAGCTTGAACTGGCTGATATTGATGGTCTGGCCGTCCGGGCAATGCGCGAAGGTGGCGCATGGGAATCGCATGACCATGATCACGAAGGTCACGATCACGCAGACCATGAAGACGAACATCATGATGAACATGGTCATGACGGTCATGACGAACACGGTCATGATGAACACGCCCATGCCGAAGAACACGATCACGATCATGATCATGATCACGCCCATGAGGGTGAAGAAGGTCACCATCATGACGAAGAAGGTGCCGACCCCCACATCTGGCTTGATCCGGCCAACGGGGCTGCCATCGCAACAGCAATTGCCACCGAACTTGGTGAAATCGACCCGGCCCATGCAGGCACCTATCAGGACAATCTGAAAAAGTTCCTTGCCAGCCTTGATGCACTTGGGAATGATCTGGAAACCGAACTCGCACCGGTTCGCGAAAAGCCGTTCGTCGTTTTCCATGATGCCTATCAGTATCTCGAAGCGGGATTTGGCCTGAACGCGGTTGGTTCGATTACGGTTTCACCGGAACAGAAGCCCGGAGCAAAGCGCCTGCATGAGATCGAAGACAAAATCCGCAACAGCAATGCTGTCTGCGTCTTTGCCGAACCGCAATTCCGCCCGGCCATCGTCGAGGCCGTGGTTGCCGATACGGGCGCGCATATCGGAACGCTTGACCCGCTGGGCGCGGATATTCCGGCAGGACCGGATGCCTATCAGAACATCCTGCGCCAGAATGTGGGCGCACTGGTTGACTGCCTGTCGCAGTCCTAAAAATCTTGCCGCCGGTATGCTCGCATCCGTCCTTTGGGCCGGATCGGGCATGCCCGCATCGGCCCATCCGCATGTCTGGATCGATGCCGATGCACAGATGGTTTTTGAAGATGACAAAATCACCGCGATCCGGCTGCATTGGGTATTTGATGATCTGTTCAGCCTGACCCTGATCGACCAGTTCGACAAAAATCACGATTTGCGATTCTTTGACGCAGAAAACACCGATGTTCACGACAATGCCTTTGCATTGCTTTCCGAAGTTTCCTGGCTCACCCACCTGCGCCGGAACGAGGAACTGGTGACATTTGCCGACGCAACGGACTTCAAGGCCGATATCACCGATGATCGCCGGGTAAGTTACGATTTCACCCTGACGCTTAAAGAACCGCTTGATCCGATAAAAGATGCGATTGCCCTGTCGGTCTATGATGCGGAATTCTATATTGATGTTGCCTTCACCCAGGTCGATCCGATCCTGTTTCGCGGCAACCGCCATCTCAAATGCCACTATGAAATGAGCGAAGATGAAAAGAACCGCATCTATTTTGATCTGGTTTCGCCGATCCGCGCCGACCTTGCCTGCGAAAAACAGGTTGCGGATGCCGGCTCTGATCATGGCCTTTCTGCTGGCGATTTCGTTTCTGCCGAGTAATCCGGCCTTTGCCCAGGCCAGCAACCTTCTGGGCCGCGGCACAAGCAGCGAACAGGCCCCGAATGCCCCCGATCAGACGACACAAAATGATGGCGAAAGCCTGATCAGCCTGCCGGGATGGCTATCGGATATTGTCGGTCAGGTGGTGGTGATCCAGACGCAGCTTAACCGGCAGATGACCGCAACATTGCGTAGTGCCAAAACCGGCGATGCGTGGTGGCCGGGGCTGACCATTATCGCGCTTTCATTCGCCTATGGCGTGTTTCATGCCGCGGGGCCGGGCCACGGCAAGATGGTCACCACCACCTATTTCCTGTCACGCGATGCCGGCTGGAAACAGGGTGTCGCCATGGGCAGCCTGATTGCAGCCGTTCAGGCGGTGACGGCGATTGTCCTTGTCGGCTCGCTGACCCTGATCCTTAATCTCGGCCCGGCGGCGGTTACGCAAAACGGACTGGTACTGGAAGCCATATCCTATGCCCTGATTGCCGGGCTGGGCGGATTGATGTGTATCCGCATCTTGCAGGGGCGTGATGATTGTTGCGATCACGGCGGGCATGATCATCACCATCATGATCACACCCATCATCATCATGATCATGCGCACCATCATCACGATCATGACCACAACCACGCCCCGATCAAATCGCGCTGGCAGATGATCGCAAGCGGTGTCGTGGTCGGCCTGCGTCCCTGTACCGGATCGATACTGGTGCTGCTGTTTACGCTGGCCAACGGGTTGTTCCTGATCGGGGTTGCATCGGCCTTTGCCATGGCACTCGGGGTGGCACTGACCATCAGCCTGATCGGGTTGGCGGCCATCGGCATTCGCACCGGCACCCAGCATCTTTTCACTGTGTCGGAAAGCACTTCGGGCTGGCTTCGGCGTGGGGTTGGCCTGACAGGGGCCGCCCTGATTACGCTGTTTGGCCTGTTGCTACTGCTTTCGGCCGCCCGGCAGCTTGGCTGGCTGTAAAAGATAACGGCCCGCAAGGTCGCTTGCGAGCCGTTTGATTTAAACTGCCAACCGGATTATTGGGCGGTCACGACCTTCATCACCAGTTTGCCATCCGGCTTGATCGGGCCGTCTTCCTTGGCACCCAGCGTATATTCGAAATAGCCGGTTTTCATGCCGCCCTGTTCGGAATGGATCATCAGCATCAGCATCTCACCGGATTTGACCGGTTCCTGCAAAATGGCGGTAACATCCATATTCTCGCCCTTTTTAAGCGGCGCATAACCGACAACCGGGCCGGGCTTCATTTCGGAATCGGTGCGATGCACCACCAGCCAGCCATTTTCACCAGCCATGATTTTCGACGCACTGACCGTTCCGCCCGAAACATCCTGATCCATCGCCTCGACCATCGGCCCCATGGCGTTGGCCGCCGCCGGAATGGCGACGCTCAGGGCACCGGCCATCAAAGCCCCACCGAAAATACCGACCATTTTCTTGGTCACCAGCATTTGAAGTCTCCTTGTCTGTTAAACCGGGACGGGCTGTTTGCTGCCGTCCGCTCGTGTCGCGCTGTGTTGCGCACATCGAAGCTACGCAGACCAGACAGGCCGGGTTTCAGATCGGGAAACTTTTTTTTGAAATCAGTGTTCGACCGGGATCAGACGGCCATGAATGGCAGGACCGGTCGGACGCCCGGTGGGCGAACCGCCCTCGGGCTCCAGACTGATGCCAAAGGTCGCATTGCGCAGCAGGGCCGGATCAAATTCACCCAGCGACCGGGTTGTTGGCGCGGATGCGTTTTCAAGCAGCCCCAGCGATTTGGGTGCCGGGCCCAACTCATCGGATGCAATCCACAACTGATAGGTCTTGCCTTCGGGCAATGTTGCCGAAACCGGGCGGATGATCACCGCACGGGTATCCAGATCAATGCTCATGACAAAGGCGGGCTCGGTATCGTCACGGTGAAACACGGCGACAAATTGCCGATCAGAAACCGGGGCGGCAAAATCCGATACCAGCACCGCCACCATCAGGCTTGCCGCCAGTGCGCCGGTGGCAAATGTCCCGATCCGCCACCGGGCAAGCTTGCGTTTCAGCAGATCGATCTCAACAATATTATCCGCCTGCACACGCTCCCTCTCGATCCGCGCCCCTTCAATACGGGCACGAATGGCCGGAAACAGGTCGCGCGATGGCATTTCTGCGCGGTAATGTGCATTTAACGGCGACAGGCGTTTTTCCCAATCGGCAATCGCCGCATTCAGTTCCGCCTCATTTGTCCGCCGTTCATCGACAAGGCGGCGCATGTCGGGATCAAGCGTTCCCAACACATATTCCGCCGCCAGCATGTCGATATCTTCCCGGTCGGTCATGATCCGAGGCATTCCTTCAACTGTTTCAGGCTGCGATGCAGCCATGTCTTGATCGTGCCGACCGGTTGGGCAAACCGTTCTGCCAGTTCGGCGCGCGAAAATCCGTCGAGATAGGCCAACCTGACCATTGTGCGGCGCTCATCATCCAGCCCGCCAAGGCAGAATTCAAGCTGGCGCAGGTCATCATTGCGTTCGGCATCATCGGCAACCGACAGATCATCATGATCGGCCAGTTGATCGATATCGAAATCATCCACCACCACCTCATGACGCTTGTCACGACGCAGCGCATCAATCGCCCGATTCCGCGCAATCGTTGCCATCCAGGTGATGATTGATGCACGCCCCGGTTCAAAATCCCCGGCACGTTCCCAGACCTTCACATAGATTTCCTGCAGGATATCCTCGCTTTGGGCCCGGTTCTTCAAGATACGCAGGACAATGCCGAAAAGTTTCGCCGATGTCGCATGATAAAGCTGCCCGAAGGCGTCCATGTCGCCATCGGCCGCACGCGCCAGAAGCTGCTCCAGATCCCGGGTTGATGTCCCCATGCCATCCGCCAATTGACGTCCGCCGCCACCCTGCGGCGAACCGATGTATCATTTTTTCGGGATGATTGATCCCGAGCCATAATTTTTTACGAAAGGTTCTGGCATACTGATCACTAAAACCCGTGTTTAAATTCCGGATTGATGTTCTCCGTTGCGCGCACCAGCGCATCCATCACGATGCGCACCGCCGGTGATCGACGGATATCGGGATGGACCACCATCCAGACCGGTCTGCTGATCTCGCAGTCATCATCGCGCAGGACAAGTTCAAGGCGCTTGTCCTCGTCCCCGATATAGCGCGGCAGAATACCCAATCCATATCCGGCGACGATAAAGGATCGCACTGTTTCGGTATCGTCAGCACGGACGCGGACAGGCAATTGCCGCCCCAGTTTTTTCCACACCCATGCCTGTTGCCATTCACCACGGGAATTGCGTTCTTCGCTGCAAAATTCCCATTCATCAGGCGGGGTTTGTTCGCAATATCCCCGGCAGGCATAGATACCCATCCGCAGATGGGTCAATTTGCGCACCACCAAACCGTTCTGGTCGGGCTGCACCATGCGCACGGCAACGTCTGCTTCGCGCCGGGCAAGATTGGCGACAATGCTTGATGCAAGAATTTCATATTGCAGATGTTTCTGATCTTTGAGCACCTCGGCCAGACGCGGCGCAAAAAGCAGCCGCCCCGCAGCCGGCGGCACCGAGATACGCACCACGCCATAGGCGGTCTCGTCGCCATGTGCCTGCCGTTCAAACGCCAGAACGTCTTCTTCGATCTTGGTCGCCACGGGCACAAGATTTTCCCCCGCCTCGGTCAGAGTCCATCCGGTTGCCAGTCGATCAAACAGTTTGGAATTCAGATCCTGCTCAAGGGCTTCGATCCGGCGTGCTACGGTGGTGTGATCCTTTTTAAGGCGTCTTGCCGCACCGGAAAGCGTTCCCTCAGCAGCGAGAACAACAAAATATCGCAGATCATTCCAGTTCATGATGCCTCGCCCCAACTTGCGCAAATTTGCACAACTATAGCGCAAATTAATCGGATTACGTGATTTTTATGCGCATGAGAAAGTCTGTGCATCGACATCAAACATTCGTGGCACAGGAGGCCAGATGATGAGCGGACAAGTCAGCCTGGAAGCACGCACGGCATGCGAAACCATGGGCAATCGTGCAAAGAAATCGGCGAATTTCAAGACCTTGACGCTTGGCCGCCTACTTCGCGCCGCCGCCGATTTCGTGATCAGAGCCTATAAAAGCCATCAAACCGATGCGGCTCTGATGCGACTTAATGAATACCAACTGCGCGATATGGGTCTGGAGCGCACCCAGGATGGCAGCCTGCGCGAAAAAATGTGGTGATTACATCGAATTCAAAGCGGCCGTACAATATCAGGGGATTGTGATCCCTGTTTTACCCGGTAATCGACACGCTTTGATATGCCTCCCTTAGAGCACGTCGCATTTAATCTGCACCATTTTGCCGAAGACAGTCTTCTGTCGCACAAGGAAAGATCCGCAGAGCGTAGCGGGGCTACGGTCAAGGATCCTGACGCAGTGGGGCGGAAGACTGTCACGGCCCGAAGGGTTTGTTTTTGGCGACGTTTCGCGGCGTTACACCGTTTGACCGATGCGCCGCATCGCTCTGCACGCTGTGCCTTGCCAAACGGTTCGCCAAAAACAAACAAAATGATACAGATTAAATGCGACGTGCTCTACGCAGCAAAAGAGATCCCACACGGGGTCTCTTTTTGTTTTTCACACCTGAAATTCTGCCGAAATGCTGTCGGCGGCCTTGATCAGGGCATCCATGACAAGCCGCACACCGGGGGACCGGCGCATATCGGGATGCACAACCAGCCATGCGGTTTCGCGGCTTTCGCCCGCCGTATCGGCCCGGATCAGTTCAAGCCGGTCGTCGCCATCGGCAAGGTAGCGCGGCAACACCCCGACCCCGTGCCCGGCCGCGATGAATTGCCGCACCGATTCCGTATCATCGGCCCGAAACCGGCAGGGCAATTCCCGCCCCATGATACTACGCACCCATTCCTTTTTGGCCGCCCCATAGGACGTGTCCTCGTACCCGCAGAATTCCCAATCCTGTTCGGGGACGCGGTCGCGATATCCGCGTGCGGCATAAAGACCGACCCCCAGTTCGACCAGCTTGCGCGTAATCAGGCCCGGTTCGCGCGGGGTAATCATGCGCACCGCAAGATCGGCTTCCCGACGGGCCAGATTGACCACGTTGGACGCACCGATAATTTCAAATTCCAGCCCCTTATGCGCGGTCAGCAATTGCGCCAGACGGGGCGCAAACAAAACCCGCCCCGCGACCGGGGGCACGGATATCCGCACCACACCGTGGGCGGCTTCATCGCCCCTGGCCTGCCGTTCAAAGCCAAGCGCCTCTGCCTCGACCCGTTCGGCCACCGGCACAAGGTTCTGCCCCGCAGCCGTCAGTTGCCAGCCGCGCGGCAGACGATCAAACAGCTTGGTCCCCACCGCCTCTTCAAGCGCCTCGATCCGCCGCGCCACGGTGGTGTGCTCCTTGCGCAACCGTCGCGCAGCCCCCGAAAGACTGCCTTCTTCGGCAAGGATCAGGAAATAACGCAAATCGTTCCAGTTCATGTACTTGACCAGTCCATATGATCGGGCCTTGGCAGTTCCGGTTATTTTTGCACATTAAATCTGCAAAACAACCAAATTCCCGTTTTATTTTGCATATGAGAGGATCAGGTCATCAACAGAACACGACCTTTTGGAAAATCAGGAGGACATCATGGCCTATCAGACCCCGACCAAAGCACAGGACTTCGACATCCGCACCGACCCGATCGCCAACCGCGTCCCGTTTGGCCGCCTGATCAACAAGATCGCAAGCTATTCGCTCGACGCCCGCAAACGCAAAAACGAACGCGAGGTGATGGCGCATCTAAGTGACGATCAGCTTCGCGATGTCGGCCTGCAACGCACATTTGACGGCAACCAGTGGCGCGTCACGCGCATTGTCTGACGACCGTCCCTCGCACCACCAGCAAACAAAAGGGAGCCCACACCGGGCTCCCGAACCGCTGACACAGCCCTCCCAACCAGATCGTCATTCCCGCGAACGCGGGAATCCAGTCTCTTTCAACGGGGTATGGATTCCGGGTCTGCGCTCCGCTTCGCCCGGAATGACGGCTTTGATCAATCGCTAGGCCAGCCCATCAACAAACCAGGCAACCCCGGACCGCTGAAAAAGCCCTCCCAACCTGATCGTCATTCCCGCGACGGCGGGAATCCAGTCTCTTTCAGCGGGGCATGGATTCCGGGTCTGCGCTCCGCTTCGCCCGGAATGACGGCTTTGATCAATCGCTAGGCCAATCCAGCCAACCAACCCCGCTGCCCCCGGCATTGCCAAACGCCACCGACCGGACGGACTACGCCCCAGACGGCCCCCGCTGCCCCGAACAAACACCCGCCGCCCTCAGTTGACCCGAAACGCACCTCACCCCAAACGGCAACCACGTTGCCGCATGGCATGCACAAATCCCGCCAGAGATGACCGACCTTTCGGCATGTTCGAATGGTCCACCAGCCCGCAGGCAACCGATCCAATCCCAACAAGCCAAACCCGCCGCCCTCGGTTGCCCCAAAACGCACCTCACCCCAAGGGCCACAGCTTTGCCGAATGGCAGGCACACAAATCCCGCCATCGATGACCAACCTTTCGGCACCTCCGAACGCACCACCAGCCCGCTGGCAACCGATCCTGCCAGCCGCTCCCCGCCAGCCACCCCGGCAACCCGGCCAGTCGATCCCGTGCCGATCCAATCCGGGCGCAATTCGGGCCCGCTGATTCTCGGCATTGTCACACTTCACCGACCGGACTGGACTAAACGGACCGGACGAACTTCGCCTCGCCCCAGCTATCGCTGCCCCGAACCAACGCCCTTGCCCCAAGGACACATCTCTCCCGTCATGATAAACACCCGTTTTTCACAAATATCTGACGGCCTCACGGCCCGGACGCACCACCGCCATAATGACTTTTCCATGCGCCAGAGATGCTCCTTTGGCGATGCCACCCCCGCCATGTCATCCCGTCAGATCGCTGCCCTGTCATCGTCTCATTCCTGTTTTTGCCGCCCGAAACGCAAAAAACCCGCAAAAGCGAATCACGCTTTGCGGGTTTTGTCTCCGGACCCATTTGTCCTGTTGACTTTATCTTTATGCCACAAGGAAAAGAACAAATCAAGAACTTTTTTTTCAAAAAAACGGAAAAAGTTCCCAGTCAAAGCTCAGTACAGCGAGAAGACCATATTTATCAATGCCTTGGGCATGATCATCCTATTCCCCCGCCAAAGCCTTCATCGCAAAAGGAGCCCGAACCGGGCTCCTTTTGTGGTCGTTTATCCCGGCCAATCAGCCGCGCAATTCGGCAACCTTGTCAGTGGCTTCCTGTGCCAGGCGGGTGATGGTGGCCCAGTCACCGGCCTTGACCGCGTCCTTGGGAGCAACCCATGAACCACCCACGGTGATGATGTTTGGCAGGGCCAGATAATCACCAAGGTTTGCCAATGACACACCGCCGGTCGGACAGAATTTGACCTGCGGCAGCGGCCCGGAAAGGGCTTTGAGCATTGAAACACCGCCCTGCTGTTCGGCGGGGAAGAATTTCAGCATGTCGTAACCATGTTCAAGCAGATACATGATCTCGGACGGGGTTCCGGCCCCCGGAAGCAACGGCACGCCGGTATCCTTGGCCGCCTTCAGAAGGCTTTTGGTATGGCCAGGCGACACGGCAAAGGCACAGCCGATTTTTGCCATGCGTTCCATTTGCTTGGCATTGATCACGGTGCCCGCACCGGTAATCGCATCTGGCACTTCGGCGATGATGCGTTTGATGCTTTCTTCGGCCGCGGCACTGCGCAGTGTGATTTCAAGCACCGGCAAACCACCGGCCACCAGCGCCTTTGCAAGCGGAACGGCATCATTGGCGTCTTCGATCACCAGAACCGGTACGACCGGGGCCTTGGACAGAATTTCGCGTGACGAAAGGCTCATTGGGTATCCTCCAGTTTATCGGTCAGGCCGTCAAAATTTTGGCACAACCGATCAGGGCCGGGTATTTCGCCGTCATCAGGCGCACCGGCACATCATTCATCAAATCATGGAAACGGCCCTTGGCGATCATACGATCCTTAAGGCCGCTTTGTTTCATAAAACCGGCAATCCGCGGACCAATGCCGCCGCCGATAAACACACCATCAAACGCGCCAAGCGTCAGGACCAGATCACCGGCCACCCCGCCCATGAACAGACAGAACCGATCCAGCACCTTAAGGCAAAGCGGATCGTTTTTCTGCATGGCATTTTCAACGATTTCCGCCGCACTAAGCGGTGTGACGTCGATCCCGTCAATGGCGGCAAGCGCACGATAAAGGTTTTCAAGCCCCATGCCCGACAGGATACGTTCGGCCGACACACGGCCCAGTTCAGCCGTCAGGAATTTGACGATTTCATAATCAAGATCATCGACGGCGGGCAGTGACACATGGCCGCCTTCGCCCTGGATCGGAATCCAGTGATCGTCATGGCGCAGAAGCCCCGAAACGCCAAGCCCGGTGCCCGCTCCAATCACCGCCAATGGCAATCCCGGGCGCCCCGGACCATCAAACAGCGTGATCAGGTCTTCGTCGCCAAGATAGGGCACGGACATCGCAAGGCCGGTAAAGTCATTGACCACCACCAGACGATCCAGACCAAATTCGGCCTTGAGCGCGTCCTTGGAAAATACCCACGGGTTATTGGTGAATTTGATGATATCTGCGGATGCCGGGCAGGCCACGGCAACCGCAAATTCATTCAGATCCGCGCAATCGGTTTTCACCATGAAATCGCGCATGGCATCGCCGATGGTCGCATAATCGCGGACCGGCAATGTCATCGGTGATTGCGGATTTCCATTTTCGTCAATCCAGGCAAAGCGGGCGTTGGTACCGCCGATATCACCAACCAGCCGCATTATGCTACCTCGACCTCGACAGCCCCCGGAAGCACCGCACTGGCCCCCATTTCGGCCAGTCCGACATGTTCACGGAACACACCGAACAATTCACGACCGAAACCGGTCTGATGTTCGGCCTTGTTATCAAAGGTCGCAAAGTCGCGCTTGGCCAGTTCGGCCTCGGTCACGTTCAGGATCAGCTCGCCGGTTTCGGCATCCAGACGCACGATATCGCCGTCTTTTACCTTGGCAATCGGACCGTTCATCATGGCTTCGGGGGTGACGTGGATTGCCGCCGGGACCTTGCCCGATGCGCCCGACATGCGACCATCGGTGACAAGGGCGACCTTGTAACCAAGGTCCTGCAACACGCCAAGCGGCGGGGTCAGTTTGTGCAGTTCCGGCATGCCATTCGCCTTGGCCCCCTGGAAACGCACGACACAGACAACGTCACGATGCAGTTTGCCATCCTTGAACGCCTGCATCATTTCTTCCTGCGAGGTAAAGACCGCAGCCGGGGCTTCGATCACACGGTTTTCCGGCTTCACCGCCGAGACCTTGATCACCGAACGGCCAAGGTTCCCCGACAGCATCCGAAGACCGCCATCGGTGCTAAACGCCTTTTCGGCCGGACGCAGGATTTCCTCGTCATGGCTGGTGGCCGGGGCATCACGCCACGACAATTTGCCATTATCCAGATACGGCTCGGTGCCATAGGCCGCCATGCCACCGGTATGGATGGTCTGAAGGTCGGGATGCAGAAGACCGTTTTTCAGAAGGTCGCTGATCACAAAGCCCATGCCGCCCGCGGCATGGAAGTGATTCACATCGGCCTGCCCGTTCGGATAAACGCGGCACAGCAACGGCACAAGTTTCGACAATTCATCGAAATCTTCCCAACGAAGTTCGATACCCGCCGCACGGGCCATCGCCGGCAGATGCAGGGTGTGGTTGGTCGACCCACCGGTCGCAAGCAAACCGATAATGCCGTTCACGAATGCCTTTTCATCCAGAATTTTGCCAACCGGACGATAATCATTGCCAAGCTTGGTGATCTGAAGCGCACGACGGGCGGCTTCTTCGGTCAGGGCATCACGCAGATCGGTGTTTGGATTAACAAACGCCGCACCGGGCAAATGCAGCCCCATGATTTCCATCAGCATCTGGTTGGAGTTCGCCGTACCATAGAAGGTACAGGTCCCCGGGCTGTGATAGGACGCGGTTTCGGCTTCAAGAAGCTCCTTGCGACCGACCTTGCCCTGTGCATAAAGCTGACGGATGCGGGCCTTTTCATTGTTGGGCAAACCGGACGGCATCGGACCGGCTGGCACAAACACCGCCGGGATATGACCATAGGCCAGTGCGCCCATGACAAGACCCGGTACGATTTTATCGCAAACACCAAGATAAAGGGCGGCATCGAACACATCATGCGACAGCGATACCGCCGTCGACATCGCGATCACGTCGCGCGAAAACAGCGACAGCTCCATCCCCGGGCGGCCTTGCGTCACGCCATCGCACATGGCGGGCACGCCACCGGCAACCTGTGCGGTTGCCCCGGCTTCGAACACGGCCTTTTTGATGCGGTCGGGATAGACGCCCAGCGGCTGATGGGCGGACAGCATATCGTTATAGGATGTCACGATGCCCAGATTGGCACCTTCGTCACCATTGATGCGTTCCTTGTCCGCCGCACTGCAGCCCGCAGACGCATGGGCAAGGTTGCCGCACGACAGGGATGAGCGATGCGGGCGGTCGGACGCGGCTGCTTCGATGCGTTCCAGATATGCCTCGCGGGTCGGCTTGGAACGTTCGATGATGCGTTTGGTAATCTGTTCTAATTCACGTTTCATGGGGTTCAGCCTTTCGGGTTCTCGGCGCTCCACCACAGATCGACGGGGATGTCAGTCTGCTGCAAGATTGCGCGAACCGGCATTTCTTCGATCTCGGTGCCGTTTTTCGCGGTTTCAAAGGTCGACCATTTGGATTGTCCGGTAATATGGATGCCAATATACCGGGCATTAAGGATGGCGGGCAAAGTCATGCTGATGCGCGGGACCGGGGATACGGTCGGGCGCGCGGCGGCAACCAGTTCGCCATGGGCGGGATAAAGTCCCTTTTGCAGGGCATCGGGCGCGGATGACGGGAACAGGGATGCCGTGTGGCCATCATCCCCCATGCCCAGATACACGATATCAAGCGGCCAGTTCAGATCGGTGCGAAGGCGGCTTGAAACCGTTGAAATTGCGTCTTCGGGATTGGCATCGCCGGTTTTCAGCGACACAAAACGCGCATGCTGGGCCTCGTTGATCAGGAAATGATCGCGAACCAGCTTTTCGTTCGACTGATCGTCATCCAGCCCCACCCAGCGATCATCGCCAAGGGTCACGGTAACTTTCGACCAATCCAGTTTGACGGTCGAGATTTTTTCAAAAAGCGGTTTGGGAAAACGTCCACCGGCCACCGCCATGCTGGCATGGCCGCGGGTGGCAATGGCGAATTCAAGGCGTTCCACGGTTTCCTTGACCATGGCCGCAAGCATGTCATCGCCGCTTTGGAAAATGCGTTCGTTTGTCATGTCTTCGTCCAGAAAATTGGGAACCGGTTCATCGTCACGCAAGGTCGCCCCACCAAAAGGCAAGGCGACCCGCATGTCATCAGAACCCGGCTTCTTCGTTCCAGGTCCGGCCGTCGCGCTCGATCAGCGCAATTGCCGCCGAAGGCCCCCACGTGCCCGAGGTATAACCCTTGGGCGTGATGTGATTGCTTTGCCATGCTTCCTGAATGGCATCGACCCACTGCCAGGCAATGTCCTGCTCGTCACGGCGAACAAACAGCGTGTTATTGCCATCAATCGCATCGAGCAAAAGACGTTCATAAGCATCCGGACTGCGCCCACCGAACGCCTCGGCAAAGGACAGGTTAAGCGCGGTCGGACGCAGGCGCACAAGCCCCGGCCCCGGATTCTTGGTATTCAGAACCAGATGAATGCCGTCATCAGGCTGCAAACGCAGAACAAGGCGGTTGGCCTGATAATTGGTCATGGATTTTGCCAGCGGGAAAATCTGGTGCGGTACATCGCGGAACTGGATGACAATTTCCGAATGACGTTTCGGCAAGCGTTTCCCTGTCCGCAGATAGAACGGCACCCCGGCCCAGCGCCAGTTATTCAGTTCGGCCCGGATGGCAACGAATGTCTCGGTAGTGCTGTCGATATTGGCACCTTCTTCTTCAAGGTAGCCCGGGACTTCCTTGCCACCGACGGCACCGTTGCGGTACTGGCCGCGCACGGTGGCACTGTCGATATTGGAATCGTTGATCGGTTTGAGCGCCTTGAGCACCTTGACCTTTTCATCACGCACCGCGTCCTGATCGAGAACATGCGGGGCTTCCATCGCGACAAGGCAGAGAAGCTGCAACATATGGTTCTGAACCATGTCGCGCATCGCACCGGCATCGTCATAATAGGACCAGCGCCCTTCGACGCCGACTTCTTCGCCGACCGTGATCTGCACATGATCGATATGCGCGCTGTTCCACAGCGGTTCGAACATGGCATTGGCAAAGCGCAGGATCAAAAGGTTCTGCACCGTTTCCTTGCCAAGATAATGGTCGATACGGAAAATCTGGTGTTCTTCGAAGACTTCACCGATCTGGCCGTTGATTTCACGGCAGCTTTCAAGATCGTGGCCCAGCGGCTTTTCAAGCACAACGCGGGAATTGGGCGTTACCAGACCGGCTTTCTTGAGGTTAAAGGCCATATCGGCAAACAGCGACGGGCTGGTCGAGAAATAATAAACACGGTCGCGATCCGGCTGATCGGAAAGCTTTTCATGCAGGATTTTAAACCCGGCTTCATCCCCGGCGGAAACCTGAACATAGGCGATGCGGGCTGCAAACTTTTTCCAGACCTTGGCGTCAAATTCGCCTTTGGGAATGTATTTCTTTCCGGCTTCTTCCAGCTTGGCGCGGAATTCTTCATCGGAATGTTCGCTACGTGATGCGCCGAAAATACGGGTGGTATCATCGAAACGCCCGGTACGTTCCATTTCGTAAAGTGCGGGGAAAAGTTTGCGTAACGCCAAATCTCCGGTCCCACCGAAAATCACGATATCAGCGATACGATGCTTCAGCCGTTGGCGCTGCGTCGTCGTTTGTGTCATCTTGCCCTAAGCCTTCCAAGCGAACTGCTTTGCTCTCACTCGTTTCCTCCCCGTCGTAAAGGTGGGATCCCGAGCCCGAAGGGCTCTGGCAAACGACCGGGCCACGGTATTTACCGTGTTGGCAGGTGCCGGGTTTCCCCCGCCACCGCCTATCCTGTTGCCAGCTGGGCTCTGAGCGGTTCGTTATCCACATCAAGGCGCCGTCTGGCTTGTCCGTTCTGATCGAACAGATAGCAATCTTCCACCCGGGCATGAATGCCGATGGATGATCCTGTTACAATTGCCGTATCACCCGTGACACGGGCAACAAACAGTTCGTCCCCATCGGCCTGCACATAGACGAGACCCGCCTCGCCCAGATGTTCAACCACTTCGACCGTTCCTGACAGCATTGCCGTGTCCTGATCGGCAAGGCTGCAATGTTCCGGTCTGATGCCCACTGTTACACGATCTCCGGCGTCAAGACCACTGCCATCAACAGGCAGCGTCACCTCTTTACCGGAATCCAGTTTAACCGTAACAGTTTGTTGCGAAACCCCCATCACAACCGCCGGAACAAAGTTCATTTTAGGCGACCCGATGAAGCCCGCAACAAATTGATTTTGCGGGTGATGATAGAGTTCAAGCGGGGTCCCGACCTGTTCGACCGAACCGGCCCGCAAAACCACGATCTTGTCGGCCATTGTCATGGCTTCGACCTGATCATGCGTCACATAAATCATCGTGGACTTCAATTTTTCATGAAGTTTTGTCAATTCGATGCGCATTTGCACGCGCAAACCGGCATCAAGGTTCGACAGCGGTTCATCAAACAGGAAGACTTTCGGCTTGCGTACAATCGCCCGGCCAATCGCCACGCGCTGACGCTGCCCACCTGAAAGTTCCTTTGGCTTGCGGTCCAGCAATTCTTCAAGTTGCAGCACCCTGGCCGCAGCCATCACGCGTTCGCGTTGTTCGTCCTTGGTTCTTTTCGCAAGATCAAGGCCGAACGCCATGTTTTCATAGACCGTCATATGCGGATAAAGCGCGTAGGACTGAAAGACCATGGCAACACCACGATCCTTTGGCGCCCTGTCATTGACGACCTCGCCACCAATGGAAAGTTCGCCGTCGCTGATATCTTCCAGCCCGGCAATCAGGCGCAGCAAGGTTGATTTGCCACATCCCGACGGGCCGACAAACACACAAAACTCGCCATCGCGGATGTTCAGATCGACACCATGAATGGTTTCGATCGGACCGAAACGTTTTTTAACCTGCTTAAGAACCACTTCCGACATGCGGGTTCCTCCCTCGACTTGTCGATTTATATCGTTCCGAAATAAAAGCCCCAACCCGGCAGCGAAAGCTGATTGCCGGTAACCGATCCGCTGTTAAGGGCGAAATTCGCATCCGAACGCCCGGGCAAGGTCACGGTCCGGGCATCGGGTGTAGTGTTGAACACGCAAATGGTCCGGACCACGCCCGCCATCCGGGCATAGGCAATGACATTGTCATCGATATCGAGCATCTCGATATCGCCATCGATGATTTCCGGATGGATTTTACGCCACGCCAGAAGATCACGATAGAAACTGCGCAATGAATTGGGATCATCCATCTGTTCGGCCACGGCAAGCGCGCTGTGATCCTGGGGGACCGGCAGCCACGGCGTATCGCTTGTGGTGAAACCACCATGGGGGATATTGGCATTCATCCACGGCATCGGGGTCCGGCATCCATCGCGCCCCCTGAATTCCGGCCACATTTCAATCCCGTAGGGATCCTGCAACAATTCGAAGGGCACGACGGCTTCTTCAAGGCCAAGTTCTTCCCCCTGATAGATGCAGGGCGTGCCACGCAAAGTCGTGTAAAGGGCCGGGATCATGCGAAGGCGGGCATCATTATCGCCACCCTTGTCCCTGCCCCAACGGGTCGCAACCCGGACAAAATCATGGTTCGATACCGCCCAGCACGGCCAGCCATCACCAAGAACATCAAACACATTGCGCAACATCCCGCGGATCAGCGGCGTTTCAAGCGGGCTTTCGAGCAGATTGATCGTGTAGGCCATGTGAAGCTTGTCGCCCCCGGCGGTATATTCCGCCATCGTCGCCAGCGAATTGTCCGACCCGATTTCACCGACCGTCGTTGCCCCCGGATATTTATCAAGAACCGCGCGCAGTTTTTTAAGGAACGCGATATTTTCCGGGCGTGTCTTGTCATAGACATGCATCTGGCGGGTATAGGGATTTTCCTTTGGCGCGCCTTCGGGCCGGTGGGTGCCCGGAACCCATGGCGGGTTATCACGTAATTCCGCGTCATGGACATAGAAATTGGCGGTATCAAGCCGGAAACCATCCACCCCACGACGCAGCCAGAATTCCACATCGTCAAGCAACTGGGCCTGAAGATCCGGGTTATGGAAATTCAGGTCCGGCTGACTGACCAGAAAGTTGTGCATGTAATATTGCTGCCGGGTGGTATCGAACTTCCATGCCGAACCGCCAAAGATCGACAGCCAGTTATTGGGCGGCGTGCCGTCGGGCTTGGGATCAGCCCAGACATACCAGTCGGCCTTGGGATTATCACGTGATGACCGGCTTTCCTTGAACCAGGCATGCTGATCGGAACTGTGCGACAGGACCTGATCAATGGTGACACGCAGGCCAAGCGAATGGGCCTTTTCAACCAGATGGTCGAAATCGGCCAATGTCCCGAACATCGGATCGACATCGCGGTAATCCGCCACGTCATAGCCGAAATCCTTCATCGGCGAGGTAAAGAATGGCGACAGCCAGATGCCATCAACTCCCAGATCGGCAATGTAATCCAGTTTCTGGGTAATCCCGGGCAGGTCGCCAATACCATCGCCGTTGGAATCAAAGAAGCTGCGCGGATAGATTTGATACAGGACGCCACCGCGCCACCAGTCAGGATTTCCGGCCAAAGCCATTTAAGTCACCTTAGGTCATGTGGGACGAGAAGCCGCATCAGCCTTTGACAGCCCCGGCGGTCAGGCCGGACACGATGCGACGCTGGAAAATCAGAACCAGAACAATCAGCGGAACCGTCACGATCACCGATGCCGCCATGATATTGCCCCATGGCATTTCAAACTGGCTGGCCCCGGAAATCAGGGCGATGGCAACCGGCACGGTGCGTTGTTCATTGGTCAGGGTAAAGGTCAGGGCAAACAGGAATTCGTTCCATGCCATGATGAAGGCCAGAAGCCCGGTGGTCACCATGGCAGGCCACATGACCGGCAGGAACACGCGCGTAATCACGGTCCACGGGCTGGCCCCATCCATCACGGCGGCTTCTTCAAGCTCGCGCGGCAGTTCGCGCATGAAGGCGGTCAGGATCCAGACCGTGAATGGCAGGGTCAGCATCATGTATGAAATCGCCAGCCCGAACATCGAATTATAAAGCCCAACCGCCCGGATCAGTTCGAACATCCCCGACAGCACTGCGACCTGCGGAAACATCGACACCGACAGGATCGTCACCAGCAACAATCCCCGCCCGGCAAATTTAACCCGCGCAAGCGCATAGGACGCAGTTACCCCCATCAAAAGCGACAGGGCCACAACCATCACACTGACAAAGATCGAATTGAAGATATTGCGACCGAACGGCTGCCCTTCAAACACCGACAGATAGTTCGAGAAACTGAAACTTTCCGGCAGATAATTGACGTCAAACAGCGCAGACCCGGTTTCGAACGCGGTCAGGATCGCATAGTAGAACGGGAAAACGGCAAAGATCACGATCACCGCTACCAGAAGATAGAACCCTGCCTTCATCATCAGGGATTTGACATTGCGGTTCATCTTAATGTCCCCCTTCGTCAAGCCGGACCCGACCGATCATCATGTAGGCCATGATCGAAAAGGCGATGACCAGAAACAGCAGTGTTGACGCCGCCGAGCCATAGCCGACTTCCTGAAAATCGACCAGAAGCTGCCGGGCATAGACCGACATGGTCATGGTGTTCGGATTGTTCGGCGTAAGAACATAAATCACGTCAAACACACGCAATGCATCAAGGGCACGGAAGATCACGGCGACCATCAATGCCGGTTTGATCAGCGGCAATGTCACCTTGAAAAACACCCGGATCGGATGAATACCATCGACACGGGCGGCCTCGTAACAGTCACTTGGCAGCATCTGGAGGGCCGCCAGTGTCAGAAGCGCCATGAACGGCGTGGTTTTCCAGACATCGACCATGATTACCGCGACCATTGCCGTATCGGGATTGGCTGTCCAGGCAACCGGCGATGCAATCAGCCCCAGTGACATCAGAAGATCATTGATGATGCCGAACTGGTCGTGCAGCATCCAGTTCCACATCTTGGCCGATACAATCGTCGGGATCGCCCACGGGATCAGAACCGCCGCCCGAACCAGACCGCGCCCCTTGAATTCCTGATTAAGGACAAGGGCCACAATGATACCCAGCACCGTTTCAAGCGAAACCGAAATCACGGTGAAGTAAATCGTGTTCCAGACGGCCTGCCACCATTCCGGATCGGCCAGAAGGCCGAACGTCTCGCCGTCATAAACCGCATAGAAATTTTCAAAGCCGATAAAGCCATAATTGCCAAGGTCGGAAAGATTTGCATCGGTAAAACCGAAGATGAAAGTCCGCAGCAACGGCCAACCGGCCACTGCGGCAAGAATGACCAGCATCGGTGTTAAAAACAGCCATGCCGAACGCCGTCTTGCACGCGTCAGGGACGAAGCTTGCGCCATGGGAACCGCTCTTGATCTTGAAGGGGGATGATCGATCATGACCGCCATCCATCAAACCGGCCAAAGCAAAGCCGGTACGAAAACAGGGTTTGCAACACCGGGATGCTCTTGTTTTCCCGGTGTTGCTCCAACCCTGTTTACCAGCCGGAACGTTTCACACGTTTCAGGTTGCGTTCAAGTCCGGTAATCGCCTGATCGGCGTTCTGCGATCCCGACAAGGATGCATGCACCGCCTGCCAGAACTCGCTTGATACCTGATTGTATTTCGAACCGGTCACCGTGGAGGGACGTGGTGCCGCACTGGTGAATGTTTCGTAAAGATCGCCAAAGAACGGGTTGGCCGAAAGGACTTCTTCGTCCTTGTAAAGATCGGCAATCGTCGGGTTATAGGACCCTTTGATCGCACGGCGTTTCTGTTCTTCGTAGGAGGTCAGGAACTTTACAAGATCGGCCGCCAGTTCCGGATTTTCCGAATATTTCGAAACTGACAACTGCCACCCGCCAAGGGCCGCCGCCGAACGGCCATCCGTGCTGCCCTTGGGCAGGGCAGCAACACCGACCTTGCCCTTGACCGGGCTGTCTGCCGAATTGGCCAATGCCCAGGCATAGGGCCAGTTGCGCATGAAAACCGAATTGCCTGACTGGAACACACCGCGCGCTTCTTCCTCGGCATAGCCAAGAACGCCTTCGGGGGAAATGGTGCCGACCCAGTTTGATGCGGTTTCAATCGCCTTTTTTGCCTGATCGTTATTGATCGAAATATCGCCATTCGGTTCGACCACCGAACCACCATTGAACGAAACCACCCATTCCAGCGCGTTACAGGTCAGCCCTTCATAGGCGCGGCCCTGAAACACATGGCCCCACATCTTGTCATTACCGGCCTTGCGTTCGCCTTCCTGAATTTTCTGAGCCGTCGCAGTCAGCTGTTCCCAGGTTTCAGGAACGCTTTCGCCATACTTTTCCAGCAGATCCTTGCGGTAATACAGCACGCCCGCATCCGTGTACCACGGCATTGCGACCAGCCGGTCTTCAAAGGTATTGTTGGTAACAATGGCCTCAAAGTGCTGCTTGGCCTCGTCCGCCATGTATTCGTTAAGATCGATGAAGTGGTTGCCAAGAATCCCCGGCCAGATCACATCAATCTGGAACACGTCGATATCGGATGATCCGGCAGCAAGAATCTGCTGATACAGCGCCAGTCGTTCGGTAGTCGAATTCGGGGTGGAAATTACCGCAACTTCGTTGCCGGTTTGCTTTGCCCATGCATCGACACCTTCCTGGCAAAGCGCAAGTTCCTGGCCGACGGCACCACAGGAAATAGAAATTTTTGCGGCATTGGCCTGTCCGGCCATCACGAAAGCTGCGCCAAGAACGCCCGCGGTTGCGAGCAATTTTTTCATCAAGGTCATTGAGACCTCCCTAGGATGTTATCGGTTTTCCCATACAGCTTTTGGCAACTGCTTTTGTTCGTTTTGATTGGTCTTTTTGTCCGGGTCGGGCGCCCGTACCGGAACCCCAGATGCAATCACCGGCTGCAATCTGTTTTGGTGATTGCTTCCCGGCGCGAAGCCGCCCGATTGAAAAAGGATACGCCTCATCGCACCTTTTCAAAGTGTCATATCCTTCAAAGGATGATACTATTCTGCAAATTCGCGGCGATCAGGACACGAATAGTAGGACGATATGCGGATCATTCAGGAACGGATCACGAATCCACAGGGATATAGCTGGGGTTATTTTCACTATGTCTGGGATGATTTTCGCTGCAACTGGCACCAGCACCCCGAATATGAAATGACCCTGACGCTCAACGCCAAAGGGTCGCGGTTGATTGGCGATCATCGGCAGACGTTTGATGGGCTGGATTTCGCCATGGTCGGCCCCAACCTGCCCCATCTTTGGGAATGCAAACGCATTGATCCCTCCCGTCCGATCGAGGTTTATGTGCTTTGGCTTTCGCAGGAATGGGTGGAAAACCTCACGCGGGATTTTGTTGAATTTGCAGATTTCCACGAATTGTTTGCCCGTGCGCGCCGCGGTCTTTCCTTTCGCGATGAAACCGTGGAACAGGTTCGGGAAATCTGCCCGCATCTTGATGATGCCAAACCGCGGCGGCGCTTTATCCTGATGATCGAACTGCTTGAAGCCCTGCTTGCCGGGATCGACAAACCGCTGGCATCGGCCAATTTTGGCGGCGAAGCCGGGAAGAATAGCGAATCTATCCGGGTGGATCGCGCACTGGCCTTCATTCATGCCCATTACGCCGAACCGCTCCGGGTTTCATCGCTTGCCGATGTGGCAGGGGTCAGTGAAAGCAGTTTTTACCGGCTGTTCAAACGCTATACCGGGCGCAGTGTTGTCGAATATCTGAACGAATACCGGATTTCGCGGGCCTGCGTGCAGCTATCGCGCACCGATCTTCCGATCTATCAGATCGCCGAAAATAACGGCTTTAGCAATCTGTCTAACTTCAACCGGCGTTTTCGCCAGTATCGCGGAAAATCAGCCAGCAACTATCGCGAAAACATTCGCATTCATGGCCAGTTCCCCGATCACCCACCGATGCCCGATGCCCGCATCGGCGCCGTTCCGGCCCGCCCGCTGCCAAGCGAGGTCGACGGTGTCCCGGACCGCCGCACAGCCATTCCGGCATCCGCCGCAGAATAGGTCCTGCGAAGCAATACGGAACATCTGGAATGCGACGATGTTCCATTTTCCGTTCTCCTATGACCCACCCCCTTGAAGACTCGCGTAAAGCCTTTGTTTTCTGCGGGTTTCATTCGACCTCACACACAGTGTTCACCATCGATGTTCTCATTTTCAGCAGCAAAAAGAGAACATCGAGAACAAATAAATTTCATTTAAAAACATCAACTTAACAATTTAATCGACCTTTGTTCTAATTTTGTTCTTGTGAGAACAAAACGGGATCAGTATGGTTTCTTCAGACAGATTGAGGAGGACATCGCCATGATGAAGTTGCTTGAAAATCCGAACCGCCTAAACGAGCTTTGCAGCACGGTCGCCGTGGTCGGAAGCACCGGATTTTTCCTGTTCGTGATTGGACTGGGAATGGCGCAAACCCTTCGCGGTCTGATCTGATCAAAGCTCATACCTTTTACGAGACCCGGATGGACTTCCCATCCAGGGTGACGACCGGCAGGCAACCCCGCACCCATACCCTGTCCCGTCTGTCGGTCGTCCCTCTTCCATCGGTCCGGGTCACGTAAATTGTAACCTGCATATTACTTTCGTTATTCCGCGCTACTTGACGCTGCTGTTTCCCCGACAGCAGCGTTTTTCTTTGATTGGTTCTTTCGGACCTCGAGTCCCGCAGATACTATACCATTGCATAGATCAGGACGGATTTACCCCATCTTTCAGGGAAAAACTATTATTGCAACGCAACAATTTACGCTGCATTGCAAAATTTCACTCGACAGCACCCCGAATGTTGGTTTGAATCAAGGTGAAAAACGAAAGTTTGGAAATTCATCATACTTTTAGGCTATTGATTGAAACCTGAAGTATCGTAGGATTCTGATGAATTGCAGGATTTCTGTTTATCGTGATTTTGCGGTGTCTTAGCCCGCAATCAGCTGAACCCCGGATGGTCACCCGCAAAAAACGGCCGAACGCGGGTTCGGAACTTACGAAAATCAGAAGGCCTGCCCACCGGAAATCCTTTCGGAAAAATGCAGCCGGGGACCAACACGGTCGATGCACCCCACCACCGAACCTTTGCATCGCCGGGGAGTGAGAGATTAATGCTGTACCATCTCTATGAACTGCAGCACGCCACCATCAGTCCATTGCGGATGGCGGCAGATGCCAGCAAGAAGTGGCTGCGCAATCCGGTCAACCCGCTTGCCTATACCCATCAGGGCCGTGCGGTGGCCGCCGCGTTTGATGTGTTCACCCATATCACGCATCGTTATGGCAAGCCTGAATTTGGCCTTGATACCACGATCATCAATGGTGAAACCGTTGCCGTGACAGAGGAAATCGTTCACAGCGAACCGTTCTGCAATCTTTTGCATTTCAAACGCGAAACCGATCACCTTAAAAATCAACCCGACGATCCGCGGCTTCTGATCGTGGCCCCGCTGTCCGGTCACTTCTCGACGCTTCTGCGCGGCACGGTCGAGGCATTACTGCCCGATCACGATGTTTACATCACCGACTGGATCGATGCGCGCACGGTGCCGGTGCATCTGGGTCATTTCGACCTTGATAGCTATATCGACTATGTCATGCAGTTCCTGCGCAAGCTGGGCCCCAATACGCATCTGATGGCAGTGTGCCAGCCATCCGTTCCGGTGGTTGCCGCGGTATCGCTAATGGCAGCAGGTAACGAGCCGTGCCAGCCGGCATCGATGACCCTGATGGGCGGCCCGGTCGATACGCGTGAAAACCCGACCGAGGTCAACAATTTCGCCAAACAGCACAGTCTGGACTGGTTTGAACGCCATGTCATTTCGCATGTGCCGCTGCCCCATGCCGGTGTGATGCGCCGCGTTTATCCTGGCTTCATGCAGTTGGCCGGGTTCATGAGCATGAATTGGGACAAGCACGTTTCCGCCCACCACGAGATGTTCACCCATCTTGTCGAAGGCGACGGCGAAAGCGCCGATGCCAAGCGCAATTTCTATCATGAATATCTGGCAGTGATGGATATGAGTGCCGAGTTCTATCTTCAGACGCTGAAAGCAGTGTTCCACGAACATCAACTGCCCGAAGGGACGATGCGCTGGCAGGGAGTTCCGGTTGAACCGTCCGCCATCACCAAGACCGCCCTTCTGACGGTCGAAGGTGAACGAGACGATATCACCGGCATGGGACAAACTCGTGCCGCGCACAAGCTTTGCAGCAATCTGCCCGATAATATGCGCATGCATCACATCCAGAAGGGCGTTGGTCATTATGGTGTGTTTAACGGTCGTCGCTGGCGCGAACAGATCAGCCCGCGGATCAAGGATTTCATCCGCCGCCACGACCAGCAGGGCAAAGGCCGCCAAAGCGCGCCAGACATGACCAGGATCGAAGCCGCCGAATAGGCAGCGCCCCGATCCTCGGATGAATAGAACACTCAAAAGCCGCCCTTATCCGGGGCGGCTTTTGGCTTTGATGCCTGAGACGGGGGATATGGGGATGTGTTCCCGCCCCGATCATCAGCCGGCTTGACGTCAAAAGCGCGGCTGAATCCGGCCATTGACGATTTCGCCACCATAGGTCCCGTCGCCATAGGCATATTGCTCAACCGGATGCAGTGTATCGACCAGACGCTGATAGACCGCAGACGCCGATGCTTCCCATGCACTGATCGATCCGATCACGACAGGATACGCCCCACCATCCAGCAATCCGATTGCCGTATCGATATCGTCATTGGTCACCGCGTTATTCCCATCGCGCAGTGGCAGATGCACACCGATGACCTCATTGTTCTTGATTGCCATGATCCCGATGCACGATGAAAAGCCGGTAAACATGATCTGAGCCGCTTTGCCCCATTCCCGTTCGGCGATGGCTTCGGTATCGGCGGCCTGGCTAAAAACATATGGCATTGGATTGTCCCTGATTTGCGAAAGATAAAGGATAACTGACGCATCTGAGACGGGTGTAATCCGTTACTGTGACAATCCATAAACCAACACGGTTTTGCCTACGTAAAACAGACAGGATAGAAAACCAGATCGGGGATCAGATCATGTCGATACCACCCGCCCCCAAACTGCAAAGTTTTGATGCTGCCAGCATCGCAATTGTAATCGGGGCAACCGGCGGCATCGGCCGGGCCTTTGTGAAACATCTTCGCGATTGTGGCCGGTTCGATGGTGTGATCGAACTATCGCGCAGCACCCAGCCAGCCATTGATTTTGCCGATCCCGGCAGCATCGAAAATGCCGCCGCCTTTGTTCGTGATAAGGCATCTGCCAAGAACCAATCCGTTCGCCTGATCATCGATGCCACCGGTTATCTGCATGACGAGGTATTTCAGCCGGAAAAATCATTGCGCCAGATCGATGCCGATTACATGGCGAAATCGTTTCTGATCAACGCCATTGGCCCGGCTTTGCTGATGAAGCATTTCACGCCGTTATTGCCGCGCGACGGCAAATCGGTATTTGCCACCTTGTCGGCAAAGGTCGGTAGCATCGGCGATAATCGGATGGGCGGCTGGTACGGTTATCGTGCCGCAAAGGCCGCATTGAACCAGTTGGTCAAATGCACCGCCATCGAACTTGCACGCAGCAAACGCAATGCCATCTGCGTCGCCCTGCATCCTGGCACGGTTGATACCGGCCTTTCGGGCCCGTTTGCCAAATCGGGGCTCAATGTACAAAGCCCCGATTTGGCAACGGCCAATATGTTGATGGTGATTGACGGGCTGCAACCATCACAAAGCGGCGGTTTCTTTGCCTATGATGGTAGCGAATTACCTTGGTAAAGCTGCAAAAACATCAATCAAACAGCCCCTTCAACAAGGCGTGCTGTAACAGAATGACGGTTTTGGCATCCCTGATGCAACCATCCGCGATCATGGCCAGTGCGTCCTTGAAGGGCACTTCAAGAACGTGGATATCCTCGCCCTCTTCATGCAAGCCGCCGCCATCGCCCGCACGGTGGTTGCTTGTGACTTCGGCCACGAACAGGTGCAGACGTTCGGTGACCGAACCGGGGCTCATGAACAGATCAAATACCTTTTGCGGTTTGCCGATCTTGTAACCGGTTTCTTCTTGGACCTCTGCAATCACGGCGGATGCCGGATCACGGTCGTCAAGCAAGCCAGCCGGAACTTCGATCAGCATGCCGCTTTCATGGCCATTCACAAAAGATGGCAGACGAAATTGCCGTGTCAGGATCACGGTGCCAGCCCCGCGATTATAAAGCAGGATGCCCGCCCCGTTGCCCCGGTCATAGGCTTCGCGTTGCTGATGCTGCCATTCGCCGTTGCTGCGGCGCAGATCAAAACTGACACGGTACAGATGATACCAGTTGTCCGACAGGCATTCGATGTCCTGAACGCGGATATCGTCGTTTTCCGGCAAGTTCCAACCTTTGGGAAGCTCGGTCATGTCAAAATATCCGTTAGCGGTTCAGAAATGCCGACAGGGTCAGCAATACCGCATCGGGTTTTTCGGCATGAACCCAATGGCCTGCGCCCTTGATGCTGGTAAAGGCCGCCTTGGGAAATAGCGACTTGATGTGATCGCGGTCCTTGGGATCGACATAATGCGAATTGGCCCCGGATATGAACAGCACATCGCGATCAAAACTGCCATTGGCCGTTTCGGGCCAGCCGGTGATGTCGGAGAGGTGGTTTGCCATGGCATCGATATTGACCTGCCATGACATTTTGCCGGTTTCCTTGTCGGTCGCGACATTCTGCGCCAGGAACTGACGCACGCCCTTTTCCGAAACGCCACGGACAAGTGCATCTTCGACTTCGGCGCGCCGCGATACTGCATCGAAATCCACCGACTTCATGGCACTGATATAGTCGGTATAGTCATGGTCATAGGTCACAGGCGCAATATCAACCACAACCAGATCGGCAACCAGATCCGCATCCTGTGACAGGGTCAGCACCATTGATGCCTTGCCCCCCATCGAATGTCCGATCAGGTGTACCGGACTATTGGCAACATCCCGGATCAGCTCGGCGATGTCCGATGCCATCGCCGGATAGGTCATGTTCATGTCCCAGTCGGACCGGCCATGATTGCGAAGATCTGCGGTGACTACATGATACTTTTCCGCCAGACGCCGCGCGATGGCGGTCCAGTTACGCGCCTGCCCGAACAGCCCGTGCAGGATCACAAGCGTGCCATTGTCACGGTTTTCTTCGCCAAAGGCATAATGGGCAAGTTTCATCAGGCACGCTCCGCAATCGGGTTATCTGGTTATTCCCTTTAATAGCGGGACCGGACGGTGGCGTGAAGCCCTGTGGTGGGAATGGGAATCAAAACACCCCCGCATGGGAGGAATGCGGGGGTGTTTCTTGGGTCATTCGACCCGGTATTTATCGCCAAGCGTTAAGCTTAGGCACCAGCCGGACGGCCACCCGGAAGGCGGTTACCGCCAAACAGGGAAGCAATTTTGCGGACCAAAGTAACAACGGCTTTGCGGATCGCCTGAGCACGGAGTTTTTCGGCTTCGCGCTGCAGCGTGGTCAGATCGTAATCACCATAACGACGCATGGCTTTATCCTTTCCATAACAGGCGGAGCTATGTGCGCTCCGGTTTCGCGTTAATTTGTTCTGAAGCCGGTGTACGCCTGTTTATTCGATCCTACGAGACGAGTTTTTTCACCTCACCCATGCATTTGACGCATATCCAGACACAAGTCCGTCATAATCATTTCATGCGAAAGACGCATGATTGTCTCATGACAAATAAGCCATTCAACTTGAACGAAATTTTCCCGGCACTGTTTTACACAGATCAAACACAATCCGAACAGGCCGGATCAATTAGACCTCTATCCTTTGCGTATAAAGGGATTGAGGCAGATCAAACAGGGCGTTTCTGATGCTTCAGACGGGGTCTTAAATGGCAATTTGCCGACAAAACGGTTTTAAATTGCAGACTCGATTCCGGGAACTGCACGCCGTTCAATTTTGCATGGCTGATTAAGAAATCGCAGAACGGCAATAGTTGTACGCATAATTGCCGTTCTGCGATCTTCAAATTATTGCACGAAAGTCAGCGAATATTCGCGGGTTCAGCCCAGGGCATAATTCAGATATTTGGGTTCAAGATATTCTTCCAGCCCCCAATGACCGCCTTCGCGGCCCTGCCCGCTTTCCTTCACGCCGCCAAACGGCGCACCTTCGTGGGACGTGGTGCCATCGTTGATACCAACCACCCCGGTTTCAAGCCCATCGGCGATCCGCTGGATACGGCCGATATCACGACTGAAAAGGTAAGACGACAGACCGGCACGCACGCGGTTGGAAAGTTCGATCACCTCGGCCTCGGTTCTGAAACGATAGATCGGCGCAACCGGGGCAAACAGTTCCTCGTTAAAGCAATCGGTATCAAGGGACACATCGGTTATCACCAGCGGCCGGATGAAATGGCCTTCTTCGGGGCGGTCAGCACCGTAATGCAGGGTCGCGCCACGTTTTTTCGCGTCATCGATCAATCGTTCAACTTTTGCCACCGCCTGACGATTGATCAGCGGGCCAATATCCGTACCGGGAATGAAGCCGTTACCGATGGTCTGCGCATGACTTGCGGCGATGAATTTTTCGACAAAGCTTTCATAAACCCCGTCCTGCACGAAAATGCGGTTGGCACAGACGCAGGTCTGGCCGCTGTTGCGGAATTTGGAAATCATAGCCCCGGCCACGGCGGCATCAATATCGGCATCATCCATCACGATGAAGGGCGCATTGCCGCCCAGTTCCAGCGACAGTTTCTTGACCGTCGGCGCACATTGCACCATCAGCCGTTTGCCGACCTCGGTCGAGCCGGTGAAGGACAGCATCCGCACACGCGGATCCCCTGTCAGGGCCTCGCCAATCGGCATGGGCTGGCCTGTCACGACGTTAAACACCCCCGCCGGGAAACCGGCCATTTCGGCAAGTTTGGCGGCGGCAAGGGCGGAAATCGGGGTATCTTCGGCCGGTTTGACAACAATTGTGCACCCCGCCGCCAGCGCCGGGGCACATTTGCGCACGACCATGGTCAGCGGGAAGTTCCATGGCGTGATCGCCGCCACCACACCCACGGGATGCTTTTGCACCACCACGCGCCGGTCACGCTGGGTCGCGGGCATGGTTTGGCCATAGGCGCGCTTGGCTTCCTCGGCATACCATTCGGCATAGGCAATGGCGCCGACGACTTCGCGTAATGCCTGATCATAAGGCTTACCCTGTTCAAGCGTGATCAGGGCGGCCAGATCATCCTGATGCTGTTCCAAAAGATCGCGCCAGCGTTTGAGGTAGCCGGACCGATCCTTTGCCAGCATGCGCGACCATGCCGGAAACGCCGCATCCGCGGCATCAATCGCGCGCCGTGCCTCGGATGTGCGCATGAAGGGCACATCGCCAATCACCTTGCCGGTTGCCGGATCATACACATCAATGGCTTCGCGCGAATCAGCACGTGCCCAGTCGCCATTGATAAATGCCTTATCAAGGTTCCAGTCGGAGATCAGCCTGCGGGCGCGCGATCTGCCATTGGAAATGGCGGTTTGGCTGGCATCGGGGGCGGCGTTGGACACAGCGGACATTTGGGGGCGTTTCCTTGTGCACGTCATTTACAATAATTTATTCGGTGATCACGCGGTTGTGATTCCGAATTTCGGGGCGCAATTGGGAGACTAAGCGCACCGACAAGTCATAGGCAACAATGCTTGTGACCTTAATATAAGAAATAAAAGAACCGGGGTCGCTCGCAATACCCCGATCCGTCAGAGAGTTTCAGAGAGACAACCAACGAGAGAGCCATGAAGCATATTGTGACCGCCGGTTTGATGACCGCATCCCTTGCCCTTGGTCTGGGGGTATTTGGTACTGCACAGGCCGACGAGGCGATGGATAACGAAACCGTTCAAACCCGTCAGATGCTGATGGATGGCATCGGTGGAGCGATGGGGACACTTGGCTGCTACATGAAGGGTCAGTGCGAACTGCCTGATGGTGTGATCCGCAACCTTGCCAATGGCATTGCGTTTTCCGCCACTGCCGCCCCGGCCGCGTTCGAACCCAATACAGCCGACGCATCGGTAAAAACAACCGCCAAACCGGATGTCTGGACAAACTGGGACGATTTTTCGGGCCGTTTCCCGGAAATGAAAACCGCGGCGATGAACCTTGCGGCAGCAGCCGGTGACAAGGGCGCAATGGGTGCCGCCCTTGGCGAACTTGGCAAATCCTGCAAAGGCTGCCACGACGAATACCGTTCGAAGTAACAGATCGAAGATACCGGGCACGAGCAAGCTCGGACATCCCCGAAAGGCCCTGTCTCCCCCCCTGCTGCCCTCCCCCGGCAGCACGACAGGAAAAGCCTTTCGGGGATTTCTTTAACCCGCGATGCCGAGCCTAAAAATAAAGGGTCATGGTAATATCCTGATCATGGTCGCCAAACCCGCGACCAAAGATATTTACCCCGCCCGGATTTTTGGCGTTGTCATCAACCCCGATCCGGAACCGGATCGAGTGATGATCCATGATTTCCAGCGTATGGATCGTTTGATCGGAAATCTTCTGCCCGTCGATCCAAGTACCCTTTTCATCGATCACCCAGGTCTTGAGCTGACCATATTGCGATCCTTCCAGCTTCCACCAACCGGGGGAATACAGGCCACGCCGATCACCGAAATCGCCGGGTGAAGTCCATATGCCGACATTGACCCCATTGATCCAGATCGAAATATCCGATGGCCATTCGGCGTTGGTTTCCGGGGTTTCCGAACTAACCTCGGCAGTGATCTCGATCCGCTTTGGCAACCGTCCGGTGACCTTGGCATTGTTGGGGAATTTGTATTCGACATGTCCGCGCGTGAACCATAGAAGGGCCGCCTGCATCCGTTGCGGGTCCAGAAACACATTGGGCACATCAAGCACACCAATAATCCGTTCAATCGAACACATCCCACAAGGTGGCCCCACATCAAATTCGGTGAACAGGCCAATTGGCATACTCACGACAACCCGATCATCGTCCGAGCTGGTTTTATCCGCATCAAAGCGGATATAGATTTCACTGTAAGCTGCCGAACAGACTTTCTGATTGCCCTTCTTGGCCTTCATGGTCTGGGTTTCAACCAATCCGGCCTTTTCAAGCGTCTTGATATTGGTTGCAACAGTCGATTGCGGCAATCCCATCATGTCGGCGATTTCATTGACATTTTGCGGGCCGTGTTTGCGCAGAAGATACAGGATATCAATCCTGGTTTTCGATGCCAGCCCCTGAACAATGTCGGCGTCTTTCACCGGATCGACTGTCAGTAATTTTGTCTGCATGACTTTTTATTGTTCCCTTCAGCTTTTCCGATCCATCGGCCAATGCATATGCGGACTGTACATATAGCCAGGAATGGCGACGGCCAACTTATCCCTTGATCCCCGATGACAACATGATCGCCTGCGTCACGCGGCGCTGGAAAACCAGATATGCAACAGCCACTGGCATCGCTGCCATCACGGCAACCGCCATATCACGCGCATACTGGACGCCGAACGAATCACCGACCTGCGTAATACCGACAGTAACCGTCATCATTTCTTCGGAGGTGGTAACAAGAAACGGCCACAGGAAGTTGTTCCAGGACATGATAAAGGTGATGATCGAAAGTGCTGCTGTAATCCCCCAATTCAACGGCAGATAAAGCTTGAACAGAATCTGGAATTCGCCGCAACCATCAAGTTTGGCAGCCTCGCGCAGTTCACGGGGCACAGAGTCAAAAAACTGTTTATAAACAATCACAACCACCGGAATGATCACCTGCGGCAGGATGATCCCGCCCCACGTATTGACCATGCCGAATTTATGCATCAGCACGAATTGCGATACCACGAGTGCCTGTGATGGCACCATAAAACTTCCCAGCACCACCAGAAAAAGCACGCGACGACCAGGAAAGACCAGTTGTGACAGGGCATAACCACACATCATGCTGATCATGATGACGATGCCTGTAATCAGGACCGATGTCCCGATGGAATTGATGTACCAGCGCACAAGATTTGTATCGAATAACGCAAAGGCATAGGAAGAAATATCGAATGTCTGCGGCCAGAACGAGAGACTGCCAACGACTTCCGGTTCCGGCTTCAGCGATGTGACAATCGCCCAGTAAAGCGGGAATGCCCATGCACAGGCTGCGATCAGGGTAAAGACCAGAAGCAGGATGTTGCTTGGCGAAATGCGTCCCATCATTATTTCCCCCGCGCTTTAAGCAACTGATATTGCAGAACCGACACCGCCACGATGATGACAAACAACGCCACCGCAACCGCCGAGGCGTAACCGCCCTGATTGCGCCCGAACGCCTCGCGATAGACAAGTTGCAACAACACATAGGTCGAATTGAACGGCCCGCCTTGTGTCATCAGGTAAATCTGATCGAAAATCTTGAGCTGCAGGATCAGTTGCAGGGTAAGAACCAGCGCGGTCACCGGCCATAGCAAAGGCCACGTGATACGACGGAACTGCTGCAAACGGCTCGCGCCATCAAGCGATGCGGCTTCGTAGTAATCGTCGGGAATATTGCGCAGGGCTGAAATGAACAGCAACACATTGAACCCGTTGGTCCACCATATGGTCACGAGTGCAACCATCGGCATTGCCCATACCGGATCACGGAATACACTGATACGGCGGCCGACGACGGCTTCGATCAGGGGCTGAACGACCCCGAACTGCTGATCAAGAATCCACTGCCAGATTTGTGTCACGACCGTCACCGGCAGAATATAGGGCATGAAAAACAGCACCAGAATGCCTGCCTGTATCCAGCCCTTCAACCGGACGACCATCATCGCAATGCCAAGCCCGATCAGAGTATTGGGCACCACCGTCAGCAACACGAAATAAAGCGTGTTATAAACCGAGGTGTAGAACAGCTTGTGTTCGAACATCCGGATATAATTATCGAACCCGATCCATTCACCTTCACCGATCAAGGGCGCGTCGGTAAAGCTCATCGCGAACATTTTGTAAACCGGATAGGCAAAGACCACGAGATAGCAGATCACAAATGGCGCAATCAGCAGCAAGGCCGTTACTGTTCTGTTTCGGGATTTCAATCGCATTGATGCGCCCCATAGCCATGAAAGTCACGCAAGGGATCACCGGCAGCGATGGCTGGCAAAGGGAGGAATGCCAGCCACCACCGTCACCGATGATCAGTTAAGTTCCAGGCCCTGGAGTTCGTCACGCACCATGTCCAGCGCATCTTCGGGGTCGAGCTGCCCGTTGAGTGCAGGAACAATGAAATTCTGCGTGGCTTCGTAAATCGGCCCGGCGACACCGGCAATCGAGATTTCAGGATCGAAAACAGCGGTTTCAGCAAGTGCGGAATAGGTCGCATTCGGTTCCATTTTCTTGAACTCGTCGCTTTCGGCAACCGCCTTGAAAGCCGGTATATGCCCGGCATCAGCCCATGAAAGGCTGTGTTCGTTCATCCAAGCGATGATCTGCAGAACCGTTTTGACCTTCTCAGCCGAAATCGGATTGGCTTCGCTGTGCGGGATGGCAAAGGCATGAGAATCTGCCCATGTCGCTTTTTGATCCATCAGAACGGGGATCTGAATGGCACCCCATTCGAAACCAAGATCGCCGTTCTTGGCCAGATCCTTCATTGTCGGGACTTCCCATACACCATTGATATGCATGGCGGCACGACCCGATGTGAACAGCGCAATGGATGCCTCGTAGGAAATCAGCTCTGGCGAATAACCCGATGCCACCCAATTGGTCATCGCATTCAGCGCCTTTAGCCCCGCATCACCGGGGAGGATTTCGCCATCTTCGATAAATGGGGCGCCTTGCTGGGCAAGCAGCGTATAGAATACACGCCACATTGATCCGCCTTCATCCGTATGCAGAGACAGCGGAACCTCGACCCCGGATTCTTCAAGTTTGGCAAGGGCCGCGTTGAAGTTTTCAAGCCCGTCCAGCCCTTTTGGTTTGCCGTCCTCACCAAGCAGGCCGGCCTTATCAAGAGCGTCCTTATTGTAATAAAGAACGATGGAATGGATATCGAACGGCAGGCCATAAAGCTGATCACCAACCTTGGCTGCGTTGAAGCTTGAAGGGAAATAATCATCGGGCGACAGCCCGGCGTCGGTCAGCTCATCATCACTGATCGGACGTAACTGCCCCTGCGGCACGGCCAGCGGGAAACGCGACAGGTGATAGGTCATGATATCGGGTTGCTGACCCACCGCGGTTGCGGTTTGAACCTTGGTATAGAACGGAACGCCCCATTCCAGTGTGGTTGAACTGATATTGATATCCGGATGGGTTTCGTTGAATTCCTTGATCAGTGCCTTCATACGCACGCCATCGCCGCCTTCAAGGAAATCCCACCAGGTAATCTGGGTCTGGGCGTTGGCGACGGCAGAACCGCTTATCAGGATAACGGCCGAAAGACCGGCCTTGATGAAATGTTTCACGACGTTTCCTCCTCGTTCGCCGGGTGATGAGACCCGACCTGAAATGCCCTGACAGGTTTCTTGTTATGATTGCATCCCGTTTCGGGCGACTGTAGTCCGGTGGGCTGCGGCGTTATCGCAGGCGCGCACCATCGGCATCGAACAGAAACAGGTGACGTGTCGGCAAGCGCGCCGATATGTGATCCTGTGCGATATGATTGCGATCCGACCGGCGCTCGATTGTTACGCGCACGCCACTTTCGGTCAGGCTGTGGACGTAGCTGACCCCGCCGAGTTCTTCGGTAAATTCGGTTTTAAGCGTTAGTTCCGCGGCGCGCCCATCCGCGTCTGTCACGTTACCGGTTTCGATATTTTCCGGACGGATGCCCAGCGTGACGGCAGTACCGACTTTTGGCACTGGTCCGGAAAGGGTCAGCGAAACGATACTGTTTGGGGCTTCATCCAATCGGATATCAACAGCGTCCGATGTGCCGCTCTTTGATTTGGCGACAGTGCCGGTCAGGAAGTTCATTTTCGGCGAACCAATGAAACCGGCAACGAACTGGTTGTCGGGATTATCGTAAAGATCAAGAGGCGACCCGATCTGCTGCACGACGCCCGATTTCAGCACCACGATCTTGTCGGCGAGCGTCATGGCTTCGACCTGATCGTGGGTGACATAAATCATCGTCGCCCCGATCTGATTGTGTAGACGGGCGATTTCCATGCGCATCTGAACGCGCAATTCGGCATCAAGGTTGGATAAAGGTTCGTCGAACAAAAAGACCTTTGGCTGACGCACAATGGCACGTCCGATGGCAACGCGCTGGCGCTGTCCGCCGGAAAGCTGCGATGGTTTGCGGTCCAGATGCTGATCAAGTTGCAGAATGCGTGCTGCTTCTTCGACCTTGGCCCGGATTTCATCCTTTGGACGACGGGCAATTTGCAGGCTGAAGGCCATATTGTCGTAAACCGTCAGATGCGGATAGAGCGCATAAGACTGAAATACCATCGATACGCCGCGCTTGGCGGCTTCCTGATGGGTGACATCCTGCCCTTCGATATTGATGACGCCGCCTGTCGTTTCTTCCAATCCGGCAATCATTCGCAACAGCGTGGATTTCCCACAGCCCGACGGACCGACAAAGACGACGAACTCGCCCTGTTCGATCGAGATATTCACATCATGGATAACTTCGACCGGCCCGAAGGCCTTTTTGATATTGCTCAGCGTAACACCGGACATTTCCGTAATCCTCCCAAGTCTGAACCCGACATGATGGCGGGCTGACAGGCACTTCCGGCCAGCCCGTAACCATCAGGCCGATGCATCAAGAGAAATTCGGATCATGTGATAGGACAGCGGCTTGAGCGTTCCGGCAAGTTTGCCGTCCTCAAGTCCGATACCGCTGCCCTTTTTCGGAGTTACAGTATCCGGTACGTCAATCGAATTGCGGTCTTCAAGCTTGTAACCGGACAGCTCGACATGCTCGATCACCCTCGTTTTGCCAAATCCTTCAAGGGACAGATCAAGACCAAGGTCGCTGTCGAGGTGGCGATTGATCAGGAATATCGTAACAGACTTACCATCTTCGGCCTGCACAGCCGACGCATCGAGATAAGGCACGTCCTGAGATACATCACAATCGTAGCGCGGGACATCCACACTGACATTCAGCGCCGTGCCCCGCCCGTGCTTTGATGCGAACTGCAGGGGATAATAAATCGTCTGCGCCCATGCCTGCCCACCTTCACGCGTCAGAATCGGGGCAATGACGTTCACAAGTTGCGCCATGCAGGCAATCTTGACGCGGTCAGAACGGCGGATGAATACGTTCAGCAGGCTGGCAATCAGAAGTGCGTCTTCGAAATTATAGACTTCTTCAAGCAAGGCCGGTGCGACCGGCCAGTCCCATTCCTTGATCCGCTGATCATCGGTTTTGCGGTCGTGATACCAGACATTCCATTCATCAAAACAGATTTTGACATCCTTTTTGGAACGCTTCTTGGCCTTGATGTAATCAATCACGCCGCCGATGGTAACGATATAGCGGTCCAGTTCTTCGGCACGGCCGAAATAGTTCAGCGTGTCCTTTTCCTCGTTGCCGAAATATTTGTGCAGCGAGATGTAATCAACACTGTCATAGCTTTCTTCAAGCACCGTGGCTTCCCACTCGGGATAGGTTTTCATCTTGTCATTCGACGACCCGCAAACCACGGTTTCAAGTGACTGATCGAAATATTTGAAGGCCTTGGAAACCTCGTTGGCAAGGTGTCCATAGTCCCGCGCAGTCTTGTGACCGACCTGCCAAGGACCATCCATTTCATTGCCAAGGCACCAGATGCGCACATCATGCGGATCGGCATAGCCATGGGACTTGCGCAGGTCCGACCAATAAGTTCCGCCGGGATGGTTGCAATATTCAAGGAAGTTGCGTGCATCTTCCAACCCGCGCGACCCGAGATTCATGGCCAGCATCATTTCTGTATTGGCAAGCTTTGCCCAATCGGCGAATTCATTGACCCCCATCTGGTTGGTTTCACGGGTCCGCCACGCCAGATCAAGCCGCGTCGGGCGCTGATCGCGCGGACCGATACCATCTTCCCAGTTATAGGCCGAAACAAAATTTCCCCCCGGATAGCGAACAATCGGCACGTCAAGCCCACGCACCAGTTCCAACGTGTCCTGACGGAATCCGTTTTCATCTGCGGTTTCGTGGCCGGGTTCATAAATACCAGTATAAACCGCACGGCCCATATGTTCGAGAAACGAGCCGTAAACCCGCTTGTCGACAGTCGCGATTGTAAAGTCCCTGTGAATGGTTGCGCGTGCCCGCATGACTGTTTCCTCACCTGTATTTTGTTCTTTGATGAGGTCAGCCTAGGAACACGAAATTTATATATCAAGTAATTTGTTTTATATCAAAATTACTGATACATAAATTTCGGTATATATCATGTTTTTTGGTCTTAACGCCCGCGGAATTCTGACGGTCAACTCAGTAACTTACCGCAGCGCAACACATTTTCCGATTTAGTATGATGATATGATAAAATATTTCACCCGCTTCTGGCAATGATAACCATTCCCCACACCGCCAGACCACAAACCACGAGAATCGCGATCCCGAGAACCGGGGAAGCAAAGCGGATTTGCATGAAACCGGTGGCGACACTTTCGGGGACTTTGCGCATGCCGGTGATCATTGCACCGATCAGGTTTTCGCGTTTGATCATCAGATAGAAAATCGCTGCCAGAACATGCAATGCTACCGCTGCGTAAATCAGATTGATATTGGTGTGGTGAATGAAATTCATCGTGCTGGCAAAATCGGAACTGACATAGGCAACCAGCGGACCGTCAAAGAACAGGAAGGTATCCTCGCTGGTGAAAAGGCCGCTTATTGCCTGTATCGCCACGAGCAGGATCAGCACCACAACCATCCAGCCGCCCGCCGGATTATGCCCCGGATAAGTCAGGTCGCGGGCCGAGCCGTTTGGAAGTTTGCGCATATAGCCGATCACCTTGCGCGGTCCGGCGACAAAACCGGTAAAGCGCGCGTTCGAACTGCCGACAAATCCCCAGATGATGCGAAAAAGTACGAGTGCGAGCACGCTGTATCCTGAAATCGCATGGATATCGATCATGACTTCCTGATTGGACCACCAGGATGTCACAATCGCGATCACCAGCGCCCAGTGAAACAGGCGCACGGGAAAATCCCAAAGCCGGACGGTTTTTTGCGGTTCCATCTGATCGCTCATACGCAGGTCCCCTTTTCTGCTTTTTGCGCGGGCAAATAATGCAAGATTGTGATGATGCCCCGATCCGGCCGAAAGTGCAGGTCAAATTCCGTTTATCACAGCAAAAAATGTGGAAAATCTGCTTGTTGAGATATTTCGAGTTTGCAAATCATTATCACAAGCAGTAACAATTACCCCGAAGTATCACGGGCTATGCCCTTGGCTCACCTTCAGGGACAGATGGGAACTCCTATGAAATTCGTTAAAATTCTCGGGATGGCTGCACTGGCAACCACCCTTGGTGCACAGGCCTATGCCGCGCCGGACGCAAAAGACGTCCTGACCACCTATGCCGATATTGCACATGCCGGTTACGAAGATTCGCTCATCACCGCAAAACAGCTCCAGACCGCTGTTGATGCGCTGGTGTCCAATCCGTCGCAGGCGACTTTTGATGCTGCGAAATCCGCATGGCTGGCCTCACGCGTGCCGTATCAGCAGACCGAAGTTTACCGTTTCGGCAATGCGATCGTTGATGACTGGGAAGGCAAGGTTAACGCATGGCCGCTTGACGAAGGTCTGATCGACTATGTCGAAACCGACCTTTACGGCGAAGAAAACGAAGAAAACCCGGCTTATACCGCCAATGTCGTTGCCAATCCGAGCCTGAGCATTTCCGGTGAAACCATCGATGCATCAACCATCGATGCCGCACTGATCGAAAGCCTGCATGAGATTGACGACGTTGAAAGCAACGTTGCAACCGGCTACCACGCCATTGAATTCCTTCTGTGGGGTCAGGATCTGAACGGGACCAAAGCCGGTGCAGGTGCACGCGCATGGACCGACTATGCCAAGGGCGATGCCTGCACCAATGGCAATTGCGACCGTCGCGGTGCGTATCTTCAGGCCGCAACCGACCTTATGGTTTCGGACCTTGAATGGATGACCGCACAGTGGGCGGATGGTGGCGAAGCACGTGCGACCGTTCTTGAAGGTGACGGCGTTCCGGGCCTGACCGCAATCGTGACCGGCATGGGTTCGCTTTCTTATGGTGAACTGGCAGGCGAGCGCACCAAGCTTGGCCTGCTGCTGCATGATCCGGAAGAAGAGCATGACTGCTTCTCGGACAACACCCACAACTCGCACTACTATGACGCGTTGGGCATCCAGAACGTTTATCTTGGCCGTTATACCCGTGTTGACGGTTCGGTCGTCGAAGGCGCATCGCTTTCGGATATGGTTGCCGCCAAGGATGAAGGCCTTGATACCGAACTGCGTGCCAAACTGGCGGCATCGGTTCTGGCCGGTAAGGCCATGGTCAGCCGCGCACAGGCAGGCGAGCATTTCGACCAGCTGATCGCAATGGACAATGAAGACGGCAATGCCGTTGTTCAGACCTTTGTCGATGCGCTTGTTGATCAGACCAAATCGATCGAACAGATCGTTGCCGCGATTGGCGTTGACGGGATCGAGTTCGAAGGGTCGGACAGCCTTGACAATCCGTCCTCGATCAATTGATCAGATACGATCCGCATTCGGGGTCATGCCCCAAATGAGTCCGACGGCGGGGGAATTTTTCTCCCGCCGTTTCGCTTTTACGATTAGAAGAATTCCATGCAGTTTCCCGCCATGCGCCTTTCCCGTTTCATGATCGCGACCGCCCTTGTTTTTGGGGCAATGACACCGGCGTTTGCCGATGAAACCATACCCGCCAATGCCCTGCCGGGCGGGGCGACCACCTGGCAAAAGAAAACCGGACGAATGGCATTCACCCATCATTCGGCCAATATGACCTTTGAAAAGCGGCTTGATTTCAAGCTTGGCGAGGCCCTTTTTCAAAGGCTTTGGGTAACCGCCCCAACGCGCACCAAGGCAGCAGACGGTTTGGGGCCGCTGTTTAATTCACGGGCCTGCAACGGGTGCCATATCAGAAATGGCCGCGGCCATCCGGTTGATGAAGATGATCCGTCTGCCGGGGCGACGTCGATGTTGTTGCGCCTGTCGATCCCGCCGCAAAATGATGCGGATCGGGAATTACTGGCGTCAGGCCATGCATCCACCCTGCCCGATCCGGTTTATGGCGGCCAGTTTCAGGATTTTTCGATCCCGACCGTTCAAGCCGAAGGCAAGGTCACCGTCAGTTATGACATGCAAACCGTCGAACTAGCCGATGGCACCAGAGTCGAATTGCGCCATCCGACCTATGGCATGCGCGATCTGGCTTATGGGCCATTGCACGACGATGTGATGATATCGCCGCGCATTGCACCGCCGATGATCGGGCTTGGGCTTCTGGAAGCCATTCCCGATGAAGTACTGCTTGCGAGCGCGGATCCGGAAGATCATGACGGCGATGGCATATCGGGCCGGGTCAACCGGGTTTGGGATATTGCAAAGGATGAGCTTGCCATCGGGCGGTTTGGCTGGAAAGCCGGAATGCCAAGCCTTGATCAGCAGAACCAGAATGCATTCCAGTTCGATATCGGCCTTTCAACCCCACTATATCCCAACGGATACGGTGACTGCACCGAAGCCCAGACACTGTGCCGTGGTGCGCCGGATGGTAATGAACCGGAATTTGACAATCTGGAAGCGCACGGGCAGATCACCGACCTTGTGCTTTATTACACCCGTAACATAGCCCCGCCGATGCGACAAAACGTATCCGATCCGGAGGTGATCCCAGGGCGTGAGATTTTCAATTCAATCGGTTGCGGAGCCTGCCACACGCCAAGCTATCAATTGCCCGAACAGACTGATCTGGCGGAGCAATCCGGGCAGGTGATCTGGCCGTATAGCGACCTGTTATTGCACGATATGGGGGCCGGGCTTGCCGACAACCGGCCTGAAGCCGATGCCAGCGGAACGGAATGGCGCACCCCGCCCCTTTGGGGATTGGGCCGCGCAAAGGAAATTGATCCACGTGCCGGATACCTGCATGACGGGCGGGCGCGCAACATTCTGGAAGCCATATTGTGGCACGGGGGAGAGGCAAAACCCGCGCGTGACGCCGTCACATTCTTGCCATCATCGGATCGCAGCAAGTTGATCGCGTTTTTGAATTCTTTATAAGCGTTATTTTATAAGCCTTACTGTTCGGGGGATATCATGCCTTTCCTGTTTCGCACTCGCAAAGCCGCCCTTTTGGGTGTATCTGCCTTGCTGACGGTGGGGCTGGCACCGCCCGGCGCGCGCGCCGATATCCCCGATGAAAATTACCGCCCGGTGCTTGAACATCTTCTGGGTGAGGTCATGCCGCCCAAGCTTGATGCGCTGCATGACGCCACAACAAACCTGTCCGATGAAATGGATGATTTCTGTGCCGAGCCCGATCAGGATGGCCTTGACGAAGTACGCGAAGATTTCCATGCGGCCATGGATATCTGGCAGGAAGTGCAGCCTTGGCGCATGGGACCGCTGATTGCCAATGGCCGTGATCAGCATATCGAATACTGGCCTGACAAACATGGTACGGCGACAAGGCAGTTCCGCAAACTGATGTTTGACAAGCCAGCGATTTATACCGACCGGGAAAAAATCGCTGATACCAGTGCCGCCCTGCAAGGTTTCCCGGCACTTGAACAGGTTCTTTTTGACGACAAGCTATCGCCCAAGCTTCTGGGTGATGACGAGGATGGCGTATTCCTGTGTGGGTATGGCGGGGCCGTCGGCGCCAATCTGGCACGCATGACCGGTGAACTGGTCGATGAATGGCCGGCATTTGCCCAAGGCATGATCAAAGCCGGCCCTGATAGTATGGATTACCCGGATGCCAAATTTGCCGCGACCGACCTTTATCGTGCGCTTCACGAAGGACTTCTGATCATTGTCAGTCAGAAACTTGGCCGACCGCTTGGCGACGGACCGAAGGATGGCAAAGCCAGCCGCGCCGAAAGCCCGACTTCCGAACGATCCCTGCGCAACATTGCCCATAACCTGACCGGGCTGTTTGCGATTTATGACGGCAAGTGGGGCGATACCGGCGAAGAAGGCAAAGGCCTTTCGGCCCTGATTGATAGCAGCCTTCTGGATCGATCCTTCCGGCTGAACTGGCAGACCATGTCAGACGGACTTGATCAGTTGCCTGCCTCGATTGTCGAGCTGCTTGATCAGCCCGATGGCTATCAGAAACTATCAGATTTCGCAGATCAGGTCAGTTTCGTGAATACGCTGGTTGAGGGCGACGTTGGCGGTACGACGCAATTGGGCGGCGGTTTTAACGCGCTTGATGGCGACTAGGCGAACAGGAGTTCAAAAAGTGAAACATCAACGACGCGAGTTTTTGAAACTCATGGGTGTTGGCGGGGCCTTTACCCTGTTGCCGGTTGGCATTGGGCGTGCGGCGAGCGCCCCCGCGATGGAAGACCGGGCACATTATATTTCCGCAAGTGCCGGGGATCATGATGACTTTTACGTCTGCGCGTTCAACGCCAATGGCAAAATCCTGTTCGAACAGGCCCTGCCCGGCCGGGGTCACGACCTTGGCCTGCGCCCAAACCATGTCGATGTGGCCGCAGTTGAACGCCGACCGGGTCTCTATGGCCTGATCCTTGATCGCCATAGCGGCGAGGTCCGCGCCAAACTGCATTGCCCGGAAGACCGCCGGTTTTATGGCCACGCGGTTTATTCCAATGATGGCCGGTTCCTTTATATCACCGAGAATGATTTCAACCATGCCCGCGGGGTTGTTTCCGTCTGGGATGCCGAAGACGGGTATCGCCGCATTGCCGAATTTGACAGTTTTGGCACCGGCCCGCACGAATTGCACCTGATGCCGGACGGTGAAAGCCTTGTGATCGCCAATGGTGGCTTGCACACCCATCCGGACTTTGACGGACGCACAGCCCTTAATATCGACAGTATGGAACCGAACCTGTCGATCATTGATCGGCATACCGGCAAGCTGATCCATCAGGCGGCCCTCAAAGCCGACTGGCATCAATTATCCATCCGCCATCTTGATGTCGCATCCAATGGGACAATTGCGGCGGGCTTCCAGTATCAGGGGGAACTGACCGATCAGGTGCCGCTGGTCGGGTTGTGGCAGCCGGGTAGCGAAATCCGCCCGATCGAGGCCCCGGACAATGTCCAGCTGCGCATGCGGCAATATTGCGGATCGGTGCGCTTTGACGCATCGGGACAGGTATTTGGCATTTCCTGCCCACGCGGCGGATTGATCACATTCTGGGATGCCAAAACATCGGGCTTCCTGACCCATATCGCCGCCCCGGATGGCTGCGGGCTTGCCGCGACAGATGTTGCGGGTCAGTTCGTTGGCACCAGCGGCCTTGGTACCGGATGGCGCATGGATGCGATTCGCCGAAAACGCGTCGAATTACCCGACGATTCGCTTAAATCGCTTCATTGGGACAATCATCTGCGGCGTATTTCCATCTAGATATCGTCATTTAACCCGACCTGAAAGGCCGCACAGATCGTGCGGCCTTTTTGGCATTTTCGGCCTGAAATCCGCAGAAAACCGCGGCATTAACCAACCATTTTAGTCGGGATATAAACACCCTAAATCTCTCAACCAAAAATTTTATGCAAATGCGAACGATTTTCACTTGCGTAGTATTTTTTCCTGACCTATAACGGGTCTCGACACAGCCCGCGAATGCAACCCATTCGCACTTGTCCCCAAAAGGCTTGTCTCTCACCTGCGGGTCTCTCTCCCCGCAGGCCTCTCAAGGTGGAACAGCGGTGGTTATCGATGCGGGAAACGATAACCGCCGCTTTCTCTTTTCAGCACAAAGAAACCGGCATTCTTCCACGCAAAGATATTGTGTGCGGACGGATAAGTAATCAGACGCTGTGAGATAGTTTATCGCCAGCGGATTTCAGTGCGTCGCGATACTGCGCATAGTTTTTGCGGGCATCATCCTTTGGCGCGACAATACATACTGTTGCAACACAGACGCCGTTCTGATCGCGGATCGGGGCGGCGAAGCAATGGGTGAAGGTGTCAACGATGCTATCAAAGGAAAAGAATCCGTCTTTTGCCGCCTGCCGGATTTCGGCGATATAGGCATCAAAATCGGTATGGCTGCCATCGGGCAGAACAAAATCGTTTGCCGGAATCAGATCGCGGATTTCATCATCGGAAAAATGGCCCAGCAACAGCCGACCCGATGCCGTCCACGGGATCGGGGTGCGTTCGCCAACATTTGCACTGATGCGGAACGGACGGCTGCCTTCGCGTTGAAGGGCGACGGTATATTTGTTGCCGTCCAGCATGCAGAACTGCGATGTTTCCTTGGTCGTGGCGGTGATTTCATCCAGCACCACACCTGCTTCGCGGGTCAGATCGAAATATTCGCGATAGGCTAGCCCAAGAAAATAGACACGACGCCCAAGGAACACCGATCCGTTGGCATCGGTGACCTCGAGCATGCCATGTTCCAGTAGAACGCTGATCAGATCATAGATCGTAGAGGTCGGCGCGCCGAGCGCTTGGGCGATCTCGGCAGGCCGTTGCGAGACTTTGACAGAGCGCAAATGATCAAGAATATCAAACGCCCGATCAATGCCGCGCGCCCGTTTCCGTATTTGCCCTTCCTTCATAAGTCCCCTCTTCGCTGGCGATCAGTTCTTTGGATAGATGTCCTTATGCCTTGCGAAAGGCAATGCAGTCGACCTCGACCTTGCAATCCACCACCATTGAAGACTGAACGCAAGCGCGCGCAGGCGGATGATCGCCGAAATATTCCTGGAATACGCCGTTGAAGCTCCAGAAATCGCGCGCATCATCAAGCCAGACACCGATGCGCATGATATCGCTTGCGCCATACCCGGCATCCTCGACGATTTTCAGCATGTTTTCGATAGCAATGCGGGACTGTTCGACAATCCCGTTTCCAACGACTTCGCCATCACGCATCGGCGTTTGTCCGGACACGTAAAGCCATCCGTCAGCTTCCGTAGCCTTTGCAAAAGGCAGTGCCTTCTGACCATTGCCTTTTGCTTCACCGACACCGTGTCTTTTGATGGTCATTCAATATCTCCTAGTCTTCAATCACATTTCAGAATTTGCAAGAAAGCCCCGCAACCGGTCTGTTTCCGGCGCGCCGAAAATCTGTTCGGGGGGACCTTCTTCGTGGATACGGCCGTGATGCATGAACACGACCTTGCTTGAAACATCGCGGGCAAAGCGCATTTCGTGGGTGACAAGCAGCATGGTCATGCCGTCATCGGCAAGATCGCGGACAACGGCCAGAACTTCCTTTACCAGTTCCGGATCAAGGGCGGATGTCACTTCGTCAAACAGCATGATGCGCGGGTTCATGGCAATCGCGCGCGCAATCGCAACACGCTGCTGCTGTCCGCCGGACAACTGACCGGGGAAATGATCGCGCCGTTCAATCATGCCGACCCGTTCAAGCCATTTTTCGGCAATGGCATAGGCTTCGTCCTTTGCCATTTTCTTGGTCTTGGTCAGACCCAGCATGACATTGCGAATGGCGGTCATATGCGGGAACAGGTTGAACTGCTGAAACGCCATGCCGGTCATGGCGCGTTGACGCGCAATATGACGTTCGGAAAGACGGCGACGCTCACCACCTTCGTGTCTGTAGCCGATGGCTTCGCCGTCCAGTTCGATGGAACCGCGTTCGAAATCTTCAAGCAGGTTCACGCAGCGCAACAGGGTTGTCTTGCCCGAACCCGATGATCCGATCAGCGAGACGACATCACCCTTTTGCATGGTCATATCGATGCCCTTGAGGACTTCGAGATCGCCAAAGCTTTTGTGAAGGTCGGTAATTGTCAGAATGGGGGACATGGCTGCCTCATTATGGGATCGAGATGCGGCGTTCGACAGCACGGCCGGCCTGTTCGATCAGGAAGTTCAGAATGAAATAGACGAAACCCACGAACAGATAGAATTCGAGGCTGAGATAGGTCCGCGAAATGACCTGCTGGGTTGCCAGCAGCAATTCAACCACACCAATGATCGAAAGCAGCGTCGATGCCTTGACGATTTCGGTCGCGGTATTGACCCAGGTTGGCAATATCTGACGCAGGGCCTGGGGCAGCAGGACATAGGCAAAGGTCTGCCCGAAAGTCAGCCCGATTGATTTGGCGGCTTCGGTTTGACCGGCCGGGATTGCCTTTAACGCACCACGGACAATTTCCCCGACATGGGACGAACAGAACAGTGTCAATGCAAGGACACCGGCCTGAAACGCACTAAGATCCAAACCAACAACCGAGAGGATATAAAAGCAGGCAAGGATAAGAACGAAAACCGGAGTTCCGCGCAGGAAGTCGATATAGACGCGCACCCCGAACCGGGTCGGCTTGTTGCCATATGTCATCGCCAGACCGACGAAAACGCCAAGGAACGTTCCAAGCAGCACGGACGCGACGGAAATCAGAACCGTATCGCCAAGCCCGGCCAACAGGTTCATCCGGGCGTTCCACAATTCGTTCAGAAAAAGAGAAAAATTCATGTGAAAGCCTTTCAGCGCGGAACCGCAAGTCGTTGTTCAAGCTGGCGCAGGAACCACGCGATGACATAGCAGGCCACCACGTAAATCAGTGACGCAACCATCCATGTTTCAATCACGCGGAAACTTTCGACATTGATCTTGCGCGCATAAAACGTCAGTTCGGGAACCGCGATGGCGGCCGCAAGCGACGTGTCCTTGAACAGCGAAATGAAGTTGTTCGATAGCGACGGCAACACATTGCGCAACATCACCGGAATGATGATGTGGATTTTGATTTTCAGTTCCGTCAAACCGATGGCAAGCCCGGCTTCGCGTAAGCCCTTTGGCAATGCCACAAGGCCCGAACGGAAAACTTCGGCCAGATAGGCACCGGCATAAATCGACAGCGTGAAAATGAAGGACGGTATTTTATCAAGCGCAATGCCAAGCTGGGGCAATGCGAAATAGCAAAACAGGATCAGAACAAGGATCGGGGTATTGCGGATCGCAGAGACATAAGCCACTGCGATCCAGCGTAAAACCCGATGACGGGACAGCATCCCGAAAGCCGCCAGAAGCCCGATCCCGCAACCGATTGCAATCGAAACAAGGGCAAGGAACAAGCCAAGGCCAAGCCCTTGCGCCAGCAGTTCCCAATTGCGCCAGATGACGCTGAAATTGAAATCGTAGTTCAAAGCGGTTCTTCCCGGATGCTGCTGGGTTATTTGTATTCGACGGGGAAGCCGATCTGCGGCACCGACAGTTCCGTGCCGAACCAGGTTTTGAAGCTGTCGGCGTAGAACGGGAATTCAACACCGGTCATGCCTTCGTGCAGAACCGTGTTTACAAAGTTCAGCCAACGCTGATCGCCCGGCTTCACGCCACAGGAATAGCTTTGCGGGTTCCAGCCATATCCGGCGTCATGGTAACGGCCCGGGTTTTTGACCATGAACCAGCGCAATGCCGACTGATCAGTTGCGGCGGCATCGGCACGCCCGGAATTAAGCGCCTGATACATCAGATCCACACTGTCATACTGATCAACTTCTGCCTCTGGCAGGGCAGCGTGAACCATTTCTTCGGCGTAGACGTTCTGAAGAACGGCAACGGTAACATCCGATCCGGCAGCTTTGAGCGCCTCGTAATCGGCGTAGTCGCCACCTTCCATCTGCAACAGACCAACGCCTTCACGGTAATAGGGGATCGTGAATTCGATCTGCTGGGCGCGTTCAGCGGTTACCGTCATGAACTGGCAGGCCAGATCGACCTTGTCGGTCACAAGGTTCGGGATGCGGGCATCGCCGGATTGCTGGACATATTCGATTTTATCGGGATCGCCAAACAGGGCCTTGGCGACAAGGCGACCCATATCAACGTCAAAGCCCTTGAGCTTGTTATCCGAGTCAATGAAGTGCCATGGCGGGTTGGTGGAGCCGGTCCCCAAAATCAGGTAACCGCGGTCAAGGACCTGCTGGAGCTTGCTGGCTTCCTGTGCAATGGCCGATCCGGCAGTTGCGGTCATAAGAGCCGCGACTGCGATTGTCTTTAAGAAGGTCATGTTTGTCTCCGCTGATGAAAAGAGCCAACCGTTTTTGATGAGTCCCGGTTTTTCCGTTATACCGGAATTAATATCGTTATTACGGATTTAACTTGAAACCAAAATCTAGCCATGTCAATTCGCTTTTGCGAAACCCGCAGTTTCCCTTGGTTTTCTAAGTGTAGTGATTTTGTTGCCCGGACCCTCCGGTCAGCGGATTTTCGTGGATGCCATGACCTGCACGTCCTGTAAAAACAGGCCGTTTTCCGCATATTTCTGCGCAAAATGAAGGTCACGCACACAGGGCAGATCGGGAGTCGCGGCATGGAAGGTAGCAAAAAGAAATCGGCCGCTATCACGAGATGCAATAGCGGCCGACTTTCGATAATTTTCTGGAGTAGCTTGCCCGGCTGAGGGATCAGCGGTTGCGCAGCGCGATCAGCAGACGAAGACTGTTAAGCGTCACCAGAACGGTTGCGCCGGTATCGGCCATCACCGCCAGCCAAAGTCCCGTCAGACCGGTGATACTGGTGACCAGAAAGACGGCCTTGAGCCCCAGTGCCAGTGCGATGTTTTCGCGGATCACGCGACGTGTGGTTCGGGACAGTTTCACCAGATTAACGACATCCGAAAGCCGGTCCTTGACCGCCACCGCATCGGCGGCCTCAAGCGCAATATCCGTACCCCCGCCAATTGCGATGCCAACATCGGCCGATTTCAGCGCCGGGGCATCATTGATGCCGTCGCCCACCATGGCAATCGGCCCCTTTCGCACCGGATCATTGCGCAATTCGGCCAGCACGTTCAGCTTGTCTTCGGGCAGAAGCTGCGCCCGGTAATCAATGCCAAGTTCACCAGCCATACGTTTGGCGACACGTTCGGCATCGCCGGTCAGCATCACGGGACTGATACCCAAAGTGTTCAGTTTGCCAAGTGCATCCTTTGCATCGGCGCGTGCGATATCGCGCAACGCAAGCGCGCCAATGACATCGCCATCACGCAGGACGACAACGGCCGTGCTACCGGCGTCTTCCTGTGCGGCGAGCCAGTCGGCAACTTCGGCAGCCGGTTTGATATCAAGGCGTTTGGCCGCCCCGACACGATAAAGCGTGCCATCAATCCGGGCTTCGACCCCGGCACCGGCGATGGTTCGCGCATCGGTGATTTCCGGCAGATCAAGTTTCTTGTCCGTCGCCGCATTGACCAACGCCTTTGCCAGCGGGTGGGAGGTCACGGTTTCAAGGGCGGCGGCAATGGCAAGCAGCCGGTCCTCGTCCATATCATCCACCGACATCATTGCCGTCAGCTTCGGCTTGCCTTCGGTCAGTGTACCGGTTTTGTCAAACGCCATGGTGCGTACGGCCCCGATGGCCTCAAGTGCTGCACCGCCTTTAACCAGCAGGCCGATCCTAGATGCACGGGCAAGGGCCGATGTCACCGCCGCCGGTGTGGAGATCACCAAGGCACAGGGGCAGCCGATCAGAAGCAGGGCCAGCCCACGATAGATCCATTCTTCCCAGCCTTGCCCGAACAGAACCGGTGGAACAACGACCGTAAGGGCCGCAAGCGCCATGATGATTGGCGTATAGATACGAGCGAATTTGGCAACGAAACGCTCGACCGGTGCCTTGTGCTTTTCGCTTTGTTCGACCAGCTCGATCACGCGATCCAGCATGGTTTGCCCGGCCACCCGGGCCACACGCAGGTGCACCGGTCGGTCGGTAACAATGGCACCGGCAAAAACCTCGCCCCCCGGTTCGGAGGTAACCGGAACGGATTCCCCGGTCAGGTGGCTGTTATCGATTTCAGCCGAGCCGACAGTCAGGATACCATCCGCCGGGATGCGTTCGCCGGGGCGGACTTCAACGATGTCGTCAAGCGTAAGCGCCGAGGGTGCAACCGTATCAAAGCCGCCACCAGATGGTGAAACCCGCCGCGCGGTCTCCGGGGCCAGTTTCATCAGCGATTTAACCCCGCTGCGCGCCCGCCCCGCGGCAATGCCTTCAAGGCTTTCGCCAATCGCAAACAGCAGGACGACCATACCGGCTTCAAGACTTTCGCCGATTGCAACCGCGCCAAGAACCGCGACACTCATCAATAGTTCGATGGAAAAGAATGCGCCGCTTGCCGCCAGACGGAACGCTGTTCTCATCACCGGCAATGCCGCGATGATCGAGGCAATGGACATGGCATAAGCATCGGTGGCCGGAACCAGCCAGCCGACCAATCCGCCTAGAACCAGCCAGATCGCTGCCCATGCAATTTCGTCCCCGGCTTCCGGCCAGGGGGCCAGTTTGCGCAGCAGGGATTTGTCATTGGCATCGGTATCTTGCGACGCGGCATTATCCGTCGCAGCCGGATTGGCAGAACCACAGGAACCGCCAGCGCAGCAAGCGGCTTCGGATGATTTCCCCGCCCCCGGAATTACCTTTTCCTTTGCCGGATAACCCAATTTGGTCAGCATGGTGCTGATATCGGAACGCGTTTCGGCACTATCATTGCGAAGGCCCAGCGTCACCGTTTCACGCATCATCGACACATCTACACATTGCACGCCATCACGTTTGGTAAGCGCGGTTTCGATTTTCGCCACACAGGACCCGCAATCCATGCCCGATACGGCCCACTGGTGATGCGAAATGCCGTCACGATGACGGGCCAGCACATCATCAACAGTGCCCTGGTCCTCGACACTCAGTTCGGATTGCGCGTGCAAGCCATCGGCGGCGGCAACAAAGCTTTGCCCGGGCACAGCAACGTTGAGCGACGCAATCAGCGATGACTTGCAGCTTTCACAATTTCCAATGGCCGGGAACTGATCCCATTTTACGATGACGGACATTCTGGACCTCGCCAACATTCAAATTTATATTCATGCATTATATTCAAATAACAATTCATATGTTAGCGAGTCAAGAACATTCAAACCATGATTTGAATATTATCACACACAATGCCAGACGCCCCGAAAAAGTTGATGAATTACGCCGGCACTGCGACCATAGTGACCACCCGATTTAAGAACCAAGGCCAACCGCCGCATGCCTCGTATTGTCATTTGCAAAACCTGCCAACCAGCACCTGATGCTGATCCGGACCCAAAGATGGATTTTGTCGATGCGGATGGTTTTGTGCGGCAGTTAGGCACGGCACTTGATCAGGCGGAATTGCCCGAAACGTTTGAAATCACGCAGGTTGACTGCATGGGATCATGCAGCGACCCGACATCGGTTGCACTTCAGGGAACCGGGCGGGCAAGTTATCTTTTTGCCGGATTATCGGCACATCGTGATATTGACGATATCATTGCCACCTGCCGGGAATATCTGAACGCCCCGGATGGATGGATCGAAGACGCACGCGGCTGCGGACGTCTTCGATTTTGCCTTAAGGCCCGTATCCCGGCCCTGTGATTATGGCGCAACCGAAACAGTCATGACCTGACGCAGTGGCTTATCGCCAACGGCAAGCTGGCTATGGTCATTGGCCGTAAGGGTCACGATAACCTCATTATCGCCCGCTGGAAGGTCTGCGATATGAAGCCACGGGCCATACAGGCGGGCGATCTTGGTGCCGTTAACATAGACATGAGCATGCCCCTCGCCCGGGATATGGGGACTGCTGGCATGTTCGGGGGCAAAACGGAAATTCTGCACCAAGAGATGCAGGTTCCAGCCACTGACCGGATCGGGCGCAATGGCAACATCAAGCCTTGGCGCATCAACGGCATCGGGCAGTGAAATGACGGCATCATGGCTGGCATGAGCACCGTTGACATTCATCGTGTCATGCGTATCACCATGGGCACTTTCCCCATGCGCGCGCGGATCGGAATGGTCATGACCATCAAGGATGATGCCATTGCCCGCCGCCACCAGAAAGCCAATCCCGCCGCCAAAAACAAGCCCGATCCCGAAAAGAGCAAGTGAACGTGGCATTTCATTTATCCAGACAAATCAATGAAAGAAAACAGGCGCGGAATATACCGCGCCTGATCAATGTGATTGCGTTTTACGCTTCCCGGTCGGCTTCACGCCGCCAGAAATGCCCGGCAAACAGCCCGGTCAACACCCAGGCCACAGCCCCGATGCCAAAGGCACGCGCAGCAAACAGCGCCCCGAGTTCGGTCGGCACGGGACCGCTGAACTGATCGGGTTCCGGTGCACCGATAACATGGGGCGCCAGAAGCAGAATAACCGCCGCCCCCCACGCCAGCCAGTTCCGGCCAAAGGCGATCAGCCAAACCGCAAGTGCCGCGGTTGCCACCGTCGCAAACCACCAGATTTGCCGTTCATAGACATCGGCCGCAGCAACACCGGGCACCTCTGGCGCCAAGGTGAAGCCCGGTGCGAAATGCACGATGACAAACCCTGCAATGCCCCAGATGATGCCATTGCGCGCCGTCACCACATGACCACGATTTTCGGCAAAGGCCATGGCCGCGATCAGGATCAGTGCATAGCCGGTATAGACCAGCATGGTGAACAGGATGCTTAGCCCGTCACGCAGCGGATCAATCCCGCCGACATCCTGATGCGCGCTAACCGCGTCACCGCCGAAATGCACAAGGGCACCGGTTTCATACAGCTCCGCATGCAGCAAAACGGGCTGCACAAAATACAGCTGTAGCAGGGCCGCAATAAGCCCCGCTGCAGCACCAGCGAACAACGCGCTGGTTACTATGCGTGTGAACATGACTTAGTGGCAGGGAAAGCCGGTCGCGTGGCGCACATCGTGTGCCGCGTCATGAAGCAGGTCCGCCTGAACGTGGCCGGTCACAAAGACAATCGCCATGCCGAAAACGGCACAGGCAAGGATCGGCAGAAGAACGGATTTTTTCGAAACGGCAAATGCCGCGGTCTGCGTGGTCATAGAAATCTCCTTTGCTGTCACACCCGACAGTCGGTTCGGGTCCATGCCTGGCAGGTCTCCTGGCTTGCGGGTCTTCATGCGTCGCCGACCTTCCCTGCTTTCGCAAGTGGTATGATGGCGGGCACTCGTCGCATACAGTCGCGGGGGCGGCTTTGGCTTTGACCGTCAAACAGACGGCTTTCCAAATTCCCTCTTCGTTTCCCAACCCCGAGCAGAGCGGGAAAAACCAAGCCATTCGTTTATGACGGTAATTTTGCGCAAGTGCAATGTGAAAACCACGCAGGCCGGGTGATCATTTGCCGAACATATTCGCCCGATTGTCGATCTGCGACTGGAATGCCCGCAAAGATCAGTGCGGGGGTGGCTTAGTCGTGTGTGACGTGGGCAAAGACATCTCGAACAACACAGGAAATATGTTCGTCATCAATCTGATAGAAGATATGACGCCCGTTGCGCTCGGAGGCCAGAATGCGCTGATCGCGCAACTGACGCAGATGATGGCTGGTAAGCGACTGCGACATGCCCGATGCCTCGGCCAGTTCGCCAACGGTTTGCGGTTTTTCCATGCAGCGCAAAACAAGCTGCAACCGCCCGGCATCCCCCAAAAGCGCAAAGATTTTCGCTGCTGCCTCGATATCGGGCAGCGACAGGTTATGACCGGTGGCGCGCGACGCATCACGCGTTACGGCTTCCCCCTGTTCGGTGGAAAGGCCAAGACGTGCGGCGGTATCGCATTCCTGACAACCGTCACCATCATTATTGGCGCTGACCACGACCGGGCGGGCCGGTGTGACTTCGACTTTACGTGATTTTGCTTTGCTTTGTAACATGCCCCTATTTTCCACGCCCTGCATCGCTTGGCAAGGGGACTTGATGTTTGCGTGCATGGAACTCCGCCACGCAGGGAACGTTACAGGTATGACACATCATCGAAAGTGCCCACCAGAACAAGGAGACACACCGATGCAAGAGCAAACAGCACTCGACATTTTTAATCTGCGCCAGTCCCACGACAGCTGGGAACGGAATGTTGCCGGTTACTGCGCGAAAAACGACATGCAGGTCGGAAATCTGCCCAAAGAGGTAACCGGCCCCTATAACGAGATGAATGAGGCGTGGGAAAAGCTTAAGGCCGAAGGCGATGCCGCAAGCAACGCCACCGCAGAGCAGTTCCACAAGGCGACCGCAAATCTTGAAAAAGCATGGAACGATATGATTGGCAGGTAAATTGCCGGTTTTATGCCCTTTATAGAGAATGCCCCAAAATCGCCTTTTCATTGCAAATCGATGACATGATTACGCGCCAGATTGAAATTGTCTGGAAAAGCAAAAGGAGGCTCCCATGACAGCCCGTCCCCTTCCGGAGCACGCCAAGCTCCATCAGGAATTCAAGGATTGGGAATTCGGCCTTACAGCCCATTGCAAGGAATCCGAAGCCGGGCTTGAACAATTGCCAAGCGAGGTTGTTCAGGCGTGGGATGACATGGATGCCGCCTGGAGCGAGATCAAGGATCATAGCGGTGATATCCCGCAAGAATCCCTGCAGCGTTTTCGTGAAGCCAAACAACGTTTGCAAGGTGCGTGGGACGCGATGATCTCTTCCAAACGGCATTAACGACGCCGCGCTGGAAGCAGCCAGACTTTTTCGTCTCCCTCTCTTCCCTGGCGGGTTTTCCTCCCCTCCCCGCCATTCCTTCTGCAGCCGGGTGTTTCAACCGCCCCGGCTGCATTTTTTTTGTCTGAATTTTGGCCGGGCATCGCCCGCCTGACGATCAAAGCGCGACTACGGATAAAAATCCGGATTGACTCATTTCGATAAAAAATTCATGTTTTACATTAATTAATGAATTTGATTCGTCATTAAAATATCCCCCGATTGTTTCCGGATGGAGCCCCGTCATGTCCGACACCCTGAAAAATGTCCGCACCGTCAGCCGCATTCTTGGCTGGGTGTGCCTTATCGGCGTTGTTTTCGAAATCTGTCTCGTGCCGCTGATATGGCATGTCGATGGCTGGATTGATACCAGCGCCAGCCAGATGACCATCAGCCTTGAAGAATTGCGCGCCCTTTCCGGATGGCAGAAATATGCCGTGATGGCATCGATGATGCTGCCGACACTTGTTATGGCCTATGGGCTTTGGCGATTGCGCAAGATGTTCCTGTCCTTTGCCGAAAACCATATTTTCCAGCCTGCCCCGATTGCCCATCTGAAAGCATTTTCCGTGGCCCTTATGGCGCAAACCCTGATCAAGCCGCTTTCAGGCGCACTGACATCCGTACTGGCAACCATAACCCGTCCCGAAGGCGAAAGGATGCTGTCTATCGGGCTCAGCGATGCCGAGGCCAGCACCCTGTTTCTGGGCGGGTTGCTTCTGGTGATTGCGTGGGTATTGGGAGAAGCCACCCGGATCGAGGACGAGAACAGGAGCTTCGTCTGATGGCGATCATTGTCCGGCTTGACGTGATGCTTGCCCTGCGAAAGATGAAGTCCAAGGACCTTGCCTGCCGGATCGGGGTGAGCGAACAGAACCTGTCGCTTCTGAAATCAGGCAAGGTGCGCGGTGTGCGGTTTGAAACACTTGCCGCGATTTGCCGGGAACTTGATTGCCAACCCGGTGATCTTCTGGAATTCGTTGCCGACGACCTGTAAGCTCTTGTGATCATGACGGCCCGGTTAAAACGGGGCCGTCCTTCATAAGAAACAAGGCAGCCTGTTTAACGGCTGTTATCAGGGAAGACGTGAATGGAAAACAAGGTTGCCCTCGTAACAGGTGCCGCACGCGGCATCGGACTTGCCACAACCCATCTTTTTATTGAACTGGGGTGGCAGGTTGCGATGATTGATCGCGACAGCGCGGAACTTCGCAAATCATGTCGCGATATCGCAAATGCCAAGGCATTTGAATATGACGTATCAATCCCCGAACAGGTCGATCTGATGATCGACGAGGTCCTGACCGAGTTCGGACAGATTGATGCGGTCGTCAATAATGCCGGGGTTGCCGATTTCCTGCCAATTGGTGAAACTGACTTCAGCGCGTGGCGCCGGATCATGGAAACCAACCTTGATGGTGTTTTTCTTGTCTCACAGGCGGCAATACCTGCTCTGAAGCAGACCAAGGGCGCGATTGTCAATATCGGCTCTATTTCCGGGCTTCGGGCCTCTACTCTTCGGGTCGCTTATGGCACATCGAAGGCCGCCGTCATTCACCTGACAAAACAGCAGGCGATCGAGCTTGGCGATTTCGGGGTGCGGTCCAACTGCGTCTGCCCCGGCCCAGTCAAAACCAAGCTTGCCATGGCGGTCCATTCGCCGGAAATCATATCGGCCTATCTTGATGCCATGCCGCTTGGCCGATACGGTAACGAACGCGAAATCGCCGAGGTGATTGCGTTTTTATGCTCCGACAAGGCGAGCTACGTTACCGGTCAGGTGATCGCGGCCGATGGCGGGTTTGAAACGGCCGGTGTCGGGCTCCCGGCCCTTCGCAAGGCCGCAGAAGAATAAGCACTTTCGGGCGATCAGCTTGATAAAACACGAACGCCTCGCGGCGCAAAAGTTTGATCGCCTACCCTTTTTTCCTGCGTATGGCTTGGATAAACCATCACCAAAAGGTGTTTCCGTGACCATCGAACTTGCCCTTCTCGTTTTCAACGCCCTTTTCTGCCTTGCTTTCCCGTGGGTTTACAATTGGTCCTATGGCAAGCAGGTCGGCGGCAAACGCCTTTTGGGCAATCGCGACAATCTGCCCGAACGGCAGGGCTTGGCTGCCCGTGGCCTGCGCGCCCATCAGAACCATCTGGAAAATCTGGTGCCGTTTGCGATTATCGTTCTGGTCGCGCATGTAATCGGCATTTCTAACACTGTCACTGTGGCTTGCGCAGTTGTCTTTACCCTCGCCCGTATCGCACATGCCGGGTTCTATGTTGCCGGGATCACGCGCATTCCGGGGATCAATGGCGTGCGATCCATTGCCTATTTTGTCAGCCTGTTTGCGATGCTTGTCTTTGTCTCGCAATTATTCGGGTCGTAATTGTCGGCGCAAACTCTCGACAAGCCGGGTTTCGGGCGTTACGAGATAGGCGGCCAAACCGGAACGGGTAGGGTCATGACTTAACGCTTTTACCCAAGGATCTGCCGTGAGCACGTTACCCCCCTGCCCCAAATGCCAGTCGCCCTATACCTACGAAGATGGTGAATTGCTGATTTGCCCGGAATGCGCCCATGAATGGTCGCTGCAAACCGCGTCAAGTGGCGATCAAACCGAATACAAGGATGCCAATGGCAATGTGCTTGTTGACGGCGATACGGTTTCGATCATCAAGGATCTGAAGGTCAAGGGTGCGTCTCAACCGCTTAAGGTCGGCACCAAGGTCAAGAATATCCGCCTTGTCGAAGGCGACCACAATATCGATTGCAAGATCGACGGATTTGGCCCGATGAAGCTTAAATCCGAATTTGTCAAAAAGATCTGATTGCGGACTTCACCCCTGCGCCCTATGTCGACGACATTGCGACCGGGTTCTGGTACAATGTCGTCGTCTGATACCGGCTTAAACCACCCAAAAGAAACGGGGGCCACCATGCGCCACCTTGCTCTTATTGCCGCAATAGTCGCAACCCTGTCGCTGCCTTCCTGCCTGACCTTCAACTGGCAGCGCAGCGTTCAGCAGGTTTTATCGAATGCATGCAATTCGACAGGGGATTGCGGCTCGGACGGGCCGGGTTATTAGAACAGCCCCAAACAAAACGGCGCGCCCAATGGACGCGCCGCTGTCATTTCCGATGATCGGAAAGCTTATTCCCACTCAATCGTTCCCGGTGGTTTCGAGGTGTAGTCATAGGTGACACGGTTGATACCGTTGACCTCGTTGATGATCCGGTTGGCGATGCGGCCAAGCAGTTCCGGCGGGAAGGCGAAGAAGTCGGCGGTCATGCCGTCGGTCGAGGTGACCGCGCGCAGCGCACAGGCATAGTCATAGGTACGACCATCGCCCATCACGCCAACGGTACGGACCGGGAGCAGCACCGCGAAGGCCTGCCAGATGGCGTCATAGAGACCGGCATTACGGATTTCTTCGAGATAGATCGCATCGGCCTTGCGCAGGATATCAAGCTTTTCGCGCGTGATCGGCTGGCCGGGGATGCGGATGGCAAGGCCCGGTCCGGGGAACGGGTGACGGCCGACAAAGCTGTCGGGCAGGCCCAGTTCACGGCCAAGGTCACGGACTTCGTCCTTGAACAGCTCACGCAGTGGCTCGACCAATTGCATGTTCATGCGTTCCGGAAGGCCACCGACATTGTGGTGTGACTTGATGGTGACCGACGGGCCACCAGTGAAAGACACACTTTCGATCACGTCCGGGTAAAGGGTCCCCTGTGCAAGGAAATCAGCACCACCGATTTTCTTGGCTTCTTCTTCGAACACTTCGATGAACAGACGGCCAATGGTTTTGCGTTTGGTTTCCGGATCAATTTCGCCTTCAATCGCGCCGATAAAGGTTTCGGACGCGTCAACATGCACCAGTGGAATATTGTAATGGTCGCGGAACAGGGTGACGACCTGATCAGCCTCGCCCGAGCGCATGAAACCATGATCGACAAACACGCAGGTCAGCTGATCGCCAATCGCTTCGTGGATCAGAACCGCGGTGACAGAGCTGTCAACACCACCCGAAAGACCGCAGATGACCTTGCCATCGCCGACCTGTTTGCGGATTTTGGCGATTGCATCGTCTTTATAGGCGTTCATCGTCCAGTCGCCAGAACAACCGGCAACGCCATGCGTGAAGTTTTTAAGCAGCTGCGCGCCATGCGGGGTGTGGACCACTTCGGGGTGGAACTGCACGGCGTAGAATTTCTTGTTGTCATTGGCGATGGCGGCAAACGGTGCGCCTTCGGATTTGCCAACAACGCGGAACCCGTCAGGAAGCGCATCGACACGGTCGCCGTGGCTCATCCAGACCTGTTCGCGGGCACCTTCGGCCCAGATGCCGGTGAACAGCGCGCAGTCTTCGATGACATCGACAAAGGCACGACCGAATTCACGGTGATCGGACGTTGCGACCTTGCCGCCAAGCTGGTTGACCATGGTCTGCTGACCATAGCAGATACCAAGCACCGGCACGCCAAGCTCAAACACCTTTGCCGGGGCAGAGGGTGCCTTGTCCCAATGGACCGATGCCGGACCACCCGAAAGGATCACGGCCTTGGGCGCATATTCGTCAAGGAAAGCATCCGAGACATTGTTGAAGGGGTGGATTTCGCTATAGACACCGCTTTCGCGCACGCGGCGTGCAATCAGCTGGGTGACCTGCGATCCAAAATCAATAATCAGCACGCGATCTGTCATCGGGCCGTATCTCCGTCGAGTATGGGGTTGCGCCGTACATACGCCAAACCATCCGTCTCGGCAACCCGGCGCAAACGGTTACCTTGGGATGCATTCATGAAATTCTGATGCCGAATTCCGGCATTTGGGGACAATTGCGGCCTTTTCCTGCCGGAACGCCCCCGAAAAAAGCACAATTGGTCCCTTTTTCCTGCGCAATGCGTCTGTAACTTGGTTTCTAACGGAGCACGGAGATAACCGCGTCCGACAGAATTAGAAATCATGAGCAAATCAAGTTTGACCATGCAAAGGGACACAGACAAATGACACAGAACAAAGGCAGTAAAATCGCGCTTGCCGTCGCTGGCCTTCTTCTGGTCGCTGGTGCGGCAACGGCTATTGCAATGACCCAGTCCGAGACCAACAACCCGGTGTCGCTGTTTGGCACTGAAACCGGTACTGAAAAAAGCGATACCATGACCCCGGCACCGGATGCCCCGGCGGCCGAAACCGGCGAAGCGCCGAACACCGTCCTTCCAGAAGACAATCAGGAAGTTCCGGGCATGAAGGGTCTTGATGGCAATGCAGGCGAAGATAGCAGCCCGCTGGAACTGATGCCGCAGAATGACGGCGGCACCACCGGTGGCGAAGCTGCCCCGAAGACGGAATAAAAAACCGGCCGGGTAAACTGTGGAAGATCCAATCTTCACATCGCGTTCACGGTAAAATGCACTTGTGAAAAGAATTGGCCCTGTCCCCATTCGGGACAGGGCCATTTTTCTTGCCGCAATTTTACAGTTTGCGAGCAGACCAAGGGCGGCATCGGACATCGGGTTGTTTGCGATGACCATAGCCGTCATTGTCATTATTTCACCTTGCCTTTGGCTGTGCGTTCAAACACCGCGACAAAGAAACCATCCGTACCGTGAACATTAGGCGACAGGCGAAGCCACGGCTTGTCCTTGCCACCGGGTACCGGAACGGATTTGGGTGCGTCGGGCCAGATTTCACTGATCGGAACCGGTCTGAAATCCTTGCGATCACGCATGAAGGTTTCGATCAGGCGTTCGTTTTCTTCGGGCATGATCGAGCAGGTCGCGTAAATCAGACGCCCACCCTTGGTGACCTTTGCCGCACCGGCCTTCAATATCTTGCTTTGATTTGCCATCAGGGTGCGGATATCACGCTGCCCGATACGCCAGCGCAGTGCCGGGTTACGGCGCAGGGTGCCAAGCCCCGAACAGGGGACATCAAGCAACACACGATCAAAGAAACCGGATTTGTTGCGAAGCCAGCTATCGCGTTCATCAGCGATGATGCGCTGCTGAATACAGTCACCGGCACCGGCACGTTTGGCACGCTTGCGCGAATTATCCAGACGACCGCCATGGGTGTCGCAGGCAAGGATACGGCCCTTGCCGCGCATGTCGGACGCCATGCCAAGCGTCTTGCCCCCACCGCCCGCGCACATATCAAGGATATGCATGCCCGGCTTGGCATCGACCAGCCGCACGCAAATCTGCGATGCCTCGTCCTGGATTTCGATCAAGCCATCCTTATAGGCCGCCGTAACCAGCATATTCACACCAAGCGGCAGACGCAGGCCGTTGGGCGCATAAGGCGTTCTTTCGATATTGTGGATGCCATCGGCTTCAAGCGATTTGATTGCGTCTTCAACCGTGCCCTGAAGGCGGTTAACGCGCAGATCAAGTTTGGCGGGCTGATTATAGGCCGCCATTTCAGCCGGAAGGTTTTCGTGATGGAGTTTCAGCAGTTCGGCATAAAGCCATTTCGGCAATTCGGTTTTGACCGCACCTGGCTGGCCGTCATGATCAAGCGTCTTGCCAGTCAGCTTGTTGATCAGATGATTTTCTGCCGGATGCAGCGGGTTCGGGCAGAACTCCTCACCATTGAACATGCTTGAAATGTCTTCGGCCTTGCGTTTGTCCTGCAAGACCAGTTCGGCGATCATGCGCGCACGACCGTCCTGAAACTCATATCCGCATTCGGCCAGCCACCAGCCCAGACGCGCCTGATGGCGGATCAAGTTATAGAAACGTTCGCTGATCTCGCGACGATCGCCACCACCGATATAACGGCGATTGCCAAAATAGCCGGAAATGACGCGGTCTGCGTCGTCTCTGGTCTGGGTCCAGCCGTCATAGAGTTCAATGACAGCCGCGATACGTGCACCGGGTTTCAAAACGAATGTCCAACCTGTCTGAGTGTGATGTTCCTGTCCCGATATGGGAATTCAAGTAAACACCATACGATAAAAAAGGCGATGACGGCAGGATTGCCTGCCGTCATCTGAAATTTGTGCCCGCTGATATCACGGGTTGGGCCATTCGCCAACAGCGACAAGCGCAAGGCAGCCCAGCCAATTGATCAGCGTGCCCCGATTAGTTACCCGGACGGTAATTCGGGGCCTCGCGGGTGATGGTCACGTCATGGGCATGGCTTTCGCGCAGGCCCGCATTGGTGATGCGAACGAACTGGGCCCGTTCACGGAAATCGGCAAGCGTAGCCGAACCGGTATAGCCCATCGATGCCTTAAGACCGCCAACCATCTGATGGATGATCTGACCAGCCGGACCTTTATACGGTACGCGGCCTTCGATGCCCTCGGGGACGAGTTTCAGGTTGTCCTGAACATCCTGCTGGAAGTAACGGTCCGCAGACCCGCGTGCCATCGCACCGACCGAACCCATCCCGCGATAGGATTTGTACGAACGGCCCTGATACAGGATGACTTCGCCTGGCGCTTCGTCGGTACCGGCCAGAAGTGAGCCAACCATGCAGGTGCTGGCACCGGCGGCCATTGCCTTGGCAATGTCGCCCGAAAACTTGATACCGCCATCGGCGATGATCGGAACGTCAAGCTTGTGACCGATTTCCGCACATTCAAGGATGGCCGTCAATTGCGGCACACCCACACCGGCAACAATGCGGGTGGTGCAGATCGACCCCGGACCGATGCCGACCTTGACCGCGTCCGCACCGGCTTCGGCCAGTGCCTTGACGGCTTCGGGGGTGGCAACGTTACCGGCGATGATCTGGGTATTGCCGATCTTTGATTTTATATATTCGACTGCCTTGATCACACCGGCGGAATGGCCATGTGCGGTATCAATGACCAGTACGTCAACACCGGCTTCAACCAGCGCCATCGCACGTTCAAAGCCGCTTTCGCCAACGCCGGTTGCCGCGGCAACACGCAGACGACCGCTTTCATCCTTGCACGCATTCGGGTGCAATTTGGCTTTTTCGATGTCCTTGACGGTAATCAGGCCGGTGCAGCGATAGGCTTCGTCAACCACCAGAAGCTTTTCAATGCGATGCTGGTGCAGAAGTTTTTTGGCTTCTTCGGTTTCGACATTTTCCGTCACCGTAACCAGATTTTCGTGGGTCATCAGTTCGGAAACCGGTTGCGAACGGTTGGACGCAAAACGCACATCGCGGTTGGTCAGAATGCCGACCAGCTTGTTGCTGGCGCGTTCAACAACCGGAATACCGGAAATGTGGTTGATGTCCATCAGGTCCAGCGCATCGGCGAGCGTCTGATCCGGGTGAATGGTGATCGGGTTGACGACCATACCGGATTCAAATTTCTTTACGCGGCGAACTTGTTCGGCCTGCTGTGCGATATCGAGGTTCTTGTGAATGACCCCCATACCACCATGCTGCGCCATAACAATCGCCATCGGGCTTTCGGTCACTGTGTCCATTGCGGACGACAGAAGCGGAATGCGCAGGTCGATATTTTTGGTAACGCGGGTGTTGGTCTGCACCTGTGCCGGCAGCACTTCGCTGGCGGCGGGTTTGATCAAAACGTCATCAAACGTCAGGGCTTCTGCAATGCGGGTCATATGGGGCCACCTCGTTAATCTGAGTTGGCGCGGAACTTATACACGTTATGGCCTTTATGCCAAGTTTTCTGCGCCCATAGCAGCCCTGTTATTTTATTGCTGCATTATCCGGGCAGTTCCGTTAGAAACTGGTAGATGGGGCTGCTATCTGGCGCAGCCCCATTTTTATGCCCGGATCACCCCCGAATTTTGCAAGGCAGACCAAGCGTTTGCCGCAATCGCGAAAGCCGCCCGCCCCTGTTTTACGCGGTCGCAGCATCCGGAACGTTGAGCACCTTGTCGATAAACCGGCGTACATCACCATCAAGTGAATCGGCCTGCCCCAGAAGATTTGTCGCCTCGCTATGGAGTTGCAGGACGACAGAGCCGGACTCGGTCGTGCCGCTGGCAACGTCAGCAAGGATGGCCGCAATGGTTTGCATGCGTCGCACCGCCTGATCGATCCGGTCACTGATCGCACCGACAACTTCGGTCTGTTCGCGGGCGGCTTCGGCAACCAGACGCGCACCGCTATCGATTTCGCTGATCTTTTCATTGATCTCGCGCACCGATGAAACGGCTTCGCGGGTCATTGACTGCATTTCGCCGATTTCACCAATCACCTGTTCGGCGGCACGCGATGTCTGGGACGCCAGGTTTTTGACCTCGGTCGCGACAACGGCAAAACCCTTGCCTGCTTCGCCGGCACGGGCGGCCTCTATGGTGGCGTTCAGGGCCAGAAGATTGGTCTGATCGGCGACATCGGTGATCAGTTCGACCACCTTGGTCACGCGAAGCGCCATGTCATCAAGACGCGTGATGTGATTATCGGCAACACGGGCCCGGCTAACCGCGGCTTCGGCCAGTTCGGCGGAACCATTGATCTGCGCGCCGATCTGACGAATGGAGGCACTGAATTGTTCGGTGGCAACCGCGATGCCGTTCAGGGCCTCGGTACTGTCATCGGCAGCAAGGCGCATATCGTTGGCCTGTTCGGCGATGCGACTGACCTGCCGGGACAGAAAATCGGAACTGTCACTTAGCTGTTTTGCACTGTTCGAGACCGAACCAACCACCGACTGGATATCATCACCGATACGCCCGGCGCTATCGCTGAAGTTTCTGGTTTTTTCATGCATGGCATCAAGGGCGGCATTGACCGTCCCGGCATAGCCGATCAGATCACCGCGCAGTCCCCTTGGCAGGATTTTGCGATAATAGGATCCCCGCGATGCATGGCCCATGGCACCTGCGGCTTCCTTGGCGAACGCCTCGGTCAGGTCAAGTAACTGGTTCACCGCATTTTGCAGGGGCGCAAGATAACCCTGTGTTTGACGATTATTGACCCTGACACCCATTTTGCCATCGGCAGCGTCATGGACGATATCATGCAGTTCATCAATGATCCGCTTGTGACGCGTGAGGGCAACCGTACCAATCAAAGCCATGACCAGAAGCGCAATCGTCGCAATCAAAGAAACAAACGGTGCATGCGTTGGCGCCATCAGAAGTGCACCAATCAGACCAAAGGCCAGCATCAGGCCAGAAATCAAAATCCGTCGCAGATTAGAGAGTGAAAACAAACTGATCATAGTCGATGCCTGCCTGCCCCAGAAGATTGCCAAGTTTTTGTGTACTGCGCGCCATGCCGTCCTTGCGATTACGTTCGCGTTCTTCTTCTGCACGAAGATCGGCATAAAGCGGGATAACCTGTTCAACCGCTTCGCGGCGGGGTACCCGACGATTGGAATGATAACCAACGATATTGCCATTCGGTCCGAAGGTCGGCGTGACATTGGCCAGCACCCAGTAATGATCCCCGTTCGCCGAGCGATTGATCACATAGGCGAAAATCTCGCGCCCCTTGGAAATCGTGTCCCACAGTAAGGCGAACACGCAGCGCGGCATGTCGGGATGGCGGATAATGCTGTGCGGCTGGCCCAGAATATCCTTTTCACGATATCCTGCGACCCGCAGAAAGACATCATTTGCGTAAGTAATACGTCCCTTGGTGTCGGTCTTGCTGACGATAATTTCATTATCGCCAAAATGACGTTCAACACCGGTCAGAAAAAGCTGATCCTGTTTCATCAATTGCACCCCGTTCACGGATCAATGGTCCCACAACCGATCCTGACATAGCGAAACCCCGCCCGGGTCGCGCAATTCTGCGTCAAGTTCATCCGGTGCGGAGACTATTTGCTAGACCAATGTATAGAAGATGCCGGATTGCCACTTCTTGACTTAGCGCAATCGGATTGCGGAATATTTCACCCGCGACACAACCCAAGCGGGATGAAAGCGAATTTTTGCAAATAAAAAAGCGCGCCGATCTTGTGGCGCGCTTTGCATTTTACCTTTTCATGAACTTAGCCGACCGGCGACCAGCCGTCGTCTTCGCGCAACTCTGCATTGGCAATGTCATCGGCGGCATTGTTTTGCCCGCGGAAGCCGGTTGCAATCAGATAAGCTTCCGGGCTTTCGGGGCGTGATGCCGGTGGTTTGGCATGTTTGGATACGCGGAAGTTCTTTTTGACCCGATTCAAAAGATCATTTTCCGTACCGCCCTTGAACACCTTGGCGATGAAAATACCGCCCGGTGCCAGAACTTCTTCGGCAAACAGCAATGCATGTTCGACCAGATCGATAATACGGATATGGTCGGTCTGGCGATGGCCGGTGGTTTCGGGCGACATATCGGAGATCACGGCATCAACCGGCCCATCAAGGGCCTGCTTGATCATGTCAGGTGCTGCCGGGTCAAGGAAGTCGGCCTGCAAACAGGTTGCACCGGAAAGACCTTCCCATTCCAGAATATCAAGCCCGACGACCTGACCTCGTCCCTGTTTTGAACCGACCATGTCAACCGCAACCTGCGTCCAGCCGCCCGGTGCCGCGCCAAGGTCGACAATGCGCATGCCCGGACGCAGCAGATCGAACTGATTGTTGATTTCAATCAGCTTGAAGGCCGCACGCGACCGATAGCCAAGGCGCTTGGCTTCCTGCACATAGGGATCGTTCAGTTGCCGGTCGAGCCAGCGGGTCGAGGAAATCTTGCGTCCCTTGGCACTTTTGACGCGCGTCCGCAGCCCGCGCCGTGCGCCGGTATCGATCGCCGCAATGGCTGAACCCTTGCGGCGGCGCGTCCCGCCTTTTCCGCTGCTATTGTCGGTCATGTTCTTTACCTGAACTGAAACGTGTTAAAGGCCAGTACGATCCGATGGCGCGATGCCGATCATGGATTGGCCGAAATATGGGACACTGTATGACGTCGCGCATCGCACGGGTCAATAGCATGACCGTCTGCGCGCATCAAATCGACCAATATTCCCTCGCGAAGGCCACGATCGGCAACTTTTAGCGTCGCCAAGGGCCAGATATCGCGAATCGCGGCAAAGATCGCCGCCCCCGCATCCATCAGCTCGGCCCGCTGATTCCCGATGCAGGGATGGCCTTTGCGTTTGTCGGCTTCCATGCGCAGCAGCAATTCGGTGACGCGTTCCGCATCATCGAACCGCAAATCCGATCCGTCTACCTTGTGGCGCTCGTACCGCTCAAGGCCAAGGGCAATACCGCAGAATGTGGTCACGGTGCCAGATGTACCAACCATCTGCACCTTGCCATCGTCAAGAATGTCCGAACAGCAATTGCGGCTGGCGAAATCGCGCAGGCGGTCGCGAATTTCAGTACGCATTGCTTCGAACCGTTCGCGGCGCTGTTCGATCCCGGCATAACGTTCGGTCAGGCACAGAACCCCGCAGGGCATCGAAAGCGTTTCAATGCACTGGGTCTGGCCCATGTTATCAACCTTGATCCAGCAAATTTCGGTGCTGCCGCCGCCGATATCAAACACCACGGCATAGGGACGTTCATCAAGCAAAGCCGAACAGGCCTGAAGTGCCAAACGGCTTTCTTCGTCCGGATTGATGATTTTAAGTTCAATACCAGTTTCGTCAAAGACCTTCCGGACAAATTCATCGCGATTTTTGGCCGTTCGGCAGGCTTCTGTCGCCACCGCATGCAGTTTTGCACCGGGATGCTTGCGCAGTTTTTTCGAACAGACCTTTAACGCGTCAATCGCACGATCCATTGCCGCCTGACAAAGATAACCTTTTTCACGCACACCTTCCCCAAGACGCACAACACGCGAAAAGGCATCAATCACCTTGAACCCGTCTTTGCAAGGGCGCGCGACCAGCAGACGGCAATTCGAACTGCCCAGATCAATCGCGGCATAAAGCGGGGGATGACTGGTCGTCGGGTGCAGCGGGCGATCCACAACAAGGCTGTCGGCAGGCAAACTCGATGATGGCACAACGCACGGCGCATCCATCACGGCATTTCCGGCCATGGCAGCACCGCCTTCAGGGCGGATGGCCCTGTGCGTGTCGCTATGGGGAGATACCTGTTTCACCTGCTCTGATCTGCCTTGCTTGTCGGTTACAAATTCTTTGATCGCATCAACACGACAATTATATGACGTTCCTGCGAATCACACATATGAGTTTACCGACAATGTTGCACAAGGCAAATCCCGTATGCATTTAACTCATGGAGCAGAGGCTTCACCCCCGTACCCAAAGACGTAACGGGCAAAAAAGGTCTTGCCAAAGTGCCATCGGTTTAATAAATAGCGGCCCACGCCACACGGCGTTCAAGGCTCTGTTGGGGAATAGGTTAACGGTAGACCTACGGACTCTGACTCCGTCAGTCCTGGTTCGAATCCAGGTTCCCCAGCCAGCCTTTGCAAGCTTTGGTGAGGTTCGTCTCGTACAAATATGTACCGAACAGTAAATCGCACCAAAACCCCTGCTGGGGAATAGGTTAATGGTAGACCCGCGGACTCTGACTCCGCTAGTCCTGGTTCGAGTCCAGGTTCCCCAGCCATCTTTCTGATCTGCATATCCCGAACCATTACGATTTTTTTGCAGCACAAAGCCGTGATTGTCTTATGTGGTGCAACAGTCCTTTTCCTGTCAGGCAGGAAAGCCGGGAACGCAGAGAAAAGATATTCGACGCTTTTTGGAACCTGCCGCCTATGCGGCACGTTGGGCTATCACGATCTGTGACAAATCACAGGCAACGAATGCACATTTGGCAACAAAGGAGCATGAGATGCTTACCGATATGTACCGATCCCGAAACGCTTCCCATCCAACCATCATCGATCGTGTTGATCCGGTAATCTGGTCCGATCATGGCCATTGCCCGATGATCACGGCCGAGGATGAGAAGTTTTATGAAAAGAACGGATTTCTGTTTCTGAAAAATGTTTTCAGCGATGGGGAAATCGCCAAGCTCCGCCGCGAGGCAGGGCTGGTCGAAAATTCCGACCCGACCGACGAAGAGGTCATTTCAGAACCGGGCAGCGACGAAGTCCGTAGCGTTTTCCGTGTTCATGACAAAAGCGATGTGTTTTCGAAGCTGATATCAGATGACCGCCTGGTCGCGATTGCCGAACATTTCCTTGATGACGATGTTTATATTCATCAATCACGGGTCAATTTCAAACCTGCCTTCAAAGGCAAGGAGTTCTTCTGGCATTCGGATTTTGAAACCTGGCACACCGAAGACGGCATGCCCCGCATGCGTGCCCTTTCGATGTCGATCACTTTGACGGATAACTCGGCCCATAATGGCCCGTTAATGCTGATCCCGGGATCGCATAAAAAGTTCATTTCCTGCGTCGGAGAAACTCCCGATCAGAACTACAAAAACTCGCTCAAGATACAGGAAATCGGCACTCCTGATCAGAAAAACCTCTCGGAAATGGTCGATGAGAACGGGATTGTCGCACCTGTCGGCCCCGCCGGGTCGGTTCTGATTTTCGAATGCAATACACTGCATGGGTCCGGCAACAACATTACCCCCTACCCGCGGTCGAACCTGTTTTTCGTTTATAATGCGATGTCAAACAGGCTGGTTGCGCCGTTTGGCGGTACGAAGCCAAGACCGAACTTTCTTGCCACGCGCAAAGATATTGTTCCGGTACGTAGCGGCCGTCAAAAAATACAGGCCGCCGAATAACCCGCTCAGGATGACAGGAAGCAGGGCGGCGACGCTCCCTCCGCCCTGCTGAAATCGCCGTTTGCCTTTTCGCTTAGCGGGCGTATGCCAGCCTCGGTCAGGATGATATCGACCGGAATGTCATATTCATGGGGAAAGATATCGGCGATGCGCGTGGCTTCAAAGCCGACACCGATAACAAGTGGACGAACCGCCATCGCGGCAAGTGTCCGGTCAAAAAATCCGCCACCATATCCCAACCGATAGCCACGACCGTCAAATCCGACCAGTGGCGCGATCATGACATGGATAGGCACGGCTTTGGTCCCGACCGGTTCGGGAATTCGGGCAAAACCCGGCACCATTTCGGTCTGTTGCGTCCAGTCATGAAACACCATTGGCTGATCCTTGCCCGATACTATTGGCAAGGCGGCCTTTCCACCATGTTCGATATGATCGGAGATCACCGGACGCAGATCGATTTCATTCTGGATCGGCCAATAAAAACCGATTGTGGCATTGGGACGCACGGAAAGGATATCGGCAAGTTTCGCGCAAATAGCAGCTGATCGTTGCGCGTAACACTTCAGGTCCATTTGACTGCGCCACGCCAAAAGTTGCTTGCGCACCGCCTTTCGCCACCCGGATACGGCGATATCGTCGGGCTTTTCAGGCGGGTTGGGCAAAATGATCCGGGTCATGGGGCGTAACCTGATGGCGATGTCGGAAACGGGCGTGATAGACAAAACTAACGCAAAAAGGCCCTGAAACGAATAACGCGCCGGAGACCGGCGCGTTAACGGTTGTCAGCAAAAGCTGCAATCCAAAATCAAATTACATGATGGAGAGTTCTTCTGCCGACATGCGGCCGTTACGACCTTCAATCAGCTCGAATTGAACCTTCTGACCCTCATCAAGTCCCTGCAGACCAGCGCGCTGAACAGCGGTGATGTGCACGAATGCATCCTTGCCGCCTTCGTCCGGGGTGATGAAGCCATAACCCTTGGTCGCATTGAACCACTTAACCGTTCCGGTAGCCATATCCGTAGTCGTCCTTAGTTTTGGTAATCGCATTTCCCAAGCGCGGAAAATGCTTAAGTTACGTCCCTGCAATACGCTTTTGAACCAGCGTTAGAAACCTCAACCAGAAGGCAACAACACAGACCAAAGATGCACTGCATCGTTTCAACATTTACGCGAATTTGGACCTTCACGCAACGAATTCGTGTTTGAAGTTCTTTATTCAACCCTGATGGTTAGCCGGTATTTTGCGAATATTGCTTGCTGATCGACGTTCAACTTTCAGCACAACCTGATCGCGCCGGGGGGCACATTGATTTCGAACGAATTTCAATTTTGATCTGCCTTGTCGTGACAAGCTACCGCCTGGCAACCTGATCAAGATCAGTGAACCCGGCCAAAACGCTTGGATTTCCCTTGGCTTCAGACGGAAGCGGCATTATTCGAACCACATTTTTCCGACCTCAAATCCGTCACCATTCCCATTCAGACACCCACACGCAAGAAAGCAGGCCAGATCAATCTGTCCATACCGGATTTAACAAGCAACAGAGCGGGCCATCCGTCGCATCAGGCGCGACGGCCAAATGTGAACATTTTCACAAAATTGAACATAGAAAGATTGTTTTTCAATACCCCGACATATATCAGAAATCACTTTATTGCACCGAGTCCCTCGATAGTTTTCCAAAACCAGACGAGAGGCCAAAAGCGAATCACATGGCGCTTGCCCCGGCTCCACACGAAATACCACCCGCAAATACACGATGCTTTCCCCGAACAACAAAACGGGAATATAAAACATCAATATTCAATCAAAAGAACCAACCACCTGTAGCCGTTAGGATTTCTGGCGTCCCTGTCCGTTCGTATTTCGAATGTTCGATTTTGTCATAATTGTTGACGCGGTTTCTCGTGACAAGCAGAGGCAGTTCGGTTGAAGATAGAAATAAATGTGTGAAAAGCAGCACGCAGTCACAACATATTAAAAAAACGAGCAAACCGGATAATTCCGGACGGATTGGGACATAAGCAGTTGGTAAAAAGGTTAAGCCGAAGACCGGATCGGAAAACATAAATTGACTGCCACGACAAAGATCGCCAATCCACGCGACATTGCGCACAATGTCATGACGCTGATCTCCGAGTTGAATCTGCAGCCCACGCCGCAGGTTTATCACGTATTTTACAGCTATCTGACCGATGAGATTCCCGAACTGAGCCAACTGATCAAGGTCTTGATCCGCAACACTCAGGAACTGGATGAAGAAACCGTTTTCCGGATTTACCACAAATTCCTTGGCACACATGCCCTGCAACAGCGACTGAATATGGGGGTCGAAGGATTACAGGCTGCGGTCGAACGGGTCGAAGAAGCTGTTCACAGCGTCCTTCGTGAAACCGAAGGCTTCTGCGAGCATCTGGACAATGCGTCTGATCAGTTAAGCTCGGACGATATCACGCTTGAAATCGCGCGCGATGTCACACGCGGACTTTCAAGTGCCACCCGCGATGCGCATGGCCGTTATAGTGAATTCAACGGTTGCCTTGACGAGTACCACAATGAAGTTCGCCGGGTTCGCAGCGAACTGGAACTGGTCCGCCGTGATGCATTGACCGATACCCTGACCGGGATCGCCAACCGTAAGAATTTTGATGCATCGCTTCGTGATGCGGTCACGACAACGATGGAAACCGGCGCCCCGTTAAGCCTTTTGATGATCGATATCGATCATTTCAAAAACTTCAATGACAATCACGGCCATCGTGCCGGGGACGGCGTTTTGAAGGCTGTTGCACGGGTTCTTGTCAATTCGACCAAAGGGGCGGATACCGTTGCGCGTTACGGTGGCGAAGAATTTGCCGTCATCCTGCCCGACACGACATTGGAAAACGCCACGAAGCTTGCCAACAAATTGCGCGACAATGTTTCAGGTCAAAGAATTATCAACAAGAAAACAGGCAAGGATTTCGGTAAGTTAACCGTTTCAATCGGCTTGACGTCTTATAAGCTTGGCGAGAATATACTGGAGTTTGTTGACCGTGCTGACGGCGCCCTTTATCAAGCCAAACAGGAAGGCAGAAATACCTGCATTATGATAATGTGACATATCTGTCAGGTTGAGACTGGAAACATCGATACGTTCTCCCAACCTTATCGGTATGAGAATATGGACACTACCAGTCCCGGGGGCTGCTGCAATAAACTGACTGTCAACCCTATCGCAGGAGCTGACGATAAATCAGACCAGCAGTACCAATCCGGGCGGAGCAAATAAATGAACAAACCGACGCGCGAACGGAAACTTGATCTTGAACACAAGGTCTTTAAATCGTTCGAGGAATGCCATTTCCAAAAGTCTGACCTTTCGGACGAGGCTCTTTTTGTGCTGAAAATGGCCGAAGGATCGGTTGTATCCCTGCCCCTTAAGGCGGTTTGCAAGGAATTCGGGATCGACCCGGATTCAAATGATGGTGAACTGATTGGCCTTGTCGACAAGTCACTGGATTTCGTCAATGTGCTGCGCCCCGGCGATGATTTGCCGCTCGAAGTTCTGACGGGCGAGGCGTCGTGGGATGTCGATGAAGATCACCGTGCAATCGCCTATAACCGCCTGACCATGCAGCTTGTCACCTGGATGTCCGGGAATGAAGAACTGATCACTGATCCCGAACAGCTGATGCAGATCGCCGAAGACCCCGGCACCAAGAAAAAGATCAATCAGGCATTCGACGAAGTCGCCGATAAACTCAATATCGGCCGCGAAAACCGCGAGGAAGTCGTCAATCTGGTTCATCAGGTCGCAGAGGAACTTTCTTATGTCGAAACGCTGCGCGACAAGTACCGCAATGTGAAAAAGATCGACACAAAGCTGCAGGAACTGCGCCGTATCTATGCACATGAAAAGGGCGTTCTGGAAACGGTCACACAGGTCATTCGCCTTATTGATGATGCGATGAAAAAGTTTGAAACCAGCTTTGACGAGATTGACGCCAATACCGGCGAAATCATGTCAGTCCTGCGTAACTTCACGACCCAGCGCCAGTATATCCGCAACAAGCGCGATGATCTGTATCGCCGTCTGCGGGCATGGGAACCGCTTTTTGAACGCTGGGATACGATGGCACTGGAACGGGGCGCACCGGCGGTGCGTCTGGTCCGCGATACATATCAGTTCCTTGCCCCACGCTTCATGAAGGTCAAGGAATGGCTGATGATGACAAAGGTGCAGGACGGGATTGCCGCAGGCCAAAGCTTCAAGAATGAAGACGAACGCATGGGCGCTCTCAAAGGCAAGATGATGCAGTGGTAACACTGATCCGACCTTGATCGCCCTGCCCTCAATTGCAAAAGCGCAGCCAATGCCGCGCTTTTTCTTTTGGGCGTTAAAGTCGTCCCTATTGCTTCATGATCTTTAGCGCGACATGCCCATCAATCATGGTAATCGACTTTTTCGAAGATGCCGGTACCGGCACGCGCACATCAATGCAATAGGCAATCAGGGCTGCCGCCAGTTCTGCACCTGCCGCCGGGACAATTATCGGGTCACCATGATCGGCAATGATATTGAGCCGTGCCGCAATTTCAGGAGATTTTTCAATTTCGAGCCTCCCGATCTGACCGGGCGGCAATGGCTTTCCGGTGCGGCGGCGATATCCGACCAGCGCCTTGATCAGCTCGCTTTCCTCGAAAATGATGCAGCGCAATTCGCGCATGATGGCTCTTCCTGCAAATAAACTTATACAACGATATAAGGCAGGATAATCCGATTTAAAGAGGTTTTACAAACAAATAGGCCCCTAGCTTGACGCCAGCCAGATCCCGACCGCGATCATCAGCGTCCCGGCGATCCGATTAAGGATACGGACATTCCCGCTTTTTTCCAGAAAGTGTCGCAACGACCGGCCGCCGGTCGCATAAAGCGTCATGCAAATCAGTTCTGTCACCAGAATGATTGCCACCAGCACGGAAAGCTGCGGCGCGATAGCATGATCCAGACTGATAAAGGGTGGCAATAGAGCCACCATAAACGCCCAGCCCTTCGGATTGGCAATCGCAGTCACAAACCCCTGAGAAGCAAGCGCAAATGGGGTCGCGGGGCGGGAGGCATCAATTTCAGCGTTAAATGCCATGCGTCCGCGCGAACGCCACATCTGGATACCCAGCCACGCCAGATAGGCGCCACCCACATATTTGAAAACAGCAAAGACCGCCGGATATTCCAGCATCACCGTTGCAACACCAAGGGCCGAGGCCACCACGACAATCCCCACACCGACAAGTTCGCCCATCATCATCCAGACGGTACGGCGCACGCCGATCGTCATTCCCATTGTCAGCGCAAGGGTCATGCACATGCCTGGCGTGATCGAGACAAAGAAGGCCGTCGGGATAAAGGCCCCGATCAAAGACAGGCTTACCATCGTGTATATCCGTAAGTTGGTGGCGGCACTTGATACGAAACGTTATCGGAAAATTTTCTGGGGCATTTCGCATCGATACTGCAACAGATAACCAAGAATTTGAACACTTCAAGCGCAATCTTTGGCTTGGGTGGTTTGCCATTCTCGTATTTGATCAATGTAGCTCTATCCTATGCTGCACGCCGCCATATGGGCCCGCGACAATACCGTCGCGCTAATTTCCACCCTTAAAAGCGCATCAAAGATACAAAAATTACTTGACCTTGGCCGGCGGTCCGATGAAATTGGGTGCGTCGCCAGCACAGCCTGGCACTTCGATACCATTTGATGAAGACCGATGACCGCAGACATTTGCAACATTCCTGCAATTGCCGATCGCACCGAAGCCGATGCTTCGGGTGCCTTTGTGCTGTCTGCTCTAAACCTAATTCTCGGTCTCCTTGGTCTCGCAGCGCTCGGGTCGCTACGACTTACCCGCCCCTGAGCGTACGAAGACGGTTCGGATTACCAAATAGGTCAATCCATTTACCGCAGCTCAGGGGAACAAGTCGCGCCAAAAGGCCCGCACTCTTTCCAAATTGATGTTTCAAATTTCGGGCAAAGTCCCGCTTGATCAGGAATTACGGTAATGGCTAGTGCTAACGACAATCGCGTCATCATTTTTGACACCACCCTGCGTGACGGCGAACAGTCCCCGGGTGCATCAATGACGCTCGATGAAAAACTGCGTGTGGCACACGCATTGGCAGAAATGAAAGTCGACATCATTGAGGCAGGCTTTGCCATCGCATCGAATGGCGACTTCCGGTCAGTCAATGAAATCGCCAAACAAATCAAGGGCCCGACCATCTGTTCGCTGGCCCGCGCGGCCAAAGGTGACATCGAACGGGCCGCCGAAGCACTGGAACCGGCAGAAAACAAACGCATCCACACCTTCATTTCCACAAGCCCCCTGCATATGAAATTCAAATTGCAGATGGAACCGGAACGCGTTCTGGAAAAGGTGATTGAAAGTGTTACACTGGCACGCAAATTTACCGACGACGTTGAATGGTCGGCCGAGGACGGATCGCGCACCGAGCATGACTTCCTGTGCCGTTGCGTTGAAGCCGCGATTGATGCCGGCGCGACCACCATCAACATCCCCGATACGGTTGGCTACACCACCCCTACCGAGTACGCCGACCTGATGACCATGCTGTTTAACCGTGTGCCAAATATCGACAAGGCGATCCTGTCGGTTCACTGCCACAACGATTTGGGCATGGCGGTTGCAAACTCGCTGGCGGCTGTCCATGCTGGTGCTCGCCAGATCGAATGCACGATCAACGGTCTGGGCGAACGCGCAGGCAACGCGGCACTGGAAGAAATCGTCATGGCGCTGAAAACGCGCAACGATGCCTTCCCGTATGAAACCGGGATTGATTCAACCAAAATCATGAACGCATCACGTCTGGTGTCGGCTGTGTCGGGCTTCGTCGTACAACCGAACAAGGCGATTGTCGGCGCAAACGCCTTCGCTCATGAAAGCGGCATTCATCAGGACGGCTTCCTGAAGAATTCTGAAACCTATGAAATCATGAAACCGGAAAGCATCGGCCTGAACAAATCAAGTCTGGTGATGGGCAAGCATTCCGGCCGTCATGCCTTCAAGGAAAAGCTCAAGGAACTGGGATTTGCCGAACTGGGCGACAATGCCATCGAAGACGCGTTCGCCCGCTTCAAGGAACTGGCCGACAAGAAGAAAGAAGTCTATGACGACGACATCGTCGCACTGGTCGATGATGGCATGCGTGATAACGAACATATCAAGTTCGTGTCGCTGGCTGTCACCTGTGGCTCCAAAGGTCCGCAGACCGCCGAACTGGAACTGAATGTGAATGGGGAAACCCGCACTGCCAAAACCACCGGCGATGGCCCGATTGATGCAACCTTCAACGCCATCAAGGCAATCTATCCCCATGACTGGAAACTTAAACTCTATCAGGTTCATGCTGTCACCGAAGGCACGGACGCACAGGGTACGGTTACCGTCAAACTGGATGGTGAAGACCGCACCGTGGTTGGCAATGCATCGGATACCGACACCGTTGTCGCATCCTGCGTGGCCTATGTCACCGCGGTCAACAAGCTGATCGAGAAAAGCCAGAAAACGGCACCGGACGCCATGGCTTCCTGATCAGGCATTCTGCATTTTGAGAATAAAGGGGTGGTATTTGCCGCCCCTTTTTCCGTTTCAGGGCCGGTTTCCGTCAGGTACCCCCGCTTTTTAGCAGGTATGATTGCTGTGACCCCGCGCATTCTGTGATACACTATGCCTCTTGAACGAAGGGGCCAAAGCCATGACCATGCAGCCTGTTCTTCAGTTTCATCACCGATCTGTTGCCATTACGGTATTGGCGTTTTGTGCAGTCGTAATTGTCGCTATGACGCCACACGCAAAAGCCGCTGCGATTAATGATGTGCAGAAAATCGACATACCATCTCAACCTTATCCGATAAGCGGACTGCGGCAGCGTTTGATTGACGCGGGAAAAGCCATTCCCGAAGTCGATAGCAGCCTGCAATTCGATATTCCCGGCCTCTATTACCCGCCTGTGGATGAAAACGCTAAAACCGCAGCGGTAATTGCTGTTCCTGATTGTGACGACCGTTTTCCGGAAGACTGGATTACCGCGCTGCATGATGCAGGCCTTGCGGTTCTTCGCATATCGCCCGGAAAAGCCCACCCTTCGCAAAGCTATTGCACGGCCGGAACACTTGATAATCCGAAACACGGCGTGACCTATTGGGCCTTTGATGCACTAAGCGCGCTTGAGTATCTGGCAGGACAGGATGGTATCGATCCTGATCGGATTGCGATTTTCGGTTACGGATACGGTGCGGCTGCCGCCCAATTCGCGATCTATCGCCACGGTCACGCCAAACGATTTGATCAGCGGTTCGTCTCGATGGTGGGACTGCGTGCCCAATGCATGTCGGAAATGGATAATTTCGTTCCCGCATTGCTGGTGACGGTAACGGGGGATCGGCTAAACCCGCCGGCATGGTGCCAGTGGCGCATGGATCGGGACCTGCATGCGGATCGCGAACCGGTAATGTTTAAGATGCTTCAAAGCAATGAAACACCGGAAAAACAAGCGACTCGCAAATTTCTGAAAGTGGAAACCGGACCCGAGACAACTGCCCTGATCATGGATTTCCTACTTAAAACTGGAATAATTCTCAAGGAAGATAAACCTTGAATGAAAACGCCAACACCATATGGCGGATCATCTTTTTGCATCTTATTTCAAGTCTTGTGACCCGTCTTAATTATTCCTCAATTCCCTGAGCAGATTATTCGTGCATCGACTGGCGCGTTACGCTATCAAAGCCGGTACATTCGTATTCAAGATTTTACTATTAACCGGGGCATAGGGCAGGAATGTTTTCCAAGCTTCTTGGGGTTTTATCCTCCGACATGGCGGTGGATTTGGGCACCGCCAACACACTGGTTTACGTCAAAGGGCGTGGCATCGTCCTTAACGAACCATCCGTGGTAGCCATCACCGACGAAAAAGGCAAGAAACAGGTACTTGCCGTCGGGGAAGAAGCTAAGCAGATGCTCGGGCGTACGCCCGGTTACATTCAGGCCATTCGCCCGCTGCGCGATGGCGTGATTGCAGAATTCCACATCGCCGAAGAGATGATCAAACACTTTATCCGTAAAGTGCATGGCCGTCGCAACTTCGCAAGCCCGGAAGTCATCATTTGCGTTCCGTCTGGCTCGACCGCCGTTGAACGCCGCGCCATTCAGGAAAGTGCTGAAAGTGCCGGCGCCCGCAAGGTCTGGCTGATTGACGAACCGATGGCAGCCGCCATTGGCGCGGGTCTTCCGGTCACCGAGCCGACCGGCTCCATGGTTGTCGACATCGGCGGTGGCACCACCGAGGTCGCGGTTCTGTCGCTTGGCGGTATCGTTTATGCCCGTTCGGTGCGTGTTGGTGGCGACAAGATGGACGAGGCGATCATCGCCTATATCCGTCGCACCCATAACCTGCTGGTAGGTGAAAGCACCGCAGAACGCATCAAGAAAGAAATCGGTTCAGCCTGCGCACCAGACGATGGTGATGGTGCAACGGTTGAAATCCGTGGCCGTGATCTGATGAATGGCGTTCCGAAGGAACTGATCATTTCCGAACGCCAGATCGCAGAAAGCCTTGCAGAACCTGTTTCGGCAATCATCGAGGCGGTGAAAGTCGCCCTTGAACAGACCCCGCCGGAACTGGCAGCCGACATCGTCGACAAGGGTATCGTTCTGACCGGTGGTGGCGCAATGCTTGGCAATCTGGACTATGTCCTGCGCCATGCAACCGGTCTTCCGGTTTCGATTGCCGATGATCCCCTGTCCTGCGTTGCGCTTGGTACGGGTCGTGCGCTCGAAGAAAAGAAGATGCTTCGCAACGTGTTGCACACCGCCTACTAAGGCGAAATGGCAAAAAACATCTCACCGGGTCATGTCCTGACTGGACTGGACGCGACTCGGTGATTTCGTTAAGGTTGAATATCCCACGGGGATTTCGGGACAACTTTTCTGATCTAATGCGGGGAATATAGTGGCTCAGCATGGCGGTCCGCAGCAGCGTATCTTTTCGCCGTTACGTACGGCGCTTCACCGCTTCGCCTTCATCCTTCTGATCGTTTCGGCGTTTGGCCTTATGCTTCTGGGCAAGGCTGATACCGTTCTGATCGAAAGGATACGAGCCGCTTCGGCCGATCTTGTATCCCCGATCATGAATGTTGTTTCCCGTCCCGCCGCCAGCATCAACGAGCTGACGGAACAGGCGACCAATATCTTCAATCTCTATGAACAGAACGAACGCCTGCGTCGCGAAAACCGCGAATTGCTGGCGTGGCAGCAGGTTGCCCGTAATCTGGCGCATGAAAATGCCCGCCTGCGCGACCTTGCCGATTATACAAGCCCGCCGCCATTGCGCCTTGTCACCACCCGCGTGATTGCCGATATGGGCGGTGCCTATGCGCACAGCCTGATGGTATCGGCCGGTTCGCGCGATGGCGTGATCAAAGGACAGGCAGTTATGTCCGACGAAGGGCTTGTCGGACGTGTTGCCGAAGCAGGCTATCAGGCTTCGCGCGTTCTGTTGATTACAGACATCAATTCACGCGTCCCGGTGATTGTTGAAAACTCGCGTGACCGTGCTTTTCTGTCGGGCGACAACACAGACCGCCCGCTTTTGACCTTCCTGACTGCGGATGCGGCGGTTGCGCCGGGTGATCGCATTCTGACATCCGGTCATGGTGGTGCCTTCCCGCCTGGCATTCCGGTTGGTGTCGTTTCATCCGTTTCGGAAAATGCCGTGCGTGTCGCACCACTGTTCCGCCGCCACCAACTTGAATATCTGCGCATCGCGGATTATGGCCTGCAAGGCATCCTGAGCGATCAGGCCATGCGCCGTGATCAGCAGAATGATGGCGTTATCCCCAACGGTGTTGGCATCGTACCCAATGACGGGAACGATGCGGCAGCAAATATGCCAACGCTTGGCCCCGCACAGCCAACGGATCGACTTCCGTGAAGCCCGGTGTCTGGCACAGGCTGGATATCATTGCGCGAGGCTTGTTTCCGGCATTCAGCGTTTTCATTCTGTTGCTGTTTAATCTGCTGCCGATCAGCGTGCCATTGCTCAGCACCGCATCACCTGCATTGCCTTTGATGGCTGTATTTTACTGGTCGGTGAACCGCCCGGATTTGCTAACCGCGCTGACGGCATTCTTTCTTGGACTGTTGCAGGATTTGCTGACAGGCCTGCCCCTTGGCGTCAGTTCGCTGGTCTTGCTGCTCGTGCAGACCGGATCTGCAAGCCAGGGCCGTTTTTTCCATAACAAGCCGTTCAGCGTAATGTGGTGGGGTTTTGCGTTGGTCGCGATCCCGGCACTGCTGGTTCAGTGGCTTTTGAGTTCGGCATTAATCGGGGCCTTCTTGCCGATCAAGTCGACATTGATTAGCTATGTACTGACTGCGGCACTTTTCCCGCTTGTTGCATGGGTTCTGGCACGGGCGCAAAATACGCTTCTGCGCCATATCTAGAACAGCACCAGCTGGATCAATATTGATGTTTTGGCAATAGCTACCGGCTATGTTTGAAAGACAGTTTTCAACATGCACCGCACAGGATAAAACGGGCACGCAAGTTTCCGGAATTCCGTCGGGGCACTCCGACCAGCAGGTTTGACGACGCCGATGTGGCACCGTGACTCAGACAGATATCGCATGTTTACCCGCCGCGCCCTGATGCTCGGCGCGGGGCAGGGTATATTGCTGACCGGTCTTGCCGCACGCATGTACTATCTGCAGGTAATGGAAAGCGACCGTTACAGGGTCCTTGCCGATGAAAACCGGATATCCCATCGCCTTTTGCCGCCACCGCGCGGCCTGATTACCGACCGTTTTGGTGCTCCGGTCGCGGTAAACCGGCAGAACTATCACATCATGATCGTTCGCGAACAGGCGCAGGATGTTCGGAGGACCCTGGAAATTCTGGGTCAGATCATCGAACTTGGCCCCGACACCATCGAACGGGTTGAACGTGACGTCGCGCGCAGACGGTCCTTTGTCCCGGTTACGGTGCGCGACAATTTAACTTGGGAAGAAGTTGCACGCGTCGGCGTTAACGCCCCGGACCTGCCCGGTCTGATCATTGATGCCGGTCGTTCGCGCGATTATCCCGAAGGTCCGCATCTGGCGCATACTTTGGGCTATGTGGCGGCCGTGTCGGAAAAAGAACTGACCGGCGATCCATTGCTTGAACTGCCTGGGTTCCGGATTGGCAAAAGCGGGATCGAGAAAGTTTACGATCTGGCACTTCGCGGCAGTGCTGGCACCAGCCAGGTCGAAGTCAATGCACTTGGCCGTGTCATCCGCGAACTTGACCGCGAAGAAGGCGACAGTGGCAACACGGTTGTCATGACCCTTGATCTTGAATTGCAGCGTTACGCCAACCAGCGCCTGTCAAACAAGGAAAGCGCATCTGCCGTTGTGCTTGATATTCATAACGGCGAAGTGCTTGCGATGGCATCGCATCCGACATACGACCCGAACGCCTTTACCAACGGCATTTCGCACAAGCTATGGAACAGTCTGGTCAATAACGAATACGCACCACTGTCTAACAAGGCCGTCACCGGGACCTATGCACCGGGTTCGACATTCAAGATGTGTGTCGCCCTTGCCGGACTTGAAGCCGGTGTGGTTACAGCCAATCAGCGTTTCTTCTGCCCGGGTCATCTTGATCTTGGCAATGCACGGTTCCATTGCTGGAAACGTGGCGGGCATGGCTGGGTCGATATGCATGACTCGATGAAACATTCCTGCGATGTTTATTACTATGAAATATCGCAAAAGATCGGCATCGACCGTATCGCCGCCATGGCCAATAAACTGGGCCTTGGCGAATTGACCGGTATCGACCTTCCCAATGAACGTTCCGGCCTGATCCCGACCAAGGACTGGAAGGAAATCCAGCTCGGCAAACGCTGGCAGGGTGGTGAAACCCTGATTTCGTCAATCGGTCAGGGATACGTCCTGGCAACGCCGTTGCAACTGGCGACCATGGTTGCACGCATTGCATCGGGCAAGGCTGTTAAGCCGCATCTGACACGCGATCATGTCACCGCAGAAGGCATCACCAGCCGGGCGAATGAGGAATTCCCCGAACTTCAGGTCAACCGTGCCCATCTGGCGCGTATTCGCGACGGCATGAATGGTGTCACCAACGAATTGCGCGGCACGGCACATCGGTCGCGGATTGATATCAAGGGCATGGAGATGGCCGGTAAGACAGGCACCAGTCAGGTCCGCCGCATTACCATGCGCGAACGCCAAACCACCGGGGTTCTTGATAACAATGATCTGCCGTGGAAATACCGCGACCATGCGCTGTTTGTTGCCTTTGCACCGGTCGACAATCCCCGCTATGCCTGCGCGGTTGTTGTGGATCACGGTGGATCCGGTTCGGGCATCGCTGCACCGATTGCACGTGACATTCTGATCAAGGCGCAGGAACTGAAATCTGCACGCCCGGGCATATCGGCGGCCAACATTCAATCCACCGCGCAATTATCGCACCCGTCACAGACAGACCGCGAAGAAGAAAGCTAGAACGATGGCAAGCCGCAGATATCGTATCGGCGAAGATCCGGATTACGTGCCAATCGGTCGCCGTCTTTTAATGCTTAACTGGACGTTGGTATTGCTGATTTCCACACTGGCGGGGATCGGTTTTGCCATGCTGTATTCGGCGGCCAACGGTTCGGTTGAACCATGGGCAGAACGTCAGATGATGCGTTTTGCTGTTGGTGCCATCGTGATGATTGGCATCGCGGTTACCGATGTCCGTGTCTGGTTGAAACTTGCCTATTTTTCCTATTTCGTCGCGCTGATCCTTCTGATTGGGGTTGAAATCAAGGGGGATATTGGCATGGGGGCGCAACGCTGGATCAATCTTGGTTTCTTCCAGTTGCAACCATCCGAACTGATGAAAATCTCGCTTGTGCTGGCACTTGCGCGTTATTTCCACGGCCTGACTGTCGAAGAAGTGGGGCGCATTCCGCTTTTGATACCGCCACTTTTAATGGTTCTGGCTCCTGCGGCACTGGTGTTGCGCCAGCCTGATCTGGGTACTGCCCTATTGCTGATTGCCGGTGGCGGCGTCATCTTCTGGCTTGCCGGGGTTCGGATGTGGAAATTCGCCCTGATACTTGGCGCGGTTCTGGCAATCATTCCCATCGGCTGGCAGTTTCTGCGCGATTATCAGAAAAACCGCGTTCTGACGTTCCTGAACCCTGAAAATGATCCGCTTGGCGCGGGCTATCACATTACCCAGTCAAAGATTGCCCTTGGGTCGGGCGGCCTGTTTGGCAAGGGTTATATGCTGGGATCGCAAAGCCATCTGAACTTCCTGCCGGAAAAACAGACCGACTTTATCTTTACCATGCTGGGTGAAGAGTTCGGGCTGGTTGGCGGATTGGCGTTGCTGCTGCTTTATACCATGGTAATCATGTATGGTTATGTGATTGCGCTTCGGTGCCGCAACCAGTTCGGTCGCCTTGTCGCAATCGGGATCACCTCGACCTTTTTCCTGTATGTCTTCATCAACATCGCCATGGTGATGGGACTTATCCCTGTGGTCGGTGTTCCGTTGCCGCTGGTCTCGTATGGCGGCACGGTGATGATGACAATTCTTGTCAGCTTTGGCCTTCTGATGAGTGTATCAATCCACCGCGATATACGGATTTCAAGACAGGGAAATGACGACGGCCGTCAATAGCCCCCAACTCAAGCGCTGATCTGATCAGCCAGATTGGCAAGATCGACAGTCACACAACGATTTCGCCCTGTTTCCTTGGCTTGATAAAGTGCGGCATCGACCAGCGAATAAAGAATATCGGCAACATCTGTGTTTTCGCGGGATTTCAGCAATGCAACGTTTTTGGCAACTTGCGCATCCAATTTTCCAGCCGTCCCCTGTGCAGGCAGGGATATCACCCCGAAACTTGACGTGTAGTTCAAATGCTTGCCGCCGAAGGCAACAGCATCCTGTTCAAACGCGCTCCGAAGACGCTCTGCAAGGATCATAGCACCTTCCGCCCCCTCCCCCGGAAGAAGAACCGCAAACTCTTCCCCGCCCAGTCGGGCTGGCAAATCGATATCACGCAGGCTGTATTTCAAAAGCTTTGCCAGTGATACCAAAACCGCATCTCCGGCCTGATGACCATAGGTGTCATTCAAAAGCTTGAACCTATCAATATCGAGCAAAATGATACTCATCGGCGTATCGCGACGCTTCCAGATCGAAAGGTTTTCTTCAAGACGCATCATAAAAATGCGACGGTTGGCAAGACCGGTCAACGGATCTGTCGAAGCCAGCACTTCAAGCTTGCCCATGGCTTCATTCAATGCGCGCGTCCGACTTTCAACCCGCGTTTCCAGATTGACATTTGCGTCCTGCAAATCATCACGCGCGCGCTGCAATTGCCCGATTTGCCCCCGTATCATGCCAAAAAGCCCTACCGTAACCGAACTCAGCAATTGCACTTCATCGTCATGACGGTACGTTGGCGGCATATCCAGCGACCGTTTAACATCCGACGGATCGGAATTGACGATGTAATGCGCCAGCTTCACCAAGGGGCGTGAAAACACAAAATAACTGAGCGCGGCAAATACCACCGCCATGGTGGCCGCAAAAACCATGTTGGCCAAAAACGACCAGGCAGACCGCGACATGAACGCAGTTACATAAACCTGGGGATTCAGGGCAACGACCAGTGTTCCCAAGGCATCGGCAGACGGGTTGTTTTCATTTTGAAGCGGGATTTCAAGCTGCTGCAAACCGCCAAACAACTTTTCCGCCCATCGCGAGGTTGGAATTTCCCCTACCGGACGTTTTCTTTGATAAAGAACGGAGCCATCGCCAAGCTGTATTTTGACACTGGAAATGGATCTTTGCAGCATCATGCCGCGCGCCATGACCTCGGCCAATGCTGCATCCTTTTTTGTCACCGCTTCGGCCGCCACAGGCAGGCTGCTATCAACAACACGCTCGTTGGCCTGCTGATAGACACCCTCAAGCCATTGATAGTCGGTGAAAATCTGAAAAGCCGTGATAACAAAACCAAGTAGCATTGCGGCCAACAGGGAATATTTAAGCTGCCTTGTCGCAACAGAACTGCCAAGCTTCAGTCCAGACAGGTCCTGAACGGTATCCTTTCCTGTCTTAGACACACGGCACCCTTTCCATTAAAGCCAGTCCAATCAGCGCGACGGTATTGGCCAATCACGTTCCTGCGCCGAATTCAGTTCCTCGATCCTGAACCGATAGTCCCTTTGTTCCGGATTGCTGACAAGGCTGAACTGTGAAAAATCAATCTTATTCCAGTCACGGTCGCCAAGAACCTGCTTGTAGGTCTCGAAATTATCCCGTGTTATTGCCTGCATTCCGAAAGATACTTCGGGATTTGTTGTCATTTTTTCAATGCCTTCAAGGTAATCTTTTAGCAATACCATAATCCACGCACCCGCCAGAAAATGTCCGCCATGCGTCATCGTCATTTTGCCACTGGCAACATTTTCCAATCCTTCGGTGGACCAGTTCAAGCCGCCAACAAAGACATCCTTCCCGGGAACTTTTCCGAATTCTTCGATCGCCTTGATTGCACCAAGGGCGATACTGTCATTGGCAGCCCACACCGCATCCAGACAGCCACCTGTGGCAAGCCATTCCGCAGTCCTGCGATAGGCCTCCTCAAATGACCAATTGACCACAAGGCGACGCTGTTCACGAAGCAAGGGATACTGTTCCAATGCCATATCAAGCCCCCGGAGCCGCTGCAGCGACGCCGGTGTCATGCTGTCCCCGGCCAAAGACAAAAGGCAAAGGTCTTTGCGCAAACCGCCATTATGTGCGTCCTTTGCGGCAATAGCCAACGACTGGGCAATTTCAAATCCGGCACGCTCGTTATCAGGAACCAGCGTCGCAATCCAGAAGCCGAGTTCCCTGCCCGGTCGGCCAAATCGCTGCTTTTGTTCATCGGTCAGATCATTGAGCAGCATCAGAACCGGAATGTTGCGTTCCTGCGCCTCAAGAACGATCCGGGTACCTTGCTGATGTTCATTAACCGCGATGATGTAATCGGGCGGGGGATTCATGGCAAAAACACGATTGGCGCTTTCGGCCATCTGTTTCCAGTCACGGTCGCTGTCAAACACAACAAGATCAAAACCGAACTGATCGGCTGCGGCCTGCATGGTGTCGCGCACGTCTTTCCAGAAACCGCGATCACCATAACCCGGATTGATAAAAGCGATGCGCGGTTCGGAAACATTGTTCAGGTCACGCGCATCAACATGCATCGCGCCCCCCAAAATCGCGCACAGCGCAGCGATCCAGCTTACAAGTTTCAAAGACTATTCCCTCGACACCGGTCACAGGCCTTTCCCACCGTGCAAAGGACGATGATCGCCTGTTTATTTTCAGTGTCGCCGCATTAACCAATTATATCCAAAAGGTCAAATCAAGTTGGCCTACGGAAGGATCAGATCGTCTGGGCGGCACCATCCAAACGCAACATGACTTCCTGCTGAACCGCGCGGAAAAGCGCCGCATAATCCAGATTGACATAGTCAATCTGCCATTCGACAAGTTTGGCAAAAAGTTCCGCATTGGGTGTATCAATGAAAATCATCGTCTCAAGACCACGCGCCTTTGCTTCATTTATTGCGTCGCGTGTCACATTTCCCTCAAGAAATTCGAAAATATGTGCCTGTTCATGATGGATCGCCTGTTCTAGCGAACCGGCAATATGAAGCTGCACATTGCGCCGGATATCCGGTGCAATCCGGCGCAGGTCGTCACGAATGTCGGCAGAAAAAGAACTGACAAAAACATCGTTTACGAAGGCAAAACCATCAAGCATTTCGACAACCCTGCCCGCATCTGCCTGCTTGATCTCGCAATATATTTTCACCCGCCCCTTTAGACGGCGCAGAAAGTCTTCAAGCCGCGGCACCGGCTCGCCTGCGAATGCCGGATTGAACCAAGACCCGGCATCCAGCCGGTCAATTTCCGCGCTGGTCATTTCCGCAATGGCACCGGTGCCATCGGTTGTCCGATCCACGGTTGCGTCATGCATGACATACAGAACTTCGTCGGCGGACTGACACACATCGAATTCGATATAGTCCGCCCCCGCCACAATCGCACTTTCGGCGCTGGCAAAGGTATTTTCCGGCGCATTAAGGCTGTCGCCACGGTGATAAACAAGTTGTACTGGCTTCACGGGATCCTCCATATGGCTCGACTGGCCATAGGGAAGGTAGGGCGACAGTCCCGCGAGCAGCAAGCATGTCAGGTCAATTTAACCTTACTGTTACCTTGCCTGTTACCTCCCAAAACCGCATCCGGAAGATATCAGGCACAAAAATTATGCGGCGTCCCGCAAACAGCAGGACACCCAAAAGTCACCGAAAAGAAGCCCTGTCTAACCAATATCGCGCAACGCACGGGCCAGTTCGTCGGTCGACATACTCGCGCGGTTCTCGATCCCGTGCTGCTTGGCAAGGTGATAAAGATCGTCGCGCCGCCATTTTTCATAGGCCGGTTTGAACTGTCTTTCTCGCGATGACGTTGCCGGCGCATTTCCAGAAAATTTCTGATAGCTAGCCACTTTTGCCTCCTGAGGGGGATGGTCTTAAGCGGAACTGGCATCGGGCAATTTCGATGCCCTTTGTGACACTGCCATTACATTTCATTTGGGATGGAATGAAAAAATGTCTACGGTTTCGAACAAAATTTACTGATTTCTTTCGGTAAGATCATGATCTGAAACGACAATCCCGGAAAGATCGCCGCCCAACAATTGCAATTTATCAACAAAACATCATTGGATCGTATTTTTTACTATTTCGTGTTCACGGAGTTTGTTAGCGTCATTGGCAAATCAACAATCACAATCAGGGAAGCCCCCATGGCATTGCATTTTGAACGCGCCGAACTGTCGGCCCGCCGCACAAAAACGGTTGCACGTCTTGAAGCCGCCGGTCTTGATGGCCTGCTGATGTTCCGCCAGGAAAGCATGTTCTATCTGACGGGGTATGACACGTTCGGTTATGTGTTTTTCCAGTGCCTGTATCTGGGGGCTGACGGCCGCATTGCCCTTATTACCCGCGCACCGGATTTGCGTCAGGCACAACATACATCCGACATCGAAGATATCCGTATCTGGGTCGATGGCCCGGATGTGAACCCTGCATTGCAACTGCGCGACATGCTGGCGGAGTTTGGCTGTGGCGGCAAAAAACTTGGCGTTGAATACGATGCCTATGGGTTGACCGCCGCCAATGGTAAAAAGCTTGATGCAGCACTTGACGGTTTCTGCACGCTTACCGACGCATCCCGTCTGGTATCGGAACTGCGCGTTGTCAAAAGCCCGGCGGAACTCGATTATATCCGCACCGCCGCCAGTCTTGCCGATGACGCATGGGATGCCGCCCTTGAAACCGTCCATACAGGTGCGTTTGAAGGCGACATACTGGCCGCCATGCAGGGCGCTATTTTCAAAGGGGGCGGGGATTATCCCGGCAATGAATTCATTATCGGTGCCGGACGCGATGCACTGCTTTGCCGTTACTTCACCGGGCGCAAACATCTGGCTGACACGGATCAGATCACGCTGGAATGGGCGGGAGCCTATCGGCATTATCATGCTGCGATGATGCGCACCATCCCAATCGGCAAGGCAACATCGCGCCACGTTGAAATGCACAAGGTCGCAACGGATGCCATGGTCGCCTGCCGCGATGCGCTTAAACCCGGCGAACCAATCGGCAAGGTATTCGATGCCTATGCCAGGGTTTGCGATGCAGGCGGCATGAAAGCCCACCGTCTAAACGCGTGCGGTTATTCAATGGGAACGACCTTTGCCCCGAACTGGATGGACTGGCCGATGTTTTATCATGGCAATCCGGTGATCGCCGAACCGGGCATGGTTTACTTCCTGCATATGATCCTGATGGACAGCGAAAGCGGCATCGCCATGTGCCCCGGCCATTCGGTGATTGTTACCAAAACAGGCAACGAAGCCATATCACGTCATCAACTCGACCTGGTCACGCGCTGATATACAAAGCAGTTTTCCACAAAAAGGCCTGCTCGAATATGAAGCGGGCGTTTTCGTGTATTGCAGCTATCAGTCCTGCAATGCCTTGCGCATGGCATCTGCCGTGTCTTCGGCAAGACGATCCAGTTTGGCAATCCGGTCATGGATCGCCCCATCAAAGTCGCCTTCATAAAGTTCCAACTGGCGGGCATCGACCGCCAGCTTTTCTGCCGCAAGGTTTGCCGCCATTCCCTTGATCGTGTGTGCCGCACGGCGAAGGCTTTCGCGGTCACCATCGGCAATTGCTGCGATGATCTTTTCGCGTTCTTCCTGATAGGATGCCGGCAGCAGGTCAATCAGGCTGGCCATCTGATCGGCACCCAAGGCACGACTCATTTCCTCGAAACGTGTTTTGTCGATCAGATTCATTTTTGTCTCTTTGGCAGATATGTTTGCTTTAGCCGGCTCGGGTACGGGTTTTGCGTCTGCCGTTGCGTTATCCCTGTTAACCGTTCGCGTCGGACTATCTACGGGCAAGGCGTCGGGCAGGTTCACTTCCATATCGGCATCTTTAACCTGCAAACCGGATGTTACAGAATACCCGCCGCCACGGTTTCTCAGGAAGCGTAACAGAACACCGTAAAGCCTGCGTTCTTCGACAGGCTTAGTCATAACCTCGTCCATGCCCGCCGCCAGAAAATCACGATGGCGATCACTGAATGCTTCGGCCGTTACACAAATGATAGGAACACGTCCACCTCTGGTGACACGTTCCAGTTCACGGATATGGCGGGTCGCCCCCTCACCATCCAGAACCGGCATATGGGCATCCATCAGGATCGCATCATAGTCATTCTGCTGGAAGGCATGCACGGCCTGGCGACCATTGGGGACGATATCGACAACCAATCCATAACGCAGCAACAGCCCGCGGATCACGTTGGCATTAATCTCGTTATCCTCGGCAACAAGAATGCGACTACCCGAAAGAACACTGTCGCCTCTGCTCTCGGCAATCTGGCCGCCCCCATGCTCATGCCGTTCCGATCGGCGGGCTTCAAACGGCAGCCACACATCAAATCGCGTTCCCTTGCCCTCGGTACTATCGACCTTCATGAAGCCGCCCATCAATTCCGTCAGACTGCGTGCAATCGAAAGACCAAGCCCCGTTCCACCATATTGCCGCATGGTGGAATTGTCGGCCTGGCTAAAGGGGGAAAATATCTGTTCCTGACGATCCCGCGGAATTCCGATGCCGGTATCGATAACGGCAAAATGGTAAACTTCCTCATCCGCAATCAGGTCGCGCACCCGTTCCGGTACATTTTCCTCCCGGGTGACTTCCAACCTTACCGATCCCTTCCGGGTGAATTTCACTGCATTTGACAACAGGTTCCACAGTATCTGGCGAAACCGGACTTCATCACCGGTAAACACCCTTGTTGCCAACGGTGCATCATCACAATGCAGGGAAAGGTTCTTTTCGCGTGCCATGTCGGCAATGGCACGAAACAGATCATAGGTAATATCGGATGGGTGAAAGGGGCGTTTTTCCAACTCGACCCGACCGGCCTCGATCTTGCTCATATCAAGGATATCGTTCAAAAGCGCCATCAGCGCCCGCCCGGATGACAAGATCGCACTGACCCGTTCCTTTTGCGCATCGTCAAGCTGACTTTGCCGCAACAATTGCGCCATGCCCAGAATGCCATTTAACGGTGTTCTGATTTCGTGGCTCATGGTCGCCAGAAATTCGCTTTTGGCCGAACTTGCCTGAAATGACTGTCGATAATGGCTGCGCAATTCCAGCAACATGAAAGCCAGGGCAAAACTGTAACTGATCAGGCGCGATGGAATGATGAAGCGCGCGACAATATCGGCGTGTTCCGGACCGAATACGAAAAATGCCAGATGATTGAAGCAGCCAATCAGCAGCGTGAAACAGATCAGGCTTTCGGAAAGGCAAAACCGGTAATGGCACCGCACCAGATACCCCGCCGCCCCGGCAAAAATCATGATTGTTGTCGGAAACAGGATAAGCGTGCTGATATTTTGCAATGCCCCGCTGACATCGCTTGAAACACCGGGCATGAACCAGACCAGAAATGCCTGAACCGCGACACCGGCAATGATCAGCCCGGGCACCATTGCCCACACCTGATCAGTACCCTGACGGCTTTCATGACGGTTTGCGACATGCCAGCTCATGACAACCAGCCAGAAAGAGCCCAGTCGTAACACAAGAACCAGAAGGCCGGTAAAGGAACCAAGTGCCTGTTCCTGCCCCAACACGCTGCGGGCCGCAAGAAGGTTGGGAATACCCAAAAGGTCGCTGATCAGCAGCACCCCCATCGCGGCCGCCAAATAGAAAATCTGCTTGCGCTTGGTGATGTCGAACAGGATCCAGCCAATGCACATTGACAGCAGCGCGATGAATTCCACGACCACCAGAACCGAGACGGTAATGCCCGACACCAGATCGTCATCAAGCGACGAGAAAAGCAGAAACACAGGGGCGATGGCACAGAAGGCAAGAAATGCGACACCGGGAAGGCTCAGCATTTTTGGCATATTGGCATCGACCCCGGTTCTGGTCTTTTTGACCGTTGTTAGTATGCCATTCCGGCATCTGGAACGCGATGCAGGGCTTTTGTCATGCCCAACCTGACAGTTCGGCGTGAATGCTGTTTGCCCATCGCAGGATATCGTCGTCCATCGATTGCATATGCCGGTATTTCGCAAATTGCTGCACGATCAGTTCAAGCCGTTCACGAAACGCCGGTGGCTGGTCCAGATCAAGCAGACGATCCGCCAGGGGATCAAATGCTGCATTCTGAAATTCAAGCGACAGACTGATCCTTGGTTCGGTGGCAAAGGTACTGGCGCGCCCACCCCAATGATACAAGTCCTGCCGCCAGCCCATCACGGTCCCCGGTCTCGCGGGTAGTGCCCGAACATCTTGCAAAACAACATCTTCCGGTTTAGCAACAGGGCAAGGATAACACTTTTCAAATGAACGCGGCAATACGTACATACAGCCGTTGTCGGGGCTTGCAACGCCCAGTGGCACCCAAAGTGACAGGCTGATCAGCATGTCATCGCCAATAACACTTTCACCCTGATAATCGCGATGCGGCGGCCACCCGCGCCCGCCCTGCCCCGGATCGACATGCCATGCCCAGAAATGCGGAAGCAGCTTTACCCGATCCCCCAGAAAATGGGTCAGCAACGGGCGAAGTCGCATGAAAACCTGCCATGCCTCGTCATACAGATAGATCATCGCTGGCGGCAAACCGTTGACCACCAATGTTTCAATCCCGGTGCGCAATTGCGCCAGACTTTCAACAGGCAACAGATCATCAATCAGGAAATATCCATCCTGCCAGAACCGGTCGGAATGCGCAGAACCGTCAAATCTGCCATTGTCATAACCGACCGACGGCACATCACAGATCCCCGCACCGGCGGCGGAAATTGTCAGTTGCGGGTTGATCGAAAGCCAACTTTCACGTTGGCAGGCCTGAAACACAGTCATCATGTCGGAAAATCCAATGCAGGGTCTGGCGGACGATACGAAGTCACCTGCTGCCGCGCAAGTCCGACTTGCGCCCGATCCTGTCACGCGTTACGCAGATAGCATTCTGTTTCACCGCTCTGTATCCCCATTTCGGGCCAAAGGCACATTCATGATCCTGCAATCCCCATCCCATGGTGGCGCTATCGATGCGGCGGCCGAAAAATACGGCATTGCCGCACCGGACTGGCTTGATCTGTCGACGGGGATCAATGCAACCGCCTGGCCAATCGCAGCGATTGATGCCATCCATTGGCAACGATTGCCGCTGGCAAGTGAACTGGACGCCCTGAAACAGGCCGCAGCGGACTATTACGGCATTTCACATCCCAACCAGATTGCCTGTGCGCCGGGAACGCAGGCATTGATCCAGACCATTCCCTTCTGGTTTGCCGATCAGGGCAGAACCGCAACCGTTCACATTATCGGCCCGACATATGCCGAACATGCACTGGGCTGGAAACGTGCGGGGTTCAGAACGGAAACCGTCACAACAACACCGGAAAACCGGGTATCGAACATGGCCGATATCCTGCAATCCCCTGGTGGCCGCGATGACATTGTCATTCTGGTTAATCCGAACAATCCCGATGGCGGCCTGATAGACCAGACCACCCTGACAGAACTTGCCGAAATGGCAACAGAACATGGCAAATGGCTTCTGATTGACGAGGCCTTTATGGATTGCAGCCCGGAATACAGCATTTGCAGACAATGCCATAAATTCGAACACATGATTGTCCTGCGTTCATTTGGCAAGTTTTTCGGCCTTGCAGGATTACGTCTTGGATGTGCCGTCATGCCCCCGGAACTGGCCGCTGATCTAACCGACCGGATCGGTCCATGGGCTATCGCGGGTCCGGCACTAACCATCGCGCGGGCGGCATTTGAAGATCGGGTATGGCAAACCGATATGCGCCAACAGTTGTCGATTGATGCAAACCGCCTTGATAATCTGATTGCCAGCCTGACCGATCTGGAACGGATCGGCGGCACCATACTGTTTCGGCTATATCACGGCAAGAATGCCGCAAAGCTTGCGCACCATCTGGGCACGCAGGGCATTCTGGTCCGGTTGTTTGATGATCATGCTGACCGTGTCCGGTTTGGTCTGCCGGGCACGGAAAAGGACTGGATCAGGCTGGAAAAGGCGCTGGCGGGCCTTTAAAAGCTGTCTTGTCTATTTCGCCCCGTTTTCTTCCCACGCCTGTTTCTTGCGATAAATCGTCGATGGACTGACGCCCAGGGCATCCGCTGCACGTGGGATCGAGCCACCGCATCGCACAATTGCTTCTTCAATCGCCTGCTTTTCCACCAGCCAAAGCGGCTTGATCCCGGCATAGCTGCTGTCTATCGGCAAACCGGTTGGCATCGGTGCCATGCCAAACCGGCCATTCGCGCCAATCATGACAGGGGCCATATCCATATGCTTAGGTTCCACCCCGTCGCGCAGGTTGCGCGCCCCGGCCAAAAAGGCCAACGCATCCGGGTCCCCTTCCCAAAATCGACCGGCATCCTCCAACCCGTTTGAGACGACCGGATGGGGGGGCGGTGCTTCGATGGATTCCGACCCAAAACGTTCGTCGTCCGTGCCGCTGTTAACCGGTCGGGGCACCATCGACATGGTGACTTCGGTGCCATTATTCAGAACGACAATGTTGCGGATGATGTTCTGAAGCTGACGAATGTTGCCCGGCCAGGCATAGCGCGCAAACAGGGCGGCAACATCGGGGCTGAAGCGTTGAAAATCGCGCCCTTCTTCTCGGGTAAAGCGTTGCAGATAGAAATTGGCGATCTGCAGGATATCGTCATCGCGATCACGTAAGGGCGGCATGTGAAGCGGAATTACATGAAGACGGTAATACAGATCTTCTCGGAAACGCCCGGCACGCACTTCTTCAAGCGGATCACGGTTTGTTGCACAAACAAACCTTACATCCACGCTTTCAATCGAACTGCCACCGACTTTCTGGAATGTGCCAGTCTGAATGAACCGCAAAAGCTTGGTCTGCAGATCCAGATCCATCTCGCATATTTCATCCAGAAAAAGGGTCCCGCCATCGGCCCGATGTGCGGCCCCTTCGCGGTCGATTACGGCACCGGTGAACGCGCCTTTGACGTGACCGAAAATCTCGCTTTCCATCAGGTCTTTGGGGATCGCGCCACAGTTTAGCGGAATAAACGGCTCGTTAACCCGCTCCGACCGACGGTGAATGGCTTCTGCCGCAAGTTCCTTACCGGTCCCTGACTCACCAGTAATGAAAACCGTTGCCCGACTGGGGGCCGCATTTTCAATGATACGATAGATATCATGCATCGTGTCCGACGCGCCGATGATGTCAAAATACATCTCGTCGACGGTATCGACGCCATCAGATTTTTGGACCGCATGACTGATCGCAGACCGGCCTTCCAAGGCATCACTGACCGTGATCCGAAGCTTGTCGGCGGTAAAAGGCTTCAGAAGAAAATCCCACGCCCCGTCTCGCATCGCCTCGACCGCGACATTGACCGAACCGTGGGCGGTAATCACAACCACCTTGCATTCCGGTGCGGCCTGATGGGCGGCGCGCAGAACATCACGCCCATCCATGTCCGGCAGGATAAGATCAAGAACCAGAACGTCAGGCGGATCATTTCGCAGTCTTTGAATAGCATCACGACCAGTGACGACATGCTCGACCTTGTGGCCATCCGCGCGCAAGTAGTCCTGATACACCCGCGCAAGCGACAGCGTGTCTTCGACAACGATAATGCGTGCCTGTTCTGGCATTTTGCCGTTCACGTCCCGATCTATTCATCTACCGGAACCATACCGATAGTGACATTACATGCACAACTGCTAACCTCTAGTCAGCTGATTCGTTATCTCATAGAAATCAGCTTTTGGTTAAAAAAGGCATAGTTTCAGTAACATTGCTCGCATCCGGGAGTATCACGGCTTGAATTACACCACCGAAAAATCCGGCGACACGATCAAGGTCGAACTGAATGGCCGATTTACATTTGGGGACCATTCCAGTTTTCGCAAACTGATCGAAGAAATCCGCAGTCAGGAAGCCGAAACACAAATCCTTGACCTTTCCGGGGTCGAGTTCATCGACTCAGCCGGGCTCGGCATGCTGCTGCTCGCCCGTGACGAAGGTGAGAAGTCGCGTGCAACGGTCATTCTCAAAGGCGCGCAGGGACAGGTAAAACGCATGCTCGAAGTTGCCCGCTTCGATACCCTGTTCAAGCTGGAAGACTGACACATGCCGACAACCGGCGAGGCCAACCCGCGCCCCCTTGTTGCGGTTGCCGAACCGCTTGACCAAGCCCGCGCGGCAAAGGTTCTGGGGGGGCAGCATATTTTCGGTGATGGCGCAGGCGCGAATGCGGAACTTTTCTTTGGCCGAAGCCCCGAAGATTTTGAACACCGCAACCGATATCAATTATGCCTGATACCGTCCGAAACCGGTCGGGAATGGCTTGGCGCGCTGGTGCGCCTCAACTGCAATTATTTTGTCGAATGCTATGATGCGCTTGATCTGGGTGATCTTGGACCGTTGCGAACCGCCAAACGGGGCGCGAATTGGGACCTTCTGGTCTGCATGTCGACGCAAAGTGCCTATCAACTGCCAATGGCACGAAAATTCGTCACCGCCCTTCGCCACCGCGGCATCATTCACGATGCCATCGCGCCGACGGTCGAAATGGCCGTTCAGGAAGCCTTTGCAAATTCGATGCTTCACGGCAATCTGGAAATAAATACGGCCGGCCATCTGTCGATGGACCGCTTCAACGAATTGGGCGAGGAAACGGCGCGCCGCCTGGCATCCCCGATCCATGGTGGCCGCGCGATCATGCTGACGGCGAAAAAACGGCGCAATGGCAATGTCGAAATTTCGATCCATGATCAGGGCAGAGGCTTTGTCCCGCCCGATGAGACACCGCTTCCCAAATTACCCGGCGCTGAATCCACCTTTGGCCGTGGCCTGCCATTGATCCGAAGCCTTTGCCACGATGTCACCTTTGATCGTGGCGGGCGGACAATCCGGCTGACTTTTGCCCCCGATGCATCGGCAGCCCTGCCGCTTAATACCAATTTCGTCGCGGGTCTTGAGGCCGCCGAACGGGCCGCCGGGGAAGGAGACCTTCGCAACCCGCGTGATGCGATGATACTGATTGCCGATGACACCATGATATCGCGTGAAATCATCGCGTCGTATTTGCGTTCGGACGGGTTTACCAATCTGGTTTTCGCCAAGGACGGCGAAGATGCACTGGCACAGGCGCAAAAGCATAATCCCGACCTGATCATCCTAGATATCATCATGCCCAAAATGGATGGTTACGAGGTATGCAAGGCCCTGCGTGCCGACCCGCTATTTGCCGAAACCCCGATCATTGCCCAGACCGCGCTTGAAGAAAACGAAGGGCGCACGCGGATTTTCGAGGACGGAGCGACCGACCTTATTTTAAAGCCGCTAAACAAGGCGGAAATGATCGCGCGTACGCGTATCCATCTTGAAAATCGTCTACTGGTCAAACAGTTGCAGGCCTATCAGGAACGTACGCAGTCCGAACTGGAAATGGCGCGTGACATGCAGGAAATGCTGATCCCCAAGGCGGAACAATATCGGGGGACCGGCCTTGAATATGGCATGACCATCAGTGCCAGCTTCCAGATGTCATCTGAACTTGGCGGTGACATGTGGGGACTGGCCCCGATTGATGACGACCGGCTGGGTGTTTACATCGTTGACTTTGCCGGTCACGGACTTGGTGCCGCACTCAATACATTCCGTCTTCATTCCCTGATCTGGTCGGATGACCAGCATGATGATGATCCGGGTGTCTATCTGGAATCTCTTAACCGCCACCTCAAAGGTCTGCTCCCGGTCGGCCAATACGCCACGATGCTATATGGTGTTATCAATCGAACCGCCGAAACATTCCGCTACGCCAGTGCGGCCTGCACCTCGCCAGTTCTGGGCAACATCAAAACCGGTGAAACCACGTTTCTTGATGGCTCAGGTGTGCCGCTTGGCGTTATCCGCGATGCCCGATATGAAACCCGCGAAATACCCTTCGGGATCGATAATTTCCTGCTGCTTTACAGCGATGCGTTGATCGAAACCGTGCTTGATGATGGGGCTTTTCTTGAAGGTGAACGGCTTTTGAAAATGGTTCAGGACATAATTTCCGAAACAGGCGGCATGACCGACCTGGCATCCCACCTTGCCGATCAATTCATGGATCGCGCACCGGTCAAGCTGCATGACGACTTCACCGTCGTATCATTACAGCCCAATGCCCTTACCCGGTCAGGAAAATAACATCAGGCACAATCAGCTAATTCAAAAACCACGGCTGGGGCGGTGAGAGTTCCCGTTCCGGCATATGATCCTGCAAATCCCAGATATGGGTGGTATCGGTCGCAACCTTTGACGCAGAAGATCTGCTTTCCTGAATGCGGCTTGTGATCACGGATCGTATCAATGCCGCAAGCCCCTTGCGTGCGCCCGCGTGATCCGGATCTCTCGACAGGACCGCACCCAATTGATCGAATGCCTTCATGCGGTCGCAGCAAGAGACAAGATCGGCGGCCACCACGCGCAACTCGCGGGCATCGGGCCGCAGGCTGATTGCGATTTCCAGATGTTCAAGCGCGATGTCGCGTGATCCGTTCTGCAAATAGGTCCGGGTCAATCCCAGATGCGTTGCCGGATCAAGATCATCCAGCAACAAGGCCCGTCCAAACGCATCAAGTGCAAGACTGCCAAGCCCCATATCCAGCAGAACATGCCCCATTACCCGTAATCGGGCGGGTTGGTCAGGCAGTGTATCAATCAGATGACGAAGACGGGTGCGAATTTCAGGCGCCAGATCAATGCCATCAATCTTGACAGCGGCTATCTGGGATGAAATGTGCGTCTGGCCTGACATCTGTCCGAAGCCCTGTTCCCGTCTAAGATGGCGAATCGTAACGACTCGCCTGAATCCTTGCAATAGCCAATAAAAACAACGAGTCGTTTCAATTGCTTAGATCGGCCGCAAAATCGGTATCCGGTGCAGTCCGGCGCGCGACGCGGGCATATGCCACTATCTGCCATGCCGGATGACCAGAAGAATACCCTGATTGGGTTGCGGGAAGATTAACCGCGAAACCGACATCAATAGGGCAAAGATGCAGCCGGTTTTGCCCTATTTGCGATCACCCGCTTCATGATGGAAACGTTATGATTTTGCGTCGACCTGTCGGACATCCGATGGGGTTTCTGTCCAATCCCGATCTGCCACATTGGGCAAGGCATCCCAATCAATGCTGGCCGATGGCCGGGCAAAGAAATATCCCTGTGCGAGACGCCCGCCAAGACGCAGGACCTGGTCGCGCTGTTCGGGTGTCTCGATCCCTTCGATCACGCAATCGGTGCCCAGATTGTCGCACATGTCGATCACGGTTTTGACAATCCGCTGGCTGCGTTCGCTGGTAACAATCGGTTCGATAAAACTGCGATCAATCTTCAGACAGTCGAATTCCAGTTCATGAACATAGCGCAGGCTGGAATACCCGATTCCGAAATCATCCAGCGCAACCTTTGCCCCGTGGCGGCGCAGATAGCGAATGCTGGCACGGGCCGACACAAAATCGCGCAGCAAAGCCGTTTCCGTCACTTCAAATGTCAGACGTCCCGGATCAATCCCAAAGAATTTGATCTGATCAATCAGCCAGTGCGCCATGTCGGGCAAAACTATATCGCGGGCCGACAGGTTAAACGACAACGGTACATCCTGTGGCCAGGCGATCATGGATTTCAGCGCCTTCTGGAACAGGATCGTCGACAGAGTTCCGACCTGCCCGGTTTTTTCGGCCACCGGAAAAAACATTTCGGGTGAAACCCGCCCCATTTTATCATTATCCCACCGGGCAAGCACCTCGATCGAATGCAGTTTACCGCTGTGCAAATCAAAAACCGGTTGATAATGGATCGACAATTCGCTTTCCAGATCAGCCTTGCGCAGGGCCTGTTCGATCTGGCTGTCATGGCGGATCAGGGTTTCGTGATGGGCGGCGAACAAAACCGGATGGCCCGGCATGTTCTTCTTGGCGTAGTAAAGCGCGAAATCGGCACGCTCGAACAGGGCGTTGGGTTTACGTGCCACCGCCGGGTAGGTCGCAAAACCAAGCGATGCGGAAAGCTGCACCGTTCCCCCGCCAACCTCGAACGGATCATTAAGCGTTCCGCAAAGTTCCCGTCCGATACGGATCAGTTCCGCGGCATCCGTAATATCGTCAAGGATCACACCGAATTCATCCCCACCCAGTCGCGCCAACAAGACATCCGGTCCCAGAATGTCGCGTAAGCGGGCGCTGGCTTTGACCAGCACATCATCGCCAGCCGGATGGCCATGCACGTCATTGACCGGCTTGAATCCGTCCAGATCAATCATCGCAACCGCAAAACGCCCGCCGTCCTTTGCGCGTGCTACCGCTTCGTCAAGATGGGAAAAGAATGCGCGGCGGTTGGAAAGACCGGTCAAGGCATCACGAAAGGCCAGTTCACGGTTCTGGTTGGAAAGCTCGATGGTTTTGGTGTGCTGCTTTTCCAGATCGATTTGCGATTCCACCAGTCCAGAAAACGCCGCGTAGTAGCTTCGGATGATCTGGACAATCATCAAGGATACCATCGCCATATTGGCCGCAATCGCGACGTAAACCTCGTTCCCGGTAGACCCGAAATGCAGGATGAAAGACCCAAGAACGATGATGACGACCAAAAGAGCAGCTGGGGGAAAATGCAACAGACAGAAGATGCACCCAACCACGGTGATCGAGATGAAATAGGCGACATGCCCCTGTTGATAGGCATCACCATAACCAAACATCTTGATCGCCCAGGCGGTGAAGACGACGCTGATGACTGCGGCCAGAATGCGGATACGGCGCAAATGCAGCACCGCACTGGCAAAATCATTTGCCGTATCACGCAAGCGCATCCATGCAAGCCCACGGATCAGACAGACAATCCCCAGAACCGCTGGAATATAAACCGTCATCCAGTCGGGTGCGGTTCCGTAATGCGTGAAAGCCAGCGCGACCGCGTTTGCAAAAAGCAGGATGTAAAGTAACGGGATTTGACGGGAAAGGGCCTTGACCTGCGCGCGAACCAGTTCGGGTTGATCTTCCCGAACGCGGAACGTCCCGACAATGCTCCGGCACAAATCCTTTAACGCCACACCGATGCGCTTTCCCCGTGGTTTTCTTACTACAGGAAAATCTTATACGAAAATCCGCGGCAAATGCAGCCCTTTCAGTGCGCCCTCAAACAATCGGATAGTTTTGCCCCAGATCTCCCTGAAAACTTTTACCCATTACTGCCGGTTTTCGATTTTTTGCGCTTGGCTTTGGCCACCTTTTCCGCTGCCGCACGATGCGCAGCACCAAGTGCCATATGGGCAAATTCCATCAATTGATCTGGCTCGTCCAGCCAGTCACCCGGAACCTCGAAATAAGACAGTGTCATCGGGCGACCTGATGGCACACAAAAGGGTGCCATACCTTGCGCATCGTAGGCCCCGGCAGTTTGTTCATCGCCTTTCAGATACAGCACATCTTCATCAATGATCGCAAAAAGTACCCCATCGCAATAAAGCCCGAATGCACCAAACATCCGGTTCGGGCGGATGTTTCCCAGTGGGGATAACAATTCGCTTACCATCTGGACAAATTCGTTATCGACCGATGCCATTGAGGATTTCCCCCTCGACGCCTTCGGAAATCAGGTAGTCACGCAATGTCCGCCCCGGTGTCGGCCGGAAATGATCTGCGGTGATCTGCATGTTCTTGATCCGGTCTGCACGGAAAACGCGGAAGGCCTGGCGAAGTTCGCACCAGCTTGCCAACAGCCAGATGGTGCCAAAAAACAGCATCCCCAACGGCCAGACCCGCCGGTTGGTGTCATCCCCCTTGGCATCGGTGTAATCGATATTGATCAGATGCCGTTCACGGATGGCACGCCGCAAATCGGGCATCGAAATCGCAATCGGGGCCTGTGCGATTTCGGCAATCGCAATCGGCACCCCGCCAATAAGACCCCGCATTTTTTCCGGCAAGACCGCCTCGATCTTGGTCAGGGCATCGCCCGCGGCCCGCGCCATCTGCGGATCGGTCCAGCTCTGCACCATGCGTGCGGCAACCACCAGTGCCTCGATCTCGTCGGCATCAAACATCAATGGCGGCAGATCATAACCATCGCGCAGGATATAGCCCACCCCCGCCTCGCCTTCGACCGGAACACCGGACGCGGCAAGATCGCGAATATCGCGGTAAATCGTGCGCTCGGAAACTTCCAGTTCCTCGGCAAGTTCGCGCGCCCGGCACAGTTTGCGACGGCGCAAAATCTGCACAAGACGGAAAAGTCGGTCGGCCCTTCTCATGTTCGCTCCTTTCTCAGCATGACCGAGAAATTATCATAACGCTCCTGACAGGCTCCTGTCAGGAGGCATGTGCAAACATGACAATTATCGGGAACAGGGTTTCAACATTCGTCAGGAGAAAACCAATGAAAGTCACCAGCGCCTTTCCGATTATCGTCACCGAAAAACTGACAGAAAGCCGGACTTTTTACGAAGAACTCGGCTTTGTCGCCGTCTTTGCCGGGGACTGGTATATCCACCTTGTCTGGCCAGAATGCATGGAAGTCCAAATCGGCCTGATGCAGCCCGACCATCCGACACAGCCGCCGCTATTCCATGGCCGCACCATGGGCGACGGCAGCATCTTTGGCATCAGCGTCGAGGACGCCAAAACTGCCGCCGATGAGCTCCGCGCCAAGGGTTTCGAATTTGCGCTCGAACTGCGCGACGAACCATGGGGCCAGCGTCATTTCACCCTGCTTGACCCCAATGGGATAAGGATCGATATCGCCAGTCAGGACGCCGAAATGAGTGATGAATATGCCAAGGATTTCCTGATGCCGGTCGAAGGCATACCGGCCTGATCCCTTCGCGTCACCAATGTTCGCGCTCTACATCACCTGATTGCGGAACCAAACACATGATCCCTGACCACATCTCGTCCCCAATGTCATATTTTGAAAAAACCAACACCTTCCATGTCATTCCCCTTGCCCCGCTGGGGGTGTCATGAGGAAAAAGGTATTCCTGCCAACCTTGATGTTCTTTTTGCTGCCGGGGTTAAATACTCCAGCACAATCAACCGAACCAGGACAGACCATGAACACCGATGAAAAACAGGTTCTTGATACCGTTCTGTCGATGACACAGGCATTTGAAAACCGCGATATCGAAGGCGTTCTGGCGCATTATGACCATGATGCTGTTATTGCCTTCACACCGGGTACTGCCACAAGCGGTGCCATGGAAATCCGTGAACAGTTCATTCAGTTCTTTGACATCAACCCGGCATTTGATTATGGCGGGCACAAGGTATTCGTCACCGATGATACAGCCCTTCACATTGCACCATGGACGATGCAGGGAACGGCACCGGACGGAACGCAAATCAATGATAACGGCCTTTCGGTTTCTGTTCTGAAACGAACGAACGGCAATGTATGGCGGATCATTTTGGATGATCCCTATGGCGGGTTACTGGCACAGTAACCCCGGATTTTTGCGGGATGGCGCAACCAACCACGTCATCCCGTGCTTTTGACAAAGGCATCAATCGCGTTGATCGCTTCGACAATATTGCCTTCCTGTGTGTGACCGGACTTCTTGCGCGCGTCGAAATCATGATCACCGTCGGAGACCCAGTGCAGGGATACCGTGTCGGCCAGTCCATAACCCGCTACCTCGTCCGGACTGCCAAACGGGTCGCGCGTGCCATGACAAATCAGGGTAGGTGTTTTCATCGTCTGTAAATGCGCAGTCCGCAGGTTTTCAGGCTTCCCCGGTGGATGAAACGGATAACCAAGGCAGACGACACCACGCACGCCAAGGTCATCTGCGACCATACTGGCGATCCGCCCGCCCATTGATTTGCCACCAATCACAAGTTTTTCGGGCGTGTCAAGCTGTGTCACAACCTGCTGATAAGTCTCGATCAGAACCGGGGCCCGATCCGGCCCACGCTTTTTCCCGTCCACCCGGCGTTTCGCCATATAAGGAAATTCAAACCGCGCCACGCGATAGCCACATGCCGCCAGACCGGCCGCCATTTCATTCATGAACGGGCTATCCATTGCAGCCCCCGCCCCATGCGCCAGCAAAATGGTCTGCTTGGCATCATCAGGCCCGTCAAAGATAAAATCGATGGTCATGACAATCGGGTTTCCCTGTTCCTGTGGCGATCAAAAACATAAGCCACCGCGATTGATCGGGCCAAGTCCCAATCCCCTGCCTGCCCGCTGTTTCCCCGCTATTCATCCGAAAAACTCGCCATATCAGGATGTTTCGGTTTATCATGATCCTTCCCCAAAGCAGTGCGCCACTCCCAAACGGCGTCGCCATCCGCCCCGATCCGATACCTTGCCCCAATCAGGTGCCCCATGCCCAAAGACCAAATCCTGCTGGATCCGGCGCGTACCGCCCTTGTCATGATCGACCTGCAAAACGGCATTCTGGCCCAGTCCCTGCATCCGCGAAGCGGTGATGTGGTGCTTGAAAATGCCCGCAATCTGATCGCCAAATTCCGTTCGGCCAAAGCCCCCATCGTTCTGGTCCGCGTTTACTGGTCTTCTGACATGGCCGATGCCCCGCACCAGATGGTTGATCTGCCATCCGTCCCGGCGAAATGCCCGCCCGAAGATTGGGGCACCCTTGTGGATGACTTGATACAACCCGGCGATATCGTCATTACCAAACATCAATGGGGCGCGTTTTACGGCACCGATCTTGATCTGCAGCTTCGCCGTCGCGGGATTGAAACCATCGTCCTTGGCGGTGTTGTCACCAATTTCGGCGTGGAATCCACCGCCCGGTCGGCGTGGGAACACGGCTATAACATCGTGATTGCCGAGGATACCACCGCCACCAAATCGGTCGAAATGCACCAGTTTTCAATCACCGAAATCCTGCCGCGCATTGCGCGTGTCCGCCAATCAGCCGAACTGACCTTTACCACCCCATAACCCTGCTGCCCCAAACAAAGGCTTTCCCGTGCCAGATACCTCGCCCCATGCGCCCCACGCCCCCAAGTCCCCCAAACCCAACTCGCCCCCTGATCGGGAAAAGCTCGGCAAAATGCCGCATCTTATGCAATGGGGATTGCTGATTGGCGTTTCGCTTGTGCTGTCCGTGATCCTGCATGATGCGGATATCCCGGCCGCCCTTTTGCTCGGCCCGATGATTGTTGGCATTGTCATGGGTACCAATGGCACCACCATCGCCATGCCAAAGCCGATCTATCTTGGCGCGCAATCGGTGCTTGGCTGCATGGTCGGCGGGTCAATGACCGCCGGGATCATCACATCTTTCATGCATGACTGGCCGCTGGTTCTGGGCGTTACGGCACTGACATTGATCGCCAGCAGCTTTTTGGGCTGGATATTGTGCATCAAGCAGGTCCTGCCGGGAACGGCAGGCATTTGGGGATCATCACCGGGTGCCGCATCCGCCATGGTCATCATGGCCGAGGCCTTTGGCGCCGATGCCAGACTAGTGGCCTTCATGCAATATGTCCGGGTGGTGATTGTGGTTGCCGTGGCATCAAGTGTTGCCAATTTCTGGGTCGATCCGGCATTGGCGGCGGCCCATCCGCATCAATGGTTTAGCCCGTTTGATATCGGCGATTTCGGTATAACAGTGGCAATCGCCGTCATCCTGTGCATTGTCGGGGCAAAGTCACGTTTGCCATCGGGTCCGCTTCTGGTGCCGATGATCGTCGTCATGGTGTTAAGCATCACCGGTATGGTCGATATCGTCCTGCCTGAATGGTTTCTTGGCCTGACCTATGCCGTGATCGGCTGGATGATCGGGTTGAAATTCACACCTGCAGTTTTACGCCACGCGGCGTACGCCCTGCCGAAAATCCTGATTTCGATTTTCGTTCTGATCGGTTTTTGTGCCGGGATTTCGGTATTGCTGGTGATTTTCATGGATGTTGATCCACTGACCGCCTATCTCGCCACCAGCCCCGGCGGGCTTGACTCGGTCGCCATCATCGCGGCCAGCACCAATGTCGACTTGTCCTTTATCCTGGTGTTACAGGCAACGCGCTTTTTCATGGTACTGCTGTTTGGTCCGCCATTGGCCCGCATGGTGGCAAAACGCACATCGAAATTCCCCGACCGGATAGTCTAACCCTCACATCGCCAGGATCTGACCGACAAAGCCCTCGACCCGATGGCTAAGGTCCGATCCTTGTGTTTCAAGATTCCGCGCTGCATCGGAAAGTTCGCCCGCGACCTGCCCGTTATGGGAAATTGCCTCTGCAATATCGGAAACACTGGCACCCACCACCCGCGCCTGTTTCAACGCATCAAGCGCATCCCCTGCAACGGTGCGACAAATTTCAACCTGCCCACCGGTTTGATCCGCGGTGATTTCGGCACGCGCCTGCAAGTCGCCCATCGCATCGGAAATCCGGTCGATATCCCCACCGGCCTTTGAAATCGCCCCGGTGACACCATCCATCCATTGGGCGATTTCGGCAGTTGCGGCTTCGGATTGCCCCGCCAACGCCTTGACTTCCTTGGCAACGATGGCAAAGCCCTTCCCGGCCTCGCCAACACGTGCCGCCTCGATCGAGGCATTCAGCCCCAGCAATTTGATCTGGCTGGCGATGGCCGAAATTGTCGACAGCATCTTGCCCGCATCGGCTGCACGCGCCTGCAATTTGGCAAATTCATCGCGCATCTCACGTGCCTGCGCCCCCAATGCACGGGTGGTTTCCACATTCGCCCCGGCATCATCGCCAATCGTGGTCAACGCCGCCTGAAGCGCATCCATCTGTCCGGCGACATTTTCAATCCGGGAGAGGGCGGCATGGGCCGCCTGATCAATGCCCTTGCCGCATGCATCCGTCCGCCGGTTGCTATCGCCCAGCACGTCAAGCGCACTGCGCATCTGGCTGACCGCGGCACCCAGCATCCCGACCGTACCCTGCACCTGGCTTTCAAAATCCGATGCCAGTTTTTCGCGCGCGGCCAGTGCCGCATCACGTTCGAGCACGCGTGCGACCTGCCCGCCAACAAAGCCAAGCAGTTCAAGCATCTCATCATCAAGACGGGCGATATCACGGCTGAAAAATTCGATGACGGCCACCACTTTACCGGCCATTTTGACCGGCAACGCGAAACAGCCCTGCAACCCGTTCCGGGCAGCCCCGCTGGCGCGCAGGAAGCCGTCCTTAGTAACAACGTTTTCGATGCAGACAGGTTCCCCCGTCTTTGCAACCGACCCGATCAGGCCCTGCCCGATGGTGAAAACCGTGGCCTCTGACTGCAACCGAAAATCGGTCAGATCTGTGGGCAAAACACCCCGCCCGATCGACCAGATTTTGGCCGAAGACAGCGTATTGTCTTCGCGAAGCAGGTAGGCATGACCGACCGGCCAGTGGCAATAATCGCAAACCGCATCAAGGATACCGGCAATCGCCGCGTCACTTTGTCGTGCATCATCGGCAATTGTCCCAACCGTGCGCAACAGGCGCAGAATATCGCCAAGCCCGGCCTCGCGGCCCTGTTTTGAACGGCTGTCTTCATCGGGGGAAACGGAACGCATGAAACCGGCAAACATTGAACTTCTCCGAGGCATGGGACATCTGAAATCGACCGTGCATAACGCCGTCCGGTCGCGCGATTGTCTTGCAAGCCTCGTTGCCTGCCGATTGTTCGTAACTGCGCCTTTGCAATCACGAATATGATGCTAACGTGATTTTGCACCTGCGAAAAGAATTTTCTGTGCGCATCGGCAGAACTGCGCATCCCAAAGAAAAAGGCACCAGCGGCGGGCTGAATTATCCCGCCACCGGCACCTTCAAACATGTCTTTGGCAACAGGGGACTAACGCAAAACCTTGCGGAAAATGCCCGATGCAACCATCACACCGAAAATCACCAGTGCCACTGCAATCGCCAGCGCAAGATTGCCTTCCTCACCAAGCAGGAACACACCGCCGAGCGCGGTCAATGCCGGGGTCATCGCACCAAAGGCCGAGGCACCGGTTGACCCGATATGACGCACCGCAAGCCCATAGGTCACCACCGCAACGCATCCCGCCAGCAGGCCCTGTGTGACGAGCAACAGCAGCACGTCATCCATCGGCGCATCAGGGATGTGCGTGCCCGTAAACAGGGCTACCACCGCCATGATCACAAACGACCAGAAGCCGACAAATGCCGCCGCTTCCAGCGCACCAAGGCCGCTTTGACGCATTGCGTGAGTATAGCACGCCCACATGAATGCCCCGGCCGACACAAGACCATAGCCATAAAGGATCGTGTCACCGGTCGAATGGCCGGGTTTAAGCACCGCCAACAGGACGATACCGGTAATCACCGTGGCATAACCCGCCAGCCGGACCCAGCCCGGCCGTTCACCGAACATCACAACCGCAATCAGAACCGCCCAGACCGCCATCACACCGGGCAGTAAAATGCCCACATGGCTTGCCGGAACATATTGCAGGGCACTGGCCACCAGAAGCGTATAAAATGCGCCTGATCCCACCAGCATGATCAGGCCATTGGCAATCGAAAGCCCCTTGGGCCAGATCCCGCGTTTAAGCCAGATCGGGGCCAGCAACACAAACGGCACGACAAAGCGCAAAAGCCCGATATCGACCGCGGTAAAATCGGATGTCATGGCATAGCGCGTGACAATCAGCCACGCAGCCCAGATCGCCACCGTCGCCAGGGCCGATGTCACACCGACCAGACGGCTTTCTGTTGCACTGTTCATGGCAACAGCAGAAGTTCGAGACATATCAGCATTCCCGCTAAAGGGTTGATTTTGCGAAAATCAGACCACGCAGCACCAATCAAGGCAAGAATTTTGACCGTGGGTCAGCTATGCATAACCGGCCGCAAACAAAAACAGGGCAGCACGGATTGCCCGCACTGCCCTGTTTCAAATCAGTAATATCGAAATCAGATGCCAAATTCGGCAAAGAAGTCATTGCCCTTGTCGTCGATCACGATAAAGGCCGGGAAATCTTCGACCTCGATCTTCCAGACGGCTTCCATGCCCAGTTCGGGGTATTCAAGGACTTCGACTTTCTTGATGCAATCCTGCGCAAGGCGCGCGGCCGGACCACCGATGGAACCAAGATAGAACCCGCCGTGGTTTTTACACGCATCCTTGACCTGTTTCGAACGGTTGCCCTTGGCAAGCATGACGAACGATCCGCCTGCGGCCTGGAACTGTTCAACATAGGCATCCATACGTCCCGCCGTGGTCGGGCCGAACGAACCGGACGGCATGCCTTCGGGTGTTTTTGCCGGGCCTGCATAATAAACCGGGTGGTTTTTCATGTAATCGGGCATGCCTTCGCCAGCATCAAGGCGTTCCTTGATCTTGGCGTGCGCAATATCACGCGCCACGATCACGGTCCCGGTCAGCGCCAGACGCGTCTTGACCGAATACCCGGAAAGCTGTTTACGGATTTCATCCATCGGACGGTTCAGGTCAACCTTGACCACATTGTCATCAAGATGTTCGTCCGACACTTCCGGAAGATATTTTGCCGGGTTGTGTTCCAGGTCTTCGATGAAAATGCCGTCCTTGGTGATCTTGCCCAGAACCTGACGGTCGGCCGAGCACGAAACACCAATCGCCACCGGGCAGCTTGCCCCGTGGCGCGGCAGGCGGACAACACGCACGTCATGGCAGAAATACTTGCCGCCGAACTGTGCGCCAATGCCCATTTCGCGCGTCATCTCAAGAACCTTCTGTTCCCATTCAAGATCACGATAGGCCTGGCCATGCACACCGCCTTCGGTCGGCAGGTTATCGTAATAACGTGCCGATGCCATTTTAACGGTCTTGAGCGCTGCCTCGGCTGATGTTCCGCCAATCACGATGGCAAGGTGATAGGGCGGGCAGGCAGAAGTACCCAGCGTTCTGATTTTCTCGTCCAGAAACTTCCGCAGGCTTTCCGGGTTCAGAAGCGCCTTGGTCTGCTGATACAGGAAGGTCTTGTTGGCCGAACCACCGCCCTTTGCCATGAACATGAATTTATATTCATTGCCCGGCGTCGCATACAGATCGATCTGGGCTGGAAGGTTCGAACCCGTGTTCTTTTCTTCGAACATATTAACCGGCGACACCTGCGAATAACGCAGGTTATGTTCCTGATAGGCACGCCAGATGCCCTTTGACAGGGCTTCTTCATCGGCACCATTGGTGATGACCTTGCCACCGCGCTTGCCCATGACAATCGCCGTACCGGTATCCTGGCACATCGGCAAAACGCCGCCCGATGCGATATTGGCGTTTTTCAGAAGGTCCATCGCAACGAACTTGTCATTCGGCGTTGCTTCCGGGTCATCAAGGATTTTGCGCAACTGTTCGAGATGGCCCGGGCGCAGCAAATGCGAACAATCGAAAAACGCCTGAAGCGTCAGTTTCTCAATCGCCTCGGGTTCGACTTTCAAAAACGTCTCGCCATTGACCTCAACGGTTGAAACGCCTTCGTCACCGATCTTGCGGTAAGGGGTCGTGTCCTTACCCTGCTCGAACATGGGTTTATAGACAAAATCACTCATGGGATAAGTTCTCGTCTCTCTCAAAAACAAGGTGGGTTTGTTTTAATTTGTGCCGTTCATAACGCCAAACGCGGCAAATTTCCACGATACATTAGATGAACAGACTTCCGGCAATCGGCGGGAAACCGGACCGGGCATGCGGGAAAGAAAAAAGGGCGAGCCAAATGCCCGCCCCTTTGAAGCTCATTTTTTTCGAAACGCATCAAGGGCGATGACTTCGCCGGTTTCGCCCTGTTCGGCGGGCTTTTTCTTACCGCGCTTGGAAGGCTCGGTCACCAGCTGCGGGGTCGCGTCTTCATCGCCATCAACCAGATCGGCGTCAAGATCGTCATCTTCGTCGTAATCGAAATCATCGTCGCCCATTTCTTCTTCGACGCTGAAGGTCAGCATGAAATTGGCAGACGGATCGACAAAGGCCAGCATGGCATCAAACGGGACAACCACGGTGGTTGGCATGCCATCGAAGCTCATGCCGACCGAAAAATGATCGTCTTCCGCTTTCAGGTCCCAGAACCGGTGCTGCAATACAACGGTGATATTATCCGGGTGCGCCTTGCGCTGTCCTTCAGGCAAAGCAACGCCGGGATGATTGGTCTGGAACGTGATGTAATAGTGATGCTCGCCGAAAAGGCCTTCTTCGGCCACGCGCGAAAGGATCTGCTTCACCACGCCGCGCAGCGCCTGATCGACCATAAGGTCGTAACGGAATTCTTCCGGTTCCTGCATCGATAATCCTGTGTCTGGCGGGTTCCCTGATGATTTCAGGATATGCCCGTCATTTATATATGGCACCTGATCGCGTCATTTGCAGATGACGCAATTGAATTGCTTCTATTCATAACGGAGAGGGGGAAAAATACAAGAGCGGGGCGTTCTGTTGCTAGGTGCCCCATCCCCCACCAGACTACCGCTCCCGGCAATCGGAATTTCGCTTTGGTGCTAGTACCGCTTAGGCGGCAACAGCAACCGGAGCATTGTTGTCGTTTGCGTTTACAAACATTAGCCCGATAACGGTGGTACCATGCCGAGCGCCAACAGAGGCTTTTACTACACACGTCGATCCTATTTCGGCCCCAACATCTTCGCCTGAGTCGGACGAAGTCAGATAGATGAAAGTTGGTGGAGCCGCCGGGTACCGCCCCCGGGTCCGTAATGTCTATTCTGCCAAGTCGTGTAACGCCATAGTCGGGTTGCCCCGACAGCCCCTATATAGGGCAAATGGGTCTGCTTTCGCAAGGGAATTGGCAAAAACTTTCACCAGATCGACCTTTAAGCCGACAAAGCAAACGAACGACGCCCTGCCATACAGCACCCAAGCCCTGATACCGTCACCGGGTGACTTGCCGCCCCATCCATTGCCAACTATGCTGCCCCAAACATGATTCCGAACAACAGGATGCGGCATGCAGCAATATCTCGATCTGATGCGACTGGTGCGCGATACTGGCGCACATAAGGAAGATCGCACCGGCACCGGCACGGTATCGGTCTTTGGTCACCAGATGCGGTTTGACCTGTCAAAGGGCTTTCCGATGGTCACCACCAAAAAGCTGCATCTGAAATCGATCATCCATGAATTGCTCTGGTTCCTGGCCGGTGACACCAATGTCAAATATCTTCAGGACAATGGAGTACGCATCTGGAACGAATGGGCCGATGAAAACGGTGAACTTGGCCCGGTTTATGGCGGCCAGTGGAGGTCATGGCGCGGGGCAAACGGCGAAACCATCGACCAGATCACCCAGTTGATCGACCAGATCAAAAACAATCCCGACAGCCGTCGCCTGATCGTTTCGGCATGGAATGTGGCCGATGTGCCCAACATGGCGCTGCCGCCCTGCCACTGCCTGTTCCAGTTCTATGTCGCGAATGGCAAACTTTCCTGCCAGCTTTATCAACGCAGTGCCGATATCTTCCTGGGCGTACCGTTCAATATCGCATCCTATGCCCTGCTGACCATGATGGTCGCGCAGGTTTGCGATCTTGGCGTGGGTGATTTCGTCCATACGCTGGGCGATGCCCATCTTTACACCAACCATCTTGAACAGGTCGAATTGCAGCTGTCGCGTGAACCGCGCCCGTTGCCGACCATGAAAATCAATCCGGCAGTCAAATCGATCTTTGATTTCAAGTATGACGATTTCGAACTGACCGGCTATGACCCGCATCCGCATATCGCGGGCAAGGTGGCCGTCTGATGCCCGCCAACAATAACGACCGGATCGAACGGGTTGCCGTGGTTGCCGCCGCCCAAAACGGTGCGATTGGCAAGGATGGCTGGATGCCCTGGCACCTGCCCGAGGACCTTAAACGGTTCAAGGCACTCACCCTTGGCAAACCAATGATCATGGGCCGCGTGACGTTCGAGGCGATTGGCAAACCGCTTCCCAAACGCACCACCATCGTGGTGACACGCGATACCGACTGGACATTTGATCATGAAAATGTCCGCGTCTGCCATGACATCGAAAGTGCGATCAAACTGGCCGATCAGATCGCGGCCAGGGACGATGTCAACGAGGTCATCATCGCTGGTGGCGCGCAGATATACAAACTCGCCATGCGCTACACCACGCGATACGAGCTGACCGAAGTCCATGCCGATTTTGCAGGCGATGCGTTTCTTGATCCCCTGCCCGCCGAAAAATGGCAGGAAACCGCGCGTGCCACCATCAACAATCCCGATGGACCGGATTACAGCTTTGTCACGTTAAATCGCCTTTTGGTGGCGGGCTGATCGGATAGCCCTCCTCAACCAAACAAAACAATTCCTGTTTTCGCATTTCAATTCTAAAGTTTTTTATCGGTAGGGCATCAAACCGCCTTCCCGATAAAACCAAGAATGAAAGAGGACAGGTAAACATGTTTGAAGAATTCAAGAAGTTTGCCCTGCGCGGCAATGTTGTCGATCTGGCAATCGGTGTGATCATCGGGGCGGCATTCGGGCGGATTGTCACATCTCTTGTCGGGGACGTCATCATGCCGGTGATCGGTTATATTTCTGGCGGGCTCGATTTTTCCAACTATTTCATTGCCCTGTCGGACGCGGTAACCGCAACGAATTACGCCGATGCCAAGGCACAGGGGGCCGTAATCGGCTATGGCGCATTCATTACCATTGCGCTTAATTTCGCGATCATTGCCTGGGTCTTGTTCCTTGTCGTCAAGGCAATCAACAGGGCCAAGAAAAAAGAAGACGAAAAAGCCGGTGAAACGCCCCCGCCCGCAACGCCCGAGGATGTCGCCCTTCTGCGCGAAATCCGCGACCTGCTGGCAAAGCGCAAGGAACAATAGATATCGGGAATGTGCGCACTACCGGTTGCTTCTGACTTTGTCAGTTGATATTGCGCGCTCCCGCGCCTATTTTGAATATGTTTCAGAACATCCATTCCAGTTACTGGAACAAGGAAGGATTGCCGATGGCCCGCCCCCGCACATTTGACGAAGAAAGCGTTCTTGATAACGCCATGAACATTTTCTGGAGCAAAGGCTTCGAGGCGACCTCGGTGCAGGACCTGGTCGAGGAAACCGGTATTAACCGTGCAAGTATGTATTCAAGCTTCGGCGATAAAAAGGCCCTGTTCCTCCGTGTTCTAGACCATTACAGCCAGAAGGTCAGCACGGTTCGCTTTGCCAAACTGCGCGAAACCGTCGATGGTCGCGAGGCCATCGTCGCGACCTTCCGCGATGCCGGACGACAGGGCTGCGGCGAAGGCCGCCACAAGGGTTGCCTGATCGTCAATTCCGGCATGGAACTGGCACCACACGATCCCGAAACCGCAGCAATTGCACAGGCGTCATTCCGCCGGGTCGAAGATATGTTTGCCCGCGCACTTCATCGCGGCGTTGAACAGGGCACCATCAGCAAGGATAAAAATATCCGCTCCTTCTCGCGCTTTCTGGCCGGCTCCATTCAGGGCGTGCATCTGATGGCGCGCCGTGGTGCGGACAAGGATACGCTTGACGATTACGTCGATATCATCCTGTCCACGCTCGACTGAACCCCGATCTCGGCAAAATGTCGCCCTGCCCCGGATGGGTGAATTCACATTCACCCGTTTTGCGTGTATACCCATCGCGGGTCACGCAACCATATACGGGGGATGGCATGGACCAAGATACAAAATTCTGGGACAAGGCCGCGACGAAATATGCCCGAAAACCGGTCAGGAATCAGTCGGCTTATGCCGAAACTCTGGATCGCACCCGTCATTATCTGAGACTGGACCAGATTGTTCTTGAAATCGGATGCGGCACCGGTTCAACCGCCTTGCTGCTAGCCCCGTCGGTCGGACAGATCACAGCAACCGACCTGTCCCCTGCCATGATCGCCATTGCGCAGGATAAGCTTGCCGATGGGAAACACCCGAATATCCATTTCCGCACCGCCCGCCTGTCCGATGGCGATCTTGCCGATCAGGTATTTGATGCCGTTCTGGCGTTTAATGTCCTGCATCTTGTCCGCGATATTCCTGCTGAAATCCGTGCAATTCATCGGCGACTGGAACCCGGCGGGCTGTTCATTTCAAAAACCGGCTGCCTTGGTGAAGCCGGTCGGTTCCTTGCCCTTGTCATTGTCGTGATGCGCAAGCTTGGTTTTGCGCCGTTTGTCCATTCCCTGCGCTATGGCGAACTGGACGCAATGATCACAAGCGAGGGTTTCGAAATCATCGAAACCGGCCTTTACCCTGCCTCGGACCATGCCCGTTTCGTGGTTGCCCGCAAACTCTGATTCCAGACCATCCGCCATCACAGTTCGGTGATGGAACCATTTGTTTGTTGTTATTTCGGAATGATCATTCCACATTATTCGTCATTCAGTCAGATAACATTCATGAGGAACGAAATGTCCGCAATTACGCCCCTGATGCCGCGCCAAAAGGTCCCTGCCCTGTCCGTCCCGCTTGTCGGTGGCGGCACATGGTCGCTTGCCGAGCAGACGCCGGAAAGCTTTACCATGGTAGTGTTCTATCGCGGCCTGCATTGTCCGATCTGCGGCAAATACCTTAAAGACCTTGATGACAAGCTGGCCGACTTCGCCAAACGAGGTGTCAATGTGATTGTCCTGTCATCGGATACACAGGACCGCGCCGAAACGGCCAGAGAAAAATGGGCCCTTGAAAACCTTGATCTCGGTTATGGCCTCAGCCTCGAAAAAGCCCGCGAATGGGGCCTGTATATTTCGTCAAGCAACGGCGTGACATCGTCCGGGTTCGAAGAACCGGCCCTGTTTTCCGAACCGGGCCTGTTCCTTGTCCGGCCTGATGGCACACTTTATTTTGGCACCGTTCAAACCATGCCATTCGCCCGCCCGGCCTTTGCCGAGATTCTGGGGGCGCTTGATTTTGTCATTGCCAAAAACTATCCGGCACGCGGCGAAGTCATTGATCATACAAATATCTGATCACTGCGCGGCGACATTTTGAAAAACGAAACGGCCGGTTTCATTTCGCAGAAACCGGCCCTTTTGTTTCGATAGCTCTTCGGGTTATCGCCGAAGACCGCGGGAATTTTGATAGCCGGATGTGATCCACGGCAAGACAGTAGCGACAGCGATCACTTATTCAGGATCACTGTCATCATCTCTGCTACGCCTTGTACGCAGAACGATCCATGCCGCCACCAGCGTCAGCGCCGCCATGCCAAACCACGTTATGGCATACATCAGATGATTGTTGGGGAAACTGATCCGTGTCAGCCCGCCCACCGGCAGTTTTCCGGGATTGTTACTTCCATTGGCATCAATGAAATATGGTGCGACATCATCCGGGTTAAGGCCGCGTTTCGCGGCCATGGCGCGCACATCGCGCGAATACCAGCGGTCTTCGTCAGGCACGTTGTCCCGGATAAAGGTACCGCCCGGCTCATCCATCCGCAAAAGACCGGTGACGCGCGTATCGCCTGAAACCAAGCCATCCGTCCGGCTATCAGGTTCGCGGCGGTCGGTTGGGACAAAGCCGCGATTGATCATGATAATGGTGCCATCGACCCGTTCGAACGGGGTCATGACCCAGTATCCCGCACCATAATCCGTGGCAGCATAAACGTGGCTTTCCAGATCGTTGCGATAACGGCCTAGCAACGTAACCTTGCGGTATTCGTCACGTTCGCGGGTAACATTTTCCCAATCCGCCCGGTCCGGTGCGGTTAACGGGTCACCATGAACGCGGGCATCAACCCGTTCAATCAGATCAAGCTTCCACGCCCGGCGTTCAACCTGCCAGACACCAAGGCCCGCAAAACCCGAAAACAGGATCGCGGCCAGAATGCAAACCACGATGCGGGTCCTGATCGACGGTCCCTTGGCGGTAGACATATCCGTATCAGCCATAATCTTCATGACCTTCAAAACATCATCGGAACAAAAAAGGGCGCGATACCGGTGAAAGTATCGCGCCCCAATTACATCAGCAAAACCTAGCCGAAGCTTCGGATCATTTCATGATCCATCTGCGGCATCATGTTGGTGTTCAGGTGATACATCACCCACAGCGAACCGGCGATGGCAATCGCCACGATCACAAGAGTAAAGATCAGCGCCAGCATGTTCCAGCCGCCTTCGGACTTGGTGTTCATGTGCAGGAAGTAGACCATATGGACGACAATCTGCACGACACCAAGGCCCATGACCCAGGCCGCGGTTGCCACCTTGCTGTCAAGAACTCCATCCATCACCAGCCAGAACGGGATGGCGGTCAGGATTACCGACAGGATGAAACCGATCAGATAGCTGTTGAAGGTGCCGTGGCTGGCACCGTCAGCATGATCGTGACCGTGATGGTCATCATGTGCATGAGAATGCGTGCTCATCCCAGAACTCCCAACAGGTAAACAACGGAGAATACGCCGATCCAGATCACGTCAAGGAAGTGCCAGAACAGCGAAAGGCACATCAAACGACGCTTGTTTTCGACGATCAGACCACGCTTTGCAACCTGAACCATCAGGGTGACAAGCCAGATGATACCAAACGTCACATGAAGCCCGTGGGTCGCAACCAGCGTGTAGAACGACGACAGGAAACCACTGCGCATCGGGGTGGCGCCGAGACTCCAAAGATGATGGAACTCGTAAATTTCCAACCCGACGAAGGCAACACCGAACAGGCCGGTAATCGCCAGCCACATCTGGGTTCCCTTGATGCTGCCCTTTTCCATCGCCAGCATGGCAAAGCCATAGGTGATCGAGGAAAACAGCAGCATGGAGGTGTTGATCGCAACCAGTTCCAGATCAAACAGATCCACCGGTGCCGGCCCGGCCGCATAATTGCGGCCAAGCACGCCATGGGTTGCAAACAGGATCGCAAAGATGAGGCAGTCGCTCATCAGATAGAGCCAGAAGCCAAGCATCGTCCCGTTCTGCGGGTGATGCTCTTCCTTCAGGTAAAAGACCGGCGCTTCGGTCTGAGAGGCAGTTGTATTCGCCATTGTCATTCCCTTACGCCTGCTGCTTTGCCAAAAGGGCGGTACGTTCGTCTTCGGTTGCAACAACTTCGCTGGCCGGGATGTGGTAATCACGGTTGTAGTTGAAGGTGTGCGCAATCGCGGTACCGATCAGGGCGATGAAGCTGACGGCGACAAGCCACCAGATATGCCAGATCAGCGCGAAACCGAGAACAAGCGACATCCCCGCAAGGATCGCACCGGCACCGGTGTTTTTCGGCATGTGAATGTCGAGGAACCCGGAAGTCGGGCGGACATAGCCACGCTTCTTCATATCAGCCCAGGCATCAAGATCGTGAACGACCGGGGTGAAGGCAAAGTTGTATGCCGGGGGCGGCGACGAGGTCGACCATTCCAGCGTACGGCCATCCCACGGATCGCCCGTTTCATCACGCAGTTCTTCACGCTTGATGAAGGACACGACCAGCGACATCAGGAACGATGCAATACCGATGGCAATCAGAACCGCACCAAAGGCAGCAATGATGAACCAGATTTGCAGCGAGCCGTCATCGAAATGGTTCATGCGGCGGGTAACGCCCATCAGGCCAAGGACATAAAGCGGCATGAAGGCGAAATAGAACCCGATCAGCCAGAACCAGAAGGACATTTTGCCCCAGAACGGGTCAAGCTTGTAACCGAACGCCTTCGGGAACCAGTAAACGATACCGGCAAACATCCCGAACACCACGCCACCGATGATGACATTGTGGAAATGCGCAATCAGGAAGAGGCTGTTATGCAGCACGAAGTCCGCCGGCGGAACCGCGAGCATCACACCGGTCATGCCACCAATCACGAAGGTCAGCATAAAGCCCATCGTCCACAGCATCGGGACGTCAAAGCTAATGCGGCCCTTATACATGGTGAACAGCCAGTTGAATATCTTGGCCCCGGTCGGGATCGAGATGATCATCGTGGTGATACCAAAGAAGGCGTTCACACTGGCACCCGACCCCATGGTGAAGAAGTGATGCAGCCAGACCAGATAGGACAGGATGGTAATAACGATCGTTGCGTAAACCATCGAGCTGTAACCGAACAGGCGTTTACGGCAGAAGGTCGAAACCACTTCCGAAAATACGCCAAATGCCGGCAGGATCAGGATGTAAACTTCCGGGTGGCCCCAGATCCAGATCAGGTTCACATACATCATGGCGTTGCCGCCAAGATCATTGGTGAAGAAATTCGTGCCGACATAACGGTCAAGCGACAGCAGAACCAGAACCGCGGTCAGAACCGGGAAGGCGGCAACGATCAGGATGTTGGTGCAAAGCGCGGTCCAGGTGAAGACCGGCATTTTCATCATCGACATGCCCGGTGCGCGCATCTTGACGATGGTCACAATCAGGTTCACGCCCGACAACAATGTACCGACACCGGCAATCTGCAAGGCCCAGATATAGTAATCAACCCCGACCCCCGGACTGTAGACAATGTCCGAAAGCGGCGGATAGGCCAGCCAGCCGGTTTTGGCAAACTCGCCAACAAACAGCGAGATCATCACCGTGATCGCACCCGCCGCCGTCATCCAGAAGCTGAAATTGTTCAGGAACGGGAAGGCAACGTCACGCGCACCAATCTGAAGCGGCACGACGAAGTTCATAAGCCCTGTCACCAGCGGCATCGCCACGAAGAAGATCATTATCACGCCGTGGGCGGTAAAGATCTGGTCGTAGTGATCGGGCGGCAGATAGCCAGCAACATCGCCAAAGGCAATCGCCTGCTGGGCACGCATCATGATCGCGTCGGCAAAGCCGCGCAAAAGCATGATCAGAGCCAGAATGATATACATGATACCGATCTTTTTATGATCGATAGATGTAATCCATTCATGCCACAGGTAACCCCACAGTTTGAAATAGGTCAGCGCGCCAACAACGACGATACCACCCAGAACAACCCCCGCGAATGTCACAGCCAGGATCGGCTCGTGGAACATCGGGAAGGAGTCGAGTGAAAGCCGGCCAAATATAAAATGCAAAAGGTCCGGATTTGAAAACATCGGATTACTCTTCTTTTCGATGCGGCAACGCACCGGCCGGGCCGGTGCGCAAGCCGCGAAGGGCCGGTCGACTTACATCAACCGGCACTGCTTCAGAACCCTGTCGATACGCTGGCAGGAACGGGGCTGAACCGGCTGTCTTCAGACCCGTTTTCAAAAAGCGGGATCGAAGAAATTTCCTGGCTCAGACCGCCTGTCGGCGTCGTGCAAAGCGTTGCCACGAATGATTCGGTCAACGGCAAAGGCTGGCTGCCACGTTCGCGCGGGGTGTCGTATGTCAGCGACATAACGTTATAGATACCCGCAAGACCGCCACCGCCATTTTTGTCGATATGCATCATTTCGTTCATGCACATTTTCGACTGATCGACGCACATATTCAGGATGGCCGTGTAAAGTTCCGGATCGACATTACCGAAATAGTGGACCGGTTCCGCAATGCTTGGCTTTTCAAGTTCCAGATATTCCGAACGGCCCAAAGTGGCGCTATCGGATTTGACTTTGGCAACCCAGTCATCAAAGCCTGCGTTGCTCAGCCCGTGGAACTTGAAGCGCATATGCGAGAAACCCTCGCCACTATAGTTCGCCGAAAACCCGTCATAGACGCCTTCCTCGTTGATCACGGCATGGAGCTTGGTTTCCATACCGGCCATCGAATAGATCATCCCGGCCAGTGCCGGAACATAGAAGGAGTTCATGATCCCCGAAGAGGTGATTTTGAACTGGATCGGCGTATCAATCGGTGCGGCCAGCTCATTGATGGTCGCAATCCCTTGCTCGGGATAGATGAACAGCCATTTCCAATCGAGGGAAACGACTTCTACCACCATCGGCTTGTGATCTTTCTCAAGCGGACGTTCCGCATCGATACGATCCAGCGGGCGGTATGGGTCCAGGGTGTGCGTACTGACCCAGGTGATCGCACCCAGCGCGATAATGATCGCAAGCGGGGCGGACCAGATGACAATTTCCAGCTTGGTGGAATGGTGCCATTCAGGATCGTACTCTGCATCCTTATTGGATTGACGATATTTCCAGGCAAAGAACACTGTCAGCGCCATCACCGGAAGGATGATGATCAGCATCAGGATCGTGGAAACAACGATAAGGTCGGCTTGCTGTGACGCAATATCGCCAGACGGATCCATCACGACCAGATTACATCCGGTCAGTAACGTGAACACAGAAGCAATTGCGACGCCGCGTGCAAGTTTTGAGAGCATGCGCTTCTACTTTGTCTGTCTCTGGAAGATGTTCTCACAAGCAACCATATGCTTGCGAGCCGCATAACCAGCCCACCGGACCGGCACACGTCGTACCCCAACCGTAGCGGCATATAGGAATTAAAATTCCAAACTTCCACGGAAGAGACACAAATTTGGCGAACTTTTTTCTTAAAGATCACCAGCAGAAAATTTCGCTCACTAGCTATAGCTGCGCCGCAACAATGTCAAGCAGGCCGCCAAACATCGGTTGGTGTTTATGATAATTATCAAAAAGCTGTAAACCATGCGTTGTGCAACGCAACACAATAATTGACACTGACGTTTGCAATTCACATGTCTATAATTAGACTCGATCCAATCAAGATGGCCAATCAAGATGGGTCCAATGAGAAGCAATGAAGTCAGATAATTAGGGAGACAGGCGTGAATCAACCCACTCATACCTTAGCGACCTCCACCTCCTCTGGACTGGAACGCGACGCACGCCAACACTCGGCTGGCACAGTCAACGACCCCGGACAGATCGCGCTTGGCGTGATTATCGGCCGGTCATCGGAGTTTTTCGATTTCTTCGTTTATTGCATCGCCTCTGTGCTGGTGTTCCCCCAACTCCTGTTCCCCGGCGAAAGCGCGATCGTCGGTACCATCCATTCCTTCTTTATATTCTCGCTGGCTTTCATCGCCCGCCCGATCGGGTCCCTCGTCTTCATGACAGTGGACCGGCGCTATGGCCGCGGCACAAAGCTGACGGTTGCCATGTTCCTGCTGGGCGGTTCAACCGCCGCGATGGCCTTTTTGCCAAGCTTTGACAGTGCGGGCATGTTTGCGATCTATCTGCTGTGCGTGCTTCGCTTTACGCAGGGGCTGGCACTTGGCGGTGCATGGGATGGTCTTGCCTCCCTGCTGGCACTCAACGCGCCTGATAATCGCAAGGGCTGGTATGCCATGATGCCACAGCTTGGCGCACCGCTTGGCTTCATTCTGGCATCCTCGCTGTTTGCCTACCTGATCCTGACCCTGTCGCCCGAGGATTTCCTCGCATTCGGCTGGCGCTATGCCTTCTTTGTTGCCTTTGCAATCAACGTGGTGGCGCTGTTTGCCCGTCTGCGTCTGGTCGCAACGTCCGAATTCGGAAGCCTGCTTGAAAAGAATGAATTGCAGGCCGTCCGTGTCCGCGACACCATCCGCCATCACGGCCGGACCGTGCTTCTCGGCGCGCTTGTGCCACTCGTCAGCTACGCGCTTTTCCATCTGGTCACTGTCTTCGCGCTTAGCTGGGTCGTGCTTTACACCCCGGCCAATCCGGGGCAGTTCCTGTTGACCCAGGGTGTCGGAGCGGTGCTTTGCGCGCTTGGCATTATCGCATCGGGCTTCATTGCCGATCAGATCGGTCGTCGCCGGTTGCTGGGTTATTCGGCGGCCATCATCGCGGTCGGTGCGCTCCTGACCCCGCTGCTTTATGCCTATAACATCATCAATGAAGGCATGATCGTTCTGGGCGGTTTTGCGGTTCTGGGTCTGTGCTTTGGTCAGGCGGCCGGGACACTGGCATCGAACTTCAAACGTGAATATCGCTATACCGGTTCGGCCCTGACATCCGATCTTGCATGGTTGCTCGGTGCCGGCTTCGCCCCGCTGATTGCCCTTCTGCTCTGCGTGGCTTATGGCCCGATTGGCGTTGGAGCGTATCTGCTTTCGGGGGCGGCGGTCACTCTGCTCGTCCTGCATTTCAACAAGCAGTTCGGACAGAAAAACACCGACTGATTGATCTTTCCCTATGTGAAACGAAACACCCCCGGCAGTCATCTACCGGGGGTGTTTTTGTTAAAATCGGACTATCAGCTGTAATTCGACGGGAACAGTGCCCGTTTGGCAACGTCATCCATTTCCGATTTGAAGGCATGGTCACTGCCAACTTTGCGTGCCCGTTCCACCGCAGGGCGGGTACAGATGCCCTGATACCATTTTTTCAGGTTCGGATAAGGATCAAGCGGCGCATCATTTTTCATGACGAATGCCGCCCGCTCGATCCAGCCCCAAAGTGACATATCGGCAATGGTATAACTGTCACCGACAACAAATTCGCGCTGGGCCAAGTGATCATCCATCACCTTGTAATGGCGTTCGATTTCCTTGCGATAGCGGTTCACACCGTAATCGTTGCCCGCCGGTGCCACATGCTGAAAATGCACCGCCTGCCCGGAAAACGGGCCAAGGCCCGATGCAATGAACATCAACCATGACAGCAATTCACCGCGATCTTCCGCCGTACCAAGGAACTTTCCGGTCTTTTCCGCCAGATATTGCAGGATGGCGTTTGAATCAAAAACGCGGGTTTCCTTGCCACCCGCCCCGTCGGTGTCAACAATCGCCGGGACCTTGCCATTCGGGTTGATTGCCAGGAATTCCGGGCTGTGCTGTTCGCCCTTTTTGGTGTCGACCGGATGGATTTCATAAGGCAGACCAGATTCTTCAAGGAAAAGCGAAATCTTGGCCGGGTTCGGGGTCGGGTGGAAGTAAAAGCGGATCATCGGGGTCTCCTGATAAGGGCGCGAAACCGTATTTTTCGCCTGCCCTTGAATTATGGAACGATCAGTTTAAATTGACGTATCAGAAACGTGTTGGCAAGGTCATAGTTTGAGATGAGCCACACATCATGAAAGTTAAAGGAGGCTTCGCCCCATGATTGATCTTTATTACTGGCCAACCCCGAACGGCCACAAAATCACGCTTTTCCTTGAAGAAGCCGGACTTGAATACAAAATCCATTCGGTCAATATCGGTGCCGGGGATCAGTTCAAACCGGAATTCCTGGCCTTTTCGCCCAATAACCGCATGCCTGCGATCATTGATCAGAACCCGGCAGATGGCGGCGATCCGATTACGGTTTTTGAATCCGGTGCCATCCTGCAATATCTGGCGGAAAAAACCGGCAAGTTCCTGCCGACCGATGTCCGGGCCAAGAAAACCGTAATGGAATGGCTGTTCTGGCAGATGGGCGGGCTTGGTCCGATGGCCGGCCAAAACCATCATTTCAGCGGTTACGCGCCGGAAAAAATCCCCTATGCCATCACGCGCTATGTCAATGAAACCAACCGCCTTTACGGTGTGCTGAACAAGCGCCTTGATGGCCGCACTTTCATCGCCGGGGACGATTATTCGATTGCCGATATGGCCTGCTATCCGTGGATTGTCAGCCATGAAAAACAGCAGCAGGACCTGAACAACTTCCCCAACCTGAAACGCTGGTTTGAAAACATCCAAGCCCGCCCGGCAACCATCGCGGCCTATAAGGCCGGCGAAGGTCTGCGATCTGGCGAGATGAGCGAAGAGGACAAAAAAGTCCTGTTCGGCCAAACCGCCAGAAGCACCCAAAACACCTGATCCAATTTGTTATGCGCAATGCCCCTGCCCGTTCGGGCGGGGGCATTTAAAACCGGTTGCATCGTAATCCCAAACCCAATAAATGTTATGTTATAACATAACATTTAAAAGGAACCATCATGCAACGCCTTCCTGTTACGGTTTTGTCCGGGTTTCTCGGTGCAGGCAAAACCACCCTGCTTAATCATGTGCTGAACAATCGCGCCGGGCTGAAGGTCGCGGTAATCGTCAATGATATGAGCGAGGTCAATATAGATGCCGACCTGATCCGCGATAGCGGGGCAGCACTTTCGGCAATGGATGAAAAGCTGGTTGAAATGACCAATGGCTGCATCTGCTGCACGCTGCGTGACGATCTTTTGATCGAAGTCCGCCGTCTGGCCGAAGAAGGCCGGTTTGATTATCTGCTGATCGAATCAACCGGCATATCCGAACCCTTGCCAGTTGCCGCGACGTTCGATTTTCGCGATGAAACCGGCCAGTCTCTTGGCGATATTGCCCGACTTGACACCATGGTGACGGTTGTTGATGCCGCGCGCATGATTGCCGATTACAGCAGTACCGATTTCCTTAATGACCGGGGCGAAAGCCTTGGCGACGATGATGACCGCAGCATCGTCGATCTTCTGGTCGATCAGATCGAATTTGCCGATGTGATTGTGCTGAACAAACTTGACCTGATTGGTGCAGACGAACGCAAAATCGTGCTTGGCATCATTCGCGCGCTCAATGCCGATGCCAAAATCATCGAAACCGATCATGGCCAGGTTGATCCGCATGAAATCCTCAATACCGGGCTGTTTGATTTCGACCGCGCGCAGGATCATCCGCTTTGGGCCAAGGAACTATATGGCTTTGCCGATCATGTGCCCGAAACCGAAGAATACGGCATCAAAAGCTTTACCTTCCGCACGCCTTTGCCGTTTCACCCCAAACGTTTTTACGATTTCATCCATTCCGAATGGCCGGGCATTATCCGCGCCAAGGGGCATTTCTGGATCGCCACACGCCCCAACTGGGTTGGCGAAATCAGTCAGGCCGGGGCTGCGGTGAAGCACGAGGCCCTTGGCACATGGTGGTGTGCGGTACCGCGTGATCGCTGGCCCGACAACAATGACTGGCGCGATAAGGTGCTGTCGAACTGGGATCCGACTTTCGGCGACCGTCGGCAGGAAATCGTCTTTATCGGCCTTGCCGATCAGATGAACGAAGCAACCCTTCGCGCCCGCCTTGCCGCCTGCCTGATTGACGAGGACGCGGCATTGGACGCCGGAAGCTTTGAACCCGACCGCTATAAATCCCTGCCTGATCCCTTCCCGGTCTGGGGCCGCAAAACCGCGGCATAAAAAAAGCCGCCAGCCTTTTCACGAGGCTGGCGGCGTCAATGATCTTTGCGAACCCGCAGCTTAGGCGCTTCGAACCTCGGCCAGGAAGGCTTCGACGGCATCGTTCAGAACCGCCGCCTGACGTCCAAGACCTTCGGCAAGGCCAAGCACCTCGTTCGAAAGCTTTTCAGCATCATCCGCGGCCGAAGAAACGCCCGTGATGTTTTCCGAAACATCACGGGTGCCGTGTGCTGCCTGTTCGACATTACGTGCGATTTCCTGGGTTGCGGCACCCTGTTCTTCAACGGCTGCTGCAATCGTGGTTGTCGCACCGTCAAGACGGCGGATGGTTTCGGCAATCTCGGCAATGGCCGTTACCGCGTTGGATGTCGCAACCTGAATATCACCGACCTGGGATCGGATATCCTCGGTTGCGCGTGCAGTCTGGTTGGCAAGGTTTTTGACCTCGTTGGCCACCACGGCAAAGCCTTTGCCTGCATCACCGGCTCGCGCCGCCTCGATGGTAGCGTTAAGCGCCAGAAGGTTGGTCTGTTCGGCAATATCGGTAATCAGCGAGACGACCTCGCCAATCTGGTTTGCCGCCTCGGCCAGCAGTTCGATCTTCTGGTGGGTGTCTTCGGATGTGCGAACCGCACCATTGGCAATGGAAGATGATTGTGCGACCTGATTGCTGATTTCCGCAATCGAGGCACTCAATTCCTCGGCTGCCGATGCAACGGTTTCCACGTTGCTCGACATTTCCTGCGAAGCTGCGGAAACAATGGTCGAACGCTGACCAACCTGTTTAGAGGTATCGGTCATCGCATTGGCGGAATGCTGCATGTTACCCGATGCCTGAATAACCTGTGCAACCACCTGCCCGACGCTGGCCTCGAAACTGTCGGCCATTTTGCGAAGTGCGGCGCGTTTTTCTTCCTCGGCAACACGCTCCTGCTCTTCACGCGCTTCGCGCATTTCTTCCATTTCGATTGTTTTCGATTTGAAGATATCCATGGCGCGGGCCAGATCGCCGATCTCGCTTTTCTGATCGGTATATTTGACGTCGATCTTGTGATCGCCCTGCGACAGACGCAGCATGTTTTCCGAAATGGCATAAAGCGGACGGGTAATGCCCCGGCTGATCATCAGCGAAACACCGACAACCGCACACAAGACCGCCAATGCCACCAGCCCCATCACCAGCATGCTCTGCATGAAGACGGCATTCACGTCATCAATGTATATCCCTGTGGCAACAACCCAGCCCCACGGCTTGAACGCCTTGACGAAGGAAAGCTTCGGACGGAGCTTGTCAGACTTTGGCACCTGATAGGTATAATCGACAAAGCCCTGCCCCTCTTCTTTGGCGACACGGGCGAATTCGCGGTAATGGTGTTTACCCGATCCATCAACCGCATCACTCAGATTCTTGCCAACAAGATCCTTCTTGATGTCATGGATCAGAACCACCGGCGTGTAATCAAACACAAAGAAATAGTTGGTTTCATCATACCGAAGGGCCGCCACCGCCGCCTTGGCCGCATTTTGCGCCTGTTCGGTGGTCATTTCGCCGGACTGTTCCATCGCATGGAAATGCCCAATCAGGCTGATTGTTGATTCAACCAGATTTTTGGTTTTTGCCTTACGATCTTCAAGCATATTGCTGCGCAATTCGGTCAGACCGAACGCCCCAACCAGCAGAGCCGCAAGGATCGCCCCCGCGACGATGATCAGCATTCGCGTGCCGATCTTCATTGAATTCAGATTGAACATTTCCATCCCCATAAGCCAGTGCCTAAACGTTGCCAACATGTTGGCAACGTTTTGTTCTTTTCAAGTAGCCCGCCACCGGCGCACCTTATTTTACATTTCCGGCGGTGAGAATAATCAGACTATATCAGCGCATACAATATTCACACATATTTCAGCTGTGATATTAATCACTTATGGAGCTATATTTATCATGGCTTCACGGTCGTTCGGGCGGGCATCCTCTTGCGGATAAGCCTTCTGGTCCGATCTATTGGATGTCCAATGGCAGACAGGGATAAAACCATGACCGATCACACCGGCACCATCTTCAAGCCCAATCATCGCACGCGCGTCTTTGCCCTGATTGCGTTCATGGTGCTGTGTCTGATTATTTCGGCAGCAGGCGGGGCCGTCACGGCAACCAGCGTCCATGACTGGTATCCGACACTGGAAAAGCCGTTTTTCAATCCGCCAAACTGGCTGTTTGGTCCGGCATGGAGCCTGATTTATTTCCTGATCGCCTTTAGCGGCTGGCGCGTCTGGCTTAAACGCGGGATTTACGGGGCAAAGGGCCCCTTTGCCATCTACGCCGCCCAACTGACCCTGAACCTTTTGTGGTCATTCCTGTTTTTCGGGGCGCAGTCACCATTTCTCGGGCTGGTCGATATCATCCCGCTTCTGATCCTGATCATTGTCAATTGCGCGATGTTCTGGCGGATTGATCGTCTGGCGGGGATGCTTCTGGTGCCCTATGCATTGTGGGTTGGCTTCGCTACATTGCTCAACGGATCGATTTATTTTCTTAACCCCTGAAACACTCCTGAAACCAAAGGGCTTTTGAAATTCGACCGAAATCCGCCATTGCGAAATGACGGTCAGAATCCTACGTCGGGCACATCTTAGCGTGCATAAAACCGACCGAGGAGGCCCAGATGAGCATTGCAGCAAAGGAAATCCACCTTTTACATTACCCCGATGGCGTTCCCACCACGGAAGACTTCGCGGTAAGAGACAGCGTCCTGCCAAATCCGCTTGACGGGGAAGTCCTGATTGAAAATATCTGGATGTCGGTCGATCCCTATATGCGCGGTCGCATGACCAAACGCAAAAGCTATATCCCGCCGTTCGAACTGAATGCCCCGCTTGAAGGCCACGCGATTGGCCGGGTCATGCAAAGCCGCGACCCACGCTTTGCCGAAGGGTCGCTTGTTACCTCGATGACCGGCTGGCGCAGCCATGCACTGCTTGAACGTGATTACCTGCATCCCATCCCCGATATGCCTGATATTCCATCCGAAAAGTTTCTGGGTGTGCTTGGTATGCCCGGCATGACGGCCTGGGTGGGGTTGAACCGGATCGCCAATTGCAAGGCGGGCGATACCGTCTTTGTTTCCGCCGCCGCCGGGGCGGTTGGATCTGTGGTTTGCCAACTCGCCAAAGCCAAGGGATGCCGGGTTATCGGATCGACCGGTGATAGGGACAAGGCAAAATGGCTGCGCACCGAATTGAACGTTGATGCGGTAATAAATTACCGCGATACCGACGACCTTTCAGGAAGCCTTGGCGAAGTCGCCCCGCAGGGCATTGATGTTTATTATGAAAATGTCGGCGGCGCGCATCTTGGGGCCGCCCTTGATCATATCAATACTGGCGGGCGGATTGCCGTATGCGGCATGATTTCAAACTATAATGACAAATCCCCGCAACCCGGCCCACGCAACCTGTTCAGGTTAACGACACAACGCGCGAAGATGGAAGGCTTCATCGTCAGCGACCATTGGGGCAGTTACCCCGATTTCGTGCGCGAAGGGGCCGATTTGGTCCGAAGTGGGCAGCTCAAAAGCCGTGAAACCGTGATCAAAGGACTGGAAAACGCCCCCGAGGCCTTTATCGATCTGTTCAAGGGTAAGAATACCGGCAAGATGCTGGTTAAACTCGCCGATTGATCCGCCATAGAAGCCCTTAAAAAAACAAAGCCCCGCCAAATCAAAATGAGCGGGGCTTTGTCGTTTGGTTCATGCTCTCAATACGCTGGCGTTCCGGCACCGTCGGCATCCGCTGCTTCTTCGGCTTCTGCGGCTTTAACCGTCTCGACATCGCCAACCGGGGCAACATTATCCATGCCCAACCTACCGACAGACGGCAGACGCAGGGCCGGGCGATTGAAATCAATGCCAAGGTTAAGACCCAGCAGGTTCAACTCGATCCCTTCTTCAAGACCGATGGAAAAACCAAGCAGCCCCAAAAGATTGGCCTGAATACCCTGACCACTGGATGACAATCCGACTGGATCGGTGATCGCACGGAAATCCTTGCCAATCGCGTTGGCCGGCATATCAAGATCAAGGTCGGGCACGCTGCGCCCGATATGGGCGACAAAGGTATTGCTGTTTGGCCCCGGATAGCTGCGATACTGATCCGGATAGGGATAATCCTTGATCGCGGCTTCGATCTGATCGATCAGATCATCGACACCCTCGCCGCGATGATCGGCCAGAATTTGTGGCTCGGAGCCAAACCACAACCCATCGGGCAAGGCATAATTCTTGCGCACCACATTGCCCCCGCCCCAGCCAACAACGTCATATCGCGTGTAACTGGTTTCACCAGCCCGCTTATAGATGATCCACGGATGAACCGCGAAATAACCACGCCAGCCATAAGTATGGGCCGCCATGACCTGCACAATCGCAATATCGGCATTTGCCACCGGATCGGCGGCAACGCCCGATGAATGGCGCGGTGCATTACGCCATGTCTGGCGTTTTTCGGCCTTTTCGGCGGGCGGGTCCTGCGCAAGGCTGATGCCAAACGGCAGCACAAGCATCGCCAGAAAGCCCAGAATGAAATTTCTGCCTTTTCTCACCAATCAATCCTGTCAGATGTCACGTTTCATTAATGTTACGATGTGAAACGACAAATAAGATCAAAAAATGGCAATTGGTTTGCAAAGCAGCATCAAAAAACGGTGAGGCTTTGCGACAATTCTGCGACAATTGCCTTGCGCCCCCCTTATGGCCACGCGGCAAAGGTATGGTCGCGCGCCCGTTCCTCGGCCCGGCGCAGGCGGCGATAAGCGCCGGGTGCCTCGCCCATGTAACGTTTGAAAAACCGGCTGAAATAGGCCGGATCACGAAAACCAAGCCCATAGGCGATCTGCGCGACCGCCAGCGGACTTTGTTCCAGCCGCATGCAGGCTTCGCGAATGACACGCTCATGCACGAGTGTCAGGGGCGGCTTTCCGGTCGCCCGCATCACCGCCGACCCCAGCCGCCGCTCGCTGACGCCAAGGGCCGTGGCATAATCGGCAATGTTCCAATGTTCGCGAAAATGAAGCTCTAGCGTCTGCAAAAACCGCTGAAACGTGATCGATCCGGGGCGATGTTTATCGCGCTGTTCGATCATCCCTTTGGCCAGTCGCAAAACCATCGTCAGGATGATCTGAAGATGCGCCCCAACCACGATCCCAGCACCAAGCCCATTTTGCATAAGCTCCGCCCGGATCGCATCAAAGCTGCGCGCAAGTAACGTCAGATTATTGCTGCCCTCCGCCGGGGTGACGTTATGAACCGTATCGGCGGCAAACCGTAACGGCAGCCCCCCGCCCGGCACTGGCGGCACACTTGTGCCGGTTGAACTGCCCCCGCAATGGCGCGCCACCAGATCGTCCGCCGCCGATAACAGATATCCATCCGCCCCGGCATTGACGGATATCGCCTGCGTTTCGCCAAGCGGCAACCACACAAGTGCCGGGGCATGACAATCAATCGTGCCCTGACGCAACCGGATATGCGCCCGCCCCGACAGCATCAAAACCGCATGGCACCGGTCCCGACGCGCCCGGTCATTCATCACCCATTCCTGGGACGACAATGCATGATCAAAACGGTACATCACTGCCTGTGTCGTGACCGGCACTGGATCATCAAACGGTTGGATGCCAAACGCTTCCGGGTGTTGATTTTTTGCAATCACCGGCGAAACCATGCCTTTTTGATCCTGAAACATTCCAAATGGTTATATGTAAAATAGTACAATTTTTCGTCTTAAAATGTCAATTTGACCACCTTTACATCGGAACGCTTACAGCGCTTACTAATATTGCGGTCAAAACAACCGCCAATAACAACAAGACATATTGAACAATGCGTTTCCGTTATTTTGCACATGCGAGTAAACGGACAGGAGGATACGTCACTTTTTTACTTTGAACATCAAAGTAGATAACAGATTTTCTGTATCCATCTTCCTGAGGTAACGCCAAAGCGGGAAAACCGAAATCACTGCCCAAAGACCTTTCCGGGTCTTACCCGGCGCAAAGCTGCCTTTCGCCGCCGCACAGCAGAACATAAAGAAGAAATCAGGAGAAACGTCGTGAACGATGCCAAGCTATTGATCAACAACGAAGCCGTGAATGCCACCAGCAACCGGACATTCGAACGCAAGAACCCGGTCACCGGCAAGGTCGCAACCTCTGCTGCCGCCGCCAGCCCAGCCGATGCGCGCAAGGCCGCCGATGCCGCCGCCGCCGCATTCCCGGAATGGTCAAAAATGGGTCCGGGCGCACGGCGCAAGATTTTGCTCAAAGCCGCCGACATCATGGAAGACAAAGGCAACGAGTTTGGTCGTCTCGTCCTTGAAGAAACCGGCAGTACCCGCATGTGGGGCGGTTTCAACGCCCATCTTGCGGCCAATATGCTGCGCGAGGCCGGTGCAATGACAACCCAGATTCAGGGCAACCTGATCCCGTCCGACACGCCGGGCCTGATGGCCATGGGCATTCGACAGCCGGTTGGCGTGGTTCTGGGCATTGCGCCATGGAATGCGCCGGTCATCCTTGGCACGCGCGCGATTGCCATGCCGCTTGCCTGTGGCAACACCGTGGTGCTCAAGGCATCCGAACTGTGCCCCGCCCTGCATCGCCTGATCGGGCAATGCCTGGTCGAAGCCGGCGCACCGGCCGGTGTCATCAATGTCGTGACCAACGCCCCCGAAGACGCCCCGGAAATCGTCGAAACCCTGATCGCCCATCCGGCAGTGCGCCGCATCAACTTTACCGGCTCCACCCGGGTTGGCCGCATCATCGCCAAACTGGGGGCGGAACATCTTAAACCGGTTCTGCTTGAACTGGGTGGCAAGGCACCTTTCCTTGTGCTGGACGATGCCGACATTGACGAAGCGGTCAATGGTGCCGCATTCGGGGCCTATATGAACCAGGGCCAGATTTGCATGTCGACCGAACGCCTGATCGTTGACAATGCGGTTGCCGATGATTTCGTTGCCAAACTGGCCGCCAAGGCCAAAACGCTGACCGCCGGCGATCCGGCAAAGGCCGAACATATTCTGGGCGGTGTCGTGAATGTCGAGGCCGTCAACCGGATCGAAGAGCTGGTCGAAGACGCGGTTTCCAAGGGCGCAAAACTGGTCGCCGGTTCCGGCAAGGCACGTGATGGCGTGCTGATGGATGCGACCCTGCTTGATCACGTCACCCCCGCCATGCGGATTTATGCCGAGGAAAGCTTTGGCCCGGTCTGTGTTGTTATCCGTGCCGGTAACGAAGACGAAGCTGTCCGCATCGCCAATGACAGCGAATATGGTCTGTCATCTGCCGTCTTTTCGACCAACATCCCGCGCGCGATGGAAGTCGCCAAACGGATCGAAAGCGGCATCTGCCACATCAACAGCCCGACCGTTCAGGACGAAGCCCAGATGCCGTTTGGCGGGGTGAAAGCCAGCGGCTATGGCCGCTTCGGATCGCAGGCATCGATTGATGAATTCACCGAAATGCGCTGGATCACGATCCAAAGCGGCAAACGCCACTATCCGTTCTAGGAATATCACATTCCGCAGGGGGGAAGCCCGGTCGCACTCCCTCAGATGATCGGCCGGGACCTGTGGCAGGCCGCCTTGCGCTTAACCGCGTAGGGCGGCCTGTATCGTGACTTCCAGCATATTGGAAAACCGCGACCGGTCCTTCTGGGTAAAGCCCGCATTGCGGCCCTGCTCCCCGGTGACTTCGCGCATATGGGCGGCAATTTCACGCCCCGCCAGCGCATTGCCGATATTCGCCTCGGTAAATTCCTGACCATTGGGTCGCAACACGCGCGCCCCGATTTCAAGCCCCCGCGATGCCAGCGGAATATCGTTGGTTACGATTACATCGTTTCTAACCGCATTTTCGGCAATCCAGTCGTCGGCGGCATCGGGTTCCGGCGGCACAATCACGATCTGGACCAACGGATTGCGCGACGGGCGAATACCGCCGTTTGACACCATGATCATTTCCAGACGATGGCGTTCGGCCACACGTTCGCATTCCGCCTTCACCGGGCAGGCATCGGCATCGACAAACAAACGCGGGCGCGTATTTTGGGTTTGTTCTGACATGGCGCGATCATCGCCGGGACACGATGAAAGTCAAGCCATCTTCACGCTGTCCCTATTGTCCGCTCTGAATGCTTTGCTTCGCGCATCAACACCAAAACAAAACAGCCAATCGCCGCAAGGCCACAGGCAAAAAGTGTTGTCGTGCGGAAATCAAATGCACTGGCCACAAGCCCGGTCAAAAGATTGCCGACCAGTCCCCCAACAAAAAGCGAACTCATATAATAGCTGGTCGCGACACCGGGCTGCTCGGGGGCAAAGTTTTGAACAAACGTCATGCTGATCCCTGCGAAGATGCCGTAATAAAGCCCGTCAAGCACCGACAGAACAAGAACATCGGCCAGACTGTCGGCACTGTGGATTGCCCCAAAGAAGATGATGGCAAGGATCGCTGCAATCACCATGCCCTTGCGTTCGCCGACCTTGCGAATGATTGATGCGCAGTAATAAATCACCACCACTTCGACAAAGCATTTAACGGTCAGCTCAAGACCGGCTGCAGACGGCATCAAACCAAGCTCGGTCGAGAAATAAAGCGGCATGGCCGACACAAAAACCACATTCCCGGAACCCAGCAAGAACACCGGAATACAGGCAACCAAAAGCCCGCGATTGAACGGAATCTTTGCATTGGGATCAAGCATTCCGGGATGGTGGGTCCGAAACGCAGCAGGCACAACCATCAAACAGACGCCAAACCAGATCACCGCCAATGCCGCAATCGCGTAATAGGTCACGGCAAAGCCATATGCCCCGAAAACCGTCAGCGACACCGCAGGTCCGACCATCCAGCCAAGCGATGTCTGCATCCGCAGGAATCCATTGAATTTGGCGATATTGCGCCCGGTCTGCTCGGCAAAGAGCCGTCCAAACGAATAGACAACCGACAAAACCCCGGACCCGACACCCAGCAACACCGACACAATCGCCAGATACACCCAGTAAACCTGAAAAGTACCCAGCAACAGCATACCCGCGGCAAAGCAGGTAACACTCGGGATCACAAGGAAACGGATCGGCACACCGCGATCAATCGCGCGCCCGTATGCCCGGTTGGTCAAAAGCGTGACGCAAACCTGCACAATCGCAACAAGGCTGGTTTTCCAGGGTGGTTCGCCCAGTCCTTCAACAATATAAAGCCCGGTCAGGGGAGCAACACAGCTTGTTGCAAACGCCCCGATCAGCACCAGTGCAAGAACCAGCAACGGATATCGGTCAAGCCGTGCCAGCATGGCATTCATGGCAGGCTGTTCATTGGGACTATCCGGTCCTGTAACCCCGTCGCGCATTTCACTGATGTCCTTGTTATCGGGTGGCGATATCAAAGAACCGTTCTAGCGTTTCAACTAAAAAGAGTGAAATTTTTTCCGCGTCCCGCGATCAGGATGTCACAAAACCATCACAGCCTGTCCGGCTGCGATCACGCCAACCCACCAACAAAGCTGGCAAGTTCCGGGGTTTTCGGATTGGCAAAAACGTCTTCGGGGGCACCACTTTCATGAATGCGGCCCTGATGCATGAAGACCAGTTTATCGCACACCTCGCGCGCGAAACGCATTTCATGCGTCACCATCACCAATGTCATGCCCTCCTCGGCAAGCTGGCGCACGACAGCCAGAACCTCATTCACCAGCTCGGGATCAAGGGCCGATGTCACCTCGTCACACAGCAATACACGTGGCTTCATGGCAAGGGCACGCGCAATCGCCACGCGCTGCTGCTGCCCGCCTGAAAGCTGATCGGGGTAATGCATCATCTTGTCGGCAAGCCCGACCTTGGCCAGCATTTCCTCGGCCACTTCTTTCGCCTCGGCCTTTGACTGCTTTTTCACGACCTGCGGCGACAGCATGACGTTTTCAAGTGCTGTGTAATGCGGGAACAGATTGAACTGCTGAAACACCATGCCAACGTTAAGCCGAAGCGTAAGCACATCCGTATCGCGGTCACCAACCTTCTTGCCCGCCACCATGATCGTTCCGTCATTGATGGTTTCAAGGCCGTTGATGGTGCGCAAAAGCGTGCTTTTGCCCGACCCGCTTTTCCCGATCAGGGCAATCACCTGCCCTTCCTCGATCTTAAGATCAATGCCTTTAAGGACTTCGAGCTCGCCAAAGCTTTTGTGGATAGCGTGCAGTTCAACGAGCGACATGACGAAGTTTTCCTTCCAGATGGCGGGCATAAAGCGAAAGCGGGAAACAGATCAGGAAATACATGACGGCCACACAGCCATAGACCGTAAAGGGCGCATAGGTCGCGTTGGTGATCATGGTTCCGGCCTTGGTCAGTTCGACAAACCCGATGATCGAGGCAACGGCTGTCCCCTTGACCACCTGCACCGAAAAACCGACCGTCGGCGGCACCGCAATACGAAGCGCCTGCGGCAGAATGATATAGCGCATCTGCTGGCGGAAATTCATGCCAAGGCTTGCCGATGCTTCCCATTGGCCAAGCCCGATGGATTCAACGCACCCCCGCCAGATTTCGGTCAGAAACGCACTGGTAAACAGCGTTAACCCCAACATCGCCGCGATCCAGGGCGACACATCAATCCCGATCAGCGGCAGACCGAAGAACACGATGAATAGCTGCATCAAAAGCGGCGTGCCCTGAAACAGTTCGACATAGCCGCGCACCAGTCGCATCGCCCACGGATTACCGGCGGTCCGAACCATCAAAAGCAAAAGCCCGACAATCCCGCCCAGCACAAAGGCGGTAAGTGACAGCAACACCGTCCAGCGTGCGGCCAGCAGCAGATTATAAACAATATCCCAAAGGCTGAATTCAGACATGACTGCGCCGTTCAAACAGGAAGTTGCCAAATATCTTCAAACCCCAGCGCAGCAATACCGACATCACCAGATAAAGTGCGGTCGCCACGAAATAGACCTCGAAGGCACGGAAATTGACGGCCTGGATATAGTTCGCCGCAAAGGTCAGCTCCTCGGCCGCGATCTGCGAACAGACCGACGACCCCAACATGACAATCACGATCTGGCTTGATAATGCCGGCCAGATTTTCTTGAGCGCCGGACGGATAATGACATAGCGGAAAATCTGCACCCGGTTCATCGCAAGGCTTTGGGCGGCCTCGATCTGCCCCTTGGGGATCGCAAGGATACCCGCCCGGATGATTTCGGTCGAATAGGCACCAAGATTGACGATCATTGCCAGAACCGCAGCCTGAAATTCACTTAGCTTCACGCCAAGCGCCGGAAGACCGAAAAAGATAAAGAACAACTGCACCAGAAACGGCGTATTGCGGATCAGTTCCACATATATGCCGACGATCTGGCTGATGACGGGGGCACGCGATGCGCGCGCCCACGCCCCCAAAGTCCCCAGACTGACGCCAACCACAGCTCCGATGACGGTCAGTTCGGTTGTCAGAACAACCCCGTCAAGCAGCAATTGCCAATGCGGGACAATTGCACCGAAATCGAATTCATAAGCCATTGAAACCAAGCAATCCGGTCAGGGGTGAAGCCATCAGTCAATCAAGTCAGGATCAGAGCTTTTCCGGCAGCGGAATGCCAAGCCACTTTTCGGCAATCGCATTCAGACGGCCATCGGCAATCGACGCCGCAATGATCTCGTTGACCTTGGCTTTGAATGCATCCTCTTCCTTGTTCAGCCCCACATAGCAAGGGGAGTTTTTGATCAGGAATTTCGGCTCCGGCTTGCGCGGCGGGTTGCGTTCGATGATGGCCGCTGCCGTGACATTGCCGGTCGCAATCAGGTCAACCTGGCCCGAAAGGAAGGCCGAAATCGTGCCGTTATTATCCTCATACCGTTTGATTTCGAGATCCGCCGGGGCAATTTTGGTCAGTTCCAGATCTTCAATCGCGCCGCGCGTCACACCAACCGAATGCCCCGCAAGGTCTTCGGCACCCTTGACGTCGATATCAGCCGGGCCAAAAACGCCGTTATAGAACGGTGCATAGGCATCGGTGAAATCAATCACCTTTTCACGGTCCGGGTTTTTGCCAAGACTGGAAATCACCAGATCGACCTTGCCGGTGGTCAGATACGGGATGCGGTTGCTGGACGCGACCGGCACCAGTTCAAGCTTCACACCAAGGTCGCTTGCGATCAGGGCCGCCATATCGATGTCATAGCCCTTGGGCTGCATGTCGGTGCCAACGCTTCCGAACGGCGGAAAGTCCTGCGGCACGGCGACTTTCAAAACGCCGGCTTCCTTGATGGTATCAAGTGCCCCTGCTGATACGCCTGCCAGCGGGGCCGCAATCATGGCAATCGCGACGATGGTTGATTTCAGAAATTTGTTCATTTGCCTCTACCCGTATGAAAGTGGATTATTAGACTTATTTTTAATCTGCATAAAATAACTGCATAAAATTTATGCTATTGTCTATGGGTAAATTTCGCACTTGCGAAAAATCACAAGCTGATTAAAGCTATAACCCTTAAATATATTGGATTTTTGCGCCGGATAAATTTTGATACAACTGGTCAGACCAGTTATGGAAAACGCATGACACGCACTGAAACCGCCCCGGAACGCGCCGCACGCGCCATTCGCAACCTGATTAAAAGCAACGGCTTAGGTCCTGGCGACTCTTTACCAGCCCAGCGCGAACTGGCAACCGACCTTGGCATCAGCCGCGCCAGCCTGCGCGAGGCGCTCGCAACGCTTGAAGCCATGGGACTGATCCGGGTTCAGGCTGGCAAGGGCGCCTATGTCGCCGATCCCCATGACGGAATGCCACGCGATGACAATCAGAAACGTCAGGCCGCACAGGTCTATCAGTTCCGCCTTGCCATAGAACCCTATGTCGCGGGCCTCGCCGCACAGGCCCGCACCCGCGATCATCTGATCGTCCTTCAACGCAGCATCGATGACATGCAAACCGCGTTCGAGGCTGACGACCTGATCACGGCCGCCAATGCCGATACCGAATTTCATGAAATCCTGCTATCCGCATCGGGCAATCCGTTATTTGCCGCTGCGATCTTTCCCGCCGCCCAGACCATCCATGAAAACCAGATGCTGCCCTTTGCCAATGCAGCCGCGATCAAGGCACCGTTGCGCGAACATGAACAGATCCTGCGCTATGTACGCGACCGCAATCCATCGGGTGCGCGCGATGCCATGCACTTTCATGTGCTCAGTGCCGCGACCCGGGCCAATATTGCCTTTCTGCGCCCATAAAAAAGCAGGCCCGAAAACAAAACCCCCACCCGGTTGCCCGGATGGGGGTTTCGCAAATCAGCGCCTTCGCAAGCGAAGGCAAACCGAATTAGGCAGCGGTCAGATCGTCAGCCGAAACGCGGCCCGAACGTGAGTCGGTGCGCAGTTCGTAGTTGATCTTGTCGCCTTCCTGCGGGTGGTTCATACCAGCGCGTTCAACGGCGCTGATGTGCAGGAATACGTCATTTCCGCCTTCGTCCGGCTGAATGAAACCAAAGCCTTTGGTTGCGTTGAACCATTTAACGGTACCAGTTGCCATCTTTAAATCTCCTTTAGAGTGTCGATTGGCGTTACGGCGCATCCCGCGTGGATGCACCAATCAGTTTGGAAAGCTGCCTCAGGCGATTTCGCGCCTGCTGCGGTTTCCGGAATTGTTTTCAGAACGGCGTTCGCCATTCGGGCGTGCGCCCGGACGACCACCGACTGGCTTGCCGGGGCGCGCACGACCCGGACGTGCGTTGCGGGTTGCCGGTTTGCCGGACTGACCCGGTTTACCATTTGCAGTCGCACCGTTGCCGGTTGTGCGGCGCTCGTCCGAGCTGCCAAGGAATGAAAGGTTGGATGCAATGCGGTTGTCACCGCCGCCCGTCCCGTTCGAAGTCACCTTTTTCGGTGTCCGAACCCGGTTATCGCCATTGGCGTTACGGGTATCACGGGCATCGCGACTGTCACGACCGTCACGACGCGCGCCGTCGCGGGCCTGCGGACGGGCCGCTGCGCGATCAGGACGCTCGTTATTGCGATCATTGCGTTCGTTACGATCCGCACCACCCTTGATGCCGCCCTTGTAACGGCCGGAATTTTCCGATCCGCTGGCGACATCGCGCGTGGTTTCTTCGGTGCGACGACGATCATTGCTCCGGTCATTGCGATCATTACGACCACGGGCGTCATTGCGCCCCTGACCGTTACGGCCACCTGCACCCGGACGACCACCGCCATTCCGGCCACGCCCATTACCGTTACCATTGCTGGCACGACGATCGGGATTGGCATCGCGTTCGGCTTTTGAAATAGCGTCCTGCTCGGCGGCTGCCTTTGCATCGCGACGATCGATTACCGGGATCGACTGACGGGTGGTTTTTTCGATATCACGCAGAAGACCGCGCTCTTCTTCATCACAGAATGCAATCGCCGAACCGCTGGCCCCACCGCGTGCGGTACGACCGATACGGTGAACATAGCTTTCCGGAACATTCGGAAGTTCGAAATTCACAACGTGGGTCACACCGTCGACATCAATACCGCGTGCGGCAATGTCGGTTGCGACCAGAACGCCGATCTGACCATCCTTGAACGCGTTCAAGGCACGTTCGCGCTGATTCTGGCTTTTGTTGCCATGAATCGCAGCAGCACTGATTTTGCAGCTTTCAAGATGACGCGCCACACGATCCGCCCCGCGCTTGGTGCGGGTGAAAACAAGGGTGCGTTTGAAAAGCGGGTTATCAAGCAATTCCGCCAGAAGCTGACGCTTGCGATTTTTCTCGATCATATAGACCGACTGCTCGACGCGTTCCTGGGTCGTGGCAACCGGGGTCACCGAAACCTTGACCGGATCGGAAAGCATATCACCGGCAAGCTGCCCGATCTGCGACGGCATGGTGGCCGAGAAGAACAGGTTCTGGCGCGAACGCGGCAGCATCTTGATAATGCGTTTGATCGGCGGCAGGAAGCCAAGATCAAGCATGTGATCGGCCTCGTCGAGCACGACGACATCAACATTGTTAAGTTTCAGCTTGCCTGCATCAATGTGATCAAGCAAACGGCCCGGTGTTGCGACAAGAACGTCAACACCCGGCGTGATCGCCTTGATCTGCGGACCATGCGCAACCCCGCCAACAACAACGGCAACCGTGGTGTTCATGAAGCGGCCATAGGCACGGAAGCTGTCGCCAATCTGGGCGGCCAGTTCACGCGTCGGCGCCAGCACAAGCACACGGCATGATTTCGCCGGGGTACGGGTTTCGTTTTTGGAAAGACGGTCCAAGATCGGCAGTGCAAAAGCAGCAGTCTTGCCAGTGCCGGTCTGTGCGATCCCCAGAAGGTCTTTGCCTTCAAGGAGAGATGGGATGGCCTGTGCCTGGATCGGCGTTGGCGCATCATAGCCTTCATGCTTGAGAGCGCGAAGGACGGGCTCGGCCAGGCCGAGATCCGAAAATTGGGTCAAATAAAAGTATCTCTTGGTATTGCGGCAGCAGAGGGAAGGGAATCGGCCCTTGAATGTATTACGTCAGCTCTGCGCCTTGCATATTCTTTCGGAAAAGCCCGCGTAGTAGGGCCCTTCAATGCGGTTTTCCGGTAGATCACTCAACAGGCGAGGCCAATAAAGTCCCCTCTACGCTTCTGGAGCGATCAGATAACAAGGGCAACATGCGCAGAGTTTTGTCTGCTTGTCAAACACCATGTTTGTCATGGGCCACGCTTATTTTGCAAACAAGCCCGTCACTTAAGCAGCGCGGGCTTGTTTTGATTGCAAATATCCTTGTTCCTAATTGGCAGAACAAGGGCTCCCTGCCCCCCAAGGATTATATGCCGCACACGGATTTTCTGCTGCGCACGGGTTAAACGCCGCACTGGGGTTTCCCGCGCCGCACGGGTTATATGCGGCACACGGGTTGGCACCGCACGGCGCTGCGGCACATGGATTTGCGGCACAAGGATTATAACCCGCACAGGGACTCGCGGCACATGGATTCGCAGCACATGGGTTATAGCCCGCACAAGGATTGGCGGCACAAGGGTTCGCCGCACAAGGGTTCGATCCGCACGGATTACCCGCACACGGATTACACCCGACCGCCGGACTGTTGGCCGGGTTGGATATTGCCGGTGGATTGGCGGGCGTGCTGGTGTGATGATAATGATCAAACACCACCGCACCGCTGGCCGCGAGGAACACCGCACCAAACAGGATTGTATTTTTCTCGCTCATGACTTTTTAAATCCGTCCATGCCAAATACCGGGCGCAGCGCAATACCGATCCAGCTACCGGCAAAGGCCATCACAAACCAGAGCCAGCCATGCACGCTGCCCGAGGCAATGCCGCTAAACAACGCCCCGATATTGCAGCCAAACGCCAGCCGCGCCCCATAGCCCATCAAAATCCCGCCAACTGCCGCCGCCAGAAGCGACGCAAACGGCACCTTCACTTTGGGCGCGAATTTGCCCGCAAGGCTTGCCGCCAATGCCGCCCCGATCACGATGCCGAAATTCATCACCGACGTATTATCCGCCAGCACCGAATTTGAAAGCGCCTTGGCCGGACCGGCCCAGTTCCAGAATTCCCAGGTTTCAACCGGAATGCCGATACCTTGGGCGATCTTCGCCCCCCAAAGCCCGAACCCGAACGTGATCGACCACGGATGCCCCGCACTCAGAAGCGTTGCAACATTAAGCCCGGCCAGAAGGATACCCGTCCCGACCAATGGCCACGGACCATGCAGCAACCGGGCAAAGCCCGCACGCGATGCCACCGGTGCGGTTTCAATCGAACCGTGGGCGCGTTTTTCAACCCAGATCGTGATCAACGCCACCAAAGCCAGACCAGCAAAGGTCACGCCCAACCCGCCCCAAATGCCAAATTCGGTTCCGAGGCTCATGGGCGGCATGGAAGGCAGTTCAAGCCACATCGGCAAATGCGCGGTGCCGATCACAGCACCCACGATAAAGAACACAAGGGTCAGCAACATGCGCGCACTGCCGCCGCCAACCGTAAACAGCGTCCCCGATCCGCATCCGCCGCCAAGCTGCATGCCAAGGCCGAACATGAACGCGCCGACCAGAACCGAAACGCCAACCGGTGCCACCGCGCCGACAATCGGGGTACCAAGTGGTGCGCCGATGGCAAGCAAGGGAATAAACGCCGCCGCGGCAATGCCGATCATCAAAAGCTGGGCCCGCATCGCGCGGCCGCGCTTTTCGACCGAAAACCGCCGCCAGCCACCGGTAAAACCGAATGACGCATGATAAAGGGCAATGCCCAGCAACCCGCCAAGGCCATAAAGCGCGGCCTGATGGATATCGACTGCCTGCGCAATCAGCACCGCGACAATCACAAACAGGATCGCCGTGACGGCTGCGGGCCCTTTGTCAAAACTAAAGCCCGAAGCACGGACATTAAGGGTCGTTTCAGACATGGTGGTGACGCTCTATCTGACTGGAAACCTGAAAACGAACGGAACCGGGCAACCCGGTTCCGTCAAAACATCGTGTATTATAGGGGTGTTACGCCGTATTTCCGAATTATTCCGGAACGACCACGTCGCGCGACGGATCAGCCGCCCATTCGGTCATGGAGCCGTCATACATCCGGGTGTTTTTGTTGCCCATCACTTCCGAAAGGCCAAACCACGCAACCGATGCCCAATGGCCGGTATTGCAATAGGTGATTTCATCACCGTCTTTCGACACACCGGCATTTTCAACCAGGCCGCTGATCACATCGGATGCAACAAACTGGCCTTTCTGATCATCATAAAACGCCGACTGTTCGATATTGACCGCACCGGGGATCGCACCGGCACGCGCCACGACGGGGCTGGTCTGCTCGCCGCGGAACTGTGCCGACGGACGCGCATCAACCAGCGCGACACCATTTTCACGCGCCTTGGCAACATCATCGGCCGTCGCCAGAAGCTCCGGGCGGAAATTGGCATTGAATGCCAAGGTCTGCGGGGCGACCGCGTCGGTTGAAACCGGCTTGCCGGCTGCTTCCCAGGCACGCTGCCCGCCATCAAGGATGGTAACCGCATCATGGCCCAGCACCTTAAAGGTCCAGTAAACACGGGTCGCCGAACCGAAATCCGAACTGTTCTGACCGGCCGGCACAACAACAACCTGTTTGTCATTATCAATGCCAAGGCTGCCGATCCGGGCCGATATCACATCAACCGGCGGCAACTGGCCGACAACATCGCCAACCTTGGCGCGCCAGCCGAACTTGCCATAGGGCGCAAACACCGCCCCCGGAATATGCCCGGCATCATAGGGGCTGCCTTCTTTGGTCAGCGACCGGATATCGACAACCACCAAAGACGGGTTATCAAGATTGTCCGAAAGCCACGCGGCATCAACCAGCGGCTTTTCTGTCAGGCGCTCGGCCTGTGCTGCCGCACCGCCAAAGACAATCGCCACTGCTGCCGCAGCAGAAAGAATAAGAGAACGCATGGGGCCTGTCTCCGATGTGGTGAATTAGAAATTTGTGAAATCTATATAATCACCATACATCTGATGTCAATTAATATATAATAACAGTTATTTTTTGTTATAAAGACAGCCATTAGTGTTTGAGCATCCCCCGCAACCTTTAAACGCTAGGGCCGCAACCCATTAAGATACCGCGCATATTCGCGCGCAAACGCGCCATGGGTTTCGCTGTTGCGCAAGGCAGGCGGGCGGGTCAGGAAGCCATGCAGGGCGGCGATGATGAATTCCGCAACCGATGACGGTTCGATATCGGTGCGGATGGTTTTATTGAACTGTCCATGGCCCAGATGCAGCGCCAGACCGCGCCGCCAGTATCGATAAACCCCATCAATACGCTTGCGCAGATTTTCATCAAGTTCCGCCGCCCCCGACGCCAGCCGTGCCAGAGGACAACCGCCTTCAAGCAGTTTTGGCGCATCCTTGGTACCAAGGCAATCCACCTGCCCCATCATCACCGGCAGGATATCATCCGCCCCGTCAAGCGGCCGCAGCCACACATCATCAATATATTGCGGCAGGCATTCCTCGATCACGGCATGGGCAAGTTTGGCCTTGCCGGGGAAATGATGATAAAGCGCGCCCTTGGTCGTGCCGGTCCGTTCCAGGATCTGATTGATCGATGCCCCGGCAAACCCGGCCATGCGGATTTCATAAAACGCCGCATCAAGGATCAGCTTGCGGGTTGCCTGCGGATTGCGGGGCTGTCGGGTCGTCGCCAGCGCATTTTGCGCATGGTCGGCAATGGCATTTTCAATCGTGCCCTCATCGACCGGATCATCCGGATGGGAAATCCGGGCCAGTGCGGCAGTAATGCTAAAGGGCGGTTTGCTCATGATTTTTATATCTTGTGCCATGTTCGATAAGGCTGCCCAAGGTTCCCCTGTTTTTGCCCCAAGGTCAATATGAGAGCACATCGAACCCAACGTGACCTTGCGCACAGTATCCCCGCGCGATCCCCGCGCGTGCGATGATGCAGCCCCTTGCAATTACATGTAAACCAGTCTCTATTACGGGATTGCGGGCCGGTGATACGGCCCCCATATCCGGCCAGAAATAAAACCGGAAACGTTCAGAACCACGCCCGGAACCACGCCCAACGCCACCCTGACACGATTATGGTGGCATGCGATGACAGGATCGCATTCGATCGGAAAGCAGATGCATATTCATTCCATCGCCTTTGTCGCCGCCGACACCAAAATTGCCCAGGACGCGATGTACCGGTTAAAGCATCGCTATGGCCATGTCTCACCGGAAACGGCGGATGTGATTGTCGCACTTGGCGGGGATGGCTTCATGCTGGAAACCCTGCATCGCTATATGGGGCGCAAGGTGCCGATCTATGGCATGAACCGGGGCACGGTCGGATTTCTGATGAATGAATTCCGTGAAATGGACCTGCCCGAACGCATTGCAGAGGCCCAGACCGTGCAACTGCACCCGCTTCAGATGGAAGCCCACACCATGCAGGGCGAAAGCATGTGCGCGCTTGCGATCAACGAAGTCTCGCTTCTGCGCGAAACCCGGCAGGCAGCAAAACTGCGCATCAAGATCGACGGGGTCGAACGGCTGGCCGAACTGGTGTGCGATGGCGCACTGGTCTGCACACCGGCCGGAAGTACGGCCTATAACCTGTCGGCCCACGGTCCGATCCTGCCGATGGGAAGCGGCCTTATGGCCCTGACCCCGATCAGCCCGTTTCGCCCGCGTCGCTGGCGCGGCGCGCTTCTGCCGCATGGGGCCGAAGTCGTTTTTGATGTGCAGGATCCGCAAAAACGTCCGGTTTCCGCCGTGGCCGATTATACCGAGGTTCGCGATGTCTCACGCGTGATCATCCGCGAAGACAGCAACATGAAAATCAAATTGCTGTTCGATCCCGAACACAATCTGGAAGAACGCATTCTTAAGGAACAATTCGTCGAATGAGTGCCGCCAACACCACCGCCATGCCGTCTGCCGCAACCCTTGACTGGCTTGCCAAACTGATCAGCCATCCAAGTGTCAGCCTGACCCCGAACCTTGCCCTGATCGAACAGGCGCAAAGCTATCTTGAAGGTCTGGGCTATCTGTGCGCGGTCGTGTTTGACGAAACCAGAAGCAAGGCCAACCTGTATGCCACCATCGGCCCGGCGGTCGATGGTGGCGTGATCCTGTCAGGTCACAGCGACGTGGTCCCGGTCGAAGGCCAGAACTGGGCATCCGACCCGTTCACCACCGATATCCGCGGCGACAAACTTTATGGCCGTGGGGCCTGCGACATGAAGGGTTTCCTGGCCTGTCTGCTGGCCAAGGCAGAAACCTTCAAAAATGCCGATCTGCGCGTGCCGATCCATCTGGCCTTCACCTATGACGAGGAAGTCGGCTGCCTTGGCGTGCCAAGCCTGGTCGAGGCGATCAACGCCCTGCCCCATAAGCCCGCCATGTGCATCGTGGGCGAACCCACCAACATGCAGGTGATTACCCAGCACAAGGGCAAATATTCCGCCCGCGCACATTTCACCGGCCGGTCGGGCCATTCGTCGCTGCCGGGCGAAGGTGTCAATGCGGTTGAATTCGCATCCGAATTCATGGTGTTCCTGCGCCGCCTTGGCCAAAAATTCCGCAATGAAGGCCCGCATGATGATGAATTCGTGCCCAATCACACGACCTTCCACAGCGGCGTGATCCATGGTGGCACACAGCTCAACATCATTCCGCAGAATTGCTATGTCGATTTCGAATTCCGCAATCTTCCCAATCATGATCGCAACGAACTCAAAGGCCTGATCTTCGATTATCTCGACAACACCCTGATCCCGCAAATGCGCGAAACCTATGACGATGTCGGGGTCGAAATCGAAGTCGTCTCCGACATGCCGGGCCTTGCCACCGGCGATGACGAGGAAGTCACAAAACTGGTCATGGAACTGACCGGGGCGAACACCACCGGCAAGGTCAGCTTCGGCACCGAAGCCGGTGTATTCTCGGCGATGGGCGACATCCCCACCGTCGTCTGCGGCCCCGGCAGCATAGAACAGGCCCACAAACCCGACGAATTCATCGAACTCGACCAACTCGCGCGCTGCGAAAAGTTCCTGGATAGGCTTTTGGCGGTGTTGGTGCGGAAATAGATTTTTAGCCCAGATTGCTTCAAGGAAGCAGAGGAAGCAGCCTTTGACGGCTGCTTCCTTTTTTAATCAGCTATCGAACTCGATTTTCAACACATCGCGATCGATCATATCTGACAAGGCATCACGGTTACGGGGCGCCTGTTTTCCAAGCCCCCCAAAGCCACCAAACATAACCTCGAATACAGCCGAACCAATATCTTCAAACGGTGTCGGGTACTGCGGTTCATAGGCAACTTTTAAAGTCCCCCCGGAAGCATCGAGTACTGATTTGGCCACCTCAGCCATGTCATTCTCGAACCGACTTTGGGGTGGATTTTCCGAAATTTGATGATCCAGCTTATGGAAAAGCTCTTTGCGATAGGCTGCCCCATCAAGAGCAGCCCCACTTTCCACACTGGCATATTCTGCAATCCGGTCTTTAAGCCCCCGATCCGTCAAACGCAGAGAAACCGAATTCAAATCGGCCTTCCCCATGTCATCAAGCATCCGCCCCATTGTATTAAAGCCACGCGCAGAAAAACGCTCCACTGGTGGGGCCGTGAAACGGCTGATACTGACTTCGAACTCACCATCAAGTAAATCAGGCATCGAAACCTCAACGGCCGCCAACACGTCACCTTTGGCGATATCATACTCATACTCAATACCAATATCGCCTCGCATAGCGTCCATTCCGATCAGAAACGGCGACGGTCCGCCAAATAGTCCGAACGGACTTGCTGCAATCGGAAAATCAACGTCTTCCAGCAGAAGATCGACACTTCTCAACTGGCCGCTACGTTCGTCCAAATCATAGTTCGAAACAGTTAATGCCCCAACAGTGCCCTCTGTTCCCTGCAAACTCAGTCGCAGGTTATACAAAGTCACGCTCTGCCCAATGAGGGACGCATCGATTTCACGATAACGGATGTCGCGATCAAGTTGGTTTTCACGAAGGAACCGGGCGATCTCGATTTCTGCCTCATTCGCGATATGACTTTGAAAGGCGAAATATCCCCCCACAAGAACCACAATCGCAACCAACGCTGCAATCAGCCCGACTTTTTTGCGACCTTTCCGGGAAGGCTCGGACATATGATTATTATTCTGTTCCATATCCACACCTATTCCCTTGCGCCTGACCATTGTGGATATTGTGACCGGACATAAGCCGCAACATCTTCTTTATTCATGCAAATCCGGCCATCACATTTCGTCGCCTTATCAACTGATATAACGCTATAAAGCGCGCCATCGATCTTCTGGCCGTCCCCCATGCCGGAAACAAAATACCAATCACCTTCTTCTAGCCCCTCCCCCGTCAGATAGACACGCGATGGCCATTTGGCGCGATAACCGACACTGTCGCGCTCCCCGACCTCCACAAAAGCCCGAACCGGGAATTTCCGCCCGCGTGAAAATGCAGTGGCGGCAATATCATAGGGATTGTCAAAAGACGGATTGCCATCGTGATGCAGGGCCGCAAGCTTGGCCGGAACGACACCATCTCCGGCAAGACTTTCATAAAGCTTTTGCGCTTGCGCATCCTCGCGTTCCTGCTGAACACGGCGCAGCTCTTCTTCATGGCTGCGCTGGGCAGCAAGACGCTGTTCCTCGGCCCGACGCTGCTCTTCTGCGGCCTTCCTCACTTCGGCCATATGCTGTTCACGCGCCGCAACAAACTTCGCCTCATCATGATGGACCAGCAAATAATCCTTTTGCTTTCCGGTATAGATTTTAACATCAATGAATTCGGCTTTAAGCTTGTAAAACCGGTTCCAACGCTCGTCTTCAAGCCCACCATCCTTTAACCGTGCACGATAAGTAACATGGACTTCATTGCGCGTTTCCTGCAGTCGATCAACCGCGCTACGCCCTAAATCATCCGGCAAATAGATTTTTTGGTTAAAACTATCTGGTAGCCCTTCGAAACTAACGGACACCTTCCCTGCAATTACATTGTCATTGAAGTTATCATACCTGCAAGTCAGAGAGTAAGTCTTCGCCCGAGGAGTAAAGCTTCCAATATCCAACATAGAGGTATCAAAGTCGTAGCCCCGGTCGACGCGAAAATCGAGGGTAAACTCAAAGACGTCACCGGCGGCCAATGAACTAACCAAAACCCCCGGCCTGACCTTTTCCCGCCAGTCCCGATAATCAAATTCATTGTTTTTTACCGCGTTATATTCTTTGCAGCCATCTATTGACGCTAACTGATCAATCACACGATCATCATTTAAAGCTTCCGGGTAATATTTCGCTGCAAGCCAAAAGACATTCTCGGCCGTCAAGGAAACCGGCTTAACATCTGGTTGCTTCTTCTCAACAACAACCGGCTTTTCCTGCTTTGCAACAGTCGGCGCTGGCGGCGCTTCCGGTACTTCGGTTATTTCTTTCGCTGCATCGTCTTTCGGCGTCACATCCTCCGCAGTTTTTTGCGCGGGATCACCCACCGCAGCCTCAGGCGCAATAGCCCACCCACTGGCCTTCGCAATTCGGAAGTCGCGAGTCAGAGTCCCGGCGCTGTCGGTTACCTCGATCCTTGCGGTTTCCATCTGCGGGCATTCCGCATCAAATACCTTTGCGATTGTCGGAAAAAGGGTTTCTTCCTTATCGACCAAAGGACTGTCGGCGTTGCGTGCAAGCTTCAAATGCGCATCCGCTTTGCACCAATTATCACCCCCCACACCAAACAGCTCAATGCCAAGCTTCGAGGACCGCGCGATCTGCTTCGTTTCTGCCGCTTCAACGTCAAACGGCAATGACAAAGCCACCGCTGATATCATCAGCGGTGCCAAAATAAAACGCCGATATCCCATCAACCCAGCTCCCAGACACCATCCGGCGACTTGCAGGCAGAATAGTTTTTCTGCTCGCTCTCGCTGCCGTCACTTACTGTCATGGAAACATCGCGACAGGTCGTCTGCACGATAAGGGTTTCGGTCTCAAACTCTGCGTCAAGATCAATGACATCGCTATCGCGTTCTACAACCTTTTCCTCGGCGACCTTCGCTGCTTCGGGATCTTGTGCCGTATCTGCTGCGGCCATCTGCATATCGGGGATCACATTCGGCTCTGCCAGAAGCGTGTGATACACATACCCAATGGCCTTGCCATCACGCCCCACCAGATACCAGTTACCGTTGGCAACACTACCAACCGCATTGATCCGGTCTCCTGCCCGCAATCCTGTCAGGACATCAGAATCCGTCGAAGGCGCGGAACGCACATTGGCCCCCTTGGTGACCACACGCTCTTCACCGACAATCGTCATACCAACCGGGCTTGCCACGACTTTCGGGCGCTGCACTTCCACCTTGGCTGCAACCTGGCGGGTGTTGGTCGGAACAATTTCCGCACTTGCCCCCGTATCGGGGTTGTTCCAGGTAACCACCTCGCCATCATTTCCGGCATCAAGTGTCTGATTGGTTCTTTGCTGCACGGCTTCGGCGTCCGCCGGGTCCAGCATTCCCCCGATCCAATCGCCAATCATATAACCCGCTGTTGCCCCAATCGCTGTCGCAACAAGCTGCCCCGTGCCGTTCCCGAATTGTGCACCAAGTATCGTTCCGCCAACCACCCCAACGATGGAGCCAACGGTCTGGCCGGTAGTTTTGTTACATCCCCCAAGGGCAAGTAAAGACATCAAAACGAGCGCGGTCGTGCCACGTAACACTGCTTTATTCATAAAAGTATGCCCCTGTTAAGCAAATCAAACGACTGTCCCTAATAAAGATTTATCGAACTAAACTTTTAGATGTCAATGCAACTTGAACACACGCAAAAGCAATTAAATTGCTTGAAAAAAACCAAGATCAGTGAAACAGAAATCGCCAATTTGCCTATCCAATACAAAGGAATAGCACCTGAAAGTTGAAACCCATTCGAATGAGTAGGGAAAATTACCCGCTTGACCTTATGACCATGTCGGGACAAAACAAAAGGACTGGTGCAATGCACCAGCCCTTCTTACGCACGCGCAACGGCGGGGTCGGGGGACTGCGCAGACAAGTCTGCAACCGTCGCGAGCGCGCCGACAAAGCCGGTCTGTTAATTCAGACCGGCTTTGCTTTTTGGTTTATTCCGCGGGATGTTCGTGGGCCGCCTTCACATCACCGCGTTTCGAACGGCTTTTGGCGAAGGTGCCAACAATCAGCACAAAGAACAGCGGCACGAAGAAGATCGCAAGGATCGTGGCCGCAATCATGCCGCCCATCACCCCGGTCCCCACCGCGATACGCGCCCCCGCACCGGCACCGGTACTGATCGCAAGCGGCAGAACGCCCAGCGTGAAGGCCATCGAGGTCATGATGATCGGACGCAGACGCTGGCGCGCGGCCTCGACCGTTGCCTCAAGCAGGCCCATCCCCTGATCATAAAGTTCGCGCGCGAACTCGACGATCAGAATGGCGTTCTTGGCCGACAGACCAATCGTGGTCAGGATCGCCACCTGGAAGTACACGTCATCGGGAAGCCCGCGCAGCAGCGCTGCAATCACGGCCCCCAAAACGCCCAATGGCACGACCATCATCACCGAAACCGGAATGGCCCAGCTTTCATAAAGTGCGGCAAGGCACAGGAAGACCACGATCATCGACAGGGCATAAAGGGCCGGGCCCTGTTCGCCTGCTTCGCGTTCCTCATAGGAAAGCCCCTGCCATTCAAGGCCGATGCCGCCCGGAAGCTTGGCAACGATTTCCTGCATTGCCGTCATCGCATCACCCGATGCAACGCCCGGTGCCGCCTGCCCCTGAATATTGACAGACGAAAGACCGTTAAAGCGCTCCAACCGCGGCGAGCCATAAGTCCACTGCGTGGTCGAGAAGGCCGAAATCGGCACCATCTCAGCGTGGCTGTTGCGCACATACCAATGATCCATATCTTCGGGCATCATGCGGTATTTCGCATCTGCCTGCATATAGACGCGCTTGACACGGCCCTTCTCGATGAAGTCGTTGACATAGCTTGAGCCCCAGGCAGTTGCCAGCGTGCGGTTGATGTCGGCAATACTGACACCCAGCGCGCTTGCCTTTTCCTGATCGATATTGATGTCGAACTGTGGTGTATCATTCAGGCCGTTCGGACGCACCCCGACCAGACGCGGATCCTGTGCCGCCATGCCAAGCAACTGGTTTCGTGCCGCGATCAGGGCATCGTGCCCCGCACCGCCACGGTCCACCAACTGCATGTCAAAGCCGTTCGCCGTGCCCAGTTCGATAATCGCAGGCGGGGCAAAGGCAAAGACCATGGCTTCGCGGATCTGGGCAAAGGCACCATAGGCCCGCCCGATCACCGCCTCAACCGACTGACCGGGCGATGTCCGTTCCGACCAGTCTTTCAGGTTCACAAAGGCGATACCCGCATTCTGACCACTCCCGGCAAACGAGAAACCAGCCACGGTAAAGATACCGTTCACCACTTCCTTCTCGTCTTCCATGAAGTGCTTTTCGAGCTTCTTGAGAACCTCGACCGTCCGCTCCTGCGAGGCACCGGCCGGCAGCTGAACCATCGAGAACATGATCCCCTGATCCTCTTCCGGCAGGAACGAGCCCGGCAGACGCACGAACAGGAAGGCCAAAGCCCCGACAAGAATGCCATAAACGAACAGGTAACGCCATTTGCGGTTCACAACATGGCCGACACTGCCCTGATAGAAATTGTTGGTTTTATCAAACCCGCGGTTGAACCAGCCAAAGAAACCCTTTTTGGCATGCGGATCGCCCTTGGACGGCTTAAGCATGGTCGCGCAAAGGGCCGGTGTCAGGACAATCGCCACGATCACCGACAGCACCATCGCCGAAACAATGGTGATCGAAAACTGGCGATAAATCGCCCCGGTCGACCCGGCAAAGAACGCCATCGGCACAAACACCGCCGACAGAACCAGCGCAATACCGACAAGCGCACCGGTAATCTGGCTCATGGATTTGCGCGTTGCTTCACGCGGCGGCAAGCCGTCTTCATGCATCACGCGTTCGACGTTTTCGACCACAACGATGGCGTCATCGACCAGCAGACCAATCGCCAGCACCATGCCAAACATGGTCAGCGTGTTGATCGAGTATCCGAACGCCGCCAGAACGCCAAACGTACCAAGCAGAACCACCGGCACCGCAATCGTCGGGATCAGGGTCGCGCGCCAGTTTTGCAGGAACACGAACATCACGACGAAAACAAGCGCGATGGCTTCAAACAGGGTCCGGACCACTTCCTCTATCGAAACCTTGACGAACGGGGTCGTGTCATACGGATAAACAACTTCCATCCCCTGCGGGAAGAAAGGTTTAAGCTCCTCAAGGCGGGCTTTCACCGCCTCGGCGGTGTCAAGCGCGTTGGCCCCGGTCGCAAGGTTGATACCGATACCGGTAGCGGCCTGTGCATTATACCGCGCAACGACCTCGTAGCTTTCGCCACCGATCTCGATGCGCGCCACATCGCCCAGACGGACCTGCGAACCATCCGTATTCACACGCAGCAGAATATTGGCGAATTCGTCAACGGTCGTAAGCTTGCTTTGCGCCGTAATCGTCGCGTTGATCTGCTGTCCCGGCACGGATGGCGCACCGCCGATCTGACCGGCCGTGACTTCCGTGTTCTGCGCTTCGATTGCCGAACTGACATCGGAAACCGTCAGGTTATAGGAAATCAGCTTGTTCGGATCGAGCCAGATGCGCATCGCATGCTGCGCACCAAACACCTGAACCGAACCGACACCGTTCACACGTGCAATCGGGTCTTCGATGGTCGATACCACAAAGTCCGAAAGGTCTTCGGCATTCATCGAGCCATCGGCCGACACAAAGCCCGCCACCATCAGGAACGAACCGCTTGATTTCGAAACCGTGATGCCCTGCTGCTGAACTTCGCTTGGCAGACGCGACATGGCGGCCTGCAACTTATTCTGCACCTGCACCTGCGCGATATCGGGATCGGCTTCGGGTTCAAAGGTCAGGGTGATCGATGCACTCCCCGTCGCACTACTGTTCGACGACATATAGCGCAGGTAATCCAGCCCGTTCATTTCCTGTTCGATGACCTGCGTCACCGTGTTTTCAACAGTTTCCGCCGAAGCACCCGGATAGGTCGCCTCGATCTGCACCGATGGCGGTGCAATCGACGGATATTGCTCGATCGGCAGCTGCAAAATGGACAGCCCCCCCGCCAGCATGATCACCAGGGCCACAACCCAGGCGAAGACGGGGCGATCAATAAAAAACTTTGCCATTAGAAATCGTCCTTAATCGTCAGCTTACTGGGCTGAACCTTGGGCGGCACCCTGGCCAGCATTCGCATTCTCGACAGGCTGCGCCGTTACCGGCGCCCCCGGTGCGATACGCTGAATGCCATCGACGATCAGCTGTTCGCCATCCGAAACACCGTCTGTCACGACCCAGTTCTCGCCTTGCGACTGTTCGATCTGGATATCCTTGGAAACGACCTTGCCGTCACCGATGGTGTAAACATATGCCGTGCCATCCGGACGGCGCATCACGGCTTTCTGCGGCACAAGGAAGGCCCCATCAAGCTTGCCCTGACGCACCTGTCCACGCACGAACATGCCCGGCAGCAACACACCATCCGGGTTCGGGAAAACCGCGCGCAGACGGATCGTTCCGGTGGTTTCATTCACCGATACGTCGGAAAACTGCAACGTCCCGGTATGGGGATATTCAACACCGGTCGCATCAATGATCAGGGCAACTTCGATCTTGCCGTTTTCAACACCCTGAATGCGGCCGTTCTGGATCGCCTGCTTGATCTTCATTAACCGGCCACCGGCCTGCGTCACATCGACATAGATCGGGTCAAGCTGGGTGATCGTGGTCAGTGCTTCGGTCTGGTTGGCGGTCACAAGCGCACCTTCGGTCACATCAGACGAACTGATCTGGCCGGAAATCGGGGCGGTTACGGTGGTGTATTCCACATTGATCCGCGCCTGATCGACCTGCGCACGCGCGGCGGCAACCGCGGCTTTTGCCTGGGCTTCTGCCGAAATCGCATCGTCAAAGGTCTGCTCGGAAACCGCCTGGGTTTTCACAAGACTTTCGTATCGTTTGCGGGTTTTGGTCGTCTGATCAAGTGTCGCGCGCTGCTTGGCAAGTTCCGCCTGTGCCGCGTCAAGTTCCGCCATATAAACGGCCTGATCAATCATATAAAGCTGCTGACCGGCTTCAACAAACGCGCCTTCGGTAAAGTTGCGTTCCTTGATGATACCATCGACCTGCGGGCGCACCGCAGCCTTGCGGAAGGCAACGGTACGACCCGGCATTTCCTCGATCAGACCGACGGTCTGCGCTTCAAGTGTCACGGTACCAACCGGCGTTGCCTGCGGTTGCTGCTGTGCGCTGGCATCCGACTGTTGCGCTTCTTTCTGCTCGTCACAGGCCGCAACCATCAATGCAAGCACAGCAACGCCTGCAAGTTTCAAACAAGATCGCATCGACAAAATGATTTTCCTTCTCACAGTCCTGTAAGCAGCGCTGCCGTGCCGGGGAATATCAGGCAGCTTTGCCATTGAATTATTAAATACTGTACGGTACAGTACACATTGTGCACTGCACGATCAAGAGCCAAAAACAACGTCGACAGAAAAGATCGAAAAACCATGAGCGAAACGTCAGAAACCCAAGGAAAACAATCCAGTCGCGGCTTCGCACGGCGACGCGCGATGATGGATGCTGCATGGCAGCTTCTGCTGGAGAAAGGCTTTTCTGGCGTTACGCTAAATGACGTAATTTCTCGATCCGGTGGCTCCCGTACAACTCTCTACGAGGCATTTGGCGGAAAGGATGGGTTGCTGACTGCCGTTATGACAGAACGGTGCATGGCGTTTTCCGCGGAATTGCATATTTCGCTGGAATCCAATCTCCCCCCTCGTGACGCTTTGACCGACTTCGCCTTTAAACTATCGACCAAGATACTAACCGAGGAAGCCGTTCGCTTCACGCAGATTCTGTTCTCCGAAGGACAGCATTTCATACCAATGGTTGAGAAGTTCCTTGAAGTCGGCCCCGAAAGCACGCGCAAACACCTTGCAAACTACCTGAAACGCCAGAATGACCTTGGTAATCTTGTCATCGACGATCCCGATCATTATGCCGAAATTTTCGATGCGATGATTGTCGGCGACTGGCAGAATCAGGTGATGAAAATGATCTCTCCTCCGAAACTCAGCGAGGAAGAGATCACAAAAAGGGTCAAACGCGCCGTCGACGTCTTCCTGTGTGGGGTCACCGTCGAAAGCAAGCGTGACAAAATCGGCTGCGCCACCGACTGACCGGCAACGCCCCCATGCTTTCCAGATGACAGCCAGGACAAGATGTGATCCATGTCATACTTGTGTCCTTCTGCTGTGCTTCGCCTGCCCTCGCCACAATCCCTGCCCCATCTTCACCAAATTTGCGCTAAACAATGGAACCGTTCAAACCATTACCCATAGGGGTCTTGATCATGCCTGTACGCCGTATTGTCATCGGCATTGGTGTTTCTCTGATTTCCATTTGCGCCGCCGGTGCAAATGCCTTTGCGCTTGAAACGCAAAAGGCGCGCGAAATCATGGATGGAATCCTGATGCAAAACGGCATTTCCGCAACCGAAACATCCGCGGAAAACAGCAACGGTGCGGTCACCTTCACCTATGACGGTGTGCGCCTTGATCTCAGCGGCTACAGCACCGCGCGTGAACTGGCCCTTGAAGATGTCCGGGTAACGCTAAGCGATACCGATATCGCCAATCAGGTCGATATCGACATTGCCCTGCCCGAACGCGGCAAGATGCTGGCCGATGCCACCAGTGACCAGCGCGAACTGACCATGCGCAAGGCACTCGGCAGCCTGCGCTGGAACTATATAAACGGCACGGCGGTCAATTTCACCGGCGGCGCCGATTTCCTGATTGGCGATGAACCGATCACGCGCAAACACTGGCTGATGAACGGACTTGTCATTCGATGGCTGCCTGACGAAGCCCGGATTTCCTGGCAGGCCGCCGAATGGACCGGCCCGAACCGGGAAAAACGCGGCGCGGTAAAATCGACAAGCTTCCTGCTCTATCCCGGCGAAAATGGCGAAACCCATCTTGACTACGCCCATGATGGCCTTTGGCTGCCAAGCCTGTTGCAACCGCGCACCGTGCGCATCAAAAGCAGCAGCACCGGCCTGCCCTGGCTCGAAGCCAAACCCATCATTGAAAAGGGCTTCAATGATATGCTGACCGGTCTTGCGCCGCGCGCTGCCCGCCGCCAGATCGCCAACGAGCTTTGGCAAAAGGCCGCCGATAACGGTGCCCCGGTCAAGATTGATGAAATCTATGTCGAAGGCCGCGGCCTCGAAGCACTGGGCAAGGGTGAATTCATCGCCCAGCAGGCCGCGCGCTACGGCTTTGCAGGCCAGCTTGACCTTGACCTGATCGGACGCGAACGCCTTCAGGACCTGATCGGCACCCCGCAAAGCCCGACCCTGCTGGGCGCGCTGGTGCCCTTTGCCGTCGATGGCCTTGCCGCCGGTGAACCCGGCCAACAAGGCATGACGAATTACGATGTCGAACTGTTGCGCGATGGCCGGATTGTCGTGAATGGCGTAACGGTATTCAGCGCCGCAAGTGGCAGCTGATAACAACGGAAAACCTGATGCCGACGACCTGCAACCGGATCGTGATCTACACGAAAAAGATCGACGAAATGGTCCATTTCTACTGCGATCTTTTCGTCTATCAGGCCATCCGCCTCGAAGGTGACCGCATCGTCGAACTCAGGCCTGCCCTTGATGGGCTGATCCTGATGCTCCATCCCGCGGGCAAGGGCCAGAAAGAAGGCCAGTCGCTGATCAAACTGGTCTTTGACGTCAAGAATGTCGACGCCTTCCGCAAGCAACTGGTGACCCGTGGCGTTGATGTCGGCCCGATCCATCAGGCGGATGGCTATCAATTCGCCAATATGAAAGACCCGTCCGGAAATCCGGTTTCGATTTCCAGCCGGGCCTTTGCAATCCGTTCCTGACCGGGCTCAGATACCCTGTCCGTATGCTCCCTCATTCCCGGCAATGCTTTGCGCCCTGTGCGACATCCTGTTGACGGATAATGCCGAACTTCGCATGATCCGGTGGCACGGTCGGCCTGCCACATGCCGACCCAATAAATCAGGGAGCCTCATTCAATGAAACTTTTCAAATCCGGTGCGCTTTCAGGCCTTCTGATCGCGGGTACAATGATTGCCGCCATGAACAGCGCATCCGCCGAACCGATCAGGGTCGGCATTGCCAATTTCGGCGAACATCCGCAGCTTAACGCGTCCATCGCGGGCTTCAAGGAAGCCATGGCCGCCAACGGCTTTGCCGAGGGCACGGACGTTGTCTATTCCGAAAGCCACACCAATTTTGATGCGTCTCTGGTGCCCCAGATGATCGCGAAATTGCAGGCCGAAAACCCCAAACTGATCTATACCATCACCACCCCGGTCTCCCAGATCGCCAAAAAGGCACTGGCGGGTTCGGGCATTCCAATCGTGTTTTCCGCCGTGACCGATCCGGTGGCCGCCAAACTGGTCCCGTCATGGGATAAGGGCGACGAAGGCATGACCGGCGCGTCCGATCTTCAGGACATCGCAGCCGTTCTTGAATTCACCCACAAATTCCTGCCCGATGCCAAACGCCTTGCCGTGCCCTATAACCCGGGCGAAGCCAATGATGTTGCCCTGCTTGAAAAGGTTCAGGAACTCGCCCCCGCCGCGGGCTTTACCGTTGTTCCGGTCGGCATCGATAACGTCAATGACATTCAGCAACGCATCACCGCCGTCGCGGGCAAGGCTGATGTCATCTATACCCCGGCCTCAAACCTGATCCAGCCGGCAATTGCTGCGGTTTCCGCCGCTGCGCGTCAGATCGGCGTTCCGATTGTCAATTCCGATAGCTCGGCGGTTGCCAATGGCACCGTACCCGCCAGCTTCTCGGTCGATTATGAACAGGTCGGCCTGAATGCCGGTAAGATTGCGGCTGAAATCCTCAATGGCAAGGACCCGGCGACCATTCCGCCATCCGCACCATCCTATGAAAACCACGCCCCGATGATTTCGAAAAAGGCCTCCGCCGCCTTTGGCATCGAAATCCCGGCCGAATTCAACGATTGCGGCTGCATCGTCGAATAAATTCCGGCCTCGTCTTTTTGTTGGCGCCCCGCATTCCGGCATCACCGGGGGGCGCCAATTTTGCTTTACGGAGGATACGGATGCTTGAAATCCGGTCTGCACGAAAAACCTTTTATAAAGGCCAGCCCGACGAAAAGATCGCGCTGGACGACCTGTCGCTTACTCTCCAGACCGGCGAATTCGGTGTTGTCATCGGCTCCAACGGGGCGGGCAAAAGCACGATGCTAAATGCCATTTCCGGCGCAATGCCCCTTGATCGCGGTCAGATCCTGATCAATGGCGATGATGTCACCAATATGCCCGTGCATAAACGCGCCATGCGCATTGCGCGTGTGTTTCAGGACCCGATGCTCGGCACTGCCGCCAGCATGACGGTGGCCGAAAACATGCTTCTGGCCGAATTGCGCAGCAAAAGCCGCACCTTCGCCCGTGGCCTGAATGCCAAACGCCTTTCGGATTACAAGGAACGCCTGTCGATCCTGGGTCTTGGGCTTGAAAACCGGCTTGATACCCGCGTTGAACTGCTCTCCGGCGGGCAACGTCAATCGCTATCCCTCATCATGGCGGTCGGCGGATCGCCCGATCTGCTGTTGCTTGATGAACATACCGCCGCCCTTGATCCGCGCACCGCCGATCTTGTCATGGGGGCAACCGTGCGCGCGGTTGATGCGCTTAAACTCACCACCCTGATGGTCACGCACAACATGCAGCACGCGGTCGATTACGGCCATCGCGTCATCATGCTTGACGCAGGCAAGGTCAAACTGGAAATCGGCGGCGAAGAAAAGGCCGGTGTCACGGTGGCAAAGCTGATCGATCATTTCTCGGTCAAGTCTGACGCCATGTTGCTGGGGGCCTGATTGATGATGGAATTCCTTTCTTCGACCTTCACAAGCTATGTGGCGCTCGTGCCGGTCACGCTGGCACAAAGCCTGATCCTGGCTTTCGTCGTCATGGGCATCATGATCCCGTTCCGCACCCTGCATTTCCCCGACCTTACCAGCGAAGGCGCCTATCCGCTGGGCGGCTGTGTTGCCGGGGTTCTGATTGCCGCCGGGGTCAATCCGGCACTCGCCATCATCGCGGCCCTTCTGTGCGGTTTTGCTGCCGGGTGCTGTACGGCACTCATCCATCTGCGGTTTCGCATTCACACGCTTCTGGCCGGGATCCTGATGATGACGATGCTTTACAGCATCAATCTGCGCATCATGGGCAAATCGAACCTGTCGATCTTTGGCACCGGTTCGGTGTTTGACTGGGCGCCCTTTGTCACCCCCGGTTTCCCGGCGGCCAAGATCATCATTGCCGGGATCATCGGGGCGGCGGTGTTTGTGGCGCTTAACTGGTTTTTCAAAACCGAAAAGGGCACAGCCATGCGCGCGGTCGGTGCCAACCCGGCCATGGCAGAGGCCCAGGGCATTTCCGTCTGGGTTTCGACCATCGGCGGTGTTGGCCTTGCCAGCGCCTTTTCGGCCACCAGCGGCGCGCTTATGGTCCAGTCACAGGGCTTTGCCGATGTGAATATGGGCCTTGGCATCCTGATCAACGGTCTGGCCGCCCTCATGATCGGCGAGGCCATCGTTGGCAAACAAAGCATCTTTCGCCAGCTCCTCGCCCCGTTTGTCGGCGCGATCATCTATTATCAACTGGTGTCGCTCTGCCTGGCCGCCGGTATGCCCCCGCCCGATCTGAAACTGGCAACCGGCCTTTTCGTGCTTGCCATGCTGGCCCTGCCCAGCCTCAAACGCGGTCGTGGCGGTGCCCCCGCCCACGAAAAGTTCCGCGAATGAAAAACAACGGGCGGGGTCAATTGGCCCCGCCCCAGACCGCTGACAAACCCCGTCATATTTTGGCGGGGTTTTGCTTTTAGAGGTGTTTGAAAGCTGGCTTGAGTGTGCCGAGGGGATTATCCCTCGGCGATTGGCCCCTTGGGGCCCAAAGCCAGGGCTATTTTCTTGATGTTTTGGGCGGCGGCGGCCAGCAGACATTGGCATTTGACATTGATCAGTCCCCGGAACCTTGCATATCGATGACCGTGAAGCTGTTTGGCATCTGCAAAAGAGCGTTCGACCGTCTCTTTTCGGCGCTTGTAAACCCGCTTGCCCCACTCTGTCAGACGATAGGCGTCAGCCCGGTCTCTGGCGTCTTGCCAGACATGGCGCGTGACAGTTTTTCGGTGGTGGGCATTGGCGGTACAGGAAGCCAGCACAGGACAGGTGCGGCATTTTTCCGGGTCGCTGTGATAATGGCGGTATCCATTTCGGTCGGTTGTCGCATAAGACAGAAGCTGACCTTCGGGGCAGCGATAAGCATCACGTTCAGGGTCATAAACGTATTTGCGTTTGGGGATGTAGCCTTCCCGAAGGTTCGGGCGGCGATAGCCCGTCACGCCAAGGATGTCACGATCTTCAAGGCCTTTGGCAATCGCGGCGGTCGCATAGCCCGCATCCAGTCCGACGGCGATAACATCAAGGTCAAAACGCTGCCTTTGTCGGTCAAGACGGTCGAGATAGGGAATGCTGTCATGCAGATTGGCCGGGGTGGCGTAACTGTCGGTAATGATCCCAAGCTTGCCATCGACCGTGCGGTGATCGAGATAGAAAAAGCCCTTGGGCTTGCCGTCGCGCACCATATATCCGCTGTCGGGATCGGTTCGGCTGATCTTGGTTTCTTTCTCAACCGGCTGGCGTTCCTTGGCTTTGAGCGGCTTTTTCGCATGAGCCGCCCGGTCTTCCTCAATCGCCAGATCCAGATCATCCCAATAGGCCGCGCGCGATTTGGCAACCACTTCGCGGTCCCATTTGTTCTTGTTGGCATCGGCCTTCAAATGCGTGCTGTCGGTATAGAGAACCTTACCATCCACCAGCCCGTGCCTGATCGCCTGCTCGACGATCTCGTCAAAAATATCCTGCGCAACACTGGCATCATGATATCGACGCCGCCGGTTCTGCGACAGGGTCGAGGCATCAAAGACCTTGTCGGTCAGCTTGAGTTGCAAAAACCAGCGATAGGCGACATTGACCTCAATCTCGCGCACAAGCTGGCGCTCCGAGCGCACGCCAAACAGATAGCCAATGAACAGCGCCTTAAACATCATCACCGGATCAAGGGCGGGACGGCCATTGTTCGCGCAGTACAAATCGGCCACGCGCGCATGGATAAAACTGAAATCGATCACGGCATCGATCTTACGAAGCAAATGATCGCTGGGGACCAAACTGTCGAGTGTCACCATCTCAAGTTCGGTTTGATGTGGGCTGGGTTTCTTAAGCATTCCCCATTGAATCAAAAGTCCCCGCCAATGGCGAGGACTTTGTCAGCAGTCTGGGGCGGGGTCAATTGGCCCCGCCCTTTCCATGTCGCCAGAAATCAACCACGCTGTAAAAACAGCACGATATCCTTCACTTCCGCTTTCTCCCCCTCCGGCCCGGTAACGTTGCGCACCGCGTACCCGGCCTTGTGCAAAATCCACTCATCGGGTCTAAGATCAAGCCCGTCGAGCTCTTCCTGAAGGGTCGGGAACTGATGTTCGCCATTTCCCTTCCGCCACGGCGGGGCCGATGCGTGCGCGATACACAGGAAATATCCGCCCGGCACCAGCTTTGCCATTGCACGCCGAAGAATATCGGCCCGCGCAAGCGCGACCGGTGACTGAAAATAGGATGCGGTGACAAGGTCATATTCCCCGTCCGGTATTTCGCGTTCCAGATCGCAGGCGACAAACAGAACCCGGCCAGAAAAATCACTCCCCACCAAGCGTTTCTGCGCCCGCTCTATCGCGGTTTGCGAAATATCCGCCCCCGTCACATCCCACCCCCGCCCGGCCAGCCAAAGCGCATCATCCCCGTGCGAACAGCCGATATCCAATACCCGCCCCGGCGTCAGGTCGGCCACATACCGCACCAGCAACTCCCCCGGATTGCCGGAATAATCGGTCTTTTTTGTCCGGTAATGATCTTCCCAGAATTCAACCGGGTTTTCCGCCCTTTCGGTCGCGTTCTGCATCGGAAATGCTCCTTCATCACAAACCACATCGAATCACGTAACTTATGATGTATCGTAAAAGCAGTCCCCGTCAAGCACAGATCGAAAACAAAACAGCCCGGCGGAATATTGGCCGCCGGGCTGCTGCGAATGTGCGGGCTGCACCGCAGCCTAGCTCAGATGTTTATTAAACCACGCAATCGTGCGATCCCATGCAAGCTTCGCCTGTTCCTCGTCATAGCGAGGTGTTGAATCATTATGGAACCCGTGATTGGCGCCGGGATAGATATAGGCCTCATAGACCTTGTTATGTTCCTTTAATGCCGCCTCATAAGCAGGCCATCCTTCATTGATCCGCTCGTCCAGTTCGCCGTAATGCAACAGCAACGGCGCCTGAATGCGCGGCACATCGGCCACGTCCGCCTGACGTCCATAGAACGGCACCGCCGCCCCCAGTTCGGGATAAGCCACCGCCGCCGCATTCGAAACACCCCCGCCATAACAAAAACCGGTAATACCGATCTTGCCAGTGGTCGCCTCATGCGCGGTCAGGAATTCGATGGCGGCAAAGAAATCATTCATCAATTTGGTCGGGTCGACCTGGCGCTGCAATTCCCGGCCCTTGTCATCATTGCCGGGATATCCGCCAACCGATGTCAAACCATCCGGGGCAAGGGCAATGAAGCCCGCCTTGGCCACCCGGCGCGCGACATCCTCGATATAGGGATTAAGCCCGCGATTTTCGTGCACCACCACCACACCGGGCAGCTTGCCGGTCGCGTTCGCCGGTTTGACGAAATAGCCGCGCACCTCGCCATGGCCGTTGGGCGACGGATACATGATATATTCCGCGACAATATCGGGATCGGTAAACTCGACCTGTGTGGCAAGCGCATAATCCGGGCTAAGCGACGCCAGAACCGACATCGCCGTGACCCCGCCGACGGTATATTTCGCAGCCCGGTCAAGAAATTCGCGCCGCGAAATGATCCCGTGCGCATAAAAATCATAAAGCTCAAGCAATTGCGGCGAGAAATCTTTGGCCGTCAAACGGTTCATCACAGGCTCCCTTCGGTATTAACCGGGGCGGAAATCATGAGATTGGTGGCAGGAATGCGAAAAGTTTTCGGCAATCCGCATCGGCAGGCAAATCACAAATCCGCTATCGGTGAACCAGTTCACCTCCTCCCTCCTCCCGGCGCGAAAATGCGCAAACCAAAAACGGCCGCCCCGATGGGACGACCGTCTTTTGCAAACCGGCGGATGCTTCAAAGCACCTTGGCCTACCAGCTATATTTCAACGTCGCCAGAACCGTGCGGCCATCGCCATAGAATGACGAAAATCCATTGTTCGATGCTACGTATTCCCGGTCAAACAGGTTGTTCGCATTGACCGCAAGACTGACACTGTCGGTTACCTGATAATTGATCATTGCATCAGCCACCGCATAGGAACTCATTGAATACTGGTTGGCGGAATCCCCGTAAGTCTGACCGACATAGCGCACCCCACCACCAAGTGTGAGATCACCAAACATCCCATGCTCAGGAATGGTATAGTCCATCCACAAAGAAGCGGCATGTTCCGGCACATGATCGGGGCGGTTTCCTTCATTCCCCGAAGTTCCATCTTCAGTAATTTCCGCATCCAGATAGGTATAGGCTAGCGTGACGTTCATCCGGTCCGTAAGGCTCATCTTGCCTTCAACTTCAACACCGCGGGAATTAACCTCGCCAATCTGCTCCTGCAGCAGACCCCCATTCGATTTGACCAGATTGGTTTGTGTCAGGTCGAACAACGCAACGGTAAACAGGGCATCAAATTCACTGGGCTGATATTTGACGCCTACTTCATACTGCGTGCCTTCCTGTGGCTTAAGGTCACCCTCAACCCCGGCTGCATTGCTATACACCGGCTGGAAGGATTCCGAATAATTTCCATAGACAGAAACTTCTTCCGTCACCTTGTAGGTCAGTCCCGCACGTGAGGTGAATGCATGCATGTCATGCTCCTCGCTCGTGCCGAAATAGTTCTCAAGATCGGACTGGACATAATCGTAACGACCACCAAGGGTCACAATCCAGTCCCGATCAATCGTCAGCTGTTCCTGCGCATAGGCGGCATAGCTGCGCTGTTTGATCTCGTGATCGGTCCACGGGCTGAGCGTGATACAGCCAACACCGCAATAGGCCGGATTATTGAAATCAACCGGCGGCGCCGAGCCAGACAGGGCCGTCTCCTGCGTATCAGCATAACTGTATTCAAGACCAGCCAACGTCTTGCTATCAAGATAGGCGTTAAATGCCGTGTCATATTCAAGCTGGTTGTCGATTAGAAAACTGTTCGTTTCCCCTTCAAGCGACCACGCTGAACGATTACTCGCCGGATTGGAAGAACTGACATAAACCTGTTGCTGATCAAGTGTCAGATGCGTAAAGCGGGCATTCTGACGGAACTGCAACTGGTCGCTCAATTGGTGCGATATCTGATATCCAAGGTCATATTGCTCGGTATCGAATTCATCGAAATCCGGCTCGCCAAGGAACGTATCGGGATCGACATCAACACCGGGAGGAAAAGCATGTCCGACATTGCTGTCGCGTTTGCTGTAACTGGTCAGGATCGTCAGTTCGGTTCCGGCTTTCGGCTTATAAGTGAAAGCTGGCGCGATATAGGTACGATCATCCTGTGAATAATCCCTTCCCGCCCGATCAGCATCCTGCCAAAGTCCGGTCAGGCGATAGGTCCAGTTGCTATCTTCCGCAACCGGCCCTGTCACATCTCCCCCGACTGTCAGGTGGCTTTGCCCAAACGTGGTGAAAACCTCGCCACCAGCTTCGTCCTGCGGTCGCTTGCTGATCATGTTGACCAAACCGCCAGGCGCATTCATGCCAAACAGACTGGATGTCGAACCTTTCAAGACATCAATCTGTTGCATGCCATAAGGTTCAGAACGACTTGCGGTCCAGTTGTAGCTGCGCCGCGCCAGACCATCGGTAAAACTCCCATACCCACCTGCCGGATAAAAACCACGAATACGGAAATAATCATATCGAACATCTGCACCGTATTCTGCAACATTAACCCCTGATGTATAGGCTAGGGCCTGTTGTAAATCCTGCACATTGCGCGTTTCCAGTTCCTTCTGCGTCACAACGGAAACAGCCGCGGAATCATCCAGAATCGGCGTATCGGTTTTCGATGCGGTGCGCGACCGGCTGGCAACAACGCTGTCGCGTGTCGGGCCCATCGGGCCATAGGCCGCCTCTGCATTGCCCTCCACCCGGATCGGGTCAAGAACCTCGCCTTCGGCCGCCCCACCGGTTACGATCTGCTCGACCACCACCGTGCCGTCATCGGAAATATTGTAACTCAGGCCACTTCCGGCAAACAGCCGGTCCAGCGCCTGCTGCGATGTCATGCTGCCGCTGACCGCAGGCGCATCAATCCCGCGCACAAGCGCCCCATCCACCGTAATCTGAAGCCCCGACTGCTGCCCGAACTGCGTCAGCGCACTGGTCATCGACTGCGCCGGGATATCAAACGCATGTGACGCGCCAAGGACCCCCGCCCCGCTTTGCGCCACCTGTTGCTGTGCCATCGCCGGTGCCGCAATCAATACCGGCACCAATGCGCTTGTCACCAAAAGCGCGCCTGCGAAAACCGTCTGTCTGCTGCGGCTCCGCATGCCCGCCTTACCCCCTGTGGTCATTCCGTCATCTCCGTTCTGCGTCATATCCATGATCGCAAATGAGAATAAAAACGCTTCTCATTTGCGCTTAAAACACAAAACGCGCCTGAGGGGATTTTTTTCAAAAAAACTTCGGGAAATTTTTCAGATTTTTGTCAAACGGGCTGTTTCAGGCCGTTCTCAGGATGCCGACACCAGCAAAATCCACGGTGTCACCTGCCGCACCACGGCATTTTGCGCCCGCGCAATCCCGCGAAGGGCTGCCAGCGGATCGGCAAGGTTATAAACCCCCGTCACCGTCCGGGTCGCCAGCGCATCATCGGTGATGATGATCCGGCCCGGATAATAACGCCGCAACCCGTCAATCACGGTGCCCAACGGCTGATCCTGTGCAATCAACTGGTTCTGTCGCCAGCTCGCGATCTGCCCGGCCGGAAGGCTGCCACGCGCCACCGCCCCCTGCCATGTCACACTGGCACTTTGTCCGGCTTCAAGCATTTCATGAACCGGCGGGTTAATCGCATCAAATCCGACCCGCACCAATCCATGTTCGACCGCAACCAGCGTACCGGCATCATTGCGCCGCACATCAAACCCGGTGCCCAGCACCGTGACATCGACATCCTCCGACGATACCCGGAATGGCCGCTCGGGGTCGGGCGTCACGTCAAAAAACGCTTCACCGCCCAAAAGCGCGATATGGCGCTCCCCCGCCTCAAACCGCACCCGGATCGCACTTTCCGGTGCCATCGTCACCGTGCTGGCATCGGCAAGGGTGATGGTCCGCATTTCGGCGGTGTCGGTCACATAATCGGCCTGCCAGCCGGTCACGGCACGGCTAACGATCCCCGGCCCGACCACGGCGGCAAAAAGCGATGCGGCAATTGCAAGCCCGCCACCAAGCAGCATCTTTCGCCGTCCGAACGTTGGGCGGACAATATTGTCTTTACGCGATGATGATGAAACAGATGATCCTTCACCGCCCGCCCGCATCTCATGCACAAATGGCTGCCATCGGTCGGCATGTTCGGGCAGACCTGCCGCCATCACATCGGCTGCCAGGCGGGTTGCATTCCATGCCTGCATATGGGCCGGGTCGGCATCACACCATGCCGCGAATGCACGCAGAATATCCTGATCGTCCGGCTCTTCCTGCAACAGGATCAGCCAGTCGGTCGCCTCCCGTGAGGCCTGCGGCGGGATCGCATCTGTGTTCGCTGCCATTCTCGTCTCTATCCCCGGTCGGTCTCGCAAATTGCGGGTGCGGACCGGCCTGCCCCGAAAAAAACCAAAGCCAAAATCCCTGCAACTACTAAACGCATTTGCGGAACTTTTTTCTATAAATATTGTGAACCCGGCTCATGCCTGATCCAGCCGCTGCTTGCAATGCTCGATCCCGTCCGCCACCAGCTTGTGCGCCAGCGGCACGGATATGCCAAGGAAGGCGGCAATTTCCTTAAGCTTTGCGCCACCAAACCGATGCATCTCGCATGCAATGCGGGTGCGTTCGGGCAATTCATCCATCGCCGCCATCACAATCGCATATTCATCCTTGTAAAGGGCGACGGTTTCCGGGTCCGGGGCAACATCGGGAGATGTCCGGGCGGCTTCGTCATAATCCCCCGCCGATGTCAGGCGGCTTTCACGCACCAGCCTGCGTTTGCTATCGAGCGCCAGGTTGCGCACGATCCGGTAAAGATACCCCGTCGCATCCTCGATCAGCCGCCCGTCCGATGCCGCGTCAAACCGCAACCACGCTTCCTGCACCAGATCCTCGGCCTGCACGCGATTGCCCGTGATGCTGCTGGCATAATTCACCAGCGCCGGACGGTGCGACATGAAAAGAACAAGGGCATTGGGGTTCGCGGACAAAGCCGTATCTTCCTTCTGGACCGGCACAAACAATGGCGTATCGGAAACCGGAAACGTCACTAGCAGATATTAAGACTGATTATCAATATCTTTCGCAATCTTCCCCGCCACATTCGAAAACGTTCCTTTACCAAATGGCGCTATACTCCGCGCAAGCAAGAAAGGGGAAACCGCCATGAAAACCAGAATCCGCAAAAGCAGCCTCGTCGTCCTGATCACCGGGGCCGCCGCCGCCACTTTCCTGATCGTCAGCAACCAGCTGGCCCATCGCGGCGAGGAACAGGGCGATATCGCGCGCGGCAAATCGATTGCAGAACAGACCTGCCTGCGCTGCCATATGGAATTTGCCGGTGATCCCTATCCCGACCCCGAAATCACCACCGCCCCACCGCTCGCAAGCTTCGGCCAGCGCTGGCCGATTGAAAACCTCGAAGAAGCCTTGGCCGAAGGCATCACCGTGTCGCACGATCAACTGACCATGCCGGAATTCACCTTCACGCCGGAAACCATCGCCGATCTTCTGGCCTATATGGATGATCTCTCCCAACGGGCCGATGCCAGACCGGCAAACTGATCCCGAATGATCCGGCCCGGCGGATGGTCTTTTTATCTTTTAAAAACCTGCCAAATATCCACTTTGCGCAACCCCTTATCCAGATTGCGCAGAATAAAGCCTAAGGCCCCAGATAGCGGGTTGTCCCCTTGGCAAAAGTCGCCCAAAGGATTGAGAAATCATCATTTCTCATGACCGAAGGCGTGCTGTCATATGGATCCGCATCAACCATCCCGGCGGGCACGTCAATTCTCCTGCTGGCGTGGTATCTTTGCGCATGCCCGGTACGGCCTTGTCCCCCTGATCCTGTCATGCACCGCACCAGCAGGATCGGCACAGGCCGCAACGTTCAATGTGACCAACACCGCCGATAGCGGTGCCGGTTCCCTGCGTCAGGCGATTTTTGATGCCAATGCTGCGGGCGGCACCAACACCATTGATGTCCAAAATGGCCTTGGCACCATCACGCTGACCAGCGGCGACCTGAACGCGCTTAACAGCAACATCACGCTGAACGGGAATGGCAATACACTCAGTGGCAATAACGCCTTTCGCGGCCTGTTTGTGTATTCCGGCACCGTGGCAATCAACGACCTGACCATCGAGAATGCGGTTGCATCTGGCGGCGATGCCGGCCAGGCCGCAGGCGGCGGTGCCGGGCTTGGCGGGGCCCTGTTCGTCAAGGATGGCGCCAATGTCACCATCAGCAACCTTGTCGCGCAAAACAACGCCGCAACCGGCGGTGATGGCGGTGCACAAACCGCAAGTGGGGTCACCGGCGGGGGCGGCGGCATGGGGGGTCGATGGCGGCACGGTTGTCAGTGGCGACTAACGGCGGCGGCGGCGGCCTTGGCAGCGGGGCAACCGGTGGATCAAATAGTGGCAATGGCGGTGACGGGATCGCCCAGGGCGAAGGTGCCGGTGGGGATGGCACCGATTCTGGCGGCGGGGGTGGTACGGGCGGCAACAATGGCGGCGGCGGGGGTTCCGGCGACCAATCGGTCGGCGGCGGCGGTGTCAACGGCATTGATGGCACGTTCACCGACGACCCCGATGGCGGCTTTGGCGGCGGCGGCGGCAAAGCCGGCAATGGCGGTTTTGGCGGCGGGGGTGGCGCATTCCGGGGCGATGGCGGTTTTGGCGGCGGCGGCGGTGGTGGCGGCCTTGGCAGCGTCGCCAATGTCGGTCAGGGCGGATTTGGCGCGGGCAACGGTGTCTCAAGCGGTACCATCTCTCAGGCGGCCGGGGGTGGTGGCCTTGGTGCCGGGGGTGCCATCTTTGTGATGGATGGCGCAACCCTGACCATCGCCGGAACCCTGACCGTCAATAACAACACTGTCACCGGCGGAAACGGCGGAACCGGTGCGGCGGGCACCGCCGAGGACGGCTCTGCCTTTGGCGATGGTGTTTTCCTGCAAGGCAGCGGCACCCTGACCTTCAATCCTGATACCGGCGATACACAAACCCTTGCCAATACCATCACCGATCAGGCCGGATCGGGCGGCACCGGAAGCTGGGCACTGACCAAAAACGGCGCAGGCACCCTGACACTCAGTGCCGCCAACAGCTATTCCGGCGCAACAAACCTTTCGGCGGGCACATTATCCCTGTCCGGATCGGGAACACTCGGAAATGCCGCAGGCGCACTTAACCTGACCGGTGGAACGCTTGATCTCGGCACGACGACACAGACCCGCACCGGCACCATCACACTCAATGGCGCAACCGTATCAAACGGCACATTGTCATCATCGGGCACCTTCGATACCCAATCAGGCACCATCAGTGCCGTTCTGGCCGGGACCGGCGCGCTGACCAAAACCGGCACCGGCACCGTCACACTCAGCGGCGCCAACACCTATTCCGGCACCACGACCGTTTCTGCGGGCCGCCTTGCGGTCAATGGATCAATTGCCTCTGCCGTCACGGTCGCGAACGGTGCCACCCTTGGCGGCACGGGAACCGTCGGGGCAACCACCATTTCATCGGGCGGCATTCATGCGCCGGGCAATTCCATCGGCACACAAACCGTCAATGGTGCCTATCTCCTCAATGCCGGTTCCATCCTCGAGATCGAGGTGGACGATGCCGGAAATTCCGACAAGGTCATTGTCAATGGCACGGTCGATATCACCGGCTCGACCCTGCGGGTCAAAGGCGTATCGGGGAACAATTTCACCGGTCAAACCACCTATAGTTACGTGATCATCGAAAATGACGGCGTTGATGCGGTTACCGGCGATTTCGCAACCATTGACAATCAGCTCGCCTTTTATGACGCCGCCCGTTCCACCGTCGGCGGCACCGGCAATGATGTCTCCCTGACACTGACCCGCAACGCCAGTGGCTTTACCGACATTGCCACAACCCCCAATCAAAAAGCCGTCGCTGGCCAGGTTGGCAACCTTTCGGGCACGGACGGCACCACCATCAGCAACGCCATTCTTGGCCTGACGAATGCCGGGGCACAGCACGCCTATCAACAGCTCTCGGGCGATATCTTTGCCGCTGCCCCCACCATGAATGCCCGCATCACCCATCAGGCCACCGGCCAGATCGGCGCACGCCTTGCCGATCTGAACCGCAGCCGCACCATTGCCCAAACCACCAGCGGGTCCCTTGTCGCCGCCAGCACCCTGTCCCCCGCCGAACTTACCGGCTTTGCCCGTTCCGGTCCGATGGCAAGTGACGCAAACATGCTGTCGCTGGGCACTGAAAATGCGCCACAGTCCGCCTCCGCCATCTGGCTTCAGGCCATCGGCGCAACCGGCCGGATCGATGGTGATGGCAATGCCGACACCACCGATTACCAATGGACCGGCATGGTTGGCGGCTTTGACACACAGCTTTCCGACACCACCATTCTGGGGGTCTATTTCGGTTATGCCGACGCCAGGAACCGTCAGGCTGGCCGGGACGCCACCCTCGATAGTCGCAATTTCATGGCCGGGCTTTATGGCACACGTGACCTTGGGGATGATTTGCGGCTTTCCGGGCAGGCCGGATGGACCCGAACGGCAAATGACAGCCGCCGTAACCTTGTTTTTGGCGGCATTGATCGTACCGCCACGGCGGATTACACCGACAACGCGCTCAATGCCAATCTTGAACTGGCAAGGGGATTTGACGTTGCCCATAACTGGCGGGTTGCGCCCTATGGCGCGCTGGGCATGCTGTGGAACAATCATGACGGCTTTACCGAAACCGGGGCCGGATCGGCCAATCTGTCACGCGCATCTGACAGCACCCTGACCGGCACCGCAAGCCTTGGGCTAAGGATGGCGGGCATGTTTGAAACCGGCAATGGCAAAACCCTGATCCCGCAATTCCGGCTTGGCTGGGACCATCACCTTGGCCCGACAGCCAACAGCACCACATTGGCCTTTACCGGCACATCCTCCTTCACGGTCGCAGGCAGCGAAACCGACCGCGATACACTGGTCGGCAATCTCGGCATGACCCTTGCCGATGACGACGGCTGGAGCTTCTATGCCGATTATCAGCCCTCGATCTCCAAAAGCCGCCGCGAACATGCCCTCGGTGCCGGGTTCAGGATGAAATTCTGATCTCTCAAAAACCTGTTGTCCTTTGGGCCATCCCATACGCGCCGCATCCTTCTTTGCGGCGCGTTTTTTTTCGCCCTCACCCAAAGGTGAATAACATCACACAGTGATAAACCAAACCTACCAAAGTATTGTTTCACTATCCATATGGATGTAAATACTATACTAAAAGGGTGTGCGCAATGAATTCGGACCTCGAAACCTATGGTGAGTTAAAATGTCGTTTTTGGGTAAAATCAAGATATCCCACAAAGTATTTGGCGGGTTCGGGATCATTCTCGTGCTTTTGGGGGTCTTGGCGATTATTTCCGTCTTCTCCCTTTATCGCGCAGAAAATAACTTCGCGAAATATCACGAGCTGGCGGAAATATCGAACCAGTCATCCTACGTGCTTGCCAATATTCAGGATGCGCGTATCAGCATTGCGACCTATCAAACCAATTCGTCAAGCGCGCTAAGAGAGCAAGCCGTCGGCAAGCTGTCGACCGCACTTGACATGAACAAGAAGCTTATCGCCATCCTTGACAGTCAAAGCAAAATCGCGGCTGCCCGTCAGGCAGAGCAGGACTTTCAGGCTTTCCTTGCATCTTTGAATAAATTCAGCGCAAGCAATGATGCATCCGAGCGCCAGGAAATCATCGAAAGTGAGCTTGACGTGATTGGTGCCCGAATTGCAACGGCAATCGAAGAGATCCGGATTGCCAGCAAGCAGGAACAGAATGCACTTGCGGACCAGACGATCAACGACATCGAGTTCGAGATCGTGGTTACCGAAATAATTGCCGTTGTCGCTGTTATTGTCGGTATGGTTGCCGCTTGGTTCATCGGGGCCGGAATATCCCGCCCGATTGTGGCGATCACGACGACAATGCGCAAACTTGCCGATGGCGATAAAACCATCCTGATCCCCGGCCAGAATCATGAGGACGAAATTGGCGACATGGCCAAAGCCGTTCTGGTGTTTCAGGAAAACATGATCAAGGCCGACGAACTTGCCGCCCAAGAGGCCGAGGCCCAGAAACAGCAGGCAGCGCGAACCAGACTGATCGAAAAACTGACCAACGATTTCGACAGCGACGTGTCGACAGTCCTGAAAACCGTGGCATCTGCCGCGACCGAAATGCAGGCAACTGCAACATCCATGACCGCAACTGCCGAGGAAACCAGCCGCCAGTCCACGGTTGTCGCCGCCGCGGCCGAACAGGCATCAAACAATGTACAGACGGTGGCCAGCGCCTCCGAGGAACTGAGCGCCTCGATTTCTGAAATCAGCCATCAGGTAAGCCAGTCCGCACAGGTCGCCAGCAAAGCCGTTGCCGAAGCCCAAAGCACCAACGCCCAGGTCCGCGGCCTTGCCGAAGCAGCCCAGAAAATCGGCGATGTTGTCGGCCTGATCAGCGATATCGCAGCCCAGACCAATCTTCTGGCCCTTAACGCCACGATCGAGGCCGCCCGCGCGGGCGAGGCCGGAAAAGGGTTTGCCGTGGTCGCCGCAGAGGTCAAAAACCTCGCCAATGCAACGTCAAAGGCGACGGACGAAATCACCAGCCAGATCACAATGATCCAGTCCGAAACCGAGGAAGCGGTGATTGCCATCGGTTCCATCAGCACGACAATTGCCGAAATCAGCGAAATTTCGGCCACCATCGCAAGCGCCGTTGAACAACAGGGTGCCGCCACCCAGGAAATCAACCGCAATGTTCAGGAAGCATCTGACGGAACCACCGAGGTAACCTCAAACATTCACGGCGTCAACGAAGCCGCAGCCTCAACCGGTGCGGCGGCCGAACAGGTGCTTGCCGCATCGGGGGACCTGTCCGAACAGGCCGAAACCCTGCGCCAGAAAGTCGAGACGTTCTTGAACGCCGTGAAAGCGGCCTGACGTAAAGACAGGCAACGATATAAAACACGCGCAAACTGCAACAGGCCCGGACAAACTCTCCGGGCCTGTTTGCTTTTGCCGACCTTTTGATCCCCCTGCAATTTCAATCCCCAAACTTTGGGATTTGCGGCCTCGAACCCGCCCCGCCCGCTCACGGGCCATAACACCGACCTCACGCTTATGTGATTGCACGTGATTTAATCGCACACGATTTAATATTGCGCGATCATAAATTCACAGCTACAAGCATTTCATCGAAACAACGTTTGGCCGGTCATCGGCGAAACCGGGAAAAGGAAGATGAAAATGCTGAATGTGAAAAACCTGCTCAAGGCGACCGCTTTTGCTTTTGGCCTGATGGCCGCTCAATCTCCGGCCTTTGCCGCCGACACTGCTGCGACCGCCGCCGCCAACACCAAACCGACCATCCTTCTGGTCCATGGTGCCTTTGCCGCCTCTGACAGCTGGGACGGTGTCGCACCGATCCTGCAGGACGAAGGATATCGCGTGATCAGCGTTGCCAACCCGCTGCGCAGTGTTTCGGGCGATGCCGCCTATACCCGCTCGCTTATCGACAGCATTCCGGGTGAGGTGGTTCTGGTTGGTCATTCCTACGGCGGGCCGGTCATCAGCAACGCCGCAACCGGTGCAGCCAATGTGAAATCGCTGGTCTATGTCGCCTCTTTCGCCCCGGAAAAGGGTGAAACCATTGCCGAACTGGCCGGAAAATTCCCCGGCGGCACATTGGGCGAAGCCCTGGCAGCCCCGGTTCCGCTCGGCAACGGTGTGAATGATCTTTATATCGATCCGGCGAAATTCCACGCGCAATTTGCCGCCGACGTGCCCGCTGAAAAGGCCCGCCTGATGGCGATTGCCCAACGCCCGGTCACCGACTTTGCATTGAACGAGCCGTCTGGCGATACCGCATGGAAAGACCTGCCGTCCTACCACATCTATGGCACGGCCGATAAAAACATCCCGCCGGCGGCAATGGAATTCATGGCGCAACGCGCCAATTCACAGGAAACCGTCGTGATTGATGGTGCCTCCCACGTCGTCATGGTTTCCCACCCCAAAGCTGTTGCCGACCTGATCTTGAAGGCCGCCAACACCAACTGATCTTCAACCCCTGCCTCCCTCAACATCTGCCCGACTTCACGCGCCGCATCCCCCATGCGGCGCGTTTTTTTTATGCCCGATACCTCAAAGCCAAACCTGCATCCCCCTGCAAAGTTCTTCTGCCCTACCCATATACAATGAAACACACGGTTGAATTGCGACCGCCACAGAACACCGCAACCAATCGCCCCGGGGCATCGGGAAAAGGACGCGGATGACATTTTTTCGCAAAATCGGGCTCGCAGCCGCCCTTTTGCTGCTCGCCCAGACAAACGCTCAGACGCACGCCAACGCGCATGAACTGCCATCGGCACACGCAACCGAAACGCTGGTCATCGTCACCAACGATTACCCGCCCTATGCGCACGCCGACGCGGATGGAAGCTTCCTGCCCGATCTGTTTGATGCCATCGGCCATGAAATGAATGTCACGTTCGAATTTCATTTCAAACCTTGGAAACGCGGCGAACAGGATGTTGAAAATCTCGAAGCATGGGGCACGCTGCCCTATCGCCGCACCGAAGAACGCGCGCGAAAATTCAATTTCTCTGATGCGCTCTATATCGAAGATTCCCCGTTTTTTGCCTATAACGCAAAGGGTCGCAAACCGGCCATTCACTATGAAGAACTCTCTGATCTCAAACCCTACCGCCTTGGCGGGATACAGGGATATTATTATCAGCCATGGTTTGAGGAAGCCGGGCTTTCCGTCGAATATGCCCTGACCGAAGAACAGAATTTCAAAATGCTTCACATCGGCCGGATTGACCTGTTCTCCACCGCGCGCTCCGTTGGCTGGTACACCATCCGAAACCTTTTCCCGCCAAAAGAAGTCGAAAAATTCTATACGATTGAAAAACCGCTGCTTGAAGGATCGGGGCTTTTCCTGATGACCTCAAAGGATTACCCGAACGGCAATGAATTGCTCGAACGCTTCAACACGGCCCTCGCCACCGTCAAACAGAACGGCACGTTTGAAAGCCTGATGAACCGGCATGAATTGACGGTCAATTATTGACCCCGCATGCAAAAGGGCCGCAGCATCAACGCCACGGCCCTTTATTATCTGAATTTCGCGGTCTTACCCCTGCCTGCGCACGGCCTCGGCACTGGCAACCACATCTTCAAGGTAGGTCCGCCACGACGGATCAACGCTGATGCCGAAAATATCGGTCAATGTCTGCTCGACATCGCCGACCGACAGGTGATGCACCTCTTCCTCGCCCGTCCGCAACCGGATGGTCAGGCGATTATTCAGCAGCGTGAACCTTGCATGCGGCGCACTGCGCGCCACCATCAGAACCTTGGCAAAGCCGCTTTCGGGATGGGTGCTGGCATAAAAGTTCATCACCTCGTAATCGATATCCTCGACCGGGATGATATCGACCTCATGCACCGGCTTCCACACCCCGTCGCGTTCAAGCTCCGTCAGGTAACGGCCATTGCGCTCCCGCACCCGGAAGGTATCATGCGGGGTCACCTGCGGCACCGAAACGCCCAGCAAAAGCGGCGCGGTCGGCACACATCCGCCCAGCCCGACATCAACCAGCCACGCCTCGCCATCCAGTGTGACCCGCATCGCCATATGGCAACGCGGCCGCGGGCCGTCACTCTCGGAATAGCCCCACAATACCCGCCCGGCAAGGCTTTCGACCTCGAAACCAAGGCTGCGCAACACACGCCGGAACAGGCCATTCTGCTCAAAGCAATATCCACCGCGCCCGTCAAAAATGATCTTGCGGTCCACATCATCGGGGTTAAGGCTCACGCCCTTGCGGCACAGCACATTGATCGCCTCGAACGGGATATGCGCGGGATGGAGCGCATGCAGATCGCGCAAAACCTCAAGTGTTGCCTCGCGCGGGCCGTCATAGCCGATCCGGGCAAAATAGGCATCCAGATCGACCTGCGGCTCCGGCAGGTTAAAGGGCTTCGCCCAGCTGGCGTCAATCGCGTTCTGCACGCTGGAATGGATCGTGGCATCATCGAATTTGGCGGCATTCGTCGGCAGATGCGTATTCATCGGGGGCTCCGTGTCTTGTCCGTTCGGGGCGGTATGGGGCGGTATATCGAAGAACCTCTATCTCAGGAGCAGGACCATAGGACCTCAAGTTAAGTTCAGGTCAAACACTAATTTCAAAAAATTATCATCGAATGTTCTGCGGCCCTGCACGCCAATAAACGCATATATGTGCAACATTGCGGCATCCCAAAGGCCACAAAGGCAATTTTCCACCTTTTATACGCAACAACCAAAGCGTGGCGCGACAAACCCGCCTGCTCTGTGCTATCGAAATGGTATATGATGTAACGCTCGCGAATGCCCGCACCATTCCGACGGCTCCCGAACAGACAGGAAGATGACATGCGTACTGTTTATGTGAACGGCGATTATCTGCCGGAAAATGAAGCCAAGATTTCGATCTTTGACCGTTCCTTCCTGTTTGCCGATGGCGTGTATGAAGTCACCTCGGTACTTGATGGCAAGCTGATCGATTTTAACGGTCACATGACCCGTCTGGCCCGCTCGCTCTCGGAACTGGGCTTCACCTACAAGGCCGATATCGACGAACTGCTTGAAATCCATCGCGAACTGGTCAAACGCAACGACATCACCGAGGGGCTGGTTTACCTGCAAATCTCGCGCGGATCGGCCGGTGATCGTGATTTCGCGATCAAGGATGACACCCCGGCCACGGTTGTTCTGTTCACCCAATCCAAATCCCTGATCAAATCGCCGCTGGCCGAACGCGGCCAGAAAATCCTGACCTACCCGGATGTCCGCTGGCGCCGGTCCGACATCAAAACCGTACAGCTTCTTTATGCGTCGCTTCTGAAAACCGAAGCCGCCGCCAAGGGGGCTGATGATGCGTGGATGGTGCTCGATGGTTACGTCACCGAAGGCTCGTCAAACAACGCCTATATCGTGACCCAGGATAACGTCATCGTCACCCGGCAGCTTTCCAACGACATCCTGCACGGCATCACGCGTAAGGCCGTCCTGAAATGTGCCGAGGAATTGCAGCTCAAGGTCGAAGAACGCCTGTTCACCGTCGATGAAGTCTATGCCGCCAAGGAAGCCTTCTCAACCTCGGCCTCGGCCTTTGTCTGCCCGGTCGCCGAAGTCGATGGCAAAAAAATCGGCGACGGCACCCCGGGCCCGATCGCCAAGCGGCTGCGCGAAATCTATATCGAAGCCAACCGCGCCACCGCGATCTGACCCCTCAGCATCTCGCGTCCCAAACGCAAAACGCCGCCTTCACCGGGCGGCGTTTTTTTGTCTGAAATAATCGGGGCCTCGCGACCGGACCAGCGGTCATAAGCCAAAGAAGCCGTTACGCCGCTTTGGCCTGTGTGGTCGCGGTCCGCGCATTGTCAATTCGGATGATCCGGTCGGCAATGCGTTCGGCCAATACCTCGTCATGCGTCACCAGCAGCAACGCAAGATCGCGTTCGCGAACCTGTGCCACCAGAAGGTCGATCACCCGTTTCTGACTGACCGGGTCAAGCCGCGATGTCGCCTCGTCGGCAAACAGCATCACCGGATCCAGAAGAAGCGACCGCGCAATCGCAAAACGTTGCAATTCCCCACCCGAAATCGCCGAGGGCGGCCTTGCCAGAAGCCCGCGATCAAGGCCAAGGCTTTCCATCATCGCGGTCTGGCGTGCCATGTCGATCCCGTGTAACCGCCGAAGGTCGTCAAATCCCTGACCAAGCGTCTGATGGGCAATAAAGGCCGATGGCGGGTCCTGATAGATTTTCTGGTATCGCATCGCCGGAAGATTTCCCGGTCGCGCCACCGCCCCCTCCTGAAACGGCATCAATCCCAGCAAAATATTGCCAAGCGTGCTTTTGCCGCTGCCGCTTGGCCCCAGGACCACGGTGATCTCGCCCCGGTTAAGCGTGATATCAAGCCCGGAAAAAAGCTGCCTTTCGCCAAATGACTTGCCGATACCGCGCCCGGTGACCACCGCTTTATCACCCGATGACGTCGCATCGTTACGGGGATGCGGATGGTCGCGCACCGGCCAGTTGCGTGGCAAGCTCGCCACCAGATGCCGGGTATAGGGATCGGACGGCGCAGACAAAATATCCGCCGCCGCCCCGGCCTCAAGCAACCGGCCACGCCGCATCACGCCGACCGTCCCGCCAACCTGTTCGGCCAGTTCAAGATCATGGGTGATCACCATCATCGCCCGGCCAAGTGCAACCTCGAAGCACAACAATTCGCCCACTACCTTGCACAATGCCCGGTCAAGGCCCTTGGTCGGCTCGTCGGCCAGCATCACCGGACTGCCGCCCGCATGGGCCATGGCAATCGAAACGCGCTGCGCCATGCCGCCCGACAATTCAAACGGATAGGCATTTCCCGCATGGGCAAGCCCCACCGCCGAAAGTTCACCATCCGCCTTCTGCCCGGCTTCCCGCGCCGGAATGCCATGCAGGGCGGTGTAAACTTCCGCCACCTGCCCCTGCACCCGCATGGTGGGGTCAAGCGCAAGCCACGGCTCCTGTGGCAAAAGGGCAATCTTGCGCCCCCATAAGGCACGTCTGGCATCGGCTGTCTGTGTCAGAAGATCCACCCCGTCAAACAGGATTTTCCCCTCGCACACCAGACTGTCAGGCAGGCTGCCCATCACCGCATGCATGATCAGGCTTTTGCCCGATCCGGTCTCCCCGATCAGGCAAACCGGCCTGTTCGGGCCAAAAGCCAGCGACACATCATCAACCAGAACCGTGCCACCCTGTGTGCGCACCGTCAGATTTTCGATACGGATATCATGCATCAGCTTTTCCTTCCGGCCAGAAGCTGCAACGCCAGAACCAGCAGGAAAATCGCCGCTGCCGGCATCATGATCTGCAACGGGGCCTCGCTGTAATAGGGCATCAGTTCAACAATCATCGCGCCAAGTTCGGGTGTTGGCGGGCGCAGGCCGACATGGATCGCACTTAGCGTACTGACCGCAATGATCGCCGATCCGGTGGCAAAGGCAAAAAGCGTGATCATCGGCCCGGCCAGCGCCGGGAAAATGATCCGTGTCACGATGTAAAACCGCCCGAACCCCAAAAGCCGTGTGGCTTCAACACTGGGCGATGTCATGACACGCGCCGTTTCAATGCGCGCCACCCGGAAAAACTCGACCCAAAGATAAAGCGCCAGGCCAAGATAAAGCGGCCCGAACTGCCCCGGCGCAAACGCCAGCAACAGCAGAACCAGCAACAATCCCGGCAGGGCCAGAACAATATCCGAAAGCGCGACAAGCCCGCGTTCGATTAATCCCCCGCGTGCAGCCGCCAGAATGCCCAGCAAAATCCCCGGCACCGCCGCCGTCAATGCCGTCACAAAGGCCATGACAAACGAAAGCTGCGCACCGAATGCAAGACGTGCGAGCATCGAACGACCGAAATGATCGGTCCCCAAGATATGCGCCGCATCGCCCGGCGAAATCAGAACCGCCTCGTAATCCTGTGCCAGCGGATCAGTATCAATCAGCATCGGCCCGATAAACGCAAACGCCAGAAGCGGCACAATGATCGCCACCCCCGCCATGCGTGCGGTTGTCCAGAATCCGCCAGCCTGCTGTTCGGCAAGACCAGCCGGAAGATGAGCAAGTGAACCGGTTTTCATCATGCTGCCCTCCGCAAACGCGGATCAAGCCGCAGACACATAAGATCGACCACACTGTTCAGCAGCACGAACAATCCCCCCATGGCAAGGGCCGTGCCCTGCACCATCGGCACATCGCGCGCGATGATCGCATGGACAAGCGCATGACCGATCCCCGGAAAGGCAAAGATCGATTCAACCACAACCACCCCTTCGACCAGATACACCATCTGCAAACCCAGATAGGTGACAACCGGCAGGGAGGCATTGCGGACCCCGTGGCGCATCACCACCGCCCGGTCAGACAATCCCTTGTACCGGGCATGAATGAAATAGGGGGCGGATGCCACCCCCATCATGGCATCGCGCATCACACGCGACGACATCGCCGCAAGACCAAGTGCGAGTGTAACCGACGGCAGAACAAGGTTCTCCCAGCCACCAAACCCTGCGGTCGGCAGCCAGCGCAACGTCACCCCGAACACCATCATGAACAGGATCGCCAGAACAAAGGGCGGCACGGCACGCAAACCAACCGCGACAAGCAGCATCACCCGGTCATAGACCGATCCGGGAAAGAGCCCGGCAATCGCCCCGGCCACCGGCCCGATGACAAGCGACAGCACAAAGGCCGTCACCGCCAGCCAAAGGGTATAGCCAAGCTGCAAACCGATCTCGTGGATCACCGGCGCCCCGGTCACCAGCGAATGGCCCAGATCAAACCGGACCAGATCGCCCATCCATGACAGGAACCGGACAAGGATCGGCTGATCCAGACCAAGTTCGGCCCGGACCATATCCGAAATCGCGTTATCCATCATGTCCGGGCCATACCGGCCTGCGGCAATCCTTAATGCCGGATCACCCGGCAGGAAATACATCAACGCAAAACTCAGCGTGCCGACGATCAGAATAACCGCCACAAGCTGCATCAGGCGGGTCGCAATCAATCCCTTCATTGCGCCCACCGCAGATCGGCAAGGTAATAATTCTGCTCATACGGATCGATGCGGACATTTTCCAACCGCGCACTCGATGCCATGGCAAGCTCGCTCCAGACCAGCGGAATGGTCGGCAATTCGGCTTGCAGGATATCGGCAAGCTTCTTTTGCATCTGCGCGCGCGCATCCCCGTCCGTCGTCTTGCGCAAATCGGCAATCAGGTCTTCGGCCTCGGCATTGTGCCAGTTCATCGCCCCCCAATCAGCCCCGCCGGGACCATAATCTTCCATCACTGTCGCCAGCGGATCGGGCACCATCGAAAAACTGCGTGTCACAAGGGCTGCCTCAAGCGTGCCATCGGCATGACCGGCCGGAATTTCGGTATAGCTGCCCACCGAAATCTCAAGCCCGATACCAACATCGCGCAACTGCGACTGCAATGCCGTGGCTATCAGCGGCAAATCCGGCCAGCTTGCATAGGTCCGCACGGTCACATCAAACCGTTTGCCATCCTTTTCAAGGATGCCGTCCGAACCGGCGACCCAGCCCGCATCCGCCAGCAATTCGCGCGCCTTTTGCGGATCGAAATCAAGAACCGGCATATTCGCATCGTACCAGTCGCGAATTTCGGGCGGGAACATCTGGCTTGCCGCCAGAGCGGTATTGCGCATCACAACCCCGGCAATCGCCTTTCGATTGATCGCAAGGCTCAGCGCCTGCCGCTCCACCGTTTCGTCAAAGAACGGCTGTGCCAGATTCAATTTCAAAAGCCGGGTCCGCGGGACGGTCGCCACCGTCACATTGACGTCCGGATTACCCTTAAGCTGTGTGACCGCAACCGGCAACAGCGACAGAACCAGATCGGCATCACCACTTTGCGCCATCATCGCGCGTGTTTCACCGCGGCTGACCGCAAGATAGCTGACCTTCTCAATCTGGGCGCGGCCGTTCCACCATTTGTCAAACGCCGAAAGCTCGATCCGAAGCGGCGGCACAACCGCATCAACCCGGTATGCGCCGGTGCCGATAATCGTCTGGACTTCCCCGGCATCGTCAAACGATCCGGGTGCAAGGATGATGGTGCTGTAATGCGCCAGAAACGCTGGCAACATCGCAAACGGCTCGGACAGCGTGATCACGATGTCATTGCCCGATGCGGAAATGCCGGTAATCGGTGCCTGGCGCAACACACCCGGGCGCTCGAACGCGCGGTTAAGATCAGCGGTCACAATTTCGGCCGTCAACGGCGTGCCATCATGGAATGTCACATCATCGCGCAGGCTGATTTCCCACCGCAACCCGTCATCGCTTGCCCGGCTGTCCTTGGCCAGCATCGGCACGATCTGGCTTTCGCGATTGACCGTAAACAGCGTTTCGGCGGCCTGCATGCGGCTGAAAAGATAGCCCGACTTGGCCGGATCAAGCCCGGAAATCTCAAGCGGGCTTGCAATATCAAGCACATCGTCATTCGCCCCGGCCATCGCCACACCGGCAATCCCTCCGGTGGTTTCAACCGCCCCGGCAACCGCCAGAATACCGGCAAGGGTATAAAAACGGGCAAGCAGTGCTCGCGTCATCATCTTCTCCATGAAACAAATTTGTTATGATATAACATAACACTTAAAATCTGTTCCAAGGCAGAAAGTCAACCGTTTTTGCGAACGTCTCGCAAAATTCATCCCTCTTCCCGAAATCCCGACCGGGCGTTTTCTTTGCTGGCCTCAATCGGCACTTTGCCCTAAAGCTCGGAAAACAGATGGTGATTGCGATAACCCACCATCACACAGGGAAAGCGCCACGAACCATGAATGCACAACAGCCCCAGCACAACCTGACCGGCATCATTCTGATGTGTGCCGGTGTCGCCCTGCTGTGTGTCAATGATGCCCTGGCCAAGGGATTGATGGATCATTATTCACCAATCCAGATCATCTTTCTGCGCAATTCGATTGCCCTGCCCTTTGCCGCCCTGCTGGCGATAAAAATGGTCGGGCTTGGCGGCCTGCGGTCCAATCGCATCGGCGTGCATTTCATGCGCACCGTCATCTGGATCGCCGCAACCATCATGTTCTTTACCAGTATCCATCTGATGGGACTGGCGGAGGCCACCGCCCTTGCCTTTGTCGCCCCGCTTTTCATCACCGCGATTTCATCGGTGCTGATTGCGCGGGTCGGCTGGCGGCGCTGGGTGGCCGTGATGGTCGGTTTTTTGGGTGTTCTGGTGATCGTGCGCCCCGGTGCGGCAACCTTTGAGCCCGTCTCGCTCTTGCCGGTGGCGACCGCCTTTGCCTATGCGCTTCTGATGCTAAGTGCGCGGCTTCTTGATCCCCGCGAAAGCATGTGGACGCTTCTGTTTTACCTCAGCTTCACCAGCACCCTGCTCAGTGCCTGTGCTGTCTGGTATTTCTGGACCCCGATCCGGGCAGAGGATATCGGGCTTTTCATCGCCATCGCCTTTGTCGGGACCAGCGGCATGACCCTGATCACCCAGGCCTTCCGGGTTGCCGACGCCCCAACCGTCGCCCCGTTTGATTACACCGCCCTCGTCTGGGCCACCGGGCTTGGCTGGTTTTTCTGGGGCGAAACGCCCGATCTTCTGACCTTTGTCGGTGCCGCCATCATCACCGGAAGCGGCATCTTCATCATCTTCCGCGAAAAGCGCGTGGCAGAGAGCTGACCGTCCCCCGAACCCAAAGCCTTCATGCCCGCAAAGCCCGCCCCCGCGAAAGCGGGGGCGGGCTGAAAACAGGATCAAAGCAGATCAGTAATTGGCTTTAAAAGGCGGCTCTCGACCGTCCCTTGCGGCAAGCTCGGCAATATTGCGCAACAGATTACGCTTGCTTTGAGTGCGCCGACGACCGGAATTTGGTTGCACGTCACCCTTGCCAGACAGGCCCAATTCGGCCCGTTTCTGTCTAATGCGTGCTGCCAATTCTTCAATCGTGATGTCGCGCATCATTTCTTCAAATAATGGTTCATTGTAGAAGATAGCAAGGCACCGCCCCCACCACTCAGCAATGCACCTTTTATGAAACCAACCTGATCCTCGGTCAACCACTGCCAAGATTTGGGGCCAATATAATACCACGTAAGAGACAACAAAGAAGCAAACACAATTGCAAAAAGAGCCCAAATCGCAATGACCGAGGCACAATAAATGTGGTGCCTCAGTCGATCTGCACGACCTAGTTCATTTTCTTCATTTTTCTTTTTTGCACTCTCAAGATTGCCGTCTTGAATCAATGCCTGCTCTTCTTTCGCAGCCTCATCTTCAGGCACAGGAGCAGAGATTCCCGGAACTTTCTTATTTGTCACCACTAGCTAACTCTTCATAATGAGCTCGAATGATAGGATTCGGAATTTCGTCATCAGAAGAGTTCCATATCTGGTGCCACGGCGAACCAGATTTATGGGTAATTGTTGAGAGCTGTGGGCCAGTATAATCACCATACTGTTCAAAAACTTGACGGATAAGGTCAACTTCTTCCGCAGAGAATTCAGGCTCGTCAACTGGCTGTTCGAGGGTGCTGGTCACCGGACTTGCCCGGTAATGCTTCATCGCATGGTAAAGAGACGGAATAACCGGCCCGTATTGCCAAGCCTCAACATCATCGCTGATAAGCTCCTGCCCATGCAGACCAAGCATCCAACCATGACAAAGGTACACAAGCTTGAGCACCTGCATAGGTGTCAACTGTTTGCCTGAGCTCCTTGCGAGCTCCAAAAGCTGATTTGCGACCGCACTCGATGAATGCATAACTTCCCTCTCAGAACTGCCCTAAAAAGACAGACTATGTATTATTTACCATATTGATCGCGGATGTTAATGTCAACAAAATAAAGAACAAAATAAGAACTCACCAACAAAAATCCCCAACCGCATAGGTAATGCTGCGCCCGGTCGCGTTCAGCAGCGCGTCAAGCCTGCCCTTCTCGGGCAATGTCCCGCGCGGCGCGCCAAGTTCCTCGGCATGGATGCCACCGGTCACCAGCGCCACATCAAGCCCGGCATTGTTTGACCCGGCCACATCGGTCGAAAGGCTGTCGCCCACCACCAGAAGCTTCGCATCCGGCCCCTTGTCAAACAGTTGCAGGCAGAAATCATAGGCACTCGCCAGCGGCTTGCCTTCCCAGCGGACATTGCCGCCCAGCACCTCGTAACGTGCGGCAATCGCACCGGCACAGATGATGCGATCCCCGCCGCGGATCACTTCGCGGTCCGGGTTCGGGCACAGCATCGGCAAATCCCGCGCCTTGGCGGCATGCAGCAGATCCTCATAAACCGACACCGCGTCATAATCGTCATTCGGCCCGGTCACCAGAAGCCAGTCGGCATCGGCGACATCCTTGACGATCTCGATATCCTGCCCTTCAAACATCGACATGTCGCGCACCGGGCCGACACTCATCACGCGGCGCCCCAGCTTGGCGTACCACGGGTCGGTCCGTGCGAGAAGCTGGCTATAGGCGATCTCGCCCGATGCGACCGCCGGGCCATAAAGGTCGCGCGCGATACCCATATCTTCCATGCGTGCCACCACGACGCTTGACCGGCGCGGCGCGTTCGACAGAAGGGCGACCGGCACACCGGCCTTTTTAAGCGCCTCCATCGCCGGGATGGAGCTTGGATACGGTGTGACCCCGTCATGCACCACGCCCCAAAGATCAAGGATCACCGCATCATACTGTTCGATCACTTCCGACAGGCCGTTGATCATCTGATAGCTGTTGCCAACCGTCATTCACCCATTCCACTTCATGTTAAAATCGTCGTCATCGCACATGCGGCAAGATGGATTCCCGTGCTTGCGGGAATGACGGGGAGCGGGAAACGAACGCTCAACCCCAAAACCGTCACTCCCGCGAACGCGGGAGTCCATGGTGCCACAAATCAATCTGTCGCCGAACCGCCCTTCGGCGCAGCCTTACTTTTCGCCGTCGGTTTCTTGGTAGCTGGCTTCTTGGCGGTCGCTTTCGCTGCGGTCGCCGGTTTGGCCTCATCTGCCTTGGCAGGTTCCGCCTTCGCCGTCACCGCCGCCTTGGCCGCGCGCGCCTCATCAACCGGAGCCTTCCGCCCGGAAATTTCCGGGAACGCCGCCCCAACCGCATCGGCAACACTGGCAAACCCATCCTTGCGCAACCGCCGTGCAAGGTCTTCCTTGATCTCGGTCACAAGCTCCAGCCCGTGATAGACAAGGGCGGAATAAAGCTGCACCAGCGACGCCCCATTAAGGATCTTCTCATAGGCATCCTTGCCCGATGCAATCCCGCCGACCCCGATCAACGGGATTTTACCCCCGGTCAGGCGGTAAAAATCGGCAAGAACCTTGGTCGAGGGCTCCATAAGCGGCGGGCCGGAAAGACCGCCCTTTTCATCCTGATCATAGGAATTAAGCCCGACCGGCCGGTCAATCGTGGTGTTTGAAACAATCATGCCATCAAGCCGGAGTTTTAACGCGACCGCAGCAATATCGGCCTTGTCTTCCTCGGTCAGGTCGGGTGCGACCTTAAGCAGCACCGGCACACCCTTGGCATGGCTATCGCGTGCTTTTAAAACCGACGTCAGAAGCGCCTCAAGCGGCCCCCGCCCCTGAAGTGCGCGCAAACCGGGCGTATTGGGCGAGGATACATTGACCACCAGATAATCGGCATAAGGGCCAAGGGCGGCAACACCCTTCACATAATCGGCCGCCGCGTCCTCGGAATATTTGTTTTTGCCAAGATTGGCACCCAGAATGCCCTTGCGCGCACGCTTGCGCAGGCGTTCGGCCACCACGGCAGCACCCTCATTGTTAAAGCCCATGCGGTTGATCACCGCCCGGTCGGAATAAAGCCGGAAGAGCCGGGGCTTGGGGTTGCCCGGTTGCGGTTCGGGGGTGACCGATCCGATTTCAACAAAGCCGAACCCGTGGGAAAGCGCCTGATTGGGGACCTCGGCATTTTTATCGAACCCGGCGGCAAGCCCGACCGGATTGGCAAATTTGCGCCCGAACACCTCTGTCTCAAGGATCGGTGTGGCATCCAGCGCATCATCGTCGCGCGGCACCAGATTGTTTTTCAGTGCGCAAATCGCAAGACCATGCGCGGTCTCCGCATCGATCCAGCGCACAACCGGCAAAACCAGTGACTTGTACCACCCCACGCGACCTGCTCCGTGCTTGTAAATACCTGCCCTGTTCTTACGCTGTGTAAGGGAACGGGGCAAGGATCAATGCCCTGAAGGCCCGCGCGACAGACACCCCGACATGATCCGCAGTCAATGCCATATGTCATATATATCTTACATTTATGGGGGAAATGCCAAAGACAACGGATTTGTCAGTTATTTCTGACATTTGCGGTTTTCCTGTCAGGCAAGAAAACCCGCGACAGCTTGTCCCCCAAGGCGGCGGTTGGGGCATGGGTTCCTAAACCCGCTCCTCCATCCGCGCATCAAACGCCGCCCGCGCCTTTTCGACTGCGTCATAGTTATCGCGCGTCCACAGATAAAGCGCCTTGAACGGCCCAACGAGCGACCGGCCAAGATCGGTGATTTCATATTCCACCGCGACCGGCGATGTCGCGATCACGTGGCGCGCGACAATGCCGTTGCGCTCAAGCTTGCGCAGCGTCTGCGTCAATGCCTTTTGCGTGATGCCTTCAAGCCCGCGCCTGATCGCGTTAAACCGCAATGGCCCATGGGCCAGCACCGCCAGAATCATCATCGACCATTTATCGGCAATCTGGTCAAAAAGCTCCCGGCTCGGACAGTTCGAGCGGAACATCTCGACCGAACATTCTTTCATTTCCATGGCATTTCCATCTCATTTCCATCTCATTTCATCCGGCCCGACGTCACGCAGGTTTCCTCAAGTATACCTGGTATATTCCGGGTGCCCGATTGACAGCAGGTATCTTCCATATATCTAGTATCCACCATACACCCAATTCCAATCGGAGAATAGCCGATGTCAAAGACCGACATTCTGTTTCAGCCCTTCAAGCTGAAAACCCTTGAGCTTCCCAACCGCATCGTCATGGCCCCCATGACCCGTTCCAAGGCACCAGACGGCATTCCGGGTGCCGCCAATGCGCAATATTACCGCAAGCGCGCCGAAGGCGGTGTCGGCCTGATCCTGTCGGAGGGTACGGTGATCAACCGCCCGTCATCACGCAATGAACCGGGCATTCCGTTCTTCCACGGGGCCGCTGCGCTAAAGGGCTGGAAGGCCGTGGTGGATGCGGTTCATGAAGCGGGCGGCAAAATGGGTCCGCAGCTTTGGCATACCGGTTCAACCCGTTCCTTCACCGGATGGGAGCCTGAAAACCCGGTCGAAAGCCCGTCTGGCCTGCTTGCCCCCAACGAGCCGCGCGGCAACACCATGACCGATGCCGACATTGCCGACACCATCGCCGCCTTCGCCCAGGCCGCGCTGGATGCCAAAAATGCAGGCTTCGATACCTTTGAAATTCACGGCGCGCATGGCTACCTGATTGATCAGTTCTTCTGGTCGGGCACCAATCTGCGCACCGATCGCTTTGGCGGCAAAACCATCCGGGAACGCGCCACCTTCGCGCGCGAAGTGGTCAGTGCGATGCGTGCTGCCGTCGGCCCGGTTTTCCCGATCATCCTGCGCGTCAGCCAATGGAAACAGCAGGACTTCGCCGCCCGTCTGGCAACAACCCCTGATGAAATGACTGATTGGCTGGGCCCACTGGTCGATGCCGGGGTGGACATTGTCCATTGCTCGCAACGCCGTTTCTGGGAGCCGGAATTCCCCGAACTGGATGGTGAGAACGGCCTGAACTTTGCTGGCTGGGTGAAAAAGCTTACCGGGGCCCCGACGATTTCGGTCGGTTCTGTCGGGCTGTCATCGGATTTCATCGGCGCGTTTTCGGGTGAAACATCCCAGAATGCCAGCCTTGATGCCCTGGTGGACCGCATGGAACGCGGCGAATTCGATCTGATCGCGGTTGGCCGTGCGCTGATCACCGATGCGGCCTGGACGGCCAAGGTCCGCGACAATCAAACCGATGCCCTGCTCGGCTTTGATCCGGCAACGCTGGGCGAACTGGTCTGATCCTGCCGATCTCAAAGGCAAAAGGGCGGTGCCATCCCGGCATCGCCCTTTCTTTATGCCCGCCTGAAAACTACCTGAAGGAAAGCCGCCCGCAAAAAAAGGAGGCCATCATGGCTCCCCTCATGGATGCCAACGAAATCACCCGCCTGCAAAGCCGCATCGCCGCCCGCGACCCCGGCACATTTCACTTTCCGGAAATCTACGGCCCCGGCTGGGATACGCTTTATATCGGCGACAAGGTCAGGATCGGGCGGGAATTTCTCAATGCGGTCCGGGCCGGTAAATTCCCCACGGTCGAGGATACCGGCCAAAAGCGGGGCGGCGGGCGCGTCTATCGCCGGGTATGATTACCCTCTGCGCATATAGTCGGGGCGCAGATCCTCGGGCAGGATATGAACCTCGTTATCATCAAGCTTAAGGTCATCAACGCGTGCGACATGCTCGACCGAAAGCTGGTCATAAAGATGCGGGAACAGCGTGCCACCGCGCGCCGGTTCCCATTTCAGCTTGTCATCGACCGCCGCGACCGGCACATGCAAAAGCCGCAATCCCCCGCGTTTCGGGTAATGCAGCGCAAGGGTTTCTGCCAGCGTATCAATCGTCGAAAAATGGATAAAACCGTCCGCAATATCATGCGGCGCACCGGCATAATGCCCGGTCGCAAGCGCTTCCGCCCACTCGTCCGAGCCCAATACGCGGTAAATCATGGTGTGTGATGAATTTGTCATCCGGGGAAAATAAGGTCGCCTGGCCCGTTCGGCAAGCAGGCGAAATGCCAAAGCACAAAAAAACCGGTTTTGTGCTTTTTCTCTCTTGCCTCTCGCGCGAAAAACCTATACCGATGAGGAAATACAAGATACTTATGTATAGTTAAATTATACCAACTAAAATCATCCGGCAAAATCAGAAGACCAGACCACCAAACCGGACACGAGCACGCAGAACATGACGACCAGACAGGCCCGACGCGCCCCTGTAGACCTTCCCGACACCACCCGCCAATGGGTTTCAAATGATCAGGCCCCGAAACCGGCCGCCTTCCGTCGCGGCTCGCTGGGCCACGTTACACAGAACCAGCGCCGCCCGGCGACAGAGATCATCGACATTCACAAGGATTTCCGCGCTTTCGGCGGTCCGAATGTGCCCAACATCTGGCCCAACGCTCACCTGCCCCGGCTTGTCGCCCGCCTGATTGCGGCAATCGGCACCGCCTGCGTCCTGTTTTATCTTTATAGCGAACTGGCCCGGATCGCATCCTGATCCACCTCATCACCTCACACCGCCGCCAGCAGCACCCACACCAGTCCCGCCATTGATGTCAGCGAAATAAATATCGCGGCCAGCATCAGCGCCCCGTCGCGCACAAGGATCGCAAGCCCGAAGGCGGCAATCGCACTCATCGGCGCCATCCCGGCAAACGGCACCATTTCAAAAAACGGCACCAATGCCGCCAGCAGCACACAGACAAGGGCCGCCACCCGCACCCCATGCCGCCCGGTCAATCCCGGCAACCGCCCGTAAAACCAGCGATCAAGCTTCTCGGCAACCGGTTCGATCCGCGCCATCGCATCGGCGACCTTCGCCCCGTCAAACGACCGGCGGCCAAGGATATCGGGCAACCATAAATGCGACCGCCCCAGAACGATCTGAATGGCAAACACGGCCACAATCACCGCAAGGATCGCGGGCACCATCGGAATCCCCGATAGGGGTGTGACCCCGATCAATCCGGGCACGAACAAAAACGGCCCGTAACTTCGCCGCCCCAGCACGGAGACCATATCATCAACCGAAACCGTCCGCTGCCCCGCCGCCGCCCGATCCCGTATCCGCGCGACAATCTCGCCCACGGAAACCGGTTCTGCGTCCGTCATGCCAAATCCTTTTGCCTGTGTGCCAAATGATGTTGCCTTTGCAACGCGGGGCGGGCGGGTTTGTTTCAGGGTGGGCTAAGCCCGCATTGACGTTTCACCGGGAATTTCCATCGCACCACCACGAAAAACATGCTAAATTCGCATTCAATTCGATGCTTTAAAGGTGCAAATATGGATATCACCAAGGATATTCGCCCGCTGACCGAATTCAAACGCGATACGGCGACCTTCACCAAACGCCTGCGTGAAACGCAGCAACCCGCGATCCTGACCGTCAATGGCAAGGCGTCTGTGGTGGTCATGGATGCCAAGGCATGGCAGGACATGCAAAATCGTCTGGAATATAACGAGACGGTCGCGGGCATCCGCACAGGCCTGAATCAGATTGCCGACGGTCAGGGACAGGACGCGGAAAGCTTCTTTAACGACCTCTCCACCCGGCATAAATGAAGCATTATCGGGTCGTCATATCGCCCAAGGCCGTCGCGGATATCATTGCGGCCTATGACTGGCTGCATGAAGAAAACCCGCTCTATGCCTATCGGTGGCGGGATGGCTTGCAAGAAGCTGTAATGAACCTGAAAACCTTCCCATTTGCCCACGCAATTGCCCCGGAAAGTAACGCCTTCGATAGTGAAATCCGGCAATTGCTCTATGGGCGCGGAACGCCTTGGCGGGTGTTTTATTGTGTCGAGGAAGAACAGGTTTCAATCCTGCATGTTCGGCATGGGCGGCAGGATTATTGGCAAACCGAGAATCAAAAAAAAATATCGGAAAAGCCTGCTTTATCTTCTGAAACGGGCCATATCATTTAGATGGTTTCACCCGCCACAATTAATGTCGACACACTATCCAACCCTTCAAGTATTCGAACTTTCGCAAGCTCAACATCTGCAACTAATCTTGAGGTGGCTTCGACATTCTCTCCCAGGACACAGATCATCTGCTCCCCTGATTTCAGTCGTGAAACAATGCACAGAGCTTCAGTTTCCAGAACTCGTTCTAACGCTAGGTTCAAAGTAGCTGTCATTGATCCAACGTGATTACGAAGAGTCACAGGTTCCATTGCACCCTCATCAGAAAAAGAAACAGATCAAGAACAAACCTTTAAAACATTTAAAATCAACAACTTAAACAGAATGAAAAACTTTGACGAGTGGCATACCTTCGGATAGCATCTTAATTGAGGCAGACAAAATAAAGGCGACCTCTGCTGGAACAGAGATCGCCTGAAAATTGCTTCCTCAAGTCAGATTTGCCTCGAGGTTGCGCTTTTTGAAGACCACAAAGTTATCAATTGTGGAGCAACGGTTCAAGGCAGATCGAGCAACAGCCAACAACGGAGATTGAAAATGGCTAAAAAACCAAGCTCGAAAAGTTCCTCATCAACCGGTAAGGCACGTAGCGCCGAGAGTGGGCGTTACGTGACTAAAGAGTACGCAAAGAGACATCCTAAGACGACCGTAGTTGAGAAAAAATAACTACTCTATTGAAGGGAGTGCTTTGAGAGCACTCCCTTCTTTTGATTTGCCCACTCTTCTTGTCGCACTCCGCTTCATCACGACCCCCCCCACACACACAACGCCCAGATCAGAATGGTATTGGCCTAGGGTGCAATAACCACCAAAGCCTGACGCGGCGTGAGGATATTGGTAATCATGCCCCCTCCTCCATAACACCCGCCGCCTTCCGCGCCACCCACGCCACATCCTGACTCAGCTCAAGCCCGCCTTCCTCAAGCCCGGCAACCGGGAACCAGCCCGCATCCAGCGCATCATCCCCCGCAACCGGCTCCCCACCATTCCAGCGGCACAGCATCGCAATCAGGATGAAATGGCGTTTAACCTGCCCGTCCGCATCACGATCAAAGGCATCAAGGGCCGTCAAAACACCGATGGCTTCCGCCGAAATACCGGTTTCCTCGTGAAGTTCGCGTAACGCGGCCTGTGCAAGGGTTTCGCCCGCCTCGATCTTGCCGCCGGGATATCCCCACATGCCCTGATCGGGCGGATTGGCGCGGCGCACCAGCAAAACCTGCTGATCGCGCACGACAACGGCAATTGTCGCCGCAATCGGCCGTGATGGTAAATGCAATGACGACGTTTGATCAGACATGGCGGCCTCGTCTGCGGAGGCCAGCAAAATCTCAAGCCCCCTGTTAGCCCCCTGGGTGGTGTTTTCGATCATATCAGCCACACCACCCGAAACAACCCGCAATCACCGCCGCAAACAGGCCACCACCCCGTCACCCCGTCACGCGCCACCCTCCCCGATCTTCTTATCCGCACTCCGCTTCACCACACTGACCCCCAAAACGCCCAGCGCAATGCCCCAGATCGGGCTGGTATTGACCAATGCCGCGATAATCGCCGGGGCCTGAAGCGGCGTTAAGATGATGGCGGCCGCAATTGATCCCATGGTCATGATCCAGGTGAGTGCCACCGCATAGCCAAAGCTCGGTCGCCAGCGGCGCACAAACGCATCCTCGCTTTGTACCTCGGCCCGGATGGTGCGGTTGACGGTTGCCAGAACGCTCCGGTCCCGCGAAAGCTCGATTTCCGCCATGCGTTCGGAATGGCGGTTGGCCTCGATGATCTGGGCGGGCGTGACATCGCCCTTGGTCACCGCATCCCCCACCTGTTTAAGCCCCTCGGCCGCGGTTTTCGCGACCGGATGATCAATGGTTTCAAGCCCCGCCCCGACCGCCTTCATCAAAAGCGGCAGGCCGATCTGCGCCAGTAATGCTGGTATCATGTGATACCTCCCCGTTTGAATTAACCGATGTTTTTGAAAAACAGATGCCCGCCAATCTCGGCCACCGGCACCTGTCCGCGCGCCCAATAGGGATCAACCGCATGGGTGTGATAATGCGTCGCCCCCTGGGTCATGTCGGCAATCTCCCCGGCCAATGCCCGTGTCGCCACCCGTTTGCACAGCCGGTATGCCGGGTCGCGCGCACTGAGCTTAAGCAACTTCACCCGGTTCGGATCGCCCGCGTTCCAGCAGGAAAACTGCCCCGGTTTCAGGCACACCTGCGACACCGTATTGCCCCACCAATAGCGCCCGCGCGCTTTGGCAAATGCCACCCGGTTCAGGATCACGCAGGCCACCGCCTCGATCCCCGGCAAACCCTCGCCGCGCGCCTCACCATAAAGCGTCCTTGCCAGCACCTCGGCGACCGGCAATTCCTGCGGGTCGGCAACGGCTTCCATCATCAGAACATCATTCATCGCTGTTTCCTTTCTAGGGTTCAAAACCGGCCTCACGCTGCCGGTACATTGTGATCAAGCTTCGCCTCGATCCGCAGCAGATGCGCGGTCAGGCGTTTTTCAATATCCTTGAGGTACGGGATCGAAACGTAGTTTCGCGCCACATCGAGCTTGAAGTCCGCCAAGCCATCGCGAAGCGCGATCATCTCCGCGTCATGACCCTCGCGCTGGCTTTCCAGCCGCGCCGAAAGCTCGCCCCGCATCCGCCAGTTCAGCCAGAAAAGCCCCGCCACGGCGGGAATTTCCACCGCCGTAATCCACCAGATCAGATCAACCGGTCCGCTCATCACATCCTCCTGCCCCTTTGCATGAATCGCCCATGAAAAAGGGCCCGCATCGGAAATGCGGACCCACATGAAATTTTACCAAGCCGCCCGCCCCCTCTCCCGCCCCGGCACAAAAAAGACCCGCAAACCGAAAGGCTTGCGGGTCAGTCAAGGAGGTCACTCATCAAAACCAGATAAGATAGGATCAGCCGTCGTCTCAATCGTCCCGATTGTCTTCGTCTCAGTCATCCGTCAATGGTCACCAGCCGGGTCCGCAAGCACCCACCGGGAGGATAGGGTCGGTTGCGGGGCTGGTGTCTCGGTCCGGGGCGCGCCGAAAATTCAGGCGTGCGGCCCGTTAAACTTTACCTCAAGCTCCTGCCACGCCTCGCCCGATGCCACAAGGCAGCTTGCCCCGTTGGGCGAGGTAAACAGGATGGTCCATGTCTTGCCATCGGGGGCTTTCAGCACCTCGATCACGCCGCCATTGGCGGTCACGCCAACCGCAACCGGTTCCTCGGAATATTTCGCGCTCAGGCTGTTGATCACCTTGGTGCGGTCGCCGCAAACCGGCGATACGGTCTGCGCCGTAACCGGACTGGCAAGGGTGATGCCACCGGTCATTACGGCAATCAGGCTTACAGTTTTCCACATGGTCAGGCCCTCCTTTAAGGGACAGGCAGTGCGGTGCGCCCGGGATGAACGGCAGGGGCGTCTTGTGTTCCGGCACTGCTAAATTGACCAACGCCGCGCCTTGCGGCAACAAACCCGTATCGGCTCAAAGGATGCAAATTATTCCTTTGTATAGTTAATTTTCGCAATTACTATTCAATCATATAGTTAAGGTAATCACGAATATTGAATTTTCCATGAATTTCTCGATTTTGTGATCGACGGATTGCATAAGCATTTGTGAATTCACGAAACTTTTTAGGGCTGAAACCCGTTTCGCGCCGAAAAAGCCGCCCCGGCAGGCCGCCAGTCGCCCCCGGACCGGGCTTTTTCCACCCGCGGCAGGCGCACCGGCTCATGGATCAGGCAGCCCGCCACCGCATCAAGCCCGTCATCATGCTGGCCTGCTTTGCCCTTCCCGCGCCCCCGTCCCTCGCCGGGTCGCCATTCGCGCATTTCACGGATGAACGGCGTTTGCCAGATACGCGCATGCGCATGCAGCAACCCCGCACTCAACACCGCCCCAAATGCATCCTCGATCCGCGCGTCCTTGTTTTTCGCCTCGTGATGCTCCACCACACTTGCCGCCCAGTCGGCCTGCTTTAAGGCGCGACGCAGGATATTGGGCAAAAACCGCCCGACGCCATTGGTCTCGACCCGCACCGACGGCAAATGGTTCTGCCGGATGAATGCTGCGGCCTTGGCACAAATCTGGCTGGCTTCATCGGCCTCATGCAGGCGTGCCGGATCAAATGTCAGCCACGCCATATCATGCAGCCAGTATTCCCCCCGCTCGCAGACATAAACGCACGCAATCACCGCGCCATCACCCCCCTTTGCGCTCCCATATGCGCCACCAGGTAAGCCCCCACCGGCCCCAAAACTCGGATCAAAATGGCATGCGCCCGCCACCATCCGCCGCCCCGCAATCGACAGCCGAAGCACCCCGTTGGCCTGCTCGATCACCGCATCATCGCCATAACGGTGCAACCGGGCCGGGTCGAGGATGCCGTCACTGGGGGCCAGCATCTCCAGCATCATCTGGCTGGCAAATTTCCGCTCCCCGGTATGGGTGCGGATTTCCTCGATCTTGGTGATCGGAAACCGGTCTGGCCAGTTCGATTGCCCCTGTTCATCCAGGATCGGCAGGCAGAACCGCTCAAACCCCGCCAGAAACGGTGCAGCCTCCCCGGTTTCGGCCCGGATTTCATCGGCATAGATCGAATAATAGCTATGTGGGGTTCCGACATAAATCTGCGTGCCATCGGGCGACAGCACATAGGCAATCTCGCCCAGTTTCTCGCGCAATTCGGCGCGTTTATGGGCGCTATCGCTGTTTTTGGGCACCTCGACATCATCGCAAATCACCACATCGGCGCGCGACCCGGTGATATTGCCGCCAATTCCCGCCGCCTGCATCGACGGATCCCGCAATACGCCCGGTCGCTCGACCGTAAAACGCTGCGTGCCCCAATCGACCCGCTTTTCGGGCAGAAGCCCCGCCAGCAACGGATGGCGTTCGATCACGCGCTTGACATTGCGAACCATCTTTTTCGCCAGTCCCAGATCGGCCGCCAGCACCAGAATGCGCAAATCCGCATCGCGATACAAAAGCCACGCGCAAAACAGCCCGACCAGTGTTGATTTGCCCGAATTGCGAAACGCCATCAGCAAAAGCTGCCCCTTCCCCGCCGTCCAGCACGCCTCAAGCCACGCCGCCATATCGCGATGATGCCCCGGCATCCCAAGCCCCATCATCGCATTCCAGATCCAGACAAATTCGCCAAACCCGGCACATCTCGCCCGCCCCCGATCAATCACCTGCGCCATGCCCGATCCCCTCACCATCCAACCCGCTGCACCCTGGACTCCCGCTTTCGCGGGAGTGACGAATGTGTCGAAAGCCCATCCCCAAAACCGTCATTCCCGCGCACGCGGGAATCCAGTCCTTGCGGGCCACGTCCTCTACCCCAACCACCGAACCCTCAGCACGATGGACTCCCGCCTTCGCGGGAGTGACGAATGTGTCGAAAGCCCATCCCCAAAGCCGTCATTCCCGCGAACGCGGGAATCCAGTCTTTCGTGCCGAGACCTCCACCCCCGCAACCAAAACCACCCATCGGCATCACCAAAAGCTCCGTCATCTGGCCAAATCCTGCTATCCTCCGGCGATGAAACAGCCCTGCGTCTATATCCTTGCCAGCAACCGCAACGGCACGCTTTACATCGGCGTCACCGCCGATCTGCGCGCCCGCATCTGGCAACATCGCACTGGCACGGATAAGGGCTTCACCCAACGTTACAATGTCGGGCAACTCGTGCATTTTGAACTGTATGACAGCATGGAAAACGCCATTTTGCGCGAAAAGCGCCTTAAAAAATGGCGCCGCGCCTGGAAGCTCGACCTGATCGAAAAACACAATCCCGACTGGAACGACCTGTTCGATAGCCTGAACGCATAAGCGTCGATAAACTCTCTTCCGTCATTCTTGCGAACGCGGGAATCCAGCCCTTCGCGCCGCAGCCTCAAAACCTTCCACCGGACCCGCTGCCCGATGGACTCCCGCCTGCGCGGGAGTGACAAACGGGTGGAAATCGTATCTCAATAAACCGTCATTCCCGCGAAGGCGGGACTCCAGTCCTTCGTGCCACAGCCTCAAAACCATCCACCGAACCTGCAAGCCCCATGGACTCCCGCCTGCGCGGGAGTGACGACAGAGTGGAAAAAACCTTCGCGCAAAACCGAAGGCCTCCGCCCTACTGCCCCGCCTTCACCGCCCCAAACCGCAAGCCATCCACCAGAAGCTCCACCATGCTGCGCGTATGCGCCGCCCCCGCTTCGTCGCCAACCCCGGCGACCGAAAGGTTGCCGATCGCGCGCAAAAGGTCATAGGCGGCAATATCGCGCCGTACCTCGCCCGCTGCCGCAGCAGCTTCCAGAAGCGATGTCAGAACCGGCTCGAACTTCGCGCGAAAATAATCGGGCAGCGCATCAAACGCCGGATCGCCGGAATGCAATGCCGCCGCCAGCCCCTTTTTGGTCGCGATAAAATCGGTATAGCGGTTAAGCCAGCGCACCAGCGCCTCGCCGGGCGGATAGTCCGCCGCAAGCGTTTCTGCGGTTGCCGCACAGGCATCCACCTCCCGCCTGAAAACCGCCGCCACAAGGTCCGACCGGGTTGGAAAACGGCGATACAACGTCCCCACCCCAACCCCGGCCTTCGTGGCAATTTCGCGCACCGGCGCATCCACGCCCGCGGTCGCAAAAACCGCCTTGGCCGCCTCCAGCACCGCGTCCTCGTTACGCTGGGCATCGGCCCGCACCCGCCGTTTCGTTGCCTTGCCTTCAAGGTCATGTTTTGTCGGGTCGTCTGTCACTCAAATCTTCCCTGTTGTAGCAGGCCCAAAGACCCCGCACGCAATTACCCTTGATACGCGGAACAACGTTCCGTATATACAGTTCATCAAGTGGAACAAAGTTCCGTTTATCATCGGATCAACGTTCCGTTTTTCTATATAGGCGAAGCCCCCGACCTTCGCCAAGCAAAACAAGGCACCAAGTCATGAACAATCTGCTTACCGATACCCGCCATATCCCGACCGGCCCGTCCTTTTCGACCCTGTGCCTCAATCCCGTCACCCTTCCGGCCCCGGATCGCGGGTTGCCGCTTGACCTGCGCATCACCGCGCCGCTCACCCCGCCCTCGAATGATCGGGACCTTCCGATCCTTCTGCTGTCGCACGGGCATGGGCCGTCGCTTTATATCCCGTCGAAGGATGGTTACGCGCCGCTTGCGAATTTCTATGCCGCACACGGCTTTGTCGTGATCCAGCCGACCCATGGCAATTCCAAGGTCGCCGGCCTTCCGGCCGATGCACCGGGCGCGCCGTTTTTCTGGCGCTCGCGCGTGCTTGATATGAAACTCATTCTGGATCAGCTTGACGCAATAGAGGACCAGTTCCCCGCCATCTCCGGACGGCTGGATCGCAACAAAATCGCTGCCATCGGCCATTCGCTGGGCGGGCAGACCGTCGGTATGCTGCTTGGTGCCCGTCTGACCGATATCAACGACCCGGCCGCACAGAATGTCGATCTGATCGAACCGCGCATCAGGGCCGGTGTTCTGCTGGCCGCCCCCGGCAAGGGCGGGGATAGCCTCAGCGACTTTGCACGTGCAAACTACACATCGCTCAACCCCGATTTCAGCCACCTGACGACAAAAACCCTCGTCGTTGCCGGCGATGCCGATGACAACCCGCACCTGACGACGCGTGGCCCCGCCTGGCACACCGACCCGTTCCACTACAGCCCCGGTGCCGATGCCCTGCTGACCCTGATTGGCGGCAAACATGGCCTTGGCGGCATTGCCGGATATGATGCAAAGGAAACCGACGACGAAGACCCCGACCGCCTTGCCATCACCCAACGCATGACGCTGGCCTACCTCAAATCAGCCCTTGATCCGGCTGATACGTCATGGGCGGACGCCGCCAAAGCCCTTGCCGATCACGCCCCGTCACATGCCCATGTCACGCTCAAATAACGCCTGAAACCGGCTGGCTGCACCACGAAACGGTGCAGCCACCGCGCCAACCGCCCCATGGACTCCCGCCTGCGCGGGAGTGACGATGTTGTAGCACTCTGCCTCCTCCGTCATTCCCGCGCACGCGGGAATCCAGTCCTCCGCGCAGCAACCTCACAACCACCCGGCTTTACAAAACCCGCCCTAAATCACCCGCCAAGTCTCCCCACTGGCAAGGTTGCGAACATAATCGACCGCCTCCCCGTTCCAGTGATAGGAAAAATGATCGCCCTGCACGGGGATCGGCACCACATCGGGCCAGAACGCCGCAATGCAATGCCCGCCGTCAAACCGCACACTCGGCCAGTAAATCCCGTCCGATCCCGCCGCCCGCCGTTCCGCGCCAAATTTCTGCGATGCGCTATAATCATCGGGGTCCAGCAAATCCGCCCGATCGCTGACATCATCAAACACATGATCGATCCGCCCGACCAGCTCGCGAAACTGCGATGTCCAGCCGGGTTCCTCATCGGTCGCCCGCATCATCCGTGCATGGTGATGCACGGTTTCGGCAATCGCCACAGACCGGCGATCCCCCGCGTAATAAAGCCCGTATGTGCCATCGGAAAACCGGCCGGGGCGATAGGGCGAACAATGAACAAACGGTGCCATCACATAACTCGCTCCCGGCCCCGATACCCGGCGTTCGACCGGCACCTTGGCCAGATTGCCGATACTGTCACGAATGCGCGGGTTCATCTTGGCCTCCGCCGATGCCAGGGCCTCCCAATCGGCGGGATCGGCGATGTCTTCAAACAGGTCAATCGGCGGATAGATCGACCGGATGATCCGCACGCATTGCGGCCACGCAACATGCCTGCTCCTGCTCACCAGCCGCCGCGCTCCGCATCAAGGTAACTTCGAATATCGGCAATATCCATGATCTCGCCGCGCAACATGATCTCAAGCGCAGATTGCCCGCCAAACGCCGCATTGGGCTTGCGGATCCAGGCATAACCGCGCGCCGGTTCACGAAACAGGTACCGCAATCCTTTGTGAATCCCGATCAGCATCGCCATGCGCGTACGCAAATCACGATCAATCCGCCCGATATCCTTCTTCTTCCACCGCGCCCATGTGCGCGCGGGCATATCGCCCAGCAAAACGCGCGCTTCCTGATCGCTCAGATCCCAGACACCAAACAGATTAACCGTGGCGCGCGCCAGCGCCGCCGCCTCATCCTCGGTAATCGCCGCCCGATCCGGCCGCGCCCCGGTCGGCTCCACAATCGCGAATTCCATCGCACACCTCCATTTGGCATCAATATAGCATTTTTATGCCAAATGGCAAACAACCGGATAACAAAACCAAGCACCGCACCCGCAGCCCCATGGACTCCCGCCTGCGCGGGAGTGACGAACGGATGGAAAGACCTTACCTACCCCAAAAAAAACCGTCATTCCCGCGAACGCGGGAATCCAGTCAGCCGTGCCGCTACACGCCGCACGTCATGTCATGTCGATAAAACCGGAAAATTTCGACACGTTCTTTGGATGTGTCGATGCAATCAACTCATTCGAAGTTATCAAGCGCCTCGTGATCAGAAGCTGGACCAAACGCATCTTCAACATCGCGAGAACGTCTCGGGAAATATACGTTCATTTCATCAAAATCTAGTTCACGTTTCTTAAGCTCAAATGACGGGCGGCTTTCCCTCATTTCATAGAACATGACCTTCCGGGAACGCTTTGCCATAGCCGTTGCGAGTGAAAACTTAACTTCAGCGCTGCACCGCAATCCAAAAATTACTTCTTCCAGCTCAAGTGGATTTCGGGCCAAACCGCGCTCTCCAATTAACCGCCATTCATTTTCATACTTCCAATCAGGTGCCTTCCGCAGAAGAACCGCACCATCGACCCGCTGTTTTGCAGCGTTGTCTCCTGCCAGCATTGCAGCAACGTCGCTCGCTTTAACTAATCGATTCTTATCGTATTCAACTTTTCGAATACCCCCGGAGACATCCACAGGAACTGAATAACCAAGGCAAATTCCAGTGTGTTGGCCCCCGTAATGGCTCCACATTAATGGACAGTCTGAACGCTCAGCTAAACAAAAGATTCCCGCTTCATATCTTTTCAGTAGTTCACTCTCGATTTCTGTGGCTAGCAGAGTACTAAGGGCATTTGGGTCGTCAAAATCCGGATTGCTCGCATGATATAAAACGTCTGAGATTGCGCGATTTGCAGCACTAGTACTTTGCTTGAATATATGGCTAATGGTTTTTGGCCCTTTATATTTCAAGGCTTTTGCCGCCGCCGCCATTTCACCTTCTCGACGCTGATTTACAAGTTGCCCCAACAAATCTTTAAGATGAGAAGCAGGCAAATCTGCTGTCAAGCAAGGCTTGGCATCCAAAGGGTCGTTAAACGTTGACGGGTCAGCAAAAAACAACTCATCCGACACAAGCGCCTGAACTGTCAAATCACTGAATGCTCGGTATTTGTAAAGGCGGTCCGGTATTTCGATATTCGGCTTCAAAACCAATCTCCCGCTACAATTCGCCCTCTAAAAGTAGGGAATTCTGATTTACTTGAATATCAATCTTTTTACCCCGCCAACGCCCCCCTTGCCTCCGCAATCAGCTTCCTGATCTCCGCCTCCTCCATCGCGGGCGACTTTGCCTTGTCATTCTCCGCCGCATCGGGGCCGGACGCCCAGCGCAGCAGCTTGATCAATCCTTCCAGATGCGAAAGCCCCGCCTTGCACGCCGTTTGATGGGCGGCAAAACTTTTGGCGTCCATTTTAAGGGCTGCGGCCTGCGCCATCCGGCGATAGGCATTGCGCGCACGGCTGATATCGCCGGGCAGGCTTTGCAAAAGCTCTGCCCGCACCGTATCAAGTTCCTCCATCCTGTCCTCCGTTTCCTCTGTTTCGTTTGGGGGCTTCCATGGGGTTAATTTTCGGGATTTGCCGAAAGGGCGATCAGGCGATCATCCGCCAACCGTTCCGGCCAGTAGGAAACCCCGCGCAAATGCCCGTTCAACGCCCCGCTTTGCCCGGCATAACTCCCCACCCGGATCGTGTTGAAACTGCGTGGCATGGCAAAGCCGCCGGGTGATTTCAAAATCGCGCCCGCCTTCGCCACCGCCACCCCATCATCCGCCCACGCCAGCACGATCCGCGTGCGGCTTCCGGGAACAAGCCCGCCATAAAGCGACTGCGTGATGATCGGCGCGCCACCCTTGCGCAATGAAACCCGCAACTGATCCGCCGCACTGTCATAGCCCAGATCAAGATGATCATCGTTAAGGTTCCCCGAATGCATCTGCACGATCCGCCAAATCCCATCCCAGGCCGCTGGCAATTCCAGATCAAAAACAAACGTGCCCCGCCCGGTTGCGCCCCGGAACCAGTCGCCCGGATCCAGCATCACATCATCCATCGCGCGTGCGGCGGGAATACCCTTGCTGATCAGATCGCTGGTCAAAACCGGCCCGGCCTCAAGCTGCGCATTCCAGATCAGGATCGATGCCGGATTGCCCGAAATCGCGGTGCTGATTTTTGGGTATCGGCTGGTGCCCGATGCGACCTCGGCAAAGCCCACCCGTTGCCAGCTTTCATCAAGGCTCACCGCATGGTTTGACGCCCCATCCACCCCGCCCAGCGTAATCTCCGCCGTGCCCGAAACCGCCCGCGCCCAGATACCAAAGCTGTATATCGCCCCCGCGATCAGGTCATCGACCCTCTGAAAAAGCCCACCCGCCCCACCCGGAAGGTCAAGGCGTGTGGCACTCATACTCCCATCCGGGGCCGCAACCCCGGACGTCGCCACACTCACCCCCGCATCCTTCTCCCAAAGCGGATTGGCAAACGTTGTGGAATAGCGCAGCAGATTGCTCGCCGCCCCCTCGATCAAAAGCCCCCGCGCCCGGCCCAGCCCATCATGATCATGGCCCGGCATATCCACGCCAATCTCGGCCAAAATCCCGTCTGATCCGCGTACAATCTTGGGGCTGGCGCGCCCCACGCGCAGACAGCTTTCCAATGGCGCATATCGCATGCCCATTTTGCATTCTCCGTCTTCAAATGATGAAATGTCGTCAGGATCAACGAGCCTGTCGCCAGATGGAAAGGCCCAGCCCCACCCGTCATTCCCGCGAACGCGGGAATCCAGTTAACAGTGCCGTATCCTCAAAGCCGACGACCGAGCCCGCAGCCCCATGGACTCCCGCTTTCGCCGGAGTGACGATGTAGAGGTGCCTTAACTTCCTTTCGTCATTCCCGCACACGGGGGAATCCAGTCAGCCGTGCCGCATACTCAAAACCGGCCACGGCACCCGCCGCCCGATGGACTCCCGCCTGCGCGGGAGTGACGAACAGGCGGAAAAGCCTGACCCCCTTAAGCCGTCATTCCCGCGCACGCGGGAATCCAGTCAGCCGTGCCAAAGCCTCAAAACCTACCCGCCAATCCGATGCAGATGAAACCAGCTCATCACCGAACCCGCCGCAATCTGGCGCGTCACACTGTCCGAATGGCGCACCCGCAGCCGAAGCGCATTATCGCTCCCAATCCCGATCCGGGCGATGCCGCTGACCCGGACACTCTGCGTCGCATTGCTGCCCGACCCGACAATGTCGGACGCCTGCAAATGCGTGCTCCATCCCGCCGCCCCCTGCCGCTCGACATAGGCACTGACCGCCACCGCCGTATCGCTGATGGCAAAATTCACCCCGGCATCGACATGGTAAAAACCGGGCGGAAGGTTCCCGATCCCATGCACGGCGGCGTCATAAAGCCCGTGGCTGTCCTCCGCCACCTGATCCCATTCAACAATGAAATAACCACCCGCCGGAATATCCTGCGAACTGGTGCGCAAAAGCTTCACCACCGGCCCGGTTTGCCGGATCGGTGCCGCAAACCACCGCCCACCATCACAGATCAGATCAACACAATCCCCCCGCAACGGCAGGGCATAAACACTGCGCACCGCCGCCCCATCCAACGGCACGATCTGGTCCCCGCTGGCCGCACGGACATCGACCATCGTGCCATCGCCATTGACCACCCGGTATCGCACCCCGTTGCGCGCGGTGCTCACCCCCGGAAGGCTCAACCGCCCGCCATTCGATAACCGCACCAGCGCCCCGGTCTCGCGGATATCCATGATCCGGTCGCCCGGCGCATCCATCACCGGCATGCGCCGTTCATCCTGCCAAAGCGTGACGTTTTGCGCACGCAGATCAAGGTCAAACGCTGCCCCCGCCAATTGCTTCTGAAACCCTGCAAGCGCGGTTTCGGCCCGCGTTCCGGCGGCCTCGGCCCGGCTGGCCGCATCCCGCGCCATCGCGCCATGCTGCCCGGCCAATGCAATCTCGCCCGCATCCGGCCCGTTCGCCAGCCCGTCACCTTGCGCATTCCAAACCAAGGCGCGACCGGGCACCATCCGCGGTAACGCCAGATCACCCTTGCCCTGATCGGCGGGATCAAGCCGCAAACTGCCCCGCATCGCCTGATCCACATCGCCAAGGGCCGCGGTCAGATAATCCAGATCCCGATCCACCGCATCCCCGCGTGGCGACGCCGAACTGCCATAGGCACTGAGCCGCCGTAACCGCAAATACCGCCGGATCGAAATCGCCGCCCCCACCCATGGCGCGACCTCAAAAATCACCGCGCCACCGGGCGCTTCTTCGGCGTCATTTAACGCCACATGAAACCCGGTCGTGACCGGCTTTCCATCAACGCGCACCGCCACATCATCACTGCCAAAAACCGCGAACTGAAACGGAAAAACCGTACGTTTGCCGTCGCCGGTAAACCCGACACCCGTCGCGCCATCAACCTTAAATACCACGCCCATCTCATCCCCCCAAAAACTAACCCGAACCCGCCGCCCTGGACTCCCGCCTATGCGGGAGTGACGAACAGGTGGCAAGGCCCTACCCCAAAACCTCGTCATTCCCGCGCACGCGGGAATCCAGTCAGCGGTGCCACAGCCTCAAACCCAACCACCGAGCTCGCAGCACCATGGACTCCCGCTTTCGCGGGAGTGACGAACGGGCGGAAAGGCCCTACCTCAAACCCCGTCATTCCCGCGCACGCGGGAATCCAGTCAGCCGCGCCGCATCCTCAAAACCAGCCACCGAACCCGCAAGCCCGGTGGACTCCCGCCTATGCGGGAGTGACGAACGGGCGGAAAGGCCCTACCCCACCCCCGTCATTCCCGCGCACGCGGGAATCCAGTAAACAGTGCCGCACACTCAATATTCACCACCAACCCTTAAACCCTCACCACCCATCCCGCCGGGCAAACCACGCATTCAACCGTGCCACCGTGTCATCCTGCGAGGATCGCAAAAGCGATGTTTCACGCCAACTTGCCTGCCGGTTAACCTCTGCCCGCTTGCGTGCCGCCGCATCCGCATCGGCATGCGTTTCTGACAATGCCTGTTTTTCAAGCCCGGCCAGAACCGCACTGGCCGATCCGGTGCCCCCGCTTTGCAGGCCCGCCGCCCCTTGGCGTGCGCGTAACCGTGCCTGTCGGATGCGCAATTCCTCGGCCCGTTCGCGTGCGCGTTCGGCCTCGCTGGCATTGATTTGCGCAATATCGACCTGCCGGTTGGCCTCGGTCTCTGCCGCGCGGCTTTTCTGATCCGCCCGGTTTGATGAAATCTGCTGCCCGGTTTGCAGGGCAGAAAGTGCCATTGGTGCATAGGATGCAAACGCGCCCATCAGTCATTCACCCCCAATTCGCTGGCGACCCCCAGCAATAAAAAAGGCCGGGGAAAATCCCCGGCGATCCGCCATAATCCATCATTGTCCCGCCCGGCACTGCCGCGCCGCCAGCCAAGGGCACGCAAGCTCACATCACCGCTATAAGCCGCGTCTTCGCTCCGTCCTCTACCAAGCGCCACATCGCGAAATCCCCGCCCGGTATCAACACGCAACTGCGCGGTCTGCTGCACCCGGAATGTCACCGACACAAGCCGCAACGCATTGCCCTCATGCGCCCGCGTGCCATCCGATCCGGCCGGTGGCAAAGCGGCAATTTCATGGGTAAAGGGCAATCCGGCCACGACCTTTGACACCGCGTCGGGCAGGCTGATCGTCCCCCCCGAAACCATGATATCGCGGTAAAGCACACCATCGGCCCATACGGCCAAGGTCCCCCCCTCCAGATCATCCAGCGCGCCCCAATGACGGCGCGGTTTTTCGCCCTCGGCCAATTCTGCGGTGATCGAAAGATCAAGCCCGCAGGCGTCATCAAACCGGCCAAGGTAAAATTGCCCAGCCCTCTCAAGGCAAAGGTAAACCTGCCCGCCCGCCACCGCGACAGCGCGAAATGCCGCACCCTCAACACTTTGCGCCGACCAGGCGGTGATCGCCTCGCTGCGATAAAGTGTCAATGTGCCAAGGCTGCCATCGCCCATCACCACATGCAAAAGCCGATGATCGGCATCAAACGCCTGATCAACCGGGCTTTGCACCAGATGGCGCGACAACAATGCCAAATCCGCCGCCCCATAAGCCTGCTCGACATCGGTGAACAGGAATTCACGCAATTCCCGGCCGCTTCGCGCGGCAAAGATCGTCGCGCCATCGACATTGACCAGCGGCACCGTCCGATCCGCCCGGCTGCCAATCCGCGTCTGTCGCGTGACCTGGATATTGGCCGGTGTTAACGGGTCGCCCGTCACCATCCATTCCGATCCGCTGGTGAAAACCTGCAAATGGCGTCCGGCGAAAATGCCGGTAATCGCATTGACCTGATCGGCCAGCAGGGCAAATTCAATCGCCTCGTCATCCAGCCCCTCGCCCAGATCGAAATTGAACAGATCCCCCGATTTCGACATCCACAACCGGTTGGGCAAATCGCGCGATCCACCAATCACCATCCGATCCTGATGAAACGTCACGCTGCGTGGCCAACCACGAACCGGCGAAAACACCTGTTCCTCAAAATCCTGTGTCGTGCTGGCATCGGGCAGGGCCTCTTGCAACGCAATCGTTGCCAGTGTCGCACTCGAAACCCCGGCAATCTCCCCCTCGATCCCCTGAATGCGCCAGCGCGTCCCGACATGCCCGGCCTCAAAAAGGGCCGAACTGGCCGTGATGCTGATCGTGCCGCCAGCGCCACCTGTGCCCGATGGTGTGATGCTGACCGCAGGATCACCGAATTTATAGTATGGCTGAAACCGCTTCACCGCCGTTTCCCGCCACGCCCAGTTGGTCATTTCCCAAACACCAACTCCATCAACCGATGCCTTTCGCGTCAGGCGCATCGGTTCGACCTCCGGGTGGGTGACAAGCAGCGTATCGGCACTTTGCGTCCAGTTCAGAAGCGCATGGTGCGCCACCCCAAACGGCGTTTCAAACCCGACAATCGCCACCCCATCGCGATAAACCGTGCCCTGATAATCCCCAAACACCAGCAGATAGGTCTGCTCGGTATTGAACTCGAACGCGATCAACCGCACCGGGCCGGATAACGCATCAATCAACGCAATACCGGGCCGCCTGCGCACCCCGCCGCTCGGTTCAATAAACACATTGCGCAACCGCGCCGCCCCATTGCCATAGGCATTAAGGTCTGAGCGCCCCCACAATTCCGGGGCCAGTTCACCGGTCGAAAATGTCGTCTTTTCCAAAACCCTGCGCGCCATATCCCGTCCCCTCCCCGTTGGTCAAACCCCTTACCCCCGCGCCCCGATCAGGGTAAAATCCCCAATCGCCCGCGGGGTTGATTGCTGCGCATCGGCCAGTCGGGCACTCCGAAACTGTTCCTCGGCACGTTTAAACAGATACTCCGCCCGCGACGTACTTTCGGTCAGCGGCACACAAAATTCCGCCGCAAGGCGTGTGATCAGCGCCAGATCAAAAAACGCCGGAAACGCCCCCTCCGCCATCCGCCCGACATAGCGCAGATACGCCCGATCCGCCGCGCACCTCACCGCCCCCTGCACCAGCTCAAACTCCGGCACCGCCCCGCCATCCGTCTCAAGCGACAGCAACCGGATAAAATCACCGGGCAGGACAAACATGCCCTCGCCAGCGCCCAAAACGTCCTCACTATCCCTCCGCGCCAGCCACGCCCCACGCGCGGCAAACCGCCACGGATAAGCCGCCAGCATCCCGTCCCGAATGGCCGGATACAGCATTCCCGCCACCTCCGCCTCGGCCGTGTCATCCTCGAACGAAACAATCGGTGCCGCCCCGATCATCACCAATGCGCGCGCACAAAGTGCGATGTCGCTTAACGCCATGAAACCTCACCCTTAAATGCAAAAAGCCCGGCTCTATGAAGCCGGGCTTTCAATCAAGAATTCTGTATACGGTTTTATTTAAGATTCAGAGTCTTCAGTCGAATTTCCATCGCACTCTTAGACACCTGAAACTGTTTGGCGAGTTTCTCTAGATTTCTCTCGCCGCTCTCCCAAAGCTTGCGAAGCACCTTACCCGGCACCAACAAATCCGCAGCCAACTGATTTGCTTCAATCTCGTGCGATGGCTGAACACGGGGGTTATAGAAATTACCAGCAACGGTACTACGATACATCTGGTTGTCATCCAAACCACGTCCGATTAGGTCGCGATGCAGAATATAGTGAGCCAGTTCATGCGCCATAGTAAATCTGCGACGATAATAGTGATGATCACCATTGGCAGAAATCTTGTACGTATCGTTCTCAAGCATTTCAATCTGTCCAGAAATTTCTGGCGAAAGCTTGGCCTCTTTATCAAGCTCAATGCCCAGATCACGTATCATCTGCTCAATATTGACCGGAGCAGATGAGCCATGCTGTTCAATCACTGATTTAACGGTCGTCATCATCTCCTCCTTCCTCCATCTCGTCGGCATCTATATTAGTAAAAGCTTTCATAATACTGTCATCAGACTGCGCTGCGGGAATATGCCCGCTTTCTTCAAGAATGTCTTTCACTATTTGTTCTAAAAAAACACTCTCGTTCCTGAGACCACTCCGGACAGCACTTTCTAATATCTGAGGGTCTTCGAGCAACAACTCTGACAATTCATCACTTAAGCTGTTGTCTATATAGTCTTGCACCTGCCTTGTCGCAACAACGGCAGCCTGCTCAGAAGCTGTAGACTGTGCCGCACTACGAGCATCATGGTGAGAATACCATATACTGCCAATCGTAAAGACAATCAAAAACAGTCCCAAGTACGCCACTAAAAGCGATATTGTATCCAAGCGACCTATCTCAGCCGCATATGCCACAGAGTCCTTGCCATTAACAAATTCATTATCGATAACAATAAACGCACCATTCAGAAGAGGATCAGAAAAAATGTATATGAAATAGGAAAGCGCCAAAAGCTGAACTACGTTGGCGCAAACTAAGGCCTTGAAAATAATAGATTTCATATATTTCATCCCCCCGTCAAAGTTATTTAGCCGTAAACGAGCCTCGTGTACAACCTTAACGTTTAAACGAAACGTCAAATATTTTTACTCCTAGTATAAATCAATAGCTTCCCGAATAATCCGCAGGAATGGAGCATCAATGTCGCGGTCACTGTTCTTCACGTCGCTTGTCCTGATCGGAAGCCTCGGTGCAATGGCCACGGCATCTGCGAGAACCATCGCTAAAGTGCCGACCTTGGTCATCGAAATCGCCCAGAACACCGATGACGATCCCCTGATCCGGGAATACTGGCGCAAGTCCTACGCAGGCAATGCCGAGGCCCAGCGCCTGCTGGCGATCTTGCTGTCCTACGACTATGCCGAGGACGGCGACATTGACGATGATGAACATTTCACCATCACCCGCCTGCTTGAATGCGCAGCCCTGCAGGGTGACCAGCCCGCCATTGATCAACTGCAAAACATCAACGCCAATTTCGACATCAGCGAAACCGGCGAATGCTATTACACCGGGGCCGGTTACACCGCCGACCAGAAGCAAAACGCACCAGACATTTCCGACACCGCAAACAGCTACGATGGCGATGAAGACGCCCTGCGCGCCCGCGCCATGAATGGCGATCCCGCCGCACAGTTCGCTCTGGCCGAATATCTCGAAGGACAATTCCTCTTCTTTGACGCCTTCGAAGAAGCCGAAGGCTGGTACAATTGCGCCGCCAAACAGGGTTACGCCCCGGCCATCGCGGTTCTGGCCGACGGCGACGCGATTACGACCTACCCGGAATCCGAACCCTGCCCCTTCACCAACCGGACCATGGATGCCAACGGCACGATAACCGAACGCTTTACATCCTTCCGGCTCGTCGAGATCGAACCAGCTCCCGCACCCGAACCGGTACCCAAACCCGCCCCCGAACCGACGGCGACCGCCCCGGCAACCGATACCGAACCGCTCTTTGCCGATGCGCTGGCCGCCTATTATGGCGATGGCATGCCGCAGGATTTCCCCCGCGCGATGGAACTGGCCCGCAAGGCGGCGGATCATAACCATGCCGGGGCGATCAACCTGATCGGTGTCATGTATCTCAACGGGTCAGGCGTCGCACCCGACGCCACCGAAGCCGCCTATCACTATCGGCGCGCCGCCGATCTGGGCGATGTGTCTGCCATGGTCAATCTGGCCGATTGCTATCTGCACGGCATCGGGGTCGATGTCAGCCTTCCCCGCGCACGCGAATGGTATGAAAAGGCCGCCGCCGACGGCGACGCCTACGCCCAATACAACCTTTCCGCCATCTACCAGTCCGGTGCCGAGGGCATCGAACCCGATCCGGTGCTGGCCCGGAAGTGGATGAAGCTTGCCGCTGAAAACGGCGATCCCGATGCCCCTTACTATTACGGCCATTTCCTCGAATACGGCATCGGCGGCCCCGAAGACCCGGCAGGCGCAATTGTCTGGTATCAGAAGGCCGTCGAACTTGACGATACCAACGGTTTTGCCGCCATGGGCCGGATGCATTATTACGGCGAATACACCACCGAAGACCTCGAACTTGCCTGGTATTATCTGTCCATCGCCGCCGCGCGCGATCATGTCGAAGCCAAAACCTGGATCGAAGTCGCCGCCCCCTCCGTCACCTACGAACAACGCGCCCGCGCCGCCGCTCAGGTCACCAAATATCTGGCGGAAAAAGGGGCGCAGTAAAACCATCGGACTGCAGGCTCATGGCCGGTTTTAAGGATGCGGCACGATGGACTCCCGCTTTCGCGGGAGTGACGGTGAAAGGAGCTTTTCCCTGCCGTCATTCCCGCGCAGGCGGGAATCCAGTCCTTCGTGCCGCAGGTAAAAGCGGGGCCCGGAACCCCGGACCCCGCCCATCATTCATCCGTCAGATATCAGGCCGAAGCCGCCACCGAATAAAACGCCTTGATCGCATAGGTCATCGCGACGTTGCGCGGGCGGGTTTCATCTCCACCCGTCTCACTGGTGGGCACATTTTGGAACGGCGATCCATTCCCCATATGTACCTGCCCAGCAATCGCCGTGTTAACGCCCCAAGTCTCAATACCGTGAGAATGTGTTTTGAATTCGTCAAGCTGACCAGACGCAAACACGCGATCCGCATCCACACCACGCCCGGCATCAAAACCACGCACAAACTCACCGCGAAGGTCCGGCAGGTTAAAGGTGGCAATCTGGTCACCATCGCCCCAGACGGTCCCAATCGCGGCATAAAGATCGGCATAGTCGGTCCGCGAAACCGCCGAACCGTCACAAACCAGCCAGCCTTCCGGCGGGGTCGGCATGGCAAAGGCGGTGACAGAGCCGATTTCGGCACCGAAACCGCCGCCATTACCGCCATTACCACCATTACCACCCGAACCACCATTGGCAATCAGGGCATTGATCGCCTGCAAAAGCTGGGTGTCATCCTGCCGATCCGGCGCGATATTGGCCGCCAGAACAACGTTCAGAACTTCACTGGCAACCGGTGTATTACACTGCATGGACATTCTCCTTGGTTTGGACATAAAAAAAACCCGGCAGTAAGAACTGCCGGGTCCAGACTGCTGACAAAGTCCTCGCCATTGGCGGGGATTTTTGATTCAATGGGGAATGCTTAAGAAACCCAGCCCACATCAAACCGAACTTGAGATGGTGACACTCGACAGTTTGGTCCCCAGCGATCATTTGCTTCGTAAGATCGATGCCGTGATCGATTTCAGTTTTATCCATGCGCGCGTGGCCGATTTGTACTGCGCGAACAATGGCCGTCCCGCCCTTGATCCGGTGATGATGTTTAAGGCGCTGTTCATTGGCTATCTGTTTGGCGTGCGCTCGGAGCGCCAGCTTGTGCGCGAGATTGAGGTCAATGTCGCCTATCGCTGGTTTTTGCAACTCAAGCTGACCGACAAGGTCTTTGATGCCTCGACCCTGTCGCAGAACCGGCGGCGTCGATATCATGATGCCAGTGTTGCGCAGGATATTTTTGACGAGATCGTCGAGCAGGCGATCAGGCACGGGCTGGTGGATGGTAAGGTTCTCTATACCGACAGCACGCATTTGAAGGCCGATGCCAACAAGAACAAATGGGACCGCGAAGTGGTTGCCAAATCGCGCGCGGCCTATTGGGATGATCTGGATCTGGCGATTGAGGAAGACCGGGCGGCTCATGCGAAAAAGCCGCTCAAAGCCAAGGAACGCCAGCCGGTTGAGAAAGAAACCAAGATCAGCCGAACCGATCCCGACAGCGGATATATGGTACGCGACGGCAAGCCCAAGGGCTTTTTCTATCTCGATCACCGCACGGTCGATGGCAAGCTTGGGATCATTACCGACAGTTACGCCACCCCGGCCAATCTGCATGACAGCATTCCCTATCTCGACCGTCTTGACCGACAAAGGCAGCGTTTTGACCTTGATGTTATCGCCGTCGGACTGGATGCGGGCTATGCGACCGCCGCGATTGCCAAAGGCCTTGAAGATCGTGACATCCTTGGCGTGACGGGCTATCGCCGCCCGAACCTTCGGGAAGGCTACATCCCCAAACGCAAATACGTTTATGACCCTGAACGTGATGCTTATCGCTGCCCCGAAGGTCAGCTTCTGTCTTATGCGACAACCGACCGAAATGGTACCGCCATTATCACAGCGACCCGGAAAAATGCCGCACCTGTCCTGTGCTGGCTTCCTGTACCGCCAATGCCCACCACCGAAAAACTGTCACGCGCCATGTCTGGCAAGACGCCAGAGACCGGGCTGACGCCTATCGTCTGACAGAGTGGGGTAAGCGGGTTTACAAGCGCCGAAAAGAGACGGTCGAACGCTCTTTTGCAGATGCCAAACAGCTTCACGGTCATCGATATGCAAGGTTCCGGGGACTGATCAATGTCAAATGCCAATGTCTGCTGGCCGCCGCCGCCCAAAACATCAAGAAAATAGCCCTGGCTTTGGGCCCCAAGGGGCCAATCGCTGAGGGATAATCCCCTCGGCACACTCAAGCCAGCTTTCAAACACCTCTAAAAGAAAAACCCCGCCAAAATATGACGGGGTTTGTCAGCGGTCTGACCCGGCAGTAAGAACTGCCGGGTTCGGACGAAAGAGTATTGTTGTTTGAAGGTGTTTAGGGAACCGTCACCGGCTTCCCTGTAAAGTCGGAAAATTTAAGGGCCATCCCGCTGTAAGAACGCACCCAAATGTCGCCGCGACTATTGAGCATCAATCCGCGCGGATGTTGCCCATAGTCTCCGGTTTGATAGGCATGGGTCACAATGTTTAAAAATTGGTCGTCAATAATGGCATCCCCGAATGCAGCAAAGTCCCTCTTATTTTCGACAACTGTCTCGACTTCGTGCACCCACACGCGGATCGGATAGGAAAACATTTCCGAAAGAGCAACATAGTCTCTTGCTTTCATCCGTTCTATTGCAAGCCCCATGAAGCGGTTCAGTTGCCGCACTGAACCAATTGCACTTCGAGCGTATTTCGCATCCTCTGCGTCATAAAACAGCACGAGCGATTGGATACGACCACTATCAGGATCAATCTTCATCTGTTGCGCCAGATCACAAGTATCTGCTTTTGTAAGTTCTTGGAGGAATTCTGCATGAAAAATACTCCTTGAATACTTTTCAAGCCGTACCGGATCCCATTCCTGAATGCTCCCTGCAAAAATCAAGGGGACCGGGAACCGGATGTTTTTTGTCAGTTCGGGCAAGTTTCCGTTCAGGATCTGCCCTCGATATCTTTCAACTTTTGACAGAATATCTGAGTCACATACCGTTTGCGCCTGCAAACTGGAAGCTGCGCAAGAGACGAAAAATGACACAATCAGGAAAACTCTGGTGAAAGACATCGTAAACAGCCTCGCAGCATTTTATGCAAACATAACAACACGCAAGGATACAACTTATAGAAGAAAAATCTACACCAAATAGCCCAAATGATCTCCTCGATTTTGAAACACCAAAGCAGGAAAATGATCCAAAATCAGGACATCATCAGAGCGATAACATATGCATATTTTATGCCTACGGTATCCCTGAATAATCCTCCGAGAGATAAAGGGCCTGCTCAGCATTTCGTCGGTTAATCAACCCTTGGTCCCCATTATTGGTAATATCTCCGAATTCGTTTGCGACGCCAATGTGATTTCCTTGAGCGAAAGCCTCACTCAGCTTCGGAAAACGCCCCGGATATCCAGAGTTAAAAGCCAGGCTTGCCAAAGCATCATACTGGCTTTGCGAGAGCGATATGTTCGGATTGTTGTTAGCGATGAATCGATCAACCGTCTCTTTAGCGATCAGAATATCGTCAGCGAACAAGGTTTCGGCAAACTCTCTTGAAACAAAAGAGTAAACACCGCTGTCATACTCTTCTTGGGTCAATTCATGACCATAACCAACAGTCCAGTTGCCGACATCATCGACCTTGTAAGGTTCGCTGACATAGCCCTCTAGGTCCTTGATAAACTCTTCCCCGGCTTCGGAAACAACAACGGCATCAAGTTCAATATCGGCACTGTAAGGATTAGGGCCTAACCAGACTGGGGCTCCGCCACCTGTCAATCGAGGATTTTCCCCGTTATTTACGGCATCTTCCTGTCCAGCCACGATCTCAACATGAGAGCCGGGATAAGCCACACAAGACAGGAAAAAACCTGCCTGCCTCTGCTCGTCGTCAAGATAAGACTGATCGCTGTCATCAATCGAACCGGATATCACGCCGCAAGCACACGTGCTGCAAGCCCCTGCCCGACATGAATAAGGCAGAATCAAACCAACTTCCTCAGCCGTATCAAGGATGTAGGCATCTTCGGGGCAGTGAAATTCGTAACTTGTCCCTCCATAATTAACTCTTACACGATATCCGCTTACACCATTTTCGCTCATTTATACTTCTTCCTTTCGGGAGGATATCTTGGAATATGAGGAAATTAGACTTCGTCTGAACAGTTATGACGATCAGTCCGTATTCGAACTGCCAATCGCCGTCATATCGCGGACATCAACGCCCAAAGCCCCCGAACTCGCCACGACGAACAGCCCGCCGGACATGGTGGCATCGCGGTTGGTATTGGCGATGATGATGTCACCAACCCGCAGCATGTCGCGCGCATCGGTGAAATAGCCCGCCGTATCGACATCGGCGGCGAAATCCGGGGTGATGTAATGCCAAAGCGTAAAGCCGTTGGCATAGGCCAGAACACTCAGGTTTCTGGCTTTAAAACCTTCTGCCATTTTGATCTCCGTTATCTGTATGAAAAATCTTCAGAAGCCGCGGCCTATTCCTTGGCCCGGATGCAGCTCACCCCGGCATCATCAACAAGCACCGCACCCTGGCTCATGGAATTGTTGACGAAATGCGCCGCATGATCGCCGTGCCAGGTAATGTCGGACTGCACATCGGCCCCGATCGCATGGCCAATCGCCGTTCTGTGATACCAGAAGCACGACCGGATGCCGTCCGCCACCGGAAGCCCCGAATGCGGCATCCACAGCGTGCCAAGCCACCGTTTGGCCTGTGTGCCCTTCCACGGAAGATCATCATCGCCGACATAGTCAGCATTGGAAAATTCGTTGATCTGCAAAAGCTGCGACCATTGTTTCCAGCCGACAATCGCATAACGCTGCCCGTCATCGGGCACATCGCGGTTGCCCATGCCCTCAAACGCCACCATCACCTTGCCAAGGGTCAGCCCCGTATCATTGTGATCAATAAGCTCCTCGCCGCTTGCCAGCGCATTGATGATCAGATCATCGGTCTTGCGGCCAAGGGCATAGGCCCCGGCATTGGCCAGAACCATCTTTTCATCGTGATTGGTCTTGAGCTCATCAAGCGCATCGACCCAGTCACCGGCATAATAATCGCGAAGGTCACAGCGCACCGCCTCATGTTCGGCATTCATCACCGGCACCTTGCCGTGGCGTGCCTTGGTGGTGGCCGTGCCCTTGCCGACTTTCTGGAAAACCGTGCTGGCCCCCTTGACGCTGTTTTTGACCCGCACCGTATTACGAAGCTTTGATCCCATCCGCTGATAGGCCTGATGCACATCGGCCTGGAAATGATCCACAAAGCTTTTATCAATCGTGACACTCATCGGTTTATATCCTTCTGCCCATAAACAATTTTAAGACCGCAACGCGCGATGCAGCATCCCGAAGCGGCAGCAAATCAGGCAATTCCGCCTTATTTGCACCCCGAACCGGTCATCTTGCGGTCATGGTTGAGTGGTCTTGTGTTTCGGCTCGAACCCCCATCGCCACGGGGGATCGAACATCTGTCCGGTTTGGCCGGACCTGTTGCAAAATTGATGATCTGGAGTTTGCGTTGCGCGCAAAACTGTTTGCCACCATCGCCCTGATCGGGATTGGGGCAGCGGGTTATACCCTGCTGCCCTATACCCCCGTTCCCGGCTATTTCAACGACTTCACCAGCCGGGTTTCGTCCCTTGCCGGGTTTGGCGCGGAAAATATCCGCGACCGGGTTCTGCCCGATCTCGAAGCCGAACTGTCCAACGCCGATCTTGCGATTGGCGCGCCGGTTTTCGTACGCGTCTTCTATGCGGATCGCGATGTCGAAGTCTGGTTAAAGGCAAACAACCGTTACCGCCTGTTTACCCGCTATAATTTCTGCGACGCCGATGCCATCACGCGCGCCAGCGACGGCAATAACGGCGAAACCGACGGCACCGCACAGACCATCGGCAGCACCGCCAATCTTGGCGTTTACCATGTCACGCGCGACGACCTTTCGCCGAGCAGCCCCCATCACCTCGAAATCGCCCTGACCCCGCTCACATCAGGCAGCCCCGAAGAAATGGCAGAACAGGCCCAAACCGCCCGCCCCGCCCTTCGCGGCAATTGCGAGGGCACGGGCGGTATTGCCCTTGAAAACAGCGATATCGAACCGGTCTATATGCTGATCGATACGGCCCTTCGCGCCGGGCAGGCACAGGTGCCCGTCCACGTCTTTGAAAAACGCCAGAACATGGATGATGCCGTGACCCTCACCGAAGACGCCTTTGCCAGCGTCCCGGCACCGGGGCTTTATGACGTGTATGCCGCGTTCGAGCGCACCCGCATTCCCCCCGAAGTCCACAAAACCGATGGCCGCTATCAGGTGAACTAGGAAATGCCATGCAGGCGGTCAAAACCTGCCTGCACCTCGGCGACAATCCCCGGATCACGGTCGCGCCAGTATCGCGGATCATTCATTTTGGCCCGGATATCTTGGCGCAAATCGCCTGTCCCGTCCGCGCCTGACCCCGACGCCAGTCCCTGCTCCGCCCGGCCGCTCATCAACCGATGAATGCTGCGCACCCCGTCTGCCGTTTGGCACAGAACCTCAAACGCCGCCTCGGGCAGGTTCTCGCGCCCCCATTTCTCAATCCGCGGTGCCAACCGTTTCCAGTTTTCCGCCCCGCCAAATTCCGCCGCCAGTGCCGCCCGATCCGTGGCACGTTTGCCTGCGCCCTCAACCTCGCCAATTAACGGCCCGATCACCTCGGCCGCCAGATCATAAACAAGCTGCGCCTGTGCGCCGGTAAATCCCGCTTCATGCAAGCGCGCATTTACCGCTGGATCAACCGCGCCCAACACCTCATCAACCGCAATCTCGTATCCGTCCGGCGTTTCGGGAATGCTGGCCGGGTCAAGGGCCGCGCTGGCTTCACCGGCGTCAAATTCACCTTCCGGCAAGACGCCAGCATCGAAAACCACATCCGCCTCGACGCCTAACGCCTCAGTCACGCCGCCCGCCACATCGGCCGGACGCAACAGATTATCCTCCGCCCCCTGCCCGGCTTCTGGCCGCGCCGGGTTCTGATCAATGGTCATGATACACTCTCCCCTCTCCGCGCAGCCGCTTCGCTGCCGGATTACTGTTCATAAAATAACGGTTTTTCCTGATTAACACTGCGCGGGGCAGCAGGGTCTGGACGGTCCGGCAAAGGACGCAGTCACTCCCTCGCGCCGCACAACTCCTAATCGTCGATGCGGCACCAAGTCTGGATGCCCGCGTTCGCGGGCATGACGGGGGAGGCAAAGGTCCCGCCCCAACCGCTCCCGTCTCTCCACCCTCTCCGTCACTCCCGCGCAGGCGGGAGTCCATCGTGCCGGATGCACCAAACTGGCATCAAGCACACCATCCTCCCGACTTCACAGGCAAAGGTGCTCCAACAAAAACGGGCAACCTCACCCTTTATCCGCCGCGCCCCCATCTACGCTGCCCCTTGCAAGCCGCGCCATCTGCAAAACCAGCGCCCGCTGCCCTTCCCGCATCCAGATCGCCCGATCCGGGCTTTGCGGGCCAAGCGCGGTTTTGATGATGCTGCGTTCAAGCTCCGCCAGAACCTTCTGCCCCGCGTGCGTGCCAAAGCATTGCTGCCAATGCACCCGATCTGCTTCATCCGTTTCGTCGACGGCTGCCACCCCCTCAAACCAGTCCCAACCACTCATGGTGCATCCTCCATCATCGCCGCCTCAACCATTGCCTCAACCGGCAAAACCGGCCTGAGCAAATGGTCCGGCACGCCAAACTGATCGGCAAGCCAGCGGACCATGTGCGGCATATCGACCTCGCCCAGCGCCTCCGGCCCCAGCGTCGCAATCCGTGACAGCCAATCCATCGCCTGCCCGGCCTGTACGCGTTTGGGCAACTGGGCCAATGGCGCGCTATGGCGCAACTGCACGACATCGCCATCAAGCGGCATATCGGGCAGCTCCCCACGCCGCACCAGAATATGGACCGCCCGGCGAATAAGCGGATAAAGCAGTTCCGCCTGCAACCGCCCATAGGTCGCCCCCAGCAACCGGGCATTTTCCGATGCCCGTTCCAGAACCTCGGTCGCGGTCATGCCCGGCTGGTCACTTTGCCCCAGCCGGTCGGCCAACAGGCACCGCCGGATGCGATCACGCAGATCGGACAGCACCAGATCAGAAACATCAAACCGCCCCGGCGCATCAAGCGGCGTCAAACCCGCCGACCCGACCGCCTTCGGGATGATACTTCCGGGCACCAGCCGGATCGCCGCCGGGTTCAAAACCCCGTCATCATCGGCCTGCCAGATGCCAGTCACCGCGATGGATGCGTTTTTAAGCACCAGCTCGACCACCTTGTTCGCCGTCTTGATATCGGGCAGCGCCTTCATCACCGGCGACCTGCCATAAACCTCGCCCGGTGCCTTCATCCACCGAAACGCGATATAGGGCGACACCTCAAAACGGTCCCGATGGATCACCCCATCTTCGCCGGCCAGACCACCCGAAACCTGCCCGCCATCCTCAAAAAACACGCAAAGCTGATAACCGCCAAACGCCCCCGGATCGGGCAGAACCGCCTCGACCACCGCGTATCGTTTCGGGCTCTGCCCCTCATCCCGATCCCTATCGGGCAACCGCGCCTCTGGCCATTGCCTTGCAATCTCGTCACGGGTCAACGACAGCTTGCGAAACACCGCATCCATTCTGCCGTCACTGCGTTCCTCGAACGCCAGTTCACGCAGCGGCACCGCGCCAAACCGAAACGCCGACGGGCTTAAAAAATCATCCGCTTCAAGCCGAAGGCACGCCGTCCCCGCCGTCACCAGATCGAGAAACGCCTGATGCATCTCGACCGCGAAATTGGACCGGTCAAAATGCCCCTGCAAAATGCTTGCGGCGCGCGCCAGCCGCGCGGTCAGAATGTCCCGATCCGCATCCGCCACATTGCCGCCCGGCTCAAACGCGAACCAGCCACCACTCGGCGGGGTGATTTCCGCCATCAGGCTTGCCGCAAGCTGCTCGACCGCATCGGGGGCCGTGGCATCAAACACCCGATCAAACTTCTTTTCCCCACCAGATACCCCGCCGGATGCTCCCGGTTGCTCGCTTGCCCCATTGCGCTGCGGCAGGGCAAATTCGTAACATTCCTGCCAATGCCGGACCCAGCCCTGCTTCTGCCCGACCGCCGCGCGGAACCGGGCCCGCAAATCGGCAATCGCAATCCCGCCGGCTTTGGTTCCGGTCCCGGCATTGCTGCCTGTCCCCGCACCAGCACCAGCACCTGCTCCAAGACGGCCGACCGGCTCCTTCGCCATCCGGCCAAATCTCGCCGCCGTCTGGTCTGCTCCCGACGGCCTGGCATCACCCGGCCTGGCATCCCCCGGATTGGCATCACCCGGCCCGGTCGCATTCCGACCGGCAGCACGCTGCGCTCCATCGGGAAGCCCCCGATCAGACGTCGCACGCTTTGCCGCCAAACCCACCTTCCGGGCCGGACGGACCGGGCGCGCTTTGCGGTTCTGCCGTTCTGTCATCGCCTAATCCCCCAAAAGATTTTTGCCACCCGCCGCACGGTCGATCCGGTCTGACAACAGGCCACGAAACCCCGTACCGATCAGACCGGCCCGGCCATAGCGTCGCCGCTCCAGCGCCTCGGACCGCGCCCGTCGTGCCGCTTCTGCCGCACTTTCCCCGTCATCGACGGACGCCGGGTTTGCGGACGGACTGGTGGCAATTGGTGGTGGCGCGGATGGTTTTGGTGTCGAAAACAGACTGCCCATGATGCCCCTTTACCTCCTTCTGCCCCCGCCCCGAACGGGGCAAAACAAAACACCCCAAACCGGGGCCCAAAAAACAAACAGCCCCAAACCGGGGCTAAAAAAAACAAACGCCCTTAAACGGGCTTGGAAACAAAAACGCCCGCAACGCGATAAAGCGATGCGGGCGCAATTGTGGTGTTGACTTCTCCCTTATGGCACAAGAAAAAGAACAAATCAAGAACATTTTTCAGAAAAATGCTATTTTCTTCATAAAAATTTGTTTTTGCATGTTTAATTTCACCAAAAACGTCCTGAATCTCGCCAACATCAAGATGCAACTAGTTTTAGTTGCATAAAATCCCGGCATTTGTTATATTCCATTTCACCCGCAACAAATCAGGGCGTCGCAAATTGCCATGGGCAGGAAAGACAAACTGATTGAACTGAATAGCCCCTGGAATTGTAGACACCCCATCACTTATAAAGTGAGGCAAGGAGTTTACGATGCCCAAGAGTCATTTTACCGATGAGTTCAAAATCAATGCCGTTCGCCAGATTACAGAACGAGGCTACTCAGTAGCGGAAGTTTCTGCTCGTCTCGGTGTCAGCACACATTCCCTGTATGTGTGGAAGAAGAAGTTCAGCAAGTCCCCTGATACGATTGCTGAAGCTGATCAACAATCATCCGAGATACGCCGCCTGAAGCAAGAACTCGCCCGGATCACCGAGGAGCGCGATATTCTAAAAAAGGCAACCGCGTACTTCGCCAGGGATGCAAAATGAGGTACGCGTTTATTGACCAGCATCGCCGGGTCTACTCGGTGCGCACCATGTGCCGGTGTTTGCAGGTTCATCCCAGTGGCTTTTATGCTTGGCAGAAGAAACCACACAGCGCCCGGTTTCTGGAAGATCAAAGGCAGACCGCGCTTGTTCGCCAGATATGGGAAGACAGCGGTCAGGTATATGGCTACCGCAAAATCCATGATGATCTGCTGGATATGGGAGAGAGTTGCAGTCCGAACCGTGTTGCCCGACTGGCCCGCAATGCAGGCATACGCGCCCGGATCGGTTACAAGAAGCGTCCCGGCAAATATGGCCGCAAACCGGCTGTCGTCGCTGACAACAAACTGGATCGGCAGTTTGATACCGCCAGACCAAATACCGTTTGGGTGACCGATATCACCTATATCAAGACACAGGAAGGATTTGCGTATCTTGCCGTCGTAATTGACCTTTATTCCCGCATGGTGGTTGGCTGGGCATTGAAGCAGCGACAAGATACAGAGGTTGTTCTGCAAGCCTTGCTGATGGCCGTCTGGCGGCGAAAGCCAAAGAACAGGGTGCTGATCCATTCTGATCAGGGTTCCCAATATACCAGCATCGACTGGGCCAGCTTTCCTTCGTCAGCACAATCTTGAACATAGTATGAGCCGCCGTGGGAACTGTTATGACAATGCTGTTGCCGAAAGTTTCTTCAACTTGCTTAAACGCGAACGCATCCGCCGCAGGGTCTATAAATCACGGGATGAGGCACGTCAGGATGTCTTCGATTACATAGAAATGTTCTACAACCCGAAGCGCAAACATAGTACCAACGGGATGTTGTCACCCGTCGAATTCGAAAGACGAAAAATCTGATCAAACCGGGTGTCTACAATTCCAGGGGCTATTCAAACGGCTTAAAAGCAGACCAAAAGATTTTAGCTGGGATGAACTGGTCCGCCTTCTGACGGCCTTGGGTTATACCGAAAACAATAGCGGAAAAACCGGCGGTTCACGGCGCAAATTCACCCATGCAACGGCACCCACGATCAGCCTGCACAAACCACATCCAAGCAACATCGTGAAGCTTTATGTCATCAACGAAGTGTTGCGATTGTTGACCGAAGAGAAACTGATATGACCAACATGCTCGAATACAAAGGTTATCTTGGATCGGTGGAATTCAGCGACGAGGATGAAGTATTCCACGGGAAGCTCGAATTCATTCGCGACCTTGTCACCTATGAGGGAACGGATGCCAAAAGCCTCAAGGACGCCTTTCACGAAGCCGTGGAAGACTATCTTGAACTTTGCCAGTCAGAAAACCGTGCCCCTGACACCCCGTTAAAGGGCAGTTTTAATGTGCGGCCCGGTCCCGAACTTCATCGTCGGGCAATGCTGTTTGCCCTGCGCCATCACATGAACCTTAACAACGTGGTTATTGATGCGCTTCGCAGGCATCTTGACCGCGAAGACATCCCCGCCTGAACCTCGAAAAATGCTGGTTTTTCAAAGGCTCAGGCGGCACAGCCTCAGCCATATAGCGGCCATTTCTCCGCTTGCAGCATCTCCTTTGTTTCCGCACGTTTTATCGCGCAAAAAAGTTGATGCGGCGTCACGATCCAGAACCCGGAAATGCCCAGCAACCGCTTGACGAACTCGACACAGGTAAACGCGCCCAACCGCACCCGTCTTGGCACTTCCGCCGGATAGCTGACCCAGATGCAGTCAAACCCGCGCGCCCGGTAATGGGCTTCGGGATCGAACAGAACCGAATATTGCCAGACATCGCACGCCACCCGGTGGCTTTGCGGATCAAGGCAGATCCACTCCCCGGCACGTCCGCCCGACATCAGCACGAAACAATGCCGGAAACCGGGTTTCAACCATCGCAAAAGCCGCTTTTCGGGCGCATCGGCAAACACGACAAGCACATCGCGCATCACCGGTTCAGTTGGCGAATTTACCGGCTGTTTCGGCACAGAATCCGCCTGAGCACCCGCTTGGATATCGGGCCGGATCGCCTCGCGAATCAAAGTCTGCATGGCGGCAATTCTCCCGTCATTTTAATCATCCTTTCGGGATGGTGAAAGGCATCCTCGGCCCCCGGCAGGACGATATCGCGCGCAATCAACGCATCCTGCAAGGCCGCCATCGCATCACACCAAAGATCATATTTCGGTTTTTCACGGCCATCACGCGGATCGGGTGTGCGTTCCACCAGCCCGTAATATTCGATCACCTGCAAATGCCGGTCACCCAGCACATTTTCACGCCGGAGCCGCATGACCGCGTTATAAATATCATCCGGGTCGCACGGGCGCACAACGTCACTGGCATCCGCCACCACACGCGCCCCTTCGATCCGTGACGCCTGGCACCGCACAAACCAGAACCACGCCTGCATTGCGCTGGAAAACGGGGTCGCCACGCGGTCCGCGATCGGCTTGGGAAAAAGTCTCTGTTCACTCATTTCGCCCTCCTGCTGAACTGCCTGTCTCGCATCAACACCTCCGAAAACGCGTGCAATTATCCCCTTTCGCGCCTCAAAGAAGCCCAAAGCCAATTGCCTGCCGGATATGTAAAGATGGCCAACGTGATACGTGCAAAACCCGGCTTATATGCCGCTTTCCGCCATTCTGACCGCATCAAAGCTATTTCCGGATGCACTTCCGGTGTTGATCCACAAGCTATAATCCCTTTTTGTTCTCATTGTAAAGGATTAATTTCCTATTATTCAAACAGCCGCGAAAATGCTCGACTTGACGGCCACCGGATGAATAATGGCCTGTGAAATATCCGCAACCAGACGAGAGACTCCCATGAGCTGGGCCAGCATCAAAATGACGCAACAGGAAGCAATGGGAACATCGACCGATTTTGTCGATGCGTTTGAAAAGCTTTTCATTGCCGCCAAAAAACCACGTGATGCCGCCCTTTTCTGCTCCCGCGAACTGGGGCCCGATGATGCGTTTTTCCTCTCCCCCGGCGCGCAGAAAATTGCCACGTCCCTGCTCGCACTCCGCCCGGCCACAAAATGCAAGGCCCCATCGAAAAAGGATGTGATCCTGCTGGCAGGCCACGATGACGGGATTGCGCTTCTGCGCTAATCCCGCGCTCTTCCGGCTCCGTTTCATCACAAAGCCGCTTCTGAACTGTCTTCATGGACGCCCCATCGGGCAATTTTCCATCACCGGTCGATGCAATCCATTGCATGCCGATCCACTGACAGTCAGGAGTCTCCCATGGCAAATGCACCCGCCCCGCGTTACGAGCTTTACAAGGACAAGAAAGGCGAATGGCGCTGGACCTATATCGCGCGCAACGGCCTTAAAATCGCCATGAGCAGCGAGGGCTACAAAGCCAAATCCGACTGCATCCACAGCATCGATCTGCTGAAATCATCCAAGGATGTCCCGGTGCACGAAGCCAGTGCATGAAGCCGATGCATGAAAACTGCGCATGACGCCACCGCCTGCCCCCAAAACCCCGGCATGCATTGCCGGGGTTGATAACCTTTTCAATCATATGGCGATATCGGTTCAACTTTCGGATATGCAAGGAATTTGTTCCTTTTCCGCCGCCCCGTCATCCTGCTAGGATACCGTATGATCCGGCAAGAACAGATATGGGGCGCACTCGACAAGATCGCCGAAGATAACGGGCTGACCCCCTCCGGGCTGGCCCGCCTGGCGCAGCTTGACCCCACCACATTCAACCGGTCCAAACGCACGACAAATCAGGGCAAACCCCGCTGGCCCTCGACCGAAAGCATTTCAAAGGTGCTGTCGGTGGCCAATGTCACCTTTCAGGAATTCGCCCAGCTTGTCGATGGCAACGGGGCCGGGCGCGTGCCGGTCATCGGCTTTGCCCAGGCCGGGAATCGCGGCTTTTTTGATGATGCCGGTTATCCGGTCGGCGGCGCGTGGGAAGACATCACCTTTCCCGCCCTGCATGATCCGACCGCCTACGGGCTTCGGATTTCGGGGGATTCCATGGCCCCGGTCTTTCGCGATGGTGATCTGATCGTCGTCTCCCCGGCATCAAACATCCGCCCGCAGGACCGCGTGGTTGTCAAAACCACATCGGGCGAAGTCATGGCCAAGGAACTGGTGCGCCGCGGGGCGATGGGGGTGGAACTGAAATCGCTGAACCCGGCCTATGAGGACCGCTATGTCGAAGCCCGCGACATTGACTGGATCGCGCGCGTCCTTTGGGTCAGCCAATAGAACAACCATCACCTTTTTGCATTCTCCTCAAATGGGGATAGTGCGTTAAGAATTTTGCGTGATAATCGTCCCGAAACATTGGGATCGGGGTCTTCATTTTTGCGCCCGACTTCCCATCTGATCAGAAGCGCCCAACCCCGGGAAGGAACGAATTTGCGTTTGGCCCCTGTGCACATCATCCGCTTTGTGGCGATTGCGCTAACCTATTTCGTTTTTGGCTATGCCGGGTTGCAATTCCCTTTCTATGGCAGCAGCGTCACCCTGATCTGGGCGCCTTCCGGGATTGCGCTGGGGTCTTTGATTGCATGGGGATGGCGTTATTTTCCCGCCGTGTTTGCAGGTGCGCTTCTGGTGAACCTGACGACGGCGGCACCGGTTGAAACCGCCATTCTGATTGCAATCGGCAACACCCTGGCCGCGACGCTTTCCGCGATACTGATCGCCCGGATATCTGGCCGCTCCACGCTTTTGACCGCGCGCGGGATTTTCAGCCTGATCATGATCGGCGGGCTTGGCGGCCCGGCGCTTGCCGCACTTTGCGGTACGACAAGCCTCAGCCTGACGGCAATTGGCAATTTTGACCAGTTCGCCACCATCTGGCGGGGCTGGTGGCTTGGTGATCTGGTCGGTGTAATGGTGATCGGGCCGCTGGTTTTGCGCCTGATCCATCAGAAATGGCGATCACACGGCTTTGCATATTACGGCGAACTGGCCTTTGTCTGTGTCGCCACCATCATCGTGTCCTCGGTCGTCCAGACAACCCCGCTGATTGCCAAACCGGAATATCTGTTCATCTTTGTCTCCCTGCCCTTTGTTCTGTGGGGGGCGGTGCGGTTCGGGTTGCTGGGCGCGGCATTGGTCAATGCCTTTATCGTCGTTGATATCGTTGTTTTTGCCGCCTTGGGCGAAAGCACCTTTATCCACACATCCAACATGAATATCGGCCTTGAAAATCTTTACAGCTACGTGATTGCGGTTTCGGTCGGGACATTGTTGCTCGGTGCGGGCATCGAAAAAATCAATGTCATCACCATGCGCACCCGCGATGGCCGGATTTCAAGCGATATCCACCGTCTGCGTCGCAACCTGGCCCTGATTGTCGGCCTGACCGGTTTTTCGATATCGGGGCTGGCGGCATGGTACACATTCGGTCAGATTGATCACGCCGTTGACGTCCAGACGGAACAGTACCGCCGCGCCTTCGAAGCATCCCTTCGCGAAGAACTGGGCCGCGCCACCGACAGCCTGATTGCCGTGCGCACCCTGTTTGATGTCCATGGCGATGTGTCGTTTCATACCTTCAACGCCATGATCGGCCCGTGGGTCGAACGCAGACCGGGTGTCGCAGCACTGGAATGGGTCCCCTATATCGAACGCCGCGCGCGCGGTCTGATCGAGGAAAATGCCTCCCTCCGGGGTGTTGAAAATTTTGAAATTCGCAATCTGATCGATGGCGACATGCGACGCTCCCCGGAACGCGATGAATATTTCCCGGTTTTTTACGTTTTTCCGCAGTCCGGCAATGAAAATGTCGTCGGGTTCGATCTGGCAAGCGATGAAATCCGCAACCAGGCCCTGCAAACCGCCATCCGCACCGGAAACATTACCCTGACCGAACCGATCCGGATGCGGCAGTCCGCCACCGCCGAAATCACGGCACTGGCCTTTTTAAATGTCCCGAACCGGCGCAATCCCGGCAAGGCGCCGCTTGGCCTTGCGGTTGGCGTGCTGCGTCTGACCAATATGATCACGCGTGCCGCCCGCATTGCCCGCCTGCCATCGGATTTTGAAATCCATCTGGCGGATATGGATGCCCCCGAAGGCCATCAACTGATCTATTCCAATCGACGCCCGGAATATGCGATCACCCATATCGTCAAGGAAATCACCTCCGGCTATAACCCCAAGGTATCGACCTTTACCTTTGGCTTCCGCGACTGGACGATTGTCCTGCACGGGCCCGAAGCCCGCCTGAACGGGCTTTTATACTGGCAGCCATGGGCGATCTTTGTATTTGGTGCCACCATCAGCATCCTTCTGATGGTCTATCTGCGGTCCCTGACCCGCACCGAAAAACGGATTGTCGATCTGGTCTATCAGCGCACCAGCGAACTTGATAACGCCCGTCAGGAAGCCGAAAACGCCATGAATCAGGCGCAGCAGGCCGACCGCGCAAAATCCGAATTCATCGCCCATATGAGCCACGAATTCAGGTCTCCAATGACCTCGATCCTCGGCTACGCCCAGCTGGCACGCGATGCCATCGACAAAAACGAACCGTCCGAAACCATCCGAAGCTATCTTTCGACCATCAATGGTGCCGGGCGTCATGTCTTGTCCCTGATCGGCGATGTTCTTGATCTCTCAAAGATCGAGGCCGGCAAACTGGTCCTTGAAGAAGTGCCAACCGACATCCACGCGATTTGCGAAGAAGTCGTTTCCATGATGATGGTCCCGGCACGCAATCAGGATAACCGCCTGCATCTTGATATCCCGGCCGACATGCCGCGCTGGGTGATCGGCGATCCGGTCCGCATCAAGCAGGTCCTGACCAATTTGGTTTCCAACGCGATCAAATTCACCAGATCCGGCACTATCCATGTTGTCGTAACCCGGCAGGAAACCACCAACGGTCGCATGGCGTTCCGCATCTCTGTCCGTGACGAGGGGATCGGCATCCCGGTCGATAAGGTCCGCTCGATCTTCGAAGCCTTCACACAGGTCGATACATCAACAACCCGCCGTTTTGGCGGAACCGGCCTTGGCCTGGCCATCTGTCAGAAAATGATCCTTGCGATGGGCGGCACGATTGATGTCGAAAGCATCGAGGGCAAGGGCAGCACCTTCTGGTTTGACCTCAACCTGCCGCTGACAGACGCGCCAAAACGTGGCAGCGAAGCCGAAGACGACCGTCAGCTCGGCCTCGCCGATCCGGACAAACCGCGCGTATTGGGGCGCAAACTTCTTCTGGTCGAGGATATCCAGATCAACCGTATTCTCGCCCAGAAACTGCTTGAACAGCAGGGCCATGAAATCGTCACCGCCGCCAACGGGCAGGAAGCCCTTGACCAACTGCTTGAACATGATTTTGACGCGGTCTTGATGGATGTGCATATGCCCGTCATGGACGGGATCGAAGCCACCCGCCAGATCCGCGAATTTGCCGACCCGATCAAGGCAACCATCCCGGTTCTGGCCCTGACCGCAGATACATCAAGCGACAATCTGGCAGAATTTCGCGCGGCCGGCATGGATGCGCACTGCACCAAGCCGCTCGATATCAAGGCCATTAATCACGAACTTTCCCGCCTTGATTACCGCATGCTCACAGAACGCAAACAGCAACTGACCGGCACCGGGGACTAAACCCGGCACCGGTCAGCATGCATTCAATATCGCGCCATCAGGTGTGATCAGCCCCGATACGAAAGCCCGATCATATCCGCCAGATGTTTGGCGACATTGGGCCCCGCGGCCAATATCGGCCCACCATCTTCAAGCACGTTGGGCAGATCAAGAAAATCATTGCACCAGCCCCCCGCCTCACGCATCAGGACAATCCCCGCCATGCAATCCCACGGATTGATATGCGGCTCGTAATAGCCGATCAAACGCCCGGCACTGGCATAGGCCATCATCAACGCACACGACCCGTTGCGGATGAACATGCCTTCCTCGTCAAGCAACTGGCCGATCACCGGCACGATCGAACTGCTTGGCAGACGATGCGACATGCCGATCCCCATGACACCATCACTGACAAGTTTGGCATCGCTGGCCTTGACCGGCTCGCCATTCACGCGTGCGCCATCCCCGATCACCGCACTGAAAAGCTCGCCATTGCACGGATGGTAAATCAGGCCGATGACCGCTTCTTTGCCGATCATAAGGGCAACCGAAATGCACCAGGTCGGCATCTGATTGACAAAACAGGCCGTGCCATCAATCGGATCAATCACCCAAAGGCAGTCATTATCGCCCTTCTCGATGCCCATTTCTTCGCCCAGGAACCCGTCCTCGGGAAAGGCATCGCCGATCCGGTCGCGGATAATCGCCTCGACGTTTTTGTCCGCAATGCTGACCATATCAAGCGCGTTGGTTTTGGTTTCAATCGCAAGGTCGGCGGCGTCGCCTTCGTAATATTCCATGGCGCGTTTGCCCGCTTCGCGGATCACGTCGCGCGCATGTTCAAACCGTGCTTCGATATCAATTCCCGAAAATGTCTTTTCCACTTTGTCCCTGCCTGAAACAGTTTTGCGATTGATCCGTTATTGCCCCGAAACCACGGCCATGCCGCGTTCGGAAAAGCCGATGGCAACCTGTTCACCCGCGATGATCGGTGTATCGATCCGATGATCGATCACAAACAGCTCGCCAATCGGGGTTGCCACAGAATACTGCATCTGACTACCAAGATAGGCTGCATGCGTAATGTGACCTTTTAGCGACGTTTCAATGACATGTGCATCGCCCGCAATCGCCGCCAATCCGGTCAGTTGCACCGCATCGGGTCGCACCGCCACCCGGACCGGTCCCTTTGCCTGCCCGCGATGACGCAGATTGCAGTGCGCGCCACCGATATCGACACGGGCATGGTTGCCATCGATGCTGATGATTTCCCCGTCAACCAGATTGGCATCACCGATAAAGTCGGCGATAAATTCCGATTGCGGCTGTTCATACAATTCGCGTGGCGTGCCCTGCTGCGCGATCACCGCCCGGTTCATCACGATGATCCGGTCCGACACCGCCAATGCTTCTTCCTGATCATGGGTCACATAAACCGCCGTCAGGCCAAGTTTTTGCTGCAAATCGCGGATTTCGGTCCGCACATGACGGCGAAGCTTGGCATCAAGGTTCGATAACGGCTCGTCCAGCAACAGAACTTCAGGCTCCAGCACCAGCGCACGCGCCACCGCCACCCTTTGCTGCTGCCCGCCCGAAAGCTCGGACGGCAGGCGACTGCCATATCCGCCCAAGCCCACAAGGTTAAGCCCTTCCTCGGCCTTGTCCCTGGCTTCGGCCTTGGCAACGCCGGTGACACTCAGCCCATAGGCAACGTTTTCGGCCACCGTCATATGCGGAAACAGCGCATAGGATTGAAACACCATACTGACATCGCGATCCGTCGCCGGAAGCTGTGTGACATCCTTGCCCCCGATCAGGATCTTGCCCGTTGTCGCATGTTCCAGCCCGGCAATCATGCGCAATGTCGTGGTCTTGCCACAGCCGCTTGGCCCCAGAAGGGTGACAAGCTCGCCCGGATTGATGGTGAAAGATACATTGTCGATCGCGGTAACCGCCCCGTGACCATAAGTCTTGGTGACATTGTCGAATACGACCGAACCCGCACGCGTTTTCAGTTTCATGAATGCTTCTCTCTCAGATTTCCTGTCGATGTCTTGTCCGGTGTTGCCTCAACCCGGTCCTCGCGGCGCAGACGCCGTTGCCCGATCAGGCCGTTCACAACAAGGATCGCGGTCAGCATGACAAGGATCAGAACACTGCAATAGGCAATCGCAACGCCGTATCGCCCGTTTTCCACAAGCCCGATAATATAGGATGTCGCCATATTGTGATCCGCACTGACCAGAAAGATCACCGCACTGACCGAGGTAATGGCACGCACAAAGCTGTAAACCAGTGCGGCAACAATCGCCGGGCGCAACAGCGGCAGGATCACGCGCCGGAACGTGGTAAAGCTGTTGGCACCAAGGGTCAGGGATGCTTCATCAAGGCTTTTGTCCAACTGGCTCATGGCGGCAATCCCGCCGCGAACACCCACCGGCATATTGCGGAAGATAAAGCAGATCACAAGGATCACACCCGTCCCGGTCAATTCGAATGGCGGCACGTTGAACGCCAGAATATAACTGACACCGATCACCGTACCGGGAATGGCAAAGCTTAACATCGTACCAAATTCAAAGGCACTTTTGCCCCGGAAGTTTTGCCGCACCAGCAGATAGGCCGTCGTCAGACCAACCGCTGCGGTCAAGGGTGCGGCAATCGCCGAGATGTTCAACGTGGTCCAGAAACTGTCCCATGCCGCCCCGGCCCAGACGATGCCATGCTCGCTCCAGCCGACACCGAACGCATCGCCGTAATTATCCAGCGTCAGGCTGTTATCAAAGCCCCAGCGTTTGACAAAGCTGCCATAGAAAATCATGCCATACAGCACGACCGTAAAGATCGCCCACGGAATAGCGGTGAAATAACACGCCAATCGCATCCCGGGATTAAGCCCGACATGCGCCCCGTTATCGGCCTTGCCCGATACCGTGGCATAGGATTTTTTGCCCAGCCAGAACCGCTGTGCGGCAAAGGCCGAAAGTGTGAAGAACAAAAGAATCATCGCAAGGACGGCGGCCCGTCCGGCATCGTTTTGTGCGCCGACAATGGCAAAGAATATCTCGGTCGACAGCACTTCGTAATTGCCACCCAGAACCATCGGGTTACCGAAATCGGCCATGCTTTCGATGAAGGCCAGCAGAAAGGCATTGGCCAAACCGGGGCGCATCAAAGGCAGCGACACATTGACAAACGTCTTCCACCGTCCGGCCCGCAAGGTTTGCGATGCTTCTTCCATCGACGGGCTGACACCCTCGACCACACCGATCAGCACCAGAAAAGAAATCGGGGTGAAGGACAGGGTCTGTGCCAGCCAGATTCCAGGGAGGCCATAAAGCCAGCGCCCTGCCTCCACCCCGAGCAGATCAGCAAAGAACTGCGTTACAGCCCCCGATCTGCCAAAAAGAAGGATCAATGCCAAACCGATCACGAAAGGCGGGGTAATGATCGGCAACACCGTCAAAACCCGCAGCGGCTTTTTGAACCGGAACCCGGTCCGCGTCACCACAAGCGCAAATGAAAGCCCAAGCAGCGTGGTCGAAATAGCGGTCAGAACCGCCAGAAACGCCGTATTCCAGGCAACCCCGCAGACACCCCCGGCAAAGCAGCCCAGCCCCCAGATGCTGTCATCAAGGAAATTGCGGATAAAGGCCACGCCCGAAAGATTGCCATCAATATCAACAAACGATCCGATGAAAATGCGCGCCACCGGAAAGAAGACAAACAACCCGACAAGCGCAATAACCGTCCCGATGGCGGATGTGACAAACACATCACCGCGCATCGCCCCCGCCGCGGCAAGACCGGTGCAAAGCATCACAAGCAGGCTGGCCGCAACAAACATCGCGCCATAGCCAAGCCCGTATTGCCGGACGTCAAGCGGGCCAAACATCGCCTCAAGCCAGCCAAATCCCCAGCCGGAAATGCCGACAAAAAAGCCCTGCCCCACCAGATAGATCAAACCGCCAAGCCCGCATGAAATCAGGATACGGGCATAATGCGGATGATCACGCCCGGCCCTCACTAGGGCGAGCGGTGCCAGCAAAAATGCCGCAATCGGCAGCAGCCAGAATTTTTGATGAAGGGTCGTTTGCAGGATTGCAGGCGAATAATCGCCATACATCGGATAGCCGTCATACAGCCATTCCAGGGTCCAGAACCCGTATTCCTGCTGATACCAGGGTAAAATTGCAAAACCGATCCAGCCGATCACCAGCCAGAACCAAAGCATCCGGTTCACGAAACTCTCCTGCACGCCGAATTGGGAAGTCTGGTTCTGCCCGTCCGATGATCACACCGAACGGACAGAACCGTTAAGGCAGATCGCGCTTATTGCGGCGCGGTTTTGACTTCGTCATCCCAACGCGACAGAAGATGACGGCGGGTTTCCGCATCCCCGTATTTCGCGAAGTCATAATCGATCAGTTTCAATTCACTCAGACGCGGTGCGCCATCGGGAATTTTTGACTCTTTGTTGGACGGCACCTGATAGCTGTGCGCGTCTTCGGCAATTGACTGGGTCCGCGGGCTAAGTGCGAATTCATACCAGATTTTCGCATTTTCAAGGTTACGCGCACCTTTGATAATGCTCATGGAACCCACTTCGTAACCGGTCCCCTCGCACGGCGACACCACGGTCAGGTTCGCCCCCTGTTTGATCTGGGCGACCATGTCATGCATGAAGGTGATGCCGATGGTGGTTTCACCAACGGCTGCGGCCTTGATCGGGGCGGAACCCGATTTGGTGTACTGGTTGACGTTCTTGTGCATTTCTTTAAGCAGATCGAAGGCTTTTTCTTCGCCAAAAATCTGCACAAGCGTCGCAAGTGCGGTATAGGACGTGCCCGATGAATTCGGGTTCGCCATCTGGATTTCGCCCTTATAGGCCGGGTCTTTCAGATCTTCCCAGCATTTCGGCGCCGGAAGGCCCTTTTTCGTCAGAAGATCATTGTTGTAACCAATGCCGAGTGCACCGGCATAAACCCCGACCGTCCGATTGCCGGAATTTTTCGCCTGCCGCACGGCCCAGTCATTCAGGTTGCCAAGTTGCGGGGATTCATATTCTTCCGTCAGGCCTTCGGCGGCAGCCTGAAGATGGGGGTCGCCGGTCCCGGCCCACCATACATCCAGTTTCGGATTGGCAGCTTCGGCGCGAACCTGCGCATAAGCCTCGCCCGAACTTTTGCGAACCATCGATACATCGATGTCATGTTCCAGCTCGAACGCGGTTTCCATCATCTCGCACCATTCATTATCGGCCGAGCAGATGACATTAAGCCGACCGGCCGCATTGGCCGAACCGGCGGTCGCAACAGCCAAAAGGCCTGAAATCGCGACAGTCGCAAAAAGAGAATTTCTGATCGTCATTTGGGTTTCCTCCCGGTTCGCATTTCGTTGAATGCACACGTGTGCATTACCATTGCGCAAATCACGTGCTGGAATGATTTAATCATAAATTCCATGAAATGACAGAAAAATTCTATTTAGAGCCCAAAAACTCTCGCCATCCACGAATAACCATCTGTTTTTAAATATAAAAATTTCATGCCCACAAACCGCCATCGCAAAACCATACGCTGCCCTCAGCAAGGCATCCGCCTTAAAACTTAACGCACACGTGTGCGCACAACCCGCAGAAACATCGTGAGTCAGCCGTTTTGCATCAGAAATCGAAGAAAAATCGGCCTGAAATCCGTAAAAAAGACCGGTTCAGGCGGTCCGGCGACGCGTCATTTCTACCGGCAGGATCAGCCGCTGATCCGTCAGGGCATCGCCACGGATGCGCTGGCGCAGCCGATCCACCGTCATTTCGGCCAGCTTCGTCGCACTTTGGCACACAGTGGTCAATTGATACGCCCCCTGCCGGGCGGCGGCAATATCGTCAAACCCGACCACGGCAATATCTTGGGGGATGCGCAGGCCCAGTTCAAACCGGGCCGCGTCCAGAAGACCCAACGCAATATGGTCCTTGGCACAGAAAATCGCGTTTGGCGCGGTTTCCGGCGTTGCCAGAAATTTAAGCGCGGCATTAAAGCCACCATCATAATCGGCACTGTCGCAGACCAGCGGGGTAAAGCTGATATCCCCGCTCGCAAGGCGCGGTGCAAGGCGCGAAACGAATGTTTCGCCCCGCACATTGCCGCTGAATGTACCACCCTTGACATTGAGGAACCCGAACCGGGTTTTACCGGTTTCAAGCAACAGGTCGGCGGCCATTTCACCGCCGCGCACATTATCGCAATTGATAACGTCGGCCCCCTCCAGCCGCCCGGCGCGATTGACCAGAACGACCGGCACACTGCGTTTCAGGAAATGTACACCGACTTCGGGCGGCGGGCTTCCCGATGTCACGACCACCCCGGCCACCTGATATTGCAACAAATGCATCATCGATGTGCCCATCTGGGCGGGATCGGATACATCAATCACCAACGGACGATAACCGGACTGCTGAATGGCAAGGATCAGTTTATCAAGGAATTCAACGCGGAACGGATCGGAAAGCCCCGATGTCACCAATCCGATCAGATCGCTTTTGCGCGTATTCATCGACCGGGCGATTTTATTGACGTGATAACCAAGCCGGTTGGCGGTTTCCTGTACCCGCAGGCGGGTCGCATCCGATATCCGCCGGTCGCCTGATAAACACCGCGAAACGGTGGACCGCGAAACACCGGCTTCGCGCGCAACATCGGCCGAGGTCACGATATGCTGCAAATCGCGGCCTGGTTCGGCCCCGTCACCATTTGCAGGCGTGTGTTTCCCCTCGGTCATGCGCGCAATTTCCCTCTTTACGCCGTCTGGCCGTGCCTGTTTTCAGTCTTGCAGCACGGTCACACACATATCACAGGCCTTCCGGCCCGCCAACGCACACGTGTGCATGATGCGGGATATTTCACAGAACCGTCATTTATCGCAACTTCCTTAAAAACGGCACCGAACCGGCATTTACCCTGTCAGTTTTCTTTGACCATGATCGCGCAAAGCCCCTATTCTGGATGCCTTGCATCGCCCCGCGACATGCAAACGCCACCCGAAATTCGATCAGGAGCAAGAAGAATGGGTCACGCCACTACCGCAGACACCAAAGCCGTCACCACATGGACCTGGTACAAGGGCGAATGGCACGAAGGCAACCCGCATATTATCGGGCCGCAAACCCATGGCATGTGGATGGCCTCCACGGTCTTTGACGGCGCGCGCCGCATCAATGGCAAAATGCCCGATCTTGTGCCTCATTGCGCCCGTGTGCTGCGTTCGGCCGAACTGATGGGTCTTGCCCCGCAGATCACCACCGATGAGATCGTCGCCCTCGTCCGCGAAGGCGTTCAGAAATTCGATCCGGCGCTGGCACTTTATATCAAACCGATTGTCTATGGCGGCGAAGGCTTCCTTGCCCCGACACCAGAAAGCGCGCAATTCGTGCTGTGCATTTCGGTATCCGACCTGCCCGATGCCATCAAAACCGGCTTTACCGCCCGGAAATCAAGCTTCCGCCGCCCCTCGCCCGAAAGTGCCCCGACCGAGGCCAAGGCATCCTGCCTGTATCCCAATGTCGGCCGCGCCGTGGCAGAGGCCACCAAAGACGGTTTTGATACTGGCGTAATGCTCGATCCGCTCGGCAATGTCGCAGAATTTTCCTATGCCAACCTGTTCTATGCCAAGGATGGCAAGGTGTTTACGCCCGTGATCAACGGCACGTTCTTAAACGGCCTGACCCGGCAGCGCGTGATCAAACTGCTCCGCGAAGACGGCATAGACGTCATCGAAAAAACCGTGACCTACAGCGAACTTGAAAATGCCGACGAAATCTTTGGCACCGGCAATTATTACAAGGTCGCACCTTGCGTCAAACTCGACGACCGCAACCTGCAACCCGGCCCGATAACCAAACGCGCACAGGAACTTTACTGGGCGTTTGCCGAGCAGAGCTAAAGCCTCGCGAACAGCCGAAAACAGAACGGGCCGGCATCCCCCCCCGGCCCGTTCCGCTTACCAAATCCACCAAACCCGCCCTACTGCGTCGCAGGCACCACCGGAACACTGCTTCCCGCGACATAGGGATATTTGCCAAATATCGCGCCAACCGCTTTGCGCACCCCCTGATCGGGATTGTTGCGAAACTCGCTGTCGATACGGCCAACCGCCGTGCCTTCCCAGATCATCTGATCGGTGCGGCGGTCTACCATATCGACCGAAATCGTGCCTTCGGTATAATTGTCAACATATCCCGGCTCGACATACCCGGGCCAACCGACATACATCCCGCTGCGATAACCGTAATACCCGCCGTAATAGACCGGCGGTGATGTCCGGGTCTTTTCCTCGGTCTTGAGGTGATAGTTGATCAGGATATCAGGGGTGTTGATGTCAACGCGATAACCGCGCGCTTCAAGGGCGGCACTGACTGCATCCTCGATCCGCTGACCGTGCAGGGTGGCGTATTTTTCATCCGACTTTCCCGCGGACTCATAAAAGGCAAAGGTCCGATAACGCGAAAAATCGGCCGCCGGATCGGCATCGGTATAGACACGCGGCCCGGTCGAACAGGCCGCCAGCAGCACCGCCATTGCGCCCGCCATCATGATCTTGACCATCTTCATCCGGCCTTCCTTTCGGTGCTCGCCGTTTAAATGATCATTTCCGATGCATGGCCCTAACCAAAACACCGGAAATGACTGATTTTGTTTTACATTACATCTTATCATTTGGGCAGATGCATGGCAGAACGCAACGAACACAACCCGCTCGCATTTACAGACCCGTAGCATTCAGCCGCGAACGCAGCAAAAGACCAAGATTGCGGGGGTTTTCACCAACACGACGCCACGCATAAGCCCACCAATCCGCCCCAAACGGCGCATAAAGCCGAAGCCGATAACCGAGCGACACAAGATCCCGCTGAAGTGGCTGATTGACGCCATAAAGCATTTCAAACTCGAACGCCTCACGCTCCCATCCACGTTCGTCTGCGACCTTTGCAATATATTCAACCAACTCACGATGATGCGATCCGAAAACCGGCATAAATCCGGTAAGGCGCGCCTCGTCGGACAACATCATTGACGCCAGTTTCAGGTAATTTTCGTCGATGTCGCGACGCCGGGTAAAAGCAACATGATCAGGCGGGGCCATCGCCCCTTTAACCAGACGTATCATGGCCCCCTGTGCGATCTTGCGCGCCATGTCGGCTTCGGTTCGCAATAATCGCGCCTGCAATGTCTGGGCTACCGGATACCCTGCCTCAAGCAGCCGATCATGAAGGGCCAGCGTATCATCGACCATGTCGAAATCTTCCATGTCGATCATCATCCGGCAGCAGCGCCGACCTGCTTTCTCAACACCGACGTCGCGGATCAAACCGGCAATTTTGTGGGCATTGTCATCCAACATCGCCGGATCCTGCATATAGCCAAGCTGCGATGGATCAATGGAAACATGAACATCCAAACCAACACGATCAAGCTTGGGGATCACGGCTGTAACTGCATCAACCGTTTCCGCCACCTGTGCCGGATCGGTCACATATTCGCCCAGATAAAAGCTCGAAACCCGAATACCCTGCTTTGCCAATTCCTGCGTGCGTTTCACGTGCCCGGCACCATCCGCGCCGCTAACGAACTGTGCAGCCAGCCCGGTTTTCCGCCCGACCGCCTCGCCCGCGCGGCGCAATGGTTTGCTGCACGCCACTGCGATCATCGCCTTTTGCCAGAAACCCATCATCAACTCCGTTTTGGTCAAACGCAAAAGAGCAACCATCGGCGATAAGGTGGTAAACTTATTGAAGGAAATGACACCCGATCAAACAAAAAGCGACCCGCCGGACGACGGGTCGCTTGATATTTTACAGCAGCCTGAAAAAAGCGACTGCTTACGCGCCGAGTTCTTCACCGGCAATCGCACGGTCGATCAGCTGGATGCTTTCATCAATACCGTAAAGCGCAATGAACGATCCCATACGCGGGCCCTGTTCCTGTCCCAGCAGGATTTCATAAAGTGCCTTGAACCAGTCGCGCAGGTTTTCGTAATTGTGGTTTTTACCCACTTCGAAAACCTGGGTCTGGATATCGCCACCATCAGTGCCGGCATCAAGGGTTTTGAGCATATCGCGCAGTTCGGTCAGGGCTGCTTTTTCCGCATCCGTCGCGGCGCGGTATTTTTTCGTCGGTTTGACGAAGTCGTTGTAATAGTTGATCGCATAGCCGACCAGCTTGTCGAGATAAGGCTGATTTTCCGGCGTTGCGCCCTTGGCATAGCGCGAAATGAACGCCCAAAGAAGTTCCGGGTCGCTGGTATTGCAGACCGAAACAAGATTCAGCAAGATACCGAACGACAACGGAATATCGCGTTCCGGTGCCTTGCCTTCATGGATGTGCCATGCCGGGTTCTGCAAAAGCTTTTCCGGGTCGGTTTCGGTTTTCAGCTTGTCGGCAAAGGTCAGATATTCATCAACCGTTTTCGGGATGACATCGAAATACAGGCGCTTTGCGGTTTTCGGCTTCTGGAACATGAACAGCGAAAGACTATCTTCCGGCGCATATTTCAGCCAGTCTTCCATCGAAATGCCATTGCCCTTGGATTTCGAGATTTTCTGTGCGTTCTCGTCCAAAAACAGCTCGTAATTGAAGCCTTCTGGCGGGGTGCCGCCAAGCGCCTTGACGATCTTGTTGCCAAGTTCGACCGACGGAATAAGGTCCTTGCCCGCCATTTCGTAATCAACGCCCAGCGCAAACCAACGCATCGCCCAGTCCGGCTTCCACTGCAATTTGCAACGGCCCCCCGTGACCGGGGTTTCAACCAGCTTGCCGGTTTCGGGATGTTCGTAAACGATGGTCCCGGCTTCAACGTTAACCTCGGTCACTTTGGCCATCAGGACCTTGTTGGTACCTTCTTCGACCGGCATGAACGGGCTGTATGTCGCGCGGCGTTCTTCACCAAGGGTCGGCAGCATAATTTTCTGGATCGCGTCATACCGTTCCAGAAGACGCAGAAGCGCTGCATCAAACATGCCCGAACGATAGCATTCGGTCGAAGATTTGAATTCATAATCAAAGCCGAAGCTATCAAGGAAATCGCAAAGACGCGCATTGTTGTGATGCGCAAAGCTTTCATGGGTGCCAAACGGGTCCGGCACGCTGGTCAATGCCTTGCCAAGATGCTGGGCGACCATATCCTTGTTCGGGATATTGTCGGGCACCTTGCGAAGACCGTCCATATCATCCGAGAAGCAGAAAAGTTTGGTCGGAATATCGGACATCTGTTCGAACGCGCGGCGGACATAGGTTGTGCGCGCAACTTCGCCAAACGTCCCGATATGGGGCAGGCCGGACGGGCCATAACCAGTTTCAAACAGCACATAACCCTTTTCAGGCTTCTTCTGTTTGTACCGCTCAACCAGCTTGCGGGCTTCCTGGAAGGCCCAGACGTTGCTGTTAAAGGCGGCATCACGAAGATCGGCTGTCATTTTTGAAACCTTGTTTGTCAGTTGTATCGTTGAATTATCTGGAAATCCGGCCACACCTGAAATCACCCGGATTCCGTGCGTGCGCGAAGCTATCCCCGCCGGCCTGCAAGATCAAGTCCGGATCGGACATGGCCGAACTGCAACGCGCGATTTAACCGGCGCACCCCGTCACTTCTCCCACCCTGACAGAGAGGGCGGGCATAGTAACACGCAAAATTCGCGCATCGGATCAGCAGGATACAGCAAATATAAGAAAAAAACCAAACCTACACCGACGGGTGGTTGAAACCAGCTTGCCGAGCGCTGATATGTCGTAACTGTTACTTGTCCGTGCAGTCAGGAACAAAAAAGCCGCCGGGAGTGGGCGAAGAAAACGGGCGACGATCAGGGGGTCCCTGTCCTTTTTAAGGCGGGAGACCGCCTTGCACGGGAGAGAAATGATTGAACGAAACGTCAGACATGAAAGACTTGTCGGCGTCGCACACCGATGGATCGGGCAGTACGATGACCGCACCGCATGTCGCATTCGAGGAAGATCATCGATTCCGGCGCGTTGTTGAATATGCGCCGAACGCGATGATTCTTGTCGATGCCAAGGGTCTTATTGAAATGGTCAATGCCGAAACCGAAAAGGTGTTCGGTTATACCCGTGATGAATTACTCGGCCAGCCGGTCGATGTGCTGGTGCCAGATCGGTTCCGCCATCATCATGCCGGGCTTCGCAACAGTTTCATCGCCGCCCCCGGACCACGCCCGATGGGACCGGGGAGAGATCTTTATGCCCTGCGCAAGGATGGCAGCGAGTTTCCGGTGGAAATCGGCCTTAACCCGATTGCCGAAGGCGACCGTGTACAGGTCCTGGCCGCCATTGTCGATATTTCAGACCGCAAAAGCCGTCAGGAAAGTCTGGAAAAATCCTTGCAGGAAAAGGAAATCCTGCTGTCGGAAGTCCATCACCGGGTCAAAAACAATCTGCAAATCGTTCACAGTCTGCTTGATATGCAAACCGCCAATGTGAAGGACGATCTGGCGCGTGAAATTCTGCGCGACAGTTGCAACCGTGTCCGGTCCATGGCGCAAATCCACCAGACCCTTTATCAAAGCGAAGATGTTTCGCGCGTCGATTTCAACTATTTCTGTGATGCGTTGATCAATTCGCTGCTGGTGACCTTTAACACCAACCCCGACCTCATCAGGTTTGAACGCGATCTGGGTTCGGTGTCGCTTCCGATCGGAACGGCCGTGCCGTGCGGCCTGATTACCAACGAACTGATCACCAATGCGCTCAAACACGCATTTCCCGGTAACAGACAGGGCACAATAAACCTTTCCGCCACCGAAATCGCCCCGAACCAGATCGAACTCAGCCTGACCGATGACGGGGTCGGATTCCCGGAAAGTTTCTATATCGACAGCAGCAGCGGGCTTGGCCTGCAACTGGTTGAATTGCTGACCGATCAGCTTGGCGGGACCCTTGATATGCACACCCGCAACCCAACCCGCATCACTATTCGCTTCACGATAAAGGATTGATGATCGCCATGCGCAAGCCGATCCATGTGATGATTGTCGAAGATGAACGGATCGTCGCACTGCATTTGCGTCAACAGCTTGCCCGGCTCGGCTATGACCGGACATCGGTCCATAGTGCCGGTATCAATGCCTTGAAAGCGATTGAAACCGATGCGCCTGACATCATTCTGATGGATATCCGCATCGACGGCGATATTGACGGCATTGAAACCGCGGCGGGCATCCCCGAACATCTGATGATCCCGATCATCTATCTATCGGCTTATTCCGAGGATACAACCCTTGAACGGGCGCGCCAAACCCGGCCCTATGGCTTTTTGTTAAAACCGTTTTCAGAACGTGAACTACACGCGACAATCCAGATGGCACTGGAACGCCGCGAGGTAGAACTCGCCCTTCGTGAAAGTCAGGAACGGTTGTCGCTTGCCATGCATGCTGCCCGCATGAGCTGCTGGGAGGTGGATGTCAGTACCCGCAAAATGCACAGTACCGGTCTGGCGCAGTTTTTACCCGACGAAAATCAAAGTGCAGAAACAATCACCGAAAGCTGGGAAGATTTTCTGCATCGTGTTGCATCCGGTGATCGCGACATGGTCCGCAAGGCATTCGAATATGCCGTTCTGCATGGCGAATTCTACGACGTCGTTTTCCGCGGCGAGCAATGCGAAGGCACCCAAAGCTGGTTCCGCGCACGCGGCAAGTCCTATATCAATGACCGCAAGGGCACCCAGCGCATCATAGGCGTGATGCAGGACATTACCGATCAACGTCTGACCAATGACAAGCTCCGTCAGGCGATGACAGTATTTGAAACCACCCAGGATGGTATTCTGATACTTGACCCGGACCTGAACATCACCAGCGCCAACCGTGCCTATTGCCAGATTACAGGCGCAGACCCGATGAACGTTGTCGGCAGCCCGCCCTATATGATCGTGCCAGAAGCCTTCCCGCCCGCCTTTTATCAGGAACTGTTCCATACGCTGCGCACACGCCGCCACTGGCACCGCGAAATCGAAACCCGCGACATGTCGGGCAATCCGATTTCCATCATGATGCAGATCATCGCGGTCGAGGACGACGATGGCGTCCTGACCCATTTCGTTGCGATGATTTCGGATCTCACCGCCATCCGACAGGCCGAACAGGAACTGCATTACCTGGCCCAGTATGACGGCCTCACCGGCCTGCCCAACCGGCTTCTGGCGACCGACCGGCTGAACCGTGCGATTGAACGCTGCGAACGTACCGGATCGGTGGTCGCCTGCCTGTTCCTTGATCTTGATGACTTCAAGAATATTAACGATACACTTGGCCATGCCGCCGGTGATCAGGTTTTGCTGATTGTTGCGACCCGTATCAAGGCACTGACCGATCGAACCGATACCATCGCGCGCCTTGGCGGGGACGAATTCCTGATTATCCGCGAAAACATGCATAGCGAGGCCGCCGCAGGCAACCTTGCCAGCCACATCATTCATGAACTGCAAAAGCCGTTCTATATTGTCGGCCATGAACTGACATTATCGGCCAGCATCGGTATTGCCCTTTATCCCGAAAATGCCCATTCACCACAGGATCTGATCCGGCTGGCCGACACGGCAATGTATGCCGCCAAGGATCAGGGGCGGCGCACCTATGCGTTTTATAAATCGGAAATGACCGAAAGTGCCACGCACTATATGACGCGCAGCCTGGAATTGCGTCGCGGTCTGGAAAAGGGTGAGCTGACCCTTTATTATCAGCCGCAAGTCGATGCAAAAACCGGTGAAATGACCGGGACCGAAACCCTGATTCGGTGGAACCATCCCCAAAATGGCATTCTTGGTCCGGCGGAAATCATCCCGATTGCGGAACAAAGCGGGTTGATTGTCGAAATCGGCCAATGGGTTCTTGAAGAATCCTGCGCACAGGCGCGCCGCTGGCAAGATGAAGGTTTTGATCCAATCCGCATCGCGGTCAATGTTTCGGTCCGCCAGATGCGCACACCGGGCTTTGCCAAAACGGTGCAAACTGTTCTGGCCAATACCGGACTTGATCCGAAATGGTTGGAGATTGAAGTCACCGAAAGCATGATCCAGGACGAAGATATCATGATCGATACCCTGCATGAATTGCGCGCGGTTGGCGTATCAGTCGCGATTGATGATTTCGGCACGGGTTATTCGTGTTTGCGGTCCATCAAAAGCCTGCCGATTGAACGCATCAAAATTGATCGCGCCTTTATCAAAGGCATTCCGCAAAATACCGATGATGCCGCCCTTGCCGAAGCCATGATTGCCATGGCACGGACCCTTGGCCTCAAAGTCACTGCCGAAGGGGTCGAAACAACCGCCCAACGTGATTTCCTGCATAGGCAGGGCTGTAACGAATTGCAGGGTTTCCTGTTCAGCAAACCGGTCCCCGCCGAACAGCTTTTCAAGTCCAGCCACTCAAGCACGAAAATTTCATAAAAAAATCGCGTTGCCCCTCTGCAAATCAGATATTTATGAACTACCTAAAGTATAGGGTGGATGGTATAATTTGCCTTTCGGATCTGCCAACCCACTGAGTTAGGCAGAACGTGGAAGGACTACCAAGAATACTACATAAGTATAGGTATTGTCTGAGGGGACCTTTAATGCGATTTTCGAATATGTCTCTTGGTGCCAAGCTGACCTGCGTCAGTGCACTCGCAATTGCCTTCTGCCTGATCGTCGGCATCTTCCTTCAAACTGTCCAGACCGGCAAAACAACCGAAGAGCTGACCGTGGGCGAAGCCCGTGCCGTTGGCCAGTTCCATGCCGAACAGGCCAGCCGGGTGCTGAATGGCGGGATGCTGGTTGCCAAAAACCTTGCAGGTGCCTTTCGCGCACTTCGTGAACAGGGCGGAGCAGACCGCAAGGCCTATAACGAAATCCTCAATCGCACCCTGATGGATAACCCGTCCCTTGCCGGGGCGTGGTCCGGATTTGAAACCAACGCCCTTGACGGCAAGGATGCCGATTACAAGGGCGAAGGCGAACCGTTTGGCGACGGCAGCGGAAAATATGTCACCTATTATTATAACTTCGGTGGCGGCATTACCCCCTATCACCTGACCGGGCTCGATAACCCGGAGGTCAATGAATATTACACTGAACCCAAACGCACCAATAAGCCCTACCTGACCGATGCGATTACCTATGACATTCAGGGCCGCGATGTGGTTCTGACATCGTTTGTCTATCCGGTGCAGGACAGTGGCGGAAAGTTTCTTGGTGTTATGGGTGTCGATCTTGAACTGAATGCGCTGTCGGAACGGTTTGCCGAACTGGCCCCGTTTGGCACCGGCACCGTCAATCTTGTTTCCGCACAGGGCACATGGGTTGCCCATGAAAACCCCGATATCCGCGGCACCAAACTTGATGCCGCCAATCCAACCGACGCGGCCATTCTTGAAGCGATGAAGTCGGGCCAGTCCGGTCAGATTGACGATGGCGAAGTCATGCACCTGATCGTTCCGGTCGCCATTGAAGGTTATGCCAACCAGTGGGGCGTAGTCGTCAACGTGCCGCTTGCCACCGTTTATGCCCCGGCCGATGACCTGCGCAATGCAACCCTGATCGGTGGTGTGGTACTTTTGATCGTTGTGATCGCGGTGATCCTGCTGTCGACCAACGCCATGGTCGCCCGCCCGATGACCCGTGTTGCCGGGGTGATTGCCGACCTGGAAAAGGGCAATTTCAACGTCACTGTCCCCTATCATGACCGGTCCGACGAAATTGGTGCGATTGCCAAGGCGCTCGAAGCTTTCAAAGAAGCATCCGCGGGCATGCAGCAGGCCGAGCGCGACAAACGCGAAGCCGAACATCGCGCCAGCGAAGAACGCAACCGCACCCGCCTGCAGATGGCCGACGAATTCGAAAAGTCGGTCGGCTCCATCGTTGTTCATGTCACTGACAGTGCTGGCGATATGGAAAAAGTCTCGCGTCAGATGCGCTGTGCCGCGAACGAAAGCTCGGAACAGGCAACCGTGGTTGCTGCGGCTGCCGACGAGGCCAGTGCAAATGTCCAGACCGTCGCTTCGGCAAGTGAGGAACTTTCTGCCTCCATTCAGGAAATCAGCTCGCAGGTCGCACGTTCTTCTGAAATCGCCAACAATGCGGTCGACGAAGCATCACGCGCCAACGCCATGGTCACCGGCCTTGCCGAAGCCGCTGATCGCATCGGTCAGGTCGTCAGCCTGATCAATGATATCGCGTCCCAGACCAACCTTCTGGCCCTGAACGCCACCATCGAGGCCGCCCGCGCGGGTGAAGCGGGTAAAGGCTTTGCGGTCGTCGCAAGCGAGGTCAAAAACCTTGCCAATCAGACCGCCAAGGCGACAGAGGAAATCGCCCAACAGATCGGATCGATCCAGTCCGAGACCCACAATACCGTCGGCGCGATTGAAAAGATCACTGAAACAATTTCCAACATCAATGAAATCACCGGCGCAATTGCCGCCGCGGTCGAACAACAGGGCGCTGCCACGGCCGAAATTTCGGGCAATGTCCAGCAGGCCGCGGCAGGCACCAACGAAGTATCCTCCTCAATCGGGATCGTACGCAATACGTCCCAGCAAACGGGCGACGCCGCGTCCAACGTGCAGGCCGGGGCAACCGAACTGGCCGAACAGGCCCGCAACCTTGATACACAGGTCAAAAACTTCCTTGAGCGGTTGCGTAACATCTAGTCTTTCGGGGCACGAAGAACAGCATGGGCGGCACCTTCGGATGCCGCCCATTTTAATCGGTTGAACCGCTTCGTTCGAAAAAACACGCCACACCCGGAAATAGCAAACGCCACCCTTTTGGATAGCTTGAACAACCAAACATCGACCCCAAGTGGAATTGTCGTCTGCTTTTTCGCGAGGGAAACTAAATGTTTGGATGGGTGTGGAAGTCAAATATTGCGCAGCGCCTATATAGTCTTGCGGGCTGGCTGTTGTTAACTTCAGGTTTGCTTGGCAGCATCGCCGTATACAAAATGACCGTGATCGGCAATGAACTGGAACAGGTTACCGCGCGCGACCTGCCTCTGACACTGATGCTTGAAAAAATCACGCAGCATCAGCTTGAACAAGCCATCCTGATGGAAAAGTCGCTGCGTTTCCGCAATGTGGACTCCCATAGCGAGAGCGAAACCAGTGTTCGGGCTAATTTCGATGAAATTTCAAAACAGTCCGATGTGGAGCTCCGTGAAGCAACCAGAATGGTAAAAGCCTATCTCACCGAGCTTTCAAATAATGCAGACCGAACAGAATTTGCCGCTGTCGAAGCGGCCCTTTTGCGCATAGAAGCGGATCATCGCACTTACGAGTCCAACGTCGCCAACATTTTCAAAGCTCTTGACAATGGGGCAAGCACATCCGACGTCGCGGATGCTGTCATCGCGACAGAGAAATTGCAAAAAGACCTTAATACCGCCATTGAAGCCCTTCTTGCCGAAGTCGCGAACTACACCCAGCTGTCAATGAACAAGGCGTTGGAAGACGAACGCATGGGCAAAACTCTGATCACCGCTTTGTCGGGCTTTGCGCTCGTATCAGGCATACTTTTGGCGTGGCTTTTGGGACGGTCGATTACCCGTCCGTTGCATCGCCTGACAGAAGCTCTGGGCGATCTGGCAAAAGGTAAACTTGATACACCGGTGCCGGTTTCCGCCTTCCGCGATGAAGTCGGCGAGATGGCCGATGCGATGCGGGTATTTCAGGCAGATATGATCAAGGCCCGTGAACTTGAAGCCATGCAAGAACAACAACGCGCACTTGATGAGAAACGCCGGGCAGAGACGGATCGACTGGTAAAAGAATTTTGCGAAACTCTTGTAAATACGTTTGCCGATATCGTCAAAGGCGCCAATGAAGTTCTCTCACGTGCCGAAACCATGCAAAGCCAAAGTACACAGGCAGGATCGCTCGCCGGTGCTGTTGCCACCGAGGCAGAAGAATCATCAGCAAGTGCTCAGTCGCTTAGTGCTGCAACCGAACAAATGGTTGCAGCGATTGACGAAATCTCATCCCAGATCACACAGTTTTCTGGGATTGCGCATAACGCTGTTGAACATTCCAATACCTCCCAGACCGAAATGCGCAACCTGCAGGAAGTCGCAGAAGAAGTGGGCCAAGTCGTGCAACTGATTACCCAGATTGCAGATCAGACCAATCTTCTGGCCCTGAACGCCACGATCGAAGCCGCGCGCGCCGGTGAAGCAGGCAAAGGATTTGCCGTGGTTGCGGGAGAAGTCAAAAACCTTGCCAATCAGACGGCCAAGGCCACGGATGAAATCACCCGCAAGATCGAACGCATTCAAAGCGTGTCGCGCAATTCAACCGATGCCATCACTAATATCGGCACCGTGATTAACAGCATCGATAGTTATGTCACCGCCATTGTCGGTGCCGTCGAAGAACAGAACGCCACAACACGCGAAATTGCCCGCAATGTTGATTTCGTTTCTGAAAGTGCCAAACGGGTTTCGGAAAATGTCACCACGATTCAATCCAGTGTTACCGATGTCGGCAACAGCGCGATCACGGTGCACGAAAATGCCGATCATACCGCCCATCAGGCGGGTTTCCTGAACAGCAAGATCAGCGATTTCATCACCGCGATGAAGCGCGTGCAAGGCGATAGCCCGGAAGCCACAAGCAAATCGGGGCAATATCAGACCACCATGCTTCGCGCCGCCGAATAACACAGCAGAGTCAGACAAACCGATCCAAGCACAGGCCGGATATTTCCGGCCTGTTTGCATGCTGCCTCTTGCATCGCCCCGCCAATCAGGCAAAGCTGTTTCATCGCAACGCGTCAAAGGACCATGCACATGCTGCCGATCACCGTTACCGTCTGCCTGACTGGCATTTTTGCCCTAATGCTGATCGCTCTTAGCCTGAATGTTTCCTTGCGGCGGCGCGACCTTAAACTGGCCCGTGGCGACGGTGGTGACGAAGCCCTGCAACGCCGGATACGCGCGCATGGCAATTTCATCGAAAATGCGCCTTTCTGTATTCTTGTCGTGCTCGCACTCGAGGCTGTTCTGGCAACGTCTGACATCATCTGGCTGGTTGCCGCGGCCTTCATTGTCGCACGGATTCTTCACGCCTGGGGCACCCTGACCGCATCAATTGCCTTGGTCGCCCCCTCCATGCTGATACAGCATGCCGTCATGTTCTGCGCTGCCATCTGGCCTCTGATCCAAAGCATCTAGATAAAAACTGGCCCTGCTCTGGGACCAGCCCCCTACAAGGCTGCAAGTTCCGGCTTGCAGCCTTTTCCATGCCCGAATCGCATCCCGCTATCTTCGACGGAATAGGCGATATGCTTTTAACCTCCTCATATGGGGATATGCCGGTGGCTGCATTACGTGGTTTTCTGTTCTCGCAGACAATCTGAACCTTGATGTATGCCTCCCTGCTGTCCCTGACAGCAAACTTGGCGCGATTTCCACCAGGACATCGCGCCCTTTCTTTTTCTGCGCTATGATGTCTGGCTGATGCATTCAATGCCGGGCAGGAATATGAACCAGACGCAATCCTTCGGAATAGGCCGATCTGACCCCGGCACGGTTCCCAAACTGGCCGCTGACCTTTCTACCAAATTCGCATGCTATCCCGACGATGCCCGCTCGGCGTTAATGACAATTCGCGGATGGATTTTCGAACTGGCGGCAAATATCCCTATTGGGATGATTACGGAAACCCTGAAATGGGGGGAACCGGCATGGGTAACGCCCTCCGGGTCGGGGACGACCATCCGGGCCGACTGGAAACCAAAGGCACTCGACCGGATCGCCATTTACGTCAACTGCCAGACCGACCTGATTGATCGGGTCCGTAGCCATTTTGACGGGGTTCTGGAATGCGAAGGAAATCGGGCGATCCTGCTTGCGCTGGATCGCCCGTTTCCCGAAGAAGCAATTAAAACCGTGCTTGGCTGGGCGCTGACTTATCATCAGGACCGGCGCAAACCGACATCCAAGCGTTAGTCGCCGCTTGCTTGAACGTTTTCATCGCTATTTCCGCGATGCATTTGCCTCAAGATTGTCACGCAACTGGCCCAGATCATCGATCAGGCGTTTGATTGTCGAAAGATCAAGTTCCGCCACCTCGCCAACACAACGCGGTACATCAAGTGCCTTTTGCCGCAATTCCCTGCCCGCTGCTGTCAGGGTAATACGTACGGAACGTTCATCCTTTGGATCACGGGTACGTTTAACCAGTCCCGCCGCCTCAAGCCGTTTAAGCAAAGGCGTCAAGGTGCTGGATTCCAGAAACAGCTTTTCACCAATGCTGCGAACCGGCTGATCATCCTCCTCCCACAGGGTCACCATCACCAGATATTGCGGATAGGTGAGCTCAAGCGCGTCAAGAAGCGGTTTATAGATACGGTTAAACGCATGACTGGCCGCATAGACAGAAAAGCACAGGAAGTTTTCAAGCCTGAGCGGATTGTTATCATGATTGTCCATAGTGGCGTTCTCCTTTGTCCTATCGGGCCGGGCCGACTGGCAGTCACTGGTGCTGCTTCTGTGGCTCGTAACACGGCTGATTTCAAATCAAACCCACATTAATATATCGCGCACGATTTAATTACAAGCGATTTAATTGCATAGCTCATATTCTCAAATTTATATCGCACACGATTAAATCGCATGCTATCTCATAATCATCGAAACGGAAAACGCCGCACAGCGGCACCATCCAGACAGCCAAAAGGAACAAGATCATGAATACATTCAAAACGACTGTTGCCTCCGCTGCATTTGCTCTGGCAGCAACCTTGGCCACCACGACCGCACTGGCAAATCCGGTTCTCGAAAATAACACCCAGAACTTCATCAATGCTCTGACCGCTTCGGGCGGTGCACCGATCTACACGCTCAGCCCGACTGATGCCCGCAATGTTCTGGCCGGTGCGCAGGCAGGCCCGATTGCAAAACGCGCCGCCGATGTTACCGATACCGTCTTCCCTGTCGGTCCGACCGGCGAAACCCGGGTCCGGATCGTCCGCCCCGAAGGCAACACCGACCGCCTGCCGGTTGTCGTCTACTTCCACGGTGGCGGCTGGGTTCTGGGGGATAAGGAAACCCATGATCGTCTGATCCGCGAAATCGCCGTACAGGCAAATGCTGCCGTCGTCTTCGTTGATTATGAACGTTCACCCGAAGCCAAATATCCGATCGCGATTGAACAGGATTATGCGGTGACCAAATATGTTGCCGAACACAGTGAACAGCTTAACGTTGATCCGACCCGTTTGGCGATTGCCGGGGACAGTGTCGGTGGCAACATGACCGCGGTTGTTTCCTTGTTGGCCGAGCAGCGCAAAGGCCCTGAAATCATCGCCCAGGTCCTGTTCTATCCGGTGACCGATGCGAATTTTGAAAATGGCTCTTATACCGAGTTTGCCAATGGCCCGTGGTTGACCAAGGCGGCAATGGAATGGTTCTGGAACCAGTACCTGCCCGAAGGTACGGACCGCACCGATCCGAAAGTAACGCCGATCCATGCCCCGCAGGAATTGCTGGCTGGACAGGCACCTGCCCTGATCATCACCGATGAAAACGACGTGCTGCGTGACGAGGGCGAAGCCTATGCCCGCAAACTCAGCCAGGCCGGGGTGGATGTCACCACGGTTCGCTACAACGGCACGATCCATGATTTCGTCATGCTCAATGCCATCGCCGACACCCCGGCTGCCAAGGCCGCAACCGCCCAGGCCAGCCAGTTTTTGAAGAACGCCTTCTACGGCGAATGACCTGAACTTTCTGCAACTTCTTTCGGGGGCGCGGTTGCGTCCCCACCCACCCGGCGACATATCATTTGGGGCACCAACCGAACCAACGCCCTGATCAGCCGGGTTATCGAAACCTTCGAACCATCACGTTCAAACAAAGGAAGAAAACCATGTCTGTAGATGTCAAATACCGCGCAACAGCAAGTGCAACCGGTGGCCGTGACGGCCGTGCGAAAACCGAAGACGGCAGCCTCGATGTCAAACTGACCACGCCCAAGGAACTCGGTGGTGCTGGCGGCGAAGGCAACAACCCTGAACAGCTTTTCGCAATGGGTTACTCGGCCTGTTTCATCGGCGCGATGAAATTCGTCTCCTCCCAGGGAGGCCCGAAAGTTCCGTCTGATGCTTCGGTCAAGGCTGTTGTCGGCATCGGCCCGCGTGCGGCTGGCGGTTTCGGCCTTGCGGTTGACCTACATATCTCGCTGCCGGGCCTTGATAAGGCCGAAGCTGAAAAGCTGGTCGAAGAAGCCCACAAAATCTGCCCGTATTCCAACTCGGTCCGCGGCAATGTCGATGTAACCTCGCACATCGCCTGATCGAAAAACGGCCCTTCTTCGGCACGGAACCTCCCCTGATCCGTATATGCCGAAGCCAAGCCCGGTGCATCTCCCCTGCACCGGGCTTTTATTTGTCGGCATTTAACAGTTGCCCGATGCGGCCTCTGCCCTGATGATCCTTGGCAGCAAAAATACCACAAAAATTTCATGGGAAACATTGATGACCACCAAGCTTACCGTTCTTGCCATCGCACGCGCCAAACCGGGCAAGGAAGCCGAACTTGGCAAACAGCTTCTGGCACTTGTCGAACCGTCGCGCGACGAAGAAGGTTGCATCAGTTACGATATTCATCAGTCCAACGAAGATCCGGCGATCTGGATGGCGTATGAAAACTGGCGCTCTGACGAAGACCTCGCCCTTCATTTTGAAACACCATACCTGCGCGCCTTTGGCGCCCTTGGCGATGAATTACTGGCAGAACCGGTCAGCATTCAGAAATTCACCGTTAAATCCTGAAGCCTGAACTTAATTCCTGCCTTCGCCTGATCCAGCTCATTTGACCTGAACGGGACCTTTATCCGTGCTTTTCGCCTTGTTCCTGTCGGCATTGACATCCGCCACCATCCTGCCCGGCACGTCCGAGGTGGCCTTGGCAGCTCTTGTCGCGTCGGGTGATCATGCGCCGTGGTGGCTGGTTGTCGTCGCGACGGCGGGGAATGTTCTGGGCTCGTGCGTCAACTGGGGGCTTGGGCTGTATATCGATCATTTCAAGGATCGGCGATGGTTCCCGGTATCGCCAGATGCCCTTGATCGTGCTTCAGACTGGTTTGGCAAATACGGGCTTTGGTCGCTTTTGCTGGCGTGGCTGCCGATAATCGGGGATCCGCTAACACTCTTTGCCGGTGTCATGCGGGTGCGCTTTTTGCACTTTATCGTGCTGGTGACGATTGGCAAGGCGGCACGATATGCAATGATTGCCGGTGGCGCGGGCTGGATCGCCAACCTACTTGGATCTTCATAATATTCGTCAAAACAAAATACACAATAAAATCGAAACGCGCAAATTGTCGAAAACACAATAGCCACATCAATTATATAAAAATATAGTTCATTTGCTAAAATGGTGCCAAAATGATTTCATTGAGTGAAATAAAAACGAGCAATTGTTTATAAATTTCACAAAATCAATGGGAATATATTATGAATATGGAAATTCCAGTCTGGGTAAAACCCGCAATCTGGGGCGGTGTTATCGGTGCCGTTGCCATCACGATCATCGGCTTTAGCGCAAGCTGGGTCGTTTCGGGCAGCACCGCAGCCGAAATGGCCAACACGCAAAGCAAGGATGCGGTCATTACCGCCCTCGCCCCGATTTGTGTTGCGCAGTTCAAAACCCAGACCCCCACCAATCAGACCATGCAGCTTGCCGCCCTTAAAGAGGAAAGCTCCTACAAGCGTGATGATTTCGTCGCAGCTCAAGGCTGGGCCACCATGCCTGGCAATGATGCCCCGACCCCGGAAATCGCCGACGCCTGTGCAAGTCAGTTGATGAAACTGACAGAAAACTAAGCGGATCCCCTCCCCCGAGGTAATTGATCCGTCGAAGACGGCATCCGGGCCAACTCCCGGATGCCGTTTTTTTATGGGCGATCACAACCGGCAGGGCAATATCGTTCAATAAACCCCAAGACCTGCGGCGCATTGTTGCATCCAGCAAAGCCACTAAAAGGATCGCCAACCCATGCTTGCCGCCGCCCCAAGCCTTTATCTGTCGATGGCTACCTTCGCGCTTGCCGCCTCGATCACGCCCGGCCCGGTCAATATCCTGATCCTCAGCTCCGGGGTCCATTACGGTTTTCGGCCCAGCCTGCGACTTGTTTTCGGCGCGACCAGCGGCTTTTGCCTGATATTGCTTCTGATCGGGTTGGGCCTGCATGAATTGCTGGTGATTTTTCCCAACCTGACGACAGTCATTCAATGGGCCGGGGTGGCGTTTTTGCTGTTCATGGCCTTCAAGCTTGCCACCACATCGGGCGAATTGGGCAAAACGCGCGCGGACAAGGGACCATCGATGATCACCGGCGCATTGCTGCAATGGGTTAACCCCAAGGCTTGGCTTGCCGCGGTTGCAGGCATGGGGGCCTATGCCGCCAATGGTGCGCCGGCACTGGTCTGGGAATTCACAGTGCTTTATTTCGCGGTCTGTTTTGCCTCGGTCGCCTGCTGGGCCTATGCCGGGGCGTTTCTCGGCCGATTTTTAAACGATGCCGCCCATATCCGTCTGTTTAACCGGATCATGGCATTGCTACTGGTCGCAAGTGCGGCCTATCTGATCATCACCTGATTGGCTCAGGCGACATGCGCCATCGCATAATGGCGCGGCGTGGTCGCCATCAGGCGCTTGAAAACCCGTTGAAAATGCGCCTGATCGGCAAAGCCGCAATCAAGGGCAACGTCAACAATCCGCTCCCCACGTTTAAGCGCATGGCGTGCTTTCTGCACCCGGCAATTGATCAGATAGGCATAGGGCGTCATGCCATGTGCCTTTTTGAACGCCCGCACCAGATAGGATCGCGAATAGCCCGCCTGCCGGGCCAGCTCATCCAGACTGATAGTCTCGTCAAAATGGGCACGAATATACTCGCCCACCCGGATCATCTTGCGGTCATTGACCGACCCGATCCCGCCATCCAGCACGCCACGCCGGTCAAGCTGCACATGCAGATCACCAAAGAACGACACCATTGCCGTTTCCTTGCCCAACACATCAATGTCCTGATTGATCAGGATATCGGCCAGATCGGAAAGACCGTCATAAAGACGCGGATTGTGACTGAGCGTATCGGAAAACCCCGCGAACTTTCCCGCCGCATCGGCATCAATTTCGATCTGCAAATCCAGAATCCATTCGGGATCAACAAACAGCATGTCATAGCGCCAGTCCGCCCCCTTGACCGGATTGCAGCCATGCACATCCTCGGGGTTCAGGATCACCACGGCACCGGCCTGCGTTTCATGGGTTCTGCCCCGGTTCCAATAGGTACTGTACCCGCCATTCACCGTGCCAATGGAAAAGGTATCGTGGCTGTGACGCTCGGAACAAACCGCCCGCCCGTCCACCACACGCCGCAATTCAACAAACGGCAAGGCGTCGTCGCGCCAGAAATATTGAGTGGATTTGATCATACTCAAGTTTTTGAATTAATCGATGCAGCGCATTTTGCACTTATATTTACAGTCAATATACGCAAAAACTTCAACCTCACCGCGAAAATCGATTAAAGTTCGAATTATCTCTGCGAAGCCAAGAACCTGCCATTAGAAAAAAGAGTTATGATAATGGATAAACGTCAATCTGCTTCTGTACTTCACACAGCGATGTCCGCCTTCATTGGCGGACTTATTACTCTATTTTTTATTCTCACCATGAACATATTGCCTCAACTTGACCTGAAAATCGAAGAATGGGACACAAAGATTGAAACACTGTATGGCTGGCAAACTCTTGCAGGCGCATTTTTAGCTCTACTAGCCGCTACAGCTACTGTTGTTGTTATAAACATACAAACTCGGTCCACAAGGGACAATTTTGAAAGGAGCGTTGAAGGCGCTGCAAGAAAGGCACGGGCATTTTTACCTCTAGCCGCAACAGAAATAATCGACTACTCGAATGCCTTGATAACAGAGATGGAAAGCATGGGAGCGCACGTGCTTCCACACGCTCCAAATACAAGATACACAAAAGTGCAATCTCACACCTTTCCCGACGTACCAAATAAAGCAATTTCACGTTTTGCAAACGCAACTGAACACGAACAATCTAAGTATATTCAGGAGGTTCTAGCCAACACAATCAGAGCACTTCAGTTTCAAAGAGCTCGACTAACGAGATACATTTCCCAAAACCAAGTAAAACACTCAGAAATAGAAGAAACCATAAAGGTGTCTTTACAGATCATCGCAATGTGCCATGAGATATTCCAGCACTCTGATAAGAGTTATTGGGATTTCAGCAAACGGCAAAGCCTACAAGATGCATTGTCCACCTCCACTGTTAGTGGGCTTGGTGTTAATCTACAGAATATTATTGACTGGATCGCCTCTCTCAAGAACTGAAATTTCCTCGGTAGCGCCCCGGCACACACGCCATTATAGTCCCCCAAATGTTCGATGATCGTTCTGATCCCACGCCCAAATTCATGCCACCCGACGCACCCGTCATGGTCGTCGGATTGCGGCATGCTGTCTTTCTATCGCCCGACGGGGAAATAGAAGAACTGCCGCATGGCGCAGCCGCCAAACGCGCACGGTCCCAACGCCCGATCCTTGTGCATACCCCGGCATCGGCACGGCGGATGAAATGCGATCCGTTTCCGGCCCATGACCTGTTGGAACTGTTTGCCTTTGTCCGCCCGGCGCAGTTTTGCGTCCCCACCCCGCGCGGGCTTGCCATGGCGACAGGGCAACGGGCTTGCGATGATCTGATCGGACAGGCCGAAGCGTTGGCCGAGGCGATGAAACGATTGTTGCAGGAACTTGCCACCCTGCCGCGTGAAAAGCGCGCACGTGCGCTTTCCATTGCATGGCCGATGGCACGCGGGCATTGGATGTGGGGCGTGCCGGTTCTGGCCGCCCTTGGTGCCGATGGCGACGGCCCGCATAAATTTGCCGTCTATGAAGGTCTTAAGGTCTGGAAGAAAATGGGCGAATGGGCGGAACATGCCCCGCCGCCGCCGCCCGGCAACAATCCGGTCGATCCAAAGGATGCCCGTGAACGGCTGAAAAAGCTTCTGGGCGAAGGGGCAGAAGAACGCCCGCAACAGGCCGATTATGCATCCGCCGTCTGTTCGGCCTTCGCGCCACGCACTGCCGAAGGCACACCCAATATCGTCCTGGCCGAGGCAGGGACCGGGACGGGCAAGACGCTGGGCTATGTTGCCCCGGCCTCGATCTGGGCACAAAAGAATGACGGGGCGGTTTGGATTTCAACCTATACCCGCAACCTGCAACGTCAGATTGATCAGGAACTAAACCGTCTTTATGACGATCCCAAGGACAAACGCCTGAAGGCGGTCGTGCGCAAGGGCCGCGAAAATTACCTTTGCCTTCTGAATTTCGAAGAAGCCCAAAGACCGCTGGCGCAACAGCCCCATCAGGCGATCCCGCTGGGTCTTATGGCGCGCTGGGCATCGCAAACGCGCGATGGCGATATGGTCGGCGGTGATTTCCCGGCATGGCTGACCGAACTGATCGGTAGCCGGTTTACCAGTGCGCTTGCCGATCAGCGCGGCGAATGCATTTATGCCGCCTGCCCGCATTATTCGCGCTGCTTTGTTGAAAAAACCGTGCGCCGGGCGCGGTCGGCCGAAATCGTGGTCGCCAATCATGCGCTGGTGATGGTGCAGGCCGCCCTTGGCGGGCTTGACGACGCATCGATGCCCACACGTTATGTCTTTGACGAGGGACATCATCTTTTTGATGCCGCCGACAAAGCCTTTTCCGCCCATCTGACCGGGCAGGAAGGGGCAGAATTACGCCGCTGGTTATTGGGTGCGGAAAACAAGGGCCAGTCGCGCGCACGTGGGCTTAAACAACGGCTTGAAACCCTGATCATGGATCGGGACGAACTTCGTGATGCGGTCAATGCCGTGATTGTCGCCGCCCAATGCCTGCCCGAACAGGGCTGGCTGATGCGCATTCATGACGGGGCCGAACATGCCAAGGGCCCGGCGGAATTGTTCCTTGCCCATGTCCGGGCACAGGTGATGGCGCGTGCCGCTGAAGGCGACCGGGGTTATTCGATTGAAACCGACTGCAAACCGGCGATTGACCCGGTTCTGGCCAGTGCCGCCGATCTTGACCGCGCCTTGGCCGCCCTTGAAAAACCGGCCAAGGCCCTGATCAAGATCATCGCCCATATGCTGGATGAAAAAGCCGACGAGCTTGAAAGTGCCGAACGCCAACGCCTTGATGCCGCAATCCGGTCGCTTGAACGGCGTGCGATCATGCAGGTTGCCGCATGGCGCGGGATGCTTGAAAGCCTTGTCGATGCCACCCCGCCGGAATTTGTCGACTGGTTTGCCATCGAACGGCAGTTTGGCCGCGATTTCGATGTCGGCATGCACCGCCATCATATCGACCCCACATTGCCCCTGACCGCGGCCCTGGCACCCTCCGCCCATGGATTGGTGATCACGTCGGCCACGCTCCGCGATGGCACAGGCGATGAGATGTTTGACTGGGGTGTTGCCGAAGATCGCACCGGGGCATCGCATATGCCGATGCCTGCGATCCGGGCGGCGATGAAAAGCCCCTATGACTATGCCAAACAGACCAAGGTTTTCATCATCAATGACCTTGGCCGTGATAACCCCGATCATGTGGCGGCGGCCTATCGCGAATTGTTTCTGGCGTCCGGCGGCGGTGCACTTGGCCTGTTTACCGCAATCAACCGTTTGCGTGCGGTTTACGAACGCCTGACCGGGCCGCTTGACGATGCCGGGTTGCAGCTTCTGGCACAGCATATTGACGGTATGGATGTGTCAACCCTGATCGATATTTTCCGGGTGGAACGCGATGCCTGTCTGCTTGGAACCGATGCGGTGCGCGACGGGGTTGATGTGCCGGGTGACAGCCTTCGCCTGATCGTGTTTGATCGCGTGCCATGGCCCCGCCCCGATATCCTGCACCGGGCGCGCAAGGCCGCATTTCATGGTGCGAGATACGACGACATGCTGACGCGCCTTCGGATGAAGCAGGCCTTTGGTCGCCTTGTTCGCCGCGCGGAAGACCGTGGGGTATTTGTGCTGCTTGATAACCGGATGCCGTCGCGATTGCTGGGTGCATTCCCCGACGATGTCAATGTCCAACGGGTCGGCATGCGCGAAGCGATTGAACAGACACGGGCGTTTTTAAGGCCAAACGCCGACAATGGAAATCTGCTAAAGTAATCTGTGCGGGTCAACTTCACCTGACATCTGACAACAAATCGATTTTGCAATACGCCCATTTTCCGCCGAAGGACGCGATATGCATATCTTGTTGATGACCTATGGCACACGCGGCGACATCCAGCCCTTCATTGCTTTGGCGTACGGGTTACAACAAACCGGCCATATGGTTACACTTGCCGCCCCCGGGCGCTTCCAATCGTTAGTACAACAACACGGCCTCGCATTTGCGCCCTTAACAGATGCGTTAATAAATCTGACCAACAAACCACAATTTGCGAATGCGTCAAATCCGGGCACCGGATTCCTAAAGAAAATAAGCAGTATCGTAAAATTGCGTGCGCAAGGAAGAGACCTTCAAGGTGCGCTTCTTGATGATATTTTTGAAACCATTAATAGGCTCAGGCCAGACAAAATAGTATTTCATCCAAAAGCCTTTGGCGCCTTGGCAATTGCTGATCATTTTGCAATCCCAGCCATTCTGGCCCAGTTGATACCAGCACTTATTCCAACTCGTGCCTATCCGCATATCGGCTTTCCCAATATGGCGGATTGCCAGAAATATAACCTTCTGACAGGGAAGCTTGTGAAGGGGTTGGTTAATCTGTCGTTGCGCAACAGCCTCCGCGATTGGGCATCAAAACGGCATAAAGCCATCCCGTATCAGAAATTTGATATCCTAAAATCACAAAAGTTCGGAGCCATCACGGTTCTAAACGCCTATAGCAACGCCATCATAGCGCGCCCAAATGACTGGCCGAAAAAAGCTGCTGTCACGGGCTATTGGTTTGTAAATGATGCTTTGTACGAGCCAAGCACCGAAATGACGAGCTTTATCAAAAACAGTCAAAAACTGATCTATATCGGGTTTGGCTCCATGCCCGCCACCAATCCGCAAAAGACCGCCCAAATGTTGATTGATGCGGTCAAACAGGCAAATGTCCAGGCAATCATTGCAACCGGTTGGGGCGGCATTGCTTCCGGTGTTGATTGGCCATCCAACATTTATGCCGTTCGGGAAGTACCACACGAATGGATGTTCAAACATGTAAAGACCGCCATACATCATGGGGGGGCCGGAACGTGTGCAGCAACATTACGGGCGGGATGTCCATCCATTATTGTACCGTTCTTTGGCGATCAACCATTCTGGGCCAAACGGCTTTACACGATCGGCGTTGCCCACCAGTTGATCCCCTCATCGAAGCTTGATGCAAAATGTCTTGCCAGCGCCATAAGCGACATTCTGGCAACACCACAGGTTCACGAAACAGCAAAACGAATTGCCAAACAAATTTCGCATGAAAACGGTGTTGCTACGGCGGTTGATCTGATCCTGAACGGCACAGAAATCGCAGCTTAGCTCTTGGTAACCGTTCGCATTGCCATTGACACCATCAGATAGCTCAAACCTGACGAAATCAGATTAATCCCAAGCAACAATCCAATCGCCCAAGTGGCAGCACTTGGCAATTCCACGAATATTAAAACACCGGCAAGCACTGCGATACCGCCGGAAAACAGCATCCATTTCCAGCCGGGAAACTGGCTGAGGCGGAACGCCATGGCAAGTTCAAGCAATCCTTGCAGGATAAAGGCAATTGCCAGTAACACGGTCAGGGTCACAATCCCGGTCAGCGGGAAAAAGGCCAGCCACCCGCCGACAAGCGCGAACAGAACGCCTTGCACCACATCGATCCAGCGGCGCGTTGGTGTATCGGCATTCCACGCGCCGTAAAAATGCCCGACAGCCCCGATGATAAACAACCAGCCGATCACGGTTTTAAACGCAATCGTCGTGGCAAACGGGAAGGCGACGGCAAGAATACCCAGCAAAAGCAGAACGATCCCGACAGTCCGAAGCCGTTTGCGTCCCTTTTCCAGAAGTGCGCGCATTTCCGGCGTGCCGTCATTTACAACGAGTGTCATGGATCTGTCCCTTTGGTTTCATTTACCGATTTCTTTAAATGTGATCCGTCGTTTGTATAAACGCCGCCATCAAAGCTTGGTTCCGGTCGATGATATGTTCAGGATATCTGCTTTTCATCCCCAACAAGATCGGCGCGGATATTGCCCGCCAGGGCAAGGCGCAAGGCATTGACGATCGCAATGACATCAATCCCCTCCTGCAGCACGGCACCAGCAACCGGACTGATGTAGCCAAAGGCGGCAAAGCCCATGGCAAAGATCGATAACACCATGCCACCGATCACACTTTGCAGCAGAATGCGCCGCATGGTCATGCTGATGTGAAACAGTTCGTCAACCGCCTGAAGCGAACTTTCGGGGATCACGGCACCGGCGGCCTCGGCCGTTACAGAACTGTGTTTACCAAAGGCGATACCAACGGTTGCCACCGCCAGCGCGGGCGCATCATTAATGCCATCCCCCATGAAAAGCGTGGGCGCAAGCGCCGTTTCGCGTCGCACGATTTCAACCTTTTGCTCCGGACTTTGTGAGGCAAGACTCTCATCAATGCCAAGCAGCTTTGAAAGATGACTGACCTCGCTTGCGCGATCCCCCGACAGCAGCATGACCTTGTTGAAATTATGAACCGGCCCGAGATGCCCGACGAAATTCCTGCCATCGGCACGCGGGCTATCGTGGAAACGCAATGTCGCACCATAGGCACCATCAATCATGATCACGCATTCAAGTCCGCTGACATCTGGCGGCAGGATTTCGGCCATGGCCGGGTCACTTGCGATCAGCTTTTTGCGGTGGGTCACCGCAATCTCCTGACCATCCACCGCCCCGACCAGCCCCTGCCCGGGCTTTTCTGATACTCGAGCCACATCGCCAAGCGCCAGTTTGCGGCTTTCTGCCGCTGCCAGCACCGCGGTTGCCAGCGGATGTTTTGAATACCGTTCAAGACTGGCGGCCAGGCGCAAAACCTCGTTCGCGCCATGACCGCTGGCGGGCAGAACTTCGACCAGTTCAGGTCGGCCATATGTCAGTGTTCCGGTTTTATCAAAAATTGCCGTTTTACATGTCGGTAACCGTTCCAGAACCGTCGGATCGCTGATCACGATGCCCCGTCTGGCGGCCATGGAAATCGCGCTCATAATCGTGATCGGAATGGCAATCAAAAGCGGACAAGGCGTTGCCACGACCAGGACTGCCAGAAACCGCACGGAATCACCGCTCAGATACCAAGCGATAAAAGCAACCAACAAAGCAAACGGGGCGAACCACGCCCCGATCTGATCCCCGATCCGGCGAATTTTCGGGCGTTTCTGTTCGGCTTCCTGCATGACCTGCATGATTTGGGCATAGCGTGACTCACTTGAAAGCCTCTCCGCCCGAATGACCAGAACCGCATCTCCGTTGATCGCACCTGAAAGCACCGATGCCCCTGGTGCCTTGGCCACAACAAACGGCTCCCCGGTCAGGTAACTTTCATCCATGGCGCCATGACCATCGACGACCACCCCATCGACCGGGGCAGTATCATGCGGGAAAATCGCAATCAGATCACCGACCACGATGTCATCAAGGCTGATGTCGGTAATGTTTTCGCCGTCTTTGCGATGCGCCACACGCGGCATCCGATCGGCAAGCGCATTTAACGCCGAAGATGCCTTGCGCATGGCAAATGCTTCAAGAACCTGCCCACCGCTCAGCATCAGGATAATCAGCGCCGCCGCCAGATATTCGCCCAACACCACACCGGTGACAAAGGCAATCACCGCCAGAAAATCCGCACCGAAATCCCGGGCAAGCGCCTTTTGCACGATTTCAAAAATCAGAACCCCGCCGCCCAGTGCAATCACTGCAAAAAGCGGCCAATCCATCGCGGCATGCCCGAAAACCGGTACAGAGATCGAAACCGGTATCAAGGCAAAATGGGTGACAATGCCGACAACGGTCAAAATCAGAACCGCCCGGTTAAGACGAACCGCAGACCATATGGGCGTTTTCTGTTCTGGCACACCACCGTGCTGATAGGCATGCATAGGGGGGTTCTCCGCAAATGACCAAAGCAGGTAATGAAGCCTAGCCCCAAACAGGAGTTTTACCGAAAACTATTTGCAAACCGCATGCTGGAAGCTTTGACAGCCTTCGTCACAACCGGCGTTTCGAAATCTGAGACAAAATTTTTTGGCTTTCAGAATGCCAAAACACTGTTGGTGCAATTCGTCGCAACCAAGTCAAATCAGCGAATTTCAATTGTTATAGGAACGATTATAAAAAATTGCTGATAAGTGGTTCACACCAAGAGGTTTTGACACCCTGCCTTCAAGGGATTATTGAAGGCAGGTATCTTTCCGGAATGGATTGAAAGCCGTGATCAGAACCCGCCAGATATATTCGGCACTCAGACGCAGCCTGTCGGTTGCTGTCGCGTGCTTTTTGCTGGCAAACGCCCTGATGTTCGGCTTTATGCATGCGCCGGTCGCGCTTGCCAATACCCCGGCCGCTGTCGGTGGCAACGCCGATCAGAACTTTATCCCGCTTATCATCTGTACCGCCAATGGCATCAAGACGATATCTGTCCCGGCTGGTGCAACAGAAGAAGGCGGTTCTTCCCCTCATTCCAGTGCCTATGAAGGATTCCAATGCGCGATTTGCGGCCTTGGCAATCATGCGGTCGGCCTGCCCGTCGAACCGGAATTGCCATTGATCCATCGCGTGCGAATGTCCAATGCGGTCACCGCCCTTCATATCACGGCACGCCTGCATGATTTCTGTCCGATTGCGGCATCGCCCCGCGCCCCGCCCTTTCCCGTCTGAGTGTCTCCCGGCCTGATGGATGATGTCCGTTGCCCTTACTGGCCCCGGACCACCCAGCATGGTCAACTTCAGATTGTTTGAGTTCCGGGTAGGGATCATCGGGCCAATGCGCCCGTATCCCGACAGACCCGCGACCGAATTGGGGATATCGTGATGCCAAACGCATCGGCTCATGCCAAAAATGCGCCAAAAGGGACAAGCAGCCTCTATCGCGCTGTCTGGCGCTGGCATTTCTATGCCGGACTTTTTGTTCTGCCTTTTATGATTCTTCTGGCCGTCACTGGTGCAGCCTATCTTTTCCGTGACGAAATCGATGACTGGGTCTATTCCGACCTGAAATTCGTCAATGTTCTGGATGTACCGCCACTTCCGATCAGCACACAGGTTGATGCCGTGCGCTATTTCGTCGGGGACAAACCGGTCAAAATCATCACGCCGACCTCGCCGGACCGTAGCACCGAAATCGTCATTGCCACATCGGCTGGTGATCGCCGGTCGGTTTATGTCGATCCCTATACCGGGCTGGTGCTGGGATCGATGCCAGATCGCGGCACGATCATGTGGCTGATCCGCCGCATTCACAGTCTGGCCGAATTTGGTACCGTTACCAATTACCTGATCGAAATCGCCGCGGGATGGAGCATCCTTCTGGTCGTGACAGGCACCTATCTTTGGTGGCCGCGTGACAATCAAAGCGGCGGCGTTCTAACCGTGCGCGATACCCCGGCGCGTCGGCGCTGGTGGCGCGATGCCCATGCGGTTACCGGCATTTTCGTTGGCTTCTTTATCGTGTTTCTGGCCGCGACCGGCATGTTCTGGTCAGTATTCTGGGGCAAATATGCCAACGAATTCGCCAATGGTACGCCGAGCGGCTATCCATCGGGTGTTCGCGTCGATGTGCCCCTTTCGTCCGTCCCGATGATCAAGGCTTTTGGTGAAACCGGCTGGACTACCGAAAACGCCCAGATCCCGTTATCGATTGATGGCACATCAACTGCCAATGGTGGCACACCAACTCCGTTTGGCATAGATGCCGCCGTGGCAAAGTTCGCGGAACTTGGCATTGCACCCGGCTATGCGATTTCATTGCCAAGCAGTGAAACCGGTGTTTACAGCGCATCAATTTATCCCGATGACCTGTCCCAGCAGCGCGTCATTCATCTGGACCAATATTCAGGTCGACCGTTGATTGATATGGGATATCAGGACTACGGCATCTTTGGCCGCATCATGGAATGGGCGATCAATGTCCATATGGGTCAGGAATACGGGGTGATCAACCAGATTGTGCTGATGATTGTCTGTACCGCGATTGTCTTTATGGCTGTATCTGGCGGGATGATGTGGTGGAAACGCCGCCCGGCCGGATCGCTGGGCATACCGCCCTTGCCGCGCCGGACAAAAAGCCTGATCGGGGTGACGGTGATCCTTGGGATTGGCGGAATCATTTACCCGGTCGTCGGTGTATCCATGCTGGTGATCTGGTTCCTGGACTGGCTGTTTGTGGCCCGCCCCGCCCGGTCATTGCGCGTGGCCTGAAGGTTCGACAATGCAACCCGGCCATCCGGCTGGATAAAAGATCTGGTGTCGATACGCGGCACCCCGCAACGTGCCGCGTATCTCCCTTGTGCCATCGGGAGTTCCCCATGAACAACGAAGACGCCTTGAAACATCTTGAGAAACTTGCTGAAAACCCGGCCCTTGATATGGGGGCCAATGCCGCCATCGGGCACCACGAAGAGGAAGGCGAATATATCTATCGCATCCTGTCGGGCCTTGTGATGCAATGTCATTATGCCGAAGATGGCGAACGTCAAGTCTGCCGCGTGTTCCGCCCCGGTGATCTGATCGGGCTTGAGACGGTTGTCGAACCGGGTCTTTCACTGATCAGCGAAACCCTGACGCCAACGGTCCTGATGCGCATTCCGGTTGCGCGCATCCGAATGGCACAGGCGACCAATCCCGAACTGCAACAGGCGATCCTGCGGCTGCTCGCACGCGAGGTTGTCGATGGCTATAACTGGAAGGTCAATCTGGGGACCGGATCGGCGATGCGCCGGATTTGCCGTTTCCTGCTCTGGAGTGCCAAGGATGATCACTGCCCGCTGCCGACACGCGACAAGCTGGGCAGCATCATTGCCACAACCACCGAAACCGCAAGCCGCATGATTGCTGATCTTCGCCGTCAGGGTGTTTTGCGCAAAAGCCGGTCTCGCCCGTCAACGGTCGTGATCGACCGGGATCGCGTGCGCCAGAAGGCCGGAGATTTCTGGGATCACCGCGCCGCGTGATAACGGACGAAACCTGTTGAAAACCGGGAATGCGGTCGCCTGCATGATCAGTGCGGCCGCGTGTTCCCGCCAAAGGACACATCGAACGGCATGGTTACATTCGATTTCAACAGCATTTCAAAATCGCTGGCAGGGATCGGCTTGCTGAAATAGAAGCCCTGTACCTCATCAACGCCTTCAGAGACGATGCGTTCCAGTTGCATTTCGGTTTCGATCCCTTCGACATTGACCGCCATGCCAAACGACCGCGCCAGGAACACCACCGCGCGCACAATCGCGGCATTGCCATCGCGGCTGTCGAGGTCGATGATAAACGACCGGTCTATCTTGATCTTGTCGACCGGGAATCGTTTCAGATAGGCCAGCGATGAATAACCTGTGCCGAAATCATCAATTGCAATCCGGATGCCCTGATTTCGCAGAATGCCAAGCGTGATCGCCGCTTCGCGCGGGTTATCCATCACCGCACTTTCAGTGACTTCAAACTGCAGCTGGGTCGGGTTCAAACGCGACCGTTCCAGAACATCGCCGACACTTTCAATCAGGTCTTCGTGCCGGGCAAGCTCCAGCGGCGACAGATTGACCGAAATCGTCAGTTCGCCATATCCTGCATCGAGCCATTGCCGGGTCTGTTTGCAAGCCTGATTAAGCACCCAATGGCCAACATCGGCAATGATGCCCATGCGTTCGGCCACAGGAATGAAATCGACCGGGCTGACCTGCCCGCGGGACGGATGGAACCAGCGCACCAGCGCCTCCATTCCGATGATCTTGTGGTTCGCGATATCAATAATCGGCTGATAGAACAGCTCCAGCTCGTCATTTTCAATCGCATGACTAAGGTCGCGTTCAAGCGCCTTGCGTTCCTGCACTTCGACCTGCAAACGCGGTTCGAAGAAATGATACCGGTTACGTCCTTCGGCCTTGGAACAATAAAGCGCCAGATCGACATTGCGGAACAGGTCCTTTTCATCGCGCCCGTCCTGGGGGAACATGCAGATACCGACCGATGTCGATGCCTGCACCTCGTTCCCATCCAGCATGAAGCGTTCCGAAACCCGTTCAATCAGGCGCTGTGCAACAAGGGTCACTTCCTCGACCGTGCCCGGATCATGGATCAGGACGGCAAATTCATCCCCGCCAAGGCGCGCGACCACATCCTCGTTGCGCAGACAAACCCGCATGCGTTCGCCAACCCCCTGTAAGAGCAGATCGCCGATGGGATGCCCAAGCGTATCATTGATGTCTTTGAAGTTATCCAGATCAAACAGCATCAGCACGAAACTGCGCTTTTCATGCTTGCCACGCTTGACCGCGGCTGCAAGGCGCTCCTGAAACAGGGTGCGGTTCGGAAGTCCGGTCAATCCGTCATGATGGGCCAGAAACTGGATACGTGCTTCGCTGCGTTTGCGATCTGTGATGTCGGTGATCGATCCTTCGATCAGAACCGGAACACCTTTGTCATCGCGTACCAGTCTTGCATTTTCCTCGACCCAGATGATCTTGCCATCGCGTCGGCGCATCTCGGCCTCAAACCCCTGAACCACGCCATCGCGCATAAGCTTTCCCGTCAGGCGCAGACGATTGGTCGGGTTCAGGTAACATTGCGAAAACCCGGCTTGGGACACCAGCAATTCATCGGCACTGTCATAGCCAAGGATCGATACGAAGGCCGGATTGGCAGACAGGATATCGCCAAGCGGGCGGCTCTGATAAAGACCTTCGGCGGAATTTTCGAAAATGCCGCGATATTTTTCTTCGGCCCGGCGAAGGGCACGTTCGACCGACAGCTTTTCGGTCACATCCTGCCCGATGCAGATCACGCCCGATACGTCGCCATCCTCACCGAAATGCGCACGCGCATTCCATTGCAACAGGCGAACCTCGCCATCGCGGCGCCGGAATGAAATGACTTCGTCCTTGATGATCTCGCCGGAAATCAGGCGTTTGATCCCCTGACGCACCTGATCGCGTTCACCGTCAAGCAACAGGAAATCAAAGAAATTCTGCCCGGCGGCTTCCATCCAGGAAAAGCCGAATGTCCATTCGCATTCACGGTTATATTCCAGAATGCGACCTTCGCTATCAAGGAACAGGATCACGCTGCCTGCGGTCTGGACCAGCGCGCGATAACGTTCCTGACGGCGGCGCAGATCATATTCCGCCTGACGGCTTTTGGTGATGTCGGTAACCGTGACGCTATAACCCAGAAGCGATCCGCCTTCGCCACGAATTTCGGTAGCATTGATCCGCACCCAAAGCTGGCTGCCATCCTGACGGCGCATTTCGATATCGCGCGCCTGAATCCCTGCCCCGGATACGAGGTCGCGACGCAAATCCCGCAAATCCTCGGCCCGGGCATAAAACTTTTCACTATTGGCAATATAGGCCTGGCGCAATTCGCGAACATTGTCATAGCCAAACAATGTCGCGGCTTCTTCGTTCACACTGGTCAATGTGCCATCGGCGGCCAGATCGATAATACCGTGCACAGCATGTTCAAGGGCACGGCGATAGCTTTCCTCGCGGGTGCGTTCCTGCCCGAAAAGTGCAATCGCATCCTGTGTCGGCAACGGCATGCGTTGCCACTGATAAATCCGCTGCCCGTAATGCACGGTTCGGATGTCATCCCAGTCGGCAATGTTTTCGCCGTCTTCGATCAGAGCACGCTGGCCAGATGGTTTAGTCAGCGACAATGCTCCAGGCAGCCCCATTTCAAGGGCGGCCTGCTCGGCTGCCTTGTTGGAGAATCGCAAACCGCCGTCACGCTCCACCACCAGAACAGGCTGCGGCGAAATCAGAACCCCGGTACCAGTCGTCGCATCTGCGTCCTGAAGGGCGATGATCCGGATGAAAACCTGTCCGGAGAATGAAAGCTGCCAGGCAAAGAATTGGACATCGCGGCCATCAATTTTATCGACACGCGAAAAATATCCGACGGCATTTAGGGCCTCGGCACTGATTTCACGGATATTTTGGGCGATTTGGGGATGGGTATCAATCTTGTGCCAGGTATCATCGGCAAGGTCGGGTGAAATCGTCTGCGCCCATGGCGCATTGACAAGAAGGCTCTCGCCGATGGGATCATAAACCCCCGACGGGACACGAAGATGCCCAATCAACGCCGCAAGAGTCCCCGCAGCATTGCTTGAAATGATAACTCCCATACCCAGCTTATTCGTCATTTTTGTTATCGCTGCGAGACCATAACTTTTACCCCATGCGCTGCAAAGGCCTATTTTATTCCCAAGAGAGAATGCGATGCGTTCTTGACGCTAACATGTTGTAATTTTTTAAGCATCCCCTTCGGTTCACAGCCCCTGCACATGCACGCGCAGCAAGCCCCCCTGTGTTCCGACGCCCAAAGGATGCGCCACATTTCACTACGCAATCATTAAAATCGTGAATATTTAACCGGTTAACTGTTGCCGGGGATCAAATACCGTCTTAGGTTCTATGTCCATCGGAGTTGTCACACGCCATCAACCGGTGCGTCGACGTTTCGCGGGAATACCCGTTAACGGTCAGTCACCCGGAAAAGGAGTAATCATCGTGATCTCACATCAGGACGCCTTGATTTACACAATGGTTATGGTTTCGGCCTCGGATAACGACATCACCGATGCGGAACTGTCCGCAATGGGGCGTCGGGTTCGCTATCTTCCGATTTTTGCCGGCTTTGACAATGACGGTGTCACCGCGGTTGCGCGCGATTGCGCCAAACTGCTTGCCGAAGAAGACGGCTTGGACAGCACGCTGGACATGATCCGCGAAGCCCTGCCGCGCAAATTGCGCGAAACCGCTTATGTCTTTGCCTGCGAAATTGTCCTGTCTGACAGCGAAATCAGTCAGGAAGAACTTCGTATTCTCGAACTGATACGTCATCGGCTCGATATTGACCGCCTTGTGAGTGCCGCGATTGAACGCGCCATGGCCGCGCGATATGTCCGCCCCGGCGAGTTTTAGTCAATCGCGCAAAGACGGCACAGAACGACCACATAATTTCCATTCCGACGACATAGCGTCGGCCGATAACGACGGAAACCGAACGAAACGCGCATAAAACCGGGCAACGCCCTGAATTGCTGCTTTCTTTGTCAGACCGCCATGTTATGGCCGCACTTGCGATTTGACTGCCGCCCACCCGGTTCAACCAGCCGGGATGATTTTGATCGTCTGATCGCTTTTTGATCGTCACATCGAAGGCCCACGCGTTGGCCAAAACGAAGGAACACCGTTATGACCGCACTTGCCGGGGAAAACATCGCATTCATCGGTTTGGGACTGATGGGCCGTCCTATGGCCCTCAATCTCGAAAAAGCAGGGGCGATCCTGACCGTCAATACGCGCAATCCCGAAACGCTCAATGCCTTTGACGATCTGGGCGTTGCCACCGCGCCCACCCCGGCCGATGCGGCGGCGAATGCAGATATCGTCATCATCTGTGTCGCCAATACCGAAGCCCTTGAAAACGTGCTGCTTGGCGAGGATGGCGTGATTGACGGCATGGAAGAAGGCACCATCGTTGTCGACATGGGCACGACCGCCATCGACGCCACCCGGCGCTTTGCCGATGCCGTCGAAGAAGCCGGCGGTCACTGGATCGATGCCCCGGTATCAGGCGGAACACACGGGGCTGAAAACGGTACGCTCACCATCATGGTCGGTGCCGAAGAAGAAGATTTTCAACGTGTCCAGCGAGTCTTTGGCGTGCTTGGATCACGCGTCACCCATGTCGGTGAAATCGGATCCGGCCAGATCGCCAAGGCCGCCAACCAGATGATCGTTGGCATCACTATCGGTGCGATTGCCGAAGCCTTTTCCATGGCCGACGAAGCCGGGGTCGATCTTGGCAAATTGCGCTCCGCACTGACCGGCGGATTTGCGGATTCCGCGATCCTGCAAAAGCACGGCGAACGCATGATCGAACGCAATTTCGAACCAGGTGGCAAGGTCGTGACCCAGCGCAAGGACCTGTATCAGGCGCTTGAATTTTCAGAAGGCGAACTGGGCCTTGAACTGCCCTTCTCGCGGCTCGCCCTTGAACTTTACGAAGAACTGATCGAAATGGGCGGCGGCGATCTTGACCATTCCGCCCTGATCAAGATTTACGAAGAAGAATGACACGCAAAAAGCAGGGTGTCCTTGGGCGACCCTGCTTTTTGCAAACCAGACAGCGCCTCATCCTGGCAGATGCGATCCCATTCGGTACAGGTAAAGCATATCCGATCCCGACTGCATCGGGACTTCGCCAAAGGCCTGCCAGCCTGGAATGGCAAAAGCGCGTGAAATCACAATCCCGCCCGGTGCCATGCGCTGGTTTAACACATCGCCGACATCGGCCATCACCCGCGGGTCAAGAAAGCACACCACAACATCCCCCGGATTCTGATCGTGCTTTCTGAAGTCCGCGCGCACCAGCGACAGGTTTTCAAGCTGTGCCAGCCGCGCGCGAATGCGGCTGACCGCATAGGGTAGCGGCGATAACTCAATCCCGGTCACCGTTATATCGGGTCGGGCACGCGCGATATTGATCGCCAGATCGCCCCATCCCGATCCGAAATCCGTCACCCGGCAGGGTTCCTTGGGAAGATAGGATATGATTTCGTTGCGTGCCTTGCGACCACTTGGCATCGGCACCGCACGCAACCGGATGGCATAGACCACGATCAGTGCTGTAACGACGCCAAGAATGACGAGGATGGATAATTCGCTCATGGGCCTGCTAACCAATCTTTCTGATCTGTGCTAGGTTGGTGTCTTACTCCTGCCACAGGGCATTGTCCCCGGCAAGTTTTCACCCATCCAAGCGGGACAACCATCGCGCCATGAGCCAAGACGCAAGCAACCGTATCGACGAACTCGAAATCCACATCGCCCATCTCGAAAGCTCGATACATGACATGTCCGACATGATCAAATCACAGTGGGACCGGATCGACCTGCTGGAACGGCGCAACAAATTAATGGCCGAAGATATAAAACGGCTTGTCGATTTTCTGCGTACATCACCAGAAGATGATGCACCTCCGCCTCATTATTAATGGTGCCATGAACTGGCCCCGCCAACCCCAGAGATGCCCTTGATCAATCCCTATCTCGACATCCCGGTGTTCGACGATTTCGCCAAGGTTCTTGACCCGTCAATTTATCGCGAACTGCCCGATGACTGGTGGGTTGGCACATCCGATATCGTCGGATCGACCAAGGCGGTCGAAGCAGGCCGTTACAAGGAAGTCAATATGGTCGGCGCGTCGGTCATTGCCGCAGCCACCAATGCCATCGGACATTCGGATTTTCCATTCATCTTTAGCGGGGACGGTGCAGCGATTGCCTGCCCACCCGACAAGGTTCCCGCCGTCCGCGATGCCCTTGCCGCGACCGCCATCTGGGCAAGCGAAGAACTGCGTTTTGATTTGCGGGTTGCCTTGGTCCGCATCGACGAAATCCGAAAAAGTGGTCACAGTGTCCGGGTTGCCCGTTTTCTCGCATCAAAAAAGCTGGCCTATGCGGTATTTTCCGGGCGCGGCATTTCCTGGGCCGAAGAACAGATGAAACAGGGCCATAACCTGATTACCCCGGCACCGTCTGGCACGCAGCCCGATCTGACCGGACTTTCGTGCCGATGGTCGCCGATCCGGGCCGAGGATGGATGTAAAATCCTGTCACTAATCATGCTGCCCCGCGATGATCGTGCCCGTTTTGACCGTTGCGCAACCGCCCTGTTTGGCATCCTTGAACAGGACCGTCGCGACAGCAATCCGGTCCCGGAATCCGGTCCCGATTTCCGGATTGGCTGGCAAAGCCTGCGCCTCGAAGCACTGGCAACACAGGGAACCGAAGGATCAAAACTGCGCGCATGGTGCAAGGCGCTTTTCGTCTCCTGCGTTGCCCTGTTTCTGTTCAAAACTGGCCGGAATCTTGGCGATTTCGATCCGGTGCATTATCGCGAACAAACCAAACTCAATACTGATTTCCGACGCTTTGGCGATGGTATATGGCTGACTGTCAATTGCACAGCACCACAAACAGAACAAATCGAAACGTTGCTGTCGGATGCCGAAAACAATGGTGATATCTGGTTTGGGATAAAACAGCAGGACGAAGCACTGATGACCTGCATCGTTCCCGATATTGCAACGGACTCCCACCTGCATTTCCTAGATGGAGCCGATGGCGGTTACACCGCGGCGGCCAGCATCTGCAAAGCAAAGATGAAAAAGCTTCCGACACAACCAGCTCATGCAGAACTCGCATCAACTTAACGATACCGATGCTTTTCTTGCATCAATAGCCGATTTGCGCGATCCTGAACCATCTTTTGTGACAACAGGTGACCGTCATGGATACCCGCGAACTTCAGGCATTGATTGCCGTGGCCGATGAAAAATCCTTTCATGGGGCGGCGGCCCACCTTGGCCTGACGCAGCCCGCTATCACGCGCCGCATCCAGCGCCTTGAAGAACGCATTGGCACACAGCTTTTTGACCGGTCATTGAAACCATTGCAACCAACCCCTGCCGGGCATCGTGCATTGGCCGAAGCCCGTGATCTTTTGCGCCGCCTTAACGGTTTCACCGAAAGCATCACCGGCAACAATGCCGTGACGGGCCCCTTCCGCCTTGGCGTCAGCCACGGGGCAGCGCCTCTGCTGGCAGCACGTGAACTGCGCGACCTGCACACACGTTTTCCTGACATGTCGCTTACGATCAAAAGCGGCTGGTCAAGCGAGCTGTTGCCGCTGATGCGGCGGGGTGAAATTGATGCCATGCTGTCGCTGGATGGTCCACATGGCACAATCGGTGGGACCGATGTCCGAGATATTCCGGCAAGTCTGCGCGCGCAAAAGCTTCTTGATGACCAAATCGTTGCCATCGGACCACGATCGGCCAAACACCACCCGAAAAACATTGCCGAACTGGCCGAACATCCAATGGTTCTGATGCCGGATGGCTGTACTTTCCGGGCACTTGGAAATGCGTGGGCGCGTCAGAACGGGGTACAGTTCAAGTCCGTGCTCGAAGTTTCCGCCCTTGAATTGCAGATCGAAATGGTTGCCGCCGGTGCGGGATACGGCATCATGGCACGGCGGTTCTGCATGCACAGTCCGGCGGCAAACCGCATTCGCATCCTTGATATTCCAGGCATGAACTGGAATATGGGGATCATGCTGATCCGCCGTCAGGCCAATACCGATCTTGATGATATCATTGATACCGTTGGCAAAATTGTCGTCGAAGCCGGAGCGATATCCGATCCGCTGCCAGATAATAATGCGCAAATGTTATCAGTACAATAACCCGAATGAATTGGACGCATTACACCATCGCGTTCAAAATCGGAACAATTATTGAAATCCGCTCCGGAGTAGCCCGATGAGCCCCACTCTTCGCACCGCCAAGTGGTTTCCCTGGCTTGTTCTTGTCGCTGGCTGTCTTGTCCTGGCAGTCAATCTTGGCATCCGCCCGTCGCTTGGCCTGTTCATCCCCGATATGCTGACCGCCACGGGCTGGAGTGCCTCGACCTTTGGTCTGGCCTTTGCCATTCAGAACCTGATGTGGGGTGTTGCCGCCCCGATTGCCGGTGCCCTTGCCGATCGCTATGGCACAACCCGCACCCTGATCGGCGGGGCGCTGTTTTATGCGCTGGGTCTGTATCTCATGGGGACTTCGACCTCCCCACTTGAACTGCATCTGACATCAGGCTTCCTGATCGGGGCGGGTGTCGGTGCGACCAGTTTCCCGGTCATTCTGGCCGCTATCAGCCGCGCCTTTCCGCCGAACAAACGCAGCTTCGCCCTTGGTCTGGCATCCGCCGGGGGATCGGTCGGCCAGTTTGTCATGGCCCCGACAACCCAGTTTCTTAATGACGGTTATGGCTATGTCACCGCCCTTGCAATTCTTGCCGTCATGTCGATGATCATCGTGCCCTTTGCCTTTGCGCTTACCGGCAAGGCCGAGGCCCATGGCCCCAATTCAGGTGGTGCCGATCTTGGACCGACCGGGCTGGTCGCGGCCTTCCACGAGGCGCGCAAACATCGCGGTTTCCTGCTGCTCAATGCCGGTTTCTTTGTTTGCGGCTTCCATATCGCGGTGATCGCAACCCACCTGCCAACCTTTACCCAGCTTTGCGGGTTACCCGGTTCGGTCGCGGCACAGGGGCTTGCGATTGTTGGCCTGTTTAACATTGTTGGCACCCTGACGGCCGGTTGGGCGGGCGGCAAATGGCGAAAAAAATGGAGCCTGTCGTTTATTTACGGCATGCGAGCACTGGTCATTCTACTGTTCATGCTTGCCCCCAAAACCGCCGAAACCATCTGGCTGTTTTCTGCCCTGATGGGAGCGCTTTGGCTGTCGACCGTGCCGCTAACCAGTGGCCTCATCGTACAGGTTTTCGGCCCGCGCTATATGGCGACCCTGTTTGGCATTGTGATGCTGTCCCATCAGATCGGCGCATTCTTTGGCGCATGGATGGGCGGGATCATCTTTGATATGACCGGCAGTTTCGATGGCGTCTGGATCACGTCGATTGCGCTGGGCATCTTTGCAGCCCTTGTCCATATGCCGATTGACGACAAGGCCCTGCGTTCGGAAGCAACCGCGTAAATCGTTGTCATCTTCTGCCTTTAACAGAGCGCCGCCGCATCCCGCATGCTGCGGCGCTTGATCCCTCTTTTCCCTCTCGTTCATTTGGGTTAAAACCCGCTGATGGACAGACCGATTTACATGACCCCCGAAGGGCTTGCCGCCCTTCGCGCCGAACTTGATCACCTGTGGAAAAAGGAACGGCCCGAAACCGTTGCAGTGGTTTCATGGGCGGCAGGTAATGGCGACCGGTCGGAAAATGGCGATTACATCTATGGCAAGAAGCGCCTGCGCGAAATTGATCGCCGGGTGCGCTATCTGCGCAAACGGATCGAGGACGCGGTTGTTGTCGACCCGCACGAACAACCCGACCACAGCCGGGTTTTCTTTGGCGCCACGGTTACATATGTGAATGCGCGGGACGAAGAAGTCACCATCCGCATCGTTGGCGAGGACGAGGCCGAAAGCCTCAAAGGCAAAATAAGCTGGATTTCACCCGTCGCACGCGCCCTGATGAAAGCCGGTGTCGGTGATGTGGTGACGCTACGCACGCCAGCAGGCGAGGACGAGCTTGAAGTCCTGAAAATCAGCTACCCGACCGTGTAACCATTGGGTTCTGTCACCGCAATTTCATATCCGTCCGGATCACGGACAAAGAACTGATGCGTGCCGTCCTCAAGCTCCGTCACCGGCTCTGGCTTGAACCCGGCATCGTTTAGCGCGTCAAACATGCCGTAAACATCATTGCATTCCAGATACCAGACCAGCCCGGCAAAGGATGGCCGCATCCGGCGTTCTTCATGTGAAACACCGCCATGCGCGGCCAGCATCAAACGTATTCTGGTATCCCCGTCACCTGCCTCCAGCATCGCCCAGACCGGTTGCTCATCCAGGTCGGACAAGGTACGCGCCACCACCTCAAAACCCAGCAAACGGTAAAAATCGATGCTGCGGTGAATCTCGGCAACGTTTAAAAGCGGTGTGGCGGCTGTGATCATCATGATCCTGTTAAACGCAAAATCGCGGCACGATTATGCCCGCCTGCGCCACACGCGTATAGCCCCTGCCGCGCCCGATAAGGCCGTCTTCTCACATCCGGCTTTTAACCCGTCTAGTCGGTTCGGCTTGCAACGGGTCGTCGGGCCAGTAATGTTTGGGATAACGTCCCTTCATCTCGGCCTTGACCTGCGCATAGGAGCCGTTCCAGAACCCGACCAGATCAGACGTTACCTGAAGCGGCCTTTGTGCTGGCGACAGCAGATGCAACGTCACCGCCACCTTGCCCCCGGCGATTTTGGGGGTTTCGGTCGCGCCAAACATTTCCTGCAACCGGACCGGAAGTGCCGGTGTTTCAGCACTATAATCAATGCGGATGTGTGATCCGGTCGGCACGGTCCAGTGGGTCGGTGCCAGACGATCAAGCTCTTGGCGCCTGTTCCAGTCAATGCCCGATACCAATGCCTCGGCCAGATTGACCTGTTTAAGCTGGCTGCGTTTATTGATCCCGCCAAGATATGGCATCAGCCAATCCTCAAGCCTGCCCAAAAGCGCATCGTCGCCCATATCAGGCCAGTTTTCCGGATCGACCCGGTGCAGGAACGCGATCCGTTCGCGCAGTCCTTCGGCTGCTTTGTCCCACGGCAGGCAATGCAGGCCAAGGCGACGAATGCCCTCGATCATCGCAGTTGCAATCGCATCCGGTCCGGCTTCGTCACGGGTGTTTTTTTCATCAAGCACCAGCGCGCCGATCCGCCTTTGCCAGCGCGCCTGAACCGCATCGCTTTGCGCATCCCAGAAGACCTCTGTCCCTTCGGAAATCTGATCGGCGAAATGGGTTTCAAGGCTCGCGCGCGATAACGGTGCGGCAAGGTAAATCCGTGCTTCGCGCGCCTGCCCGTCAAGCTCCGCCACCGCGATATAGGGTTCGTTCGCCAATGCATCGTCATTGGCCAGTATCCCGCCACGCCCGCCCGACAGACGATAACGCGCATCAGTCCCCTTGCGCCGTTCGCCAATCCGGTCGGGATAGGCAAAGGCCAGAAGCAACCCGACCTGATCGGCATGATCAACAGGATCATCGGGGCCAGCGGGGTCATGATTGCCCGCTTTGCTGGCCTCTTTCTTCACGGCATCACCCAATCGCCGCGAAAGCTGCCTTGCGGCCTCGGTGATCATTTTCGGGGCCTTTCGGGCCAAAATCGCCTCGACCCTAAGCCGTAAATCCGCGCCGCGACCGCGCATGAAATCGCGATCCGATAACAATGCCGCCAGCGCACAGGCAACCTCGCCCAGTCCAAGGCGCGCGCCACGCAACATCATATGTGCCAACCGCGGATGCACTGGCAATCCGGCCATCGCAGTTCCCATTGGCGTGATCCGGTTAGCATCGTCAATCGCCTCAAGCCGCCGTAACACATCACGTGCCTGTTCGATCTTTGCCCCGTCGGGCTGATCAAGCCACGGCAGGCTTGCCGGATCAGACACGCCCCAGCGGGCGAGCTCCAGCGTCAGCGGCGCCAGATCGGCATCAGCAATTTCCGGCGTGGTAAAAGGCGGACGGGCGCGATGTTCGGCTTCTGCCCACAGGCGATAACATACGCCTGGCTCCAATCGTCCGGCACGACCGCGACGTTGTTCGGCACTGGCCTGCGATGATTTGACCGTCACCAGCCGCGTCATGCCCGATGCCGGGTCAAATCTTGGCAAACGCTGCAATCCGCAATCGACCACCACCCGAATGCCATCAATCGTTAATGACGTTTCGGCAATCGCAGTCGCCAGCACCACCTTGCGCATGCCATCGGGTGCTGGCTCAATTGCAATATCCTGTACCCTGGTTTCCATCGCGCCATAAAGCGGCGCAATGATCACCGATGGGTCAAGCCCATCTTTCAATGCCGCCTCAACCCGCGTGATTTCGCTCTGTCCCGGCAGAAAGGCCAAGATCGACCCGCTTTCCTCGCGAAGTGCCTGCCTGATCGCCGCCGTCATTTCCCGATCAATCCATGCATCGGGGCGGATTGGAACATATTTTGTCTCGACCGGAAAGGCTCGGCCTTCGCTGGTGATCACCGGGCAGTCGCCCATCAGGGCCGCAATAGGACCGCCATCAAGGGTGGCCGACATCACAACAATACGCAAATCATCGCGAAGGGCGGTCTGCGTTTCCCGCGCCAAGGCCAAACCCAGATCGGCATCAAGCGACCTTTCGTGAAATTCATCAAAAATCACGCAACCAATGCCTGACAGTTCCGGGTCATCCTGAATCATGCGCACCAGAATACCTTCGGTCACGACCTCGATCCGGGTTCTGGTGGAAACCTTGCTGTCAAACCGTACACGATAACCGACCGTCTCGCCCACGCTTTCGCCCAATAACTGCGCCATCCGCCTCGCCGCCGCCCGCGCGGCCAGCCGCCGGGGTTCCAGCATCACGATCTTCTGATCATTGCGCCATGCCCTGTCCAGTAAAGCCAAGGGCACCTTGGTCGTTTTCCCGGCCCCCGGCGGAGCCTGCAAAACCGCGTTGGCGCCAGTTTCCAGCACGGCACAAAGGTCGGGCAGAACCGCATCAATCGGAAGGATGGGGAAGGCTTTGGGCATGAACTGAACTAACAACTACGGCAAGGGCCGGACATTACTGAAGGATTTCATCAAAAGCGCAACAAAATCAGACCAAACGTACCAGCCCTGCATATTTCGCGACCAGATCATCCGATGTCAGAAGCACTATCCCTTCCGATATCGCCTGAGCAACCAGAAGCCGATCAAACGGATCCTTGTGAATAGACGGTAAAGTATCGATCATAAGCGTATGTTCGCCAGTGATAGGCAATTCGGAGTATCCATTATCAATTAACCCTCGACGCAATAGCCGCGCATTCACCCGAAAATCATCTCGCCCCAGCCCGGACTTGATTGCGATTTCCCAAAGACTGGCCGCGCTGAAAAGCAATTCGCTCTCAGCGTTTTCGATCAGATCAACTGCGCCAGATGGAAGCTTTTCCGGTTCTCCTGCTGCCCAAAGGATCAAGTGCGTATCGAGTAAAAGCTTCATCAGCGCAGACCAAACATTTCTTCGATCTCGTCCGATCCCATTCTGTCGAAATCGTCCGGAACCAGAATTTCACCGCGAAGGAATCCCGTCCGTTTGGCAAGGGACTTCTCGGGATCAAACGCAGACATCTGAACGACCGGTTTTCCTGCCTTAGCAATTACAAGATCCTCGCCGTTCATTACCCTTGCAATCAACCGGGACAGGTGTGTTTTGGCCTCATGAATGTTAACTGTTCCCATCGCGCACCTCAAATATGACTAAGTTAACTTAGTCTATCTTAGATTTATCGAATTCGCAGCAAAAAGCGAATTACTCCTGCTCGTGCAAGAATTGCACCGGCCCTGTCCTCAAAACAATCCCCCGCTCCCCACCAATCCGTTGCAGGGTTTTAAGCCCGCGCGTCAGCCCATAAAGCTCATCCATATCGCCGCTTACCCGCATTTTCTGCGCTTCAATCCGGGTCACTTTAAACAGGTCGCGAAATGCACCCTCGGAAAGCGCACGAAGGGCTTCTTCCTTCTCCGGCCGGGCCGGATCGAGATGTTCGAAAACCAAGGGTTGGGCAGGGTTGAGTGCTTCTGTCATCGTGGTCTTTTCTATCACAATCGATAGGGCCCAGACCATCCATGCCTGTGTCCAGCGCATATAATTGCGCCGATCCACGCCAAATCGTCCCCGCCCGGCGAAGAAAACACCGCGCTTTGCATCAAACAATGCTTCACACGCCCAATCCGCAATCTTCTTTGCCGCGGGAAGCTCACCAAACCGGCAAAGTGTCCCGATGGCTTGTGCCACCGCATGACAATCAACATACCCGTCCCGCCTGGCAAAGCTGCGCGGGCGGCCAGTAGTGTCAAAACATTCCGCACGGTAAAACGCATAGCCACGCATGATCGCGTCATCCAACCCGACCATCCCCGATGCCCGGAACCGATCCAACACATCAAGGATGTAACCGGTATGAAAGCCATCAACAAAGCGATGATGCAACCGCGTGCCATATTCCCACTCTCCATCGGAACGCTGCGCGGCCAGAACCCGCGCAACCGCCTTCCGGCTTATTTCATTACCCGGATCAATGCGATGCAATGCCCAGGCGGCCCAAAGGCTGGCATTATGGATTTCGCCATCCCCCTGCCCGACATAGGCAAAATATCCATCCCGCCAAAGCCCACGCAAAAATCCCGCCGCCCGATGTAATACCGGGTCGCTTGGTGCTATACCGCCAGTCATCAACGCATCAACCGCAAAGCTCGTGACAATCGCATTGGACGCACCGCGCGGCACATAAAAGGCGCGCGCCTGCCACGCAAACGGATATCCCCAACCACCGTCCTCGTTTTGCATCCGGCAAAGCCTGCCCGCTACATCACAAAGCCGTACCCCATCAGCCGCCCCCAAAAGCAACGCCAACGTTTTCGGGTTTTGCAATGCCGGGATGATCGCAATATGGCGTAATGCCCTTGGCCCACGCTTAATCGCGTGCAACCAAGCCAGCCGCGCCATCCGAAACCGCCCCAAGCCGCTTAAACGGAACACCCCGCTTTCGAGCCCGTCAAATGGATCGGCCCCGGCAAAGTCGGCGTGAACAATCCCCGCAAGAACACGGTCACGCACCGCAATCAGATCATTGCCCTGCATCGGCATTCTCCCGCATGGCAATCCCCGCCGCCATCCCGCAACAAATCAGGTAATGCCCGTATGACAGTGTATTGTCCGTCACCATCGTCACCGCGACTGATGCCAGAATACAGATCGCCAACCCCGATCCCCGCGCAAACCAGATCAGCATCCCCCAACCCATCAACCAAAGTATTGCTCCGATCAATCCCGTCTCGAACAGGATGCGGAAATGATCATTATGCAGCGCGCCGAACGCCACCGCAGACGGCAAATCCTGCAAAATCGCCTCAACACTGCCCGCTCCAAAGCCAAGCCATTGACGCGCGGCGGATGCCGTTTGCCAATCATCCCAGAACATCCGCCAGAATGCCAATCGCCCACTGCCATGCGTCATCAAAAGGCGCGGCAGCCAGATCGTCATCATCACCCCCACCGCAATCAAAGTCGGCAATCCGAAAAGCCACGTCATCGCTCGCGAAAACCGAACCCGCCCGACAAAGGTGATCATCAGCGCCAAAACCGCAATCCGCGTCTGGCTCAGGACCACGGCAACCGCCGCAACCCCGCCAATCCATCCGCGCGCATGCCCCCGCATCGCGCACGTCAATGCAAACAACCCCAAAAACAGAAACGGATGATTAAGCCGCCACCCTTCATGGGTAATCTGAAAAACGCTTGCCATCGGCAGATACAAAATCAATGCCGGCACCATCACCCGCAAACAATCCCGCCCCAGCCATAGGCCGCATATCAGGCCAAGCGGCAGGATCAGAAGATTGCCGATCAGCCGGACTTTCTCATCCGTCCCACCATCGCCAAGCCCAACAACCCCGACCAACCCCGCCAGCAAAAGCACGGCGACCAATCCATCTCCCGTCAATCGCCCCTGCAAAATCGCAGGCCCAACCCAAATCCCCCAAAACCCGATCAGGATCAGCTTCGCCAGCATCCCGCCAAACCCGGTCAGCCAAAGCGATGCCAGCATTGCCACAATGCCCAGCAAAAGAACCGGCATGTTTGAGCCGGCCGCATCCCCGACCGTGTCCGGCTTCTCGTTCATTTCGGCCATGAATTGCCCCTGCGACACCCCGCCACACCACGCTGCGGGACAAATCCGAAAAACTCCGCTATCGTGATCAGCTTGAAATCATGGATATTTTCGGAACGCTGATGCAGCGACTGGTGCCATTTTGCCTGACATCCCAGATCGTTCTGGCCCCGATCATGCTGGGCGGCGCACGACCTTGGGCGATAGCGGTTCTGACCATCCTGACCGGCATCGGGTTGCTGGCGGCGGGATGGTTCGGCCACTTGAAACTGACCCGACCGATCAAACAGGTTGGCATTGCCGGCGCACTCCTGTCTGTATGGCTGGTCGTGCAGGCCGCACCGATCTGGCCAACGCTGCCTGCCCCGTTCAACGGATCGCACCTTGCCCTTTACCCAACCGCCTTCCTGCCGATGATCGGCAGTGTTTTGTGGCTGGTCGGTATCTATGTGCTGGCCGCTGGATGCGCGCAAATGCAAGGTGATAAATTCACCCGTATAATCGCATGGGCCGTGATAATTACGGCAATTCTGCAAGTCGCACTTGCCTGTCTTGCCGATATCTTCTCGTTTGAAAGCACCTATTGGTTTGCCAAGCAGGTCCATCTTGGTGACTGGACTGGAAGCTTTGCCAATCGCAACGCCTTTGGCGGCCTGATGACGATTGCGGCGATCTACGCCCTTTACCTTTTCTGCGCCAAGGGCACGGCCACAATCGGAAGCCGGATTGATCACGCGGCTGGCTGGATCGCACTTGCACTGATTTTCACATCCGCCCTGTTCGCCAGCCATTCGCGAAGTGCGGTTCTTGCACTGGCAATTGCCCTCATCACCTTTGCAATCATGCTTCGCCCAAAAGCAGACCGCCTGCTGCCGCGCATCACCTATCCCGTTATGGTCGTAGCCTGCGTTACAACTGCCCTGATCGTCATCGCCATGCTCATTCCCGATCTTGGCAATCGCTTTGCCGAACTGGCCCGCCCCGATCTGATCCAGCGCGATGACGCATGGCACACTGCCATCATCGCCATATCCCATCGCCCATTTAGTGGCTTTGGCCCGAACGCGATTGCGCTGGTGATGGATCATTTCGCAACCCTTGGCCTTAACCGCAAAGCCGCATGGTTCAGCAGCCATAATTTATGGCTTGATGCCGCCCTCATCTTTGGCATTCCCGCAACGCTGGCGATGGCTGGCTTTATCCTGTATCGGCTGACACGCACTTTCCGAGCAGCCGAAAACCGTCTGGATCGAACGCTTCTGATCAGCCTTGCGGCTCTGATCGGTATCATGTCCAGCATCGGCTGGGTCGCGTCGATGCCTGCACTCATTCTGCCCTTCCTGTCCCTTCTGGCCGCGCTTGAAGCAAGGCCGAAAGTACAAAGCCGCGTAGCATCACAATATCGGAACGATCCCCGGCAATCCGTGCGGCCCGATCCAGTTCTTCGCCAATCGCCTGCGGATTAAAGTCTTGTTGCTGCGCCCGTGCCAAAGCCCGAAGCGACATCAAAACCGGATCAAAAGGCGCATCTATAAGCTCCGCACTCGTCAATATCTCCAAAGCCATCCATTCGCCTGATTTAAAAGCTGCCTTGACCGCGTGCTGCTTTGCGTAATCGGCAACTCCATCCCCATCACGCAAAGCAGCCTCGATATCCGGCACATTCCGCAATGCCGCCATCTCAGCCCCAAGGCGGCCCAAACCGATCCCGATCAAAACCAGCCCGGCAAATATAGGGGTCCGGCGAAAACGCATCAGGCGTCCTCCGCCCTGTCGGCATTGTCCCGACCATACGCCGGTCTGCCCCGTGTGGCAGCCAGGACAAGGCCATCGGGCACCAACCCGGCGGCGTTCAACTGATTGATGGCATCGCGCACATCACGGCGTTTGCTGTAACCACGGCGCAGCACCAGCAACCGTACATCCGCCGCCCCCATCAGCAGTATCGCATCGGCCACTGATAAAACCGGCGGAGTATCAATCACGATCCGGTCATAACGACCGCGCAGAAGATCCAGAACATCCCGTAATCCATTCTGAAGCAAGCCGGTCGCAAAACTTCCCGGTACGGATGCCCGCGCACCGATATAGTCAAAAGATTCGCGATCTTCCCCGCTTTGAATGGCGTCCTCCAACGTCCCGTCACCGGCCAGAACCGCCGTCAAATCCGACACGTTGCCGACACGCGCAAATCCCGTTGGGTGGCGCAGATCGCCATCAAGCAGAATCGTCTTCATCCCCGCAGTCGCAAAGCTTGTCGCAAGATCACGCGCCAGTCTGCTTTTGCCTTCGCCCGGCACAGCCGACCCGATGCAACTGACATGGGCGCGGCCCGCATGTACGCGCGTTTTGGCAAGGATATTGATCAAAACCGCCAGATGGCCAACCGCTTCCTCCATCGAAACCGCACTGGTAAAGGGGTCATCAACTTGCGGAGTCCGGGCATAAAGCGGAATACCAAACCGGTCTTCCAACTTCCCGTCATCATGGATCGCCTGATCGAAATAGTGCCTTAGCATCCCCGCAACAACGGCGGCAAAAAGCGCGACCAGAACTGCCGCCATCCACAAATCGCGCTTGGTCGGAAACTCCGCCGTTTCAGGCAGGCTTGCGGCCTGCATCACCGTCACATCACTTTGAAATGCAGCCAATGCGATACGAAGTTCCTGCTCCGTTGTGCCAAGCGTGTCGGCTTCGCTGCGCATCAGTTCCACCGCGCGCAAAAGGGCGGCCTGCCCCTGTGCCTTTTCATGGCGGACAGTCAATTTTTCCTGCCAGTCATCACGCTGGCTTCTGATCACATCATATTGTTTTTGCGCATCTCGCAGATCAAGCACGATCTTCTCTGCTGCCACCAACACGGCGTCGCGCAGATGCCGCTGCACGGTTTCAAGTTCGCGATGAACAGCAATCATCGCCGGATGCTTGGGACCGTATCGCTGATCCAATCCCGCATGATTTCGACGCACCTCGTCATATTGCCCAGAAAGCCGTCGAACCGTTTCATTATTGGCAATCGGTGGCAGGGCCAGAAGGGCATCAATCGACTGCGCATTCTTGCGCGCATCTGCCATCAGGCGTGCCCGTTCCAGATCACGCCGCGCAACCTCCAGTGCGCCACTCAATTGATAAATCCGGTCCAGCATCAAACGGCTTTCATCGGGTTCGATAAAGCCTGCCTGCTGCTGCCACACCGAAAGATCGGTTTCGGCCTGCGCCAGCTTTGCGTTCGCGGCCAAAAGCTGTTCGGACGTTTCCATCAACCTCGCACGAAGTACCTGTTTACGTGTACTTTCGCGCTGCCAAAGGTAACTGTCGATAACGGCATTCAGGATTTTCTGGCTTTGTGCCGAATCATGATCGGTCACACTAACCTCGATCACGGACGCATTGCCAATGCGCACCACCTCGATCCGTGATCGCAGGGCACCAAGTACGCGGTTATCGCCTGCTTCATTTCCCTCACTTCCGTCAATCGCGGGCACGATCTGAACGCCCTCGCCGCGCAGGACCGAAAGTGCGGTTGCCAATACTTCATTCCCGCGAAGCTCCGCCATTGCGGTTTCCAGATGCTGCGCAACCCCGCCCCCGTCTACCGGGGCATCTTCGCGATCGATCACAAAGGCAATTTCGGCCACCGAACGATAGGTTGGCATCAGTCGGGGAATAAGAGCCGCGGCCACCATCAACACCGCAACAAAAACAAGCATCACAATCCCGCGGCGCTGCCACAGCACCGCGAACAGATCGATCAACGTCAAGTCTGTATCCTTGTCGGTTTGCAGTTGATCCGAATGCCTCATCGCGGGCTGACCGATGGCTGTTCAATCCAGTACGACTGATCGGTATCTGCCCTTTCTTCCGTGAGGCTCGTGTTCCAGCTTTGCGTCGCCGCCGGGTCCCATTGCCTGTAATACGTGCTGAAACGAATTGGCAAAAAGGGCTGGGGTGGCTTTGATATTGATCCGGGACTGGTATTGTCGGTTGTCTCTGACGCAACGGCTTGCGCGCGATATCCCGCATCAAAAAACCGCCTTGAGATTTCAGGCATCGTTCCTGCTGCCATCGCGTCACGCATCATGGGTTCGGGATACATTGCCACCACCCGAAGCACCGCCTTAATAACGATCAATTCCATCAGAAAACTGCCTGTTCCGCCGGGCATGAGCATCTGCGTCAATGCCAGAACCCGATCCAGAACCAGCAAGACCATCCTGAAATCCTCTGGCCTCAGATTGCCTTCGCTTGTCACCACATCCCGCCCCAACAATCTTGCAATCAGGGCATCGACCGTATCGTCAATTTCCACAGTGTCGTTTTCGGATAGCTGATCGGTCAGGAATTGCATGATCTGGCTTGCATTTGCCTCGGCCGCTTCGATTTCAGGTGGGGGTAAAACTACCTGTCCGCTTGCATCGGCGGGTGTCAACACAAGCCAGATCGCAAATCCGACAATCACGACCCAACCTGCCGCGTGGTAAAATCGTCCAGCCCATGCCCGCAAGATTGCCGGAATGACAGCCCCGGCAAACCGCCAAAGCCCGCGACCATATCGTGGCCCCATCGTGCGCGGCGCCATGGCAATGCGCCATGCAAATTCCAGCCCGCATCGCTGCATCATCGCTGGTGCCCGCCTGATATCACCGGCCAGCACATCAAAAGCCCCCCCAACCCCCATGATAAAACGGCATCCGGTTTTCGGCCCGTAATTCACCACAAACGCATCCTTGCGCGGACTGGGAAGGGCAACAAACACCACGTCCGCACCGCTGGCCCGAACCTTTTCGGCCAGTTTGGCATCATCGGGGTCGTAACCGTGATGGACCCCGGCAATGATCAGTTTGGGAAAATCGCGGCGAAGGCGTGCTTGCACGCGATGCAGAACATCATCGCGGGCGCCTAGCAAAAAGACCGAACGTCCCGCCGCCTCAAACCTTGGCAAAAGGCTTTCCATCAAATCAATGCCTGTCACCCGTTCGGGCACCGCAAGGCCCAGCAATCGCGCCGCCCAGACAATCCCCATCCCATCCGCCGACAGGCAATCGGCCTGTGCTAAAACACCCCAAAGACCGCCATCCCGACACGCTTGTGCGAATTTGACCGCATTTAACGACAAATGGCGGAAACAGCCTTCTTGATGGATATTGGAACAGATGTGATCGGCCAATGACGCCTGCCTGCGCAAATCAAGCGTCAGGCCGAAAAAGTCCCCCCGGTCGCTGGTCATCCCCGCCGATCTCTCCCCAATGTCCCTTTATATGATGGCTGCAATTGTTCGCACCCCGACAACCATCTGACAAAGCATTGAAATTCAAAGTAACTTATGATTGTTTTGTCATCAAGACAAACACCAAAGAGTGATGGCGCGTGAAGATCATTCTGCTTACGAATATCGTTCCGCCCTACCGGCAACGCGCCTATGGCATGTTGGCCAGCCTTGTTCATGCCTGCAACCCGGCCCGAAATCCAGATGGCGACTTCCACGTCATCTGCACCCAGCGTCAAGAACCCCAACGCGCGTGGCCGATGCTGACCGGCGATTTCGCCCAATCAATCCTGCCCGGCATCAAAATCCCGCTTGGTGAAAACCGCGTGATCCCGATTAATTTCGGCTTAATCCGCGCCCTTGACGCCGCCCGGCCTGATGTCCTGATCATTGCCGGTTTCGGACTGGCACAATGGCAGGCACATCTTTATGCCCGCCGACACAATATCCCAACCATTTTACAGTTTGATGGTTGGGCCGGATCGGACGCCACCTATCAAAACCGTCTTCGCGATTGCATCCGGAAAACGATGATCGCGCATGCCAAAACCTGCATTGCCGCCGGGGAAAATGGCCAAGACTGGTTTGTCAAATCCGGCAAGGTCAGAAATAATATCCTGATCGCCCCCATCCCGCCTTCCTTCAAGGCTCCCAATCATCTTCACGGCTTTGATGACCGTCCTGTCGATCTTTTATGGTGCGGAAGACCAACATTATCCAAGGGCTTCGAAACCTTCCTTGAAATTGCAGCCGGACTACACCGCCAAGGCCACGCAAAGCGTATACAAATCGTCGGGGCCTGCGACCAGAATGACCTTGCAAACCGGCTTGCGGGACTAGGTCTGAACAAGGCCACCGACCATATGCCCGAAATACCTCCGGCGAAATTGCCCCGCATCTATCAGCAGGCCAAACTCTGCCTCCTGCCCAGCCGCAATGATGCCTATGGCGTCACCGTGATCGAGGCCATTGCATGCGGCACCGTCGCCCTCGCAAGCAACCGGGTCGGCTGCGTTCCCGATATTCTCGGCACCGCCGAAATTCTGCCTTGCAACATCGTGCCCGCATGGATGACGGCCTGCGCGCGATTGCTAAGTGATCGCGCCGCATGGCAGAAAACCCAAGCCCGGCAGCATTCCCGCATCGCCAACAAAACCCCCACCCATCACGCCGAAACCATCTTGCGGGCTTGCAAGATGGCAAACAGCGCAGAGGTGCCTGATGCATAACCGCGTTTTGGTCCGTGATGCCCCGGTCTGGATGATTGGCCGCAATGACCAGCTCCGCATTCTCGCAGCCCATCTAGCACACCATAACCGGCTGGTCCGCTGGGACAGTTTCTGGCGTCATGACGGTAGCGGTTTTCTCACCCCGCCGGCCCGGCGGGTGGAACCACATCTTTCCACTGTTCCCGGCCGACACCTCTTGCCCGATATTATGGGAAAGCTCGCACAAAAGCTTCACCTTCCCGCGCGAAACCTCTATTCCGATCTGCCTCTGTCATGGCTGGCGCTTCTCCATATGCCCGATGCCCGTATCCTCCACGGTCAGGGAAATTACAGCCTTCCCGCCATGCAAGCTGCCCGTGCACATGGCATGACGATCATTTCGGATGTCACCGGCCAGCTTGCCCCGGTCCGCTATCGCCAGCTCGCCGACGAGTATCACCATCACGGTTTGCGTTATCGCGAGATATCAAACTTCCTTGCCCGCCGCCGCATCGCAGAAGCCCGATTTGCCGATGGCGTTTTTGCCCCCTCCGACGTGGTTGCCGCCGGACTTGAAGAATGCGGCATTGATCCGGCACGCATTCATCTGGTTCCCTTTGCGTCCGGCCTGTGTTCTCAATTGGTCAAGGCCGAACGACCAACACAAAATCCCGGCATCACCCGCCTTCTCTATGTCGGCAATATCTCGATTGCCAAGGGCATCCGAATTTTGATCGAAGCCTTCCGTGCGCTGCGCACCCGTCATGGGCCTTCCATCACGCTTGATCTGATCGGTGCGGCACAGCCCTGTGCGTTCGCCTATCTTTCCAAACTGCCGCAGGGTTGCGTCTGGCACGGCGCAATGCCACAGGCGAAGCTTGCCGAGCACTTGCTCTCCGACGATATATTCGTCTTCCCCAGCCTGTCCGAAGGCAGCAGTCTTGCCGTGCTTGAAGCCATGGCGGCTGGCTGTGCCGTGATCACGACCCCAGATGCCGGAAGCCCAATTACCCATCAAAAAAATGGGCTCCTGATCCGGCCCCGCGATAGCAACGCTCTGATTGACGCCATCCAGGCCCTGCATGCCGCACCGGCACGTGTTCAGGCACTTGGCGTCGCCGCCCGCGACCTGATCGCAACCAATATCACCATGGATTACGGCACCCGATCCGAAGCCGCCTATGAAAGGGTTCTTGCCCAACATGCATAGGTTCCGCACGTATATTTATCCGCTCTGGATGCTCTCAGCCAATCTGATCACACGCCTTGGCGGTATGATCATTCTGCTTTTGATCGGCCATCATTTCGCCCCCGATCAGTTAGGGGCCTATTTCGCGGCCGTTGCCACCATCGGCCTTGCCGTAACCATCGCGCAGGCCGGATGCGGCCTGCTTCTGATCCGGCTCTATCAGGCAAACCAGCGCCGCGCCGCCTTCGCCCTTTGCACGCTTCGCCTCACACTCGCTATTGCGGCAACCGCGTTTGTCGTCATCATGACAGACATCCCCCCATCGCCGATCCTTCTGATGCCCACGGTCGCGACTCTCGCCCCGGACTGGATCATCACGGCACGCGGTCAACTTTCCAAAATCGCCCTGATCGCCGTTCTAGGACAAATCGCCGGAATCACCGTCGCTTTCGTTGCCATCGTCACCCAAAGCAATCTGGCCCTCTTTGCCATCGCACCAGCAATCTCACTGGCAAGCCTGATCGCTGGTGCCTTCCTTGCCCTTCGCGGTCATGCCTCTCACCCAACTGCCATAACCAAAATCACCCACAGCCAGATGATCAATCTGATCGGCTTCACCCTGCTGGCTGGCGCACTCCCCAATCTTGATTTCGTGCTGCTCGGCCAAAATCTGTCCGACGCAGCGCACACCAGTCTAATGCTGGCCCAACGCATATTCCTGATCACGGCGGCGATCATCGCCAGCATTTCGGCGGCATTATTTGCCAAAAAGCAGGCCGGACTGCTCCGCGATATCTGGCTGATCGCACCACCACTTGCCATGACTGCAATACTTCTGATGCTGCCCGAAACGCTTGCCCTGCTTTTTTACGGCACTGTCAATGTCGACCTCGTCGCCTTGTTGCGCACAGGGGCCTTCTGGCCCGTGCTGCTTGCGATGGTCTCGCGTCAAATCCTGATATCGCAGGAAACCGAAAGCCAGTTCTTCCCCGGCTGGATTTGCCTTGCTCTTATGGTTGTCTCAGGCGTGCTTCTTCCGGCTTCCCCTCATGAAACCGGTGCCGTGATCATCATGCAGCTTCGCCTGAGCCTCTGCCTGATCCTGATCGCGATATGTCACCGCAATCCCATTTTGCGGAACAAACCGGCATGAAGAAATTGCAGGCCGAAATCATCAATAACCGCCTCATCACCGGCCAGTATGGCGATATCCGTTTCGGGCCATGGAGTTTTGAATGCTCTGATCGGCACTCTTTCGTCACACTCAGCGATCAATGCCGCAACACATGCCAGGTTGGCGATCACTGGCAACTGGCCGAAGGCGACTGGGCGCTTGATTACCAGACAAGCCGGATTGATCCAGCAACGCTTCGCATCCGGGCAACACTCTCCGCCCGCCGCGATGGGCTGTTACAGGATGCCGTCATCCGGCTGATCTTTGACAAACCCACCATTCACTCCGGCGAAATTGCCGGTCGCAAATATCACCACACCGACAGTGACAGATACCGCCTGTATCCCGTCCGCACCGTCCGACTGATGGGAACCGATGGCACAATCATTCACGTCACACTTGATCGTTATGACGGGGCCGGTCGCTTTACGCCTTACATTTATCTGCGTGATCGCGGCGATCACTGGATCATTCACGCCCGCCTGCTGCCAATCGATCCGGTTGATCACGTCTGGTTGCGCTGGGCCAACCGATTTTTCACCCTGTCCGCCCCGGATTGGCTGGCGCATCTGGTCTGGAATTTTCCGGGTGGCAAAGCTGCTTTCTGGCGCTTGCGCGAACGACTTGGCCGACGCTGTCCCGAAATACAGGCAGTCCCGCTTAACAGGCTGAAATCAAGTCAGTCCCTGATGCTGGAGGTCACATGTCGCTTCGCGTAGTACAATCTGATTTGCACGAACGCTGCCTTCGGCTTGCGCGTTTGATTGCCGATCAACTGGCCAATCAGCAGTACGAAAATGGCGATTTCCCCCAGCACAGCTTTTACGCCAAGGCCTATGCCGTCGCCCTTTGTCAAAATCTGGGTTACGATCACTATACTGCGAAAATTAGGGCGGCCGTCAATGCGCTGAAAACCGAAATCCAGGACCACCGTTATCATCGCGAATTCATCGAATACGCACTGGAAAACTGCCCGGACATAAACGCCGAAACCCGTTATGCCATCTTGCGAAACTCCCCATACCAATCGCCCAGTGTCGCAAACTGGCACATCCTTGCAATGCGTATCCGCCAATCCGGTTCATGGCGGGATAAACTGCGTGCAAAACTGGACTGGCTTTATACTCGTACCCGCTTCTGGCGCGCACCGGTCTTCATGGACCGCCCCGGCTGTTTTTCCGCGCAATATCATGCCTTCTGCACCGCCTTGCTGACCGATAGCCCTATGCCAGCCCAACGCAAAATCGCGGCGAAGGCCACTGATCTGATTGCCCGACTTTGCGCAACAACAGGCATCCCCAACCTTGTCGGGCGCGGTGCCGGACAGAGCTTTGGCGCAACGACCGCCCTTTATGCCCTGCTCAAACACGGCTATCGCGCTGAGGCCGAAGCCATCCTGTTTCGCCTTGAACAGACCTTGCTGCAAACCGAAACATTGTCGCTCAACCTGCTTGCCCCCAATCCTTTACCAGATGATCCCGGCCCGGATAATCCACAAACACCGGGCTGGTACAGCTATAACCGGCATTACGATTATCTGGCTTTCACCGGCTTCTGGCTGCTGCGCGCAGCAATCGATAGTTCGCCCGAACATGCGCCAACAATTCGCGCCAATGCCGATTTCCTGCTGATCCACGACACCGATCATTATCACGCCCGCATGTGCCTGCGCGGAAAGTCGTCCTATGATATCACGACCGCGCCGGTGTTGATCACAAACGGTCATGTTTTCCTGCCTCCCACCGGCGGCGAAGAAGACTTTTCAAGCCTTTATGGCCCGGCATCACTGCCACTTCCGGCCTTTGCCGGTCAACAGGCGTGTAGCACCTTCACATCCGGCACGATAAGCGATAGCACCGCAAAGATCACATTCAGACTGGCAGGTCGCCGGGGCCAGCGCGACATCACATTCAACGAGAACGAAATTGTCATCCATGATCAGGTCGATACAGACAGCCGATCCAACCTGCATCTGTTCCGCCTGCTGGTCCCCGCCGGCTTGGCCTTCGAAAAACCCGGTTCAAACCGGATTGATTTCCCCGATTTGAACCTCCACCTGATCGCGGACCATCCGCTCCATATCACCGATGATGGCCTGTTTGCCGTAACCGGCCCGGTCAGAACGATCTTTGTCCCGAACCAAAGCACCGCAACACTTCGCATCGTCTGGAGCCCCTCATGACCAAGGATGATGCGATCACCGTGATCACCACGGTTCGGGATGGCGATGCCTTTCTGGAACGCTATTTTGCCAATCTTTACAAAATTCTCCGCCCGCAGGATGTTGCCATCCTTGTCGATGATGGTTCGGTAAACCCGATCATCCTTCCCGGCCAAGCAACAAGAGTCAAACTGATTTGCTGCCCCCCGATTGGCAGGGGAGCCGCCCTTAATCTTGCCATTTCCAATGCGACAACCCGCCTGATTGCCATTCAGGATATCGATGATGTGTCTCACCCGGATCGCCTGTCGATACAGGCCGCCTTTCTCATGGATCGTCCAAACGCCCTTGCCTTCGCCACAGGACAGGAAACAGCCACACCAAACGCCCGCAACCCGTGGCAACAAATCCCGGCCACACGGCTTTATCGCAGCAACCCGCTGCATCACTCGTCATTGGCGTTTCATCGCGATATCTGGGAAATGGCCAGTGGCTATGACCCGGTACTGCCGTGCTGCATCGATCTTGATTTTTATCTGCGCGTCGCAAGCCTGCCCATGACCTCCATCTGGCAGTTTCGCCGACAATTGATTACGCGAAACACTAATCCCGAGACACGCCATTTTGCCTCCATCCCCGCCCCGGTCTATCAAGAAACTTTACGCATTGTTCTGGCCCGACATCGCCGGGCTATCGCGCCACCACATTGGATGCGCATTTTCGATCTGAAACGTTTGTCGGGGATTGGCAGATGACGAAACCACCGCGGATCATTGCCTTGGTGCAACTGCCCCCGCCGATGCACGGGGCGGCAACCATGAATGAACGGGCTTTGGTCGCGCTTCGCAAAATCTGTGATGTGACAGTGCTTGAAATGCGCTTTGCCAAAAATCCCCGCGATATTGCCAGGATGAGATTGGGCAAACTGGTTATGGCTCTGGGACTTTGGCTAAAACTATTGCTCGCACTCCGGCGAAAACCCGATGCACTTTATATCTGCTTCGCCCCAACTGGGGGCGCGTTTTATCGCGATTGTCTTTATGTGATGACGGCCAAAATCCTTGGCATCGCAACCATACTGCATCTGCATGGCCGTGGATTGCAAACCGGGCGCAGCCAATGGTTAACCGCATTTTTGCAACGCCATGCCTTTGCCGGGCAAACCGCCATTATTCTGGGCAAGGCGTTGCGCAATGAAATTGATGGCCTTCAATGCCGATCAAAAATCATCGCCAATTGCCTGCCCGATACGGCCTTCATGATCGATCACGACCCGATCAGCACCATAACGCCGCGTATGCTTTATCTATCAAACCTTTTTCGCAGCAAAGGTATCGATGATGTGCTGGCGGCCTGTGCAATCCTCAAACAGCGTAATATCGATTTCGCGCTTGATATCGCAGGCGCCGAAGGCGACCTCTCAACCTGCGAACTTGCGCAATTGATCCGTAATTTGAACCTTTCGGATCACTGCCATTATCATGGTCCGGTCGATGCGGATATCCGCACCGAACTTCTATCCAACGCCAACCTTTTTCTGTTTCCCTCACGCTCCCCGAACGAAGCACAACCTCTTGTCGTGCTCGAAGCCATGGCCGCAGGAGTTCCCGTCATCAGCTCCGCAATCGGAACTTTGGTTGATATCGTTCGCGATGGCGAAACCGGCCGCATCTGCCAGCCCGGCAATCCGGAAATGCTGGCAAATATTGTTTCAGATGCCCTGATCCAACCAACCAAAACCCACGAAATGGCGCGGGCTGCAAAGGCCTTTTGCAACCAGAACTTCCGGACAGATCGGTTTGAGAAGGAACTTCAACAACTGATCAAGGAAATCATTTCTTGATCTCTTTAACCACGCCTGCCCAAATATCCAGCAAGCCTTAATCGTGAAAGATACCGTCATGACCCGCGATGAATTCAACGCATTTTGCCAATCGCTGCCCGTGACAACCCATGTCGTGCAATGGGGCGGTGCCGATGTCTGGAAAGTCGGCGGCAAGGTCTTTGCGATTGGCGGCTGGACCACGGGTCATACGCTTGGCATTACCTTCAAGGTATCCGACATCGCCTACGAGGTTTTAAAGGAACAACCAGGTTTGCGCCCTGCTCCGTATCTTGCCTCGCGCGGGATGAAATGGATCCAGCATTATGACGCACCGGGACTTGATGATGCGAGCCTGCGTGACCATTTGGCAGCATCCCACAAAATCGTCTCGCGCGGCCTGACCAAAAAGATGCAGCGCGAGCTTAATCTGTATCAGGAATAAACGGCGCGGCTTTTACAAGCGCCAAAGGTCGATGCCTGCGGGCACGTCGTCACGCGGCAGAATGGCGCGCACATCGGCAACGAAGCCGGTACCATCCTTCAAAAGCCCCTCCACTAGTGGCCACCCCTTGGCAACATATTCCCGGTGTGACACCGCCAGCACGACGGCATCCGCCGGTTTCAGGTCGGCATCACCACACAATTTCAGACCATCGAATTCATGCAGAACTTCCTCGGCATCGGCATGATGATCATGGACCTGAACATTTATCCCGGCATCTTCGAGCGAGCGGATGATATCGATCACGCGCGTATTTCGAATGTCGGGCACATTTTCCTTAAAGGTCAGGCCAAGCACCGTCACAGTAGGGTTCTTGGTCGCTCCTTCGCGCAACAACGCCCGAATGACCTTATTGGCGACAACCTCGCCCATACCGTCATTCACCCGACGACCGGCCAGAACCACCTGCGGGTAATAACCAAGTTCCTCTGATTTGTGGGTCAGGTAATAGGGATCAACCCCGATGCAATGCCCGCCGACAAGGCCGGGCGTAAAGCGCAGGAAGTTCCATTTGGTGCCCGCGGCATCCAGAACATCACGGGTATCGATACCCGCCCGATCAAAGATCAGCGACAGTTCGTTCATCAGCGCAATGTTCAGATCGCGCTGGGTATTTTCAATCACCTTGGCGGCCTCCGCGGCCTTGATCGTCGGTGCCTTGTGGATCCCAGCCTTGACGACAGATCCATAAACTGCCGCAACGATTTCAAGCGTTTCAGGCGTCTGCCCCGACACAACCTTGGTTATGGTGGTAAAGCGATGTTCGCGGTCTCCAGGATTGATGCGCTCAGGCGAATAACCCACCGTGAAATCGATCCCCGCCTTCAACCCCGAAAGCTGCTCCAGGATCGGCACGCATTCTTCCTCGGTCGCGCCCGGATAAACCGTGCTTTCATAAACAACGATGTCGCCCTTCTTAAGGATTGCACCAACGGTTTTCGATGCAGATCGCAATGGCGACAAGTCAGGACGGTTTGATTTGTCAATTGGGGTCGGCACAGTCACGATATGGAAATCGGCCTGACGCAAATCTTCGGGATTATCACTCAGCAACAAATCGGCGGCTGCCAGCTCATGATCATCAACCTCGCCGGTTGCGTCATGCCCTGCCTTAAGCTGTGCAATGCGCGACTTGTTGATATCAAACGCCACGACACGTCCGATTTCGATCCCGAAGGCCACCGCCACCGGCAAACCGACATATCCCAGACCGATAACCGAAATCTTGCGACCGTGGCTCATTGCTCAACCCTTGAAATTGAATTCTGCCTGACTTCTAGCCAGCACGTGCTCAACCGTCAATAAAAGAGGAACGGTATCCGCTTTAGGCAATCGCAAAATATGTGTTAACCTACGAGTTCTCGAAATCAGACTGTTATCCATGCATAAAATCCCCTATCTGATTTGCCTTTTCCTGTTTTGTCTTGTTGCTGGAATGCCCGCCACAGGCCGGGCAGGAGCTGCGCGCATAAGCGTTGTAATGCCTTACATCCCGATGATGGCCGAAAGTCCGGCGCGTGGGACATTCATTCGCATGTATCAAGAAGTGGCTGCGCGGACCGGCCAGAAAATCATCATTGATATTCTACCACCCCGCCGAGCGGTACAGTCCTTTGTTGCCGGCGAATACGATGCCTTGGGCGCCTTCCCGTCTCTTAGCAAATTACCGGTTTCGCTGGCATCCGTGCCGTATTACCTGCGCGAGAATCTAATTTTCTACAAACCGGGCCAATTTGGTCAGAACGCGATCACCTCACCCGACGGTCTGGCCGGATTGCGGGTCGGGCTTTCGGCCTATCATTATCCACCCGCCATCATCAATCGTCAGGATGTCGATTTCGAACGGGTTCCCAGCGACCATTCCTTGCTGAGCATGATTGCCAACAACCGGCTTGATGCTGCCATCATCGAGAGGTCTTCGGGGTTTCACATTCGCGATCAGCTCGGACTTGCCGGGGTTATCGATACTCTCGACATCCCGCTCACAACGGAAAATGTCTTTTCCCTGTTTCAGGCCAACCGCGAAGGTATTGAAAATCGCGCCATATTTAACCGGGCTGTTTACGACATGCTGTGTGACGGAACGCTGGCGGGAATTTTCGGACGAAGCGACGTTTTACCCGATATTTCCTTGCTCGAACGTGATCTGCCACCTGAAAGCTGGCGTAACGACTGCCTCCCCTCCCTTCCGGGTTCCACCCGCTAAACAGCCAACGATCCAGTATGCAAAACGGGGTGCGCCATAAATGACGCACCCCGTTTCATCATCATCGTCGATTAAGACTGGGCTTACCCCTTGACCACAATATTGATCAGTTTCGGGGTCGGCTTGGCGATATAGATCACCTTGACGATCTGCATCCCTTCAAGATGGCGGGCGACATTTTCATCGGTCTTTGCCATTGCCTCGACCGTTGCCTGATCGGCATCCGCCGCCACCATGATCGAGCCGCGTTTTTTGCCATTGACCTGAACCGGGACTTCAAATTCGTCGTCCTTGGCCTTTTCTGCATCAAATACCGGCCAGTCAAACTTGATCACCGATTTTTTGGAACCAAATTCGGCCTCTGCCATACGGCTCATAAGCTCTTCGCCCAGATGCGGCGCAAAGGGCGCGACCATCAGGGCAAGCGCACGAACATGATCGTCATGCACCGCATTCTGACGGGTCATGGCATTGGTCAGCTCGATCAATGCCGCAATCGCAGTATTCAGACGCAATTCAGCGATGTCGTTGGTCACCTTGGCGATGGTTTTATGCAAAAGCGTTTCGATTTTGCCATCGACGTCGCTTGTGCGTTCCATCTGGGTTGCGACCTTCCAGACATTGGACAGGAAACGCATCATGCCGACAATCGCATCGGACTGCCACGGTTTGGAGCTGTCAAGCGGCCCCATATACATCTCGTACGTCCGGAAGGTATCAATCGTATACTGATCGCAAATTTCTTCCGGCGGGATGCCGTTTTTATAGCGCTTGCCCATTTTGCCCGGAACGGTGATCAGTGCCTCGTCCGTCTTGGCATTGAACGGCTGCTTTTTGCCGTCAACATCACGCATTTCAACATCATGGATGTCGACATAAACGCCGCGCGCGTCGGTATAAGCATCGGCCGTGATCATGCCCTGGTTAAACAACTTCTGGAACGGTTCGGGTGTGGCGACATAGCCAAGATCAAAGAGCACCTTGTGCCAGAAACGCGAATACAACAGATGCAGCACCGCATGTTCCGCCCCGCCGACATAAAGGTCAACCGCGCCGGGCTTGGCATTGCCATTGTCATCGGTAGTATTGGCCCAATAGACCGCTGCCGCATCCGATGCAAAGGCCTGATCGTTTTGTGCGTCGAAATAACGCAGATAATACCAGCACGAACCGGCCCAGTTCGGCATCGAGTTCGCATCACGACGGAACGAACGCACTTCGTAATCTGCACCGGCATGGCTGTGGGTCGACCCCACCGCCGCATCCACCGGCAGGACCGAACCATCGGCAAGCACGATCCCGGTGACTTCCATCCATTCTTTGGCGCGCGCCAAAGGCGGTTCGGGTTCCGAATTCGGGTCCTCGTTCGATTGCGGCTTGAAATCGGTCATTTCCGGCAGGACGACGGGCAGGGCTGCCTCGGCCACGCCATGCACCTGTCCGGTTTGCTGATCAAACAGAACCGGGAACGGTTCACCCCAATAACGCTGACGCGAAAACAGCCAGTCGCGCAGTTTGTACTGCACCCGACCGCGGCCGATATTCTTGGCTTCCAGCCACTCAATGATTTTTGCCTTGGCATCCGGGGTCGAAAGCCCGTTCAGGCTGACCTCGTCATTGGCGGAATTGATCGTATCGCCGATATCGGTCTGCGCGATTTTGAAATCGCCCGGTGCGGTTTCATAGCGCGCCAGCAATGCCGCATCGTCAAGATCGGCCGCATCATCCGGTGCATTGGCCCGAAGCCAGCTTTCCGACGGTTTGGTAGTGGCGACAATCGGCAGGCCGAATTTATGGGCAAATTCGAAATCGCGCTGATCACCCGCCGGGACCGCCATGATCGCGCCGGTGCCATAGCCCATCAGGACATAATCGGCAATCCAGACCGGGATCTGCTGCCCATTGGCCGGGTTCGTGGCATAGGCCCCGATAAACACGCCGGTCTTTTCGCGGTTGGCTTCATCCTTGGATGATACCGGACCGGCCAGTTTGACCTTGGCGCGATAGGCAGCAACCGCATCCTTCTGATCGGCTGAGGTCAGCGCATCGACCAATGGATGTTCGGGTGCCAGCACCATATAGGTCGCGCCGAAAATCGTATCGGGCCGCGTGGTATAAACCGCGATCTTGTCCTTGCCGCCATCGGCCAATGCCACCGGGAAATTGACCCGCGCGCCGACGGAACGACCGATCCAGCCTTTCTGCATCTCGACAACGCCATTGGGCCAGTCAAGCCCTTCAAGGTCAGCAACCAGACGATCGGCATAATCGGTAATCCGCAACATCCACTGTTTCAGCGGGCGCTTGTAAACCGGGTAATCGCCGCGTTCGGATTTACCTTCGTTGGTGACTTCCTCGTTCGACAGGACCGTACCCAGCATCGGGCACCAGTTGACAGGAACTTCATCGACATAGGCCAGACGCCCGCGATCAATCGCGCGGTCGATCTCTTTGCCTTCTGCCTTCGTGCCCTCGCCAATCAGCGATTTCGGTTGTGGCACACTGTCCTCGTCCAACAGCCATTCCCCGCTTTCAAGGAGCCCGCGAAGCTCCGCAATCGGGCGGGCCCGCCCGGTGATGGTCTGCCCCTGCGGGCCTTTCCATTCGACGGTCGGGTCATAGAAGCTGTTGAAAAGCTGAAGGAAAATCCACTGCGTCCATTTGTAATAATCGACATCGGTCGAGGCAAAGCGACGATGCGGATCATGGCCAAGGCCGATCACCTGCAACTGGCGCAGCATGTTTTCGATATTGGCTTCGGTGGTGATGCGCGGATGCTGGCCGGTCTGGATCGCGAACTGTTCGGCTGGCAGGCCAAACGCATCAAATCCCATGGAATGCAGCACGTTAAAGCCGCGCATGCGCTCGAACCGTGCCTTGACGTCGGTTGCGATATAACCCAACGGATGACCGATATGAAGGCCGACACCGCTTGGATAGGGAAACATATCGAGGATGACTTTTTTCTTTTTGGCGGCGTCGAAATCGGCATCGCCCGGATTGGGGGTACGATAGGTATCGTTTTCCCGCCAGTAATCCTGCCAGCGCTTTTCAAATTCGCGCGCACTTTCCTGATAGTTCGCCACCGTCAAACAGCTCCTAAGCTCAAAATACCGGATGCGGAGTAAACCTCGACACGATCCGGATCATCAATTCTGATTAACCAAACCCTGTTCAATAATCGGGCTTGGCCCCTGTTGCAATATCAGAGTGCAGGATAACCGCCACAACCGGCCCGGATGCAAGCCCGAAAACCCGCGTATCACGCATGGCGGGTTTGCACATCGCCCAACCGAACCTATATAACTGGCTATGGCCTTTTCGCCCTGATTGTGCCATATTAACTGCACGTAAAGACTTCCGGCGCGCGATCCGTACCAAGAAGGTGCCCGCGCAGGCCATCAGGAAATCACCGTGTATCAAGCCCGATCAAGGACTTATACACCTACAACCCGCGTCCAGGGAGGACGGCATGGATATCACCATCGGCGGACTGACATCGCAGGCAGCAAACGGCTCAAGCCGCAGCGCGCAGTCTTACCTGCCCGGTAATGACGACTCGAAATCCGGGTCGAACAATTCTATTGCCTCCGCCTTCGCCAGCGCGACCTCGGTTTCGCTCTCCTCTGAGTCAGGTAATCTTCTTTCGGCCGATCAGATCGTTTCGGCGATCAATGAAAGCCTGTCTTCGACCGGCCTGTCGATCCAGGGCGTCGATCCCACCGATTACACCCCCGAAGCGGTTGCTGATCGCATTCTGGCCCGGGTCGGTGATCTGATCGCCTCGAACGCCAGCAGTCCCGAAGAAGCCCGCGAGATTTTCGATCAGGCCAGCGAGGGCATCGCCAAGGGTCTGGAACAGGCCCGCGACTTCCTTGACGGTCTTGGCGCGCTCAATGACACGATCAATGGCAATATCAACGAAACCGAAGACCGCCTGAATGAAGGCCTGAAATCCATCGAAGCCCGCCTGACCGAACTGTTTGAAAGCAGCCCGGCCAAGGAAGCGGCCGATACAACACCGGAACGCGATGAGCAGGTGCTCCAGTCGCAGATCACCCAGACCGCACAGGCAAGTCAGGCCTATGCCGAGGCCGGCACCAATGCACAACGCAACGCACCGCGTTACGGCACTTCCGCGATCTGATCTTCGCGATCACAGCCTCACCCATCCAAACCGGCAGGCACATCCCCTGCCGGTTTTGTTTTGCGCCCTCACATCCCCGCCGCCCCCGGCCCGTCATCGCCGCCAACGCGAAACAGCTTCCGGCCGGCATCCTGTATCTTGTTAAACGCATCCTCGGCCATGAAGCCCGAGACAAACGCCATGAAGGTCACAAGGAACGCGCTGATTTCGATATTGCCTGATCCGTCCGGGCCGCCTTGGGTGACCATCAGCATCCCGGCCTCGGTAAACAGGAAAATCGCGATGGCGGCCGCAATCCCCTCCCCCGTCATCACCATCAGGTGGCCTGCGGCGGCAAAGCCGGTTTCGGGTGCCACCACCGCCACCTCTGCTACCTCTGCCCCATCCTCATCCCTGTCCGCCACATTCGCCCCCCCAACCCGGCGATAGCGACGCGTAAAGCTTACGACGGAGCCAAGGCCGCCCGCCGCCACCGTCACCAAAAGCGTCAGGACAATGCCAGGCATCTGAAGCAGAAGCGACAATACCCCGCCAAGCGGCTGCTGAAACAGGGCGACCAGCGACCGTCGCCCGCCCTCATCTGTCGCATCCTCGTCCGCCCAAAGGGCGGCATGTTCTTCTCTAAGGTCGGCAAGCTCCGCACTCAGGCTGGCGCGCAGCCGGTCGGCCTGCTCCTGTTCGGCGGTGATATTGGCCCAGGCCACCTGGGCGCGCGCCGCCTTCTCGCCAAAGCTCATCACCGCATTTTTGATCGCCTCAATCCGGCTGCGGATATCGGTCGCAAAGCCCTCGTTTACCCCCGGGGCCAATGCCATCTGCGACAGGGCATTATCCAGGTTGGCAATCACCTCCTTGCCCTCGTCGGTGCGCGCAGTGTCGGGCGATGGTCGCCCGTCCTCGGCACTGAAATCGCTTTGCGCCAGAAAGGCGAACGCCTGATTAAGCGCTCCAAGATAAGCCTTGCGAAAGTCCGGGTCGAACCTGCCCGGTTGTTCGGCCACCACCGCCCCCAATCCGGCATAAAGATCAAACGCCGCCCGCCACGCGGCAATCGCATCCTGACGCAGGGCCAATCCGTGCCGGGCGGCGGCAAGGGCGCTTGCGTCAAGCATCCTGATTTCGGTGCGCATCGCATGGATGTCGCCCTTAAGCTGCGCCTCGTGATAGCCCTGAAACACCAGCCGCTCCAGATCGCCGGGCGAGCTTAGCTCAAGCTCGCGGCTCAGAAGCTCACGCTGGATATCGGCGGTAAATCCGGCGAACAGGGTCACGACAAACCCGACATACAAAACCACCACCAACCCGATCAGCATGACAGAGCCCAAAATCGCCGCCCCGCTTGCATATAAAACCCGGCCAAACAGCACACGCCGGATCAGATCGCCCCATTCAAATCTACCGGGGCTTATATTGCCCTTCCGTGCCCCATCACCCGAAGATCGCCGGTCGTTCTCCTCTGTCATGGTCTGTGCCCTGCACCCCGCCTGATTGCGCCGTGATCACGACGCGACGCGCCGCCTCAAACCTGACGCCGCCAGACCCTCCCTTGTGACAGGTGCACATGCCTCCCACAAAATCGCCCCAAACCCCGCCAACACTTAAAAACAACCAAAGATTCTAAGGAACAAAACCCGGCCATACCGGTTTTAGGAAGACAGGTTTTCAAAAACGACCCAAACCGGCACACGGCACAGACAGATCGACACGCCCCCAAACGGCACCGCGCCGCCCAAAGCCACCAATAGAAACGCCCGCAACAGCAGAGGATTTCCCATGTTCCATCGCGAAAACATCTGCCGCCCCAAATCAAACGCCACCGCTAACCCCGCCCCCATCTCCGCCAATGATACCCGCCGCATGGCGCTCGCGACCGCCGCCACGGCGGCACTGTTTGCCCTTGGTGCGGCGATGGCACTTCTGCCCGGCCATGCCAAGGCGGGCGAGGAAGCCCAGTCACGCTTTATCAATACAAGTGGTGCGGAAATCGGGACGCTGACGGTCAACGGCGTGCCGGATGCCGCGATCCTAAAGATCGCACTTACCGACCTCCCGCCCGGTCAGTGGGTGGCGTTTCATATCCATGAAAACGGCGAATGCGATGCGCAGGGCGGCTTTAAATCCGCCGGCGGCCATTTCAACCCGATGAACAAATCCCACGGCCACGAATTTGCCGACGGCCCGCATGCGGGCGACATGATGAACCAGTATGTCAATGACAAGGGCGCGCTTTACGCCCAAATCCTCAATAACGCCGTGCGCTTTGAAGATGGCACCGGCGAAACCGACATCCACGGCAAGACCGTGATCATCCATGCCGGAGCCGACGACTATAAATCCCAGCCGTCAGGCGATGCGGGAGATAGGATTTCTTGTGCGGTGATTGAGTGAATCAGAAAGGAACCAATTGGCTAAAATCCAATTGGTCTCTTTTATTTTAACGAGGCAATTGCAATCATGGGCTGCCGAAAATAGTCAAAATCATCTTCAAGTTCGTTATTTGACAACCATTCCGATGCGTGATGCGCCAATTTCTGCCGACTAAACTGCGCGCTACCTTCCATACGAATAAGAACAGAAGGAACACTTTCATTCGGCACTATTCCGGCGTCAAGGGCCACTTCTGTAGTGTGAATAAGTAAATCGGATTTTGATCGTGCTCGATTTAAAATTTCCCAGACTTGCTTCCATTTCGATTTTGCAACGGGAGCTTGCACTAACAAATTAAAGAACGTTGCGTCAAATCGATCACGGTCGATTCCGAGCGAAATCAATTGCTCCACAATGTGGCACCAGATGCTTTTTGCTTCCACAGACTTTAAGAAATCCAACATTACTTCGTTGACACCAGCATCCGTTCTTGATTTTTTTAGTAGTGGTAGTAGTACACCATTCCAATAGAATTTATTTTTCCCGTAACGTTGCCCCTCAACGAAAGCAACTTCACAAAGGTCTTTGTCAACCAAATCACTATTTCTTGTCAGCTTTTTCCAAACAGATACCCAACCAGCAATATTGCGAATTTTCCCACCGGATCGCACGGAAGACATAAGAAACTTAGAACCATAAACTTCAAGCTCTTCCCGCTCTGATCTGTCTTGCGGACAGAAGAACCAAACCGTCAACCACATTCGTATCCAGCCGATAGCATTGGTATCATTTTCAGCAAACCATTCCATCGCACACAGGAGAGTTTTCTCAAATGCTGGCGCATATCCAAACAATTCTTTGTATATCGGAACAACACCTTCAGAGAACCTGCCCAGACGTAACCACCATACGCCCAACGCCGACATTCCCTCAGGATTAAAGCCTTCACTCCAAAGCTCCAGCCAAAGTGTCATCCAGTTACGCGCACGTGGATTATTCCAAAGAAAATCATATCTATCAGAGGTTGATAGACCTTTTTCCTCTTCTGCACTATTCTTAGGTATGGTTTCTAATTTAAGACCATTAATTCCTATTTTCTTCTCTTGCCCCACCCAGAAATCAGCCATTTCTCCGGAGCCAATTATATCTTTCACTTCATCGATAGATTTATCTCTATTCTCAACATCCCCTAGGAATGAAAAAACCTCTGAGTTTGAGATTGGCTCCCCATGTTCGGCGAAATCGACTTCCTTCAGCTTCTCACAGACCTCCGCGTAGCTCCCATACACCAAATCACCAGAGACTGTTCTAAAACAAAAAATCCCGTAATCCCCAGTCTCTTTCCAGATTTCAGAAATTGGAACCTGCGACAGATTATATTTACTTCCTTCAATTTGAAAAAAAGATGTAATCACACCTTTCTCATTCAAAAAGTGAGAATAGTATCCATTACTTGAATTTGCTGAGAAAATCGGAACCAAAAAACCTGGGGCATCTTCAACAAAGGATAAGAAGCAAGACAGGCGAAAATTCATCAAAAAATCCCCATACCCTGATAAATATCATCCACCTTAGAGTATATATTTCCGTATATATTATCCAAATTTAACGAATATGTTTTGTATGTTATAATTTTTGATTTCCAAACATCTTTGATTATCCCCACAAGCTCATCATCCAAAAGATATTGATGCGGGAAAATAACAGCGATGGGAGATTTAATTTTTAAATCTACATCCTCTTGACTCTGAACTTCGATTGTAAATCTTCGGTCGTCTATCCCATACAATGATTTATCGCTTGCCAACCGATGCAGCGCACTCAACTCAGCGTCCCGTGGACCTACAGAATATTCCGCCACAAATCTTTGTTGCTCTTTTGCTTCAAGCATAAAGTATTTCAAAGGACTCTCAAAAAATGCACCTATAATTTTACTCGGATAAGACCTATCGTTACCTGCCATAAAGTTTTCTATTTCTATATTTTTTATGTAATCTGGATACATCCCCTTACTGAAGGCACCTGAGTCAAAAGGAAATATTCTTTTGATATCTCCGATACTTTCAAATTCAAAAATGAAGCAAGAAGGGAACTCCCAGTGAGCCCCTTCAACTCCTTGGGCTATATATTTATAAGACGGCCTTCCAACAAAAAAATAGTTCAGCTTATCATTCAAAAAAACGTCGCATTGTCCCGCAGAAATAATATTTCTTTCTGAGATTTTGCCTAGATTGTAAGAGCGAGTTGTATGGGCTAATGGTAAGTGAGTTCCTTCAACAACAGAGTTTCTAGACAAAAAACTCTCAAGTATACTTGGCCCTGCCGTCATACCTTTACCCTCACCCAATATCAAAAATTACAACTCCACTTTAACTTGCACAAACAATATTAAGCAACTCTAATGCCAATCGAACAGAAGATGGAATGAATAAAAGCGATAACGACAAAGACATCTGGCACCACTTATCATCAGACTGGCTAAACTGGGCGGATCAACTCGCGCCCGCAGCACAGAAGATCAACCGGCATCTGATCGACGCACTCGATCTGCCGACTTTGGCGCGTGCCGCCGACGAGCGTGGATTGACCGTGCTTGATATGGCGTCCGGGGTTGGGGAACCGGCCTTCGGGATTGCGCGGATGCTGGCTGGTGAGGATGGGGCAGGCCTGCACGGCCATGTGATCGCATCCGACATCGTGCCGGGCATGTGTGCCGGGTTGGCCGAACGCGCCGGGGAGGAGGGGATTGGCAATCTGTCGGTGGTTGCCGCCGACATGGAAAAGCTGCCCTTTGGCGCGGGCACGATGGATGCGATTTCGTGCCGATTTGGCGTGATGTTCTGCCATGATCCCGATGCCGCGCTTGGCGAGGCCAACCGGGTGTTGCGTACCGGTGGCCGGGCGGCTTTCATGTTATGGGCGCCGCTGGTCGATAATCCGTTATTTGCCGCCATCGACACCGTTCTGGGCAATATCCTTGGCACCGGTTTTGCCGATACCGGGCTTGACCTGTTTGGTTTTGCCGATCCCACGTCAACGACTGCGCGCATGGCCCGCGCCGGGTTTGGCGATATCACAATCACCACCCACAATCCCGCCGGGCGCATCCCGGAACGCGCGGCATTCTGGAAGCCGCAGATGGAAATGCTGTTTGGTCCGCAATTACGCGTCGCCACGGATGCGGAACGCGGGGCGATTGACGCCGCGATGTTCGAAGCGCTCCGTCCTTATGTCACGAACGGGCATTTTCAGGTTCCGATTTGTTTTCATGTACTTGCCGGGGTTAAGGGGTAAGAACACCCCCAAAAGCGGCGTTTTTCCCTTGATTTCCAAAAATCTTCGTGTCAAACCGCGCGCCTTGGAAGGGATGTTTCCTTCCCCTGTCGTAGCACCAGGTTAAAAACACGAAAGACATGACATATGAAGACGATTGTCGTCTGCTCTGGCGGGCTGGATTCCGTTACGCTGGCCCATAAAGTCGCGGCCGAGCATAAACTGCATTCCCTGATTTCGTTTGATTATGGCCAACGCCATAAAAAGGAACTGGATTACGCCGCGCGTGCCGCACGCGATCTTGGCGTCAAACATCACATTGTCGATCTGACGCCGGTTGGTGCACTCCTGACCGGGTCGTCATTGACATCTGATGATATCGATGTGCCCGACGGCCATTATGCCGAAGAGACCATGCGCATCACCGTGGTGCCCAACCGCAATGCCATCATGCTTGCGGTTGCGTTCGGGGCTGCGGCGTCGGCCGGGGCGGATGCCGTTGCCGCCGCGGTTCATGGCGGGGATCATTTCATCTATCCCGATTGCCGTCCCGATTTCATCAAATCGTTCCAGACCATGCAGAACCACGCCCTTGAAGGTGTGCGCGACGTGTCGCTTTACACACCGTTCCTTCACGGGTCGAAGGCTGATATCGCCGCAGAGGCCGGGCGTCTTGGCGTTCCGATTGATCGCACATGGTCCTGTTACAAGGGGGGGGAAACCCATTGCGGGCGATGCGGTACCTGTGTCGAGCGGCGCGAGGCGCTTGAGCTTGCCCGTGTGCCCGATCCGACGGTTTATGTCGATCGCGATTACTGGAAACAGGCACGGGCCGAACATATGGCGCGTAGCCTTGGGGATTCCGGGAACTAAGTGGATGCCCGACTGTGTGGGAGTCCATATCCCCCCCACACAACCGACTTAGCCAGACAAAACCAACCGGCCGCAAACCCTCCGCCGCATCGCGGGCACGGGCGCGCCGTATCGAAAGCCATTATGATGTTCACCATCACCAAACAATTCGCCTTTTCCGCCAGCCACCAGTTGGCCGGGCTTGATGCCGATCACCCTTGCGCGCGCCTGCACGGGCATAATTACATTGTCGAGGTAGAGCTCCGCGGTGCGGAGCTTGATGCGCGCGGCTTTGTCCGCGATTACCGCGAACTCGCCCCGCTCAAGAAAATGATCGATGACGAGTTTGATCACCGCCATCTGAACGAGGTCCTTGGCCATGATCACGCCACTGCCGAACGGCTTGCCCTGTTCTTTTACGACTGGGCGCATGACCGCTGGCCCGAAGTCAGCGCGGTGCGGGTGTCTGAGACCCCGAAAACATGGGCGGAATACCGACCATGAGCGGGACGGAACTGGCTCTGGCACCTGATAAAATCCGCATATCGGAAATTTTCGGGCCGACCGTACAGGGCGAAGGTGCGCTGATCGGCATGCCGACGGTGTTTGTCCGCACCGGAGGATGTGATTTTCGCTGTTCATGGTGTGACACGCTTTACGCCGTCGATCCGGCCTTTCGCGCCGACTGGAAACCGAATACGGCGGCCGAGGTCATGGATCGGGTTCGCACCCTTTCGGGTGGCAAGCCGATCCTTGTCACCCTTTCGGGCGGTAACCCGGCGATCCAGCCCCTAGGCGGCCTGATCGCGCTTGGCAAACGCAATGGTTTTACCTTTGCCATCGAAACACAGGGCAGCATCGCGCGTGACTGGTTTGCCGATCTTGATTACCTGACACTCAGCCCTAAACCGCCAAGCAGCAGCACCGATTTCGACCCCGATGCCCTTGCCGCCTGCATCACCGCGGCGCAAGCCAATGGCGTGCTTGACGGCCCGGCGATTACGCTTAAATTCCCGATCCGCGACGATGCCGATCTGATGTTTGCCGACCATGTCCGCAAACGCCATCCCGATATCCCGGTCTGCCTGCAACCGGTCAACATCACCCCCGCCGAACCGCACCCGGACGGCCTTAACGGCGTTGATATAGACGGCCTTACGGAACGCTACCGCTGGCTGGTTGATCAGGTGTCAGAACGCGGCTGGTTTAACATCCGCGTCCTGCCGCAATGGCACGTCCATGTCTGGGGCAACCTGCGCGGGGTGTGATTCTCCGCTGCCCCTTGCACGGCAAAGCCCGCGCCACATTCGCTATGCGGGCATATATTTATGAAAAATAAACCATAAATTGAAAATAAATCATCCTGCAGACGACAAGCAATATCAGATAATTAGCCGGTTTTCCGAGGCGTTGCGGCCGCCCGCGATTTGCTTTTGCGCGCCATTCTGACCATTTCTAATAGGGAGGTCTATTTTGCCCTCCTGAACAGAAAGCAGGACAAAATGTCTTTTCGCAGCTTTTCACTGAACCATGTGAAGTCCGGGAAGCAAAAGCCCGCAGAACCGCTGGAAGGCCGCCCGGTCGATACGCCGGTGGCCCTGCCGGAACATTCGCCGCTTGAAGGTCCGCCAACCGTCAAACAGGCAGAAAATCCGGTCGCTAACCCCGCGCCATCCGCGCCACCGCAATAACCGGTTTCACAAACAGGCGGGGGGATTGCCCCCTCCGTCGGTTTTGGTTCCTGTGTCGAAGGCGCAAGGAGCTTGATCATGACCATCACCCGCAACACGCATCGGACCGTCACCTTTTTCCATCCGTTCCGGCTGGAAGGGTATGACGAGCTGTTTCAGGCCGGCACTTACGAGGTCGAAACCCTTGAAGAACTTGATCTGATGGCCGCGACGCGCAGCTATAAAAAAGTTCAGAGCAACCTGCATGTCTGGTCACGCGATGGCAAAACGACCTTTGAACGCGTGCTGGTTCTTGATCCCGTCATTCTTGATAGCGCCCTGGTCCTGGATGCCGATCCCCTGCGCGAGGAAGAACGCGCCCGGATGATCGGCACAACTGGCAAAGAGGACGACCACGGCGACGAAGATGACGCAGGGGAAGACGATCCCCCCGGCCATGCGACCACCGGTCCCGGCCCTGCCTTCCGTCCCTCCCAACCCGATCACAGGACGCCATGAAATCATGCAGATCAGGATCGAGTTTTTCCGCGTGCATGACGGCTCTGACGCCCGTGCACGGTTAAACCGGATTGACTGCGTCACCCCCGATATCGAGGCCGCGATTGCGCAGGCCGAAGACCTTTTGAAAGGGGCGGGCATGCCGCAAAAACCAGATGCCTTTGCCCTGTTTGATGATTTGGGGAACGAGCTTTATCAGGCACGTTTCACCCCGACCAATCCACGATAGCCCCTTTGATATCGCCTGATCCCGCGCGCCCGCAAAAAAAGGAGCCATCAATGTCCTTCAAGATGATCGAGTTTATGAAAATGGCCGTCGGGTCGCTTTCATTTCTGACCGTGACGGTATTCCTGTTCTGGACCATTCTGGGCTAGGGTCCGGTCATCACCAGAAAAAGCATCATAAGGCCGCCGATCCGAAAGGTCCGCTTGCGGATATGCTGCACATTCCGAAGGCCATCATCATGGCCATCGATGACGTTTGTGACGATGCCCTTTCGGGCAACCGTGCTTCGGCCATTATTACTATCGCTGGGTTTGGTACTGGTATTATGGCTGGTCTTCGTGCTGGGCTTGAAAAGGTTTCTTTGATGGTTGCTTTGATGGTTTCTGGGGCGGATCATGTCGGCAGGTTCCTGTTGTGAAATCCTGCCGACCCTGCCCTATTGTGCGACGTCCGGCGTCCGGCCCTGCTCATCCGGCCCTGCCGGCCCAGCAGGTGTCAGTCCGGACGGCCTGTTTTCTGCCGCTGCTCGCGCATTTGCCCGCACCGCACTTGGCGTATCCCCGGTCAGTTTCTTGAACGCCAGATTAAAGGTCGATTTCGAATTGAAACCAACACTGAGCGCCACATCAAGGATGGTCCGCTCCGGCTCGGCAATCAGCACCGCACGCGCTTCCTCAATCCTGGCCCCATTGACATAATCAAAGAAATTCTGCCCGACATGATGGTTTAAAACATAGGATAACTGATTGGGCGAAAGCCCCACCGCACGGGCGAGTTTTGGCAGCGAAACCAAAGGATCCAGCAGCAAATCACCGCGTTTACGGATATCGTCAAGCCGCCTGAGCGCGGATGCCACACCGTCACCGTCAAGCAGCGGCCGCGAGATCGGCTCCGCGTCGCCCCCCCTTGCAGAAGACGCAGCAGGAGCCACCGAAACAACAGCACTGTTTGCCGAACCTTGTACTGGCTGGGTCAGGTCCTCTTCATCCACCTCGCCTTCACCCGGCCAATCGGGCATGACAAACAAAACCGGCTGGGTCGCGATTTCATAACTGAGAGCGAACAGCAGCAGCACAAATGCTACCCCGGTTCCCGACATCGCCAGGTCTTCAACAAAGAAAAATGCGGCAATCTTACCGATCAGGGCCGTCAGGAAGATCAGGCTGACACCACCAAGAATGACACCCATCCAGCGGCGCATCGCGTTGCGATCCACGCCGAGCTGTTCCTGTGCCTGACGGAAATACCGATGCGCCACCTTCCAGATCAGCAAAACATAAGTTCCCGCCTGCGCGAAAATCGCAAACCAGCAGAAACTGCTGATGGCGGCAGGAACAGTAAAACTATGTTGAAAATCATCGGAAATGGGCATGCCATTGGTGATCGACCATGCCATGAGATTCAGGACCACCCCAGCCAACACAAAATGCACCCAAGGCTGGCGTGACGGCACGCCCGAAACTTCGCGGAAGTAAAGATAAACAGCAGGGGCAATCAGGAAATTGGCCGGAATAAATATCATTTCGACAACCTGATAGCCTTGCTGCGAAAAGAAAACCTCTGCGACATCTTCGAACAGGTTGAACGCCACAGCGGCAAGGAAAAGCATCATCCAGCGATTGGCACGAAGCGCACGCGCACCTTCGGACCGCAACAGCAGACAAAGGAATGCTGCCTGCGCGATGCCAGCGACAGCCACAAACAGATCAAGATAGTCATATATATCGTTCATAAACGCGCTTTATCCCGTTTGATCGGTGCCCGGCATTGTCCCCTTACCGGGGTGAGGAAATGTCGTCCTATATCGTTTCAATATGCACGAACAAACACAATCGGCGTCCGACGATGCACAACCGGACGCCCGGCCGGACAAATTAAGCCAGTTTGTTTCAACGATAAGCGCGGTTAACCCCAGCCAAATCAAAACACTCGCCCGATTTTGTAACAAACCACCCGTATCAGTCGTCATTAAACCGAAACGTGCAATAAATTGACTATATCAGTCCGATATACTAAGAATCGATATATATCGAAATGATATAGTTGTTCCTACATCTTCCCCCGCCGGAACGATGATCGGATCGAGACGCATAACAGGATGGATACCGAACAGAATATGGATGTACGCACATTGTGCCTTGGCGCCCTGATGGGTGGTGAAGCAACCGGATACGAGATACGCAAAATGTTTGAAGATGGCACTTTCAGCCATTTCCAGATCGCGTCTCTGGGTTCGATCTATCCGGCGCTGACCAAGCTGACCCAGGACGGGATGGTGACCTTTGTCGAACGCGAACAGGAAAATCGCCCCGACAAAAAGGTTTACCAACTGACCAGCGAAGGCCGCCGAACGTTTCTGCGCACATTGTTGCAAACCCGCCCGGGCGAGGATCGTTACCGGTCCGATATTCTGTTCATGCTGACCTTTGCCGAGGAACTGCCCATCGAGCTGACCGAGGCATTGATCGATGAATTCGCCGCCCGCCACGAAATGATGAAATTCGATATCGATCCGGACAATCCGCAAAAGGATAAATGTCCGCTTACCCATGGCCGCGATGAAGACGGACAGCCGACCCCGGGTTGCCGTTTCGTCGCCGGACTTGGGCAGGCAATGTGCGAGGCGACACTGAAATTCATCCGCGAAAACAAATCAGGTTTGATCGAGGAATTGCGAACCCGCAAAGACAGGAAAGCCTGATCCGCCGACAACAATAACAACAGAACCAAGAATAACAAGAACCGCAAGGTTCACCACAAAGCGCCACTTTATCAAGTGCCATACGCATTCCGTTTGGGCATATCTGAGGGAATAGAACCATGAATGCTTCACGCCTTATCGCCATCGTACTTGCCGTCGGGGCGGTACTTTGGGTTGGGTCCGGATTACTAAGCGGGGACGATTCCGCCGAAACAGGGCCGACGTCAGTGGTCGAGAACGCAGACGGTGCGCAAGTCGCGAAAAATGGCGATGCGCCTGTGCCGACCACGTCACCTTCGGCCGGGCATGCCCCACATGCATCGGTCCGTGTCAGAACCAGCGAAGCCGTCGAACATGTCGATGTCCTGCGTATTTCCGGACGCACCGAAGCCGTGGTTTCCGTTGAAATCCGTGCCCAGATCGATGCCATGGTCGAAGAAATCGGCGCAATCAAGGGCCAGCGCGTGAAAAAGGGTGATCTTCTGGTCAAGCTGGCGGTTAAAGACCGTGCCGCGCGCGTGGAAAAGGCGCGTGCCCTTGTAGCCCAGCGCGAACTTGAAAACAGTGCGGCCAAAAGCCTTGCCGAAAAGAATTACCGTTCGAAAACCGGTGTCGCAGAAACCAAGGCCCTGCTGGAAGAAGCGCGGGCGGACCTGAAACTGGCACAGATCGAACTGAACCATACCGAAATTCGCGCCCCGTTTGACGGCGTGGTGGAAAACCGCCCGGCTGAAATCGGTGATCTTCTGTCGGTAAACGATCCGGTCGCGACCCTGATCCAGGCCGACCCGATGCTGGTGGTTGCCCATGTCCCCGAACATTCGATCGGCAGCGTTCAGACAGGCCAGTTGGCGCATATCACCCTGTTTGATGGGCGCGAGGCCGATGGTGTCGTGCGCTATGTGTCGCAGGCATCGGACAATTCGACACGTACCTATCGGGTCGAAGTCGAAATAGATAATACCGACCTTGGCATCCCCGATGGCATGACATCCGAATTGCAAATTCCAATCGGCACCAAAATGGCGCATCGCGTTGCCCCGTCGGTCCTGACGCTGAATGACGAAGGTCAGGTCGGCGTGCGCGTCATTGTCGATGACAACAAGGTTGCGTTTTACCCGATCGAACTTCAGGGAGGAAACCGAGATGGCATCTGGATTGGCGGCCTTCCGGAAAAGATCGACCTGATCGTGGTCGGCCATGACTGGGTCAAGGAAGGCGCAACGGTCGAAGTCAGCCGGATTGAAACCGGCGATACCCCCGAAGGTTTGCAAAACATGGCCCCCGCCCCCAAGGAAACGGTCGCGCGTTAAGCGTGGCATGAGGAACCGGAGACAGAAACATGTCCCTCATTGATATTGCGCTTGACCGTTCGCGCACCGTTATCCTGACCCTGATCCTGCTGTTGGCAGCCGGTTGGGTGGGTTACAACGCGATCCCCAAGGAAGCCGACCCGGATGTGCAGATCCCGGTCCTTTATGTGTCGATGCATCATGACGGCATTTCGCCCGAAGATGCCGAACGGCTTTTGCTACGTCCGATGGAACAGGAACTTCGCACCATCGAAGGTGTGAAGGAAATGACGTCACAATCCTATCAGGACGGCGCCTCGGTCACGCTTGAATTCTATTCCGATGTTGATATCGACGACGCCCTTGCCGATGTGCGCGAACGCGTCGACATTGCCAAGTCAGAATTGCCCACCGATACCGACGATCCCGAAGTTCACGAGGTCAACCTGTCGCTATTCCCGGTTCTGGTTGTCACCCTTGCCGGTGATGTGCCTGAACGGACCTTGCTGCGTCTGGCACGCGACCTGAAAGACAATATCGAAGGTATACCCGCGGTTCTCGAAGCCAATCTTGCCGGCAACCGCGAAGAACTGGTCGAGTTTGTCATCGATCCGATGAAAGTGGAAAGCTATCGCCTGAACGGAGTTGATATCGTATCGCTGGTGCGCAATTCGAACGCGCTGGTGGCCGCGGGGGCCATCGATACCGGATCGGGCCGCTTCAACATCAAGGTTCCCGGCCTGTTTGAAACAGTCAATGACATCCTTGACATGCCGCTTATCGTTGACGGGGATTCGGTGATCCATTTCCGCGATATCGGCGAAGTCCGCCGGACCTTCAAGGATGCCGAAAGCTTTGCCCGTCTGAACGGCCAATCGGCCATCGCGATCGAGGTTTCCAAACGTGTTGGCGAAAACATCATTGATGTGATTGACCACATAAAGTCGGTCACCGCCGAAGCGGCTCAATCCTTCCCACCCAATATCACGGTCAGCTATTCGCAGGATAAATCATCAGATATCCGCACCATGCTGACCGACCTTCAGAACAGTGTTATCCTTGCGATCCTGCTAGTCATGGTGGTGGTGATCTGGTCGCTGGGCTGGCGGTCGGGGCTTCTGGTGGGCCTTGCCATTCCGGGTTCCTTCCTGACAGCAATCCTTGTGCTTTGGGCACTGGGCATGACGGTCAATATCGTGGTTCTGTTCAGTCTGATCCTGGCGGTCGGGATGCTGGTGGATGGCGCGATCGTGGTTACCGAATATGCCGATCGCAAGATGCTTGATGGATTGCCGCGCAAGCAGGCCTATCCGCTAGCAGCCAAACGCATGGCGATGCCGATCATTGCATCGACGGCAACAACCCTTGCCGCCTTCCTGCCACTGGCATTCTGGCCCGATATCGTCGGCGAATTCATGAAATTCCTGCCGATCACGGTTCTGTTTACCCTGTCCGCGTCGCTTGTAATGGCGCTGATCTTTGTGCCCACGGTTGGCGCATGGTTTGGCAAGCCCGGCTCTGCCTCAAGCGAGGCATTGGACGCGGTTGCCGCGGGCCGGATGGATCGTTTGCGCGATCTTAAGGGCGGAACAGGTTTTTATGTCCGTCTGCTTAAAGGCTCGTTGCGGTTCCACTGGCTGGTTGTACCGATGGCATTTGTCATCCTGATCGGGGTTTGGGCGGCATTTGGTATATTTGGTCGCGGGGTGGAGTTCTTCCCGGCGGTCGAGCCCGAAGTCGCCGCCGTTCAGGTCCGCGCACGCGGCAATATGTCCTATTACGAACAGGATGCGTTGTTAAAGGAAGTTGAGGATCGCATTCTTGGCCTTGACGCCAAGCATGAAGGCGAACACTGGTTCGATACCGTCTATGCCCGTTCCGGCCGCAGTGCAAGCAGCGGCGGCAACGACACCCCCGAAGACGTGATCGGTGTCATCCAGCTTGAATATGCCGACTGGCAGAAACGCCCGAAGGCGACCGAGATCGAACATCGCATCCTTGAAGAAACCGCCGATCTGGCTGGCTTGCAGATCGAAATTCGTGCCGCCGAAGCAGGCCCCCCGCAAGGCAAGGATATCCAGATTCAGCTGCGGTCGCTTTATCCCGATGCACTTGATGAAACCGCGACCAAAATCATGACCGGATTGCAGGAGATGGGCGGTCTTTACAATTTCGAAGACGGCAAATCGCCTCCGGGAATTGACTGGGAATACACGGTTGACCGTGCGCAGGCCTTGAAATTCGGGGCGGACATCAACCAGATCGGCAATGTGATCAAGCTGGTGACCAACGGGATCAATTTTTCAACCTATCGCCCGGATGATTCGACCGAGGAAATCGACATTGTCGGTCGTTACCCGGCCGAACACAGGTCCCTTGAAGAACTGCAAAGCCTTCAGATCGTGACCGACAAGGGGCTGGTGCCGCTGGCCAACTTCGTCAAACGCACCGCAAAACCCAAAACCGGGACATTGTCACGCGTTGACAGCCGCCGCGCCCTGACCGTCAAGGCCGACGTTGCCGAAGGCATCCTGGTCGACACCAAGGTGCAGGAGGTCAAGGCATGGATGAAAAACCTTGATATCGATCCGCGCGTTTCGGTCGAATTCAAGGGGCAGGATGAAGAGCAGCAAAAGTCGGCAGACTTCCTGAAAAATGCCTTCTCGGTTGCGCTGTTCATCATGTTTGTCATTCTGGTCACCCAGTTCAACAGCATCTCAAGTTCGCTTCTGATCATGGTGGCAATCATCATGTCAACGGCGGGTGTTTTCCTGGGGCTGATGATCACGGGACAAGCGTTTTCCATCGTTATGAACGGGATCGGGGTTGTGGCACTGGCCGGGATCGTGGTGAACAACAATATCGTTCTGATCGATACTTTCGACCGGCTCAAACACAGTGCGGACAGTATCGAAACCGCGATTCTGCAAACCGGGGCACAGCGTTTGCGACCTGTGATGTTGACCACAGTTACCACGATCCTTGGTCTGGTACCGATGGTGTTACAGATCAATATCGACTTTGCCGAACGTTCCATGTCGATTGGTGCCCCTTCGACCCAGTGGTGGGTGCAACTTTCGACATCCATCGCGTTTGGTCTGGCCTTTGCCACCGTGCTGACACTGGTCTTTACCCCCTGCGCACTGATGATGCGCCACAAGGCGGGGATCGGCTGGCGGAAGCTAAAGGCACGGATGGCGGATAAATTTGGCAAGGGCGGCACGCCACAATCTGCCGACCATAGGTCATAATCCCGACCACGCCAGACATAACAGTAAAAACCGCGCGACATTCCCCCCGACCCCGCCGCGCGGTTTGACCGGCCCCCAGCTACGCACCGGGGGCCGGTCGCTTTTTTTTGGGGGGTACACCATAAAATCCAGAGCGTCAGGACATAGTTCGATGGAGCACTCACCGCATTTCACAACCGCCCCAAGTGATAGGATAAATCCTTCGTTCGGATAGGACTCCTTACATAATTTGATAATGAGTTGGGTACTATCCTGACGACAAAACAATAACGATCCTTGTAAACTCGGGAACTGAACATGGGATTGCGGATGAAGTTCCGGCTTGGATGTGGTGCAATTTCCGGCCTGACTGGGCTTTTAGCCCTGCCCTTTATGGCAGCAACGGCCAATGCCGATGTGCCAGGCACACTGATCTGGACAGTGCCGCCATTTGCGCCCGCCTTCATCTCCGAAGATGGTAAACTGACGGGATATGCCGCCGATACCCAGAACTGGTTTATTTCGCGACTGGGGGATTATCAGCACAGAATTCAGGAAGTCCCCTTGGCACGGCTTCTGGCAGAAATGCGTGATAGCAGCAACCCGGAAAACGAGCACAACAATGCCCGATGCAGTACCACCCTGATCCCGAATGACGAACGCCGCAACTATATCAGCTTTGCCAAAACCATTCTTTTGCACTTGCCGATTTCAGTCGTTATCCGCGCCGGGGACGAGCAGAATTTCAAACCGTTCATGGATGAAGATGGTCATATTCAGCTTGCACAGTTGATGGCAAACCGGGAGATGGCCACCGCCCTTCGGATCGGGCGCTCCTACGGGGCGCTGATTGACAATTATGTCGAACGATATCGCAAAGCCCCGCAAATCATGCCGGTGGCCGACGACAGCAAACTTTTAAGGTTGCTGGCAATGGGGCGGATCGACTGGATATTCTATTTTCCGTCCGAAGCTGAATTTTACCGCCGCGATGTCACACCACACCAGCAGATCAAATCATTGCCAATCCGCGGTAACACCAATCTGCTGGAAGCCACAATCGGTTGCGCCAAAACACCAGTCGGACAACAGGCCATCACCCGGATCAACCAGATTGTCGATGCCAATCCTGATATGCCTTGGACAAATTTCTATGCCGCGTGGCTTTCCCCCCAGGACCGCGAATGGTTCCTTTCGGCCCGCGCGCAATACATTGATCCCAAACAGTTCGAAGCGTTACTGCAACCAACCAAATAGCATCAGCGTCGTGTTAGCCGGTGACAGAATGCGCACACATCCTATCCTAAAGTGACCGACATGACATGAAGGGGGCTGGAAAAACCATGCACATTCCGATCATCAAAACCCCCAAAAACCGGAAATTATTCCATAACAATGGGATTTATGGCGCAATTTTCTGTCGTATGGCTATTGATCCTCACCACCAACCCACCACCTTTGGATAAGCACAAATCGAAACATCGAACCGCGCATCTTGGCGATCGGAAGACTTGGCATGGGCAGACGACTTTTCAGTTCTCTGATGATTGCAGGATTATTGGCATTGCTGGCCTTGAAGCCATCGGGCGTGATGGCGCAGGACGTGCGGCCATCACCCCCTGAAACCAAAACCGATATCGTTTGGGCGATTGATGCAGACATGCCGGGCTTCATCAAGGTCGAAGACCGCTTGAATGGTTATGGCGCGCAGATGCTGGACTGGTTTATCGAGCGTATGCCCGAATATCATCATTTGATGAAAATCCTGCCACGCCGCAGTGCATATGACGCCATGCGCATGACCGACGATACCGGCCAGACGGTCTGTATTCCCGGAACGCAAAATACCCCGGAAAGGGCGCGCGAATTCATCCTGAGCAACACCGTCGCCCCCCTTCTGCCGTTGTCGGTTGTCGTCCCCGACAGCGCGCTGGTGTCATTCAAGCCCTATATGTTCGGGGACGGCACGATTGACCTTGAAGCCCTGCTGGGAGACACGTCGCGCTATACCGCGCTGGCTAAATCGCGGTCTTATGGACCCGATATTGATCGCATCCTGGCAGAGGCGATTGATTCCCCCAATGTTCTGCGCACCGACAATCAATCAAGTTTTCCTCTGATGCTGGAAATGGGGAGGATCGACTGGATGCTGGCCTTTCCGGTGGAAATCGAGTTCCATCGCCGGGCACAGGGCAAAGCATCCGATACGGTTGCACTGCCTATCGGGGGAATGCCGCGATTGCTTGATCTTGCCATTGCGTGCAACCGGTCATCAACCGGGATCGGTGCGATCACCAAGATCAATGACATCCTTGCCAGCAATCCTGACATGCCGTGGCTTGAATATTATGTCGATTATCTCGGTCACGCCGACCGTGCCCGTTTCAACGAAACACTGCGTGATTTCAAAACAACGCGTGATGTCCCTGCATCCGCGATGCAATGACATCCGTAAAACAAAACAGGCACCGTAAAAACGGTGCCTGGGAAAGTCTTGATCGGGTGTGATCAGTTCTGGTGGACCCTGTTAAGTCCCTCGTCGGGATCGTCGTCGGGTTCACCGTCATCGTCTTCTTCCTCGGCTCGGACTTCTTCCTGCTGGTTTTCAACGCCCATCCGGCGATAGGACCGATAGGACAGCGGGAAGGTTGCGAAATAGACCGCGGCAATCACCGACAGGGTCAACCACGGCGAGGACACCAGAAACGCCACAGACGCCCCGAATGCCAGCATCAGAGGCAAAACCCACGCCCGCGGAATTTTGACCTTTTTGAACGAAAAGGTCGGCATGCGCGAAACCATCAGTCCGGCAATCAGAACACCATATGGTGCGACGATATAGGGGCTGTCAAAAACGCCCCGCCCGAACTGGAAGGTCAGAACAATCGGCCACATCGCAAGAGCGGCTGCCGCCGGGGCCGGAACGCCGGTGAAAAAGCGATAAGCCCATGTCGGTAATTCCGGTTCACCCAGCATCTGGGTATTAAACCGTGCCAGACGCAACGCCATGCACACCGCAAACAGAAGCGACAAGGCCCAGCCGACCGGTCCGAATTCATGCAGCGACCAGAAATACAGCATCATCGCAGGCGCAACGCCAAAGCAGACAAAGTCCGAAAGACTGTCAAGTTCGGCCCCAAAACGGCTTGACGCGTTCAGCATCCGGGCCAGACGACCGTCAAGGCCATCAATGATCCCGGCAATCAGGATGGCGGCAACCGCGGCTTCCCATCGATCCTGCATCGCAAAACGGATCGACGTCAGCCCCGCACACATCCCCATCAGGGTCGCGACATTCGGCGCCAGACGGCTGAGCGATAATGCCTTGAACCGACGGGGGCGATGATCTTGCCGGATGCCGCCTGCCATTAGCGAATCTCCCCGACGGCCGCTTCAACCCCCTTGGCCGCAATATCGGCAAGGATGGTTTCACCCGCAATCGTGGTCTGGCCAACGATGACCTTGGGTTCGACACCTTCGGGCAGATAAACGTCAACCCGCGATCCGAAACGGATCAGGCCGAAACGTTCGCCCGCCTTAAGCTGCGAACCACGACCGACATCGCAAAGGATACGACGTGCTACCAGACCCGCGATCTGGACAACACCGAACTCGCGACCTTCCCTGTCACGCACCAGAAGGATCTGGCGTTCGTTGCTTTCCGATGCCTTGTCGAGTTCGGCATTAACGAATTTGCCGGGCACATAGGCCTCGCCAACGACTTCACCATTGACCGGGCAACGGTTCACATGAACGTTGAACACATTCATGAAAATCGAAACGCGGGTACGCGGTGTTTTGTCGTCCAGTTCAAGTTCCTTGGGCAGTGGTGCCTTGGAAATCATGCAGACGCGGCCATCCGCCGGGGAAATGACAAGATTTTCGTCAACCGGGGTAATACGGTCAGGGTCGCGGAAGAAATAAGCACACCAGAGTGTCAGGATCACACCGATCCAGCCCAGCGGTTCGGCAATCAGAAACAGAACCACGGTGATCGCTGCAAAAATCGCAACGAATTTCCAGCCTTCGGGATTGATCGGCACAAGAACAGATTTCAAAGTCTTTATTCCCTGGTTGCCATGGGTATGGGTATAACAATGACGGTATCGATACTACCGGTTGGTCGCGTTCTTAGCATCTAGTGATGACAAAGGGCAACGCAACCCGAAAGGCCCTGAATAAAAAAAGGGGCAAAACACCATTATCATGTGTTTTGCCCCTCGCAAAGAACAGCAATTACTGCTGGGCGGTTCCATTTTCCGGAAGCGCAAAAATCTGGCCCGGATAAATCAGGTCGGGATCACGGATCTGTTTGCGGTTCTGGTTGTAAATCACCCAGTATTGCAGACCATCACCATAGGTCCGGCGCGCAATCCGCCACAGGCTGTTGCCCGGTTGAACGACATAACGTGTCCCCGGCTCCAGAATCTGATCCGGGCGGGCACGTTCAAACGGCAGTTCAACACGTGCGGTCACCTTGTCGGACGCATCAAGCTGATCGGCGCGCAACTGATACTGGCCCGGCTCAATCGGTTCGCCAATTGTCAGGGCCCAGTTGCCGTCATCCCCGGTCGAGGCACTGCCGACAAATTTGTTGTCAAGGTAAACGCGAATGCTGGTGTCGTCATCGGCCTTGCCAGACATGGCAACCCGGCCCTGTTCGTCATAATCGACAACATCAATCGACAGGCGCGGCATCGCTGCTGCGGGAACTTCCGCCCCTTCCGGCATCGCCTGGGCCAGTTCACGCGCGGTTTCTTCGCTCATATCTTCGGGGGCCGGGCCCTGCATGACGCTCGCGGCACCACCTTTCTTGGGGACGCGCATGGCGATGATCGGCTGTTCTGCCTTGTCATCGTCTTTTGCCGCGTCACCGGACTGTTCGGCCGTTGCGGCTTCGCCTGATGCCGGTTTTTCAGGGATCAGAACCACGACATTGTCATCGCCCTTATAGACTTCGCCAGTGCTGTCTTCGGATTCAAGCGACAATTCCCGGTCACCACTTGCCAGCGGCTTATCAGGCAAAACCACCCATTCCCCGCGTTCATCAGCGGTTGCCTGCCCAATGACTTCGTCACCCTCGCGGATGCGCACGGTGCTGTTGGGGGCGGCGCGACCGGCAATCACGGCATTGCCATCTGGTCCAATGCGCACAACGTCAAAGCTCGGCGTGCGAACTTCGGGTGCGGCGTCGGTTTGTTCCGGCGCGACCTGCGGCGTATTTGCGGCATCCGGTGTCACGGCGGGCGGTGCTGTTGTTCTTGCCGGTGTATCGGCTTCATCTGCCGACTGTGTCAGCATATAATTCAACGAGATCGCAGCGACAATCAGCAGGACGCCAATGATGACGAGGATATAAGGTCTTTTCACCGGTAATATCCTTGAACGGTGGTTATGATTATTACGGGCGGCGTCGAAACCTTGTAACTATCAGTCATTAAGTCCCCCAAACGCCCCGCCCGACGCGTTAATTAGAACCTTGTACTACTTTCAGCACACAGTTTCCATAACGTAACAAACCGAGATTACAGTGCAACAGTTAGGCAAAGATGAATAGAATCAGCGCTGTTGGTCAAGCCTTGTGCCGAATTCCTTACGGAATGGCCTGCATTGTCGCCCCGATATAGGCCACAAGTGCCGCCACAAGCACTGGTAGCGCCAGAACCGATACCCGCACCAGCATCGCCAGAACCGCACCGCCCGCACCAGCATTAGCGCCCATATCGGCAGGAAAATGGGCGGCAATCCGCGCCGCCCCCGACCCGGCAAACACCACCAGAACCAGAACCGCCATTGCAAATGTCGCCCCCGGCGCCGCCAGCATCACACCCGATGCGCTTGCCATCAGGGCGGTACTGATCGCCAACCACAAGGCGGCGCGATATTGCGGGGCGGCCTTTTCGGAAATCAGCGCCACCAACAGGGCCACCGAAAGACCGGCCTGAAACACCACATGATCGTGCAGACCAAACTGGGCGGCGATAATCCCCTGCCCGATGGCAAGCGCGACAAAGGTCGCAACCGGGGCCGGTTTCGCCGCATCCTCGTCGCTTGTAACAACAGATTTTGTCGATGTTTTGGCGGATTTTGCCGATTTGCCGTTCTTTTTGCCCCTGCCCTTGGTCACAGCCGGGTCTTCGTCCTCTTCAAAATTGGGGCGCGTCACCCACAAAAAGGACGCACCGATCAGGATATAGGTGATCCACACCAGCGTCACCAAGCCGCCCGGATGATACAAAAGCCCGGTAACCGGGGCCGCCAGAACCAGCCAGCCGCCAAGCAGCATCAACAAAATTGCGACAATCGCGCAAGCGCGCGCACGCAAATGTGCGAAATCAAGGATAGCGCCGCAAACGCCGCCCAGCACCAGCATCAGAAGTGCTGCCCCCACACCGCCCCGGGCGGTTGCAGGCAAACCGATGGCCGCCGGGACGGCAACCACCACCGCCGGAATAACCGCAGCCAGCACCATGCGCCGCGCAAGGGCCCGGTCAAGGCCGAGCCAAAGGGCAAGCATCAAGACCGTGGCAATAACACCGGACACCAGAATGGCGAGCAAAAAGGGACTGTCGACAAACACGTTGGGCGATCCTGCCTTCTTGTTGTTTCATTTCAACCTGCGCGAACATGGCCTGCGCGCAGATGCGAATAGCCATCCCACAATCAGGTTCAGAACCTGTTAACCATCGGCGAAAAAATCACCTCGGCTTATCGCGCCCGATCATGGCGATTGCCAAGGCAAAAATGCGGCAAGGATCACATGATATCGATAACCCGATGTCACGGGAACTTCGCAAAGGAAACTATTGACCGGGTGACCGCGCAATAGGCTATGCTCGGCAGATAGACGGGCCACGTCGCCAGGCGACAAACGCACCATCCACATGGCGCGATGTTCAGGCGAGAGTTACCTGCGAGATAACAACAAAGAGGCAGGTTGCCATGACAAGAGTTAAATCGATCTGTGTTTTTTGCGGCGCTTCGAACGGCAAAAACCCCCAGCACATGGAAAACGCGATTGCGTTTGGCAAAATGATGGCCGAACGCGGCATAATACTGGTGTATGGTGGCGGCCGTATCGGATTGATGGGCGCAGTTGCCGATGCGGTCATGAAAAATGGCGGCAAGGTGGTCGGCATCATCCCGGCCCATCTGGATGACATCGAAGTCGGCCATAAGGGGCTTAGCGAACTGATCGTCTGCAAATCCATGTATGAACGCAAGGTCGAAATGTTCAAACGTTCGGATGCGTTCGTCACCCTTGCCGGTGGCCTTGGCAGCCTTGACGAAGCCTTCGAGGCGCTAACCCTTCGCCAGCTTGGCATCCATGACAAGCCGTTGGTGTTCATGAACGCCCTTGGATATTGGGACAAATGCCTTGATATGATTGATGGCATTATCGAAGACGGCTTTGCACGTGAAAGCAACCGCAACCTGTTTACGGTGGCCGAAACGCTGGATGAAGTGTTTGAACAGCTTGAAGCGGAACCCGCCCCAAAATTCGATCCGCGTGAAAAGCTTCTTTAAGCCCGATTAAACGGCCATGATATCCAATCCGCAAGATATCGATTCTTGCGGATTTTTCTTTGTAAAATTCCAATCAACATACTGATATTACATTTATTTTAGGCACTTGACATATATCATCGTGATTGCATTTGCCGCCTGTTTTACTTCCCGAACCACCATCATTTGGGAGAGAGCAAATGAAATCGTATCGTGGTCTGGTCGGCAGCCTTGTTTCCATTGCTGCCATGCTGGGGGTCGCCGGGAACGTCCTTGCAGCAGAACCGCCATCACCTTCTGACTTGCGCAAGACGGCCCTTGAGCATTTCGAAGTCATTCCGTCAATGGTACCAGCCGTCAAAGGCAACGCGGTCACACGCGAAAAGGTCGAACTGGGCAAGATGCTGTTCTTTGATCCGCGTCTGTCGGCCAGTGCGCTGATTTCGTGCAATACATGCCACAATCTGGGCATGGGCGGGGATGACAACCTTGAAACATCCATCGGTCATGGCTGGCAGAAAGGCCCGCGTAACGCCCCGACCGTTCTGAATGCCGTGTTTAACGAAGCACAGTTTTGGGACGGACGTGCGGAAGACCTGAAGGCACAGGCCAAGGGCCCGGTTCAGGCCGGAGTTGAAATGGCAAGCACCCCCGAACGCGTTGTCGAGGTACTGAAAAGCATGGGCGATTACGTCCAGAAATTCGTCCACGCCTTCCCGGGTGAAAGCGACCCGGTAACGTTTGACAACATGGCCAAGGCGATCGAGGCGTTCGAAGCAACCCTGATCACCCCGGCATCACGGTTTGACCAGTTCCTCGAAGGAAACGATGCCATCCTGACCAAAACCGAAATGGCCGGACTTGAACTGTTCATCGATACCGGTTGTGCATCCTGCCATAACGGGGTGAATGTCGGTGGCACCGGTTATTATCCGTTCGGTGTTGTCGAACAGCCGGGTGCGGAAATCCTGCCGCCCGATGACAAGGGCCGCTTTGCCGTGACCCAGACGGCAACGGATGACTATGTGTTCCGCGCCGGACCGCTCCGCAATATCGAACTGACCGCACCCTATTTCCATTCCGGCAAGGTCTGGGACCTGGAGCAGGCGGTTGCGATCATGGGATCAAGCCAGCTTGGTGCTGAACTTGACAACAGCCAGATCAAGGCGATTACCGCCTTCCTCATGACCCTGACCGGGGAAGCGCCGCGGGTGGAATATCCAATCCTGCCGGTCAGCAGCAAAACCACACCCAAACCGGCCGCAATGGTCGCAAACTGATCCCACAGGGGTGTGGAAAAGCAGAAAGTAGCCGCAAAGGTGCGAACCCCGACACGCTCTTTGCGAACCTGCCGCCCGACACAACCCGGGCGGCATTTCTTTTGCCTATTTCAGTTCCATTCCCTCACCGCCAGAGGCCCGTGCACCTGATAACTGCATCACCCGGCGTTTATACATATCGGCAACCCAGTTGGTCGCCTGCTTGATACCTTCGGCGGCCCGCAGATCGCGATGAACAATCAGCCAGATATCAGAATCCAGCGTCTCGATCGGGCGCGAAACCCGGGCCAGTGCCGGGTCGCTGTCGCCCAGAAAGCACGGCAAAATTCCCGCCCCGATCCCGGTGCGCAATGCATTTTGCAGCATCGCGGTATTGCCCGCGCGAAATAACGGTTTATTGCCGTCAATATGGGCCAGCAACCAGCGCTGGCTTTCATAAAGGTCGAATTCTTCCGAAAAACAGATCCACGGTGCATTGGCAAATACCCGATCCGGTCCCATACCCCGCATATCGTACGCCAATCTTTCGGTCGCATAGACCGCACATGAAATCGTGCCAAGCCGCTTGGTGATGAAATCCCCGGTCAAAGGCAAACCATGCCGGACGGCAAAGTCCGCCTCGCGCTTGGTCAGCAATTGCGTATCATCGGATTGCCGGATTTCAAGATAAAGCCCATCGGGTTTGCTATCAATCTGACCTGCCAGAAACAGGGCCGACCACGCACTGGCGGTCAGGCGAACCTGCCGGTCGCGAATGCCCGATATCGCATCGCCCTGCCGATGGAAGGCAAAGGCGGCTTCTTCCATCGCCTCGGCGCGCGGGCGTAAATCGCGCCCGGCTTCGGTCATGCGCAATCCTTCTGGCAGGCGATCAAACAGCACCACGCCGACGACATCTTCAAGGGCGGACAAATGCCGCCCCAATGTCGGCTGGCTGACGCCAAGCTCCTGAGAGGCCGCCCTGAGGCTGCCGGTGCGCGCAAGTGCAAGAAACACGCGTATATGATCCCAGTCCGGTTTTTTGGTTGTCATCGGGGGCCTCGGTTGGTGGTTGGGGCGCGATACAGGATTGAATAACGGATCATCAAAAAATCCCGTTGTTATTCATTATTGGATCACCACCGATCCCGCAAGCCATGGTTGCGCGGGCACAGACATAGAGCCACAAGTATTTGCAAGGTATGATTATTCGGGATCGCCGGACTGAGGCAGATGTTCAAAAATGCTGCCCGGTCCGGTCCATTTGCCATCGGGCTCGGTCGGCCAGCGCTGATCGACGTCAGCGGCAAGATCGGCCAGCGTGACCGACGCAAACCGTTCAAGCAAAAGTTTCTCGGCAGCGTCAAACGAACTGCCAAGGGCGGCATTTACCGCCTGTTCAACCAGACATTCGGGATGTTCGACCGCAACCCCCATGGCAAAGATCGACGGATTGCCAAGCGCGTTATGGATATCAAGAAACGTGATTTCCGAAAGCGGACGAATAATCACCCATCCGCCGCCATGTCCCTTTTCGGATCGCACATAACCGGCATCGCGCAACCCTGCCATCGTACGCCGAACCACAACCGGATTGGTATCAAGCATCCGGGCAATCATGTCGGACGTCATCGCCCCGCCAAACCGATCCATATGGATCAGGACGTGCAACATGCGGGAAAGGCGACTGTCACGGCGCATTGATGGTTTCCTTGGTCTGGCAATATTACGGCCAGACTATCGGGCTTTGGCGCATATTCGCAACACCAAAAGTTTCAAGACCCTTGACACCGCAAAATCACGATACTTATAAAGTTACATGATTCATTTTCAGTTACCTTACGGAGCCCCGATATGTCCGATACATCCGCACCCTCATCAGTTGCCCATCCAGTTTCGATGCCGGACCCGCAAAAACTTTATGACGCGATCATCATCGGTGCCGGTTTTGCCGGTTTATCCGCTGCCATGCAGTTGGCCCGCGCCCGCAAACAGATTTGCATCATTGATGCCGGATTGCCGCGCAACCGTTTTGCCACGGCATCGCACGGCTTTTTCGGGCTGGATGGCAAAAGCCCGGATGAAATTGCCCGTCTGGCGATGGGGCAAATTCGCGCCTATCCCACCGTCAGCATTGCGCATGGCATGGCAAAAACCGCGACCCGACTGGAACCGGATACCGCCGGAACCGGGGACGAAGACAACAACCGTTTCAAGGTATCGTTGGAAGATGGCCGCCGCTTTCAGGCCCGCCGCCTGATCCTTGCCACCGGCGTGGTTGACACCCTGCCCGACATTCCCGGTCTGATGCAACGTTGGGGCAAAACCGTGCTGCATTGTCCCTATTGCCATGGTTACGAAGTTCGTGACCGGGAACTTGGCGTGCTGGCAACCGGCCCGATGTCCACCCATCAGGCAATGATGATCCCGGACTGGGGCCCAACGACCTTCTTCACCCAAGGGAAATACGAACCGGAACCTGAAATCCGCACACAGATGGATACGCGCGGCATCACGATTGAACAAAGCCCGATAGTCGAACTGATCGGCACCGCCCCCGAACTTGACGCCGTTAAACTGGCCGACGGGCGCACCAAACCCATTCAGGCCCTGTTTGCCGGGCCAACTGTTTCAATGACCAATCCACTTGCGGAAATGCTGGGCTGCAGGTTCGAAGAAGGCCTTGCCGGACCGTTCATCAAGGTCGACGCATCACAGGAAACCAGCATCCCCGGCGTCTTTGCCGCGGGCGATGCCGCCACCGCGCGCCATAATGCCACACTGGCCTCGGCCGCGGGCGTTCTGGCCGGGGTTGGGGTGCATCAGTCGTTGATTTTTACATAGTTGAAGCGCAATCACAGCAATCTCACGACATGATTTTCACCCGGCCACCGGGGCATCCCGGTGGCCGCAATCATACTGGAAAAGGACCGAAAACAACATTCATACGAATGTCACTCTTCTGAAATCTTAGTGACAACGAAGCTCTCTATGATCGCAGTTATGTTCAAAACAACAAATCAAGCGATCAGATGAACATCTCAATCCGGCAACGCCATATTATCGATATTCTGCGCCGTGATGGCTTTGCATCCATTGATGCACTGGCGGACCAGTTTGAAGTCACACCACAAACCGTGCGTCGCGACGTCAATATTTTAAGCGACGCCAATCTGGTGCGCCGACGCCATGGTGGGGCCGAATACGCCGGCGAGCCGGGCATGAACCTGTCATATGACAATCGCCAGGTGACCAACATTGCCGCCAAGCACGCCATTTCGCTGCATGTTGCCGGGAAAATTCCCGACGGGGCATCAATCCTGATCGGGATCGGCAGCACACTTGAATTGCTGGCGCTTAATCTGGCGGATCATCGCAACCTGACCGTCATCACCAACAATCTGAATGTCGCGATGGCGCTGGGCACAAATACCAGCAACCGGATCGTTATTCCCGGCGGCACTGTGCGTCTGCCTGATCGAGACCTGATCACACCGGACGCCGAAGAGATGTTCCATAACTACAAAGCTGATTTCGGTATTTTCGGTGTTGGTGGAATTGAAACCGACGGAACGTTGACCGACTTCGACCATCGCGAAGTCGCCTTGCGTCAGGCGATCATTGGAAACTGCCGAAATTCCATTCTGGTTGCCGATCAATCGAAATTCGGTCGCCCGGCCCCGGCCAAGGGCGGGCACCTCACCGATCCCGACATGATCGTCATTGATCAAAAACCCGGTGGTGATTTTAACGCCCTGTTCCAGCGCCAGGACATCCTCGACCGGCTGCAAATAGCAAAAGGCGAAACTCTCAAATGACGTCTCAGACCCCCGACACCCAAAGACCCTTTATCAGGATCGAAAATGTTTCACGCATTTTTGACGGTGGAAACGGTGTTCATGACCTTTCCGTTGATATACCGCGCGGCAGCTTTGTTGTTCTGCTGGGGCCCTCCGGCTGCGGAAAGTCAACCACGCTGCGTCTGATTGCAGGTCTTGAAACCGCCGATCAGGGTCGCATTCTGATTGAAGATCAGGACGTCACCGCAGTCCCGCCGTCAAAACGACAGCTATCCATGGTGTTTCAATCCTATGCGCTGTTTCCTCACCTTAGCGTCGCAGAAAACATTGTTTTTGGCCTGAAGGTTCGCAAATGCGCCAAGGCTGAAATGGCGAAACGCCTGGCCGATGCGCTCGGTGTGACCGGATTGGAAGGGTTGGAGAAACGCAAGCCTGCCGAACTTTCGGGCGGACAACGTCAACGGGTTGCACTGGCACGCGCCATCGTTGCCGGGCATCCGCTGTGCCTGATGGATGAACCACTATCCAATCTGGATGCAAAACTGAGACATTCCGTGCGCAAGGATATTCGCGCCCTGCAGCAACGCCTTGGCATCACGGTGGTGTATGTCACCCACGATCAAACCGAAGCGATGAGCATGGCAGATATCGTCATCCTGATGAAGAATGGCCGTATCGAGCAGGCTGGAACCCCGGCAGACCTTTATCTGAAACCCGCCACCGCCTTTGCTGCAAGCTTTGTCGGCAGCCCGCCAATGGGGCTATTGCCAGCAACCGCAATCCCGTCCGACGCCCTACCAAGCGGTGCACGACCCGACAATCTGATTGTCGGCATCAGACCCGAAGACATCAAACTTGATACCGACCAGCAAAACAGTGCTTCGGGCCTCTCCGCGACGGTCATATCCAGCGAGTTCCTGGGACCGGAAACCTTTGTCTATCTGTCAATAGACGGAACCGACGGGACAACGGCCCGCCTGCCCGGTCGTGTGCATCTTTCGCCCGGGACACAAGTCTCGCTCAGTTGGGCTGGCGTTGCTGCCCACTGGTTTGATCGCGAACACGGTCATCGTCTTTCGGCGGCGATGAACGACCACGCAACGCAAAAATCTTTCGTTACGACGACCAATCACTCAGCAATTCCGACATCGTAAAAGGACAGAAACCGATGCGTAATTCCATTACCAGTGCCGCTTTTGCTGCCGGTCTGCTTGCTTCGGCGGCAACCCCGGCCTTTGCCGCAACCGAACTGACAATGTATTACCCCATCGCCGTTGGCGGTGCGTTGACCGAAGTAATCGACGGCATGATTGACGGTTTTGAAGCCGAACATCCCGACGTCAAGGTCAATGCGATTTATGCCGGAAACTATGACGACACCCGACTGCGTGCGGTTTCTGCAATCAAAAGCGGCGATCCGGCACAGCTTTCGGTGATGTTTTCGATCGATGTCTATGACCTGATCGAACAGGATTTGATCATTCCGTTTGATGATGTTGTCAAAACCGCAGAAGACAAGGAATGGCTTAACGGCTTCTATCCGGCGCTGATGGCCAATGGCAAAGTCGACAACAAAACCTGGGGCATCCCGTTCCAGCGCTCAACCATCGTCATGTACTACAACAAGGACATGTTCCGCGAAGCCGGTCTTGATCCGGAAACCCCACCTCAGACCTGGGAAGAAATGGTTGCCGCGGGCAAGGCGCTTTCCAAAGACGGCAAATGGGGTCTGATGGTTCCGTCCACCGGATATCCTTATTGGATGTTCCAGTGCTTTGCCATTCAGAATGGCAAGGAACTGATGAATGCCGACGGAACGGAAACCTATTTCGATGATCCTGCCGTCATCGAGGCTCTTGAATACTGGCGCGGTCTCGCCACAAAAGAAAAGATCATGCCTGAGGGCACGATTGAGTGGGGCACACTTCGTCAGGCTTTCGCGCAGGGTCAGACCGGTATGATGTGGCATTCGACAGGCAATCTGTCTGCTGTCAAAAAAGAAGCCAAGTTTGACTTCGGTGTTGCCATGCTTCCGGCGCACAAAAAGCCCGGTTCACCAACTGGGGGCGGCAACTTCTATATGTTCAAGGGTTCCAGCCCGGAACAGCAGGCCGCATCGCTTGACCTGATCAAATACATGACCGCGCCGGAACGTGCCGCAGAATGGTCGATTGCAACCGGTTATGTCGGCGTTACCCCGGCATCCTACGAAACCGACGCGCTGAAATCCTATGCCAGCGAATTCCCGCAGGCTGTGGTTGCCCGTGATCAGCTTAACGTCGCGATCCCAGAATTCTCGACCTATGAAACAGCCCGTGTTCGTGAATCTCTTAACAACGCCATTCAGGCGGCCCTGACCGGCGAAAAATCGCCGAAACAGGCCCTGATCGACGCCCAGGAAGACGCCAACCGTCTTCTCAAGGCGTTCAACTAAGCCGATCTGCTGCCGGGACGGTTTCCCCCCCGTCCCGGCCCTTTTGCTTTCTTCATTGGAAATCCTTTTGAATTCAGGACGTGGCCTCGATGGGTGATCAGCCTCGAAACGATCTGGCAGCAATACAAAGACGCAAACTTGCTCTTTACGGTTGGATGCTGATGGCACCGTCGTTGGCGTTGCTTAGCCTGTTTGCATTTTACCCGGCCATCGCGACCTTCTTTGGCAGTCTTTTTACCCGTGGCACAACACGCCGCCCCAGCAGCTTTGCGGGATTTGAAAACTATCTTGATCTGTTTGCCGATCCGACATTCTGGACCGTGGCAGGCAACAATCTGATTTATGCCGGGGTTACAATTCCGGTTTCGATCATCTTTGCCCTGATCATGGCGCTTTGGGCCAACGCGCATATTCCCGCACGAAGCTTTGTGCGCAGCGCCTATTTCACGCCGACAATCCTGCCGATGATTGCCGCGGCGAATTTATGGTTGTTTTTCTATACCCCCGATCTTGGCATCATTGATCGCATTACCGGATTTTTCGGCGCGGAACCGACCAACTGGCTAGGGCAGCCCGAAACGGCACTGGCCGCGGTCATCATCGTGACGATCTGGAAAGAAGCCGGGTTCTTCATGATCTTCTATCTGGCAGCCCTTCAGACCATTCCGCCGGACCTCCGCGAAGCGGCCCGCATTGAAGGGGCCGGTCGCTGGACCTATACACGACGGGTGCTTTTGCCGCTTTTGATGCCAACCACGATATTCGTCTTTGTCAATGCGCTGATCAATTCGATCAAACTGATCGATCATCTGTTCATCCTCACCAAAGGCGGGCCGAACAATGCGTCAAAACTGATCCTTTACTGGATCTGGGAAATGGCATTCGCCTATTTCGACCGCCCGCATGCCGCGGCAATGACCATGATGGTTTTGCTAGTACTTGGTATCGTCGCAATCGTGCAATTCCGACTGGTTGAAAAACGGACCCATTACCGATGAACGTACATCTCGACACCCGCCCATCACACATCGCCCAACCACATATTCGGTTCCCCGATCTTGCCAGGATTCTCGATACGCTGGGCGCATGGGTTCTTGCTCTTGTCTGGATTGCGCCGCTGTTATTTGCCCTTTGGGCGGCACTGCAACCGTCGGGCAGTGCACTGGCACTTGATTTCAGTGCACCACTGACCTTGCAGAATTTCATTGATGTCTGGAATGCCGTGCCTTGGATCGGCTATTTCGTCAATACGCTTACGCTTGTGTCCCTGATCCTGATGGGTCAGCTTGTTTTGTGCACATTGGCCGGTTTTGCCTTTGCCCGGTTTGCGTTCCGCGGCCGTGATGCCCTTTTCATTCTGGTGCTGTTGCAGTTGTTCATCCTGCCAGAAGTTCTGATTGTCGAAAACTATGCCATAGTTGCCAAACTGGGCCTGTTTGATACCGCCCTTGGCATCGGCCTGCCCTATATGGCCAGCGCATTTGGCATTTTCCTGCTGCGTCAGGCCTTCAAATCCGTACCGCTTGAACTTGAAGAAGCCGCACGTATAGAGGGATGCAGCTGGATGGGCGTTTTGTGGAAGGTTTATGTCCCTGCGGCCAAGCCGGTTTATCTGGCGTATGCGCTGGTGTCGGTGGCGACCCACTGGAACAATTTCCTGTGGCCGCTTATCGTGACAAATTCACCGGAAACCCGGCCCTTGACCGTGGGGCTTTCATTGTTTGGTGCGCCGGAAACCGGTGTTGATATTTCGGTGATCAGTGCTGCCACCATCCTGACCATTTTGCCGCTTCTGATCGCCTTCCTGATTTTCCAGCGCCAGTTCATTCAGGCATTTCTGCGTGCCGGGATCAGATGAACCGAAAGCTGTCCCGTTGACCCGGCGATACAAATTTGAATAACGCCACTTAAATATCGGGCATGGCTATTCATTCCTGAATCCAACAGACTGGCAACGTTCATAACTTTTGAAGTTTTTTCATATGCCGGTTCTGATCCTGCTTGTCAGCACAACAGTCGTCTGGGCGATGCTTCTGGTGTGCAACCGGATTGCATTGACAGCGTTTGATGTCGATGTTTATGCCATGACCTGCTGGCAGCTGGTTTTTGGCGGGCTGGCACTTGTGCTGATGGCACCAGGAAGGCTCATTCCGTGGCGGCAATTCACCTTGCCGATCAACTGGGCATATGGGGTTTTGCGCGTTCTGACCGGGGTCAGCTGGACCGCGGCACTGGTCTATATCAGCGCGCCTGAAAGCGGAATTTTATCACAAACCGGCATGCCGATGGCGGCCCTTGCCGCGGCCTTCATCCTTGGCCGCGCACCGGGCAAGGCGGAATGGTTCGGCCATGCAATCCTTCTTGCCGGGGCAGGCTTCCTTGCGTGGCATCTGCCCGACGGGTTTGCCAATCCGGCAGTGTGGCTGATGCTGGCATCCGAGGTTACGGCGATTTCATCGTCGGTTCTGGCGGAAAAACACCCGGACAACCAGATCAAAGATGCGTGGTCGCATCTGCGATTTACCGGGGTTTTGTTGCTGATTACCGCATCGGTATTTTTGATCTTCCCGCCGCTGATCGGTTTTATCAGCCCGGTTCCGATCCCCTATACCTCGCTTGACGGGTTCTTCGGGATCGAGACCATATTGGCCGGTCTGATCCTTGGCACACTATTGCGCGGTCCTGCCATGGTCCTGACATTGCGGTCGATCAAGACAGCCGGGATGGAGAAATACATCCTTGCGACCAGTATCCTGCCTTTCATCCTTCTGGGCCTTGAAATGCTGGCCGCGCGATTTGACCTGACGCCAGCCCCGACCCATGACAGCGTTTTCTGGATTTCGGCCCTTCTGGTGATGCTGGGCATTGTTCAGATCACCTATTCGAAACGTCGCCATTCCAGACGCCTGAAGGCGCTTGGTGCAACCACCCGGCCGGGGCAGCCCCCACTGCCCCGGCCTGAGAACGAAAAGAACAATAAGCCCCCGTTGCGCCACCAATGCAGGGTCGCCCGGCGGTCAGGAGCCCCTTTCTTCTGACCGCATCCCCAAACGGCCAGCCTCCCAAAAAATTGGCCGTCCGACCCTGTTTCCATCCGGTGGTCTCCCTTCCGGATGGACCGAAACGCCCGGGTTCCCCGCCCGGGCGTTTCCTGTTTAATGGCAACGGATACTTCCCGATAAGATTGCCCCAAACAAGCATCTGAAACTTGAAATTGATACCACCGTAAATTGGCCTAAACTGTCTGCACCAAGACCGGGCAATAACGGGCCAAGCAAGCACCCGAAAAAAGGGGCGCAAACAGAGCGGGGATTTCCAATGGCAAGTCTGCAACAGCCGGACAATTACGAAACACTCAAATCCAAAATCGATACAGCCGCCATCGTCGGCCATACCACCGACAACACGGCGAAAATCTGGGTAAGGGCCTATATGACCGGGCGCTGGACACTGATTGTCAGTGTGCGAAAACTGCCCGAGGATGCCTATGATCTGTCAGGCAAAAGCCTTGCTGCTATGAAGGCTGCGAACAGTGATATCGTTTTCATGGAAGAACGCGAATTCACCCGCGAAACCGACCTAACCATGACGTTCGAGGTAGACAACCTTAAACCAGATACCCGCTATTACTATTACCTTGCATCGGATAAGCTTGATCTTGAGCGCTGCATCGAGATGGGCGGCGAACATGATTACTGGTTCCGGACATTGCCCAAAAACCCGCAGTCATTGCAGTTCGGGTTTTATTCCTGCCACGACCCGTTTAGTGTCAAACCTAACAGCGAAGGCGCATGGGACAAGTTTTATGATGTCCTGAACGAACGCCGTGCGGATTTTGTCATTGGCGGCGGCGATCAGGTTTATTGTGATACCAATCACGCATCGCGCATGCAGGACGTCTGGGTGTGGCTGAAGAATAACAAAAACGCCTTGCTGGCCGCCTATCGCGCACCTGATGGCAACCTCGACGAACCCGCGATCATTGATTATTTCACCAAGCTTTATCGCACCTATTACCGGATTTACTGGCAGTTCGAACATCTGCTGTCTGTTTACCGGCGTTTCCCGCAATACATGATATGGGACGATCACGAGATCATGGACGGCTGGGGCTCCCTGACCGCGGATGAGCGCAAGGCCAAACTTGCCAATTTCTTTCAGGATGATGACGAGGACGCCAACTACGCGCTTGTGATGCTGATGTTCAAGGCCGCAGCGCGGGCCTATCTTGAATATCAGCATGCGCATAACCCTGACAGCATGATCGTCAATGGCGATCCCGATGCCAGCCACTGGGATTATAAATTCGATCAGGGAGCCTATGGCTTTTACATGCTTGACGTGCGCGGCCATCACGATTGTGAATTACCCGACGGACAGCGATTATTGGGGGCGGAACAGCTCGAACGCTTCAAAAGCTGGATCAATTCGGCCGCAACCAAAAAGAAAAAGGCGATCTTTATCTGTTCGCCCGTGCCCGTCGTGCACTGGACGGAAAGTGCCGTAAACACGCTCGATTTTGGCGGTCAAAAGGATGATTTCATGGATGAATGGGGCCATGAAACCAACCACAAGGAACGAAATGCGATGCTTGAATTGCTGCTGGCGCGATCCGCTGAAAGCAGCATCCCGATTGTGATCCTGAGCGGGGATGTCCATTGCGCCAGCGCGTTTCAGATCACGCATGGCAAAACCTATCCTCGGGCACGGTTGTTCAATGTAACGTCAAGTGCGATTTCACGCAAACCGGCACCGGGCATTGCCACCGCCGCCATGCAAAAATCGGCCGATATAGACGGGTTCGATGGCGGTCGGTTTGAACAGATGTTCCGTTTTGCCGGGGAAAACAATTTCGCGCTGATCAATGCCGATTGCCGGGATGGTGACCTCAAAATAAGCGCCACCCTTTACTGGGCCGAACCCGGATCGGAAAGTGTCACACAGAAGGTGATCAAGCTGGTTGGCTAAAAAAAACCGGTCCCCGGGGGAACGGGGACCGGTCAGGCCGCACTCAAGCTTTCGCTTGCGGGGTCGGGGGAACGATGTGCGGCCTTTTCTGTCTGGTTGGGGAATATCCTGTTTTCAGTGTGCGTCGACGGATGGTTTGCCCGATCCTGCCGGACGTGCGAGCGGCAGAAGCAGCAAAGCCAGAATGAAGATGCCGGCCATGGCAAGCTGCACGTCGTTGAACGAAATCATACTGGCTTCGCGCGTGACGATATTGACGATGGATTTCATCGCACTAGCCTGCGGATCAGGAAGGCCCAGCGCGCTATATCGTGCTGTCATGGTCTCCAGATAGTTCTGAAACGCCGTGCTTGATGTATTGATATGTTCGGCCAGATGGGCGAAATGCAGGTCGGTGCGTTTATCAAGCATGGTGTTGATCGCAGCCAAGCCAATTGCCCCGCCAAGGTTGCGCATCAGGTTATAAAGGCCGCTGGCGTTTTTGATCTTTTCCGGTGGCAAGGTGCCAAGTGCCAGATTGGTGATCGGCAGCATGCAGAACATCAGGGCAAAACCACGCACAGCCTGCGGCAGGATCAGTTCGTGAAACGATACCTGACTGTTCTGAAAACCGTTCAGGGCAACCCCCACCGCAAACAACGCCAGACCAAAGCCCAGCACGACACGCGCAGGCAATCTGGCCGTCAGTTTCCCGGCAATCGGGGCAGAAATGAACTGGCAAATGCCGGTGACCGCCATGATGGTGCCGATTTCCAGACTGTCATAGCCGCGCACACGGCTTAGCAACAGCGGCAGGATATAGACACTGCCATAAAGCCCGATGCCAAGGGTGAAACTGAAGATACAGCCCATGGCAAAGTTGCGATCCCTGAACGAGCGCAGATCGACAATCGGATGATCATAGGTGAACATCCGCCGGAAGAAGTAGAGTCCCGAAATCACGCAGATCACGGCACCATAAACAATGGCGCGTTCATCAAACCAGTCATCTTTTGGGCCCTCGTCCAGCACATATTCCAGACTGCCGAGAAAGGCTGCCATCGCAAGCAATCCGCGCAGATCAAAGCCACGGAGCAGCGACCGATCGCCACGATCAACATCAAGCGTTACCGCGACGACAAGCGCGATCAGCATGCCCGGCACAACATTGATCAGAAACAGCCAGTGCCACGAAAATGACTGCGTCAGATAACCGCCCAAAGTCGGCCCCACAGTCGGCGCCATAGTGGCAATCAGACCAATCATCACCGAGGCGGTATTACGTTTATCCGCCGGGAAAATGATATAGGTCGTGGCAAACACGGTCGGGATCATCGCCCCGCCAAGGAAACCCTGCGCGGCACGGAACCAGATCATGCTTTCGATTGACCAGGCACAGGCCGAGGCGATGCTGAAAATCGTAAAACCGATTGCAGAGGCAACAAAAAGCCAGCGGGTTGAGATCAGGCGTGACAGGAAACCCGAAAGCGGGATCATGACGACTTCGGCAATCAGGTAACTGGTCTGGACCCAGCCGATTTCATCGGGGCTTGCTGACAGACCGGCCTGAATGTTTTCAAGCGAGCTTGCGACGATCTGGATGTCAAGGATCGCCAGAAACATGCCAACCACCATCGCAACCCAGCCAATAAACTTGGTGGTATCGACATGCTGCACCGGATCATCGGGAAAGGCTATGGAACCGGGGCTGGTGGCGGCACTGCTCATTTCAGTTGCGCTCCGAGAGTTCCGGGGTCGGCGTTACAACACTGGCAAGGCCGGAACCCGCCGCATGCTCAGCACCGTCACCATCACGCACATCGACATTCACAACAACCGACAGGCCCGGGCGTAGGGCCTTGGCAAGGTCACTGTTATCAAGGGCAATACGCACCGGGACACGCTGGGTGATTTTGGTGAAGTTGCCGGTGGCATTTTCGGGCGGCAGCAAACTGAACTGCGCGCCGGTGGCAGGGGCAAAGCTTTCGATCCGGCCGGTGATATCAGCATTGGGAAAGGCATCGACTTCTATCCGGACCTTCTGGCCCGGTGCCATATGGCCGATCTGGGTTTCCTTGAAATTGGCCACAACATAAACCCCCGGAAGCGGCACAAGCACGAGCAACTGTTCGCCGGGCTGAACCAGTGCGCCGGTCTGAACCGACCGATTACCAATCACACCGTCAAAGGGTGCGTAGATGCGCGTGTCATCAAGGGCCTGCTGCGCGATATCGCGCGCGGCCTCTGCCTGTGATACGGCGCGTTCGGCTTCGACCTTCTGCGCACGCAGAACGCCGATCCGCCCCTGCTCGACCGCAAGGGTCGCATTGGCAGCAGCCACCTGTGCCTGTGCTGTTTGACGGTCGGCCTTGGCGTAATCGAATTTCTGGCGGCTGGCCGCCCCCTTTTTCACCAGATCCTCGTAACGCGTATAATCCTCGGACGTGCGATCAAGTTCGACCTTCGCAATGCGGACATTGGCCGCCGCCTGATCGATGGCGGCCATCTGAAGGGTGATCTGCTCGTCCATGGTCTGAACCGCGGCACGGCGCGCATCAAGGGCGGCCTCGGCCTGTTTCAGTTCGGCACGATAATCTTCGTCCTTGATGGACAACATCAGTTCGCCCTTGCGCACAGGCTGGTTTTCGGCAACCCGAAGGTCGCCGACATATCCCGAAACCTTTGGCGAAATCGCGACTTCGTCAGCCTGTAAATAGGCATTGTCGGTCGTTTCGTGGTACTGACCTTCAGTCACCCAGTAGAACCCGTAATACCCACCGCCACCGATAATCGCCGCAGCGATCAGGGGCAGTATGACTTTTTTCACACTCATCGTCCGTTTGATCCTTTTGGTATTGATCAGTACCATTTGAACCCTTATGGTACCAAACAGTACCAAACGTCAAGTGCAGAATTGGAACAGTTGCTTGTCCGAAACGCGAAATATCGACCCGAGAACCCTGAAACGTCGCGAAGCCCTGATTGATGCGGCCCGTGAACTTTTTTGCGAACATGGCCTTTCGGGCACGACACTTGAAATGATCACCGCCGAAGCTGGCGGCTCCCGGCGAACAATTTACGAATTGTTCGGCAACAAGGACGGCGTATTTGAAGCGGTGATTCGCAATTGCACGGGACGTGTGGTTGCTGTCATGGCCGATCTGGAATTGTCACAGATGCCGCTGCGGGCGGCCCTGATCCATTTTGGCGAAACGCTGATGACGCTTCTGACCACGCCGGAAACCATTCGCTATATGCGGCTGTTCCTGTCCGAAGTTCCGCGGTTCCTGCATCTGGGCAAGGTGTTTTATGAAAGCGGCTTGATGAGCGGCCGCCGGATCATCACATCCTACTTCGAACGCCAGATGGAAGAAGGCAACTTCCCCAAAAGCGATCCGAAACAGGCCGCCGTGTTTTTCACAAGCCTGCTTAAGGCCGATTACGATTTCCGACAGATGACCTATGTCGGCTGGGAACCACACGCAAAGGATTTGCACGCCCATGTAATTGCGGCGGTCGATATGTTCTTGCGCGGATACGGAATAGACCCGGCCACGGTTGACCAGAAAACCCCGGCGCAGGCATAAGCCTGCGCACCGAACGACTTCCGGCTCAGAACATGACCAGCAGGCGATAGGCAATCGGCCCCATCATCGTGATCACCCCGATCCAGACAAGCGCAAGGCCCCATCCCCGGTCGCGGAAGCTGTATCCGACGCCCAAAAGGCAGAAGCCGACAATGCAGAGCGCGATGATGATGTTGGTTTCATAAGGCAGGTTCATGGAAGCCCCCATTTGGTTCCGGTTTGACGGTGCCGGAGTCTTCCCCCTGAACCCGACAAATGCGAGTTTGACCCATTCCATAACCTTTTTCTTTGATCAGGATCATATGCCGTCACATGCCATGTCCCCTGCCCGTGGGATGCGCACTAATTCAGGGAATGGTGTAAATATCGGGCAAACCAGCGTTTTCTAGGGCAGCATCAACATCGGCCAAGGCACAAAAACCCAGCAATTTCGGCCTTGCGCGAAAGTCTTAACAAGGATGTTGCGCCGCCCTCTTTGATTTTCTGATTTCATCCTGTATGTTGCGCTCTCCCGACGCGGCCAGGGCGCTCCCTCGCGCGCCGGATGAAATGTCAAATGGCAGCCGCGCTGTACCCTGGCCGCGGCCAGAAAGGGAGTATTCCATGAGCAAGATTCAAGTGAAGAATCCCGTCGTCGAGCTCGACGGCGACGAAATGACCCGGATCATCTGGGACTTCATTAAAACCAAACTTATCCTGCCGTATCTCGACATCGATCTTAAATATTACGATCTGTCGGTTCAGAAACGTGACGAAACCAACGACCAGATCACCATTGATGCGGCAAATGCCATCAAGGAACATCGTGTTGGCGTCAAATGCGCGACCATCACGCCGGACGAGCAGCGCGTCGAGGAATTCGGCCTGAAGAAAATGTGGAAGTCGCCGAACGGCACCATCCGCAACATCATCGGCGGTACCGTTTTCCGCCAGCCGATCATCTGCTCGAACGTTCCGCGTCTGGTTCCGGGCTGGACCCAGCCGATTGTCATCGGTCGTCATGCTTTTGGTGATCAGTACCGTGCGACCGACTTCAAGGTTCCGGGTGCAGGCAAACTGACCATCAAGTTCCAGCCGGCAGACGGCGGCGAGCCCATCGAACACGAAGTCTTCGACTTCCCGTCTTCGGGCGTTGCCATGTCGATGTACAACCTTGATGACAGCATCATCGGTTTCGCACGCGCCTGCATGAACTATGGCCTTGCTCTTGGCTGGCCGGTTTACCTGTCGACCAAGAACACGATCATGAAAGCCTATGACGGCCGCTTCAAGGATCTGTTCGAGGAAGTCTTCCAGAACGAATTTGCCGACAAGTTCAAAGCTGCTGGCATCACCTATGAACACCGCCTGATCGACGACATGGTTGCATGTGCGATGAAATGGAATGGTGGTTTCGTCTGGGCTTGTAAGAACTATGACGGCGACGTTCAGTCTGACACCGTGGCACAGGGCTTTGGCTCGCTTGGTCTGATGACCTCGGTTCTGATGACGCCGGATGGGCAGACCGTAGAAGCAGAAGCAGCCCACGGCACCGTCACCCGCCACTATCGCCAGCACCAGCAGGGCAAAGAAACCTCGACCAACCCGATTGCGTCGATCTTTGCCTGGACGCAGGGCCTTAAGTACCGTGGCGAGTTCGATGCCACCCCGGACGTCGTGAAATTTGCCGAAACCCTTGAAAAAGTCTGTGTCGACACTGTCGAAGCTGGCTTCATGACCAAGGATCTGGCGCTGCTGATCGGTCCGAACCAGAAATGGCTGACCACCACGCAGTTCCTCGACAAACTTGACGAAGGCCTGAAAGTTGCCATGGGTTGATTGCCCGGCACCTTCCCTGAATGATGAAACCCCGCCGGTGCGAGCTGGCGGGGTTTTGTTTTGCCTGAGATCAGCACGGTTGGGATGACAAAAAAAGCCCCGCCGGAGGGGACCAGCGGGGATAAGTTTGCTGCGTGTCCCAACCAAAGAACGTACAGCAGAAAGCAGGATCAGCTGCTTTTGAGGTCAGGTTGCGTCGGTTGTTGTATCGTCGCCACCTGTATCACCGGTATCAGTGGTATCGTCCGTGTCGCCGCCACTGTCACCGGTGTCGCCGGTATCACCTGTATCGTCTCCCGAATCTCCGGTATCACCGGTATCGCCAGCATCCCCGGTGTCACCCGGATCAGGTTCACCGTTGTCCGGAGTATCGACATCGTCATCCGGGCGGGTCAGTTCTTTCCAGCCATGAACAATAATGTCCTGTTCAATGTCCGGGTCGATATCCGGCCCGGTCGGAGCCCCAAAGACCCGTTGAATTCCCGGCGGAAGTGCGCCAGCCAGCCCGGGAGCACGCCCGATACCCGGCGGCATGCCGCGTTCTACATCCTCACCCTCTACTCCCGCCGGGCCCAGCCCGCTGCGTCCGAAGGCTTTACCTTTCGACTGCAGGCCGAGGTCCTGTGCTTTAGATTTTGCGGCGGCACTATTGCCCGGGCCATCGGAAGCATCAGCATTTTTACCATTGCCGTTTCCGTTACCACCGGCATTGCTGCTGTTGCCCGGGCCATCGGGACCGCCAGGCCCGCCATCGCCGCCAGCACCATTGCCATTGCCGTTTCCACCACCATTCCCGCCGCCGTTGCCGCCAGCGTTCCCATTACCCCCGCCGTTTCCGTTACCGCCACCGTTTCCACCACCATTCCCGTTGCCGCCGCCATTACCATTTCCCTGGGCAATTGCGGTTTTGGCCGAGAAGTCCAGCTTGCCGAAATCAATCGATACCGGCGCGCCGATCAAGGCAAAGGTGCCAACACCTAGAAGGGCGGCCGTGCAGATGCGGTTACGCATGATTGTTTTTTTACCGCTTTTCATTTTTTCGTCCCCACCTATGAGGTCCAATCTTGTGGATGATTTCATCCGGTGATTTGCAAGGACAACGCGCAGGCTTTCCATTTTCATCCCACTGATTGAACTTTTTTCAGATTTTTTGAACTGTGATGGAAGAAACAGACGTTCGCGCGCGTTATCTGCATAACAAGACACCAGATTTAAAAAGATGATCACGGTCGGGAGTTCGGTTTGGAACCGGCAATACGCGCAGAAATGACAGAATTGCTGCCCCGCATCATGCGATTTGCAAGATCGCTGACCCGTGATGCCACCGCAGCAGAGGATCTCGTTCAGACCGCCTATATTAAAGCGGTCGAGCGGATTGATCAGTATGAACGCGGCACACGTCTGGACAGCTGGATGTTCCGGATTGTCCAGACTAGCTGGATTGACGAAAAGCGGCGCGAGCAACGCCGTGGTGTCGTGATTTCGTTTGAGGACGCGCGTGAGATCACCATGCCCTCGCATGGTCATGGTGGCACAGACCGCATGTTCCTTCAAAAGGCGCTTGGAAGCCTGTCCGAAGAACAGCGCGCTGCCCTGACACTGGTTTTGTTTGAGGGTTACACCTATCGCGAGGCTGGCGGCATTCTGGATATTCCGCACGGAACGGTGATGAGTCGGGTGGCCCGTGCACGCACCTATCTGGCCGGTCTTCATGACGAGGACGGCACCGAAAATGACGATGAAGACATTCAGCGAGGATCATCATGAGTAATAGTTTGTCAGAACAGGATTATGCCTTGCTGTCTGCCTATGTCGATGGTGAGCTTGGTCCGACGGATTGCCGCAAGGTGGAAGACCGGATCGGCAATTGCCCGAGGATGCGACGGCAATTCGAAGTCATTGCCGGACAGTCGGTTATGTTGCGCAGCCAGTCCGAACGCCTTTTGAGCGATACGGTATATCCCGACCTGTCAAAACGGATCGCCGGTATCCTTGACGGGCAATCCGCAACGGTACCATCCATAACCAATGATGCGCCGTCTCTTGCAATCCCGAAAGCGGCAAACTCCAATACGCGCACAGCCATTTTTACCGGCATCGGTGCGGCGGCTGCAGTCCTTCTGGCCTTTGTTGGGGGTAGCTGGTTTTCGCAAAATATTGCGCCGAATGGCGTAATGTCTGGCACCAATGCGCAGCTTGCGGAATATTCACCGGTCAATAACCCGGTTCTGGATGCTCAGATCAATGAAACGCTGGAAAACACGCTAAGCGGTACGATCCGCAAGGTATCACTTCGCAAAACCGATATTGGTGAAAGCGAAACCCTGATCGAACCGTTGCGAACCTTCCAGCAGAACGGCTTGTATTGCCGTGAATATCAGGTGACCTTCCCGTCAGCCGCCACCGAAGCCAATGCCTTCTTCGGCCGTGCCTGCCGAACCGGTTCCGGCGTTTGGGAAACAGTTTATCGGCTGATACCGGGCGCTATGGATATGGAAAACCTGACCAAGGCGCCAGAACAGAAGCTCTAATCAACAATGTACGTTGCGACCACTTTCAGGTCGCAACGCTCTTATGGTCAACAGGCCCAAATCAAAAGAACGCTTGATAAAAAGAACACGAGGATCAGGATCGATGTGCTGCTTGACCGCTCCGCGATATGCGATGGCGATTTTTCCTTTTCTGGCGATGGCCGCAACCGCTGGCTGTCAGGTGACCAATACACTCAACAGTTTTTCCCAATCCCTGAATGAACTCAATGACGGCATGTCCGCCTATGCCACAGAACGGACCAATGATGGTCCGGATATGGGATCGGCGAATTTGCCGAAATTCGGAACCGGGGATGCTTTTGTCTTTGACAGTGGCCGGGCGGTGTACGTGACCAAAACGTCCGGGGAAAAAGTCTTCTGGAATGGCGACGGCGATTACAGTTTCGTCACGACGAACGATTTTACCCTGCCTAATCTTGAATGGTCCTATACCGATAAGGAAGGTCAAAAACGATCCGGCACGGCATCCCTTCGCGACGGATCAGAAAGCATTTGGCCGCTGTCATTTGACAAGCAGGTCCGGATTTATACTATGTCGGAAAATATCGATCCCGAAACCGGCAAGCCCGATCAATATCAGCAATGGCTGACCTGCAGCGTACCCGCAACGGAAACCGTGACGGTCGAAGCCGGGACCTTTGATACCTATATCGTTGAATGTGCACGTTACTGGCAGCAATGGTGGATGCAAACCACGAAATGGTGGTACGCACCCGAAATTGGTTATTACGTCAAACGCGAACGCAACTGGAAATCGGGTCAGGACCACAGTGAGGAACTGATTACCTTTGGCCCGGCACCGACGAAAATCCCGGCAGCAGATCGCAAACGCCTTGCAGCATTGGTTCAGGCAACACTGGAAGATACGCTTTCAGGTAAAACCATGACCAGCAAAGGTAACATTACGATTGCAGTTACCCCGCTTAAAACGGTGCAAACCGACAAGGGCGCTTGGTGCCGCACCTATCGCCAATCCCTGAGCGCGCACAACCGCACCAGCAGCCAGATAAAAACCGCATGCCGCACTGAAAAAGGCTGGATTGTCGAGGATGATGTTGCCGGAAAATCATGACTCTGGCGGATCTTTCGATCCGTTCAGGTGATCAGTATTGCGCGCGGTTCAGCAACCGAGCCAGTTCGCCGCTTTCGTCCAGTTCCTTGAGGGCTGTGTTGAAATCCTGCATGATCTTGCCTGCCCTGGGATGGTTCAGGCCGACCACGAAATGCAGCGGCATGGTCGAAAGCGGTTCTTCAATATGCCCGAAATGATCCAGTTCCAACCCGGCCGCCCGCATGGAATCGCGTGCTTCCGAGCGCGGGGCCACGACAATATCGACCCGCCCGGCTCCCAGAAGTTTGAAACAGGTACGCATAATCGGGCGGTGCATGGCGGGTTGCCCGCCCGGTTGCAAGCATCTGGCTTGTCCTGCCCAGTTCGGCATACCCCAGCGGCAGGCAAAGTGCCGCACCATTCAAATCATCGATGGTTTCAAAATTCTGGCGAGATTTCGCATACCAGCCAAACGCTGGCAGGCTGGCAACCGGTTCGGAGAACAGGACCGAGCGCGCCCGGAACGGGGTATAAGCATAAGGGAAAGTGCCTTCAACCTCGCCCCTTACCGTCATGTCATAGCCCTGACGCCAGGACCGCCAGATAATTTCAGCATGATCATATCCGGCAATCTCGAATGCGCGGCGGACAATCTCGGTCATGATACCACCATCGGGCAGATCACGACCGGTAAAGGGGGCAAAGTAATCCCCGGTCACGATCCGGACATGATCGGCTTTTGCCTGCGTCGCCATCATCAGCGACGCGGTCAACACCAGCATCATGACCCATTGTTTTTTCATTCCCGACCCACTCCGCAGGGCATTACTGCCCCCTGCATCTTATAGGTTAGGGGCGCAGGTATTTCTTTCAAGCCGTGCAAGACTTCGAACCTGCCCACATCACAATATCGCCCGATACCCGCAAAAGAAAAACCCCGCCAAAAGTTTGACGGGGTTTCTGGAACTTTATGAATGTCTTTTTCAGGAAACAGCCGCCGCACGGACAAACCGGCCACGCTGATAATCGTCGAAGGCCTGCATCAGTTCCTGTTTGCTGCTCATGACGAACGGGCCATAGCGAACAACCGGTTCGTGCAGCGGACGGGCCGCAATCAGAAGCATCCGCCCGCCTTCGGGCCCGCCTGTAAGGGTGATGCTGTCACCGTCGTCAAGCACGGCCAGATGATGTGTTGTGACGGCTTTATCGGCAACAATCGCATCCCCGATAAAGACATAAACCATGGCCGCGTGGCCTTCAGGCACCGGCAGGGTCACCTCGCGACCAGCCGCCAGTTTGGCATCAATAAAGACCGGTTTGGTGGCAATCCCGTTAACCGGGCCGGTTTTGTCCATGAATTTACCGGCGACAAGGCGCAGATCAACACCGTCTTCGGGGCTGAATTGGGCAACGTCGCGGCCTTCAATATTCTGGTAACGCGGGGTAACCATCTTGTCCTTGGCCGGCAGATTGATCCAAAGCTGGAACCCCTGCAAAAGACCGTTTTCCTGTTCCGGGCTTTCGGAATGCAAAATCCCGCTGCCGGCGGTCATCCACTGCACACCACCCGAACGCAGAACACCTTCATTACCCATGCTGTCCTTATGACGCATGGCACCTTCGACCATATAGGTCACGGTTTCAAAACCACGATGCGGGTGTTCGGGGAAACCGGCAATATATTCGTCAGCATTGTCGGTTGAAATGGAATCGAGCATCAGAAACGGATCAAGCATATCAAGCTGCGGCGATCCGACGGACCGCTTCAGCGATACGCCTGCCCCGTCGGATGTGTCCATCGCGCGAAGTACGCGCGCAACACCGCGCGGTTTTTTGCCCTGTTCAGACATCAGGTCCTCCTGTCAGCAGCCGGGAATCTATCGGGCTGCGATCTGTGAAACTTCATATCCCTCAATCTGGCAGAAAACTGTCGCGAAACAATGGCCAATCAAGCATCGAATTGTTTCCCATAACACCCCAATCAATCAAAAAGGCACGAACATCATAGCAAATGTTCGTGCCTCTCAATGTATCGGGGCCGCGCAGATAACCCGCACGACCCTGATATCGAACGCAATCAATGATTACCCAGCCAGCTTTGCCGCCAGTTCGGCAACGTGTTTGCCCTGGAATTTTGCAATATCAAGCTCGTTGGTCGAAGGCGTGCGCGAACCATCCGCCCCGGCAAGCGTTCCCGCACCATAGGGCGAACCACCTGTAATTTCGTCCATATTGGTCAGCCCCGAACAGCTATAGGGCACACCGACAATCACCATACCATGATGAAGCAACGTCGTATGGGTCGTGACAATCGTGGTTTCCTGACCGCCATGCTGGGTCCCGGTCGAGGTAAAGACCGAACCGATTTTGCCGATCAGTTTGCCTTTGGCCCACAAACCACCGGTCTGATCAAGGAAGGTGCGCATCTGGCCGGGCATATTGCCAAATCGGGTCGGAACGCCAAAGATGATCGCATCATATTCCGGAAGATCGTCAACTTTCGCCACCGGAGCCACCTGGTCAAGCTTGGCACCAGCACCTTTGGCGACATCTTCGGGCATGGTTTCAGGAACGCGCATAACGTCAACATGCGTACCGGCAACACCACGTGCGCCTTCGGCCACGGCATTTGCCATGGTTTCGATATGTCCGTACATCGAATAATAAAGAACCAGAACCTTGGCCAATTTTGCCTCCTTGAGTTGAAAATCCGTCGCCATCAGCATGCGGCGACTGCCGCCTGACGGAAACAGTCAGATTGGAAACAGTCTATTTCGCTTAACCTACCCGGATCAGAACGCGCGCATCCCGGAACTGTTCCAGACCGCGACACGCCAACTTAATCAGTCCTGCTGCGGTCGCACCGCCAGATATTCGACAACCTGATCGGGGAAGTCGGTAAAGATGCCATCAATCCCGGCATCGTCAAAGATCGCCTTAAGCGCGATATCCATATCGCCCGCCCATTTCGGCAACTGGTCAGCCCGCAGGGTATAGGGATGGACTTTCAACTGCGCACGCTGGGCTGCGATCAGGGTTGGTGTCATGATCGCCGTGCCATCGGCACTAAGCCCTTCGATGACCTGTGGCAACCAAGGGCCAAGACCATCCACCACAGTTGCCATTTCGGCCACACCATCATCGGTTTTCAGATAATCGTAGTCCGTGCCTTCGGGCGCACCCCATTTGTTTTCACCCAGCAACTGAACCAGCTTGCCCTGATATTTCAGATCATTCCGGATACGCTTGGTTTCGGCCCAGTCGAAGCTCTGAACAAAGGAATTGGATTCCGGCGTGCCATAACCCCAATGTTCCATGATCTTGATGACCGCGGCCGTTACATCCTGTCCTTCGGACTTGTGCCATGCCGGGTCCTTGATTTCCGGATAGATGCCGACATCGCGCCCGGTTGATTTGTTAAGCCCCCTGATCATGGCGATTTCTTCTTCAAAGGTCGGGATTTTGAAGATGGCATATTCGCCGGGGAAACGGTTGGGATAAACCTGATCACCGGTATCGGCTTTGAACCGTTCGGTAACGTTCAGACTTTTGAGTTCTTCCAGCGTGAAATCAATCGCGTAATAACGGCCATCTTCACGTTTGCGGTCGGGGAACTTCTTGGCAACGTCGGTCGTGGTATCGATATGGATGTCATGCAGGACAACCGGCACGCCATCCTTGGACATCACCACGTCCTGCTCGATGAAATCCGCCCCCATGCCATAGGCAAGCGCCTTTGCCGGAAGGGTATGTTCGGGCAGATAGCCCGATGCTCCGCGATGGGCGATCACAACCCGTTCAAGGGTACTGTCCTGTGCCATTGCCGGTGTTATCACGACAGGCAAGATCGCAAGAGCAGTCCCCAGAATGGCCGCACGCGCAGATTTCATCAGCATCCCATAACTCCTTATTTCCACATAAGTTTTGCCTAGCATAGTGACGAAACGATGCGGCAGGAACAAGGCAGAAGGCGATAGCACAAAGTTTCTTGAAACTGTTACGCCTGATCGCCTTCCATGGATTGCTTTGCAACGGGTTGATCACCCCAGAAGTTCATCCGCGATTTCGGCCAGAAAATCGGGCAGCACATGATAGGCGTATGGTGCATAAAGTCGTTCATGACGTTGGTGATATTCCCGGCCCCACGGACCGATATTAACCACCGGATAGGTCAGGGCATTGCCAACCGGACGATCGACCAGTTCGGCAATCGGGGTGCTGGCGGCGATGATATCGATATCGGCGACATCGGTCACATGGCCGAAAAAGCTCATATCCGAGATGCCCATGAAATAACCGCGATCACAGATCCGCGTTTCGTGACGGGCCTCTATCGTGGCGCGGGCACGGCTGATCGCATCCAGAAACTGCCGGTCCATATCCTTTGCGCGATCAACATGCACCGCCGGGTAATGCAAACCGGCCATACCGGTCACTACGGCCGGGCCGCGCAGATGTGCCTCGGCCAGCATCGCACGGACCAGAATACGGGTACGATTCAGCGGATTGTTATCCTTTGCGGTTTCAAGGGCCACCGCCTCAATCCGATCAAGCGCATCGCTTCCGCCGGATGCAAACGCCATATCACGCAGTTGTGCAACCGTTACCATGCGCAAGGGTGGCAAAGGTGCGGGAGCAGCCTGACCGCAGGCCTTGGCATAGCGGGCCGCGTGGATGGCAAACCGTTCAAGTGCGCGTTTTCCGGCATCCTTTACGATGTTGGTGAAATCGCCCATCAGCTCGGCACAGCTTTTCCCCATAACCAGCCAGTTAAACGCCATCCAGACATGTTCAGGCGTGGTGACTTCGTAGATATCGCGCACATCGCGGGCCTCAAGACAGACCGGGGGCGGTGCTGTTTCACGCATGCCACGATCACACAGGTTACTATTAGCCTCGATCGCCTGCATGATTTCCGATGCGATCACATGGGCGGAAACACCATCAAACGGATAACCGACATGGGTTGGCAAACCCGCCACTAGGGCAAAGGGCAAAAGCTTCCCGACCGAGCCATGGAAAATCGCCCGACCGACTTCGCCATTGCCAGGGTCACTGCTGGCGTCCAGATTGATCCCGCCGACAATGTCGAGGTTCCATCGCCCGATCAGGTCAGGCAACGCATTGCGCAGGCTGCGCATACCGCATGAATTGCGTTCTTCATCAGGCGTCAGGAACAGGACGACATTGCCCTTCCGATCCGATTGCTGACTGAAATGTTCCAGAAATGCAATGCCCGCCGCATCACCGCTTTTCATATCAAGCAATCCGCGCCCCGGGATGAAATCACCGGTCTGAAAATCGCGAAGGGCAAGTGCCTCGGCATCGCTAAGATTTTCCTGGCCCGAAAGATCGGCAATCAGGGCCTCGCGCAGCGCATCGGGCTCAAAAGCCAGATGTTTCAGATCATGATAATTTTCAATCGAAACCACATCAAAATGCCCGGCCATCGCCAGTGTTTTGCGACCACGCCCGCGCACCAGTGCGACAACGCTTTTTGCCATTCGGCTGCCACCCGCCACCGGATGGCTGTCGATCACGGCGATATTGTCGGGGTTATCCTGAAAATAAGGAATTTCATGCAAAATATCGATGATCAGCCCTGTGATATCGGCTTCCCCGGCACTGCCGGTAACACTGCCAAAACGGGTCAGACGGTCGGCGATTTCAGCAGTACGGGCATAAGGTGCCCATCGTTTTCCCGGCATGGTCATGTGCTTGCTCCCTGATGACGTAACAGCAGGATATGCTTTGCCGAAATCAGTTAAAATGCCAGTTTGATACAATTTTCGATTGGAAATTGATTATTCCATCAGGATAATTAAGGAAATCATCAAAGCGGAATGAAATTATGGATGACCTTGACCGCCGCCTTCTTGCCGAATTGCGCGTCAATGGGCGTGCTTCTGTCCCGAAACTGGCGCAGCTTTTGGGGGTTGCAGCCGGAACGGTTAAAACCCGCATGGACCGCCTGATCGATCAGGGGGTGATTGCCGGGTTCACAGTACGTCTGCGTGATGACGCAGCCGATGGAACCGTCCGGGGCGTGATGATGATCGAACTATCGGGCAAGAATGTGAAAACACTGGTGGCGAGCCTGCGTAAAAACCTTGGCTTTGCCGCCCTTCACACCACCAATGGCGAATGGGACCTGATCGCGGAAATTCAAGTCCCCGCCCTTTCGGATTTTCATCAGGTTGTCACGACCGTGCGCGCCATGGAAGGCATTGCCAAAACCCAAAGCTATCTGTTTCTGGGTCCGGCATGAGAATACAAGTCGCAGTCTAGTTCGTTTTATAAAGAGACAATGTACGAATTAGATTTCGGCACGCTTTTAAATCATTAGAGAAACTCTTCTGGTAATGCTTCAACCCGTCTAGCCTAGCGGCTCTAGCGAGGTCGGCTTCGCCCTCAGAAGAGAGCAAACTAGCAATATACTGGGAAATTCGGGCATTCTCTTGCATCATCCGATTATAGCCCTGTAAATCGTTTGCATCACCGAACATCCCGATACAATAGTCAGCCATTCCTGCAAGAGAGGACAAAGATTTCAAAACTTTGTCATTCTCTCCCGAGACAACGGGTTTTAAGAAAATAAAGTTGCTAACACAATACAAAAACCAAAACAAGCTTCACCAATCAATGCTCCACGAGATGAATAAGTAACTCTTCTAGCGGTTCAATTCCCCTGTCATCCGATCAAGCCCCTCAAGGGTTAGCGGATACATCCGGCCTTCCATCAGCTTGTGCATGATCTGGATCGAGCCGTGATATTGCCACCAGTTTTCCGCCTGCGGATTGATCCAGGCGGCATGCGCGAAATGATCAAGCAAACGTTGCATCCAGACCGCCCCGGCTTCCTCGTTCCAATGTTCGACCGAGCCACCGGGATAGGTGATTTCATAGGGGCTCATGGTGGCATCACCAACAATCACCAGCTTGTAATCCGCACCATAGGTCCGGATTACATCCCATGTTGAAACCTGATCGGTGCGGCGGCGCGCATTGTCCTTCCAAAGCCCCTCATAGGGGCAATTGTGGAAGTAATAATATTCAAGATGCTTGAATTCGGTTTTGACCGCGGAAAACAGTTCCTCACAGACCTTGATATGGTCATCCATCGACCCGCCAATATCAAACAGCATCAGGACCTTGACCGCATTATGCCGTTCGGGCCGCATTTGAACATCAAGCCATCCCTGACGGGCGGTGGATGAAATGGTACCGGGCAGATCAAGCTCATCTGCCGCCCCGGTCCGCGCCCATTTGCGCAAACGCCGCAGGGCCACCTTGATATTGCGCGTGCCGATTTCAACACTGTCATCAAGGTTTTTAAACTCGCGTTTGTCCCAAACCTTGACCGCGCGCCGATGGCGGGATTTATCCTGCCCGATCCGCACACCTTCGGGGTTATAGCCATAGGCACCAAAGGGCGATGTCCCAGCGGTGCCGATCCATTTATTCCCACCCTGATGACGGCCTTTCTGTTCCTCAAGCCGCTGTTTAAGGGTTTCCATCAGTTTTTCCCAACCGCCAAGCGCCTCGATCTCGGCCTTTTCCGAGTCGGTCAGGAATTTTTCGGCAAGCTTGCGCAGCCATTCTTCGGGAATGTCAGCCTTGGCAACTTCGTCCATGCCGTCAGCCAGATCAACCACACCCTTGAAATGGGCGCCAAAGACCTGATCGAACCGATCAAGATGGCGTTCGTCTTTCACCAGTGCTGCGCGCGCCAGGTAATAGAAATCCTCGACCGCATAGTTCGCAATCCCCTTTTCGACGGCCTCCAGCAGCGTCAGATATTCGCGCAAACTAACCGGAACGCGGGCCTCTTTCAGTTTATAGAAAAAGCCGCTGAACATGATCGTCTAACGCCCTTCACGCCGCGCCATGAAGGCAAGGCGTTCGAACAGATGGACGTCCTGCTCGTTTTTCAAAAGCGCCCCATGAAGTGGGGGCACGGCTGTTTTGGCGTCCCTGGCTCGCAATGCTTCGGGCGGCAAATCCTCGGCCATCAGAAGTTTTAGCCAATCAAGCAGTTCCGAGGTAGACGGCTTTTTCTTAAGCCCGCCAACATCGCGCATGTCGTAGAACAGGTTCAATGCCTCGGACACCAGACGTTTCTGGATATCGGGGAAATGGACAGCAACGATTTCCGCCATGGTTTCGGCATCCGGAAAACGGATATAATGGAAGAAACACCGGCGCAGGAACGCGTCGGGCAGTTCCTTTTCATTGTTCGATGTAATGATCACGATCGGGCGGTTTGTGGCCCGGATGGTTTCCTGTGTCTCGTAGACAAAGAATTCCATCCGGTCGAGTTCCTGAAGCAAGTCATTGGGGAACTCGATATCGGCCTTGTCGATTTCGTCAATCAGCAGAACCGGCGCGCTTTCATCCTCGAACGCTTCCCAAAGCTTGCCTTTGACGATGTAATTGGCAATGTCATGCACGCGCGCGTCACCAAGCTGGCTATCGCGCAGGCGCGAAACCGCATCATACTCATACAATCCCTGCTGGGCGCGTGTGGTTGATTTGATCGACCAGATAATCAGCTTCTTGCCAAGCGATTTTGCAATTTCCTCGGCCAGAACGGTTTTGCCGGTTCCCGGCTCGCCCTTGACCAGAAGCGGCCGTTGCAAAGTGATCGCGGCATTGACCGCCACCATCAGATCCTCGGTCGCGACGTAATTTTTCGTGCCCTGAAACTTCATTTTTGCCCTGCAACATAAGTTGACGTTTACGTTAACCTAGGGCGTTGCGAGCCGGGCGGCAAGGGACGAGTTTAACAACCCGCCAACTTCAACGTTCTTGTAGAGTTCAAGCCGATAGCCTAAGGTTAGTGAAAATCATACAAATTCCAGACTATTTTAAAGTCTTGGTGCCGGGGGAGTTACAAAGCTGCGCGATTGCGATTGTGCAATGCGTCTGGGGGAAGCTTGTGTGACGTATCTTCAGAATTATCAGGTTCTATCATCGCGTGATCTTTATGAAACCCGCGCTCTTCTGGCCGAACTGAATTCCATTGATACACTGGACCTGATCGAACGCCCCGCATCTTTCGATGTCTCGATCCATGGCGTTGCCTTGGGCGATTTGCAAGTTTTGCATTCGTCCTTTGGGGATTGTCGCATTCAGCTTCGAACACCAGAAAGCGATAACGATGCCCTATTCATGATCATCCCGACCGAAGGGGGGGATCGGTGCAGCATCAAGGGCAGAATTACACAATTTCGGCCAGACGCGGAATAATCCGCGACATGCGCGTTCCGCTTTTCGCCGACGAAGACCGGTTTGCCTGCTTTGGCGTCCGTTTGCCGAGAGACGTCGTCGCAAGGCATTGCCGGGTGCTTTTGGGCAATGACATGCCAAACATCGACCCGGGGTTCGAGATCAGCATTGATCTGGACACCGCGCCGGGTAGGCATGTCTGCAATACCCTGAATTACGTCGCACAAGCACTTGATGGTCCGCTTCACAATCTCGACAATGCCATTGTCCTGAACGGTCTTCAGGATCTGCTTTTGACAAATATCCTGATGATGCTTCCGAATTCCTGTTCGGAGCAACTAAATGGAAAACCGAAATCGAACGCGGTTCCGCATTATGTCAAACGGGCGCGCGACTACATTCATGCCTACGCCCATACAGCGATCACACTTGAAACCCTGGTACAACATGCGGGTTGCGGTTATCGGACATTACAAATGGCCTTTAACGCCGCTTATGGTATGTCGCCAATGGCGTATCTCAGATCGGTGCGCCTGAACAACGCCTATAACGACCTTCTTAATGACGAAGATGGAGCAGGGGTTGCCGAGATTGCCATGAAGTGGGGCTTTGCCCATTCCGGCCGGTTTGCCCGGATTTATTCAAAACAGTTCGGTGTTTTGCCTTCCGAAACCTTACGCAAACGACAATAATCTTTGACCATCACCTGTTGTCACGGGCAGGTTTCAATTTATGCAGATCGGGGGTGGAAATGATCGTACCACCGCCTATAATCCCATCGAAATTCGATAAATTTGATGTCCCGGGCAACGGGATGACCACAAGGTTGGGAGAATTTGCATGACCACTATGTCCTTTGCGGATATGGGTCTTGCCGCGCTTAAACGCCGCCAATATGACGCCGCGATCAATATGTTGCGTCAGGCACTTGGCGAGGATGAGGATAATCTTGAAGCACGGTTCGGACTGGCGCGTGCCCTTCATGAAAAAGGTTCGCTGACCGAAGCACTTGGCGAATATCGCACTGTGCTGCAATCTGATGAAGGCCACGAAGAATGCCTGCATCACATTGCACGCGCCCTGCTTGAAAATGGTGATGCCCGTTCGGCACTTAATCATGTCGATATCGTTTTGCGCCTTCATCCGACCGACCCAAATTTGCTGGTACTGCGCGGGCAGGCATTGCTGGACCTTGAACAGCCCGAATATGCGCTGAGTGCTTTTCAGAACGCGGCCCACCACCGGCCGGGTGATACAAAAATACATCAGTTGATCGCCGCAGCACATCGCGCCAACGACGATCCGGAAGGTGAAAAACGCGCAATCGAGCAGCTTTTACGCATTGATCCAGCATCACTTGCGGCAAAAAATGATCTGGGCGTTATCCATCTGCGCGAAGGTCATCTGATTTCGGCGTTTGAGGCGTTCGAACTGATCCTGAGCCAAGATGCCGAAAACCCCGAAGCCACCCTTAACCGGGCGATCACCCTGACGGTGATGGGCGGTATGGATGATCAGGCGATCTGGGATCGGGTGATGGAAATCAGTGCCGATCTCGACGGGATCGACGAAACCCGCGCGCTTGCCGATGACCTTGCGAAACTGCCGGACAAGGACCGCAAAGACAGCGAAAAGGCGGCCAAACTGATTGCCTGCGCCGCCTATGCACCGGTTGATGTCTGAGTCTGTATTGCGAACTTATGCCGCCGGCACGTCCGCGGTTGTCTGACGGATGCGCAGCCAGCCCAGAATACCAATTACGCATAGCATCGCCGCGATAAAGCCAAAGAAGAACGGCGCATAGCTGGCGATCCCGGCCAGAACCCCGCCGATCAGGACAGCGGTGGCTTCGGCCAGAACGTGGGCGGACCGATAAACGCCAAGCGCCTGCCCCTGTTCATGCGATCCGGCAGCGTTGGAAATAAACAGGCTGGTCGTGACCTCGCACCAGGCAATGCCAAACGCCGCCAGACACATCGGCACAAATATCCACACCAGCCCATCCGGGATCAGGAACGTGATCAGGCCGATGCCGAGAAACAGATGGCCAAGGGTCCCGACACCGATCAGGCCGCAAATCTTCTGCGCGCGATCAACCGTCAATCCGGCAAGGATCAGCGGGATCGAAATGATGGCCGAACACATGCCAAGGAAGCTGCTGGTGACGTCATAATTCTGCACCAGATAGACCCCGAAAAAGGCAAAAAAGATATAAACCGCGATATAGCTGAAAAACGAAATCACGTAACCGGGCAGAAGGTCCGGATCCTTGATCGTTGCCCAAACCGTACGTGTAGCAGGTGCCACCATGCCCTTTGGCGTGCCGCGACGACGCGCATATTCGGGGATGCGCAGGATCACGAACACCACCAGCAGGTTAAAGGCATACATGCCCGCGGCAAAATAGAACGGCCAGGACACGTTAAAGGACGGATGAATGGTCGGGTCGGAGAAAAAACCGCCCATCAGCGGGCCGATGATCCAGCCAACATTGATCGCAACCGTGATCAGGCCAAAATTGCGTACCTTGGTTTCAGGACGGCTGATATCCGATGCAATCGATTGGGCGATGGCCATATTGCCCTCGCACAGGCCCGACACGAACCGGCCGACCAGAACCAGCGGAAGATTGGCATCAGCCACCCCATAGGCCGTCACAAGATAGCCAAGGGCCGCTCCCAAAAGCGACGCCATCAGAACCGGACGACGACCAAGCTTGTCCGACACCCGCCCCAGCCACGGCGCGCCGATAAACTGCCCGATGGGATAAAGCGCCATGGCGACACCCAAAAGCATCGTGCGGTATTCCGTCGGCACCGATGGATCAAGAAACCCCAGTTCGGGTTTCAGAAACATCGGGCTGAAAACAGGATAAGGCAGGCTGAACCCGGCAAAACCGAACAGCACGGTCAAAAAGACCGCAGTCATGGTTTTGGTTTCCTGGGACATGGGGCGAATACTCCGTGGGCGTTTTTGGTGGCAGCGGTTTATGGAAATCGTGGGTGGCAGCTATGTCGCATCTTCGGGCAGTTCGGCATAACGTGCGGCAAGGTCGCGCACGATCTGGCGGGCATCATCAACATGCCATCCTGCCCCGGCCAGAAGATCGGCCAGACTGTCACAGAAAATATCAATCGCATTTTTGCGAAGCTCCGCGCCGTAATGGCGGTCGGTAATTTCCGACATTGCAAGGGCATTCATGCCAAATGAAAGCCCCCAACTGCCAAGATTGAGGTTGCGTGTTCGCGCAATCACATCACGCGAAATGCCAAGTTCATCGGCCGCGGCCGACAGGAAGCTTTGGAACATTTCGGTAATCCGACCGACCTCGGCCAACTGGCTTTGATGATGGGATGGTGTTGCGCGCGTCCAGATCGAAGGCGCCAGCGCAAGATATTCCGCCTCGAACCATTCGGGATGTTCAAGGGAAAAGCGGATATCGAGCAAACTGGCGACAATGAACTTCTCCATCGCACTGCCATCATGGGCGCACGCATGACCAAAAAACCGCGCGCGTTTCTGCCCGGCTGTAATGGCAAGCCCCAGCAAAAGGTCTTCCTTGCTGGCGAAATGGGCATAAAGCGTACCGACCGAAATATCGCAGGCCTGTGCCAGATCGGACATTTTCAATTCGAAAAATCCGTATTGCGCAATCAGTTCACCCGCGCGCTGAACAATCAGTTCTTCGCGCTGCTGGCGCTTCTCTATGCGGTTCACCCGTGGCGTTACGGGTGGGTTTTCCGGGATGTCCTGCCGGGTCATGGCAATGCCTGTTTAATTAAATGACGCAAAATCGAATTTGGTTCATTTTTAAAAAACCGGCAACCGCGAAATTTGCATGGGTGACATCCAGCAGTGATGAAGGCGTTGAAATTCCCGTAATATGCTATGACATGAATTCCCGTCATCGGTCGGGAACCGGCTTTGTACGTCGGACGTTAATATGATGATCGCCGTCCCGGTGCCGGCTTTGCCGACGGGCGGCATATGTCGCCACGCAAAGCACATGACAAGAACGGGGTTCCTTTAAAAATGTTTCATCGCTTTATCCGGCTCTGGGAAATGATCAGCCACAGCCTGTGGTTTACCCCGCTTCTGTATGCGATTGGCGGTGCTATTCTTGCCCTATTATCCATTCGGTTACCGGGCGAGGATTTGATCAGAAGCCTTCCGGATTTCTGGCCGCGTTTTGGCACGATTGAAACCGTGCAGGACCTGACATCGACACTGCTGGCAACATTGGTGACGATGACCACCTTTGCCCTTTCGGTGACCATGGTGGTTCTGACATTGGCTGCCGGGTCGCTTGGACCACGCACCATCCGCAATTTCATGGGGGACCCGAAAACCCAGAACTCACTTGGCAGCTTTGTCGGATCGATCCTGTTTCTGATCACCACCCTTGTCATCATGGGCGAACAGGGCGAAGGCGATCAGATACCCCAAATTGCCGCGATGGCGGGCATTACGCTTTTTGTCGTCAGCCTGTTTGTGTTGATCCTGTTTGTGCATCATCTTGGCCGATCCATCGTTGCCGATCAGGTGATCCACAATGTCGGCGCGAATCTGGAAACCACCATTTCCTCATCGCTTGAGACCCTGAAATCCCCCATTGAACGGGCAGCAAAAATTAAATGCGCGCTACCTGACGCGGCTTCGATCCAATCCGAACGGATCATCCGGGCCACCAAATCGGGATATGTTCAGGGAATTGCCTATGACGATCTGCTTGAACTTGCCATCCGGGCCGACATCAAAATCGCCCTGACGATCCGCGCCGGGCAGCATGTTATTGCCGGTGACATTATCGGTGAAATCAGCCCCTACCCGACGGCCCGCGACAGCAACATCGACACCGACAAACTCCGCGAAGACATTGACACCGAAATCATGATCGGCAATCAGCGCACGGCCCTGCTTGATATCGAATTCGCCCTGCGCCAGCTGGTCGAGATTGCCTTACGCGCCCTGTCGCCGGGGATCAACGACCCGTTTACCGCCATTGCGGTGATCTATCGTCTGGGCCGGGCGCTGCCACAGGCGATGCGCTTCCATTATCCACTTGGACTTTGGCAGGATGATCAGGGTAAGGAACGCATATGCGCCCATCTTTCGGGTTTCGGTGGCATGCTGGACGCAGCATTCGATCAGATCCGCCAATCTGCTGCTGCCAAGCCCGATGTGCTTCTGCCAATGGCAGAAGTCCTTGAAAGTCTCGTCGGGCTTGCCCGCCACCCGGGGCAGCAGGAAATCCTGCGCGAACATGCCCGTCTCATCGGACGCGCAGCTGCACGCGATGTCCCCGATGCGACGGATCGCCGGGCGGTTGAACGGGCCGTTAACCGCGTCCTGCGACAGCAACAGGCCAAGGATGATTATTCAGCCGCCTGAACCTTGGCTGGGAACTGATCAAAACCAAGCCAGTCCGTCATACAGCCGGATAATTCAGAACACGACGCCAGACGCAAAAAGGAGACCCGAAGGTCCCCTTTTCTCGTTTCCATATCCGAACATACCGGATCAGGCAGCAACCGTTGCCTCAATCGCGACAAGTGCCGCTTCGGCCTGATCGGCGTTGGGGCCACCACCTTGTGCCATATCCGGGCGGCCACCGCCGCCTTTGCCGCCGAGTTTTTCGACACCGACACGCACCAGATCGACCGCGCTGAATTTACCCGCAAGGTCCTCGGTCAGGCCGACAACGATGGACGCCTTGCCGCCGTCCGTCGAGATCAGGGCAACAATGCCCGATCCCATCTGATCGCGCAATTCGTCAACCATCCCTTTGAGTTCCTTGGCCGGGATACCGTCCAGAACACGCAGGGCCAGTTTGACACCGTTGGCTTCCTTGAACGCATCCGCACCCGATGCCCCGCCCGAACCGGCGGTCGCCAGTTTCTTACGCAGGTCGGAAACCTCACGTTCAAGCTTGCGGCGTTCTTCCTGCAAGGCTTTGACACGCGCCGGAACATCCTCGGGAACGGCTTTCAGATCGGCCGAGATGGTTTGCAGAAGCTGATCGCGGGCCGCCATATAGCTTGCAGCATCCGAACCGGTCAGGGCTTCGATACGGCGGACACCGCTTGAAACCGCACCTTCGGATACGATCTTGAACATACCGATATCGCCGGTCCGTTTGACATGCGTACCACCGCAAAGTTCAAGCGAATAAGCATGTTCGTTCGCTTCGGGCAGGCCCATCGAAACAACGCGGACTTCATCACCGTATTTTTCGCCAAACAGCGCCATCGCACCAAGCTCAATCGCCTCATCTGGGGTCATCAGACGGGTGGTGACTTCACTGTTTTCGCGAATCAGACGGTTGACGTCGAATTCGATCACAGCGGCTTCTTCGGCGGTGATCGGCTTGGGATGCGATACGTCGAACCGCAGGCGATCCTTGGCCACCAGCGATCCCTTCTGGGTGACGTGATCGCCCAGATGCTTGCGCATCACCGCGTGCAGAAGGTGCGTTGCCGAATGGTTGGCGCGCAAGGACGAACGGCGGGTATGATCGACGCGGAATTCAGCGGCATCGCCAACCGAAACATCACCTTCGACAACCTTGCCCAGATGCACATGAAGCGCACCGAGTTTCTTCTGGGTGTCGGTGATTTCAATCACGGCACCCTTCTCGGTTTTGATCACACCGGCATCGCCCTGCTGACCACCGGATTCCCCGAAAAACGGGGTCTGATTGGCAACGATGGCAACCTCATCGCCCTTGGTTGCGGTTTTGGTTTCCGCACCATCCTTGATCAGGGCCGTGACAACGCCCTCGGCATTTTCGGTTTCATAGCCTAGGAATTCGGTCGCGCCATCACGATCATTGATGTCAAACCAGACTTCCTCGGTTGCAGCTTCGCCCGAACCCGACCATGCGGCACGGGCCTTGGCTTTCTGTTCTTCCATGGCAGACGTGAAGCCGCTTTCATCGATACCGATCTTGCGCGGTTTAAGCGCATCCGCCGTCAGATCAAGCGGGAAGCCGTAGGTATCATAAAGCTTGAAGGCAACATCACCCGAAAGGGTCGCGCCCTCGCCCATGCCATCGGTCGCGTCATCAAGCATCTTGAGACCGCGATCAAGCATGGTTTTAAAGCCCTGCTCTTCGAGCTTCAGGGTTTCTTCGATCAAGGCCTGCGCCCGAACCAGTTCCGGGAAGGCACCGCCCATTTTGCGCACCAGCGCCGGGACCAGTTTATACATCACCGGGTCCTGGGTGCCGATCATGTGCAGGTGACGCATTGCACGGCGCATGATACGGCGCAGAACGTTACCACGCCCGGCATTGGACGGCAGAACGCCATCGGCAATCAGGAAGCTGGTCGAACGCAGATGGTCGGCAACCACGCGGTGCGACACATTATGCGGCCCATCAGGATCGGTGCTGGTGGCGTCCGCCGATGCTTCGATCAGGGCACGCATCAGGTCGATGTCATAATTGTCGTGTTTGCCCTGAAGGACGGCGGCAATACGTTCAAGACCCATGCCGGTATCAATCGACGGCTTTGGCAAATTCACGCGTTCACCATTTGCCATCTGCTCGTACTGCATGAAGACGAGGTTCCAGATTTCGATGAAACGGTCGCCGTCTTCTTCAGGGCTGCCGGGGGGACCGCCCCAGATTTTATCACCATGGTCAAAGAAGATTTCCGAACACGGACCACAAGGACCGGTATCGCCCATCGACCAGAAGTTATCAGACGTCGGAATGCGAATGATGCGATCATCAGAAAGACCAGCGATCTTTTTCCAAAGACCATGGGCCTCGTCATCGGTGTGATAAACGGTAACCAGCAGCTTGTCTGCCGGGAGGCCATATTCCCTGGTGATCAGGTTCCAGGCGAATTCAATCGCGTTTTCCTTGAAATAGTCGCCGAACGAAAAGTTGCCGAGCATTTCAAAAAAGGTGTGGTGACGGGCGGTATGACCGACATTTTCAAGATCGTTATGCTTGCCACCGGCACGCACGCATTTCTGCGAGGTGGTCGCGCGCGAATAGTCGCGATGTTCCTGACCGGTGAAAACGTTCTTGAACTGGACCATCCCTGCGTTGGTGAACATCAGGGTCGGGTCATTGCGCGGCACCAGCGGGCTGGAAGATACGACCTCGTGGCCATTCTTGCGGAAGAATTCCAGAAACGTGGTGCGGATATCGTTAACGGTCTGCATCTCTCTCCAACCCGGAAAACGCGGAACAAACGCTGCCGCAAACTTGCGGCGCGACTGCCCTATTTAGCGGCTCGGCCCTGTGCTGTCCAGTCGGGGAAAGGCTTTGCGGTGTTTAAGTGACGATTTATGCATCCGGCACCGCACCGGCACGCCACAACGCCCTGATCAGATATGCCGACCTAATCAAGAACCGGGCGCATGAAACTGCGTTCGTAACTGATGATGCTGCGGTTGCGTTTTTCAAGTTCGAGTGTTGCAACACATTCGTCATCATCGGCCATGCGATTGCGGTAATCTTCGTATGCCGCAAGGCTCGGGAAACTGAACAGGGCATAGGCGATGCTGCTGGCGCCTTCATGCGGCAGGAAATAGCCGTGATGCGTCCCGCCCATCCGATTGACGATGGGAATCCAGCGACGGGCATAATCCTCGAACTCAGGGATTTTATGCATGTCGATAACGTATTTCAGATAGCAGGTGATCACGGCGGGAACTTTCCGGAACTTGAGGATGGGTTACTTTTCGACGCCTTCCTGAATCTGTTCGCCCAGTTTTTCAACATCGCGACCAAATCCGGCGGCAGTTTCACACGCCGCAAGCGACATGCCAAAGCCCGCAATCAGGGCCAGTGCCAGAATACGTTTTACAAGAATAGCCATTGTTTGAATGCTCCTGCCTTTAACGACATGTTGATTTTGAAGGCGGCCGCGGCCTGCTTCTGACGCAAGGCATGTGGCTTCCGAAATCAGTCGCTATCTTGTCGGGGTCACGTGCTGCTGGCAACTCTTTCCTTCAGCGTGAATTCAAATGCCAAACAAAAAACGGGCATGCATTTACATACCCGTTCCCATTTACCCGCATCATGTGTTTTGACGACGATCAGATCGTCAGACCGCAACCGCGCAGTAGATCAACCTGCTCCTAGTCGGTCCCTTTCTGGATCGCTTCTCCGGCATCCTCGACATCACGGCCAAAGCCGTTTGCCGTCTCGCACGCCGCAATGCCAAATCCGATAAATGATATCAGGGCAATCGCAAAAATCTTCTTGCAGATGTCAGACATGGTCTTCTCCTGTTTGCTCAAACAAACGGGATCAATCGATCAACACGGTGCTGCGTGAACTGCCAGAAAGAAGCAGGGTTTTTCGGGCGGTTAATCAGGCCATCGCCAAAATCCGGACCGTTTTTGAGCAGCAAACATTAAACGCCCAAGATACCGGTTCGACCATAATTCAGATCAGTAAAACGCAAAAAAACAGGGCGTTCATGAAAGCCCTGTTTTAACAGTTTGTCGTGTTCGTCTCGGGTTACGGTGCTGTGATTGGCTAAAACCCGGATCAAAAAGCGTTAGCGTACTTTGTCAGACCGGCGGGCGGCGGCCACGCAGCGCGTTGACCAGAAGCGAAACCACGAACAGGACGAGGAAGACGAAGAACAGGATCTTGGCGATCCCGACAAACGTCCCTGCCAAGCCGCCAAAACCAAGGACGGCGGCGACAAGCGCCAGAATGAGACAAAAGACTGCCCAACCCAACATGATGTTATCTCCTTATTTAGGCTTTAGCTGCTTGCGGGTGATGGAGTTGATCCAAAAGTCCCGTCAGCGAACGAAAAATCCGCGATGATGCCTTACTCGCTGGCTTCATCCTGGATGGCTTCACCGGCATTTTCCATATCCTGGCCAAACCCTTCGGCGGTTTCACACGCGGCAAGGCCAAGGCCCATGCCAGAAATCATCGCAACGGCGAAAATCTTTTTCAAAAAGTCGGACATTTCAGTTTCTCCTGTTTGCTCGACGTGATTTTCTTCACACCATCCATAACGGAGCCGGAAAGAAAAAGTTCCTTGCGCTACTGCCAAGCTGCTGATCTGACGCAATTAAGGCAGATCAAATGCCTTTATTTTTGCGGGTTGTAGCCAATCGTGATCATTTTTGGGCAAATTGAGAAAGAGGACGTTTCAGGCCCTCTTTTACCATTTCCTAAGCTTTATTCTCCGCTCAGGAACCGGACAAATTCAGGAATTCCGCAATCGCCGAAACAATCTTTTGATGAATCTGGGCGCGATCCGTACCGGGAGGGTCGGAGCAGATTGGCTCGCTGCCTTCTTCTTTAAGTATCTCGGCAGCCCCCGGCATACATTCGCCAAGAAACGTCAAATGATATGCCGGCGCAAACGTTGCTGAAGATGCGTTTTGGATCCGCGCGACCAGATTACTGCCGTTCGGCCCAAAATCAGCAGCCACCCATTTGTTTTCCTCGCCAAGGCCGATAAAGAGCATGGCAGAAGTTACCTCCGCCAGGCTGGTTTGTGTCGCGGCAAACCCCATGCCTGGCTCTATCGCGACAGTGCGGACAATCCGGTCGTCCCGGCTGGAAGCAACAAAGTCATCGGGAAGATGATCAGGATCAACACCCCCTTTGCGCAAAAAATCGCAATCCTGGGCCGCATTGCCGAATTTGTCGCAATATTGCGCATAAAGCGTTTGATCAAACCGTACCCCCGCAAGGTTTAAAACCGTCGTACCCCCCAATGAAAACCCGATCGCGGAAATATTCTGATGATCGATGTAAGGAGCAAAAGCCGTATTGGAGAGGACCTGATCAAGGGTGGCACTGATATCTGCGGCACGTTCGCCGATAAGCGGTGTACGTCGCGGTGACGAATCCCCCGATGTCGTACCGGGATGGTTGACCGCAACAACAATCGCCCCACGCAACGCCAGTTGCGAGGACAGCCAACCAAGTCCATCCATATTGCCGCCCGAGCCATGGGAAAGAAGAACCAGCGGATGTTGCCCCGGCGCAATTGCCGCACCGACATACGCATCTGTTCCCTTCCAGATGATATTCCGGCCGACCGGCGCACGATAGATAAAGGTATCTGCCGGATACCAGACCGAGGCCGCGATTGGCATGGAACGATGGGCTGCGCGCACATCAAAACGGTCATATCCGGCATAATCGGTTTGCGGTTCCGCCAAGACGGGCGATATCTTCAGGCCCGCGGCCAGAAAGAAGGCGACAGCAAGATATATCGGTTTCATCATCAGGATCCTTGTCATAAGTTAAGCGTGTCGGAACGTTTTTGCCTAAAACAGGATTTCCTGCGCCCTCAAACGGGTTTGTGAACGTCCCAAAACCGGTTTTGATACCTTTTGTCGGGAACTGACTGTCCGATGCTTGTCCTCCCCGTCCCAATTATAGTTGCACTGGTTTTAGGCTTTCTCTTTGTCCGCGCGATTGTGGGCGGAAGAACACCCAGGATGCTTATGGCGCTGCTGCTTGCTGCAGCCGGACAAAGCATTCTGGTCGGAATTGTTCAGTATTATGGTTTTGCCAGCCTGCGATGGCTTCAACCCATCACCGCATCCATTATCCCGGCTCTGGCCTGGATGGCCTTTCTGGAAGCAAGTCTTCGTGCGCGCCTGCAAATACGGGATTGGGTGCATTTCTCGGTACCAGCGATCGTCGCCCTATGCGTGTTTGTTTTACCGGCGATCATTGATGTTGTGCTTTGCAGCCTTTTTGTCGGATACGGGGCGGCAATTCTGGTGATGCTTCATCGTCAGGGCGGTGATTTTGCCCATATGCCTCTGACTGCGGGCCATATCCCGGCACTGGTTTGGCGCTTCATCGCCTTCGCCCTGATCGCGTCGGCCATCAGCGACATGCTGATCATCGTCGCCAAGATCGATGGAAACGATCAGATTGTCGGCCTGATCCTGAGCATCACATCATCCCTGGCACTCTTGACCATCGGCTTTCTGTCTCTGTCGCCCGACATTGCAATTGATGTTGATGCGGATGTCCAATCAGGGGAACAAAATCAGCCTTCCGATCACGTGCGGACAACACCCAGCACCCCGGAACATCGGACCATAATGGCCCAGCTTGAAGATTTGCAGATACGCGAACAGCTTTATCTTGACCCGGATCTGACGCTTGCACGCATATCCCGACGTATGGGCGTCCCGCTGAAACAGATTTCGAACGCGATCAACGCCACGACCGGTGAAAATGTCTCGCGCTTCATCAACAAATACCGAATTGAACATGCTTGCCGCGAACTGGTCAAGGGCGAGACTGTCACAACGACCATGTTGACAAGCGGCTTTAACACCAAGTCGAATTTCAATCGGGAGTTCTTAAGGATAACGGGCAAAACGCCCAGCCAATGGCAACAGGAAGCACAGCAACCCTGACTCCCGCTTCGCCCCATATCGCGAAATCCATGTTGGCCTGCGTTACACACGCTGCCAACAAAACGGATCAGACACAAAAACGGGCGCCCAAAGCGCCCGTTTGATTATTCAGTCCGCTTTTAATTACGCGTCGTCATCGTTTGACGGTTCATCTTCGCTCATGCTGGTCATCGCCTCGGCGATCAGACCTGCACTTTCGCGGATGCTGCGTTCGATTTCGGCGGTCATTTCCTGATTTTCACGCAGGAAGGTTTTGGCATTCTCGCGGCCCTGACCGATACGGGTCGAATTATACGAGAACCAGGAACCGGATTTTTCAACGATGCCCGCCTTGACACCAAGATCAAGGATTTCACCCATCTTGGAAATGCCTTCGCCATACATGATGTCGAATTCGACCTGCTTGAACGGCGGAGCCATCTTGTTTTTGACGACCTTCACACGGGTCTGGTTGCCAACGACTTCGTCACGGTCCTTGATCTGACCGATCCGGCGAATATCAAGACGAACAGACGCATAGAATTTAAGCGCATTACCACCCGTGGTCGTTTCCGGGCTGCCAAACATCACACCGATCTTCATACGGATCTGGTTGATGAAGATGACCATGCAGTTCGAACGCGAGACCGAGCTGGTCAGTTTACGCAATGCCTGGCTCATCAGGCGGGCCTGCAGGCCGACGTGGGTGTCACCCATTTCGCCTTCAAGTTCGGCACGTGGCACAAGGGCGGCAACCGAATCGACGACCAGCACATCAATCGCACCGGAACGCACCAGCGTATCGGCGATTTCAAGCGCCTGTTCACCCGCATCAGGCTGCGAAATCAGGAGTTCGTCGGTATTCACCCCGAGCTTGCGGGCATAACCCGGATCAAGCGCATGTTCGGCATCGACAAAGGCACAGGTCCCGCCAAGTTTCTGGGCCTCCGCAATGGTGTGCAAAGCCAGTGTGGTTTTACCCGAGCTTTCCGGCCCGTAAATTTCGACGATACGGCCACGCGGCAGGCCGCCAATCCCGAGCCCGATATCAAGCCCAAGCGACCCGGTCGAAATGGCTGAAATATCCACCGCACTATCGCGCTGGCCGAGCTTCATGATCGAGCCCTTGCCAAATGCGCGTTCGATCTGCCCAAGGGCGGCTTCGAGTGCCTTCTGCTTATCCATCGTATCTTTATCCACCAAATGCAGCGCGGTCTGAATCATTTTTCGAACTCTCTTATTCCACAGGGCCGGGTAGGATGCAACGCAGGCGGTTCCCCGGTCCTAAATGCGGAACGCCACCGCTAGGTGCCCCGCCGGATAACTGACATCACGCCAACCATTTTCCGGCAAACGCATTGAGAACATAATGTGAACACTCGCACAAAAAAATGGATGTTGCAAGTTTGTTCTCATTCTGGTGGGTAAGAATTCGAACCCGGATAAATAAAATTGTCGCCGGGCTTGTGCCGGGATTTTTAAAACAATTCGGAGAAGCCCGGTTCAGGTCGTGATTTTCAGATGTTCGTGCCGATGTGCATGTCCATGATCGTCATCGCCGTGATGATGGGTTTCGACATGCAATTCACCCGGAACCGAATAAAGCTGCCCATGGCGCACGCCAGGTTGTGCCAGAACCTGATCGGCGAATTTGCGAATATCGGAAAGCTTGCCGCGCAAGGTCACGCTTTCAAGGCACGTATCGTGATCAATATGGAAATGCACGGTCGAAACGGTCAGGTCATGATGTTCGTGCTGCGCACTCATCAGCCGTGATGCCAGCATGCGTTCTTCATGATCATAGACATAATTCAGAACCGCTATGCCAACGCCGCCGGTGTCTTCGTCGAGCTTGGTATTCTGGAGCTTTTCCCGGATCAGGTCACGAAAACCTTCTGACCGGTTGGTGTAGCCGCGATGCTCAAGGAAAGCATCGAACGCCTCCATCAAATCGTCTTCGATTGATACGGTCACGCGGGTCATACGAATTCCCTTTCAGAATCATCAGCTTGACTAGTATGAACATTTTTGAAAAGTTCATACCGCCTTTCAACTTCCCTAATCTCCCAAAGGATAGCAGATGTTTCAATCAAAGTTCACAACCCCGCTTGCAATTGCCGCACTGGGGTGCCTGATCGGCTTTGGCGCAGCGGCCCATGAATTTGTCGCCAGCAGCAAAACCACCCCCGCGAATGGCAAGGACACTGCTGCCTTCATCCTCGATTCGACCCATGTTTTCGGCACTCCGGAAGAAGCCGAAGCGCCAAAGCATGTCCGTGCACAATTGATCACCCCCTCGGCCACCACCGAACTTGATGTCACTGAAAATGCGGATGCCCCCAATCTGACTGGCACATTCACCCTTTCCAAAGAAGAACCCGCATGGCTTGTCGGACATCGCCTGCCGGTAATCTGGTCACAAACGCCCGATGGCTGGAAAGAAGGCGGGCCGGACGCACATCCCGATGCGGTTGCGTCATCCCGATTTGAAAAATTTTCCAAAAACCTGACTGGAGGCTCCCAAAACGCGGATTTCATTTCTTCCCCTCTGGGGCACAAACTTGAAATCGTGCCGCTTTCCGATCCGCGCGTGACGGCAATCGGCCAAGACGTTGCGGCTCAAATCCTGCTGGACGGGCAACCTTATTCGACCAGTGTCCTGGCAACCTATGCCGGATTTACCGACACGCCATCGTCTTATGCCTATTATACCGAAACTTTCAGCGATGATCGTGTCAGCGGGATTGCCAAAATCCGGATTACGAAACCGGGTCTTTGGATAGTTCGGGTTGCGGCCGATGTCCCGGACTCAGATGCATCTGTCCGGGTACATAACCTGCGGGCAACCCTGACTTTCGATGCCAGCCAATAGGCCGCCACATGCTGCAATCGTTTGGACGTTTGATGATCCCGGCAATTGCCTGCGCGATCCTGCTTTGTGCAGGATCGTTCCCGGCGATTGCCCACGGGGCGGGATGGCAGATTGACCAGAACCGGACCGCCACCATCTATCAGTTCGGCTATACAGATGGCACACCAATGATATTTGCCGAAGCCATGGTGACGTCACCGGACGGGAAAACCTGGCAAAAAGGAAGAACTGATCGTGACGGACGCCTTGCCGTCGCGGTTCCGGCATTACGCCCTGAAGATGATACCGATGCGCATTGGAAAATAATGGTATCAGACGGCATGGGTCATCAGGTTGTCCTGATCCATTCATCGGAAAAAATACCGCCATCGGGAACACAATCCTCGGCCCCAACCCCCGGATTGCAGGGAAACAGCGCCTTGCTTGACCTGCCGGTCTGGGCTGCAATCCTGTTCGGTTTCAGCCTGATAACCAATCTTGCCTTTCTGCCGGGCTGGATCACCAGGATCAAAAGGCAGAGAAAATCGCACTTAATGCAGGAATAAAAGCGCAACACCCCCAAAGGCCATGCAGGTCCCGACGATAGCCTGCAGGCCAACGGGGCGGCGCAGAACCACACCTTCATAGACAATCAGCAAAACCGGTGGCAACGCCATCAGCGTTGATGCGATACCGACATTGGCATTCTGAACCGCCACCATCGAAAGCCACACGCCAAGCGCCGGGCCGATAAAAGCCCCCAGAAACAGCCACCGCCCGACATCAGGTGCGCTGCACGCCACAATCGTGCGCCGAGCACGCCCCATGGCAATCGCAATTCCCCACATAATCACAACCGCGACAAAGGTTCTGATCCATGTGGCCGACAGCGCAGAATAACCGCTGATCAGTGCATATTTCGCCGTCACCAGATTCGCGACCTGACCAATGGCACCGCCAAGTCCAAACAGGATACCAACCAGATAATTGCGTCCTTCCAACCCGACAGGACGCCCCTTTTTCATCATGATGACCAAAAGAATGCCGGCAATGCCAAGCGCAATACCCGACATTTCCTGAAGGCTGAGGACTTCGTCAAACAGAACCCAGCCCAACACCGCCCCCATGATCGGCACGGTCGACATCATCAGCATCGATAACCGCGCCCCCAGGGTCACAAAGGCCTGAAACAGCATGGCATCGCCAATCACAAGGCCAAGAACCGACGACAGTGACAACCAGCCAAGCTGCTCCCACGTTATCGCGCTCGGCCAAGGCTGGCCTTTCAATAGCCAGTGCAACACCGTCAGACAGGTAATCGAGCAGACCAGACGCCCGCGATTGACCGTCTGCGCGCCGACCTTGCCGCCAATGTTGGAAAAAATCATGCTCGACGTCGCCCAGGCCATCGCGGCAGTAAAGGCGGCTGCTTCACCGAAGAACGGGATCATGCGGGGCTCTTGCTTGGACGTTGTTTTGGTTGTTGACCGGGATGTAGCGCAGCCGGTTCGGGAAGATAAGCGCGACTTTGCCCTTTTTGGCAACTGTAAAAATCACAGATTATCCCAGTAAAACAACGAATAGTACCAAAGCAAACCCTTCACCCGCTTGCGAAATTCTGATCGCGCCGTATGTTGAACCGATTGCTTGAAACAGGACGACATACATGATCCGGAAAAACGAGACCGCAGCGGAAACCAAACCGTTCAAGGGCATCCGCCGCCATTTGCATGATGGCGAGGTGGTGATCATGGATCTGCCGATTTCGCCTGTATCGATCCTTGTGCCTGGTCTCATCAAGATCATTTGGATTGCGGTTCTGATTTACGCGTCCTATCACTGGCGAGCGATATACGATTTCCTGATGCCACAGGCCCGCGCACTTCTGACTGGGCCCGAAGCCTTTGCCGCACTTGACCGGGTCTGGGAAGAATATGAATTCGTCTTTTCGATTGCCTTGTTTGGTGTGATCATCGCGCTGATTTCGATTATCTGGAAGCTGTTGAAACGGGCCCTTGGCGTCTCAACGCGCGCGGCACGCGACAGCATCCTTTTACCCCTGACCGCTATTCGCGATCTGTTTTTCTTTGAACGCGTTATCACCAACAACCGCATCGTCACGCGAAGCGGTGTGTTGCGCAAGGATCAGGATGACCGAGGATTTGAGTCGATCAAAAGCACCCAGATCAACAAAAGTGTAATCGGCAATATCTTTGATTATGGCGATCTGCATGTTACCGACCGGCTGGGGCACAGCTTTACACTGCGTCAGGTCACGTCACCGGAAACCGTTGCCAAGGAACTTTCCGATTTCTTTGGACGCGTTCGCCCCGATAACCGTCAGGGCGAGCCGATTGACATCACGCATCGCGCCCGCGAAGAAGCGATAGAACACTCAGAAAACAAACCGCTGGCACGCCCGGAAGACGAAGTGTTTTAACTTTACACAATCATGGAACATGACAGCACCCGACGCGTCTTAAAGTTCAGGTAAAGCCGCCCCGATGCAAATGCGGCCAGATCCGAACAAAAGACGTTTTGATGCTGCCTGCAATTGCAACCCTTCCGCTTTGGTCCATTATCGGACTGTTTTCAATCTGTGCAGTGGTGATCGGCTTCGCCGGAACTCGGTTGGCAACGGTTGCCCTCAAACTCGCCGAACGGACCGGCATGGGACAAATCATAGCCGGTGCTGTTTTTGTCGGCATGTCGACCAGCCTGCCCGGAAGTGTGCTTTCGGTAACGACGGCGTGGCAAGGACACACCGATCTTGCCATCGGCAATGCGCTGGGTGGCATTGCGGCCCAGACGACCTTTCTGGCAATCGCTGATTTTCTGTATCGCAAGGGCAATCTGGAACATGCCGCCGCCAGCGCCACGGGACTGGCGCAGGCGACCCTTCTGGTCAGTATGCTTGCCCTGCCGCTTCTGGCCTATGGCGGACCGGACTGGATGGTGCTTCACATCCACCCGGTATCGATCCTGTTGTTCATTCTGTATGGCTTTGGCCTGTCATTGCTTGCCGAAATCCGCCATCAACCGATGTGGCGACCTCGCAGGACCGACCTGACCGACGAGGACGCCAAGGAAGACGATGCAGACTACCATCCCGAAAGCACACTTCGCCTTTGGACGGAGTTTCTGAGCTTTGCCGCGATAACAGCAATCGCGGGTTACACTATTGGTGAAAGCGGACTGGCAATCGTCGAGAAAACCGGCATCAGCGAAACCGCCGTGGGTACTTTCCTGACTGCGATAGCTACATCACTTCCCGAACTTGTTTCGGCAATTGCGGCTGTCCGTATGGGGGCTGTCAATCTGGCAGTCGGGGATATTATCGGCGGCAATGCGTTTGATGTTCTGTTTCTGGCGGCATCAGACTTTGCTTATCGCGACGGATCGATTTACGCAGCCTTCAACCAGCAGCACCTGTTCACCATCGCCCTTGTCATTCTGATGACCGGCATCCTTCTGTTGGGCATGCTTAACCGCGAACGCAGGGGAATTGCCAATATCGGCTGGGAAAGCGTTTCAATCCTGTGCCTTTATGGCATGTCGATATTTTATCTTTCGGGATAGGCCAACGGATACCGTCCGCAGGTTATTGTCCCTTTTGGCGCCACTCGATGATCGTCTGTAAAAACAGTTCCGTGCCCCTATCAAAAGCTGGGAGCAAATCGGCATGGTCCGCAGCAAGCCAGCTGTAAACTGAAAGGCTCATGACAGGAACAGCCTGAAATCCGTCGGGGACACCGCCGGTGACCGACAACGAATAGTTATCAAGCAGAATTGCATCCAATCGCCCGTATTGCAGCATCTTCTGCATCATTTCGGGACCGCGCGGAACATGCACGACATTGGGATAATCAGCCAAAAGTGCGTTAGACCACTTCGCCCCCAGCCAAACACCAACGGTTTCATCCTTTAAATCGTCAATTCCCGATATCTTTCCCGACGGTACAACCAGCATTCCGTCCACCAAACCAACACGTATATTTCCCCTTAGGATCGGCCGGTCAACATTTTGCTGAAATCCCTCAAGCTCGGCAAAAACACCGTCGATTTCGCCATGGGACAATGCCTGAGCAACCCTTGCAAGGGGCATGCGCACAGGTTTGACGCATAGCCCTCCCTGTTGCATGGCAGAACGATATGGCTCGATGCCGTCCCCGGTCATCCGGACTTCGGGCATGGCAATAAACAGGCACTTTTCACTGGCGCGGGTTAATGTTGAAAGGCTCAGGATCGAAACCAGAACCAAAACTGTCAGGCCAGACATACGGAAAGTCGCATGCTTGCCGAATTCATGGCAAAACGTGCAAAGGCCGATATTGCGAGGACACATTAATTCATCGTCCCCGGTCCGTGACGGGACACATGATCCGAACAGCAAACAATTTTGACAATCAACATTGGGGGCAGAATCCGCAGCCAGCTTATGAGAACGAGTCTGGCTTCTTAAAGCACTTCCTTGACCTTGGTCGCAAGCTCCTTCAGCGAGAAGGGCTTGGGCAGGAAATGCACGCCGTTTTCTTCGTCAAGTTCGTCGCGATAGGTATCTTCGGCATAGCCCGAAATAAAGATCACGCGTAAATCCGGGCGTTTTTCGCGCAACATACGGATCAGGGTCGGGCCATCAATACCTGGCATCACCACATCGGAAATAACCAGATCGATGGTCTTATCGGTTTTCGCCAGAACTTCAAGCGCGTTATCGCCATTATTGGCTTCAAGCACGTCATAGCCTTTGCCGCGAAGCGCACGCGCACCGAATGTCCGCACCGCGTCCTCGTCTTCGACCAGAAGGATCGCGCCGGTACCGGTCAGATCGCGTGAGGGGGCTTCTTCGGCCACCGCACGGGTTTCGGCCAGTTCTTCTTCGGTCGCCTCGTAATGCGGAAGATAGATCGTAAAGGTCGTGCCGACACCGGGCTCGGACTGGACGGCCACGAAACCACCGGTCTGTTTGACGATCCCGTAAACGGTCGACAGACCAAGGCCTGTGCCCTCGCCCCGCTGCTTGGTCGAAAAGAAGGGTTCGAAAATACGCGTCAGGTTATCCTTGGGAATGCCGATACCGGTATCGGAAACCTCGATCCGAATATAATCCCCCGGCGGGATCAGTTCGGTGCCTGTGTTGCGGGCTTCGTCAACAATCTCGGTGCCGGTCTGAACCGTCAGGGTCCCGCCATTGGCTGCCATGGCATCGCGCGCATTGACAACCAGATTGATGATCACCTGATCAAGCTGCCCCGGATCAACCTTCACCAAACCGATATCGCGACCATGGCTGACCTTCAGATCGATCTTCTCACCAATCAAGCGGCGCAGCAGGTTCGACATTTCCGCCAGCGCATCGGTGATATTGATGATTTTGGGCTGCAATGTCTGACGGCGCGAAAACGCCAGAAGCTGCCGGACAAGATTGGCGGCACGATTGGCGTTCTGTTTGATCTGCATGATGTCGGCGAAGCTTGGGTCACCCGGCCCGTGGCGCGACAACAGCAGATCGCAGAAGCCGATCATCGCGGTCAGCAGGTTATTGAAATCATGCGCAACCCCACCCGCAAGCTGCCCGACCGCCTGCATTTTCTGCGACTGGGCAAATTGTTCCTCAAGGTTCTTTTGTTCGGTCGTATCAAGGAAGTTCAGCAGAAGCGCACCGGCTTCACCCGACCGTCCGGCCACACGTTGCAGGTAAATCTGCGCGGCAACGCCGCGCGAGCCTTGCAAGCGAGCCTCGATCTGGCCGCCTTTGCCCATGCCCATGACGGCCTTGGACAGATAGCGCGCGACCTCGTCGCGGTCTTCCGGCAGGATCAGTTCAAGAATGGAACGACCAATCACCCGTTCATGACGTTGACCCGCCGTTTCGATAAAGGCACGGTTGGCGTCGGTAACCGTGCCCGACATATCAGCCAGAACAATCGAAAGCGGACTGTCATCAAAGAACCAGCGCACCCGACGCTCGGTTTCGGCAAGGGCATGTTCCCATTCATGGGCTGGCATCGGATCGGGGAATACGACGGCCTGGCTTCGAATCGGACCGGTGCCGGGCGCATTGATCGAATGAGTGACAAAGCATTTGATCGGCTCGCCACCTTTGACCTTAAGCTTGACTTCGCCATTCATGCCATCGCCGACGATAAGGTCCGCCAGTTCCAGCGTACCACTGGCAAAATCTTGCGGTTCACCGCCCAACCAGTTTGCCAGACGCCGGTTCAGGTAAAGAATACGACCTTCTTCATCAAGACCGCAAACCCCCACAGGCAGGCGCTCAATCATCTGATCAGCCTGCTCGCTTCCGGCACCATCTGCCATCCGCGAAGCCACCCCGCCGACCGTCATCTCATCGTCGGAACCCGTCACAAACGCGCCAAAGGCAGCAGACTGTTCGACAACGACAAGCGAACGTCCTGCTTCGGGCATCGCAGATGGATCGATACCGTCAACGGTCCAAAGCATCTGACCGGCGCGCGCATTTGCTGCTGTTGCCGAAATCCGAAGGCAGACCGTACCCGCATCATAGGCTTCTTCAACAATGTTTTCTGCCGAAGCATCGTCGATCGCGGTATCACTGTTTCGTTCGGCATCATCTGCCGCGGTGTCGGAAGGTGCAGCAAGCGCAAGCTGTTCACGCTTTTTGGCTTGCGAAAAATCGACATAAATCTCGCCCGCTTCCCCCCGCATTGCACGTGTCCGCAAATCGGCCAGCTCGGAACTGCCGACGTCCAGATAACTTAACCGTGCCTCAAGGGCGGCAAGCATGTCTTCGCCCGGTTCAATACCAAGCTTGCGGGGGAACGCGGGGTTGGCATAAAGCGTGCGGCCATAGGCATCAATCAGGGCAACGCCGATATCGGAATGCGACAGGCCACTTAACAGCGGGGCGAGATCACGATCAGTTGATGATCGCCAGCGCGCAGACAGGGACAGAGCGGCCACCGCGACGATCGCCACCCCAGTTACCATGGACCCGATGATCCACATGATACGCGCATCAAGACCAGCCTTTGCCATGACCTGTAACAGGACATAAACAAAAGCGACAAATGCGACACTTACAGCAAGGATAATTCCCCGAAACAGCACGCGACCGCCTTTAACGCCAATAACTTACAATATTGCTCTATACTTTTAGCTGCTATTGGCCTGACTGGCTACCGGCAAGTTTTACATTAGCTGGAACGCATCATGCACCTGCGTGGGATCGCGCCCTAGCGCATGATCGCAGCGGCAATTTCCTGCCCCAGATCGGCAATCGCAGCGTTCCGCTCCCCCATTGAGGCCGAAGTCTGCGTGATATAGATCGCAGCAATCACTGGTTTTCGTTCCGGCGGCCAGATCACAGCAACAATCGCACGCGATCCAAAGCCCCCCGCACCAGTGCGGTCCGCAATTTTCCAATCATCAGGTAAACCGGCCCTTAGCAACGGACCACCAACCTGATTTCCCGTCAACCAATCTTCCAAAAGTTGTCTGGATTCCAGAGACAGTGCATCACCAAACAACAAATAGGTAAGCGTGGCACGCATGGCGTTCGGTGTAGTCGTATCGCGCGCATCGCCGGGTGTTGCAGCATTCAAATCAGGTTCGATTCGATCAAGGCGCGTCACATCGTCACCGATCTCACGCAAATAAGCCGTCAGCACATCTGGCCCGCCCAGCACATCCAGAACAAGGTTCGCCGCTGTATTATCGCTCAGATGCAATGCGGCTTCGCACAGCTCCCCAATCGTCATCCCGCTATCAACATGCTTTTCGGTAATCGGGGAATAAGTGACCAGATCATCTGAGCGGTAAGTAATCCGGCGATCCAGCATTTCGCTTTCACGGTCTACCTTATGCAGCACCGCCGCACAGGCAAGCAGCTTGAAGGTACTGGTTAACGGAAAACGTTCATCGGCGCGATATTGCCATTCCCGTCCGTTTTCAACATTCAGAATACTGACACCAACCCGCGCATCAAGCCGGGTTTCAACCGTGTGAATGGCATCCAACAGTCGATCATTGGCCGATGCAGCCATTGATATCCCAAACGGAACCATAAAAAATAGAATGGCAGCAGTTGCCAGAACGGCACTTTTAAAGGCAGGCATGTTTTGAGGACTTCCCGGAAACAGAAACAAACAGATAACGAGGCAGGCTGCTTGTCACCGGGATTAACGGCTGAATTTTGGCGCAATAATGTCGAAAGGCCGAATTTGCGATTGGCAGGAGGTCGCGCAGTCAGCCCAGCTTCTTGCCACGCTGGCGGAAAACGAACGAGATGATTTCGGCCACCGCCTTGTAATGTTCCGGCGGGATTTCCTGATCGACTTCCACTGTTGCAAACAGGGCACGCGCAACTGGCGGGTTTTCCATAATGGTCACGTTGTTTTCTTCGGCTACTTCACGGATTTTAAGCGCGATATTGTCCTGACCTTTGGCCACACACATCGGAGCTTCCATCGCATTGATGTCGTATTTAAGCGCCACGGCATAGTGGGTCGGGTTGGTGATCACGACGTCGGCGGTCGGAACGTTCTGCATCATGCGTTGCTGGGCGCGCTGCATCCTGATCTGGCGGACCTTGGCCTTGATTTCCGGGCTGCCCTCAGTCTGTTTATATTCGTCCTTGATCTCCTGCTTGGACATCTTCATCTGTTTATTGAATTCATACCGCTGATAGGCAAAATCCAGCCCGGCAATCACCGCTGTCAATGAAATGGCCGCGATCATCAGAATGACAATCATGTCGTAAAGCCGTTCCAAAAGTAATTCGATCGGGATCTGCGGGTAGAGTTCGATATCCATTAGCTCGGGAAAGATAACCAATCCCAATACCGCCCCGACCAAGGCGATTTTGAGTATATTTTTTGCGAACTCGACCATGCTCTTCATCGAGAAGAGGTTTTTCAGGCCTTTTAACGGATTGAGTTTTTCAGGCTTTGGTGCAATGCGGTCTACGGCAATGACCAGACCATTTTGCAAGAGATGACCTGCAGCAGCGAAACAAACCAGTAACAGAAACGGCAGCGCCAGTATGTAAAACATGCCAGTCAAAATTTGCCTGAATAAAGCGGGTATTCCAGCATTGCTAACATCCATCAGATGAGGGTGAGCAATATAGGCAACCGCCATATCGCGAATTGTTTCTGCCATACCAGGAGCGACCATCAACATAACGAGACCGCCACCAAATAAAAGCATGAAGCTCCCCACTTCCTTCGATACGGGGACTTGGCCTTTCTTTCGGGCGTCTTCAAGCTTTTTACTTGTGGGGTCTTCTGTTTTTTGACTGTCGTCGTCGTCTTCGGCCATCTCAGGTCCTTGACTTTAGCCACCCTGTTGTTGAACAGAGGCAAAGAATTACGGATTTACAAAACTTTCCAATCCGTTTTCATAATAATTAAGAAACACCATCATCATGGTAGGCAAAGCCAGAGCAAGCAACAAAAACCCTAATAAAATTTGTGCTGGCATGGCGACGAAAAACACGGGCAATTGCGGCATTAATTTATTGAGCAGTCCGAGTGCGATCTGAAACACGATAGAAACCAAAAGAAACGGCGAAGAGAGCTTAATCGCGATCAAAAAACTTTCGTTAATTGCACGCGCAAAAAATTCACTCATATCACCAGCAGGCAACACTCCGCCGGGTGGGAAAAGAGAGTAACTCTCAAAGATTGCCTGGATCATCAAATGATCCATTCCGGTTGCGAACAGCAGAACCAAGCCAATTTGAGTAACAAAATTGCCGGTAACCGCACTTTGAGCCCCCGAAATCGGATCGTTGGTAAAAGCACTCGCAAGAGATGATGTATAGGCAATAATTGAGCCCGCTATCTGCAAGCTTGCCATCATAACCTGTGCAAACAGGGCAAAAAACAGCCCGATCGTGATTTCGTGAACTAGATAGACGAATGTCGTCAACGCATCCGCAGGCTGCGCTGGAATCAGCGGTGAAGACAAAGGCGAGATCAGGACTGACACCCAAAAAGCGAATAAAAGCCGGGCACGCGCGGGAACCATTCTGGAGCCGATTCCAGGCATAAGGGCGAAAGCCGAGCCAATCCTGGCGAAACTCATCAGGACCACATAGACATTCAAGCTCAAAAAATCGTCGAGATTCATGCGACAGCTTTCGTCACCACATCGCCATACGACGAAACAACTTCTGCAAGGAAAACAGTGCCTTCCTAATTAGGCAAACCAATAAAATGGTCGACCATTCGCCCCATAAACTCCGTCAGCTCGGTCATCATGAAAGGCAGAAGCACCAGTAAAGCGATAAAAATAACCAGAATCTTAGGAACGAAAGTCAGTGTCATCTCTTGAATCTGGGTTAAAGCCTGAAAAAGAGCAATGATCAGACCGACCCCCAACGCGATGAGCATCAACGGAGTCGTCACCTTGATCAACGTCCATACGGCATCATAGGCCACGTCCATGATTTCCGCTTGATCCATAGGGTCTTCCTGCCTCGTCTTCCGTCACGTTACACCATTCATACAGGATAAGGCCGGTGATGGGCCATGATTTCCTGCAATTTCAATTTGATCGCCCCGAAAACAAAAAACCGCACGAAAATCGTGCGGCTTGTCCCAGGCATCCATCCGACAATTCAATCACCGTCAGATCGGCATGCTCAATACGCTTTGATAAGCTTCGACTGCCTTGTCACGGACACTAACCACGGTACGCAGCGTGACTTCGGCCGCCGACACAGCGGTGACCACTTCATGCAGTTCTGCATCGCCAACGATTGCTTTCTGGGTCATCTGTTCGCTGTTCATCATGGTTGCGCGGGCATCAATTGCCGCCCCCTTGACCATGTCGGCAAAACTTTCCCCCGGATTGACCGTCTGACCGTTACCGCCAACACGTTCGGCGACACTTGCGGTTTTGCCGCTTGCAGCGTTCCGGTAGGCAGAAATGGCATCGTTAAAACTGGCAACCATCGGTTCGTATCCTTAAAGCGGCGTTTGCAGACCAGATATTTTTTAAACTACTGCAGAATATCAAGGGTCTTGAGCAACATGCTACGCGAAGACTGTATCACATTGAGGTTGGCTTCATAGCTTCTCTGTGCTTCGCGCAAATCCATCATTTCGACCAGTGTTTCAACATTCGGGGTCTGCACATAGCCCTGATCGTTGGCGGCCGGATGGCTTGGTTCGTATTTCATACCAAAATCGGACTTGTCCGTCATGACTTTATTGACCTTGACCAGTTCGACGCCAACTTCGCGATCCATGACATTCTTGAAAGTCAGCAGCTTGCGGCGGTACGGGTCCTGCCCCTGTGCAGTCGGCAGACTGTCGGCGTTGGCAACGTTTTCAGCAGCGATACGAAGGCGGGTACCCTGTGCGCGCATGCCGGCAGCGGAAATTTTAAAAGCTTTGTAAAGTTCCATGATCGCTTATTCCTTCAACGCTGCCAATTAACGCCCCAAAGCCGAAATCATCATTGTTTTGTGTTTGGCATAAAGTTTGGTCATGGTCTGATAATCGACCTGATTTTCGTTCATCTTGACCATCTGTTCTTCAAGGATCACGGCGTTTTTGCCAGGTGCCACTTCATAGTTCTTACGCACTTCCTCGTCCTTGAAGTTCTGCGGTTTGTGCAGCCCCTGGCTGTGACCCGGTGTGGTTGCCTGCATCGCCAGAATGAATTGACGGTCGCGACCAACGGTTTTCGGGTCGAATTTTTTAAGGTCGTCAGGGCGATAATTCGGCGTATCGGAGTTGGCAATATTCTGCGCGATGACTTCCTGACGCTGTGTCAGCCAATCCATCTTTTCTTTCAGATTGGCGAACATGCTGAGTTTGCCGATATCCATTGCCTGCTCCTATTATCGCGCCCCCAGTATTGGGCGGTCCGGTAAAGCCGAAGTTAACGCACGGCCCGGATCGAGACCGAGATTATGAGAAAGGCGTTTTTTTTTGCCGCCCGGCCCAATGCTGAAACCTACTTTGCATATACCGTGCCAAATGTCGGAAAATCGTTAAATTACAATGTCAGGCTTAGCTATGATTGGTGGCACTGGACCGCGGCGAACAAAGCGGGCATATTGTGTCGCGTCTGGTGAACTTCTTTCGCCATCTATCGAAACCGGGACATTTCATGCTCTATCTCACGCGAAAAGTTGGCGACTCCGTTGTTATTGACGACAACATCGAAGTTACCGTCGTTGAGGTTCGCGGCAAAACCGTGAAGCTGGGCTTCACCTTTCCCGAAAATGTGCAGGTCCTGCGTCGCGAACTTTATGATCGCATTCAGGAAGAAAACCGCTCGGCTTCGGCAAGTGCGGATCTTGTGCATCAGTTGGGCCAGGTGGCCAATGCGGTTGCCGACAATATGAAAAACAGTCCTGACGCTGACAAAGACGACGGTAAAGACTGATTTTCCGGTCGCGCGATCTACCGGCAAGAGCCGGGGAAGCAAGACCACCGACATACGACAGGCACTATCGTCATCCTCCTGGCAGGTAGCCGGGATATTGACCCTCTGCATACAAGCCCCCCTAATGCGTGCTTTACATTACCGCCCCTCCTCAACGACATTTACCCTGCTGACCATCGGCGCAACGTTTTGTTGACCATCTTCAAGCTATGGTCGAGGCTTGCTAAGGTAATAAGAGTCAATCAAGACGCTGGATTTTGGCGAGATGGGCAAGAATGACTGGTAACCGACCCAAGGTCGACATCACCGATCCGCGCGAAATTGGCACGGAAAATCTTGCCGCGCCCGGTTCCGGCGATCAGAAAGCTGTGGCGTTACGCTATGCGCATGGCCGGGATAACGCCCCGATATTAAGCGCAAAGGGCGAAGGCAGTGTTGCGGAACAAATCTTGCAACTGGCTTTTGCTAACGGGATCAAAGTCCGAAAAGACAGCGATCTTGCCGAAATTTTGATGGCCGTCGACGTCGACAGCGAAATTCCGCTCGAAGCGTTTGCCGCTGTCGCCGAAATTCTGAACTACATATACCGTATCAACCGGATTTACGGTGATCCGGCCAAGAAGCGGTCGACAACATCGAATATCGATCAGGTGTCGGCAACCAGTTTTGCAGATCTCAACCGGGAAGATCCAAATGAGCCCTGAACAATTCAAACCCGACCAGTTCAAGAAAGATCTCAAACGGGTATTGTCTCTGATCACTGCCAGCCAACGATTTGTTGATGACGGCAAAGTGGTCGAACTCAATACACTCGAAACCAAGATTTCCGATCTTTGCGTTCAGGCCCGTGCCATGAGCAGCGACCAGCGTCGCGAAGTCGCCCCACTTCTGGCGGCACTAACCGACGATCTCGCGCGTCTGGAAACCACAATGCACAAGGAGTATTCCGAACTGCAACGCCAGTTGCGCGGTCTTAGCAACAATGCACAGGCAACCAATGCCTATGCCAATGCTGCCCGCACCACCCGCTAAGCAACACAAGTCCCGCCGTTCCGTAACTTGCCATCTGATCGCGGAACTGCATGGTGACTTGCCTGCCGGGGCCGTGCACGGTAAACAGAACAGGTTCCGGTTGACTGAATCGGGCTATGCAACAGGTTCGTCGCGGGGAAGGTAACCTGATGGAATTTAGCGCTTATTTCCGATTTGTGGCTGCTCTGGTTTTTGTGCTGGGCATGATCGGGGTTTTGGCGCTGGTGGCACGGCGTTTTATCCCCGGTGCGCGCAACATCAACCGCCGCAGCAAGGAACGCCGACTTTCCATCGTGGAAGTCGTTCCTGTTGATACAAAAAGACGTCTGGTTCTTTTTAAACGCGACGACACGGAACATCTGTTACTGCTGGGGCCGTCCGGCGATTGCGTGATCGAACGCAATATCGGCACCCATTTTTCCGAAGTTCTCAGCGACGATATCCGCATTCACAGTGACGACGGCCTGCCGGATGCATCACCAATCGATACCCCGCCGACAAAGACCAACGGGAAACAACCCGCATGACCATCGCGCTCATTTCGCATTCCCGACAGGATCGAACCAAACAGAAGCATCAAGCGCGTAACGGTTACGTGCCGCGCTGGCTGGTTCTGATCGCGATCTGGTCGCTGGTGCCATTGATTGCCATCGGATTTGGTGGTGATACCGTTCACGCGCAGACATTCAATTTCGACCTTGGGGATGGTCCGGGTGTAACGTCGTCTGGCCGGATGATCCAGCTTATCGGTCTGCTCACGGTGCTTAGCCTTGCACCCGCTATCCTGATGATGGTGACATCCTTTACCCGGATCGTGGTGGTTCTCAGCCTGCTGCGTACTGCCCTTGGCATTCAGCAATCGCCGCCCAATCAGGTCATGGTGAGTCTGGCGCTGTTTCTGACGTTATTCATCATGATGCCAACGATGGAGCGGGTCTGGGACGAAGGCCTGCAACCGATGATCAACGGCGATATCGACGAATTTGAAGGCATGGAAAGATCGGTGCGACCGGTTCATGACTTCATGATGACGCAGGTCCGCGACCGCGACCTTGAACTGTTCGTCAATCTTGCAAATGTCGAAGTCACCGGACCAGAAACCATTCCGTTGCGGGCTCTGATCCCGGCTTTCATGATCAGTGAACTGCGCCGTGCGTTTGAAATCGGCTTCCTGCTGTTTATCCCGTTCCTGATCATCGACATGGTGGTTGCCAGTATCCTGATGTCGATGGGTATGATGATGCTGCCGCCGGTCATCATCTCGTTACCCTTCAAGCTGATATTCTTTGTGATGGTCGATGGATGGTATCTGATATCGGGGTCACTGGTCGAAAGTTTCGGCGGGTAGCCAGCATTTACGAGAACAACAAAATAAAAGCCGCCTTGCAGAAGCAGGCGGCTCAGACCGCTGACAAACCCCGTCATATTTTGGCGGGGTTTTTCTTTTAGAGGTTTTTGAAAGCCGGCTTGAGTGTGCCGAGGGGATTATCCCTCGGCGATTGGCCCCTTGGGGCCCAAAGCCAGGGCTATTTTCTTGATATTTTGGGCGGCGGCGGCCAGCAGACATTGGCATTTGACATTGATCAGTCCCCGGAACCTTGCATATCGATGACCGTGAAGCTGTTTGGCATCTGCAAAAGAGCGTTCGACCGTCTCTTTTCGGCGCTTGTAAACCCGCTTACCCCACTCTGTCAGACGATAGGCGTCAGCCCGGTCTCTGGCGTCTTGCCAGACATGGCGCGTGACAGTTTTTCGGTGGTGGGCATTGGCGGTACAGGAAGCCAGCACAGGACAGGTGCGGCATTTTTCCGGGTCGCTGTGATAATGGCGGTATCCATTTCGGTCGGTTGTCGCATAAGACAGAAGCTGACCTTCGGGGCAGCGATAAGCATCACGTTCAGGGTCATAAACGTATTTGCGTTTGGGGATGTAGCCTTCCCGAAGGTTCGGGCGGCGATAGCCCGTCACGCCAAGGATGTCACGATCTTCAAGGCCTTTGGCAATCGCGGCGGTCGCATAGCCCGCATCCAGTCCGACGGCGATAACATCAAGGTCAAAACGCTGCCTTTGTCGGTCAAGACGGTCGAGATAGGGAATGCTGTCATGCAGATTGGCCGGGGTGGCGTAACTGTCGGTAATGATCCCAAGCTTGCCATCGACCGTGCGGTGATCGAGATAGAAAAAGCCCTTGGGCTTGCCGTCGCGTACCATATATCCGCTGTCGGGATCGGTTCGGCTGATCTTGGTTTCTTTTCTCAACCGGCTGGCGTTCCTTGGCTTTGAGCGGCTTTTTCGCATGAGCCGCCCGGTCTTCCTCAATCGCCAGATCCAGATCATCCCAATAGGCCGCGCGCGATTTGGCAACCACTTCGCGGTCCCATTTGTTCTTGTTGGCATCGGCCTTCAAATGCGTGCTGTCGGTATAGAGAACCTTACCATCCACCAGCCCGTGCCTGATCGCCTGCTCGACGATCTCGTCAAAAATATCCTGCGCAACACTGGCATCATGATATCGACGCCGCCGGTTCTGCGACAGGGTCGAGGCATCAAAGACCTTGTCGGTCAGCTTGAGTTGCAAAAACCAGCGATAGGCGACATTGACCTCAATCTCGCGCACAAGCTGGCGCTCCGAGCGCACGCCAAACAGATAGCCAATGAACAGCGCCTTAAACATCATCACCGGATCAAGGGCGGGACGGCCATTGTTCGCGCAGTACAAATCGGCCACGCGCGCATGGATAAAACTGAAATCGATCACGGCATCGATCTTACGAAGCAAATGATCGCTGGGGACCAAACTGTCGAGTGTCACCATCTCAAGTTCGGTTTGATGTGGGCTGGGTTTCTTAAGCATTCCCCATTGAATCAAAAGTCCCCGCCAATGGCGAGGACTTTGTCAGCAGTCTGAGCCGCCTTGCAGAAGCAGGCGGCTTTTTGATTATGACTTGGACCTGCGTCAGGCAGAGCGCTTACCCGTCTTGAAGACGTTCTTTTCAAGTGGCTTAAGACCAAAGCTGCCACTGCGCGGTGCAGGGTTATCCGCAACGTAGCGGTCCGCCTGCTGGCGTTCACGTTCATTCATGCGTGCACGCACCGCTTCCATTTCACGGTAAGCCTGGCTTCCGGCCGAGGGTGCTGACATCCGCAGCCAGTAATAAGCCATGATGTTGTCCTGATCGACACCACTGCCAATCGCATAAAGCCGCCCCAAAGCCGCCTGCCCGTTAGCCGAGCCTTTACGTGCGGCACGTTCATACCAGCTTGCCGAACGGGCCATATCAACCGGCACACCAAGACCATGTTCATACATCACACCGATCAGGTGATAACCGCCCGGATGGCTAAGTTCAGCAAGGTCCATGGCAAGATCAAGTGCCGCAGCATAATCCGGCTCACGATGGGCGACGCCAAAGATCAATATCTGCGTCATCTGGTATTTGGCAGAAATATCGCCCTGATCACAAGCATTCATCAACATGGTCCAGCCACGATTAAACAGCTTCAGATCCGACGAATGACAGAAATACATAGCCAGATTGGCCTGAGCATAGGTATCGCCCTCGTTCGCCGCCATTTCAAACCAGCTGATGCTTTCGGCAATATTGCGTTCCGCACCCAGCCCGACGCCAAGCGCATAACCAAGTGCTGATGCCGCCTCTACGCTGCCGGCACGTGCCGCGCGCAGGTTATATTCAAACGATTTCGACGGATCGCGTCTTACCCCGCGTCCTTCAAGATAGAGATAGGCCAGAACACTTGCCGCGGAGGGATCATTCTGCTCGCTCGCGCGGTGGAGATATTCAACCGCCATCTCGTCACTCTGATCAACCCCCCATCCATTTAGGTAGCAGACCCCAAGGTTATAAAGGGCAGCAATCGAACCGTTTTCCGAAGCCTGTTCAAACCATTCGGCAGCTGTTTCCGGGTTTTCAGGAACCCCAAGCCCCTTGGCATAAAGATAACCAAGATTGTTGGCTGAAATACCTTCACCACCCAGTGCCTCTTCGCGGAACCAGTATGCCGCTTCGCGGTACCACTGTTCGCCTTCGCCCTGATCCTCGGCCACACCGATTCCCTTGGAACGCATGAAGCCATAGCAAATGGCAGCAAAGGCACGGCTTTGACGGTGAATCTGATCAAGAATTTTGCGGGTGGCACCCTCGTCGCGCGGCATACCAACGCCGCGAAAATGCCTCAGCGCAAGCGAAAGCTGCGCGAAAATATCACGCTCAACCTTCGCGTCATCGTAATAGACCATTTTGAGTGCACGATCCATCACAGCACTGCTTCCACCAAATAGGACAAGACCCGACTTCCGAACCTTACAGACACAGAAAGCCAATCAAAACATTAATATCACTATTAGTTTATAGCACTAAGCTGTGACTTTTCCAACTGATCACGATAATTGCCCAGAAATCCTTGGAAACTCTCGACTTCATCAACCTTGTTGGCCAACGTGCGATAGTCGATCAAGCCCTGAGACGGACTGGAGGTGATCAGGCTGAAGGCTTCGGCATACGGACTTTGCGCCATAACAATTCCATAGCGCCGCTTCAACATATTAAGCGTGCGTTCCTGCCCGCCCATCGCCAGATTGACCGCCCAATTCAGGACATAGCGGGCACGTTCGTCACCAAAATTCTCAATGACATTGCCCTGATCCTCACCCACAAGGCGCTGGAAGGTTTCAGCAGCAGAGAGATAGTCGCGGGTATCCCGGTAATATTCGACACGCAAAAGCTCGGCATCCTTGGACAGATCACCTTCAAGCGATGCCATGGCTTCGGCCCCGCGGTCGGTATCGAGGAGCGCGCGCGCACGCAGGTGACGGCGCTGGGTTTCCAATTCACTGGATACCCCGGGAACGTCGCTGTTATCAAGCACGCGAATGGATTCTTCGGGCTTGTTATCAAGTAGATACACCAGCGCCAGACGTGCACCGACGCGTGCCTTTTCGGTTCCTGTCAGGCGGAAATCGACCTGATGCTCCAGAAGAGTTTCGGCGCGATCGAACAATTCAACGTCAACCATGCGGTCAGCCAAACGACGAATAAGCTCATCGCCCTTTTCTCCGGCCGGGGTCAGTTCGCGGAACTCGTCATACAGCGCGACAGCCTTGATAGCCGAGATGTTGTTGATCTCGTCACCCAGATAGATTGATTCGAACGTGTTATGCATCAGATCGGTGACTTCGGTCGCCGACGGGCTGTTGGGGAAGAAGATCGCCGCCTGACGCAGGGTATTAAGGCCTTCGCGATATTGCTTGTTCTTGATCTGCAATTCGCCAAGTCTACGCAGCAATGCCATCTCAAACCCATCGCCACGCCATGCAAAACGCAGTTTTTCAAGCTGCTCGATCGCATCATCAAGTGTCAGCCGTTCAAGCCGCATCAAAAGCTCGGTGCGGTCAAATATTGCGTGCGCCCGCGCTTTGCGATTACTGCCCTCGGCAACCTCGTCCCAGGTTGCAATAGCCTGTTCAAATTCGCCTGCTTCTTCTTCGAAAATGCCCTTAAGATACTCGACATCCTTGATCTTGCTCGGGTTGATCCCCTTGGTCACAAGCATCTTCTCGATCAGGTCCATACCCGCGTCCGGATTACCAACGATCAGGGCCTGCTCCGCGGCAAGTGGCCCCAGCCGCGACAATAATTCTGGCGGATAGTTATCAAGGATGTGAACGCTTTCAAGCAGATCACGCGCCCCGTCATTCGGACGACCACGCGCAGCAAACGTCACCGCACGCCACAACTGCATTTCGGGAATGGCACGCAGGCGCTCATCCTCCAGAAGGCGGGCCGCCTCATCATATTCGCGATCAAGAAACTTGATTGCTGCCTTAAGTGCACGGAACTGCAGTTTCTGGGCAATCAGCGGGTCGTCGTCTTCCATTGTCGAGGCAACCGCGTCTGCTTCGGGGCCAAGCCCGTTTGCCAGGTAATATTGCGCCAGTTCAAGACGTGCCTTGTTCCGATGCTCATCACCGCTTTCGGCCAGATCGCGACGCAACTGATGAATTGCCGTGTTATAGTTATCAAGCCCACCGCGGCGCCAATCATCCAGTTCGAAAATCAAACCTTCGCGGCCATCCCCCGCACGTGCGCGCACCCCTGTCGCCGATGCCAGAAGGCGTGCCCCCTCGGGCGAGATATTCAAACCGTCGGCAGCCGTCACCACAACCGCCTTTCCATCATCCCGGTTCGTGACCTGTACACTTTCGTTAACCGGTGCGACGACAACGCCCTGCACCGACGGAAGAACTTCAAAATCCGGATACCGCAACGCTGTCTCGATGCCATACCCCATTTCCCGTGTTGGCACGACGCGAAGCGAATCACCGACTTCCGGGTCTTCAATCGGAATTGTAGGGCTGATATTGATCAACGGCACAACAAGGCGGGCGCGAGTTTGATTATCGAGCTCAATAGAAGGTCCCAGCCGTTCGATCGGCTGCATGGAGCCCTGCTGCAAGGTTACATCCCAGTCACCATTTTCTGATGGTGTGCTGTAAAGCCCCACACCGTCAGGGATGGTCATGCGCAATACCGTCGCATAAGGACTGTCGATCTGCTCGATCACTCCGATGATCTGGGCGGCATTCTGACGCACGGCATCCAGATCAAGGTTCGCGCGAACATCAAAAACCATCCAAAGGAAGCCGGCACGCGACCATATTGCAGCCCCCCCCGGACGGTTGAACGGGAAGCCCAGTGTCAGTTTGGTTGCATCCTGGGCGACTGTCACCGCAAGATTGCCAATACTTTCGCGTGCTGGCGCAACAGCATCTGGCGAAATCGGAATATCGGGTTGTTCCGCCAAACCACGTGCAATTGGATCATTCACGGGGGACGACGGGCTTCCCCCCGCAGCCTCAGCAACACCGGGCGTTTCCCCAGTTGTTTGCGACGGCACTTCTGGTGCGGCAGGCGCAGCAGGTGCGGGGCTTGGGGATGGCGTGCGTCTGGCTGCCGTGGTCGGCGGCGCAGCGGCTCTCGATGCACTGGAATCGGCAGGGTCGCCCTGGACTCCCATCAGATCAACAACAACCTTGTTGCCTGAACGGAAATGACGCAACGCGCGCGGCGGATTTGTCGCGATCTCAACAGATAAAGGATCTGTTGCACTTTGGCGCAAGGTGACACCTTCCGGCAACCGACGCGTTACACCAGTAGCATCGATGCGGGCAGGGCTGGTGAAGGCCAATATCTGATTACCCTGATCGCCATTCAACACATAATCCGTGCGGGTGGGCCAATCAAAAACCAGACGGTAGAATGTCGGGTGCCGCCCAACCCGAATTTCAAGCTCCGGCGCGGTGGCGACAGGTGTAACAACTACAGGTGAAGATGCCGTATCCGGCCGGGTTTGCGGTGTTGGGAATGGTTCGGACGCAACTTCCCCCTGTGGGTTTGGTGCAGGACGGGGCGGCGTTGGCGCGGGTGACGCGGATTGCACAGGAGCAGGTGCGAGAGCCGGTTTATCCAGAATATCAAGGACGACATTGGTGCCGACATTGAAAACACGGGCTTCGAAATCGTCTCGTAGGACGAAGGCGACCGTACGTCCGTCCGGATCAAAAAAACCATCGCTGACATAATCGGATACGGGGCCAAGAACACCGCGCATGGAAGCAACCAGCGGCTGGTCAAAACGCACAACAAGTTGGTCACCGATGATTTCAGCGGTGTAATTGACGGGCTTGTTCCATTGCAGAACGATACGTCCATAGCCACTATGTGCGCCCGAGCGGATGATCACGGGATCTGCCGCCTGAGCGAGTGCGGGGCGCATTCCGGTAACTGGCAATACTGCCAGACTGGCTACCACAATCACGGCAGCCAGCAGGAAACGCGCTACGACCAAAAGCATTCTTACGAACCTCCGATCCCGCTTCCGCTATGGGGTTCAATAACAATGTCGACCCGACGAGCCATTGTGAAACGTGCCTGCTCGTCTGCCATAACCGGAAGCTGGTCGTATCTTGATGCCGCAAATCCGTAAATATTTATGTAATCTGTATAGCCCGATCTTTTAAGTTCGTTGGCAACGGCAGCAGCACGGGCAAGGGAAAGCTCCCAGTTCGAAGCATAAAGTCCGCGACCGCTGAGCGGGCGCGGGTCAGTATGCCCCTGCACACCAATCCGGTTCCCGATATTCCCAAGTACTCCGCCAAGTACAAACAGCGCCTTTCGGGCCTGATCCGTCATCTCGGAACTGCCACTGAAAAACAGGATGTCCCCGGGTAACGAAATCACAAGCTTATCTGCTTCACGGCTCAGCGTGGCATCACCCAGTACATCGTTGTCATCGATGGCGTCATCGATTACAGCGCTCAGGTAATCAAGATTCATCGCGGGCTTGCGATACACACGCGGGATATTAAGCTGCGCAACGGGCTCATCGCTTTCTTCAACCGGTGACGGTTTGATTGACTGGGACAAAGAATCAACAACCTCGTCCCAACGGTCAATCTTGACCTTTGACATTGCAAACAGCATCACGAAGAAAGTCAGTAGAAGCGAAATAAGATCCGCAAGGCTGAGCATCCATGGCGGCGGCCCTTTAGGGCCATCATCGCGCTTTGGTTCATCCATCAGCCGTTCCCCCCGGATTGCGGAGCCAAGGGAATCGGTGCGTTTATCCCTGGCTGGCCTGCGCCAGGCAATGGAATAAGCATTTTTCCACCGCCAGCGTTACCCGAACCATTCGACGCAGGTGCCGGTATCGCACCATTGCTGGTACCGCCTGCGTTGGCTGGTGTCGTTACCGGTGCTGGTGGCTCTTTGGGCCCGAAATTCCAGAAGAAACGGAAAGTAACGATAAAAGGATCAGCCCCTGGATCGATGCCAACATAAAGATTTTTATCTGGGGCCCCGCGATCAATAAGGTCGCGGGCGAATGCACCTGCCCGACCGATCTGAAGGTTGTTTGCAATCTCGACAGTGCCTTTTGAACCGACCTCGCTGCCCATGACCATTTCCATCTCGTAGGACGCATAACCACTGTCATCGGCCAGCACTTCCGCGAGCTGATCCATGAATTCGCCTTGACGGTCCCTGATTAGAATCGAGTTGGGTTCAAACAACTGGTCGACATGCATGATGACTTCCATCAGCGTGCCCGGCTGTATCACCTGGACGCGCACGACCTTGATCGCTGTCTGAAATAATGATCCCAGCTTGTCTTGGGTATCTTCGGCCGAAACCACCGGCCCCTCAATCGAGGTTACCGTTTGCAAACTGGTGGTTGGTGGCAGAATGGCCGCAAACGCGGAAGACAGACTTTCCTGTACTTCGCGGGTTTTGACCTCTTCGAATGTCGAAATCGTGTTCAGAAGGATGAAGAATGCCAGAAGCAGGAGATAGAGGGCGAGGAACAGTGCTACGGCACCGTTTGCGGGCGGGCTTGGTGGTCTTGGTCCGTCGTCCTCTATTTCCGCCATAACCGTCCCATTTAGCTAAACATCGCGTCGATGTCAGCCTGCGAAACCCCCTTGCCGTCGAGCTGCGGCCCGTTCAGCAAGGCTTCTTCACCTTCAGGTTCCTTTTTCTTCCGCGGATTGGACGCAGCATATTTGGCAATTTCATCACCAAATGCCTTGACCAAACCCTCGACCCTTTCTTCGATTGATTTCAGGGCCTTGATCACCTTGGTCGTACGTTGACCGGTGATATCCTGGAAGTTGCAGGCTTCATAAACGCGCATGGTCGCGCTGGTTACGATTTCAGCCTGCTCAGGGGGAAGACTTGCAGCAAATTCCTCAAGCGTATCCATCGCATCAAGGATTTCATGCGTCGCACCGGCGGTTGCATCGACAATCGCGTCGAGCTCGTCCGTTGCGTTGGGAATATATTCCGCCTTGATATCGTCCGGCCGCAAAGATGCTATTTCGGATTTCATCTTGCGAATGATGCCCGAAAGTTCATCCAGTTCACCAAACAGGCGTTTCTGGTCGTCTGATGGCTTGTCACCTTCCGAAACAAAGCGGGAAAGCTGATCCATCAGGTCAGACAGTTGCTCGACCTTAAGCTCATCGCCATCAAGACGCGCTTTAAGGTCCAGCAACAGCTGCCGCAATTCGTCTTTGGACGTTTTGGACATCTACGGTATCGCGGGACTAAAGCCCCGCGCCCCTAATCAAAACTCACCGATCACGGTGGTGAGTTTGCCCTTCAACGTCTCTGCGTTGAACGGCTTGACGATATAATTCGAAACGCCGGCTTTTTTTGCCATGACAACGTTTTCGGTTTTCGCCTCTGCGGTGATCATGATGAAGGGCAGATCCTTCAGCTTTGTATCAGCGCGAACTTCTTTCAGAAGCTGAAGACCGGTCATCGGCTCCATATTCCAGTCAGAAATCACAAGGCTGAACGACTTTTCGCGCAGTTTGCGCAAAGCCATGCTGCCATCCGTCGCTTCTTCGATGTTCGTAAAGTTCAACTGCCGCAGGAGATTGCGGATGATACGCAACATGGTTTTGTAGTCATCCACAATCAGGATCGGCATATTCGGATCGACGGCCATTCACCACTCCATCATGCTATCAAATCTCTCACCCTTACCCCTGTATTCCCTGTGCATAAGGGTAAGGCCCCTATAATCGTGATGTACCTATTTAACAATGGTTAATCAAGGCTTTTCACAATTCCCTAATAACACCCATCATGTTGAACACACTGTAATAATCGTCTGGTTGATGCCCTTCCAGATAACGGTCAGCGCCCCGGATCAGCACCATTTGAGATTATTGAAGCGGCAACATGTTTATATCCTGTTTATAAGCCAACTCTGTTGTCAGAGCACGTGCGCGGTCTGGCGACATCTCCGCCAAAACAGCAGCAGTATTTGCCTCGCGCATACCAAGTGCAACCTGCAACAGGATTTCCATATCAAGATCGTTCCAGATACGCGCGGCATCCTTCGGTTTCATTTTCTCATAGACACTGATCAGCTTCTTGATCCGATCACTTTCCTGCTCTTCCTTGGTTGCCACCAAATCCTCGATCGCAGTTTTAAGCGATTTCATTTCTTCGATCTTGGCGTCAATCCGGGCTTCGGCAGCAGCAAGAAGGCTCTCGCGCTCATCAAGGCGCTGTTCCTTGCGATCAAGTTCCGAGCGCCGCACCGAAAGGTTCTGCAAAAGATCGATTTCTTCCTGTGTGAAAAGGGTCGGATCACCGCCCAGCATCGGCGGCGCATCACCTGCGCCATCAATACCCCCAGTGCCGTCACCTTCCATCATCCCCATCGGGTCATCAAGCCCGGGCACACCTGTTTCCGCAGGTTGATCCGGAGCCACCGCCGGATCAGGAGCCTGGGCACGCGCAACCTGAACCACACTGATACCAGATGCATCAGCAGCTTCATCGCCTTTGGGCTCATCCGAAAACAGTCCGACGATCTTGACCGTTAAAACGACAAAACCAACCACGACCACCAACGGTAGGATACGCACAGCAGACATTCACTCACCCGGAAAATGGGACGCTTTCACGCCCATATTGAATTTCAAATCATATACTAACAGGTAGGTACCAAATTTGTCGAAAAAAGACGCCCTAACTGTTTTTTAGCAATCATGGCGATTTTATCTGATTGATCCTATCCGCAACGCCTCTAACGGACAGACCGCAAAGCAGCGAGAAGTTCACGTTCGGCTTCGGAGCGCCCGGCATCCTCATCTTGTTCATAAGGATCAGAAGCAGGTTCGTGTACAGACGATCCACCAGATCGCATGCCCGAACCATATCCGCCACCAGACGGTTCGGTCGAAGAAGACGTCGATGCGCCAGGCATTGCGCCGCGTTCAACATCACGCATCAACCGGGCAGCCAGTTCCTCTGCTCGGGTTTCAACACCCTGCCTGTCATCAACAACGTTGTTTCGCTCGTTACCGGTAACATTTCCGGCCTCGGCAAACTTTGCCCCGCCGACACCGCGGCGGGTGGCATTGACATCACTTGCCGCCTTTTCCAGTCGGTTGGCAATGCTTTCACCCCGATCTACCATAAAGGACAGATCTTCGTGCAGCCCACTGGCCTTTTCGATATCTTCACGCAATTTTTCGCCGGATTGCTCGGCCATTTCCTTCAGCGCGCGGATTGAAACTTCGGCTCGTTCGTTTGCCGCATTGAAAGCCGTCAGAAAGTTCTGCATTTCTTCGCGATTGCGACGAAACGCCGCCAAACGACGGCTCAGGATCATGGCGTAGATGATCGTCGCAATTAGCAACACAATCATTACCAGATCAAGATAGATGGCATAGTCCATCAACTGTCGTCCTCGTTATGCCGCGCCCGGTCACGAACCTGAATCGCGATCCTGTCCCCCTTGCGCCCCATCATCCCCTTGAACAGGGGCACATCGCCGCACCGAACCTCGACAGGCGAGGTCGGACTGGTATTAAGAACCAAACGGTTGCCAACTTCCAGATTAATCACATCGCCAAGCGACATGATCTGCTCGTCGAGTACCGCAAGAAGGTTCACATGGGTTTGCCACAACTCGTTCGCCAGGTGGTTTTCCCAGATCGAGTCTCGACCGAATTTTTCCCCCATGAACATCTGAAGCAGCAGCTCACGAACCGGCTCCAGTGTTGCATATGGGATCAGCAGTTCCAGACGACCACCGCGATCTTCCATGTCAATGCGCAGCTTTGCAACGATGGCAGCATTGGCATGACGGGCAATGGTCGCAAAACGCGGGTTGGTTTCAAGGCGCTCGAACCGGAAGGTCACCGGGCTTAATGGATCAAATGCCGCCGACAAATCCCCGAGAACCACATGGATCATGCGTTCGACAAGATTGCGCTCAATCGTGGTGTAGGGACGACCTTCAATACGCATTGCCGCCGTACCGCGACGCCCGCCCAGCAACACATCCACGATGGAATAAATCAGCGCAGAATCAACCGTCAGAAGCCCATAGTTGTCCCATTCCTCCGCCTTGAAAACACCCAGCATGGCGGGCAAGGGGATCGAGTTCAGATAATCCCCGAAACGCAGCGACAGGATGTTATCAAGCGATACTTCAACGTTGTCGGATGTGAAGTTACGCAACGAGGTGGACATCATGCGCACCAGCCGGTCGAAAACAACTTCGAGCATCGGCAGACGTTCATATGCCACCATCGACGAGTTGATGATCGCCTGAATGCCGGATTGGTCACCCGCGCCCGATCCATCATCAAAACCAAGTAGACTGTCAATTTCATCCTGGTTCAGAACACGCGCAGATCCGGGGCCAACATCCTCATCTTCACCACCGCCATCTTCATCGCCAAGCATGGATTCCCATTCGGCGGCCATATCCTCGCCACCGTCGTCTCCATCCTCGTCACCGCCTGCCATGGCTTCCCATTCAGCGGCAAGTGCGTCATCATCATCTTCATCTGCCATCGGCGATTTGTCCCTGGCCCTTCTGGCCCGTTACTTTCTTGCCCATATACTTTCTTGTATGGTGTCTCTGGCATTGCCGCCAGCACCTTATTGTACCAGCATTTCCTTGAACAGAACGTCGTTGATTTTTGCAGGCTTTGCTGCAGCACTGACACGGATCAGCAATTCTTCACGAAGGCGGAACATCCCCTCGGAGCCAGCCAAGTCTTCCGGTCGCAGTTCACGCAGGTAAACCTGAAAGTTATCAACAATACGCGGCATCATTTGCTCGATCTGGGGCAACATGCTCTGGTCTGCAACTTCCAGACTGACGCGTATTTTAAGATAGCTTTGCTTACCGCCTCCGGCGTTCAGGTTCACCAGAATTTCCGGCAAATCGACAAACCCGACATTTTGCGGAACCCCCGGCGCCTCTTCGATGGCGCTTTCGGAAATCACTTCTTCGGTGTGATCCCCTCCGCCGCCGGTCACCATGTCAATCACAGGCTGAAGAAGCCCCGTGAAATAGGCCGCAGCAGCACCACCCAATAGCAGGAGTACCAGCAGGATAACCACGACCAGCAATTTCTTGCTGCGTCCCCCGCCACCATCCATTTCTATTTCGTCGACATCATCACCCATCGGTCTGCGTTACCCTGCGTTCAAAACCGTTACCCTGTCTATCCAGCAAACACTATGCCGGAATGATGAGACATAATACCTCGACGTTAAAATTCCGTTTCCCGCCTCTTTCCATGCAAGCGACTCTGTAAAGCACATTAGTTCAGGAACCACCGATTATCACCCGCGGCATAGGTGACCCGGCAATAATGCACGGCAGGATCTGCCAAAGCAGGCTCAGAAGATGCGCGGCAACAAATGCCGATCAAAATTTTATCGTTCAATTTCATTAACTTAAGACAACTGGCATAACTTTCGCTTCCAAGCTGTTCAGAACACCGACCCGATTTGGGAAAGCAAAATTATGGAAAACGTTACCTACATCGCTTTGTCGCGTCAAAAGACGCTCCGCAGCATGATGAACAATATCTCCCAGAACCTGGCGAACATGAACACGACCGGGTACAAGGAAGAAAAGATGATGTTCACCGATTGGGTTGCGAAGAACAAGGACGCGCCTTTCCGCGGCGAGCGTGAAATATCACTTGTTCAGGATATCGCGCAGTTTCGCGACACACGCGTAGGCAACATTGAAATCACTGAACAACCGCTTGATGTGGCACTGAGCCAGCCGGATATGTTCTTTGCAGTGCAGACCCCAACCGGTGTGCAATATACACGGAACGGTAACTTCACTGTTGATCCAGGCGGACAGCTTGTCACCAATCAAGGGCTACCGGTCTTGAGCGATGCTGGCCAGCCTATTTTTTTCAATGAAGCAGACGGACAAGTCAAAATCAAAGGCGATGGTAGCATTTCAACCGATATCGGTCAGATAGGCCGGTTGCAGGTTGTAACGTTTGATAACGTTCAGGATATGAATAAAACAGGTAGCTCCCTATACAGCATCATCAAAGAAAACCCGAACGATCCCGATGGAGCCCAGCCGGTTGAGAATCCCGGCGTTGTTCAGGGTGCCCTTGAAAAATCCAACGTCAACCCGATCAGTTCAATGACACAGATGATTGATGTGTTGCGTACCTATCAGTCTGTGACTCGGTCGCTGGAAAGCGAGAACGAGCGTCAACGTAACATGATTAGCAAACTGGGCGATGTTCGCGCCTGATCAAACGGGCGCCCGCCCTAAAGAATTCATATGCGCCCATGGCGCAGACCGAGGAGACAGAAGATGCGATCACTTGATATTGGAGCCCTTGGCATGCAGGCACAATCCACCAACGTGGATGTGACCTCGCACAACATCGCCAACATGACCACCACCGGCTATAAACGCCAGCGCGCCGAATTCCAGGACCTGCTATATCAGGATCTGCGTCGCGCCGGGTCCCCGTCATCCGATACTGGGACAATTGTTCCTGTCGGCGTTCAGGTCGGCCTCGGTGTAAAAACTGCAGCCATAGGGCGTTATATGGGTCAGGGCACCCTATCTCTGACCGAAAACGAGCTTGATGTTGCCATACAGGGACGCGGTTACCTGCAGATCGATTTGCCCAGTGGTGAAACAGCTTACACCCGTGACGGCACTATGAAACTCGATGCCAATGGACAGATCGTAACCAAAGATGGTTTTGCCGTTCAGCCGGGTATCACCGTGCCAAACAACGCGACGTCCATCACCATCAACACCTCAGGAGAAGTGCTCGCCGAAATCGATGGCCAGGTTGCACTTCAGAATCTGGGACAAATCCAGCTTGCAACCTTCATCAACCCAGCCGGGCTTGATGCGCTTGGCGATAACCTGTTCCTCGAAACTGAGGCGTCAGGTGATGCCACCACCGGTGTTCCTGGTTCTGTTGGTTTTGGTACCGTTCAGCAGGGCTATCTGGAATCCTCAAACGTCAACGTCGTTCAGGAAATCACCAACCTGATAAAGGCGCAGCGCGCATACGAGATGAATTCCAAATCAATCTCGACCACGGATGAAATGATGAGCTCCGTCAGCAACCTGCGTTAATTCGATACGGTTCCGAACTGATAAAATTTCTTGGAAAATGAATGCGCGGGCAGCCTTGGAAAAAGTGGTTTCCCGCGTTAACTGCGTTTACGCGATTTATACAGTTCCGTGCTATGGTTGGCGGATGAAAATGCAGAAAATATTCCTTGTCCTTGCCCTTTTGCTTCCGGTGCTGCTGAGCAACCCGGTACCGTCTCACGCGCAATCGTCGTCCAGCTCCCAAGAACTGGATACCAATATCCTGTTGCGCCCTGATGCGGTTGTCGAAGGGCAATATGTGACATTGGGAGACATTTTCAGCGGCATAGACGTTGAACAGGCTGATATTCCGGTTTCCCATTCCCCGCAGCCCGGGCGGCAAACCGTTCTTGATTACCGCTGGCTTTATGGCATCGCGCAGCGAAACAAAATTGCATGGCGCCCCCGAACGACGGCGGACCAGATCGTCATCACCCGCGCAAGCCAGACAATTTCCATCGACGAAATTTCCGAAGCGATCAAAGATGCGCTTGTCGACCATGGAATAAAGCCGCCCTTTACTGTCGACCTTTCCGGCGAGACATTTCAAATCCATCTGCCTGTCGATGTACCGGCCGAAGTCGAGATCACAGGTCTTGACGTCAACCAACGGACAAACCGGTTCATTGCCAGTGTCACCACCGGCACGCAAACAGCCCAGCGCCGCACTTACCGCATGAGCGGCAGATATTTCCCCCTGGCACAGGTTCCCGTCGTGATCGAACCCGTCCGGCGTGGCGAGATCGTGCGCCCGGATCAAGTTGAATACCGAAATGTCCGCTCGGAACGTCTTCCAGCGGGCGCCATTCGCGACATCAACGATGTTATCGGCAAAGAAGCTTTGCGCCCGATCAAATCAGACGAACCCCTGATGTTCCGCGACTTTTCCAATCCGATCCTTGTTCGGCGCGGCGCACTGGTTACGATCCGATTGTTCACCGCCAACATGTCGCTAACCGCGCGCGGCAAAGCGCTTGAAGACGGGGCAAAAGGCGCGATCATTCGCGTCATGAACATGACCAGCAACAAAACCATCCAAGTGGAAGTTGTTGCCGAGAACGAAGTTCGCGCTTTGCCCGCAATGTCGCAATAGCACGGCGATTTCCCGCAATTCACGATGAAAGACAAAGGCTTGCCGACCCGGCAAGCTTTGCCCGCTCAGGAACCGCAATCTGGCATGAGGATTGCGTAGATACAGGCAGGAATTCCAGGAGGAATAAATGCCTGTTAATCACATGCAGATTTCAATGCGCCGTTTGGCAATTGTAACCGGCCTGATCGGTGCCACGGCACTGCTTTCAGGCTGCAACGCGATGAAACGCCTTTCCGAAGTCGGCGAGGCACCGAGGCTCTCGGCAATCGACAATCCCACGCAGTCAGAAACCTATCGACCAGTAAGCTTGCCAATGCCTGCACCGCAGATCGCAGAAAGCAATCCGAACTCGCTATGGCGTTCCGGTGCACGTTCGTTCTTCAAGGACCAGCGCGCCAATCAGGTTGGTGACATTCTGACGGTTGTTGTCGATATGCAGGACAGTGCGGCACTGGCCAACACCACCGCACGTTCCCGCACCAATAGCGAGGATCTGGCGGTGCCAAACCTTTTTGGCCTCGAGTCCGAACTCACCAAAGTACTGCCCGAAACGATCAACCCGTCATCGATGTTCGATATGGACAGCGCGACGTCCAACAGAGGCAGTGGCACGCTTGACCGTAACGAAGCGATTGACCTGCGCGTGGCAGCCATCGTCATTCAGGTCCTTCCGAACGGAAATTATGTCATTCATGGTCGTCAGGAAATCAGGGTAAACAGCGAAGTCCGTGAAGTTCAGATCGCGGGCGTCATACGTGCCGCGGACATCAGTTCGTCCAACGAAGTCGAATATGACAAAATCGCGGAAGCCCGTATTTCCTATGGTGGTCGCGGTACGATTTCAGATGTACAGCAGCCGCGTTACGGCAGCGAAATCATGGATGTCATTCTACCGTTCTGATTGATCCTGATCGCCTGCGCTTTCCTGGATTCCCGTGGGCAATCACGATTGACCAAAACCGGCCTGCCACAGGCCGGTTTTGTTTCGCCTGAACCAGGCCAAAACAAAAAAGGTCCGGCTGCAAATTACAGCCGGACCTTTGATTTTGGTTATCCCTAACCGGTATTCCCCAACAGAGCTTTGGCTTTTGCCATTTGACCGGATCAACGCAGGCGCGACCCGTGATTATTCCCGACGCGATCAGTCGTCGCGGCGAGTGCGCTCCATCCGTTCATGGCGTTCCTGGGCTTCGATGCTCAGGGTCGCAATCGGACGAGCTTCAAGTCTTTTAAGGCTGATCGGCTCGTCGGTTTCTTCGCAGTAACCATATGATCCGTCTTCAATTCGACGCAAAGCAGCATCAATTTTTGAAATCAGCTTACGCGCCCTGTCACGAGTGCGGAGTTCCAAGGCCCGGTCTGTTTCGGCCGATGCACGATCGGTCAAATCCGGTTCCTGAAGTCCCCCGCCATCCTGCAGGCTCGCTAATGTTTCCGAAGATTCTTGCAGCAGTTCAGCCCGCCAGGCCAAAAGCTTCTGCCGGAAATATTCCCGCTGGCGCGGGTTCATGAACTCTTCGTCCTCAGCGGGACGATAGTCTGGTGGTAGCGTGATAGTCATGTACGCCCTCTATACAGGACTCATCGAACGCGCGGCAATATAGAGGGCGCGCGCAATGGGTGCAAGCTGATTGAGTAAATAAATCTGAATTAGCCTGAAAGCCTTCACAACCTTGGGTTTTGCGACCAAAACCATCGCCCAAACCGTAAATTTTCAGGCCAGACCCGAAACTTCAAGCTTTGCAAGCTCGACCTGTGCCCGCAGATCAATCTCGTCCAGCACAGAAGAAAGGGCTGGATCGGAGATATTTTCGCGCTGCTGATCCAACAGCCCGACAAGCTGGCGCAGTCGGCTGGCAGGCAAAGTCCCGCTCAACAGAGCATCCCGCACACCTTCAAGCTGCTCAAGCAAGCTTTCGGCCCGCAGGACGGCGTGCTTTTTCGGGGAATCAAGTGCATCACCACTTTGCTGTAACGCCAGCAATGCATCAAGCGCACTGACCGTTCCCGCACTATGCACACCACCTGCCCCGCTTGCTCCGCCTGCGGAATCGAGTGAACGAATTGCATCAGCAAAACCGCCCGCACCGCCACCGCCGGATGTTTTCTTGCGTGTCGTGCTATTCGTGCCTGTCGCTTTGGATCCGCTGACCTTCATTTTTCACTTCCGCCTGCTATGTGGTAAGCTTGCCGGGATCGAACATGCAGCCATCACTACGTCAATCAGCTGTGCAAAGCCTGTCGGCTCAATCCGCATAGCCCTTTGGCAGTGATCCCGTTAGGCCGAGTCTCCCCCAAAGCGTTGCCTGACGCAACGGGAAAAAAATGCCGGGTCGGCACCCCACTATTGCCGTGCAGTTCGTCTGCTCGTCAAAAAAAACACCGATTTTCCGGCAACTTGCACAATCAGTGATCCAAAGCTTTGGCTTTCTGCCATCTGGCACGGTTTTCGCAGAAGTGTTTGCAAATTGTATCGGGTGGCAAACCCATCCCCGGAAGCGGAACAAAGAATATGATCAAAGGTCTAGGCAAATATGCATTAAAGGCAGCAGTGCTCGGCATGATCGCCCTGACGCAGGTTGTCCCGGCAAACGCCCAGTCGCGCATCAAGGATATCGCCGACTTTGAAGGCGTACGTGACAACATGCTGGTAGGTTACGGCCTGGTTGTCGGTTTGAACGGCACGGGTGACGATCTTGGTGATGCCGACTTTACCCGCCAAAGCCTTGTGGCCATGCTTGAACGGCTCGGCATCAACGTGCGCAGCCAGATCGATGACATTGATTCCGACAATATCGCAGCCGTGATGGTCACCGCCACCCTACCGCCTTTCTCGCGTCAGGGGTCGCGCCTTGATGTCTCCATCAGCGCAATCGGCACTGCCGAAAGCCTTCAGGGCGGGACCCTTCTGGTTACTCCCATGGTCGGTGCTGATGGTGAAGTTTACGCCGTTGCCCAGGGCAACCTTGCAGTCGGCGGGTTCTCTGCTGGCGGCAATGCTCAAACCGTGGTCAAGGGTGTTCCGACTTCCGCGCGTATCGCCAATGGCGGTATCGTTGAACGCGAAATCGATTTCAATCTCAATTCCATGCAGAACATGTCGGTTGTCTTGCGCAACCCGGACTTCACCACAGCCAGCCGCATTGCCGAAGCCGTCAATGCCTATCTTGGAGAAATCGCCGCGCGCCCAAGCGACCCCGGCACCGTTCGCATCAACATTCCGGAACGCTACAATCAGAATGTCGTGGCTTTATTGACGGACATCGAACAGCTTCGCGTTGAACCTGATCAGATCGCACGTGTCGTCATTGATGAAAACACCGGCACGATCGTGATGGGCGAAAATGTTCGCATCAACCGCGTGGCTATCGCGCAGGGCAACCTGACCATCCGCGTAACTGAAACTCCGCAAGTTTCTCAGCCTTCCCCATTCTCGCAAACCGGCACGACTGAAACCGTCGACCGAACCAATATCGAAGTGGATGAAGGCGAGGATAACCAGCTTGGCGTGCTTGAAAGCGGTGTCAGCCTGCAGGAACTGGTTAATGGCCTGAACAGCCTTGGCGTCGGACCGCGCGACATGATCACCATCCTTCAGGCGATCAAAACGTCCGGCGCACTTCAAGCCGAAATCGAGGTGATGTGATGATGATCGACAGCACCAATGCATTGATGGCGCAGGCGCAGGCATCTGCCCAGTACGGCAGTCAGAACAATGTCTCGAACCATGCAAGCCAGTTGACAGACGGACATGTCAAAACCGAGGCCCAGGCGCGTAAAGCAGGCCAGGAATTTGAATCAATGTTTCTAGGCCAGATGCTGAGCCACATGTTTGCAGGTATCGAAACCAACGAAACCTTTGGCGGCGGTCATGGCGAAACCATGATGCGGTCCCTGCTTGTTGATGAATATGCCAAAGAAATGACCCGCGCAGGTGGCATCGGAATTGCAAATGCCGTTACACGCGAAATCCTCAAGGTGCAGGAAGGATAATGACCATGACCACCGAACAGATGGTTATCGAACTCAAAAGCGTCACTTATGACCTGATTTCCCTGCTGGAGCGTGAAAATCAGGGGATGCGGGCCATTCCAATGCAAGAATATGAACGTTTTATCAATGATAAAACAGCGCTTTGCATGCGGTATGAGCAGTTGGTAACAACCCTTCGCAAACATGGGGACGAGCTGAAAAAGCTACCTACAGAAATCCGCGCAGAGCTAAGAGAACTGCAAGAACGCTTTCATGACGTTGCCGACAAAAACCGAATAGTTCTTTTGGCAATGCGGCGCACCACAGATCACATCGTAAAGACAATAGTCGACTCGATAAAAAAGCAGGCGGCAAGCGACTTCAGTCCATATGACAAATATGGAAACGCAGCGTCCGCACCAATCAGCAGCTATTCGAAACCGCAACAGAAAAAGTCTCTCTCGGTTTCACTGAATAAAACCCTTTAACGAGGTATTTTGTTATGTCGTTGACCTCTGCACTGAACAGCGCTGTTTCTGGTTTGAATACCGCACAAGCGCGCATTGCTGTGACGTCATCAAATATCTCGAACGTAAATACCATCGGCTATTCGAGAAAGATTTCCCAGCAGGAAACTATCACCCTTAACGGAACTGGCGCGGGCTCGACTGTCTCAAGCATATCGCGGAACATCGACGAGGGCTTGATGAAAACCCTGCGCGCCGAAATGGCTGACGCAGGGCGCACGGAAGTTCGTCTCAATTTTTATCAGAGCCTGCAGCAAATGTTTGGCTCACCTGAGTCTAACTCCGCGATTAGCCAGCGCATAAGCGAACTTGCTAACGCGATGGATCAAGTCGCAACCTCTCCCGAACAGAATGCCCCAAAAATCGAGGTTGTCGAGGCGGCCGAACAAGTTGTGAAATCGTTCGCGACAATGTCTGACCGGTTACAAAGTCTGCGTGCTGAAGCTGACGACCAAATCGGTGCAGACGTTCGTCGTGCCAATCAGCTTTTGTCCGAAATCGGCCAGCTAAACAGCTCTATTGTACAACTGAAAAATCTGGGACAGGCAACTGCCGACTTGCTCGATAAACGAGACAACGCGCTGACCGAGCTGTCCAAAATTATGAATATCAACTCATTTACACGTGGTGACGGTTCAATCGTTGTCATGACGGGCACCGGTAATCGTGTGCTGCTTGACCGTAATGTTGAACAGCTGACCTTTAATGAAACGTCGAGCTTTTCGGCAGGCTACGGTGGTGACGGATTGTCGCTGAATGGTGAAGACATCACTGACGAACTCAAATCCGGCACACTACGCGCCCTATTTGATATGCGTGATACAGAGCTGCCGGAAATGCAGGATCAGATAAATGAACTTGCTCAGAACCTGCGTAACGAACTTAATGCAATTCATAATAAAGGCACAGCATTTCCGCCCCCCGCAAACCTCAGCGGAACGCGTCTTGTCAACCTGGGCGATACAATATCGGCTGCCGGCCCAAGCAACACTGTTCGTATTGCGGCCCTGAATGCCGACGGCTCGCTCGCGGCCGGGGCCAGCTATCTTGACCTTGACCTTGCCGGGCTGACACCGCCAACGGTTAATGAAATCATCAATCAGATCAACAGTGCACCGGGTCTCGCGGGACGAGTTCAAGCGCGCCTGGAACCCTCGCCGAGCGGAAAACTCATAATCGAAGGCATCGGTGAAAATAAAGTCGCGATCAACGAAATGGATAGCGCGATTGACGTAAATGGCATCGAAACCAGAGGCTTCTCACACTACTTTGGGCTGAATGATTTCTTTGCCAGCGACGAAACCGGCGCAACCCTCTATTCATCCCCTGTAAGCAACCCCGATGCAGCGCTTTCTGTAGTTGGAACATTGACGATTAACGGGATCAATGTTCCCTACACCACTTCAGACAGCATGGCCGATTTGGCGGCGACGATTAACGCTATTCCGGGCCTGTCGGCAACCGTCATGGAAGATGGAAGCAGAGGTCGACTGAAAATCACCTCCGATAGTGGCGCCAACATCTCTTATTCCGACACAGGAAGTCTCGTATCCAAACTCGGACTTTCAGAAAACTCACCGTCAACAGCGCTGGGTTTGACCGTAAATAGCTCGATCTCCGACGATCCGGGACGAATTATTCGCGGAACGATGAACGCTTCAAGCTATGCGTCCTCAACAGGACAAGCAACAGGCACGGATGCAATTACCGGTCTCACCGGCGGAGACTTGGTCCTTCGCGGCGAGTTCGGCTCAACAACTGCCGTGACCTTGACTTATCCGGCTGGCGCGTCGCTGGACGACATTGCAAATTTGATCAACAACAATGCAACGCTAACTGCTGCGAATGTGACAGCAGAAGTTCGCTTTGATAGCGGTGTTGGCGGCTATGTCTTGATGATCAATGATTCAAACAAAGATTCTCTGGGACTAGAAGATGCCGGAGGCGGCAACCTGATCACCGCCATCAACCTCGATATCACAACAGGGCTGAGTTCCGGTGACAATAGCGCGGCACTCGCAATGGCAGACCTGTTTGACTCTGATGGTATCGATTTTGATGCAGCAGGTGGACTGCCAAACCAGAAAACCAGCTTTACCGGCTATGCGGCCTATTTGATTTCGACAAATTCCGCCAAAGCATCAACAGCCAAAAGTCAGGCAGATTTTAGCGCGACTCAAACTGCCGACCTCAATAACAGGCTGCAAAATATTGCTGGGGTAAACCTGGATGAAGAAATGTCAGACTTGATCATTTTGCAGCGCGCATACTCGGCTTCGGCAAAAGTTTTCACAACGGTTGACGAGTTGTTCGACAGCCTCATGAACGTCATTTAAAGCCTCGCGTAGCGAAGAGGATATCTATCATGATCGGAAGAGTTGCCACTTTCACCAATCACAATTTGCTGACCAATCAGGCGCTCGGCCAAGCATCTAATATTGTCGATTTACGGAACCAGGCATCAAGCGGCTACAAGTCGCGTGATTACGCGGGTATTGCTTCCGAAGCACAGGGTCTTTTGAGCTTCGAAAACAATCTAAATCGCCTGGAACAATATAATCGTAATGGTGTGCAAACCTCTTTGCGCCTGAAGAGTATGGAAACAGCAGTGAGCAATATTCTGGAACTTGCAACGGATATGCAAACCCAGATTCTGAGTGCAACAAATGCTGATCAAGCAGACGAAGCCGCGATAAATATATCAGCGAGATCAGCTCTTGAACAGCTTGAGGTCTTGCTTAATACAAAACTTGATGGCCGCTACCTGTTTGGTGGCTCGGACACCGGAAGCAGTGCGGTTAATTTTGATAATATAGTCCTGCCTGAAACACAAATGTCCGAACGATCTGTTGGTGATGGTACAGCAACACTGGCAAGCCTCGGCGTGACGGCTCCGGGCGGAACACTTGATATCAACGGAACCCTTATTCCCTATACCGATGCTCAAGACGTGCAAACTTTGGTGAATGACATCAATGCTGCCGGCGCTGGAGCAACGGCGACATTGCGCCAGGATCCCGAAGGCGGCGAGGTAAAGCTGGTGATTGAAGCAACCGGCGGCGGGCCGCTGGCAATTGCCGATATCGGCAACCTGCAAACATCATTATCAATGGTTAGCGCCCCGAACCCGGCTGCGGACTATGCGTATTACGAGGGAAACCAGCAAAAACTCTCTGCACGGTTGAACGAGGAGTTTACCATTGAATATGGGATCAACGCTGACGAAAGCGCGTTTGAGGAATTGATCCGCGGATTGAAAATCGCTGCGGAAACAGGAAACCCTGCGTCTCTCAACGTTGCTTTGGGGCATGTAAAAAACGCAATTAAATCCCTGACGGATGTTCAAACAAGTATCGGGGTCGACTTACACAATACGGAAAATGTTCAATCGCAGAACACTGATCTGAAACTGTTTTACGAGGAAGCGGTTACAAGCTTCGAAGCTGCTGACATCCCTTCGACAATTGCCATTCTTGCGCAGTACGAAACTTCGCTGCAAGCGAGCTATATGGTCCTCAATAAGAGCACACAACTCTCCCTTACGGATTATCTTCGTTGAAGCAGTGGGTAAAAAACGCCATATTCAAAATAATTGAGAAATCAGATGATTCTGGAGACCAACATTATGGCCGCAAGCCAGCCGCTCGATGAGCAGGCCAACAGCGTCGAATTGAATACGCGGTTTGGACAGCTGACGCTTGACCGAAGCAAGGCTATCAGCATGAACGCGAAAATGCTGGGCTTTTCGGACAGCAGTCATTTTGGTTTGATTGATATTCCCGGAAATGCCCAGTTGCCATACAAACTTTGGCAGAGCTACGACAACGAAAACGTTTCATTCATCGTCTATCCCTACATGACGGGCAACGAAATTGTTGATTTTCAGGAAATTCAGGACGCGGCAATCCAGCACGGGGTAACACCAGAAGACGTGGCTGCTGTATTTGTTGTCAAAATTGACAAACACGAAGATGGAAAACTGTCTTTAAGTGTTAACCTGCAAGCGCCCATCATCATAGATACTGCCAAACAAACCGCGTGGCAGCATGTCTTTCCGCACAACAAGTATCCGGTTGATTTTGCTCTTTAAATATCCCCTTCGCGATCCCGATGAGATTTCGGGACGAGAAGTTAAAGCTAAAAAGTTGTGAAACGCTGCCATATTGGCGGCGTTTTTTTTTCAGCCCATCACAATCATCCCCTACTTGAAATTGCAGAGGCATTTTTTGCCGGGTCCAATAGCGCATGGCGCAAATGGGATAATAATATTCCTAGCCAGATCATAAGCCGCTCCTTTCGAACAGAGTCCCGGTCGCCCGGCTCCCTACCTGCCCCCAAAATAAATGAATAAAAACAAACAACTAGTCAGATACTCAAAAACTGGCACACCTCCTGCATAGATGATGGAAACTTTTGCACAAAGACCTCGAAAGTAAGAATTCACGAGCAGGCCGGATCCAGAAAGAATCTGCGTGCTCACCCGAACCGCCTGATAGCTCAGGCATCGCGAATGGTCACCGACCGTTCAAACAGACCCGATAATGGGATATGTATTGATCCAGTTTAGGGGGCACTCATGGCTCTTAACGTAATCTCGAACTACGCAGCCAATGTTGCGCACCGCAACTTGGTCGACTCAGATAACTCGGCAACAAATTCCCTAGCAAAGCTGTCTTCGGGCAAGCGTGTTATGAATGCAAGGGACGACGCAGCATCCATGGCCATCGGTTCGCGCCTGAATGCAGAAGTTGCAGCTTTGAAAGTTGCAACCACCAACGCCACTCAGGCGGGCGCACTCCTGCAAGTCATGGATGGTGCTGTCACAACGATTGACTCGATTCTTGTACGTATGAAACAACTTGCAGTGCAGGCCGCATCTGAAAACTTGGGCGCGGCAGAACGCGGTTTCATCAATGGTGAAGCAACACAGCTTGTCGCCGAAATCGAACGTATCGCACAAGATACTGAATTTAATGGCGTGAAGGTCCTTAACGGTTCTGTGGCATCGCTGGGCTTCAAAGTTGGTACCGGCGCCGTTGCGGCAGAAGACGACCTGACCTTTACGCTTGTAAACGTGGTTTCCGGTGCTGCTGGCCTTAACATTGCAGCTCTTGACCTTACCACCAAAGCAAACGCCGACACAGGTATTGGTCTGGTTGATACAGCGATCAACTCCTTGCAGACCGCGCGTGCGTCAATTGGCGTCAACCAGAACCGCCTCGAATTTGCCGCACAAAACCTCCGGACGATCACTGAAAATAGCGAAAACGCCCGATCTGTCCTGGTCGACCTGGACGTTGCCGCTGAAATGGCTGCTTTCTCGTCGAAACAGGTCCTGATGCAGTCCGGTATCGCAATGCTTGGTCAGGCGAATCAGATGCCTCAGAACCTTCTGCGCCTGCTGCAAGGTTAAAGCGCCCCAAATTAAACCTATACGAGAAAAGCCCCAGGAGAAATCTGCGGGGCTTTTTCTATTTTCATAAAATTTCGCAACATAAACAATTATTTACTTTACGTCTTACGTGGAACCACTTACACGCAAAAAATCTTCTAAATGCAGATTAATGCACGCAGAAGAGGCAGGGATACTAGGAAGGTATCTCAAAAATTCGGCATTACGCTGAACAATTACAATCCACGTAGGAGTTAAAGACCATGGGTCTTGGTGTTATTTCCAACTATGCCGCAAACGTCGCTCACCGCAACCTTGTTGCGTCTGACGCTTCGGCAACAAACTCACTTGCAAAACTGTCATCCGGTAAACGCGTAATGAATGCGCGTGACGATGCGGCCTCTATGGCCATCGGCGCACGTTTGAACGCAGAAGTCGGCGCATTGAAAACCGCCACCACCAACGCAAGCCAGGCAGGCGCCCTGCTTCAGGTGATGGATGGTGGTATGAACACCATCAACGACATTCTTGTTCGCATGAAACAGCTTTCCGTTCAGGCGGGTTCGGACAACCTCGGCGCAACTGAACGCGGTTACATCAATAACGAGGCAACAGCGCTCGCCGCCGAGATCGACCGTATTGCTACCGATACAGAGTTCAACGGCGTCAAAGTTTTGAACTCGGCAACAGGTCTGAATTTCAAAATCGGCAGTGGTGCAGTTGCAGCAGAAGATGACCTGACCTTCACAACGTCAGACAACACGCTTGCGACACTCACAGGTGGTGGGGCAACAACAATGGCCACCAAGGCTGATGCCGACACGGCAAGCGCATCCATTGATACTGCCATCAATACGTTGCAAACCAACCGCGCAGCCGTCGGTGTGAACCAGAACCGCTTGGAGTTCGCAGCTCAAAACCTGCGTACAATTTCTGAAAACAGTGAAAACGCCCGGTCGGTTCTGGTCGATCTGGATGTTGCTTCTGAAATGGCAGCGTTCTCGTCGAAACAGGTATTGATGCAGTCGGGCATTGCGATGCTCGGTCAGGCAAACCAGATGCCTCAGAACCTTATGCGTCTGCTCCAGTAACTGCCGTCCAATTTCGCAAAAAGGCTGGCACTTGTTGCCAGCCCAGACTGCTGACAAAGTCCTCGCCATTGGCGGGGACTTTTGATTCAATGGGGAATGCTTAAGAAACCCAGCCCACATCAAACCGAACTTGAGATGGTGACACTCGACAGTTTGGTCCCCAGCGATCATTTGCTTCGTAAGATCGATGCCGTGATCGATTTCAGTTTTATCCATGCGCGCGTGGCCGATTTGTACTGCGCGAACAATGGCCGTCCCGCCCTTGATCCGGTGATGATGTTTAAGGCGCTGTTCATTGGCTATCTGTTTGGCGTGCGCTCGGAGCGCCAGCTTGTGCGCGAGATTGAGGTCAATGTCGCCTATCGCTGGTTTTTGCAACTCAAGCTGACCGACAAGGTCTTTGATGCCTCGACCCTGTCGCAGAACCGGCGGCGTCGATATCATGATGCCAGTGTTGCGCAGGATATTTTTGACGAGATCGTCGAGCAGGCGATCAGGCACGGGCTGGTGGATGGTAAGGTTCTCTATACCGACAGCACGCATTTGAAGGCCGATGCCAACAAGAACAAATGGGACCGCGAAGTGGTTGCCAAATCGCGCGCGGCCTATTGGGATGATCTGGATCTGGCGATTGAGGAAGACCGGGCGGCTCATGCGAAAAAGCCGCTCAAAGCCAAGGAACGCCAGCCGGTTGAGAAAGAAACCAAGATCAGCCGAACCGATCCCGACAGCGGATATATGGTGCGCGACGGCAAGCCCAAGGGCTTTTTCTATCTCGATCACCGCACGGTCGATGGCAAGCTTGGGATCATTACCGACAGTTACGCCACCCCGGCCAATCTGCATGACAGCATTCCCTATCTCGACCGTCTTGACCGACAAAGGCAGCGTTTTGACCTTGATGTTATCGCCGTCGGACTGGATGCGGGCTATGCGACCGCCGCGATTGCCAAAGGCCTTGAAGATCGTGACATCCTTGGCGTGACGGGCTATCGCCGCCCGAACCTTCGGGAAGGCTACATCCCCAAACGCAAATACGTTTATGACCCTGAACGTGATGCTTATCGCTGCCCCGAAGGTCAGCTTCTGTCTTATGCGACAACCGACCGAAATGGATATCGCCATTATCAAAGCGAGCCGGAAAAATGCCGCACATGCCCTGTGCTGGCTTCCTGTACCGCCAACGCCCATCACTGAAAAACTGTCACGCGCCATGTCTGGCAAGACGCCAGAGACCGGGCTGACGCCTATCGTCTGACAGAGTGGGGTAAGCGGGTTTACAAGCGCCGAAAAGAGACGGTCGAACGCTCTTTTGCAGATGCCAAACAGCTTCACGGTCATCGATATGCAAGGTTCCGGGGACTGATCAATGTCAAATGCCAATGTCTGCTGGCCGCCGCCGCCCAAAACATCAAGAAAATAGCCCTGGCTTTGGGCCCCAAGGGGCCAATCGCTGAGGGATAATCCCCTCGGCACACTCAAGCCAGCTTTCAAACACCTCTAAAAGAAAAACCCCGCCAAAATATGACGGGGTTTGTCAGCGGTCTGGGCTGGCACTTGTTGCCAGCCTTTTTTACGCCATTGAAACAGCACCTTAAAACCACCACGAAACCCTGAGCTTTTCTATATTAAAAAAAATCAATCAACACGCATTTTGCACTAGACACCCGTATAGAAATACAGTACTAAAGTGATTGTAAGTTGTCTGGTATTAGACCTTACAAATCCGTAGGCAGCGCCAAGATGGCGCGCTACGGGATTGGCAAGAAGCCGATTTATATTAATCCAAGTAGGAGTAAAGACCATGGGTCTTGGTGTTGTTTCCAACTATGCCGCAAACGTCGCTCACCGTAACCTTGTTGCGTCTGACGCATCGGCAACCAATTCTCTTTCCAAACTGTCATCCGGTAAGCGCGTGATGAATGCGCGTGACGATGCTGCCTCCATGGCCATCGGCGCACGTTTGAACGCGGAAGTCGGTGCCTTGAAAGTTGCCACCACCAACGCCAGCCAGGCAGGTGCTCTGCTGCAGGTCATGGACGGTGGTATGAACACCATCAATGACATCCTCGTTCGCATGAAACAGCTTGCAGTGCAGGCGGGTTCAGAAAACTTGGGAGCCACTGAGCGTGGTTATATCAACAACGAAGCAACGGCCCTCGGAAACGAGATCAACCGTATTGCCGCCGACACCGAGTTCAACGGTGTTAACGTCCTCAACTCTGCAACCGCCCTTGCCTTCAAAATTGGTAGCGGTGCCACTGCAGCCGAGGATGACCTCTCCTTCACGACTTCTGACAACACTCTCGCGACTCTCACGGGCGGCGGTGCCACCGCAATGGGAACAAAGGCTGCTGCAGATATCGCAAGCGCGTCCATTGACACAGCCATCAATAACCTGCAGACCAACCGTGCAGCCGTCGGTGTGAACCAGAACCGCTTGGAGTTCGCGGCACAGAACCTGCGCACCATTTCTGAAAACAGCGAAAACGCCCGGTCAGTGCTTATCGACCTTGACGTCGCCTCTGAAATGGCGTCCTTCTCTTCGAAACAGGTCCTGATGCAGTCGGGTATCGCGATGCTTGGTCAGGCTAACCAGATGCCGCAGAACCTTCTGCGTCTGTTGCAGTAATCAAAAACAGCTTTCGCCAAAAGGCTGGCTATTTTGGCCAGCCTTTTTTATTTGTCTTACCTGCTCCATCACACCTTAAAAGCCAATCAGGACGCCATTTAGACAAGTTTGTCATATCTATTTAAAAACGCTTTTGAACATTTTTTCTAGACTCTGGTATAGATATCCTCTAAGTTCACATATGTAAGTCTCAACAAGATGAGACAATTCGATCTGCTAGCAATTCAGGATGAAATGCACGGCAGGATTGGCAAGAAGCCGATTTACATTAATCCAAGTAGGAGTAAAGACCATGGGTCTTGGTGTTATTTCCAACTATGCCGCAAACGTCGCTCACCGCAACCTTGTTGCATCTGACGCTTCGGCAACGAACTCCCTTGCAAAACTGTCGTCTGGTAAACGCGTGATGAATGCACGTGACGATGCTGCCTCTATGGCCATCGGCGCACGCTTGAACGCAGAAGTCGGCGCACTGAAAGTTGCCACCACCAACGCCAGCCAGGCAGGCGCGCTCCTGCAAGTGATGGATGGCGGTATGAACACCATCAACGACATTCTCGTTCGCATGAAACAGCTTGCGGTTCAGGCGGGTTCGGACAACCTGGGTGCCACTGAGCGCGGTTATATCGACAACGAAGCAACAGCGCTTGCAAACGAGATTGAACGTATTGCTGATGACACCGAATTCAACGGTGTGAAAGTTTTGAACTCGGCAACCGCTCTCAACTTCAAAATTGGTAGCGGTGCAACTGCAGCTGAAGATGACCTGACCTTCACAACCTCTGATGTGACTGCAACGACTCTTGGTATTGATGCAACGACGATTGACCTGACGACGAAGGCAGATGCCGACACCGCCAGCGGCCTGATCGACACCGCAATCAACACTCTGCAAACTGCACGTGCAGGCGTTGGTGTGAACCAGAACCGCTTGGAGTTCGCAGCACAGAACCTGCGCACTATTTCTGAAAACAGCGAGAACGCCCGGTCAGTCCTGATCGATCTTGATGTTGCTTCTGAAATGGCTTCTTTCTCGTCGAAACAGGTCCTGATGCAGTCGGGTATCGCGATGCTGGGTCAGGCGAACCAGATGCCGCAGAACCTTCTGCGTCTGCTACAGTAATCAAAACAGCTTTCAGCAAAAGGCTGGCCATTTTGGCCAGCCTTTTTTTATTTATCTCACCCGCCCTGTCGCACCTCAAAAGCAAATCAGATCCGCCCCGATTTTTGTCCATTGATGAACAACCAGAACGTCAGGCAGCGTGAACGCGCGATAACTGTTAAAAAAGACGCTTCAACATTTTTTTACTAGACTCCTGTATAAATATACCCTATTTTATCACCGTGAGGTTTAATGAAATAAAACTTCACGCATCTGTGAGCATTTCAGGACGAGATGCGCTGCAGGATTGGCAAGAAGCCGATTTATATTAGTCCAAGTAGGAGTAAAGACCATGGGTCTTGGTGTTATTTCCAACTACGCCGCAAACGTCGCTCATCGCAATCTGGTTGCGTCTGACGCGTCGGCAACAAATTCCCTTTCAAAACTGTCGTCCGGTAAGCGCGTGATGAATGCGCGTGACGATGCTGCCTCGATGGCCATCGGCGCACGTTTAAACGCGGAAGTCGGCGCATTGAAGGTTGCCACCACCAACGCCAGCCAGGCAGGTGCACTCCTGCAGGTTATGGATGGTGGCATGAGCACGATCAACGACATTCTCGTGCGCGTAAAACAGCTTGCAGTGCAGGCAGGTTCTGAAAACCTCGGCACCACTGAACGCGGCTACATCAACAATGAAGCGCAGTCGCTGCTTGGTGAGGTCACTCGTATAGCAAACGACACCGAATTCAACGGTGTCAATGTTCTGAATGATGCAACCGTGACACTCAACTTCAAGGTCGGTACGGGCGCAACTGCCGCTGAGGACGATCTGGCATTTACGCTGGTCAACGTCACAACAGCTGCGGCTGGTCTTAACCTTGCAGCGGTTGACCTTAGCGGTGCCGACGCGACGAACGCAAACACGGCGATCCCCCTGATCGATGCGGCGATTAACGCACTTCAGACTGCACGCGCAAGTGTTGGTGTGAACCAGAACCGTTTGGAATTTGCAGCTCAGAACCTGCGGACTGTCTCGGAAAACAGCGAGAATGCCCGCTCGGTCCTGATCGACCTTGACGTCGCTTCTGAGATGGCAGCTTTCTCGTCAAAACAGGTCCTGATGCAGTCGGGTATCGCGATGCTTGGTCAGGCGAACCAGATGCCGCAGAACCTTCTGCGTCTGCTGCAGTAACCGGTTGATTATTATCACGGGGGTAGGCAAACTCCCCCCCGTGATATCAACTGGTTAAAATGCCGCGCAGGTATTGGAGCCCGGAAAATGGAAGCCGTTAAATTACAGAGTTCGACGCAGCAGGTTGGAGGCCCGGTAGTTGCTTCGTCTTTGCGCAATGTGCAGAACACGTCTTCTGCAAGCGCATCTATTACCGGATCCGCAGCCAGTCTAAATCAAGGCAATGACGTAAGCGGTTTTACTCAAGCGCTTAGTCAGGAAATTGCGCGAAATGTTTCTTCCGAGCTAGGTATAGACAATCTGGATGTCCAGTTGAGCTACAGCGAAGATACCGGACGCGTCATTGCGGTCGTACGCGATGCAGGTGGAGAAGTCTTGCGTCAGATTCCATCTGAAAGCATGCAGACATTGATCGCCAGATTGCGCGATTCTTTAGGCCCACTGATCGACGTCGAAGTGTAGGCAACATTTTCCGCCTGTTTAATGGCACACAGATTGCTTCGTTCGAGGAACATTCTGTAATGCCCATGTCTCGCAAAAATCTTGATTTGCCGGGACAAGCACACATTCCGAATTCCGGAGTAAGGTTATGAGCGGTATTAATCTCGACAATATCTACGTCGGAGCAAACGGCAGGGTTCAACTGTCTGGCGGCAGCTCGAACATCGACTTTGTCAACATTGTTGACAAGATGATTGAAGCGCGCCGGATTCCCGCCAAGAATCTGGAAGACAAGATAGATGTTAATAAGAATGCTCTAACCTCTCTTAATACAATAAAGTCGCTGACGACCGAGCTCAAGAACGCTCTTTCCACCCTCTATGGTGCGATGAGCTTCGACAATTCCAAGGATGCGTTTGAAGCCAAAGGTGTCTATCTAACATCATCCAGCAGTTCGGGAACCGCAACTCCGGCGGCTCAACTTGTTGGCGTAACGGCATCAAATGCGACACCGGAAGGGATTTACGAGCTGGAGGTTCAGTCCGTAGCTCAGCGTCAGAAATTCTCGACAGCAACACAGAACATCACCACGTCCGCCGACCTGACAGCCGTGACCGGAACGGGCACCTTCACTTTGGGAACAGCCAAAGGCTCCACAACGATTTCGGTCGAAGCGGGCGATTCGATGATTGATATCCGCGACAAGGTGAATGCTGCCTCCGGAACGACGGGAATTCGTGCAAGTGTTGTCAAAGTCAGCGACACGCAAAGCACCCTTGTTTTTTCGTCTGTTGACGAAGGTACGGCAAATGCTGTGACCACATTTGAAGATACGACGGGTTCTGTTTTGTCTTCTCTTGGCGTGTTTGACGGCGGAATTTCTGATCCAGAAAATCCTTTGCAACTTGCACATCAGTCACAAGTGGCATCAGATGCGACTCTGGTAGTTGATGGTGTGACGATCACGCGCTCTAGCAACGATATCAACGATATCATTACTGGTGCCAGTATCAATTTGTATGATGCTGAACCCGGAACAACAGTGCGGATTGAAGTTGAGCGTGACCTCAACACGGCCAAAACAGCCATCCTCGATGTCGTCGAGGCATACAACGCCTTGCAAACCTTCATCAACGAACAGACCTATGTCGATCCGGTAACTGGCGAAGCTGGTGAAGATGCTTATCTGGTTGGTAATCCAACCGTTCGAAGCATTCAGCAGCAGTTGAAAACGATGGTGTCGTCGCAAGCTGAAGGTGTTACCAATCGTGGTCCGGATGAAGAAGATTATTCGCTTTTGGCCGACATTGGCATATCAACAGTGTCACCTCTGCAAACAGATCCCTATCTGAAGGGCACGCTTGAACTTGATGAAACCAAGCTCAATCAGGCTCTTCTTTCTGAACCACAAGAAGTCATCGAACTGTTTGGGTTAAAAACGACAACTGATAACCCTAACGTGACGGTTACTGGCTTCAGCGGAAAAGTGCAGGCTGGCACGTACGCGTTCAATATCACGTCCACCGCAGGCGCCATCACCGGATCAGATGTAGACGGTGTAGCAGGATCGACAGAAACACTCGGCTCGAACAGCGTTTCGGCGACCGACGCAACCAATGCAAATGGATTGGTTTTGTTGTATAATGGTCCCGATGACGCAACGATTACGGCTAATGTTACTGTCTCCGTCGGTGTTGGAGCTCAGCTTTTCTTCGGCCTGGAAAAGCTTCTTGACGAGAGTGATGGCATCCTTTCACAAGAAATTGACAAGCTCCAGACTCAGAATGGGTCGTATAGTGAAAAAGTGACCAAGATTGATGACCGGTTGGCTATCCAGAAGGACAGTCTTCTTACCCAGTTTATCAAGATGGAAGAAGCTCTCGCGCAGATGAAAACGATCCAGCAGTCTTTGACCGAAATGATGGCTGCTTCGCAGAAAGACCAATAAGTACCCGTTTTTATCAGTAGCTATTCTGTCTGATTAAACATGGTGGAAATCAATAGGAGTATGACATGAACGGGAATGCAGCCCTGGCTTATAAAGCGCAGCAGGTGAATAGCGCCAACCCGGCGCAGATCGTTTTCATGTTGTATGAAAAAGCGATTATCCACTTGCGTGACGTGATTGCCAAAGGCGAATCAAAAGATGTAATGGGCCGGTGTGAATCCAACTGTCTGGCGCAGGAAATCATCTTCCAGCTGATGGACGCGTTGGACCATGAAGCTGCGCCGGACTTTGCGGGCAGAATGGACAAGCTGTACCGATTCTGCATCAATCATCTGGTCTCAATTGATATTGTGGGCAAAACACAACCCGCTCAGGATGTCATCGACCTGCTTATTCCCCTCCGGGAAAGCTGGAAACAGCTTGCAGAAAAAAGTTCCGAAGAACTTCGTATTGAGATGCGAAAAGCGCACACTTCTCAGCTTAATCAAGCTTTGGGGAATACTGGTTTCTCCGGCAATGCTTATCAACCCGCACCACAGCAGAATACGTCCTACAGCCAGGAACAGGAATCTGTTCCACCACGGACAGGTATTTCTGTGTCCATTTAATGCCCGCCTCTACGTGTATTCGTTGCGCAGTAACACACCGCTCTGTCTTGCAGGGCGGTGTTTTCGTATGCACACCGTGAAAAGACAGGCAATTTTTGCCCTTTGGGCAAGACATGCATCATTGAAAGCCTCACCTCAAACCAACCTCTCTATTAAATCAGTGATTTTCTAGTGACTTAACCACATTGGTGAAACTGGCCCGCCTTTTGCTCTAATCATTGCACTGTCTTTAAAGGGACCTCTGTCATGATTAGTTCTGAAATCAATTTTCGCACCACTGCCGTAGCAAGCGCCGCAGCCCCACGACTGGCTGGCGAGAGCAATATGGCGTTCGGGCAAGTGATGGATGCGATGAAGGCTAGCGATCGCAACGACCGGCCGCTGAGTGATACGAGACATCCCCAACACGAGGTAAAATTTGCCGAGCAGTCGGTAAAAGACAAAACAGATGTGCCCCGCGACGAGAAAAAAGACGTCACCCCGCGCGAGGACGTAAAGCAAAAAGACTCAGCTCAACGTGATGAAGAGCCGGATCAGCAGGAAGCTGTTAAAGCTGAAGGTACCGAAGGTACCGAAGTAGAGCAGAAGCCCTCATCCGAAGCTAATTCTGGAGACGAGACGGGCAATCCCACCCAAAAAGAAGTTGCAACCGAAGATAACACGGATCCAAAGGCAACGAGTGGTGACGAAGCAACAATAATTACGGTTTTGGCCGAGACGGTCCACCCCAACCAAAAGGTTGGAGAAGGGACGAATTTGGTTCAGTCCCCGGAGACCGCCACGTCTGAGTTGATGGGGTCTACCGCGTTATCCAATGCGCCGAGCATGTCGACAGGCAAGTCGGCCAGTGACGCTGCGATCATGTCACAAAGCGCAATGGCGGCTAGCGTAACCGGCGCAGAGAATAAAAAATCCCCTCTAAATGGGAAAAATGATTTCCTGGCAAGCCTCCTGGACGATATGTCCGGTGATGGTGTCGCCAAATCGGCCAAACAGGGTGATACGACTTCCACCACCAACAACAATTCAAATGCAAGCAGCGGCAATAATCCAACAAGCAGCACGACAAGCACGACCACGGCAAATTCTGCGGTAAACAATACTGCATCACAACAGATGGCAGCTGCTACAGCCATCCCACAACAGACAACGCCGCAAAACGGCCAAACCGCAGCCCCCGCGAAAACGGTAAACACTTCGTCCGTTGAAGGAAGCGCGTCGCCGACAGCAAACAATGCAGGCAGCGTTTCATCGAACAGCGTGAACAGCAATTTGCAAAGCGGACACACTACGGCAAACGCACGACAAACCCCGGCCCAGCAAGTGCAGCAACAGGTTGCCGTGCATATTCGAAACGCCGCAAATGATGGCGTTGAAAAGATTTCGGTTCAGCTTCGCCCGGAACATCTCGGGCGTGTTGATGTGAAACTTGAAATTTCCCATGACGGCAGGGTGCAGGGTGTTATTCAAGCAGACACCCGTGAAACGTTGGATCTTCTGAGACAAGATGCGCGTTCATTGCAGCAAGCGCTGAAAGACGCTGGCCTGAATGCAGACAGTCAAAGTTTCACCTTTGAACATCGTAATGAAGGTGACAATGGTCGGGACAACCAAGGTCAGCAACGGGTTGGAAGCAATTCTGCATCAAGCCCTAATGACGGCGATATTTTAAGCGGAGCCGAGCTCGCAGAACATGTCGCCATTGGCTATGGGATCAATCCCAATGGCCTTGTCGATATTCGAATTTAGCGAAATAGGGGAATGAAGTTATGACTGTATCCTCCCTATCAAACATTGGCCTTTCTCAAGCCGACAAGAACGCGACTTCCGGCGCGTCGTCGCAGCAACTTGCAGCCAATCTGGATACGTTTTTGACGCTTCTGACGACGCAGCTGAAAAACCAGGATCCAACCTCTCCTATGGAGACGGACAAATTTACGGATCAGCTAAGCCAGTTTGCACAGGTCGAGCAAGGCATTCAGACCAACCAAAATCTGGAAGATCTGCTTTCAATGCAGGAACAGCAGCGCCAACTGTCCGCTCTATCTTATGTCGGAGCCCGGATTGAAGCTGTTGGTGATACGAGCTGGCTGGAAAAAGACGGCAGCATCGATTTCAAATACAACGTTTCGCCAGCTGACGTTCCGCAAGTGGAGCTTCAGATTGTTAATCAGGATGGAGATACCGTTTATTCCAAAACTGTATCCGACAAATCCGGCCTTCAAGATTTCAGCTGGGATGGGAAAAGCAATAGCGGCGTCGCCCAGCCAGAAGGTGCCTACACCCTTGTGGTCAAACCCAAGGATGGCAGCGGGAACACGTATGCTGATAAATCCGGCAAACCAGCAGAGGTCTATATCGGAATTTCAGGAATCGTCGAAAGTGTCGATATTGCCGATGACGGCATTTACCTGCGTATCGGTGGAGTGTCTGTTCCGTTTGAGACACTGACCAATGTCAAGCTTGGCGCAAATGGAACTCCTACAAACGAAACTCCAACCGATGATGAAGAGCAGGACCAAGCGGCCTGACGCTCAGACACGGTATTGTAATTAACAGCCTGTAAGTGCAGGAGAAAGAAAATGAGCCTTTTCGGTGCAATGATTTCCGGTGTTTCCGGTTTGAACGCTCAGAGCCAGAATCTTGGTGTGATTTCCGATAACATCTCCAACATGAATACGATCGGCTATAAAAGGACTCTCGGCCGGTTCTCGACACTTGTAACGGAATCCGCCACTCCGACCCGTTACACTCCTGGCGGTGTTCGCTTTCATCCAACAGCGATGATCAGCAAGCAGGGATTGCTGCAATCCTCTTCCTCGGCAACCTCTGCGGCGATCTCGGGAGATGGTTTCTTTGTCGTACGCGACACAGCAACGCCAAATGCGAATGACGAAGTATTCTTTACCCGTGCGGGCGACTTCAGACCTGACGATGACGGGTATCTGAAAAATACAGCCGGCTTCTTTGTACAGGGCTGGGCGACTGACCGAGACGGAAACCTTCTTGATCAACTAGGCAATACAACGTCTTCGAACAGCGCGGCCGTAGGCGACCTTCAAGTTATTGACGTAAACCGCATCCTGCGTGCCTCTGCCGATACCCGTAACATCAGCATTGGCGGTAACCTTGACGCCGACGAAACACCATTTGCCGGGGGTACCGATACCTCGACAACTCTGGGTATCAATGGGACCACAGCACTTGCTGGACAAGCGGGCATCGCCGCTGGTGACAGCTTTGACATTACGGTTAATGGCAACACGACGACAATTACGATTACTGGTACAGATACCCTGAACGATATCGCAGCAAAAATCAGTGCGATACCGGGAGTGAATGCATCGGCGACGTCGACAGGTACTGACGACACATTGACGATCACAGGCCCAGGTGATCAAAACGTTACTGTGACAAACAATAACAACACACCGCTGACTGCTCTTGGTTTTGCGGGGCCATTCCCGGCGACACTGGCCGCAACCTACACACCGGGTAGCATTGCCGCAGGGACTGTCGATGAAAACACCACAATGCCGATCACTGTTTATGACTCTCTGGGGTCTGCGCATACCGTTAACCTGCGCTTCCTCAAAGTATCACAGAACCGCTGGGCATTTGAACTTACAGGCCAAACAACGGCAGGAAACCTTGATCCATCGGCACACCCGAATGGTCTTATTCAGTCCGGTTACCTGAATTTCGACGGTGACGGCGTGATTTCCTCATTTACCGATTCCACCGGTGCAAGTTTGATCGATCAACCGCTCAGCATCACCTATACCAATGGCTCCAACGCATCGGAAATAACCCTTGATCTGGGTAATCCCGGCGTCGGTAACGGCATTACCCAGAAAGGTGGTGGTGTTGACGCAAACGGCAACCTGGTTTCCTATTCGACGGACTTTATCAATCAGGATGGTGCGGGTGCAGGTAGCCAAGTTGGCTATGGCTTCTCCAGCGACGGCTTCCTTGAAGTTCAGTTTGCCAACGGTGTTAAACGTCCGATGTTCAAGCTGGCCATTGCAACGTTTGAAGCGCCCGACGAACTCGGTGCTGAAAGTGGCAACGTATACCGTCAGACGCGTGATTCCGGTGACTATGTTCTGCGTGAACCAGGCATAGATGGTGCCGGTAAAGTGGTTGCTTCCGCACTTGAGGGTTCTAACGTAGACCTTGCTGAAGAATTCACCAATATGATCGTCACCCAGCGCGCCTATTCAGCGAACACCAAGACGATCACCACGACCGACGAAATGCTCGACGAACTGATCCGCGTCAAACGGTAATTGATGCCGAAAAAGGGTAATTTTATACTCTTTGGAACTGCTGCATGTGATAGAGACTCGCCCGGCCTCAGCGCCGGGCTTCTTTTTGGCGCTCAAACTACCTATATATCTTTAGGCATATTGATCTTTACAAAGATACAAGCGATTCAAATCGCTGGCGAATTTTGAACACATTACTGGGCAATAATTGCCGGTCGTTAACCTGTTCTTCAATATGCGCTTCTATTCGTTGATGATACCGGTAGCTATTGTGCGGACATCTGCCGGTATTGGGGACAGTGGTAACAATCGATCCGGAGCAGTCGAACGTGGGCGGTTTATTGCAAACGCTTAAAGGTCTTGGACCGACACGCCTGATGGCCATCAGTGGCGTCGGGGTGTTGCTGCTTGTGTTTTTTGCATTCCTTATTCTGCGTGTTTCGGCACCGAATATGGAGTTGCTCTACCGTGATCTGAACCCGGCGGATGCAAGCCAGATCGTCAACCGTCTCGAAGAACAGCAGGTTTCCTACCAGCTTCTGAATAACGGCACCGAAATTCTTGTTCCCGCCGATCAGGTCAATCGTATGCGCCTGTCAATGGCGGAAAGCGGGTTGCCGACCGGCGGCTCCGTCGGGTACGAAGTGTTCGATAGTGGCAGCGGCCTTGGTGCAACAAGTTTCGAACAGAACATTAACCATGTTCGCGCCCTTGAGGGCGAATTGGCCCGTACCATAGCCTCCATACAGTCCGTTCAACAGGCCCGTGTACATCTGGTTTTGCCCAAACGTCAGATGTTCTCGCGCGAGACCCAGGAAGCCAGCGCATCAATTGCAGTTAAAATGGCCGGCGGGGAACTTAAACCCGAACAGGTTATAGCGATCCAGCATCTTGTTGCTGCGGCTATTCCCCAGCTGACACCAAGCAAGGTTTCCATCATTGATGAACGCGGCCGTCTTCTGGCGCGTGGTCAGGGTGAAGAACAATCTTCAACCTTCCTGACCCAGACCGCAGACGAGATGCGCATCCGCAACGAAACGCGTCTGCGCAACACGATCGAAGATCTTCTTTCCCGGTCCCTTGGTTATGGCGAAGTTCGTGCCGAGGTGTCGGTCGAAATGGACTTCAACAAGGTGACGACAGCGGACGAGCGATTTAATCCCGACGAACGGGTGGTGCGGTCCAGCCAGACCATTGACGAGAACTCGACCAATACTGAAACAGACGGCGCAGATCCGGTTACACTTCAGAACAACCTTCCTGACCCTAATCTTAATGGCGGTCAAGGTTCTGGAACCAGCAGCCAGGAGAACCGCTCGGAAGAAACCGTCAACTATGAGATTTCAAAAACGACCACGACCAAGGTCAAGGAAATCGGCGAAATTTCGCGAGTTACAGTGGCGGTTCTGGTCGATGGCACCTACACAACAGATGAAAATGGTGAACGCGTCTACCAAGAGCGATCACCGGAAGATTTGGAAAAAATAGCGGCGCTGGTACGCAGCGCAATCGGCTATGATCCTGCGCGCAGCGACCAGGTCGAAGTGATCAACATGCAGTTTGCCGACGCGGCAGACTTGTTCCCGGACGAAGATGTCGAAACGTTCCTTGGTCTTGATAAGGCCGAAATCTTCCGCATCGCGGAAATGCTGGTCCTGGCCATCGTTGCGATCCTAGTTATCCTGCTGGTGGTTCGCCCGCTTCTGACCCGTGCCTTCGAAACCCTGCCAAATGCAGCCGATATGGCACAAAATCAGCTGTTAGCCGACGAAATGACCGCCGACGGAACACCAGCTCTTGCGGGCCCATCACCGGTTCCAATGGCGCCGGGGATGAGTGATGAAGGCGAAGAACTGATCAACCTTTCGATGGTCGAGGGCCGGGTTAAAGCATCTTCGGTCAAGAAAATTGGTGAAATTGTCGAAAAGCACCCGGAAGAAGCTTTGGCGATCATTCGCAACTGGCTTTATCAGGAAACCTGATATGCCTGACGGTTCATTCACGGGCAGGTTGGCATAAGGCCGCCGGCCTGCTTGTCGCACAAATCAAACCAGCGGTTCGATATGACGGCCATTGAAAAATTCAAATTCTCGCTCAGTTTCGATGATGCCGATAACGTCATTCGTTCGTCCGGTTCGGATGATGAACATTATTCTCTGGGCAAAAAGAAAAAGAAGAAAGAGGACGAAGCCCCGCCTCCGCCTCCAGCGGTTTATACCGAAGAACAGGCCGCCCAGATGATTGCAGAGGCCGAGGCAGCTGCGCGCGAGGCAGCCGACGCAGAAGGCTTTGCGCGCGGTGTCGAGCAAGGCCGCGCGGAAATCCAGTCATCCCTGCAACAGGCTTTGACAGATACGTCCGCACGACTTGCCGAAAAACTTGCGCAAATTGACGAACAGCAGAAACGTGCCAATGCCCGCATCAACGAGGATGCCATTCATGTTGCCGTCGGCATCATGCGCAAAATCGCCCCGGCCTGGTCAAAACAGTTCGAACTGACTGAAATCGAAAGCATAGTCCGTCAGTGCCTTGCCAATCTGTTCGATGTTCCCAAGGTGATCGTTCAGGTCCACCCCGATATCAGCGACATGGTTTCCGAAAGTGTTGAAAAAATCGCACAGTCGCGGGGTTTTTCGGGTAAGGTCGCGGTTGTTGGCGAGCCCGATATTGATCTGGGTGACTGCCATGTATCGTGGGGTGACGGAACGGCTGTGCGGGAAACCAAACGCATCTGGGCCGAAATCAACGATATCGTCGAACGTGTCCTTCAAAATCATAGCGAGGAGCACGAGTTTGAAGAAAATGACATGGGCGATCCTGATGTCCAGAACACCCGGCTTGCTGACCTTCCGCCCGCCCCCCGCCCGGCAAGTCCAGAAACCCCGTCGGCGAAACCGGAAACAACCGTTTCGGGGCATGATTTGACACCAACCTATGCGACAGAACCTGATACTTCCGAAATGCAGGCCACCCCGACAGGTGATAATTATATCAGGGATGGTGGAACCGGATCACACCAAGCCGGTCAACCGACAGGCCAGATCGAAGAAGGTCATGGCACAGAACAGGTTAATATGCCAACATCCCCCAAGGATGATGCGTCGCACACTCAGATCCGGGATGAGGAGAAAAGCGATCCGCGACAACAGGATGGGAACCCGTTGCAGGAAGATCGCAAACCCGATACCCGGAACGAAACAGAAGCCGATGTGACGCAGGAAGCTCAAGGATCAGGAGACGAAAATGGCCGATGATGACGATCTTGAACTCTCGGAACTCGATAATGATGATATCGAGCTAGAGGGCGAAGGTACCGAACTTCTGGCCGCCGCCGAGATCGGCAGCGATGCCATGAAGACCTCCAAGGATCTCGAAGCGGTTTACGACATTCCCGTTCAGGTTTCGGCAGTCCTTGGAAAAGCAACCATGCAGGTAAGCCAGCTGCTAAAACTGGGGCGTGGCGCAGTGGTAGAGCTTGACCGCAAGGTTGGGGAAGCTATTGATATTTATGTAAACAACCGTCTGGTCGCACGCGGCGAAGTGGTGGTTGTCGAAGACCGTCTGGGGGTAACCATGACGGAAATCATCAAGTCCGAGAAAAACTAGTCTTTTGAGAGGATGAGCGGGTATGGCGGACGGGGGGACTAAAACGTCGTTTGATATCGCGACGGTTGCGGGGCTGGCTATTGGCTTCGCGCTTATTATCGCGGCGATCGTATTGGGGGGATCGCCCGGGGCATTTATTGATATTCCATCCGTTCTGATCGTGATCGGCGGCACGGCTGCGATTACCGCTGTGTGTTTTGCGCTGGGCGAATTCCTGGGGGCTGGCAAGGTTCTGATGCGCACGATTTTCCACAAATCGCGCAACCCTGCCGATGCTGCCCTGCAAATCCTGCAACTGGCTGAAATCGCCCGCAAAGGCGGGGTCCTATCGCTTCAGGGGCATCTCGACAGTCTGCAAAGCGAGGAATATCTTTGGAAGGGACTGTCGCTTGTCGTCGATGGCACACCACCCGAAGAAGTCGAAGCCATCATGCGCAAGGACATGAACGCCACCATCGGTCGCCACCAGAAAGGTGCGAACATCATGAAAAAGGCTGGCGATATCGCACCGGCCATGGGGCTGATCGGGACACTGATCGGTCTGGTGCAGATGCTTGGCAACCTTGATGACCCGTCCTCGATCGGGCCGTCCATGGCAGTTGCCCTTCTGACGACTTTCTATGGTGCTGTTCTGGCAAACATGGTTTTTATGCCGCTTGCTGCCAAACTTGAACGCAACTCGGGCGAAGAAGAACTTTTGAATTCGGTCTATATGGTGGGGGCCGTCTCCATCGGGCGACAGGAAAACCCCCGTCGTCTGGAAATGCTGATCAACTCCATCCTGCCCCCGTCAAAACGGGTCAGCTATTTCGATTGATCGGTGAAACCCACCAATTGAAATTGCCATTGGGAACGAAGCGGAAAGAGATGAGACTATGCAGGTATTGATCGTTGGTGGACTGGGCGGTCAGATCGGCGCAGCCAGCAAGATCGCGATGGCACGCGGCGCAACAGTCCAGTTGGCCGAAAGTGTCACGACATCGCTGAATATCCTGCGCGCAGGCAACCGGATCGATCTTGTCATGGCTGACATCACCCTTGATGTTGCAGCCTTGATCGAAGCCATGCATCGTGAACGGATCAATGTCCCGGTTGTCGCGTGTGGCATCGGCAATGACGTCAATGGTGCGGTCAATGCCATCAAGGCCGGTGCCCAGGAATTCATCCCCCTGCCCCCCGAAGCCGACCTGATTGCCGCCATCTTCGAGGCCGTCACCGAAGAAAGCCATGCCCTGATCCATCGCGATGCCCGCATGGCGGAAACCCTTCGTCTCGCAACCCAGGTCGCCAACAGTTCCGCCTCCATCCTGATTACGGGCGAAAGCGGTACCGGCAAGGAAATCATCTCGCGCTTTGTTCATCGTAAATCCAACCGGGCGGACAAACCATTCGTTGCCGTGAACTGTGCCGCGATTCCCGACAACCTTCTTGAATCCGAACTGTTTGGCCATGAAAAAGGTGCATTTACCGGCGCACAGGCCCGACGCATCGGAAAGTTTGAAGAAGCCAATGGCGGTACCCTTTTGCTTGATGAAATCAGCGAAATGGATGTCCGCCTTCAGGCAAAGCTGCTGCGCGCCATTCAGGAAAAGGAAATCGACCGTCTGGGCGGTAAAAGCCCGGTCAAGGTTGATGTCCGTATTCTTGCGACCTCGAACCGCAATCTTGAGGCCGAAGTCAATGCGGGCAACTTCCGTGAAGATCTTTATTTCCGCCTGAACGTCGTCAATCTCGATATTCCTTCGTTGCGCGAACGGCCTGACGATATTCCAGTTCTGGCGGAATTTTTTGTTAAAAAATATTCCGAAGCCAACGATGTACCGATCCGCCCGATCAGTCCGCTGGCAATCACGCGTTTGCGTAGCCATCATTGGCGTGGCAATGTTCGCGAACTTGAAAATACCATGCACCGCGCCGTCCTGATTGCCGGTCCGACGGAAATCGGCCCTGAAGCCATCATGCTTTCGGGTGCCGGAAGTAGCGAACCGGGCTGGCAGTCTGCTCCGCCCCCCGAAACAGCGGCACCTGCCCCGGCTCCTTCGCAGCCAGCCCCCAGTGCGCCGTCCCGCGCAAGTTCGGCCTATGCCAATGCCAATGCGGCTTATGGTGGTGCGGCCTATCGTCCGGTTCCCCCGGCACAGCAGGCACCATACGCACCTGCCCCGCTGCCTGATCATCACGACGATTATGCAGCACCCTGCCCGGCAGCACCGATCGACCATGATGCGGATAGCGCCGATCAAACCAACGCGGATTCATCGGTCACGGCAGCCCTGGTCGGTCGCACGGTTGCAGATGTCGAACGCGATCTGATCATCGATACGCTGAAACATTGCTTTGGCAACCGCACCCATGCGGCAAACATTCTCGGCATTTCGATCCGCACACTGCGCAACAAGCTTCGTCAATATACCGACGAAGGCCTTGCCGTGCCGCAACCTGGCAATGGTCAGGACTGATTATTACAAAACGACCGGTGCACCCCATATCAGAACAAGGGATGCATTCCCGGGATCGCGCAACATAGGGTAACCAGAAGTCAACATGGCCGACGGTCGAGACATCACACCGGCAGGATCTGACGGGTCACAAGGCCCCCAAAGTGCGGGCGGCCTGAATATGGCTGGTATCCAGTCACGCGTCCGGTCGGCCATGAAACGTGGCGATATCGCCATGGCGCTTGGCTTCATCCTGATCCTTGTGGTCATGATGTTCCCGATGCCGCCCTGGCTACTCGACTTCCTGCTCGCCCTGTCGATCAGCTTCTCGGTGCTGATCCTGATGACGTCGCTATTCATCCAGAAACCTTTGGAATTCAACTCTTTCCCGATGATCCTGCTGGTCGCGACGTCGCTTCGACTGGCGCTAAACATTGCAACCACGCGTCTGATTCTGGGCCACGGACACGAAGGCACCCATGCTGCCGGTGCGGTGATCGAGGCATTCGGCAGTTTCCTGATCTCGGGCAATTTCGTGATCGGGATTATTGTTTTTGCCATCCTTGTGATCATCAACTTTGTGGTTATCACCAAGGGTTCCGGTCGTATCGCCGAAGTCGCTGCACGCTTCACCCTTGATGCCATGCCCGGTAAACAGATGGCGATTGACGCCGATCTGTCATCGGGTCTGATCAATGAAGCGCAGGCCAAGGCTCGCCGCAAGGAACTGGAAGACGAAAGCTCGTTCTTCGGTTCCATGGATGGTGCATCCAAATTCGTCCGCGGTGATGCGGTTGCTGGTATCCTGATTACCTTCATCAACGTGATCGGCGGCATTATTATCGGCACCGCCCAGATGGGCCTATCACTGGCCGAAGCCACTGAAACCTACACGATCCTGACTGTTGGCGATGGTCTGGTGTCGCAGATTCCCGCCCTGATCGTCTCGACGGCCGCTGGCCTTCTGGTCACCAAGGGCGGCCTTGACGGCGCAACTGAAAAGGCCGTTTTCGGACAGGTAAGCAATTACCCCGCAGCTCTTGGTGTTGCCTCGGCGATGATGGCCGGCATGTCGCTTTTGCCAGGTATTCCGATGGTCTGGTTCCTTGGTCTGGCGATTGTGCTGGGCTACCTTGCGTGGCATTTGGGCCGAAAACAGAAAGAAGCCGCCGCCAACGCCCAGATGGAAGAAGCCCAGACCGCCGCGGATGCCGCAGGCCCGCCACCCGAAGAACCGATCGCCAATGCGCTTCGCATGGATTATGTGCGGCTTGAACTGGGATATGGCCTGCTGTCGCTGATCAGCACCGAACGCGGCCAGAAACTGACCGATCAGATCAAGGCGCTACGCCGTCAGTTGGCGACCGATATGGGCTTTGTCATGCCCAGTGTGCGTATTCAAGACAATATGCAGCTTCCCGCCAACACCTATGTACTGCGCGTCAAGGAAATCGAGGCCGGCCGTGGCGACCTTCGCCCCAACATGCTGCTGGTCATGGATCCGCGCGGCGAGGAAATCACCCTTGCCGGTGAAAAAACCATGGAACCGACCTTCAACCTGCCAGCCATGTGGATCGAACAGGGCATGAAGGAAGAGGCCATGTTCCGTGGCTATACCGTTGTTGATCCGCAAACCGTGATCACCACCCATATTACCGAGGTGATCAAGGACCACATGCCCGAACTTCTGTCCTATGCCGAAACCCAGAAGCTTCTGGACGAGCTCGACGACGACCAGAAAAAACTGGTCGAAGACATCGTACCGGGTCAGGTTTCCGTTGGCGGGGTTCAGCGCGTTCTGCAAAACCTTCTGACCGAACGCATATCGATCCGCGATCTGCCGACCATTCTTGAAGGAATTGCGGAATCCACCGCCTTTACGCGTAATCCGACCTTCATGACCGAACATGTGCGTTCCCGCCTGGCACGACAGTTGTCGGATGTGAATACCAACCATGATGGCGTGATCCCGCTGGTGACCCTGTCACCGCAGTGGGAACAGATATTTGCCGAAAGTCTGGTCGGCTCTGGCGAGGAAAAGCAACTTTCGATCCCGCCAAGCCAGCTTCAGGAATTTATCAACAAGGTTCGCACCACGTTCGAGCGACTTGGCATGATGGGCGAAAGCCCGGTTCTTTTGACCAGTCCCGGCATTCGTCCCTATGTCCGATCCATTGTCGAACGATTCCGGCCCACCACGGTTGTCATGTCGCAAAATGAAATTCATCCCAAGGCCCAACTCAAAACCATGGGGCAGATATGATGATCCGTTGCGAGGGGACAGCATATGCGCCTTAAGACGTTCAGCGCCCCGACCATGACCGAGGCGATGGCACTGGTCAAAGAGCATATGGGATCGGATGCCATTATCGTATCGACCCAGGATATTCCGGGCACGGGCGTGCGGCTGACCGCGGCCCTTGATCGTGATCCGGATCTGGATTTCGATATCGCGGATCAAGGCCCTCCGGGTCATCAGGAACTGTTTGATCACGCACAAGAAGCCCTTCTCCGTCATAATCTGCCCGAACGGCTGCGTTTGCGGCTTTGTGATCTTATGGGCCGCGAAAGCGGTGCCACTACCGCACAGCAATTACTGGCATCGGCACTGGACGAGATTTTTGATTTTTCGCCGTTGCCGGAAAAAAACACGCCGCGTGCCTTGGCCTTTGTCGGCCCGCCCGGTTGCGGCAAAACGCTGGCGGTTGCCAAAACTGCTGCCCGTGCAGTGATGAAAAAGCGAAAAGTCGCGGTTCTGACCACCGATTACAAACGCGCAGGCGGTGTGGCCCAGCTTGAGGCATTCACCCGTATCCTGAACATCAATCTGTCACTGGTCAAAACACCCGAAGAATTCAAAGCCCAGTTTGCCCGTATGCGGGATGCCGACATGGTTCTGGTCGACACGGCAAGCTGCAATCCCTATGTCGATGCCGACATCAAGGCACTGGGCGATTTCATGTCCGTTGTGCCAAGCGAACCCGTACTGGTCAATCCCGCCGGGATTGATGCCGACGAATGTGCCGATATCGCCAATGCCTTTGCCGATTGCGGCGTTGCGCGCATGGTGATTTCCCGACTGGATGTTGCATCGCGCCTTGGCGGCGCGTTATACGGTGCAGATTCAGGAAATCTTTCCCTTTGCAATGTCAGTATGACGGCCCAGGTCGCAGACGGTCTAACCGCAATAAGCCCCGTCGCCCTGGCCAAACTTCTGATACCGTCCCATCGCGCCGAGAACGCGAAACCGAGTTTCTCCGAGGTCGTGAAATGACTGCCAAGTCTGATGAAGTATCCAAAACTGCTCCGCGCGCCAAAGGCCGCAACGTCCTTGCCATCGCATCTGGCAAGGGGGGCGTGGGCAAGACCTGGTTTGCCATTACCCTGACCCATTCGCTGGTGCGCGAAGGCAAAAAAGTCCTGTTGTTTGATGGTGATCTTGGCCTTGCCAACATCGACATCCAGCTTGGCCTGATGCCCAAACATGATCTGGGCGGGGTGATTTCCGGACGGATCGGTTTGCGCGATGCCGTAACCCCCTTCCCCGATGGCGGCTTTGACATCATTGCCGGGCGCAGCGGATCGGGCAGTCTTGCCAATCTGCCCGTGACCCGTCTTCAGGCCCTATCCGATGATTTGATCCAGACCGGTAAAAGTTACGACAAGGTCCTGATCGACCTTGGTGCGGGTGTTGATCAGGGTGTGCGTCAGATGACCAGCCTTGCCAATACGGTGATTGTCATCACCAACGGTGATCCGACATCGCTAACCGATGCCTATGCCTTTATCAAAGTCACACATATGGCGCGGCCCAAAACGGATATCCGGGTGGTGGTCAATATGGCCAAGGACCGCAAGGAAGGCGAGGCGATCTACAACAAGCTTCTTAAAGCCTGCGAAGGTTTCCTGAAAATCAGCCCGCCACTTCTGGGTGTTGTACGTGCCGATCCGCGTGTTTCCGAATGCATTCGGTCACAGACCCCGCTTCTGATGCGCCATCCCAATTGCGATGCCGCCCACGATATGGAAGCGATCACGCAAAAGCTGCTGGAGGGCTGACGCCATGACTCTCCCGCCACAAGCCGTAACACCAGGCACTGCCGTTGGCGGTCAGGGCGGTGCGACGGCCGGCGGGGCATCGGGTAGTCCACAGCCGCCTTCTCAGGTCAGTGCTGCCCAGCAGGTCGCCAATGCCATTGCAAAACTGCCGGTCGAAAGCCTGCTTCAGGCGTCTGTTCAGTCGCGTTCGGGTAATGAACTTACCCTTCTGACCAGTCTGGGGCAGGTTAATATAAAACTGCCAACACCCCTTCCGGCCAATCTGGGGGACTTTCTTTGGGTGCGGATCATGCCCCAGGGACAGCCGCAGCAGGGCAGCGACCCCGCAGCCGCCCTTCGCCTTCAGGTGCTGCCGCAAACGCTGACACCGGGCACAACCGGAACTGGCGGCGGATTGCCGACCACCGGGATCAATGGCAACGTTCTGATCCCCGGCCAGGCCTTTAACGCCATCACAACAAGCAACCTGACCCTGCCCAATGGCAGTCAGTTACCCGCCGGAAGCCAGACACAGGTTATCTTTGTCGGTCAGGGTGCCGTCAGTGCCGGCAAGGCCGCCCAGATTGCCAACATGAATGCAACCGGTACCATGCCGCCCGCTATAACAACCGGCGGCGCGCTGGGAACGCCATCGGGTGCGGGTATCTCAGGTCAGGTTGTCGCAGGCGGTACAGGTGCGGCCGGAACAGCAACCCCGCTGGTGCTGACCGGGACGGTTCTGCCACCCGATAGCGCCGAAGCCCGGATGTTGCCGAACGGCTTTACCGCCCTTCGCACATCTGCCGGTGTTGTCGGCATCAAATTGCCGGTTCCAGCCCCGGTTGGTGCGACCCTGTCGTTTAGTGTCGATGCCAATACCGCCGCCGGACGCGGCACTCAAGCCCCTCCGATGACAGAGGCAGAATTGATTGCACGCGGGCAGAACGCAGCCCTGTCACGTGACTGGGGCAGTTTGCAGCAGGCGGTGACCGCACTGGCACAACACGATCCGGGCGCGGCGGCGGCGCTTCTGAACAATATTCCGCAGGCCGGACCGAAACTGACCACCACGATGATGTTCTTTTTTGCCGCCATGACCGGCCCCGGGGGAACAGCACGCGGCTGGTTGGGGGATCGCGCCAGCAACAGCCTGTCATCGATTGACGGGAACGGCGACGATATCCTTAAAAAGCTCGAAGGCGATTTCAGCAGATTGCGGGGCATGGCCGCCGACGAACGCCCGGATGGCTGGCGTGTGATGCCGATGCCATTTCAGATGGGGGAACGCATCGAACAGGTTCGTCTGGCATGGCGACATGGCGACGACGAAAACGAGAAAGGCGAAAGGGAAGAACCCGGCACGCGCTTTCTGCTCGACCTGTCTTTCAGCGAAGTCGGCCACACCCAGCTTGACGGTCTGGTCAAAGGCGAAGACAGCAAGTTCGATTTGATCGTGCGCACTGAAAATCCACTGCAATCTGATAATCGCGACGATATTCGCGGCATCTTCCGCGAGGCTTTGCAAATCTCCGGCTACAAGGGGCATCTGATTTTTCAGGATGGCTCGCGCTTTGTTGAAATTGCCCCGCCGGTCAACGAAGCAGTTGTCAACCGGCATCGCGGGATTGACGCATAAGCGGCCATTCGCCCCACCTGACCCGGAAAAGAAGCCTTTTCGTTCCCGAAAGGCGGGGGTAATCTTGATTATCAAACGAATAAACGCAGGTAGGCCTGATGCTGGAAATATTTGAACGTCGAAACCTGTTGCTGACAGAACATAATCCCGGTGCTCAGCTTGATTATGTCGTGACGTTGCAAAGCGAACTGAGCGGATGCGAAACCGTGTTTCCGGCCCGTATGACCCTGCGTTATGTCCCGGACCGCCTGATCATAAAACCCGATTGCCTTGCGGAATATTTCGCCGAAATCGCGCGTATCCCGTTTGATAATTTCGAAACCGCAGCCGTGCTTCTCATGGAAGATTTCAACAACGAAATCATTCCGCGCTGGATCAATCTGCGACTTGACAAGCAAAAGGCCGACAATGCCAGCGTCCAGCACCACGAAGCAGCACTCGAAGACCGGCAGCCGAAATGGCACAACCCACGCCTTCTGGACCGGTTGGAACGGTATTGATCCAGACTTCACACACAGGCGATCACCTCAATTTCCACCAACCAGCCCGCACTTAATGTTTGTGCTACGATTGTTGTGGTTGGAACAACACGACCGTTAAGGGCCTTGACGCGTGCCTCCTGATTGGCATGCGTATAAGCAGGATCACGCAGATAGCTGGTCGTTCTTACAACATTATTAATCGACATTCCCGCATCGGCGAGAATAGCCTTGATATTTTTCCATACTAGAACGAGTTGCTCGTCGATATCAGCGCCGGGCACGCCATCAAGACGAAGCCCCATTGTTCCACTGACAAACAAAATACTGTTCAGTCCGTTAATCTTCATCGCATGAACATAATCTGATGTTGCCGGATAAATTTTCCCCGACGGGTTACACTGTTGCATCTGCATTTGCTTGTCCTTTCTAATGTTCAGAAATTGAAGAATATGCAGTATTTAATTTGGCAAAAGAGACAAATTACGGAACATGGTTAATTATGAATAATCTTCAGCAAAATAATTTACCGGGGCAGCAGCTCGATACATTTGACCGAAGAATATTAGGCGCGCTTGTCGAAGACTCGTCACAAACCTATGCCGAACTAGGACGAATCGTCGGCTTATCGGCTCCTGCTGTGCATGAACGGGTCAAACGCCTCCGCCGTCACGGCATCATTGAGCGTATGTCGGCAATTTTAAACGGCCCGGCCATCGGCAAACCTATGGTTTCCTTTGTACATGTAGATACCGATGGCTGGGGAAAAAGCGAGCGGATGATGAAAATAGCCAACTTCCCGGAAGTTGAAGAAATTCATTCCGTTGCGGGCGATACCAGCGTGATCTTGAAAGTGCGCACTACAGACGCCCATGCACTGGAGGTTTTACTTTCACAGCTTTATATTCTTCGAGGAGTTAAAACCACGCGCAGCTATGTGGTTTTATCTACATATCTGGAACGCACGATACAGGCAGAAGTCACCCAGGACTGGCCTGAAATAACAATACCGCCCGAATAACAATCGGATGCCATGCAAGAACTTCGGGAAAGCCTATTTTTGTGGCCTTAACGAAACGGCGTTCCATGCACCCATTGGGTAAGGGAATAACGCAGGCCCGCTGTCGTCGGGGCGACGCGGTGCAGAACGAAGCTCGGGAAAAAGATCGCCGTGCCACGTTCCATCGGCGCATCAAAAACATGCCCCGCCGGGTTTAGCTGCAACAAACCGCCTTCATACTGGTCGGGTTCGGATAGCTGGATCACCATGGTCAGTTTGCGACGGCGTGCAATATCGGATGCGCCAACGTCGCTGTGCCAGTCATAGTGACCGCGCTGATCCCCAGCATAGCAGGCAATCTGTGCATCTTCGGCGAATTCCGACAAAGAAAAATCAAACACATTGCGGTTTACATCCGCAACCATGTCAACGATCCGGCGCATGACGGCCGGTTCCTGGGTCTCGTTAAACCAGGTGATCTGTGACCGGCGGATATGGCTTGCCGACTGGCCCTGAACAAGGCCACCATCGTCAAGTTTTTGCGAAAATCCGTCAATCAGTCGATCACAGGTTGCACGATCAAGCGCATCCGGGACGATCGCATACATTTCTTCTGGAAACATTCACGACATTCTCCAATGCCGCATGGGCCTTTGATTTCGTGTTTCGGGCCCAAGACAATTCTTTGCGGTGCGCTTCTCTTAGGACCAAACGCACCGATTGACCAGCGCGAAAATCATGCAAGAACCGCGTGCATGCTATACCGGATTTACGATCCTGCCGTCGGCTGCCGCCCCGTCATCGGGATCATGGGTCACCATCAGAGTTGGCAAACCACGCAACCGCGCCTGTTCAAAAACAAATGTCCTGATCTGATCCCGTAACTCGGTATCAAGCTTTGAAAAAGGTTCATCGAGCAAAAGTGCGCCGGGCTCGGACAGCAACACCCGCATCAGGGCGACACGCGCACGCTGCCCGCCGGACAATGTCGCCGGATCACGGTTGGCAAAACCACCAAGCCCCGCACTTTCCAGCGCGTCCTCGATACGCGTTCTGCGTTCTAACCGCCCCCGAACACTTGATGGCAGGGCAAACGCCAGATTGCCGCCAACCGATAAATGCGGAAACAGAAGATCATCCTGAAACAGGATACCGACATGGCGATCCTGTGGTGCCAAACCATCCAGCCCCCGGCCATTCAGGACAACCTGCCCGCTGACCTCAAATCCGGCGGTTCCGCCCACCGGCAAGGTTCCGCAAATATAGGCCAGCAGACTGGATTTTCCCGAGCCGCTCGGCCCCATCAGCGTCACGATCTCGCCCGATTTGATGATGGTATCGATATCAACCAGCACACGCCCATTGAGGCGAATGGAAACCCGGCGTAATTCAAGACCTTTGGCAGTGGCGGGGGCGAGGGTGCTGTTATTGGTTTGTGTGCTGTTCATCGGCTGATCATATCCTGTTTCGGTTTCCCATGCCGCGCCGGTGGCGGAATAAAACCGCCGGGATCAGAAGGGCGAGGGCAAAACCGGCAAAGGGCAGGATCATTTGCAACAGCCCGTAAATTCCGATCATCCGTCGGTCGCCGCCCGATGCCAGTGCCACCGCCTCGGTCGTGACGGTGGCAAACCGCCCAGCCCCGATCAGAAGGGTTGGCAGATACTGCCCGACACTGACCGCAATGCCGACCGCAAAGGCGGTCAGAACCGCGCGGGTCAATAATGGTAGGCGCACCAACCAGAATAACCGTGCCGGTGATGCACCAAGGCATAAGGCAGTTTGCAAATATCGCGGATCAAGGGCGCGAAACGGATCGGCAAGCGATAGAAAGATATAGGGCAGAACAAAGATCAGATGAACGATCACCACGGAAATCAACGTTCGTTCCAGCCCGATACCGGTAAAAAACACCTGAAGCCCGAACATGAAGCTGATTTGCGGCATCAAAAGCGGCAGATAAATCAATAACATCGCCCCCTGTCCCGGTTTTTGAAACCGGCGGGTTTCATTTTCAAGACATCCCAGAACCAGGGTAATCGCAACCCCGACCGAGAGAACCGCAATCATCAGTGTGGTCCAAAGTGCCGCACCTAACATGTCGTATTCGCGCATCCAAAGACGCAGACTGAAACTGCGCGGCAGAAACTCCGGAAAGGACCAGTACCCGGCAAAGCTCCAGACCAGAAGACTTGCCAAACCCAGAAACACGGCAGCCGCCGAGAGGATTGCCGTCCCGGCGGCAAAGCTTCGAACGGTATCATCGCGTCGCCCGCGCATGCCGCCTTCGGCCCAGACATGCCCCCACCACGCCACAAGCTTTTCCCCTCCCCACCAGATCGCCATCGCGATCATTACAAGGACAAATTGCAAAATGGCCCCGGCAGAGGCCAGAAAACGACGCGACAGGTCCGGATCGGATAGCCAACCAAGAATACGCACCGCCAGCGGTGCGGGTGTTGTTGGGCCAAGGATCATCGCGACATCAACGACCGAGGTCGAATAGGCCAGCACCGCCAATATCGGCAAACGGATTTGCGGATAGACCCGTGGCAGAACGGCTTTAAGCCAGCCAACCACGCGACCATATCCAAGTGTCAAGGCCACATGGCGCGTCCGGTTGGCATCTGCCTGCGGCAGGGCCGCCAGCGTCATCAACAATAAAAACGGAATTTCCTTGGCAACCAGCCCGGCAATCAGGGCAATCCCCAACGGGTCCTGCAAGGTCACAATATCCGGTGGACGTTCCCATCCGGCAAGCGGCGCGACCGCCCGAACGATCCAGCCGGTTGGTGCAATCAGAAAAGCCAACCCAAAGGCCGCGGCTGCATGTGGCACTGAGAGGATCGGGGACAGCAGGCGTTGCATGACGCCAAAAATCCGCGTTCCCTGCCATGCGGCGCAAAATAGTATGACAACCAGAAACGAGATCAGTGTTGCGATCAAACCATTGATCAAAGACAGCCGGATCGAAATGCCAAGCCCCGGCTGATTGATCAAATCCCGCCAAGGATCAATCGATATTACATCGCCGCCAAGCGCCGGAAGATACCCGAATCCCGGTAATATCGTCCCGATCAGCCCGGCACAGACCGGGCCGATCATCAGGATAAGCGTAAAAGCCGGGAAAAGCCGGAGCATTTGGGCTTATTGCACCACGCCGTAGCGCTTCTGCCATTCTGTTTCAACCAGTTCCATCCAGCTTGGATGCGGTTCCGGCAGAACCGTGCCACGTTCGGAAGGCGACAGAGACGCAATGCCAAGATCCAGATCGGCAAAGGCCTTTTGCATGTCTTCTGGCAACTTATCCATCGCAAGTACCGTATCGGCTCCCCAGTATTGCGGGTCCTGTTTGCGCAATTGGGCTTCGGGTGACATCAGGAAATCGGCCAGCACGACCGCCCCGGCCTTGGCCGATGCGTTATAAGGGATGGCAACGAAGTTGGTGTTGCCAAGCGTCCCCTTGTCAAACACATAGGATCGGACTGTATCGGGCAGTTCCATCACCTCGATTGCCGATGAGACTTCGCCCGAGCTAAACGAAAACGCGATGTCGATCTGGTTATCGGCCATCATCGTACGTAGCGAGGCACCATTTTGTGGATAGGCCTGCCCGTTGCGCCACAATAGCGGTTGCAAGTCTTCGAGATATCCCCAAAGAGGTGCCAGAACCTTTTTGGCGTCCGTTTCATTGGCGGGCTGTTGCAGAACTTTCGGATCCTCAACCAGCTCGGTCAGGATTTGTTTCAGAAAGGTCGAGCCCATATAATTCGGCGGCTGGGGATAGGTGAAGCGCCCCGGATGTTTGACCAGCCATTCCAGCAAGGCTTGGGCTGACTTCGGTACGCTATCAAGGCGTGCGGTATCATAATAGAAACTGACCTGCGCCATACCCCACGGCGCTTCAAGGCCCATGGTCGGAACCGTGAAATCGTTGATTACGGTTGGCTTGCCTTCGACATCGACATAGGCAAAATTCGGCGTCTGTTCGGCCCACGGCCCAAACAGAAGGTCATTGCGTTTCATGGCGGCAAAGTTTTCACCATTTAGCCAGATCATATCGACCGCCCCGCCATCATCGACGCCAGCCGTCTTTTCCGACAACACCTTGGCCACTGCATCGGCCGTGTCGGAAAGTTTCACCTGTACGACATTCACACCGTATCGTTCCTGCACCTGGGCACCCGCCCACGCGATATAATCATTGATGCGCGGCTCCCCACCCCAGGCATGAAAATACACGGTCTGGCCGCGCGCCTGATCAAGAACCGACTGCCAATTGCCGATATCGGGGGCCGGGTCGGCTTTTGCGGGCATCGATACCATGGCCATTGCAAGGCCTGTGACGATGCTCAGACCGGCGAAAAAAGCGCGCATACTTGAAATCCTTGTTGCTGAAGGGCCGGTCAACACTACCTGATTGAAGCAATCTGGCACCATCGGCGATACCTGTCTGTTTTTGTTGCCATCATTTTTCCAATCTTGGCAGTCTAAAATCAATTCACGCTTGCGTTAGATGGCAGGTGTCTGGGCTTAATCTCTGCCGATGGTTTTGGCACCCGTGACATAGGAACGAAAAGATCATGTTTGAATGGGTCACAGATCCGCATATGTGGATGGGGCTTGCGACTTTGACCGCGCTTGAGATCGTACTGGGCATCGATAACATCGTTTTCCTGTCGGTGATTGTTTCCAAACTCCCGAAAAATCAACAGAAATCGGCTCGGCGCATCGGCCTTATCGGGGCGATGGGCATGCGGCTTTTGCTTCTGGCCTGTATCGCCTGGGTAATGGAATTGACCGCCCCGCTGTTTGCCGCCTTCGGGCAGGAAGTCAGCGGACGTGACCTTATTCTGATTATCGGTGGCCTGTTCCTGATCGCCAAGGCGTCCAAGGAAATTCACCATACAATTGACGAACCAGAAGAACACGGCCCAGGCAAGATCATGTCGAGTTTTGCGATGACCATCACCCAGATCATGCTGCTTGATATGATATTCTCGCTCGACAGCGTGATTACGGCGGTTGGACTGGTTGATCATCTTTCGATCATGATGATCGCGGTTGTCCTGTCGGTTCTCGTCATGCTGGCAGCAGCCGGCACCATCAGCGATTTTGTCGAAAAGCACCCGTCGGTCAAAATGCTGGCGCTGGCCTTCCTGATTCTGGTCGGGTTTGTCCTGCTGCTTGACGGTGTCGAAATCCATGTTCCAAAAGGTTACATTTACTTCGCCATGGCATTCAGCCTGGGTGTCGAGACGCTTAATCTGATCAATCAGAAACGTAAACGCAAAGCCAAAGAGCTGGGAGCAACCAAATGAAACAGGTTTCACCGCCCTCGTGCCTCCAGAACGCCTTCAACAATCACCACCTAGGCCATGTCAAGGTTCTCGAATTCCCTGATGGCACACGGTCGGCCGCGGATGCCGCGGCGGCCATTGGTTGCGATGTCAGTGATATCGGCAAATCACTGGTTTTCATGACCGAAGGCAACAAACCGGTACTGATCATCATGAACGGTGCCGACCGGGTAGATGAAACCAAGGTTGCCCATCTGCTTGGCCTTGATATCCGCAAGGCAGATGCCAACGAAGTCCGCACCCATACCGGTTACACCATCGGCGGTGTTCCGCCCTTTGGACATGTCGGCCCGGTCGAGACCCTGATTGATGAAAAGCTGCTTGCGAAAAAGATAATCTGGCTGGCCGCGGGCACACCCAAAACCGTGTTTTCCCTGATGCCAGATGAACTTCGCGCGGTGACGGGTGTTGACACGGGTGTGGATATTTCGGCCTGATCAGGCTTAGATCAGACCGTCATCACGCGTTGCCGAACGTGCACCGATTTCATCAAGTTCGGCCTGTTCCTTGCGATCTTCTTCGGCGCGTTCTGCTTCAACACGGTTGCGTTCAGCGATTTCCGCGGTCTTGACGGCCTTGAACGCATCCGCGACCTCATCGCGGAACGCGTCGATTTTGGCTTCCTGTTCTGCGATCCGCTTTACCAGTGCTTCGCGCTCGAACACGACGGCACTGGCAAAGGGGCCATAGGCAAAACCGGCCAGTTCGGGATTTTCGGCGGCAACCTTCTGCTCGGCTATCACGGCCTTTTCCAGCGCATCCTTTTCCGCCAGAAGATTGGTCAGTATGCCCAGCATTTCGCCAAGTTCGCGGCGTTTATCATCCAGCGCCCATTTGCGCATGCGGATCAGTGTTTTGAAATCCTTGGCCATCGTGGTCAGTTACCTGAAATATGGCGGACGCGGCATCAGCATGATCATGTGATTACTGCTGATCGCGGCGAAGCGCCCGTTTGGCCGCATTCAAATCATTAACCGCATTCGTCGCGGTTGAACGGCTATTGACCTGCGGGCGAAGCCGGTTGCGTTCCATAACGGTTGCGCCCTGCGGGTTGGCTGCCGGTTGGCCACCTGCATCCGGGACTTCCTGTTGGGCGGGTGCCAGATCAAGACGACGTGCCAATTCGGCATAACCATCGGCCAGCCGGGTACATTCGGTTTTACGCTGTTTGAGGAATTCCTCGATCAGCGGGAAGTAATGAATGGCTTCGTCCACCTTGGGATCCGTCCCCAGACGATAGGCCCCCAGACGGATCAGTTCCGCCATGTCTTCATAGGTTGCCAGCAGCTGACGGGCGCGCGAAACGATCTGGTTTTCATACTCGCTATTACATCCGGGCATGGTACGCGAAACACTGCGCAGGATATTGATCGCCGGATACCGACCCTGTTCGGCGATTGCGCGGTCCAGCACGACGTGGCCATCAAGAATACCACGCACCGCATCGGAAATCGGTTCGTTATGATCATCCCCGTCGACCAGAACGGTAAACAGGCCGGTCACCGATCCCTGCCCCGGCCCGCCCGGCCCGGCACGTTCCAGAAGGCGCGGCAATTCGGCAAACACCGTCGGAGTATAGCCCTTTGACGCGGGTGGTTCGCCGACCGAAAGGCTGATTTCGCGTTGCGCCATGGCAAAACGGGTCACAGAATCCATCATGCACAGCACGTCACGCCCGGTATCGCGGAAGAATTCCGACAGCGCCATGGTCATATAGGCAGCCTGACGTCGCATCAGTGGTGGCTCGTCCGACGTGGCAACCACGACAACAGACCTGCGAAGGCCTTCTTCGCCCAGATCGTCTTCGATGAATTCGCGGGCTTCGCGGCCACGTTCACCGATCAGGCCGACAACCGAAACATCGGATGTCGTATGGCGGGTCATCATCGACAGCAAACTGGATTTACCAACCCCGGACCCGGCAAAGATGCCCATACGCTGCCCCCGGCAGCAGGTGAGAAAGGTATTCATCGCCCGCACACCCAGATCAATCTTCCCCGCCACACGCTGGCGCGAATGGGCCGATGGCGGTGCATTGCGGATCGGGTATGGTGTCGGTCCTTCGGTCAATGGGCCCTTGCCATCGACCGGCTGGCCGAACGCATTGACCACACGCCCCAGCCAGCTTTCATCGGGATAGACCTGTGGTTGGGTGTCTGCCAGTTCGACTTCACAGCCAATCCCGATGCCATCAAGCATCCCGAACGGCATCAAAAGTGCTCGTTCATTCCGGAAACCGACCACTTCGCAAATTACGGCCACACCATCACGGCGTTTGACCTTGCAACGATCCCCCACCGAAAGCGCCCCTTCGACCCCGCCAATTTCAACCAGCAGGCCAAGAACAGCCGTTACCCGCCCGACAGTCCGGTAATCTGGAATGCGGCGAAGTTCGGCGACAATATTTCGGCCAATCTGGAACACGTTTGCGCTTTTCTGTTTGATGGGTTCCGATATGTGATGCGATCAGGAATTTTATCGCAGTCCCATGTCAAAGGGTGGCAAATTCGACCGCGTCGCACCAGATATAAGTGGCATAAACGGTATTAAAAACCCGTATATGCGGAATTGCCATTAAAAATCCGGTATCGGCAGTCATGGTCGTTAACGGCGCAAACCGTTGGGAAACTTCACATTCCCCGCACCATCTGCCTTTATCGATGAAAAAAAGTTAACAACATGCGACTCGCCTGCTTGCCACGAGTCGCAAAGCAACGTATCGTTAACGGAATGGAATAAAATTCCACACGGCAATCGTTGGGGCGCTTGTCGAAATTAGCCGGATTAACACGGATTTTTTGCGGAACACGGTAACGGAGCGGAACATGCGGGTGCTGCTTGTCGAAGATGACAACGCCACTGCTGACAGCATCGAGTTGATGCTGAAATCGGAGGGCATGGTTGTCGACACCACGGATCTTGGGGAAGATGGCCTCGAGATCGGTAAATTGTATGACTACGATATTATTCTTCTGGATCTCATGCTGCCGGACATCGACGGCTATGAAGTTCTCAGACGTTTGCGCGACGCACGCGTTGAAACCCCGGTGCTTATCCTGTCGGGGTTGACCGAAACCGAAGACAAGGTCAAAGGCCTTGGTTTTGGCGCGGATGACTATCTGACCAAGCCGTTTGACAAGGTTGAACTGCTGGCACGCATTCAGGCGATCGTTCGTCGGTCGCGCGGCCACGCACAATCGATGATTGCCACCGGCAGACTGAATGTGAACCTTGATGCGCGCACGGTTGATGTTGATGGATCGCCGCTGCATCTGACCGGCAAGGAATATGGCATCCTTGAATTGCTGTCGCTGCGCAAGGGCACGACATTGACCAAGGAAATGTTCCTGAACCATCTCTATGGCGGTATGGACGAGCCGGAGCTCAAGATCATCGACGTTTTCGTGTGCAAGCTGCGCAAGAAAATCCAGTCTGCCACCAAGGGCGACAATTACATCCATACAGTCTGGGGCCGGGGCTATGTCCTGCGCGATCCGGATGTAAACAGTAGTGCTGCCGCCTGAACGCAACGAACTTTATCGCGTTCCGCTGCGCACGAAGTCAAAAACGCCCCGATGGATCGTCGGGGCGTTTTGCTTTTGGCGGGTCCGCGTTACACGGCAACCATCCTGATTTCTATTTCTTGTCTTCCGGCTTGCCAAAGCGCGACCGATCAAAGGTCGTGGACGGGCGGGTTGTTCCGCTGCCCGTGCTGCCGGTTCCGGTTGACGGCCTTGCGGGCGGAGTGCTGCCCGTGCCGCTTGAACCGGCGGTGCCTGTTGTGCCCAGTGGACGGCGATATGTCGATCCAGCAGTCCCAGTTGATCCCGCCGTCCCGGTAGTGCCGGTTGAAGGACGTGAATATGTGCTGCCGGAAGTACCGGTTGTTCCCGTTATTGACGGACGGGCTGTTGTGCCGGTGCCCGTTGGGGTCGTGGGGCGTGCCGTGGTTCCGGTCGAAAGCCCGGGACGTGGCGGGGTTGTGGTTCCGGCACCTACACTGGCGGTCGTACCACCAGTGGTGGTTTGCATATGTTTCGGCTTGGGAAACGCAAAACCGCCTGTCGCGGTACCACTCGCCGCCCCAGCCGCCGCACTGGCACCCGCCTGAATTTTCTCAAGTGCTGAAACATCGACATCCGGTGCCCCCGGACGGTTCAACTGATAGATGCCGCGTTGACGCGCAAGCGGTTTGAACTTGTCGGAAATCCCAAGAACCGTTTCCGCCCCGCCAAGGAACAGGAAGCCATCATCGGGCATCAATGCCGATATACGCGCCAGCACATCTGTCTTGGTTGGCTGATCAAAATAAATCAGAACGTTGCGGCAATAGACGATATCGAACTGACCCAGCGGCCGGAAATCCTCAAGCAGGTTGAATTCCTTGTATTGAACCTTGGAGCGGATTTCCTGCGAGATTTGCCACTGGTCTTCTTTCTTCTGGAAATATTTGACCAGAAGCTGGATCGGAAGTCCCCTTTGAACTTCAAACTGGGAATACAAACCAGCACGCGCCTTGGTCAGGATTTCGCGCGAAATGTCTGTTCCGATAATTTCAACCCGCCAGCCGGAAAGCTGGGATTTGAAATCTTCAAGGATCATCGCAAGCGAATAGGGTTCCTGCCCCGAAGACGCCGCCGCACACCAGATGCGCAGATGGCGCTTTGACGCGCGCTCTTTGATCATGTGCGGCAGAACGACATGCCGGAACTGGTCAAACGGCTTGGTATCGCGGAAGAAGAAACTTTCATTGGTTGTCATCGCATCGACGACTTCCTCGACAAGCACGCGGTCACCGCCGCGCAATGCCGCGATCAGCTCGGTCAGGTCCTTAAGCCCGCGCTTGCGTGCAATCGGCATCAGCCGGCTTTCGAGCAGATATGTCTTATCCTGACTCAGAACGAGCCCGGATTTTGACTTTATAAGTCTGCTGACGAAATCGAAGTCTTCCGGCCTCATCATCTCGGCTTAACGACCCCCTGCAAATTTTTTGATATAGGCCGCGATGCCACCTACGGGGAGAACCGCCGAACAAATGCCTGCATGTGCCGCGGCACCGGGCATTCCCCATACAACGCTTGTCTGTTCGTCCTGTGCAACAACCATCCCCCCGGCACCCACGACAGCACGCCCACCCAGCATACCATCCTGTCCCATACCTGTAAGGATAGCCGTGAGTATATTACCACCGTAGCTTTCCACAAGGCTGCGGAGCATCGGATCAACCGACGGACGACAGAAGTTTTCTGGCGGGTTCTGGTTCAGAACAATTTTCCTGCTGTTGCCACGGCCCTCTATCACCATGTGGTAATCACCGGGGGCAAGGTAAACCTGTCCGCCCTGAATTTGCATGCCCGTCTGGCCTTCCTGACATTTAAGCCCGGTCAGGCGGGTGATGTGTTCGGCAAGGATCGTGGTAAAAGTCGCAGGCATATGCTGGGTAATAAAAATCGGCTGACGCACACCGGCAAGACCACGCAGAACCTCGAACAGGGCCTGCGGACCACCGGTCGAACTTCCGATTGCAATCGCTTCAACATTAAGCCGTTTTTCGGGAAGCAGACTGATCTGTCCGCCCGTGATCACCCGTTTTGCCGGCGCCGGTGCAGCGGCACCGGTCGGCGCCTTGGCACGCGCTGCCGCCGCGGCGGCTGGACTGCGTGCGGCCGGGGCGGCACGTTGTGGTGCCTGTTTGACCGGCGCATTTCGCGCCACTGCCCCACCACCAACAGCACCTCCCGATGTCTGGCGGGTTGACGGTTTGACATTCGCGCCTGTCGCCTTGGCATCACCGGCTGCAATTGCCGCCTCGCGGATCAGACGACCCGGATCGCGCGCAGGCATGTTGGTTGTTTGTGTAGCCGCATCACGGTTAATGGTCGTGGCCCCGCCTTCTTTGCCCTGCCCCTGTGCCGGGGATACCGGCTGCACGTGCTGAGGATGTTGGGGCTGAGGCATCGGGCGGGTCGACATCGGGCCAAGACGACCGGGCTGGTGCGTCGGACGCGGACGCAGTTCAGCGGTGAACCGTTTGCGCTGAACCCGGCCGGGCTTTTGCAATATCTGATGCTCCGCCGACAGTTCGGCCCGGAACGGTGCCGGAGCATCGCCAGCGGGCTTTTCTGTTGCGGAGGCGTCATCTTCCGGTGCAGCAGATTCCGGCAACTCTTCATGCCGTTCGGCGGTATCCACATCGTCAACGACGACCTGTTCTTCATGGATTTCTTCAAGCCGTGCCTGATCCGCCCCCAGCATCTTGCGACGCTGTTCAGCCCAGGCCTTGACCTTGTCGAGCAACTCGGCCCGGAAGCCTTCGCCAACATTAAGGTCCTTGGCCGAGGACGGTTTGGGAATGTAGTCCACAGCACCCAGTGTCATGGCCTGGAAACTGATATCGGCGTTTCGCTTGGTCAGGGTCGATGCCATGATCACGCGAACCGTCGGATCGATTTCAAGCAGCTTGGGCAATGCCGTCAGACCATCCATGACGGGCATTTCAATGTCGAGAACGACCGCTTCGATACCAATCTCCTGACGCATGACGCCAAGCGCGTCTTCGCCATTGGCAACAGAACCGACGACCTCGATATCGTCGTCTTCCTGCAACATGCGGGTTACCAGACCACGCACGATTGCGGAATCGTCGACAATCAGGACTTTATAGGGTGGATGAATTGGCGTGTCTTCCACGTACCGACGTTCCCGTTAGAGCAACCGGACCAAAAACCAAGGCAAATGCACAGCGACGCTGACAGGAACCTTAAATCAGACCCACCTGCTCAAATTTTGCCTGGATGATCTCGCTGTCGAACGGTTTCATGATGTACTCGTTCGCACCGGCCGTGATGGCCTCCTGGATATGCTCGAGATCGTTTTCTGTAGTGCAGAACACGACGACGGGCTCATCACCACCAGGGGCTGCGCGCAGTTCCCGCAGGAAATCAATCCCGCTTTTCACCGGCATGTTCCAATCAAGCAACACCGCATCTGGCATGGCTTCAAGGCATCGATCAATTGCCTCCTGCCCATCCACAGCCTCAATGACCGCAAATCCTATTTCTTCCAGGATACGGCGTGCCACCATTCTGATGACTTTCGAATCATCGACGACGAGACAACTCTTCATCGACTTCCTTCTCGCAAATTAGATCGTTAAGCCAAAACCGGCATTGTACCGGATGCATTTTGCACCCGGTACAGACTAACATAGCTAGCCAGCCTGTTTCACAGAAACCGTGAAATCAAGCAGACGGGTCACATCCAGAATGACAAGAAGCTTCTTGTCGAGCCGGAAAATGCCATCGGAAAATTCGCGCCAGCGCGGATCGAGCGTTGCAGGGTTCTGCTCGAACGCTTTTTGCGGAACGCTCAGAACTTCTCCGACCTGATCGACCATCAGGCTGTATAGTTCACCACCCTGATCGACCACTATGCTCATGCCCGGCACGTCGTCTTCGCGTTCACGAAGCCCTAGACGTTTGCGAACATCAATCGCCGTAACAATGCGCCCACGCAGGTTCAGCGACCCTGCCACTTCGGGCGGAGCCAGCGGAATGCGCGTGATGCGCTGCGGACCAAGAACATCCTGAACCGTCAGAACCGGAATACCGAACAACTGCTTGCCGATATAGGCGGTAACGAAATCCTTCGTCGCCCCGCCAAGGTCAAGGGCCGTGCTCTGTTCTTTGCTCGGGACGAGTGCCTTTTTATCGCTCATTGGACTTTTCCCCGATTTACACTGCGCTCAGCGTCTGGATCAGCGTTGATACCAGCGCATCTCGATCGAATTTCGCGACATAGTCGCTAAAGCCAACCTGACGACCCCGTTCGAAGTCTTCCTCGCTGGTGTGTGAGGACAGCGCGATGATCGGGGTATCCCCCCAATGTTCATCATTCTGCAGGCTTTCGGCAAATTCGAAGCCGTTCATGCCCGGCATTTCGATATCACTGATGATCGCGTCGAACATTTCACCGCGATTTTTAAGATCAAGCGCCTGCTCGGCATTCTCGACCGCAATGACACGGAAACCGGACACCGACAGCATCGGTGTGAGAAGGTTACGGAAGAACGGGCTGTCATCGACCAGAAGCACACGCTTTTTCTCACCGCCGGTATCCTCATGACCAAACCAGTCCGAGAACGCCAGTTCAAGATAGTAGCCAGCATCAATCAGATCGGTTGCCTTGCCGTCGATCACCGCAGACCCGACCAGACCATCCTGATCGGCTGTCAGTTCGACATTAAGGACGTCATCGACGATATCGACAATTTCGTCAACCACAAGGCCCATGGTCCGTTCGCGATCCTGGAAGACCAGGGTCGGCTGACGGCCTTCGGCTTTCATCTGATAGGAACCATCAATGAAGACCAGCGGCATCAGCTTGCCACGATACTGAACCAGCGGACGACCGTTCGAATATTCGATGTTTTCGACATCGATTTCTTCGAGGCGGGCAACCAGTGCCAGCGGTACGGCACGAACTTCTGCACCGCCAGCCCGGAAGACCAGCATGGACGTCGTTTCGCGATCACCGGTATCGGAGCGCGCCTTGCTTTCGACACCCTGCGAACCACCAACGGTGATTTCGCCGGTGCGGGTCGCAATGCCGTTCGGATCCAGGATCATGATCACGCTACCGTCGCCAAGGATGGTGTTCCCCGAGAACAGAGACAGGTCACGCAGGATCGGTGCGACCGGTTTAACCACGATTTCCTCGGTGTCGAACACTCGGTCAACGATGATACCGAACGAATAGGTCCCAACCTGGGTGACGACGATGAAGGCTTCTTCATCCACGTCATCGACCGTTGTTTCGCCGTCATCAAGACCAAGAATTTTCTTGAGCGTGACAAGCGGCAGCAGACGGTTGCGCAGACGCAGGACAGGCGTATCGTGGATGCGTTCGATCGAATGATCGGAATTGCTTGAAGCCCGGACCAATTCCAGAACGCTGATCTGCGGAATGGCGAAACGTTCGCCGCCACTTTCAACGATCAGTGCCGAAACGATGGCAAGGGTGAGCGGGATTTTGATGATAAAGGTCGAACCACGGCCTTCGACCGATTTCAGTTCAACCGTACCACCGATTTTTTCGATGTTGGTACGGACCACGTCCATGCCGACACCACGCCCCGAAACCGAGGTCACCTTTTCGGCGGTCGAGAAACCGGCCTTGAAGATGAACTGGTGGATTTGCGAATCCGCCATGCCGTCAAGATCGCTTTCGGTTGCAAGACCATTGGCAATCGCCTTGGCCTTGATCCGTTCGATATTGAGACCGCGACCATCGTCGGAAATCTCGATGATGATGTGACCGCCTTCGTGATAGGCATTCAGCGTAACCGTACCGGTTTCCGGCTTGCCAGCTTCACGACGCCCCGGAATATCTTCAAGACCATGGTCGGCAGAGTTACGGACCATGTGGGTCAGCGGATCCTTGATGAGTTCAAGCACCTGACGGTCAAGTTCCGTATCGGCACCGATCATCTGCAGATCGATTTTCTTGTTCATCTCAAGCGCAAGGTCGCGAACAATACGCGGTAGTTTCGCCCAAGCGTTGCCAATCGGCTGCATACGCGTTTTCATCACACCTTCCTGAAGGTCGGTAGTGATGTGCGACAGGCGCTGCAAGGGAACTGTAAATTCGCTGTCATCCTTGCCGCGAACCATCTGCAACAGCTGGTTACGGGTCAGAACAAGCTCGGAAACCAGGGTCATAAGGTTTTCAAGCAGCTCGACGTTCACACGGATCGTCTGAGCCGCGACAGAGCTTTCCTTCGCCTCGACACGCTGCGCTTCGGCCTTTGGCCCCTCGGACGCAGCGGCCTTGGCCGGGGCAACTGCCTGCGACTTTGCTGCTGCGGGCGGGGCGGCTGCCGGTGCGGGTTTCTCGGGCGCAGGAGCAGGTTCCGGCTCCTGAATATCCGGGTCGACTTCGGTTGCATCGAAAATTGCCTGCAACCGCTCATCATCGGTCATCGGCACTTCTTCGGCGACTTCTTCCTCGACCGGGGCGGCGGCTGCCGGTGCGGCGCTTCCGCCCATAATCGTACCGGTATCGGCAAAATGGTTAAGACGCGCGATCAGATCGGCATCATTGCCATCCGGTTCGGTTTCATTCTGCTCAAGCTCGCTCAGCAGATATTTGATCGTATCAATGGATTCAAGAACAAGCGTCACCGCATCCGGTGTTACAACCAGTTCGCCATCACGGATCTTGCCAAGCACGTTTTCACCGGCATGCGCAACTGCTTCCAGTCGCGGCAACCCAAGAAATCCGCATGTCCCCTTGATGGTATGCACCAGGCGGAAAATATTCGACAGAATATCCGGATCGTTCGGATTCTGCTCCAGTTTGACCAGCTCGACGTCAAGCGTCGAAAGGCTCTCCGAAGTCTCTGTCAGAAATTCACTTAAAAGATCGTCCATAAACCCCCTCCACATCTCCGACAATCATACTGTTTGCCGGAACCGGAACGCCCATCCCCACGACCAGTGCGCGAAACACACGTTCAATCCGTTACTTACGTAGAACCTAGCACACCGTATTACCAGACCCGCATGTGTTTTTTTTAATCATAGATCAATGCAACATTTCCGTCCTCTTGCAAGACTGAAAGCGCACCACCAGTCCGATGCGCAAGATTTCGCAGGAAAAAGCCATGTACGGTCCGGGGATCAAGCTGTTCCGGGGCCACTTCATTTTTCATGACATTTTCCACATCGGGGCGAAACGCGGCACGTTTTCCGGTTGCATTGACCGAAATCCGCCCCCCGGATTCGCAGGTAACAACAATATCCCCACCAAACGGCAAAGCTTCACGGGCCAACATCACCATATTGAGCACAAGCCTTCCATGAGCTGGATCAATTCCAATTCCAGTTTGATCCCACAGAAGGGTCACCTTGCCTTCGGCCTCGAAACTCTGGGCAACCGCATCGCGCATCGATTTTGTGTCAACGCTGTTGCCTGCGCGCCCGAATGCCAGACGGAACAATTGCAACCGGCGCGCGGCCTCAAGCCCGCTTTTGCGCATCAGCGCAAGTGCCTCGTCATCGGCAACACCGGCCTCCCCCATCAGCTCGGCACCGGCATTCACAGCCCCCACAGGCCCGACAAGGTCGTGGCAAATGCGCGAGCTGATCAGCTCGATCAGGATCAGTTCCACTGCTCTGTCCTGTTCCATGTAACGGGTATCTCCAAGAATTCTGTTCAACAGGTCCGCACTGCTTCCCCAAAACAATACGTGGCTCACATCTGGCCGCCCGGTCGATATTTGGGACATGATCGGATCACGGTCGGTGTAAACCGCGCCCAGATTGCAGCCTGATGTGTTAAAACCTTCTTTAACCTGCGGATTTTTGCCGCATTTGCAGACCGGCAAATTTTGCCCATCATCGACGGGCCTCAAAAGATGTGACTGTCATCATTGCGCATTATTTGTTCCGGGCCTATTGCCTGACTATATTAAAAAGACGAACATCAGACAAAAGAGCTTGATCATGGATTTTCTGCTCACACCTGGCACCATTGTCCGCCATCCTGGCCAGCCCGACTGGGGCCTTGGTCGCATTCAGGCGGTAGACGGCGACAGGATCGCCGTAAATTTCGAAGAAGCCGGACGCCAGATCATCCGCCCACGTCATGTCGTGCTTGAAATTGTCGAGGCTGCCGTCGGCTATGAATAACCGCCTGCGATGGCACGGAACTTGCTGAAATGAAAAGATTGAATAATTCGGCGTCTTGACGGAATTTGATACGCAAGATCGCATCCATCGGCTACCGGGCGAATCAATCCGGTGATCTGATTTAAATGATAACAAGGTCGGAACGGGTAAATGATTGCAATCGTCAAACCACCGCGGGACAGCTTCAAACAGCGTCACCACTCCGCCGCATTCGCCGTACTCGAACAATTTGCCGCTGGCCTCATCGAACAGGCCAAGGCGCATGGCGGCACCATCAGCGCCGAACAGATTTCAAGCGCGCTGGAAACCTTGCGCGGGCAGAACAAGCTGTTTGACGCGGCATGGATGACGCTTGAAGCCGATCTTGATACCGTCAAGACCCGCCAGAATGTCGCTGTCCGCCACGATCCGCTGGGCCGCCTTCTGGTCAGCCGTTTTGCCCATCAGCTTGAAGGCCGCGAAGCGGGCGATCTGGAACATGGGGCACTGTCGCGCGAAATCCTGCAACCCTTCTTCAAGGTCATCCGCATGATGGTTGGCATGGATATGCTGCAGGAAATCGATGGCGAAATACAGACCATCATTGAACAGCATGCCGACGAAGAAGATGAATTGCGTGATCCGACAGATTACTGGGATCACCTTGCCGAAGAGCCTCAGGTCGCCAACCGGCTTAATCTGGTCTTCTCGCGCATGGCCCTGCATTTCAAGGATTACGAGCGGCGTAAAAACTGGATGATCCAGTTGGTCAATGACAACATGCCACATGGCGATCATGCATGGACCTTTACCGAGGAACATTGTGTACGATTGCTGCGCGCCCTGTTCCGCGATGTACGTTCCGCCCTGTCCAAGCCGGAACGTTCGGCCGAACTGGTTGCCAAGCTTGGCAGCGAGAATGTCGAGACGCTACGCAATGTCATGGCATCGCTTGATCGCGACGTCGCGACCCTCCACATCCGCGAAGCCGAAAACTGGGAATAGGCATTCGATAATGCCTGAATTTCCTGACAGATAGAAACATCGCGGCGGATATTTCCCGCGGTTTTTCTGATGTTATCTGACGGAAAGGTGATGATTTCATCACAAATCGGGGTGGCCAAATCAATCCCCCCTGTGCCAAAGTCGAACTTGCGCATTACATAGCGTTTCCAGACCAATAAACAGAAACAAGCGCCGCCGCCATGACCAGACCGCTGATTGACAAATATGGCCGCCATGTATCGTACCTTCGGGTATCGGTGACGGATCGCTGTGACTTCCGCTGCACCTATTGCATGGCCGAAAGCATGATCTTTCTGCCAAAATCCGAAGTCCTGACACTTGAAGAACTCGATCAGCTCTGTTCGGCCTTCATTGCGCGCGGTGTACGCAAACTGCGCTTGACCGGGGGCGAGCCACTGGTGCGCCGTGGCATCATGGACCTGATCAGGGATTTGTCGCGTCATCTTAAATCCGGTGCGCTTGACGAACTTACCATGACGACCAATGGCAGCCAGCTTGCGACCTACGCCGATGATCTGGCACGTCTTGGCGTCAAACGGCTCAACATCTCGCTTGATAGTCTTGATCATCAGAAATTCGCCGAAATCACCCGCCGTGGCCGCCTTGAACAGGTGCTAAGCGGGCTTGAAGCTGCCAAACAGGCGGGGCTCAAGATCAAGATCAACACGGTCGCCCTTCGCAATTTCAACGAAGACGAAATTTCCCGTCTTGTCGCCTGGTGCGGCAAGGAAGGCTTTGATCTTTGCCTGATTGAAACCATGCCGCTTGGCGATATTGACGGGGATCGCACAGATCAATATCTGCCGCTGACCGCCGTTCGTGAACGGCTGGAACAGGAATATACTCTGATCCCGTCCGAATATGTCACCCCCGGCCCGGCGCGCTATGTCACGGTGGCCGAAACCGGCGGGCGTCTTGGTTTCATAACACCGCTTACCCATAATTTCTGTGAGGGCTGCAACCGCGTGCGCGTCACCTGTACCGGTACGCTTTACATGTGCCTTGGTCAGGAAGACCACGTTGATCTGCGCGCGGCCCTCCGCTCGGGCGCACCCGAAACCCTTGATCGTCTACTTGACGAAGCCATGCTGCTGAAACCCAAGGGCCATGATTTCGTCATCGACCGCAAGGGCCAGAAACCCGCAGTCGGTCGCCATATGAGCATGACGGGCGGCTGATCCGAACATCACCCCATTCCAGTTACAGGCATAAAATGAACATTCTGATTGTCGGCGGCGGCATCGCCGGTTTGTCTGCGGCCATTGCCCTGCAAGGCGACGGACATGACATTACGATTGCCGAAACCCTTGATGGCTGGAAACCCACCGGGGCGGGGTTGCACCTGCCCGGCAATGCGGTGACGGCCCTTCGAGACCTTGGCATTGATCAGGATGTTGCCGACAAATCCTGTGCCTTTCCACGACTGGATTATTTCGATCATCGTGACCGGAAACTGTTTGCGCTTGAAACCGAACAGCTCGGCTGGCCGACATTTCAGGCCCTGACGCGTAGCGACTTTCACGAAATCCTGTGCGCCAGACTGACAACACCGACCATCCGGTTTGGTCTTTCCGTATCCGACATCAGTAACGCACCCGATCAGGCACAGGTTCGTTTTACTGACGGCACGACCGGCAGCTTTGATCTTGTGATCGGTGCGGACGGGATCAATTCAGCCGTTCGACGCCTGGTTTTTGGCCCGGAACATGTCCCGCAGCCGACCGGTTATATCTGCTGGCGCTGGATCACGGATCATCCCTTCGGCCTGACAGCGCCCAAATTCATCATCGGTCACGGGCAGGTTATTCTGGTGATGCCGGTGGGGGATAGCCGATTTTATATCTATGCCAGCACCTATGATCCGGGCGAAAGAATACACGACTTGCCGACAAGCGAGCTTGCCGCCCATTTTGCCCGGTTTGATGGTCCAGTGCGCGATATGCTCGGCACAATCGGAACGGACACCATCATTCACGAAGGCCGTCTTCAGCAAATGGTCATGCCCGAATGGGTTGCGGGGCGTGTGGCCCTGATCGGGGATGCGGCACATGGCACCCTTCCGACCATGGCACAGGGGGCAACGCAATCGATCAAGGATGGCTTGGCACTGGCCAATGCCTTTCGCGCGCAATCCGATATCACAACCGCGCTTGCCGACTGGCAGGCCGCCCGACTGCCCGAAGCACACTGGGTCCAGCAACAATCCCTGCAACGCATGGGTTTCGCCAAAATCCGCGGCAAGACCGGTGTCTGGTTGCGCAATACCCTTATGCGCAGGATCGGCTCGAAGATTGTTGCATCGGGCTTCCGTCCGCTGATTGACGGCACGGCAGGCAACCGCAAGGACTAGGTGAACGCCTTTCGGACCTGCGCGATTGCCGTCATCGCAACGGCATGGCTTTCCGCCGCCAGCAGATGTGCAGGGCAACGCGCGCAATCCGAACTGCCAAACCCGGCAATCGGAATGGAAATGCCCGGCACCATACCCAAAGCAGCACGCAAATCGCATTCACACCCATCGGGCATGACAAGCATCGCAACCACGTGCCCGGTGCCGTTGGTCAGTTCATCGACATGCCAATGCTGTTTTTTCTTCGTCCGGCAATGACGTTTGACACGGGCCGCAATGCCACCCGATCCGTTGGCAGAACCGCAATAAAGATAAGTGCCCCGGCGCAGGATGGCCCCGGCGAAGCGTTTGTTCCGTAAAACCAGATCAGCAGAAAGATCAATCACGAGAATGTAGGCTCCGGCAACTTTGGGAAGCTGCCGGAGGGTTTCATCATTTATGTCAGCAACAAGCCGCGTCAAAGTCACAGCAGCAGATCAACCGAAAGACCGGGGCCGCGCGTGCCATTGGCAAGCACGGGTTCACAATCCTCGTTGATCCGTGACGCGATGCGCTGTCGCAAGGCACTAAAACGTTCCGACGTCACGACATCAACAGGCTGATCCAGATGAACCTCGATCCGGTAAACACCGCCAACCGGGGTTCTGGTGACACCGCGGATTTGGCCGCACACCGCATGGCCGAGATAGGACCCAGCAAAGCGTTTGCCGATACCAAGATCGGCAATCCGGACCGGTTCGCGTTTGCGCGTCATGGCAATCGCGGTGTTCCAGTCACGAAATCCGTGGCTTTGCGCCAGAAGCTCCAGGCTTCCGGTGTGGGAAACCGTCATCTTGCGGCTGGCCAGTGCCTTGCGCAGGCGCTTTGCCTGCTGCTTAAGCATTTCCGCCGGATCGCCCGATGCGATTTTCGCAAAATCGGCAAGCTCGACAGGTGTGCGTTCAGGCTTTTCGGGCGGGTTATGAACGGGTTGGGTCATTTTCGTCTCCTGACAGGAGGCCGGGTGTCCGCATTGCCGGTCCGACGTCACAAGAAGACGGGGAACCGATAAAATCGTCTGCATCACTTTACCATGAGCCAAAGCCCCGCGAACGGCCGGTGTGTGCAACCGTGCATTTCGTAGCGCAATGTGCCGCAAAACACAAGCATCACCATATCTTTGACCGCGCGAAGCGCATTACCGCTTGCAGAAATTGACAGCCCCTACAGGGACAACATATACCAGAATTAACAAATATCGCCGGGCACCCGGATGAATGCGCCAAACAGGGCGCAAGGGTATTCGACCAATTATAAGGAATTAGCGCCATGGCCATGGAAGCCCACGAAATCGAAACGATGATCAAGGAAGCCCTTCCCGATGCACAGGTCCGCATCGAGGACCTTCGCGGTGATGGCGATCATTATGCGGCAATCGTTGTGTCCGAGTCCTTCCGCGGTAAAACCCGCGTGATGCAGCACCAGATGATCTATTCGGCCCTCAAAGGCAAAATGGGCGGTGACCTGCACGCCCTTGCGCTTCAGACTTCCGCACCGGAATAAGTTCCTTGCCACACAGGGCCGCCTTGCGTTTACCACCATCCTTGCAAGGCCGCCAGAAAATTACGGGCACCGATCAGCTTCGGTGCCCTTGATAATTCCCGACCTAGACCAGAATGACTACCCGTATTCGAACCCGGATCAATATCCAGGTTTCCGCTCGAGTTCAGGCTTGAATATCGTTCTGCCCATCGGGCACCTGCCGTTTGGCCCCACAAAATGACCATGGTTCAATAACGATGTCCTCATCCCAAAAACCGGCTTTGATCGGTGCCGGACCGCTGGCGGGGCTTGGTGCCTTTGTCATCTGGGGCTTTCTGGGTTTCTATTTCAAAATCATCGATTTCGCGAGCCCGTTTGAAATTCTCGCCCATCGCATCCTATGGTCGGCGATCCTGACATTGACACTGGTTTTTGTCCTGAAACGTCGTGCGCGATTGTGGGACCTGCTGTCGTCTAGGCGCACCATGGGACTGTTATTCATAAGCAGCCTGCTGATCGCCGGGAACTGGGTGATCTATATCTGGTCGGTCCATATCGGACATGCGCTTGAAGCCAGCCTTGGCTATTACATCATGCCGCTGATCATGCTGATCCTTGGTCGCATCTTCTTTGGCGAAAAGCTTAATCGCATTCAGATCGTCTCGGTACTGATCTGCTTTGCCGGGGTTCTGAACCTTCTGGTGTTTTTCGGATCACTGCCGTGGATTGCGCTTAGCCTGTCGTTGCTGTTCGGCTTTTATGGCGTCATCCGCAAATTTGTTCCGGCCGATCCGATTGCCGGTCTGTTTGTCGAATGTCTGCTGCTGTCGCCGATGGCATTTGGCTATCTGGTCTGGCTGAATGCATCGGGCACCATGGCCTTCTCCAATCTGGGAATCGGCCATGATGCCCTGCTGGTGTCGCTGGGTGCTGTCACAACCATTCCGCTGGTGCTGTTTGCCTTTGCCGCCCGGAACATGAAATTTTCCGCGCTTGGCCTGATGCAGTATCTGAATCCGACGATCCAGTTCTTTGTCGCGGTTCTGTTGCTCGGCGAAACTTTTACCCAGGCGCATATGATAACTTACGCGCTGGTCTGGATCGGACTTGGCATTTTCACCTGGGATAATCTGCGGACTGCACGGCAATTACGCCGCAAGAGTTGACAGAACCGCCCCTTCCAGCCATATCTTCGGCCATAAAACCATAACCCGAAATATCGCGGCAGAGAGATCGCCGCCTTTGCAGCCAAGGACAACCAACATGACCGACAATCCGGTTTTTGATCGCATCCAGAAAGACATCAACGATAACGACGTCGTTCTGTTCATGAAGGGCACCTCGATGTTCCCGCAATGCGGTTTCTCGGCCGCCGTCGTTCAGGTCCTTGCCGAGCTCGGCGCGCCGTTCAAGGACATCAACGTTCTGGTCGACCCGGCAATCCGTCAGGGCATCAAGGACTTCTCGAACTGGCCGACCATTCCGCAGCTTTACGTCAAAGGCGAATTCGTTGGCGGTTGCGACATCGTTCGTGAAATGTATGCCTCGGGCGAACTGGCCCAGCACCTCAAAGACAAGGGCGTTGCTGTCGCTGCCTGATCAAGGCGGATGGCGCAGACCCGAACCGGTCTGACACCCGATGATTTAAAACGCGCCGCGCAGATGCCCGGCGCGTTTTTTATTGCCCCAAGCCCTGCGTGCATATGGGCCGATGCTGTAAAACCATTCCTTAATACCCCTGTTTGGCTGTATCATCTTGCCAAAAGGAATTCGTTTTTACGAACAGGACGTTGGGCGGGACATTATGAAAATCACAACAAAAATCCTGATGTGTTTCGGCCTCTGGCTGCTTGTGGCGGACATGCCAGACTGGGCACATGCACAGCCTGCCTTGGCTACAATGGCCGCTCAAAACGAAGAACAGACCACGGAAACAACCGATCCGTCCGATGATGCCTTGTCCGATACGGCTGAAACGACCTTCAGCTATTACGACTTCCTTGATGCCGGGGTGGCACGCACCCGCGAACAGATTGCAGATACGATTACCGGCCTTGAAACCTTTCCCGATGAAATGGCACAAACCGGCGATTTTCTGTCATCAGATATCGGCCGTAGAGGGCTGATGCGCCTTGCCCTGTTCACCGTGATTTTTGTTGGTACAGGATTGATCGTCGAATTTCTGTATCGCCGGGCTGCTGCCCCGCTCTGTAGTTATCTTGAAGCACAACACCCTACCCGCTTCTTCGACCGGCTGCGTCAGATGGCGCTTTTATCCGTCCTGTCGCTACTGTCTTTGACGGTCTTTGCCATCGGCTCAATCGGTGCCTTCATGATTTTTGACTGGCCGCCCCTGATGAAGGGAGCGCTTCTGTCGATGCTCGCCGCGTTCTTTGTTCTGCGTCTTGTCATGATCGTGCTGCAATTCCTGTTTGCGCCGCAGGCTGAAGGCCTTCGGATGATCGATGTCGATCCGCAGACCGCAGCGACACTGGCACGTACCATCACCATCGCAAGCGGCGTGTCATTATTTGCCTTTGCACTGGCCGGGGTTTTCCGGCAGTCACCGGCAATGGTCCATAGCGACATCATTCTTTTTGATATCGCGGTCGTGATCAGTGTTCTGGCGTTTTGCATCGCGACGGTTTCGCTGACGCGTTATTTCGCTACTCACCGGCTCACGGGCGCAGTTGAAAAGATTGCCCTGCCCGTATCGCTTTCCCGCTTATGGCCCGTCATTGTTTGCGCCTATCTGATGGCACTCGGCGCGACGACCATTCTGGCGGCAGACCGTTTCATGAAGTGCCTGCTGGCGATTGGCATTGCCTGCCTGTTTGATGTAATTTTCCGCAACATCATCGAAAGCCAGCATCGCAAAAAATCCAGAATGGCCGAGGCCAAAGCAGATGCCATCAATGCCCGCGCCGAAGCAGCGACAATTGAAGCCGGGGAAGAATTCAAACCTGTTCAGCCGGACCTTCCGGTCTTTACCCCGGTTCTGAAACGCGGTGTGCGGCTTCTGGCCATCGTCTTTGTTCTTGCCAGTTTCTGGCGTATCTGGGGATTTGATCGACTTGCGCTTGCCGAAGATGCCGGGATCATCGCGCGAGCGCTTGATGCCTCGACCGAGATCATCATGATCCTGCTGATCGCCGATCTGGTCTGGTCCCTGATCAAGGCGTTCCTTGACGAGCGCATGAGCCAAAGCGGCGCGGGCGGCGGACATAGCGACGGCGAAGGGGGCGGCACCGGGTTATCGCGGATTGAAACCCTGTTACCGCTTTTGAAAAACTTCGCGCTGACCGTCATCGTCATTATGGTGGTGATGGTGACATTGTCCGCCCTTGGGGTTGATATCGGCCCGCTGATTGCCGGTGCTGGCGTTGTTGGCCTTGCCATCGGCTTTGGCAGTCAGGCGCTCGTACGCGACGTTGTCGCAGGGGTTTTCTTCCTGCTTGATGATGCCTTCCGGCTTGGCGAATATATCGAAGTCGATAATCTGCGCGGACGGGTTGAAAATATCTCGATCCGGTCGATGCAGTTGCGCCATCATCGTGGCCCCCTGCAAACCGTGCCCTTTGGCGCAATCAAATCGATCATCAATCACAGCCGCGACTGGGTGATCGTCAAACTTGAATTCCGTGTGCCGTTTGAAACCGACGTCAACAAGATCAAGAAGCTGGTCAAAAAGCTTTCTGCCGAACTGCTTGAAGATCCGCTGATCGGTGACAGCTTTATCGAACCGCTGAAATCTCAGGGCGTGCGCCGGATGGAAGAATTCAACATGGTGATCGGGCTTAAATATACCGCCAAGCCCGGCGAACAATTCACCATCCGCAAAACCGTCTATCAAAGCGTTCTGGCGATGTTCAAGGAAAACGGCATCCACATGGCATCGCGCAATGTGAAGGTCGATGTGCCCGACGACGCCACACCGGAACAGAAGAAAGAAGCGATTGCCGCCGCTGCCCAGCAGGCATCCGAACAGGTTAACAAGCCGTATGCTTGATCCATTCCCAAAACGAACTTCCGAACCGAATGGCTCGGAAGTTCGAGATTACAGAGCTTGATGCCCAAAGTAAGACAATTTGGCTTACTTGGGTGGAAATGCCTGGGTTTCTTCGCCTTTACCCAAAATCATGCTGCCATCGGCATTCAAAGCCGTGACGGTAAAGCGGTAGTCATGCGATCCGCTCGGGGGACACGGTCCTTTATAGGAAAAGGCACCTGCAGGAATTTTACTGGAACCAGAATAATCGATCGTCCCTCCTCCGTGATTGTAGGTTGGAACGTCCAGATCAACCATTTTAAAGCGGAGTGATGCTGTATCAGCAGGAATGTTTGAAATGACAAACGCAGGCGGCTTGGTGGAGCAGGCGGAAGTTCCATGCCAATCGAATGACACATCCAAAGCAACCATATTTGCAGCCTCTTTTGTTGTTTGGCAGCCAGTTAACCCAAGCACAGACAGCCCAACAATCGCTGCCATTTTCAACATCTTCATGACTTCATCCTCAACCTGAAAATATACATAAAGAGCACAGATCAGCATTCAGGAAGCAGGCAAAGGTGTCAACCCGCCCTCAAGAGTAGAATGCAACTTGAAGTAAACCAACACCTGCTCAGATAACGCATCAGCAAAACAAAAACGCCCGCTGTTTCCAGCGGGCGTTTTGTGTTCGTCTTCGCGAAATCCGATAAGAATTAACGCGAGTAGAATTCAACGACCAGGTTCGGCTGCATCTGAACCGGGTACGGGATTTCTGCGAATTTCGGAACGCGAACGAAGGTGCCTTTGAAGGCCTTCGCGTCAACGTCAAGATATTCCGGAACGTCGCGTTCGTTCAGGTTGGCAGCTTCCATAACCATCGGGATTTCGCGCGAAGCCGGTTTGACTTCAACAACGTCGCCTTCTTTAACGAGGTAAGAAGGAATGGTGACTTTCTTGCCATTGACAAGAATGTGGCCGTGGTTAACGAACTGACGCGCTGCGAACACGGTCGGAACGAATTTCATGCGGTAGATAACAGCATCGAGACGGGTCTCGAGAATACCGACCAGCGTTTCGGAAGTATCGCCCGGACGACGCGATGCTTCTTTGTAGTAACGCAGGAACTGTTTCTCGGAGATGGAACCGTAATAGCCTTTAAGCTGCTGTTTGGCGAACAGCTGGGTGCCGTAATCGGTCGGCTTTTTACGGCGGGTCGCGCCGTGCATGCCCGGTGCATATTCGCGCTTGTTCAGCGGCGATTTTGCACGGCCCCAAAGGTTCACGCCAAGGCGGCGGTCAATCTTATGCTTTGCAGCAATACGTTTCGACATTTTGTAACTCTCTTTTTTAAGATCACTTTATTGTCCCGATAGTTTCTTGTTTCGGTTAACCCAAACAGGAACGGGGACGAAAACACCTGTTTCGCCCCACTTTCTCGGAAGTGAGGCGCAATATAGAGATCAAGACCGCAGAGTCAAACGAAAAGGCATCCGGGTTTCCCAACCCGAATGCCCCTGATAACCGTTTAGCCGATTTTCAATGCAAAATCAGACGCCTGCCCGAATATCTCGCAGGAATTGCTCGACCTGCTGACGCAAGCTTGCAGCCTGCCCGGTCAGTTCCTCAGCAGCACTTGCAACATCACTTGCAGATTCGCCAACTTTGCCGGTCGATGCCGTCACCTGTCCGATCGTTGACGTAACCTCGGTCGTGCCCTGTGCCGCCTGCCCGACGTTGCGCGCGATTTCTTCGGTCGCCGCCCCCTGCTGTTCAACAGCGGCCGCAATCGTCGATGCGATTTCGCTGATGCGACCGATGGTTTCAGTGATCCCGCCGATTGCCTCGACCGCATCCCTGGTTGCCCCCTGAATACCGCCGATCTGACCGGAAATATCGTCTGTTGCACGCGCGGTCTGACTGGCAAGATTCTTGACCTCATTTGCAACAACCGCAAAGCCCTTGCCGGCATCCCCGGCACGCGCAGCCTCGATTGTCGCATTCAGCGCCAGAAGATTTGTCTGCGACGCAATATCCTGAATCAAGGTTACAACATCGCCGATCTTTTCCGCCGCATCGGCAAGACCACCGATCAACTGGTTTGTTCTGTTGGCTTCTTCTACGGCATTGCCCGCAATCTCGTTTGATTGCGCAACCTGCGACGAAATTTCACGGATAGACGCAGACAGCTCTTCGGTCGCGGAAGCCACAGTCTGTACATTATTGGATGCTTCTTCGGCGGCTGCATTCACCGCTGCGGCCTGTGATCGCGTGTCAACAGCGATCTGGTTCATGACCCCGGAAGACGACGACAAACGATCCGCAGCATTGCTCACCGAGCCGACCACTCCTCCAACAGAACTTTCAAACGAGTCTGCAAGCTCGTTCAACTGGGCACGGCGCCTTTCCTCGGCCACATGATCGGCTTTAAGTTTTTCGGCCTCGGCATTGCGAACACGCACGGCATTTTCCCGAAACACCGCAACGGCCTGTGCCATGCGGCCAAACTCGTTCGAACGATCAGTATAGGGAATCTCGACATCGACATCATTCTGCGCCAGCGCATTCATCCGTTCGGTCATCCGCAACACCGGACGCCCCAACGCACCGCCAAGCCAAAAGGCGATAATCGCAACCGCAAGAACTGCAACAGCCGCGACGACGAGGGCGATATAAAGCTGGTTATTTGCCTCTGCCAGAATAGCTTTCATCGGGATCGCCGTACCCAATGCCCAGTTCGTACCCGTTTTGCCAATCGATATCGGTGTAAAGGTCACATAGTAAGACGCACTATCGGCACCGAGCTTCATTTCACGGCCAAAAGCCTCACCTTTGCCAATACTTTCCAGGACCGGTGCCAGTGCCGGATCAATATCGCTGATATTCTGCCCAACCCGATCCTTGGCACTGTGTGCGACAACATAGCCCCCTTCTGAAATCAGGGTAGCCATACCACTCTCGGGCAAGGCAATCTGGTCGATAATGCCCTGCAGCGTTTCAAGCGCCAGATCGACGGTTACGCCGCCAATCACCTTACTGCCCGGTTCCCCCTCAAATACCGGCGCACTGATGGTTGTCATTAACACGTCGACATTGTTCACGGGATAGACATAAGGTTCGACAATGGTTTCACGTCGTTCGTCACGGGGAACCAACCACCAATCGCCATCCCCCGGCGTTTCAAACCCGATCAGCGGCTCAAACGCGATCTTGCCCGATGCATCACGATAGAAATAGGGCACAAACCGACCGGCATCATCGCTGCCTGCCACATTGGCGTTGCTGCTATCGGCACCGTCAAAGGCGTTCGGTTCCCACACCGTTCCACTGCCGACAATCCCGGGATGCTGACGCAGTAATTCGGAAATGATTTCACCGGCAACTTCGCGGTCAGGCTTACCTGCCGCAACCATGCCTTTTAGCGCCGAGGCTGTCGAACGAACGGCTTCCGCCGGAATATTCAATTCCTCCGAAACCGAATTGGCATATCGATAAGCCTGTTCGCGCGCCTGTTCGACCGATACCTTGTGAATGGCATCGAATGACGAAGATTGCGTAACCAGCAAAACCACCGCAACCGCAGAAAACGCAAGTGCCGCCATCGAAATCAGCAGCTGAACCTTGACCGAAAGATTTAGAAATCCCTTCATACCCCACCCCAATGCTCAAACATTTGAGAAACCTCTGAACCCCCGTCCGGGTGACCCATCTCTTATAAGATTGTGTTATGAACCCCAGACTCAAGGATAGGTCGGGAAAACAGGCGATGTCACGGATAATTTTGTAACTACAATTACAAATCGCCTTACATTATTACATTTGTCTAAAAAAATTCACATAAAGCCGGTCATGACTCACGGGGCAGCACCAAGCTGTCGACCGAATACTGAAAGCACCCCAAACAACAACACCCGCCAAAATCGGCGGGTGTTGTGTACCAATCTGCACAGAAGCAGACATGCAGCTATGGCTTGTGCTTACCGCCCCGCATCGCGACGATCATGCCGCGAAGTGTCTGAACTTCCTGGTGGGTCAGGTTAGCGCGGTTGAAAATATTGCGGATATTGCGTGCCATATTCGGGCGTTTTGCCTCGACCCGGAAGAAACCGGAATTATCCAGTTCCGCCTCGAGATGTTCGAACAAACGATCCAACTCGTCCCGGGTTGCCGGGAAGGTATCGTTCATCATCATCTGGTAATCGGGCACATCGACACCGGCCTGCCACCATTCATACCCGATCAGCAGCACAGCCTGCGCAAGGTTAAGCGATGTGAAGCCCGGGTTCAGCGGCACTGTCACGACCGCATCGGCCATCGAAATATGTTCGTTGCGCACACCGGTGCGTTCCGGCCCGAACATCACGCCGACCTTTTCCCCCTGCGCGACATTGGCGCGCATTTCAGGTGCCAGTCCCTTTGGGGTAAAAACCGGCTTGATCGCGTCGCGCGCCCGCGCGGTCGTCACATAAACCCGGTTCAGATCCGCGAGCGCATCTTCTTCGCGCTCGAACACCTTGGTATTGTCGATGACAATATCAGCCCCCGACGCATTCGCGGTTGCCCGCTCATTGGGCCAGCCATCACGCGGTCGCACAAGGCGCAAATCAACCAAACCGCAATTGAGCATGGCGCGCGCCGCCTTGCCGATATTGTCACCAAGCTGCGGTTCGATCAGGATGATGACAGGCGGATTGGCGATACCGCCGGTTTCGGGTCTTGCGCCATCCGGCATAGCCGCGTCTGCGACGTCGCTCATCGCTTGAATTCTCCGGTCTTTGCATGGGGTAAAGTGCGGGCATGCCCGTCAATATTGGCGCTTCTTTACCAAAAGCCAATGCACGATGCCAGCACACATTACACGCACGGAAGATGCATTATTTTTGATCATATTTATTTTTATGGTCATTTTTTAATCAAAATTTGTGCGCTGCATATATTCATTTCGCGCAACAGGCAGCGTCACTAACATTAGTATTATCCTTTATTTCCATAGCATTACCAACATCCAAAGACGTATTTCAGGTGACTGGCATATGCATTGCTTCTGTTTGAGTGTGCAGCGCGCCTAGGGTTCCGGTTCCGAAAGGAATGCTGGTCCAAGAGGCGCAAGCCAGCCAGAGTTTCACAGGCTGGTGACACGGCGGGCCAAAATCCCGGGAGACAACTGCACAGGTTTGTCGCGCACAAGCCTTCTCCCGGTTTGTGTGCAAGAGCCTTTCTTGAATTGACTGATCCGAAGTGATCCGCAAAACAAGCAGGAGCGCACACATGTTAAAGACGTTTTTCAAAACACTTTCGTTTGCCGCCGTCCTTTCTGCCTCTTTGGCTTCCCTACCCGCCCACGCCGAACAAAAGTCCGATTTCAAAGTCTGCTGGTCGATCTATGTTGGCTGGATGCCGTGGGGGTATCTGCAAGATAGCGGCATCATGAAAAAATGGGCCGACAAATACGACATCTCGGTCGATATCGTGCAGATCAACGATTACGTTGAATCGATCAACCAATATACCGTCGGCGAATATGACGGCTGCTCAATGACCAATATGGACGCGCTTTCGATCCCGGCCGGTGGCGGCGTTGATACCACCGCCCTGATTGTTGGCGATTATTCCAACGGCAATGACGGCATCATCCTGAAAAACGCAACTGACCTTGCCGCCATCAAGGGGCAAAACGTCAATCTGGTTGAACTTTCCGTTTCCCATTACCTGCTGGCGCGTGCACTTGAAAAGGTCGGCCTGTCCGAACAGGACGTCACGGTCGTGAATACATCCGACGCCGACATGATCGCGACCTATGCCACCGACGATGTGACATCGGTCGTGACATGGAAGCCGCTTCTGTCGGAAATTGCCGCCAACGATAACGCGACACTCGTCTTTGATAGTGCGGGTATCCCCGGCGAAATCATCGATATCATGATGGTCAACACCGAAACCCTTGCCGACAATCCGGCTTTCGGCAAGGCACTGGTTGGCGCATGGTATGAATTGATGGGCATCATGGCATCCGACACCGACGAAGGCATTGCCGCACGCACTGCGATGGCCGAAGCATCAGGCACCGATCTTGCCGGATACGATGCCCAGCTTGCCAGCACGGCGATGTTCTTTACCCCGGACAAGGCGGTTGAATTCACCAAATCGACCGAGCTTCCCGAAACCATGAAATTCGTCGCCGAATTCCTGTTCGACAAGGGCATCCTTGGTGAAGGCGCACCAAGCCCGGAATTCGTCGGCGTCAGCTTCCCGGATGGCAGCATCTATGGCGATAGCGCCAATGTGAAGCTGAAATTTGACACGACCTATATGGAGATGGCCGCCAAGGGCGAGCTTTGAAACCGTGTATTCTCCACGCCACCAAGCGCTTCGCTGATTAACTCTGTCGGCCATCCGGCCTTGTAACATTCGTTGCACCAGTTGCATCAGGTTCGGATGGCCGACCTTTCAGATTTTTGCCCCGTCTTGACCACTGCCCCGTTTTTGCAATTGCAAGGTGACGGCCATGCGTATCATCAATCGCACCCTTTCCCGGCGCGCAGCCATATTGCTGGGCTCGATCCCGTTTGCGCTTTTGATCGGGGCCTATGCCATCGCAAGCCATCTGCGCCGGATCAATAATCCGGCCGACAAGCTTTTGCCGTCGCTTGGCAGCTTGGGAGATGCGATCTGGCGCATGGGGTTCGAGGCCGACAAACGGTCGGGCGATTACCTTCTGTGGCTTGATACGATCGATAGCCTGTCGCGCCTTGCGGTCGGCATTTTCATTTCCACCCTGCTTGCCATCGGGCTTGGCATTTCCATTGGCTTCATTCCGCATATAAGGCGCGGGCTGGCGCCCTTTGTCGCCACCCTGTCCCTGATCCCACCGATCACCATCCTGCCGATCCTGTTCATCATTTTCGGATTGGGCGAGACTTCCAAGGTAATGCTGATCGCGATTGGCACCGCCCCGGTCATGATCAGGACCATCGCGCAGGCGGTGATGGATATCCCGCGCGAACTGATCATCAAGGCCGAAACGCTGGGCGCCTCGACCTGGCAAATGATCGCGCGTGTGGTTTTGCCGCAAGTCATGCCAAAACTGATCATTGCCATCCGGCTTGGCCTTGTCCCGGCATGGATTTTCCTGATTTCCGCCGAGGCCATCGCATCAACCAGCGGCCTTGGCTATCGCATCTTTCTGGTGCGTCGTTACCTCGCGATGGATGTGATCCTGCCTTATGTCGCTTGGATCACGCTTCTGGCCTTTATTCTTGACCGGTTGCTGTTGATGGCATCGCGCAAGGCTCTCCCTTGGAACCACCTTTCGGGGGATAGCCTGTGATGCGCGACCCGAAATTCATGATCCGCAACCTGACCAAGTCTTACGGCGAATATCCGGTGCTTGAACGCATCAATCTGGATATCGAAGCCGGGGCGTTTTGCACGCTGGTCGGGGCATCGGGCTGTGGCAAATCGACCTTTTTACGCATGCTGCTGTCCCAGGAGCTGCCAAGCAGCGGCGATATCCTGATGGATGGCGCACCACTGCCGCAACAACCCACCCCTGATCGCGGCATTGTCTTTCAACGCTATTCGGTTTTTCCGCATCTGACCGTTGCTGAAAACCTCATGATCGGCGCGGAATTTGCCGCCCGCAAACTGACCGGGCGCCTGTTTGGTCGCGCGCGCAAGAAGGCCCGCGATGATGTTGCCGAACTACTTGAAACCATCGGCCTGTCACCAGCGGCCAACAAATATCCAAGTCAGCTTTCGGGCGGCATGCAGCAACGCCTTGCCATTGCTCAGGCCCTGACAATGAAACCCAGCGTGCTGCTGCTGGACGAGCCATTTGGCGCGCTTGATCCGGGTATTCGCAATGACATGCATGAATTGCTGCTGGACCTGTGGAAGGCGCATGACATGACGATCTTCATGGTCACGCACGACATCCACGAGGCCTTCAAACTCGGCACCCGGATGCTGGTATTTGACAAGTTGCGCGATGATCCGCACGCGCCAGAAGCCTATGGCGCGACCATCACATACGACCTGCCGATTGACCTGTCTGCCGCACCGCTTCCCGGTGCCAATGGCGAAACCGATGAAACCGACGGCATGAATTTCTCGGCCGCCCTGATGGCGACCGCGCCGGTTCCCTGATTTCAAACCCGAAAGCCACCCCAACAAAGACTGACGCAACCCGAAGGAAACAACTATGCGCGATTTCTTTGCCCCCCAAAATGTCCGCCGACATCGCGTGGCCGGAACATTGCCCGCCCCCGCCGCAACCCGTCACCACCACCCGAATTTCGACAAGCTGCAATTGCGTGGTTGGAAATCGGCGGAAAAAGAAGCCTTGCTGCCATCTGCCGCTTGGGAAAAGGAAAAGCAGTGGGCGCTTCGCATGGGTTTGACCGGCTCGGATTGCCTGACCGATAAATCGATCCCGACCTTTGCCCGGGGCGAACTGCCCCATTATGCCGGGATCAACACGTTTCTGAAGGCACCCTATATCGAAGACGTCACCAAGGTCGGTGCCTATGACGCGGCGGTTATAGGCATCCCGTTTGATGGCGGCACGACATACCGCCCCGGCACGCGTTTCGGCCCGCAGGGGGTTCGCAAGATATCCGCCCTTTACACGCCCTATAACTATGAAATGGGGGTCGATCTTCGCGAACAGATGACGCTTTGCGATGTAGGTGATGTTTTCACCATCCCGGCCAATATCGAAAAAACCTTTGATCAGATTACGCGCGCGGTCAGCCACGTTGCATCCAGTGGCGCACTGCCGATCATGATCGGCGGCGATCATTCCATCGGTTTCCCGTGCGTGCGTGGCATTGCGCAATGCACATCCAAACGTATCGGCATCGTGCATTTCGACCGCCATATCGACATTCAGGAAAAAGACCTTGATGAACGCATGCACACCACGCCGTGGTTCCATGCCACCGATCTGGTCAATGTTCCGGCGGTGAACCTTGTGCAGGTCGGCATTGGCGGCTGGCAGGTGCCGCGCGAAGGGGTCGAAGTTGCACGCAATCGCAATACCAACATCTTCACCATGCGCGATGTCGAGGAACTCGGACTGGCCGAAACCGCCGCGCGCGCGCTTGAACTGGCATGGAAGGATGCGGATGCGGTCTATATCTCGTTTGATATCGACAGTGTCGATTGCGGTTTCGTTCCGGGCACCGGCTGGCCCGAACCTGGCGGTTTCCTGCCGCGCGAGGCATTGGAGCTTGTATCGCTTGTCGCGGCAGAGGGAATTTGCGGCCTTGAAGTCGTTGAAGTTTCGCCGCCCTATGATTGCTCGGACATTACCGCCCTGCTGGCAACGCGCGTGATTGTCGATGTGCTGGGTACACTGGTGTCACATGGCAAAATGGGATCGCATCGCGGCATCATCGACAAACCGGTCAACATCCCCGCCGGCCCGGACGTGGAGTAACCAGATGCCCCATGATCATCACGATAACGGCCACAACCATTCTCACGGACCGGGGCATAATCACGCCCCGGACCACGATCACCTGCATTCCCATGTCCACGGCCAAAGCGACGCCGACCATGCCGAGGAATTACAGGTCCTGTCCTCAAGCTTCGTCGAAGGCTTCCGCAAAGCCGATGACAAGGCAAGCTACCTTCGCCTTGCCGATATCCCGTTTCAAAAGATCGGCAAGGATGGCCTGACCATGCATCTGGTCGATGCCAAAATCACAACCAACTGGCAAATCGGCACCGCCTGCCCGGCCTTTGCTACCCGCGAACTGGCTTATCTGCCGTTCCCCGGCAGCATGATCGAGGAACGCGAAACCATGACATTCACCTATGTGTCGATGACCGAACGGGCCGATATCGACCTGCTAAGCTTCATGGCCGCACGCTTTGGGCATGGGCACAAACATGGACACGATCATCACGATCAAAGTCATGACCACCCGCATCACCATCAAATCTAAACGTCAAAGGGCGCGGATCAAAAAAAACGCGCCCTTTGCCATTTTATCGCCTGAACCAACCGTCACGCATGCTGGCTGCGTACGCCGGACTTGAACAGTTTATAGGTAATAGAATCCCGAAGCGCGTTATAGGACGCCTCGATAATGTTGGTGGAAACCCCCACCGTTGACCAACTATTGCCCTCGGCATCGCGGCTTTCGATCATGACGCGGGTGACTGCGCGCGTGCCATCACCACGTGTTATGATGCGGACCTTATAATCGATCAGTTCGATCTGCTGCACGGGCTCGACATATTCCGGCACGGTCAGAAGCACCTTGCGCAACGCGGCATCAAGCGCGTTGACCGGGCCATTGCCCTCGGCCACGGACATGAACTGTCCATCGCCGACCACGACCTTGACGGTCGCTTCGGACATGGTGATGACCTGTTCATCCTGCTCGTCCACCCAGCGGCGTTCGTCAATCACGCGGAACGATGTCACACGGAAATAACGGTCAAGCTCGCCCAGTGCCTTGCGCGCCAGAAGTTCGAAACTTGCTTCGGCACCGTCATAGGCATAACCATCAAATTCGCGTTGCTTGACCGCTTCGACAAGCTTGCCGACTGCATCGGATTTCGGATCGACCTCGACCCCGATTTCGCGGAACCGGGCCAGAATGTTTGAACGCCCCGCCTGATCTGACACAAGGATATGACGCTGGTTTCCTACAAGCTCCGGCTCGATATGCTCGTAACAGGCCGGGTTCTTTTCCACGGCGGACACATGCAATCCGCCCTTATGCGCGAATGCACTATCCCCGACATAGGCCGCCTGACGGGTTGGTTCGCGGTTAAGCCGTTCATCAAGGATGTGCGAAATCCGGCGCAGATGGGCTAGCTGTTCGTGTGAAATGCCAACGTCATAGCCCATCTTCAGCATCAATGTCGGGATGATCGAAACCAGGTTGGCATTGCCGCACCGCTCGCCCAGACCATTCAGCGTGCCCTGCACCTGCCGTGCCCCGGCCCGGACCGCCGCCAAAGAGTTCGCCACCGCATTCTCGGTATCGTTATGGCAGTGAATGCCGACATTCTCGCCCGGAACATGGGAACAAACATCGGTGACAATGTCGAAAATCTCATCGGGCAGGGTACCGCCATTGGTATCGCACAGGACAACCCAGCGCGCACCGGCCTCGTAGGCCGCCTTGATCGCGGCAAGCGCGTAGTCGCGGTTGGCCTTGTAGCCATCAAAGAAATGTTCGGCATCGAACATGACTTCGGAAACCTGGCTTTTGAGATGTGCGATGGATTCCGAAATCATCGCAATGTTCTCCGAAAGCTCGATCCCGAGCGCCTCGGTCACCTGAAAATCCCAGCTTTTACCGACCATGCAAACAATCGCCGCGCTTTGTGCAAGCGTCGTCAATCCCGGATCGTTTGATGCCGAACGCCCCGCGCGCCGCGTCATGCCAAATGCCGTCAGTTTCGAATTTTTAAGTTTCGGTGGATTGGCAAAGAATGCGTCATCGGTGGGGTTTGCACCTGGCCAACCGCCTTCAATATAGTCAATCGACAGCTCGTCCAGTGCCTTGGCAATTGCGGTTTTGTCCGCTGCCGAAAAATCCACGCCCTGGGTCTGCTGCCCGTCGCGCAAGGTACTGTCGTATAGATAGACGCGCTTGTCTGACATATTCATTCCAAAACTGATCGATCTTCTCTTGTTCCGGCATGTGCCGGACGGTCTGGCAAATTGCCGCAAAACCGTCATTTACGCAACCGCATTACAAGACATGCCAATTATGCGCTTCTTTTTGCCCAAAATCGCCTAATTGCCCACCTTTAGGATAGCAAACCTGTCCCCCTGAATGGTTGTAAAGGCATGGTAGTAATGATTAACTCTACCATACATTGTGAAGTGACTGGGAATACACCCCCCATTTCTTCGGGCTTCGCATGGATAGGGACACCAAGATGGCATTGAAAGCCGCCGAAGATTTTGACGTTATGCTGCTTGCGGGTCTGACCTGGCACCGTGCTGGCAAAAACAGCTGGACGGCGTCCGACCGTTTCGCCGCCTATACGATCTCTCTCGAACCTGATGACCGCTGGTATGGTCAATGGGAACGTGACGGCGAAAAAACGGCGGCAGACTGGTCCTGTCCTACCCTTGAAACCTTTGCCGAATATATGGTCGACAACGCCCGTCGCCAGAATATCGACGGCATGGATTGAAGTTCGCCTCCCCTGTTGGCCGCGCTGCCATCAGAAGCGTCCCACGTGCACCCCCCGAAACTCGGATTAGATGATTAATCTACCTCCCCCCGCCGAGTTGTTGCACATATGACGGCCTGTCTCCCCCGGACAGGCCGTTTCTTTTAAGCCTACGCATTTCTGTCCTTGCGTTTGGCTTCATACCGCTTATGTGTGACCCATCCAGATATTCATAAGACAAGGCACAATTCATGAGCAACGGCATCCCGATGCAGATCGATATCGTCTCCGACGTTGTCTGCCCCTGGTGCATCATCGGCTACAAAAACCTTGAACAGGCGATTGAGCGTCTGGACGGTCAGGTCGACATCAAACTGCGCTGGCACCCGTTCGAACTGAACCCGGATATGGGTCCGGAAGGGCAGAACCTGTCAGAACATATCAAGGAAAAATACGGCCTTACCCCGGATCAAAGTGCGGAAAATCGCGACCGTATTTCGATGATGGGTGAAAATGTCGGCTTCGACATCCGCTTTAGCTCGGACAGCCGCATCTATAATACCTTTGATGCGCACCGGATGCTTTATTGGGCGGGCAAGGAAGGCAAACAGACCGAACTGAAACTGGCCCTGTTCCGCGCCTATTTCCAGGAAGGCGAAAATCCCGGCGATCACGGCGTGATCAAACGCGCCGCCGAGGAGGTTGGTCTGTCACCGGAAAAGGCAGACGAAATTCTTGGCAGCGACATGTTCGCCAAGGAAGTCCGCGCCGAAGAGGAAGAATTCCGCAATGCCGGTATTTCATCGGTTCCGACCTATGTCGTGAACGGCAAATACGCCATTTCCGGCGGCCATCCGCCCGAAGTTTTCGAACAGGCATTGTCCGAAATCGCCCGTCAGGTCGAGGTTGCCGACGACGAAGTCATTTTTGAAGACTGATACCGTCATCGGATATGATCATCCAAAGCCCCGGTTGCCTTTCGCGCCGGGGCTTTTGCATTCTCGACAGAACTACAACCGGGGCGTACAGTTTTCATGCCGCCACCACGGCATGTTTGCCACCATGTTTGACAAAGGATCGCCCCATGATCGACTTTGCCGATATCGCCCCCTATTTGCCGGGAATATTTCTTGCCTATGCCGCCCTTCTGATGGGCTTGATCAGCCCCGGCCCTGCCTTGTTGGGTCTGATGGGTGTCTCGCTTGAACGCGGTCGCCGTGCCGGTCATTGCTTTGCCATCGGGATCGGAACAGGTTCGCTTTGCATCGGCATTCTGACCCTGACGGGTCTTTCTGCCCTTCTGGCAAGCTGGGCTGATGCCATGACCATCATTCGCATTGCCGGCGGGATTTATCTTTTATGGATGGCTTTCAAGGCATTTCGTTCCGCTTTCCGGCCCACCCAACCGGCTGGCGATGCCATTGCGCGCGATGATAAAACCATCTCGCCGGTCGGGTATTTCAGTCGTGGGCTGAGCCTTCACCTGACAAATCCCAAGGCAATCCTGACATGGATTGCCATCATCTCCATCGGCTTTGCCGATGGCACGCCACTTTGGGTAGGATGGGTGATCGTGATTGGCTGTGGCACGATTTCAACACTTGTGCATTTCGCCTATGCCACCGCCTTTTCGACCGCACCGGCGATTTCGCTGTATCGTCGCGCGGCGCGCTGGATCAATGGTTTGCTGGGTGTGTTCTTTGCCGCGGTTGGTATTCGCCTGCTTGCCGGGCGTTGAATCGCGCGACACGAACTCTAGTCATCCCCGCCGGTATCAAGCAATGACCGGCGGGTGACACCGCTTTTCTGATCCATCCAGCCGCCAAGCACCGTCAACCAGACAGCTATCAGGGGCAGCAGCGCGATATTCTGGTCCATCACCCATAATGTCCCGCTGGACAGTACACACCACACCAACGGCACAGGCAACAGGACCCAGCGCCACGACCCGCGCGCCAGCAGGATAAAGCCAAGCGTCCCGATTACCGTCGGATCGGCGGCACTGCCAAACAGTTCCGCCTGTATCAGGTCGCGCCCTTCGATCAGACCGACAAAGGGATAGACGAAAATCGCAATCACGATCATCACCACCCCGGCAATGCTGGAAAAATCACCGCGCCAGCCAAATCGCAACGGCATCCGGCGCGCGGCAAACATCACCATCAACAATGCCTCTGTGATAAATGCCGGAATGAAATAAGGGATTATCCAGTTGATCGGCTGGTAATAATACCAAAGGAAGCCCGCAGTCACCCAGCCCCAGATCATCGCCAACAGTACAAGCGCCACCCGGTTGCCGCGATTGCCGTGCCGGATGGAAAGGCCAAAGGTGATGATCCCTGCTACCAATGCGGCGGTAACCGCAAGCCACCATGTGGTATTCAGCGTTTCAAACAGCCGGTAATAAACGCGCGGCGAAAACAGCAGAAAATCTGCCAGACTGTAGCTCCACCACTCGCTCATCACAGAACCCCGATCACGGCAGCAATACGTTGGCGCATGTCATCATCGGGCATTGGGCCGGTGGCCGCCTGCATGTTTTCCATGGCGTGCATCGGCTGTGTCGTTGCCGGGATCGGACAGGTCACCGCCGGATGGGAAATCAGATACTTCAGGATCAACTGCGCCCAGCTTCGTACTTCGATCTCGGCGGCAAAGTCCGGCAGTTTTTCACCTTCAAGCCGATCAATCAGATGGCCGCCCTGAAACGGTCGGTTGACGATCACGGCAATCCCGCGTTCCAAGGCCAGCGGCAGCAGGTAATCCTCGACCTTGCGATCCACCGGGTTATAGGTGACCTGTACGAAATCAAGCGGCGCGTTTTTCATCACCGCGATCAGATCATCGGTACGCCTGCCATGCGACGTCGTCACGCCGACATAACGCAGTCGTCCTTCATCCTTCATATCGAACAGAAGCGGCAGATTGTCATTGATCCCCACCAGATTATGGACCTGCAACAGGTCAAACTTTTCGATGTTCCAGTAATCGGATGTTTCGGCGATCTGGTCTGCACCGTCATCCGATGTCCAGACCTTATCGGTTGAAAATACCCGATCACGCGCACCCAGTTTATCAAGCCCGTAACCGATCACATCCTGGGACGATCCATACATCGGCGAGCTGTCGATCATCCGTCCGCCTCCGTCAAAAAAGGCCTGCATGACATTGGCGCACTGGTCGCGCAAAACCGGATCATTGCCGACATTAAACGTGATCCAGCTTCCCAGACCGACCGCCGGGATCATTTCACCCGTTGACGGGATCGGCTTTTTGATCACATCAAGCACCGCACGATTATCAAGCGTTTGTGCCCAAAGCGGCTTGATCGCGCCAAAGCCCGCTGTTGCGCCAATTGCCGTCGCACCGCGCAGGAAATTCCGTCGCCCCAGTAAAAACATCGCAATCCCAACATTGTCGTTTCGAACCGGTCACAGGATAGAAGGTGGTCAGAATGTCATGTCTGCGCAACTGCAAGCTGTTGCACAAACTGGCAAAAAATTTACGCTTGACCTAAAGTACACTCCAGCAGCTAGCCTTTTGAAAGTTCCCCAAGCTGAAAGGTGACCGACATGATGATTGGTGAAGTCTCGGCCAAAAGCGGTTTGCCCATTCACACGCTGCGCTATTACGAAAAAATCGGTCTTGTGCCCAAACCATCCCGTGATGCGGGCGGTCGACGGTACTATGATCCGGAAATTCTCGATTGGCTGACTTTCATAAGCCGGCTTAAGGATCTTGGCATGCCGATCCGCGACCGGGTCCGGTTTGCCCGTCTGCGCAGCGAAGGCGAACAAACGGTTGGCGAACGGCGCGAACTTCTTGAAATCTATCGGACCGGGTTGGCCCAGAAAATCACCGAACTGACCGAAACCCTCGAAGTGCTTGATTACAAAATCGCCAATTACGACGAAATCGGCCGCAAGAAAACGGCCTGACCTCAAAAATACCTTACAGGAGCCCCTTATGGCTGAACATAAAAGCGCGCTCGACGCCGGGCGCGATGTTGTCGCACGTCTGAACCCGCCGCTTGAAGGCGCCTTGGCCGAAAAATACGATACCCTGGTGCCCGGATTTGCCGAAAGTCTTGTTGAATGGGCCTATGGCCGTCATTACGCCCGGCCCAACCTTGATCTGAAAACCCGTCAGCTCTGCACGATTTCCGCCCTGACGGTTCTGGGCGGGCAAACCGCACCGCAGCTTAAGGTCAATATCAAACATTCTCTTGCTGCCGGGGCGACACGCGAAGAAATCATCGAAGCGATCTGGCAGATGGCGGTTTATGGCGGTCTTCCCGCCGCGATCAACGGCCTGAATGCCGCACAGGAACTGTTTGACGAACTGGACGCCACCGCCAATTAAAGCAAAAAGGCACCGCAGGTCTCCCTGCGGTGCCTTTTCCAATTCAAATCCGACGGATCAAACGCGCTTCCAGCTCGTACCTTCCTTGAAGTCTTCAAGCAGGATACCACGCGCCAAAAGATCGTTTCTGATCTGATCGGCGGTGGCAAAGTCGCGGTTTTTCTTCGCTTCGGCACGCTGCTGGATCAGGCTGTCAATCTCGGCAGCTTCGTCTTCATCGGCAGAACCGGTGAACCAGGCTTCCGGATCATTTTCCAGAATCCCCAGCAAAGTTGCCGCCGCCAGAACACGGCCCTTGGCTTCGGCCTTATCGTATTTCTTCGTCGCCTTGTTAAGTTCGGTCACCAGTTCATGGAACTCCGAAATCGCAAGCGGCGTATTAAGATCATCACACAGCGCATTCAGAACAGATTCCGGCACCGGGGTGTTTTCCGGTTCGATATCGGTGGTCTGACGGAGGGCGGTATAGAACCGGTCCAGCGCCTCTTTGGCCTGACGCAGGTTTTCTTCGGTCCAGTTGATCGGCTGATGATAGTGGGTTCCCAGCATCGCCAGACGGATCGCCTCGCCCGGCCAGCTTTCGAGCAACTCATGCACGGTGACAAAGTTGCCAAGCGACTTGGACATCTTTTCACCTTCGACCATCAGATGGCCGTTATGCATCCAGTATTTGGCGTAACTAGAACCCTTGTTCGCGCAGCAGCTTTGCGCGATTTCGTTTTCATGGTGCGGGAAGACCAGATCCGATCCGCCGCCATGAATGTCGAAATTCTCGCCCAGATAGCGCGTCGACATGGCAGAGCACTCAATATGCCAGCCCGGACGTCCGCGGCCCCATGGGCTTTCCCAGCCCGGCGTCTCGTCATCTGACGGTTTCCAAAGCACAAAGTCCGCCGGGTCCTTTTTATAGGGGGCGACTTCAACCCGGGCACCGGCGATCATTTCCTTGCGGTCGCGACGCGACAGCTTGCCGTATTCTTCATACTGGCCAACGGAAAACAGCACGTGCCCTTCGGCGGCATAGGCAAAGCCCTGTTCGATCAGGCTTTCGCACATCGCGATCATTTCCGCGATATGTTCGGTCGCGCGCGGTTCGATATCGGGCTTGGCGGCATTAAGCGCGCCCATATCATCCAGATATGCCTGATGGGTACGTTTGGTGATTTCCGAAATCGGCTCGCCACTTTGGCGGGCACGTTCGTTGATCTTGTCATCAACGTCGGTCACGTTGCGCACATAGGTCACGTTTGGATAGATATGGCGCAATACACGCACCAGCGTATCAAACACCACAACAGGCCGTGCATTGCCGACATGGGCATAGTCGTAAACCGTCGGGCCGCAGACATAAAGCCGGACATGGTTGGCATCAATCGGCTCGAACACCTGCTTTTCGCGGCTTAAGGTGTCATAGATACGCAATGTGGTCTTGGTCATGTTTTCGGTCCATATGGCTTGTGTTTTCGGTTTTGCGGGATATTTCCGGCGGTCAAAGCTGTTTGCTTTAGACCGCCTTTCCACAAAGCCGTTCACACGCCTTTTCACGTCCGATCAGAACCAGCATCGCCGACATTTCCGGGCCATGTTCACGCCCCGTCAACGCCTTGCGAAGCGGCATGAAAAGATCCTTGCCCTTGCGGCCGGTCGCATCCTTGATCGCACCGGTCCATGCTTTCCAGCTGGTTGTGTCAAGGTCGCCTTCGGGCATCAGATCGGCCGCCTGCTTTAAAAATTCCGCATCGGCGTCGTCAATCTGCGGGATGACCTGTTTGGTGATCACATCCCACCATTCAACCGCTTCTGCCACGCGCCAGCAATTTCCGCGCACCGCATTCCAGAATTCTTCGGGTGCGTCGCCCAGGCCAAGGGCCTCAAGCTTTGGCTTTGCCGTTTCAAACGACATGTCATGAATGACTTTTTCGTTCAGGCTGGCAAGTTCTGCCGGATCAAATTTCGGGGTCGAACGGCCATAATGCGACAGATCGAATTTGCCCAGAACCTCGGTCAAGGTCGCAGGTTCGATCTTGTCCGATGCACCAAGCCCGGTCAGAAGCCCGACAAGTGATGCGACCTCGAACCCGTCATTGCGCAATTCACGCAGCGAAAGGCTGCCCAGACGTTTCGACAGCTGCGAACCACCCGGCCCCGCCAGAAGCGGCATATGGGCAAATTCAAGCGCACCGGGCTTACCACCCATCGCCATATAAAGCAGGATCTGTGACACCGTATTGGTCACATGGTCCTCGCCGCGGATGATATGGGTAACACCCATTTCAAGATCATCAACGACCGAACCCAGCATATACAGCAACGATCCGTCTTCGCGGATCAGAACCGGATCGGACACATGTTCGGTATCAAACGTGCAAATCCCGCGCGTCAGGTCATCCCATTCAACCACGCCATCGGTCAGAAGGAAGCGCCAGTGCGGTTTGCGCCCTTCCGCCTCCAGATGGGCGATTTCATCATCCGAAAGCGTCAATGCCTTGCGGTCATAGATGAACGGCTGATGACGCTGGCGTGCGGCTTTGCGTTTCCAGTTCAGTTCGCCTTCGGTTTCATAGCATGGATAAAGCATGTTGCGCGATTTCAGGTCGTCAATCGCCGCGTCATATTTATCCTGACGCAGGCTTTGACGTTCTTCGCGGTCCCAGTCAATGCCAAGCCATTTCAGGTCTTCACGGATCGCATCGACATATTCGTCTTTGGAACGGACCGGATCGGTATCGTCAAAGCGCAGGATGAACTCGCCGCCATGTTTACGGGCATAAAGCCAGTTCATCATGGCAACACGGGCATTGCCGACGTGAAGAAGCCCGGTCGGGCTGGGTGCAAATCGCAGGACAGGTTTTGTCATTTCAAACTTTTTTCAGGTCACTAAATTCGTGAAACCGTTGGTAATCGGATAGCGGCGGTCGCGGCCAAAGGCACGCGGAGTAATCTTGACCCCGGGTGGTGCCTGTCGGCGTTTATATTCCGCCCGGTCCAGCAACCGCCAGACCCGGCGCACCGTGGCCTCGTCATGGCCGCTTTCGACAATCTCGGAAACAGACCGTTCGCCTTCAATCATCTGATGAAGGATATCATCAAGAACGTCATAAGGCGGCAGGCTATCTTCGTCTTTCTGATCCGGGCGCAGTTCGGCCGATGGCGGCTTGGTAATGATCCGTTCCGGGATCACAATGCCGTCCGGACCAAGCGCGCCCGCCGGATGATGGGCATTACGCCAATGGCAAAGCGCAAACACAGTCGTTTTGTAAAGGTCCTTCAAAACCGAATAGCCACCGCACATGTCACCATACAGCGTGGCATAGCCAACGGACATTTCCGACTTGTTGCCCGTCGTCAGCACCATATCGCCGAACTTGTTTGAAAGCCCCATCAGGATGATCCCGCGCGAACGGGCCTGAATGTTTTCTTCGGTAATATCCGGGTCCCGGCCTTCGAATGCCGGGGCAAGCATCTGTTCGAATGCTTCCATGGCAGGCCCGATATTGATGCTTTCAATCCCGGTTTTCAGCATCCCGGCGCATTGTTCGGCATCCTCAAGGCTTTCGCGCGATGTATAGGGTGACGGCATCATCACCAGCCGCACCCGATCTGATCCCAGCGCATCAACGGCAATGGCGGCCGAAAGCGCGCTATCGATCCCGCCCGACATGCCGATCACAACACCGGGGAACCGGTTTTTGTTCACATAATCCCGAAGCCCCAGAACCAATGTCTGGTATACTGCATCAAGCCCGCTTGGATAATCGGCCTTTGGTGCATTTTCATCGCACCGCCAGCTACCATCTTCACCACGCAACCAGGTGCTGGTGGCGACATCCTCGGCAAAGCCCGGCAGGGCCACGGCCAATGATCCATCACCGTTAAGACCAAATGAACCGCCATCAAACACCAGTTCGTCCTGACCACCGACTTCGTTGCAGTAAATCATCGGAACGCCGGTTTCACGGACCCGATCCGCAATCAGATTACGGCGCAGATCGCCCTTGTCGGCCTCGAACGGTGATCCGTTCGGCACCAGGAAAATTTCCGCCCCACGATCTCGCAGATGGGCAACAACCTTTGGCGTCCAGACGTCCTCGCAGATTGGCACACCAAGTGTTACCCCCCGGAATGACACGACGTCGGGCATCGGTCCGGCGCTGAACACGCGTTTTTCATCAAACACGCCATAATTCGGCAGGTCGTTTTTTGCCCGCACCGTTTCGATCTTGCCCTGATCGATCAGAAGAACCGCGTTAAAGCGTTCCCCGTCAATATCCCACGGTGTCGTTAACAACAAGGCCGGGCCGTTTTTGCGCGACCTGGTGCGTTCGCAGATATCTTCGACCGCATGACGCAGATGGCGCATGAAGGCAGGCTTCATCACCAGATCCTCGGGCGGATAGCCCGACAGAACCAGTTCGGAATAAAGGACAATATCCGCGCCCTGATCGGCCGCAGTTTCCCAGGCAGCCACAACTTTCTCGGCATTCCCGGCAACGTCGCCGACAATGGGGTTAAGCTGGGCAATCGCGATGGCAAGCATATTTGTCATGATGTTGGAATAGGAGGCGTCCGGTTTGGTGTCAATTGCCGAATGCGCGATAGCAGCACTGCATCGGCAACAATGCCGTATTTTTGCACTGTCACCGCAACTTCATTCACCGTCACTTGATAATCGCTTGCAATACGTTCGCAAAGTGGCTTTATTGCGCCAGCCGAAAAATCGGCACCAAAAACAATAATTTGAGACGAGCAAACAAATGACGAAAAACCAAAACACGGCGGCAGAATTGCCGGTCGTGACAATATCCCATATTCCGGGCCGTGAAATCAGCGAAAATCTGGGCATCGTATTTGGCAGTTCGGTTCGCAGCCGAAGCTTCCTGTTTGATATTTTTGCCTTTTTCAAAAACCTGTTTGGCGGCGAAGTGCGTTCTTATACCCGCCTTCTAGAACAGGCCCAGACCGAGGCCCTCGAACGCCTGGTCAAACAGGCCGGTGTGATGGATGCCGATGCGGTTGTTGATGTGCATTTTTCCACATCGCAGGTCGCATACAAGGCGGCTGAAATCTTTGCCTATGGCACGGCTGTTCGCCTGAAATAATCCCCGGAGTCTTTTCCAATGCAGGAACTATTTGTTCCGGGGATCATGCTAATGATCCTGATCGGGATCGCCTTTGTGACAGGCCGTCTGGCTGAAGCCGCCCACGAACGCGCCCTGCGCCGTGACGAGCAACTTTTGCCAAATCAGCACCTGAGCACCGAGGACCATGCCCCCGAAGACATCGTTCTGCGTTATAGCAGAATGGTCACCGGCAAGGTTGTGATCGGCGAAGACCGGTTCCGCAATCTGCTTGCGCGTCTGCGCATTTTCGTTGGCGGCCGACTGGGGGCACACGAAGCCACCATCACGCGTGCCAAACGCGAAGCCATGCTGCGCATGCGGACCGACGCCAAGGGTGCATCCCACATTACCGGCATCCGCATGACCACCGCCCAGCTTGGCCGCGGCATGGTTGAAATGATGGTTTCGGGCACGGCCCTTTATACCGACAAACGCCCCAGCGGCGGCTTTCCGTCTGCCCTGCCTGATGATGGCATCAATATCAGCCATAAAAACCTGCTGGTTGAATTTACATCGGCAAGTGCGGCGTTTCTGTTTATCTGCTGGGGCATTTACGCTGCCAGCGGTTTTGCTGTCGAATGGGCAACCCGCCAGATTTCGATCAAGGATGAAATCGCCATCTGGTCCGAGCTTGAAGGCGACTACATCACCGAACGCCGCAGCGATGATCAACGCAGCCTGCCGGAACGCTATATCCTTGATCTGATCAACTCGATCCCGAAATCAGCCCTTGGCCCGGCTGCGGCCTATGATTTCGAAGTTGTCATTATCCCCGATGACACGCCAAATGCCGCCGCCCTGCCCGGTGGGCTGATCCTTGTGCATACCGGCATGCTTGAACTGGTCGATACCGAAAACGAACTATTATCCATCCTTGGTCATGAAATCGGCCATTATAATGGCCGTGATCATCTTGAAGGGCTAGGGCGGCAGGCGGTTGGCGTTGCCCTGTCGGCGATGATGTTCCAGGCCGATGCGGTTCTGACCACCTGGATCGCTGGTTGGCCGAAAATGCTGGCCGACCTGGATTATTCCCGATCCCAGGAACTTGATGCCGATAAATGGGGACTCGATATCGTCATGGCGAAATATGGCCATGCCACCGATGTCGCAACCACCTTTGCCAAGCTTGCAATGATGCAGGAGGATGAGAGCATGCTTGATTATCTCGGCACGCACCCTCATCCAATGGATCGCGTACGACGCCTTAATAAAATGGTCGCGGACCGCAATCTGCCGCTTGGTGAACCGATACCGCTACAGACAGCTTTCGAACGCTATGTCGATGCCCTCGAAGCGCAATCAGCAATCTACGACGAATACGAAGCTCCGGAAGGATCAGAATAATGCGTCTCTTTTTATCCCCGTTCCGCTTTCTTAGCGTCAGCGGCAAACCCAATATCGAATTCTGGTTCACCCAGTGCATCATTCTGGCATCAACGGTTCTTGGTGTGTATCTGGCAAGCTTTGCCGGCTTCCGGATTGCGGTTGATTTCGACCGTTATCAAAGTCTGTCGGATGTCAGCTATCTGGAAAAATCGCTTGAGGCCGAGTTTGTCGACAATATCGAGCGTGTAGAACAATGGATCGCGGAATATCCCGAAGCCCCGATGAAATGGCACGCCCGCGAACTGACGCCAGAAGCGACGCATCGCCTTGACGATATGGTCTGGTCGACGATGCGTTATTCACCGCGTACGTTCGAGGTCCATCCGGAAATCATTACCGGCGTGCGTCGTTTCTATACCGGTATAGAAGCCCAGATGACCAGTCTGTTCCAGCAACAGTCAGCCAACGGCTATTCCCGTCGCGCCATTGAAAACATGAAACAGCAGGTCGCGGCTGCACGCAACGATATCCTGCCAAAACTGCGTGGCGAAATCGAAACGCTTGATGCAGAACTGGCCGAGATGATGGATTGATCGACCGATCCGACAATGCGAAGGCCGGGAAGCATAAAACACCCGGCCTTTTTTATGCGGAATTTTTACAGCGCCAGTGCAGCGTCAATTTCATCCTGGCTCATGGTTTTGGCCGACCCATGGATGATGCCACTTGCGACATCCATGAAACGCTGCAGGGACAATGTCACCGTACTGGCAGTTTCGCGTAAAAGGTCTTCATTACCCTCGGCAATCAGCGCATCAAGCTGCTCGTTGGCGCGAAACACGATTGCGTTCATATGCTCGATGGTTTCCTCGAACGGGCGTCGGAAACGAGCCGGCACATGATCATAGGCCTCAATCGCCAATTCCTTGTCGGAAAAGGCACTGTCACGGAAATGGTCCTGATAGCTTTTCGGCGCCCATTCCTTGCAGTCCTCAATCATGTCGGGCATGTCCGGAACCATTTCCAGAAGCATCACGATTTCATTGAAATGGTTCAGGTAATCGGTCGCAAGCAGCGTGGTCGAGGAAATGTTGGTTCCCTCCACTTTTTTCTGCCATGCGGCGAAATCCGCCTCATCCACCATGTTTCGTGCGACCCCTTCCCCAAAATCCCCGCGATATCGTGCCGCGATTGTCTATACTTAAGGATGTTGTGCCAATCAGTGTAGAGGCAAAATGCATACTCACTGTCAGAATTCACGAAACATCCTCCAGCCACGCATCCCTTAAAAATAGAAAAAACCACGAACTCAACTCTCAAAAAGACATGCCACCTATAAAAAAGGCGTCCGGTTTTCCCGAACGCCTTTTCGCATCAATTGTTCGATGTTCAATTATGCTGACGCTGCAAGCTGCTCCGCACGAACGCTGTCGCGTTCTTTTTTGATCATTTCGGCGATCAGGAAGGCAAGTTCAAGGGCCTGCCCGCCATTCAAACGCGGATCGCAATGGGTGTGGTAACGATCCGACAGGCTGTCGACCGTCACTTCACGTGCACCGCCAATGCATTCGGTCACATCCGTACCGGTCATTTCAAAATGAACGCCACCGGCATGGGTGCCTTCGGCCTTGTGCACATCAAAGAACGATTTGACTTCCGACAGGATCGCATCGAACGGACGGGTTTTATAACCGTTCGCCGCCTTGATCGTGTTGCCATGCATCGGATCGCAGGACCAGACAACCTTGCGGCCCTCTGCCTTGACCCGCTGCACCAGACGGGGCAGGTGATCTTCAACCTTGCCCGCTCCCATGCGCGCGATCAGAGTCAGACGACCGGCTTCGTTTTTCGGGTTCAACGCATCGATCAGACGGATCAGATCATCTTCTTCGGTGGTCGGTCCGCATTTCATGCCAATCGGGTTGTTCACACCACGCATGAATTCAACATGCGCCCCGTCAAGCTGACGGGTACGATCACCGATCCACAGCATATGCGCCGAACAGTCATACCAGTCACCGGTCAGGCTGTCCTGACGGGTCAGGGCCTGTTCGTAACCCAGCAAAAGCGCCTCGTGCGAGGTATAGAAATCCGTCTCGCGCATCTGCGGGGCGGTTTCGGCCGTGATGCCGCACGCCTGCATGAAGGCAACAGCTTCGTCAATCTGGGTTGTCATCTTGCGATATCGTTCGCCCGCGGGGCTGTTATCGACAAATGACAGGTTCCAACGGTGTATTTTGCTCAGGTCGGCAAACCCGCCCTGCGCGAAAGCACGCAAAAGGTTTAGCGTCGATGCCGACTGGTTATAGGCACGGATCTGGCGCTGCGGATCCGGAACACGGGCTTCGGATGTGAACTCGATGCCGTTGATATTGTCACCGCGATAGCTTGGCAGTTCGACGCCATCAATGGTTTCGGTATCCGCCGAGCGCGGCTTGGCAAACTGCCCCGCCATACGGCCAACCTTGACCACCGGGCATGCTGCGCCATAGGTCAGGACAACCGCCATCTGCAACATGACCTTAAAGGTGTCGCGAATGTTGTTCGGGTGAAATTCCTTAAAGCTCTCGGCACAGTCCCCGCCCTGCAGCAGGAATGCGTTGCCTTCGGCAACTTCACCAAGCTTTTCTTTCAATGCGCGCGCTTCGCCAGCAAATACCAAAGGAGGATAGCTGCCGAGCTCTTGCTCTACGGCCTTGACGGCCTGTGCATCCGGATATGTCGGCATCTGCTTCACAGGCAGTTTGCGCCAACTATCAATGCTCCAGCTCTTGCTCATTTGCTTCCTCTCAATCCGGCATGTCCATCATGCCGTTACTATACCATATAATCAGCGTCACAGCGGATTTCCGCCCGTATCGCCGGTGCTGTCAACCGGGCCAAACTTGATACGGGTTTTGCAACCGCATTTCCACCCCTTCCGTGCAATTCGCAAAGAAAAACCCGCAAATTTTTACCAATACCCACAAACAAAACGCAAAATTCCACCCCAATCCGCCATTCCAGATGGATTTGGGAGGATGCCCGTTCTCGTCGGGGCTCTGGAAATCTTGCGAATCCGGCTGTCCTTCATGCCATCAACGCCCTATCAGCACTTCCGGTTTTCGTATCTGTCCATCACAAACTTACCTCGCGTCCGTCGGCAAAAGGCCAGCAACTTTGGAAAGATAAAGGCCATGCCCGCAACCAACAGCAATAGTTTTGCCTTTCGCAAATCATTGATGGGTCCGCCTGGCCCGGCAATTCCAATACCGCGTCCGGTTTGGGGGCCATGGAAACCGACCGACAGCGTGGCCCCCTGCCAAAGTTCAGATAATCCGGTTCCGCCACCCCTGCCAACTTCCACATCCGAGATGCGGTTTGAGTGGCGGCTTGAAAAAGCCAGCAAGCAATACAAGCCCAGCCTGCCATCCATGGCACCGGGACCGTTTGATCCGCCGATCATGAATTGGCGCCTCTATGTCAGCCAGATTTTATAGGGATGTAACGCCATGTTTGTTCTTCTGGACACAAATGGAAATCTCTTACGCCCGACACCTGAAGCATCAACAGCTTACAATTCATACTGGTACCCGGGAACAGCCGGCACGTCGGGCGACTTCGATTTTGGATCCGGATGCGAGGCATGGTTTACCTGCCCTGCCTGCCAACGCAAAGTTGCCAATGCCTTTGCACAGGCAGATCACAATTTTCCCGACAGCCTATTAAAAGACATGTTTACCGGTGCAAATCAAAACAGATACCAACAGATTAGTAATCTGGCTGCGCAGCACAATAATAACCCTATGGCTGGCAACGGCTCCTGGGGCAACACATTGGGGGAAACGACCATCAGTCTCCCCGATTTCAGTTTTGTTCAATATTACGTCCTCGGTTACGGGGAGACCGACAAGACATTCTACGAAACATGGCGCAATGACGATGAAGACGATCCAATAGAAATATTGACCGCCACACGCGTCAATGGGCAAACACGGTTCAGGTTCAATGTGCCTGCCTTCCAGAACCCGATCACCCATTCTCTGGTCGATGTGGCCTGCGCCGACCACGATAATCTTTGCATGATCTGTTTGGCCTGCAATCAGGCAAAATCCAATGCACTTTATCCAGCCCACGAGCCTTTTACTCAAGAAGTGCGTCAACTACCCGGCGCAAACATTCGGCAGGCAAACGCAATGCCAACCAATCAGGGCGTAACCTATACCGTTCCCCCGGAAGGAGACTGCAACAACGCTCCCTCACCTTATCAGAATGACGATGATGTCGATATGCAAGACGAGGATACTTAGTCCTCGTAACCGCCTTGTAGATTCCGGCGTTAACCCCGGAACATCCTGAAAACCAGTATTAATCGATAAACTTATCAACTATTAGACAAGGGTATTCCAAGCAGGATCAACGGAACCCCTATGACAATAGAAACGGCAGTGATCATTGCCTGCGCCTATTTCATTGCCGCTTTTGTCAAAGGGGCAACCGGGCTTGGCTTTTCAACATCCGCCTTGCCGGTTCTCGCCCTTGGTATCGGGTTAAAAGCCGCGATGCCGCTGGTGATCATTCCATCACTGGTCAGCAACAGCATCGTCATGGCACAGGCCGGGCATTTTCACGAAACCGTCAAGCGGTTCTGGCCTATGTTCGTTGCCACCGTGCCAGGGCTTGTCATCGGGCTTGTGGTGCTTGATCTGGTCAACAGCCTGATGGCGGGGGCGGTTCTTGGCGTTGTTTTGATGGTTTACGGCGCATTGACGTTATGGCGGCCGGGGCGGCCAGTACCGGAAAAACTGCAAAAACCATTGGCCCCGGTGATGGGGTTCGCAACGGGGCTTGTCAATGGCATTACCGGATCACAGGTCATGCCGGTTCTGCCTTTCCTTCTGACCCTTCGTCTGGACCCGAAACGTTTCATACAGGCGATCAATATTTCCTTCAGCCTGTCGAGCATCGTTATGGCCATTGGCCTGTCAAAACTTGGCCTGATGACGCTTGAAACTGTCTGGATATCTCTTGCCGGGTTGATCCCGGTTTATCTGGGCACCAAGCTTGGCGGCATTGTCAGATCACGCATGGATGCGGAAAGTTTCCGCAGGCTGGTTCTGATCATGCTGGTGATCTTCGGGGTGATCCTGATCGGCAAATTCGCGCTGTTTCACCCTTAACGCTTGAGCACGCTGGTGCAATGCGCCTGCCTTTGCTATCCAGTCGTGATGAAAACCATCGCCCGCGCCGCATTTGCCGAAACCGAAGAAAAGAAATCGCGCTTCCTGGCCGAGCTGGTCCCTTATGACCATCTCGCGACGCGGCTTGCGGAATTGCGCGCGGCCCATCCCAAGGCCAATCATCATGTCACCGCCTATCGATACCTGAATGACGAAGACCAGTTGATCGAACATGGCAAGGATGATGGCGAACCATCGGGCACATCTGGCGTACCGTGCCTGAAGGTGCTTCAGGGGCGTGATCTGATCAATGTTGCGGTGATCGTCACGCGCTATTTTGGCGGGGTGAAGCTTGGCACCGGCGGATTGGTGCGCGCTTATAGCGGGGCGGCAAATGCAGTTTGCAGCGTCGCTGATTTCATCGATTATGTCCCACAGGGAGAGGCCGAACTGTTTGCCGGATTTTCCGACGCCGGAACGCTCGAACAGGCCTGCGCACAGGATGGGATCACGGTTCTGGACCGGCAGTTTAATAGCAACGGCACACATATCCGGATTTCAGGGCCAAAGGATCTGGTTGCCGAACTGGCCGACCGTTTCCCGATCAACCGTGATTAGAACAGGATATCAGCCCCGCCGCGCGGTGCTTTGACGATCCTGCAACTGGAAACCAAGATCGACAACCGGCTTTTCCGGCTCCTCCCCCTCCAGCCGCAAACGGATCATATCAACCGCCGTTTTGCCGATCCCGTAGCGGTTTGTGCGAATGCTGGTCAATGACGGACAGGCCGCTGCCATCATCTCAAGATCGTTGAAACCGATAATGCCAAGGTCTTCGGGCACACGCAGCCCGGCATGCTGGCAGCCAAACAGAACGCCCAGCGCCATATCATCGTTGTTGCAAAAAACCGCTTCAATATCCTGGCGCTTTGCACGCAACGTTGCGATCAGTTCTGCGCCCAGTGATGTGCTTGATGACCGGGTTGTTGTCATGAACAGCTCCGAATCATACCGGCCTGCTGATCGCAGTGCTTCGGCAAAGCCCTCCATGCGGCGGCGTGATCGCGGGTCCATGCGTGCACCGATGAAACCGATATTGCGATATCCGCGCTGCAACAGGTGATATCCGGCCGCGCGCCCGCCTTCGAAATGCGAGAATCCGACCATCATATCAATCGGATCGGGATCGACTTCCATGACCTGCACCACCGGACAATCGGCACTTTCCAGCAAGGCCCGCGCCGCCGGGGTCTGATCCCCACCCGCAACAATCAGGGCAGCCGGACGCTGCCCAAGGAAAATGCGGATCAGGCGTTCTTCTTCTGCCGCGACATAGCGCGAATTGCCAAGCTGCACCTGAAGCGGCCCCTGTTCGAGCTCGTCATAAATCGCGCGCAGCGTATCGGCAAACACGTTATTGGTCAGCGACGGCACGATCACGCCAACAATGTTGGACCGCGATGATGCCAGCGCACTGGCATGGGAATGGGGAACATAATCAAGCTTGCGAACGGCGGCATCGATGCGTTCGCGCAACGGGGCGGATACCTTGGCCGGATCACGCAAGGCCCGTGAAACGGTGATCGTACTGACCCCGGCCTTATCAGCCACATCAGCGATGGTCGGCCGCCCGGCCCCTCTGCGTTTTCTCATGTCTTCCTTCTCATGCCCTGTTCCTCATATCCGCGATCCCGGCGTTGCACAATATCTGTTGACTCGATGTTAGCGCTATCATTATGTTAGCGCTAACAAAGCAAGGCGGGCAAGACCCGCTCAAGAAAAGACGAAATAAAAGTGGCGGGAGGATTAGCCATCAAAGCCGAATTTGTCATCGTGATGGGTGTCAGCGGATCAGGCAAGACCGCGGTCGCAAAGGGCCTTGCCAGCATCATGAATGGTGTGTGGCTTGACGCGGACGATTATCATCCCCCGCAAAATGTCGAAAACATGCGCAATGGCATCCCGCTTGATGACGAGATGCGCTGGCCGTGGCTGGCATCACTTGGGGCGGCTGCCAAAGAAGTCGCGCATGGAATTGAGTCAAACCATGTATCGCCGAAAATCTTTATCGCCTGTTCGGCACTGAAACGGCGCTATCGCGATTTCCTGCGCGATCACATGGCACCCGTAACTTTTGTTTTTCTGGACGGTTCGCGCGAAGTGATCCGGTCCCGGCTGGATCGCCGGGTCGGCCATTTCATGCCGCCCGGATTGCTTGACAGTCAGTTGGCCGATCTCGAACCGCTGGGGCCGGACGAGACAAGCGTGACTGTTTCCATCGACGCCCCGATTGAAGCCGTGGTTTCGACCGCTGCTGCCCGTCTTGCAGCCGGCGAAATCGACAGTCCATCCACCAAAACGCATAACACCGCCGGAAAACCGGTAACCCAGGGAGAAGACAGATGACCCTATCGTTCAAGACACTCGCCGGAACCGCACTTGCCGCCAGCCTGATGATGGCATCACCGCTGATCGCAAATGCACAGGAATTCACCCTTAAAGTCCAGTCAAGCGATGCGGCTGGCGTGCCGAACTTTGTACTGGAGCAGGAATGGGCCGAGCGTGTCGGCAAAATGTCGGGCGGACGCATTGCGATTGAAATGCTGCCGGTTAACTCGGTTGTTGAACATGCCGAAACCCAGGACGCAATTGCTGCTGGCATCATTGACGGCCACATCACCGATACCAGCTATTTCACCGGTAAAGACCCGGCATTCGGCCTGATCGCCAATCCGGTAGGTGCATGGTCGGCACCGTCCGAAATGCTGCGTTTCGTTGAATATGGTGGCGGCAAGGAACTGATGAATGAACTGCTGCAACCCTATGGCCTGCATTTCATCGGGGCGGTGACACCGGGCCTTGAGGCATTCGTTTCGTCAAAACCGCTTGATGGCGTTGCCGATCTCAAGGGGCTGAAAATGCGCGCACCAGAAGGTATGGTGCAGGAAGTCTTTGCCGCGGCCGGTGCGTCGCCTGTGAACATTCCGCAGTCCGAAGTTTTCACATCCCTTGATAAAAAGGTGATTGATGCTGCGGATGCGACCGTGTTCTCGACCAACCAGGCAATGGGTCTGCATGACGTCGCCAAACATCCGGTCTATCCGGGCTTCCATTCCATGCCGATGCTTGAAGTTTCGGTCAACAAGGCGAAATGGGATTCCATGCCCGAAGACCTCCAGACCATTCTGGAAGTTTCGGTCCGTGATCTTGCGCGCGATATGGACGCACAGCTGGCCATGAAAGACATGGAAGCCGTTGCCAAGGCCCGTGCCGAAGGTGGGGTTACCATCCACAACTGGTCAGCCGAGGAACGCAACAAATTCCGTAAAATCGCAACCAGCCAGTGGGAAAAAGTCGCGGCACGTTCGGAAAATGCCCAGAAGGTTTATGATACACTCGTCAAATACCTGACCGAACAGGGCATGATCTGAGCCTGCCTTGATACATCCGTTTCCGGCGGTGCCCGCAAAGGCCCGCCGGAACGACCCGGTACAATCCGGCCAAGCCAGATAGAAGAGACGCTATCGGGTGATGCGGTCCTCCCCGTTGCCGGATTGTATTCTTTGTCGTGACAAGGAATGCTGAAAATGGCCCCGAGCGCAGAAAAAATGGCGCATAGCGAAATTCCCCCTGCCCTGGAACCGGATGGCGCATTAACCCCCGTACCAGAGGTTTCCGGCATTTTTGGCCGGATTGTCGACAAGATCAGCACGGTTTTCGCGCTGGGTTTCCTGTTGGCGATGGGTATCCTGATTTTCGAGATTTTCATGCGTCACGTTTTTAACAGCCCGACCCTTTGGGCGCATGAAACCACAACGTTTTTATCGGCCATCGGCTTTGTTTTTGCCGGGCTTTACTGTGCATCGCGCGACAAACATATCCGGGTTGTCATCATCTATGACATTGCCGGGCCAAAATTGCGTCGGGCACTTGATATCGGCATATCAATCGTCTGTGCCATTTCGTCGGGCTTTTTCGCCTGGGCGGGGTGGTTGATGGTGCAGCGTGCCGCCTTCAAACCCGATGGTAGCATCCATCTGGAAACCACCGGCAGCGCCTTTAACGCGCCTTATCCGGGATTACTGAAAATCTTCATGCTGTTGGTTCTGATCGCGTTAACGATCCAGTTTGTCGTTCTGGCGATCAATTATGTCCGCGCCAAACCTGATGATGTGCGCGCAAATTCCGGGGCGGCAAAAGACAATGACTGACCCGAACTCCTGCCCAAACTCGCCCATGCACAGCATGAAGACCGTTATATCCGGCGCAACAGGATAAATCCCGATGTTTGATTTGCAGTCCCTTGGCATTGAATATGGCACGCTTGCGATGTTCGTGCTGCTGCTTGGTTTTTTGATGACCGGCATGCCGCTGGCATTTGTGACCCTGCTGATTGCCTTGCTGTTTACCCTTGGCTGGTTCGGACCGATGGCGGTACCGCTGATCACAAGCAGGGTCTATTCGTTTGTGTCATCCTTTGTCTTTGTCTCGGTCCCGATGTTCGTGATGATGGCAGCAATCCTTGATCGATCCGGCATTGCCAAGGACCTGTTCGAAGCCATGCGCCTGTTTGGTGGCCGGCTTAAGGGCGGGGTTGCGGTCCAGACGATTTTTGTCGCCGTCATTCTGGCCGCCATGAGCGGCATCATCGGCGGCGAGATCGTGTTGCTGGGCTTGCTGGCACTGCCACAGATGCTCCGTCAGGGATATGACAAGAACCTGGCCATCGGGGTTGTCTGTGCTGGCGGGTCGCTGGGCACGATGGTGCCACCATCCATCGTTCTGATCATCTATGGCCTGACGGCGAATGTGTCGATTGGCGATCTGTTTACCGCGTCCTTCCTGCCGGGCTTCATGCTGGCGGGGTTCTATGTCGCCTATGTGCTGTTTCGAAGCTACACGGGGGATAATATCGCTCCGCCGCCGCGCACCGAAAAAATCCCGAACGAAGAAAAGATCCGCCTGCTCAAGGGCCTGATCCTGCCGTTCCTGGTCGTGATCTGTGTTTTGGGGTCGATCTATGGCGGAATTGCGTCGGTCACGGAAGCCTCGGCCGTCGGTGTTGCCGGGGTAGTTGCCTCGACGATTGTCCGGCGCGAATTTTCGCTTTCCATGCTCAAGGCCGCATCGCTTCAGACACTGTCGACATGCGGCATGATCGTCTGGATCGGGATTGGCGCATCGGCACTGGTCGGAGTATTCAACCTGATGGGCGGGATCAAGTTTGTATCCGTCCTGATTACCGGCATTTCCGATGACCCGATGATCATCATCCTGTTCATGATGCTGATCCTGTTCGTGCTGGGCATGTTCCTTGACTGGGTCGGGATCGCCCTTCTGACCATGCCGATCTTTGTTCCGATCATCAAACAGCTTGGCTTTGATCCAGTATGGTTCGGGGTGCTGTTTGCGATGAACATGCAGGTCAGCTTCCTGTCCCCGCCGTTTGGCCCTGCCGCGTTTTACCTGAAATCCGTGGCACCACCGGACATAACGCTTGGCACGATCTTCAAGGCACTGGTGCCATTCATCTGCCTGCAGGTGCTGGCCGTGGCCATTCTGATCATCTTCCCGGGAATTACAGGGCGATAGGATCATCCGGACCGATAGAGACCCAAAACGACAAAGGGGAAGCCATAACGGCTTCCCCTTTGCGTTCGCACCACCCCATCCTCGAGGGAGAGCTGTGGGAGACCAAATTCCCGCCAGAACGGGAATGACAGGGTGGCGCGGGTGCAAGGGTTGTGAACGGCCAGTCAGCCGTTACGATAAAGGTAACTATAGGCATTGATCGCCGGCACACCGCCAAGATGGGCGTACAGGACTTTGGCCCCCTTGGGGAAATAGCCCTTTTTGACCAGATCGATCATGCCCTGCATCGATTTGCCCTCGTAAACCGGGTCGGTCATCATGCCTTCCAGACGACCACACAGGCGAATTGCCTCGTTGGTTTCATCGGACGGCACGCCATAAGCCGGATAGGCATAATCTTCGATCAGGGTGATGTCGCGATCCGAAATACCGCCTTCAAGTTCGACCAGATCGGCGGTTTTCTGAGCAATCGCCAGAACCTGCGCGCGGGTCTGTTCGAGGGTACCCGACGCATCAATGCCAACCACCTTATCCGCACGGCCATCGGCGGCAAAACCGACAGCCATCCCGGCATGGGTGGAACCGGTCACGGTGCAGACCACGATATAATCGAATTTAAAGCCAAGCTCGGCTTCCTGGGCGCGGACTTCCTCGGCAAAGCCGACAAAACCAAGACCGCCATATTTATGCACCGATGCCCCGGCCGGGATCGGGTAAGGCACCCCGCCCTTGGCCTTCACATCCTCAAGGGCGGCTTCCCAGCTTTCGCGGATACCGATATCAAAGCCCTCATCGACCAGCTCGATCTCCGCCCCCATGACGCGGCTCATCAGAATGTTGCCGACCCGGTCATAAACCGCATCGTTAAACGGCACCCAGCTTTCCTGCACCAGACGGCATTTCATGCCGATCTTGGCGGCGATGGCCGCAACCTGCCTTGTGTGGTTGGATTGCACACCGCCGATGGTGACAAGGGTATCGGCCCCGGATTTGATCGCATCGGGGATGATATATTCCATCTTGCGGACCTTGTTGCCGCCAAAGGCCAGCCCGGAATTGCAATCCTCGCGCTTGGCATAAAGCTCGACATCGCCGCCAAGATGGGCGGAAAGACGCGGCAGGGCCTCAATCGGGGTCGGGCCAAAGGTCAGTTTGTATTTTTCAAATTTATCCAGGCGCATCGCGCACTCCCTGATTTGCAGAACGACATGGGAAACGAACCTCATGAAGGGGAAATGCTACCGCCAACCGCGTGAAAGGTGTTCTCGAACTTCGCACCAATTTTTCACGCGAAGCTTTCATCGTGCGTCAAAATATGCCTAGAATTTCGAAAATTTACAGAATTACGGAAGGTCCTTTCATGGCGCAGCATGCCAATCCCGCGAATGCCAGCCCGATAGACCGCATCGATCAAAAGATTTTGCGCCTGCTGCAAACTGACGGACGAATGGGCAATGCCGATATCGCCAAACGGGTCAATGTCAGCCCGGCCACCTGCCACCGCCGGATGCAACGCCTGTTCGAAGAAGGATATATCACCTCCATCCGCGCCCAGATCGCCCCGGACAAGGTGGATCGCGCCGCACTGGTGATGGTTGGCGTGGTACTGGACCGCTCAACCCCTGACAGCTTCGCCGCGTTCGAAACCGCGTGCCGGAAACTTCCGTTCATCCTTGATTGCCATCTGGTGGCGGGGGATTTCGATTACTTTCTGAAAATCCGGGTCCGCGACATGGCCGATTTCAATCACCTGCATGGCGATCAGCTGATTGCGCTTCCCGGTGTCCGACAAACGCGAACGTTTTTTGTGATGAAAGAGGTCGTCGACAATGCACCGCTGGCGTTTTGACCAAGAACAAGATCAACAGAGTTAGCGGTCGGACGGCAACGCTGTACGAATGGTGATGCGGCGATGGTGCGCTGCTCCCTGACGATCAAGCACGGTGATATCGTAAAAACCCGGTGCATCGGGCATCCAGTTTACGCTGCGTTTCCAAGGGTCGGAAACAAGCGGCACGCCATTGATGATCCAGATCAGAGGGCGCAGGCCGTTGCGGGCACGCAGCGGCACGCCGCGCTGCTGAATATCGCCGAGCAGGAAAACCGCATCCTCGGCAGGGGAAATGATATCAAGGCCGTTGGCACCCTGTTTTGTCGTGCCCTTCTGTTGACGCGAAAAGTCCTTAAGAAGGTCGGGCGGCGGTGCTTTCCAAAGGTTAAAGGCCGCTTTCCTGGCCGGTGGCAAAGGCGGACGAGGGAGTTTTTCAAACACGGAAAACAAAATGGGGGCGGCAGCGCCAAGGCCGGTTTGGCCCGGTATCGGTTGCCCGGATGCCTTCCCCACCCAAACGCCAACGGTATAATCCACGGCATAGCCAAATGCCCAAGCGTCGCGATAGCCATATGAGGTACCGGTTTTAAAGGCAATCGGCGGGGCATTGGTATTGTCCGACGATTGCCAACGATATCCCGCAGGACGCGGCGTATTTTGCAAAATACCCGTGATCCAGTTTTGAGTTCGAACTGAAAACATATCGCTGTCGGACAGGCACGGAACGGGCGCCCGATCACGCAGATATTGCAACGGACAGTTTTTACGATCCGCAGCCAGCGCCCGATAAAACCCGATCAGGTCTTCAAGGCGCACGCCAACCCCGCCAAGCGCCATGGCAAGATTGGGACTTTGCGCTTCACCGGGCAACCGCATTTCAAGGCCATTTCGGCGCAAGCTTTGCGCAAACCGGATCGGGCCATATCGTTCAAGCACCTTGACGGCCGGGATGTTAAGGCTAAATCGCAGGGCGTCAGCAATGCTGATCTGCCCATATTCGCCGTGATCGAAGTTGGTCGGGTGGTAACTGCCATCGGCAATTTCCCGATCCCAGATCATGGTCTGGGGATGGGTCTGGTGATCATCAAATGACAGGGCGTAGATGAACGGCTTTAACGTTGATCCGGGGGAACGGATGGCACGCGTCATATCGACGAACCCGTGACTGGCCCGATCCAGATAATCGCGAGCCCCCAGATGGGTACGGACCTTTGACGTGCTGTTTTCAATAACCATAATGGCCACAGAACGTTCGGGGGCTTGATCCCCACCTTGAAATTCAACAAGCTTTTGAAGGTCAGCCTGAAGGGCCGGATCAATCGTCGTGACGATACGGGTCTGATCGCGATTGGTTGCGACCAACCGTTCGGCAAGATGCGGGGCAAGCATCGGCAACGGATATTGCGCAACGGGCAAAGGTTCCGCCAAAGCTTCGATATAATCGGCCCGGGAAATGGCATTCGTTAAATATAGCCGATCCAGCACCTTGTCACGGGCAGCACGCGCCGTTTCGGGAAAACGATCCGGGCGCAGACGGCCGGGCGATTGCGGCAGCACGGTAAGCAAGGCCGCCTCGGCAATTGTCAGGTGATCGGGTTCTTTGCGGAAATAGACATGGGTGGCACTTCGAATACCTTCGACACGCCCGCCAAACGGAGCCAGCGTGACATACATATCAAGGATTTCCGTTTTGGAATAATGGGCTTCGAGTTGGATGGCGCGCAGCATTTCGACGATTTTTGATAGGATCGTGCGATCACGCGGCTCCAGAAGGCGGGCAACCTGCATCGTCAGTGTTGATCCGCCCGACACGACATGCCCTGCCCGCACCCATTGCCCGACGGCGCGGATAAGGGCCAGCGGATCAACGCCAAAGTGACTGTCAAAACGGCGGTCCTCATAGGATTTCAGAAACCGGATATATTTCGGATCAATTTCCGCAATCCGCGTTTCCAGCCGCAGCAATCCATCGGCGGTGCCAAAAACCCGCAACGGGCGGCCATTTTCACCTTCAACCACGGTTGAAAGATCATCCAACCGGGAAAGATTGGGCGGGAAAACCCGATCAAGCCCCCACAGACACGCCATTGCCAGCAGAAAACTGCCGACAATGATAGAAGCGCGTCCGGGTTTGGGCCATGTCAATGTCACGGCGGGTGTCTTTCGCGGTTAGTTGATCGGTTTGACCACAAGCGAGGACACCGCACCACGGGCGAAGAAGGCCGGTTTGTACATATCTTCGATATAAGGTGCCGGAAGGATATAGGTCCCCGGCGTCACCGCACGAACAACGTAAGACAGGCGGAAATCGGCTTTCTCGTAACGCCCGTAACCGCCACTGCCAATATTGATCGAGGCGACGAACCGGTCATCGCGTTCGGCGCGGAAATCGGTCCAGGAGACGTCATCGGGGCCAAGAGAAAGCTTGCCATCCAGTTCAGGGAAATGCGCGTTGCTTTCAATTTCAAACCCGGCAGGCAGCAAATCCACCACCAAGGCACGGTGCGACAGTTTGGCCGTACTTTTCCCCGACAGAACCACAATCAACCGGTCACCGGTTTTGACATTTTCCAAAGAGGCCGGTTTGCCATCAAGATCAAAATATTGGCGCTTGATCGACAGGTTATGGGCCTCTGGTGCCAGTGGGCTGGCCGGAATGCCGGTAACGGACCAGCGGGCAAAAACCGTGTGATCCCCGATATTTTCCACCTTGTATCCCGGTGTCACAAGTTCGGGCAGTAATGTCAGGCGATAGCTTCGCGCCGGTTCCATGTCTCGTCCGTTCAGACGCAGGGAAACCAGCTGGCTGGCATCTTTGGTAATGCTGGTCGCCGCCTGCAACAGCCAGCCTTTTTCCTGGGTACTTGTATAGCGTTCCTGATCGGATTGTTCGGTGACAGCCCGCAAAAGGGCCAGGCGTTCCGTTTCGCTGGCAAAGATTTCCTTTGGCAGGGTCAGGATTGCCGACAGATCGCGCAAGGACGAGCCGAAGCTGTGATAATAGCGCCCGGTCGAGCCAAGATTTTGAAGGATGTCATCCATTGAAACCGGATCGGCGTCCGCGCCAACTGTCACCAGGGCGGCATTCACCTGAGCGCGCGACAGCGACCCGATGCCGGTATTGAGCAGTTTTTCCGCTTCGTATTTCAGGTTCGACACGGAATACCGATCATTGCGCGCCAGCACCAGCACCATATAGGCGCGTGCTTCGGGCGGGTATTGTTCATAGCGCACAACGTCCTGCATCCAATCCAGCGCATCATCAAAACGGTCATCCAGCACGGTATATCCGCGCGCACGCGCGGCCGTCAGGAAATCGGTGGCGTACGCAGTCAGCCACGGTTCGGGATCATTATGGCGATCCCAGAAACCGAAACTGCCATCGCCGCGCTGCTTGGCAAGAATGCGCACGATGCCGTCACGGATTTTGTCGTCCAGACCGGCCGCATCGAAACGGACGTCATTCCAGCGTGACTGGGCATCCCCAAACGACAGCAACGGGAACGCCCGGCTGGTGGTTTGCTCCAGACAACCATAGGGATAGCGATCAAGTGCCGTGATCAGGTCCTGAACCCTGATTTCGGGAACCGAGGACAGGGTCAGGTTCATATTGACCGTTTCAGGCAAATACTGACCGAGGATGTCAGCATCGAAATCAAGGACATCACCCGCGGTCAATTCCGCCTGTGCGGTGTGGTTTTCCCAAGGCTGGGCTGGGCGGACTTCCATATCCCACTGGCGCTGCTGGCGGTAGCCATCCGGCCCGGAAACATCAAGTGTCAGCGTCCCGACACCGATCTTTCGCGCGGTAATGTCAAATGCAGTTTCAATTTGCTGGCCCTGCGCCAAAACACCGTTCCAGTCGGGCTGGGCGATGGAAAATTCATCACTGGCCGACAAGCGGGCGTGATAATCGCCAGCCGGACCGCTTAGATTTTGCAGACGCAGAGCCACATTGGAGACATCCCCCGGTGCCTGAAAACGGGCGGGTAAAAGTTCGGCGACAATCGGGGCACGTACCAGCATATTTGCCGCCCCACCACCGGTGGCGGTTTTGCTATAGGCCACGGCAAAGAAACGCAGTTTGCCGTTAAAATCAGGCAGATCAAACTGTGCGGTCGCCACACCGTTTTCATCGGGTTTCAAGGTATCACTGGCCAGTGCCACCGATTTGAATACGCGGGCACGCAATGACCCCAGATTCCCAGAATCCGTTTCATCCCCCCCGGACCGGATCGTTCCGGCATCCCCGGATTGCGGGGCGATCAGATGACCATAAAGATCATAATAGCCAAGTTGCAGATATTGTTGTGCCAGCAGATCAAGATCAGGGCGCGGTGTCTTGAAACCGGTAAGACGCAGGATGCCTTCATCAACGGCAAAGACATTGACGCGCAGGTCTTCATCACCAACCACCTCGCCCGAAACCGTGACCGGCACCGAAAGATGACTGGATGGCAGGACTTCGTCGGGCAGGTCAAAATCGACTTTCAATCTGTGGCTTTCACTGTCAAACGAAATCCATTTGGCCCCGACGGCACGGAACGGACCGTGCTGATCGGTATCAAGACCCGCACGATAGGCCGTAGCAAGAACATAGGCGCCGCTGCCCCATTCCGCGCGGACAGGGATACTGAATTCCGTGCCATCCGCCGAAAGATCAAATTCCTGACGCCAGAGAATGTTTTTGTGGGCAACCGTTACCTGAAGTCTGCCTTCGAACGGTGCTTTGACAAAGCCATTGATCGTATCACCCGGTTTGACGTCGTCGGCCTCAACCGTCAGGGCAAGCTGATCGGGGCGGTCGGGGGATTGCCCGTTCGACCACCAGCCGACATGGAAGGTATGATCGGCCGCACTGCCGGTCTGGGTATCGCGAATGACCGCGCGATAATATCCCCAGTCATCAAATCCGCGATCGAACGAAACAACGCCATCCGGGCCGGTCGTGACGATTTCCCGATCAACGGGAATGTCATATTTTTCGTAACTCGATTGCCAGCGACCATCCTGATAGAACCAGTTGTAATCGCGTTCCTCGCGGACCCATTCGATCTGCAATTCATGATTGGCGATTGGATCACCCGTGGCATTCAGCGCGATTGCATCAAATGTCGCGGCTTGCCCATAAGACAGGGTATCGCCATCAAAGCGGGCTCTTACACCAACAAAGGTGTCGCTATTGCGCAGCGGCAGATTGACGGTCGCCCGGCTGGGACGGCCATCGATATCGGCAACCTCGATGTTTAGCCGGACGCGCAGCGGCGAGGAAACATCAACCTCGTCAAAGGCCGGAACCTTCAGTTCGGCGTAACCACTGTCATCGCTTTTTACAGGGTCGAAAGCATTGCGGATTTGCGCCGTTTCCGATGCCAAGCCAAAATAATAATCGCCATAGGTCTCAAACGGTTTGTGATCAACCTGAAGCAAGGCATCCCCGCTGACCCGAAGGCCACTTCCCGGGGCCCCAAACAGATAATCGGTTTGAACATCAACCGGCATGGATGCACCAAAGGCCATATAGGGGGCCGATACATGCGCGCTGACTTCAAGACGTTCGGGAACGAATTCCTCGACCTGAATTTCAAGATTGCCGATGGCATCGGCCTTTGGATCGCTATAGGCAGCAATCCGCCATTTCCCGGTCGCGGCAGCGCCTGAAATGGGGATATCGACACGCCCGCCGCCCAAATCATCCGGGGACTGAACGGTTTTGAAAACTTCCTTGCCATCGGGTTGGTACAAAACAATGGTCAGGGGGATTTGGGCGCGCGCATTGGCCTTGTCGTCACGCAGCAAATAACCAAGCTTCACCGTCTCGCCCGGTCGATAGATACCACGTTCCGAGTACAGATAGGTTTGCAGCGGTTTGGGCGGCGCCTTGCCCGCGACACCATGGTCCGACAGCTCCAGTGCTGGCTGGGTCAGCGAAATAAACGAAAAATCACCGTCTCTGGTTTCTGCGGTCAGATAAACCGCCTGTTTGCCGCCGGTGCCGTTTAACAATGCCCCCGAAAGGTCCGCCCAGCCATCCGCCCTGGTGACGGCTTCACCGAGTATTTCATTATTGCGGGCGACAAGCCGCACCGTCGCCCGACCGACCGGTTCAGCCGATTTAAGCGACCGGACCTGAAGCGACAGACCATTTTCGCCGCTATAGGCCGAAAGACCAAGATCGGTGACCACCAACCATTGAGTCGGCTGATTGGCCCAGCTTTCATCCTGATCCGGATCGCTTGCGACCAGAACATAGAGCCCCGGCTTGAAGTCCGAAACCATATCGCGCAGGGGAATCTGGGTGACGACGTCCTGATCCGGACGATTGCGAATATCAAGCGTTCCAGACCAGATTTCCGCCCCGATATCATTGCCGATCTGGCGCATGTCCCAATTATCAAGTTCACGCGCCAGAAGATTGCGGGTCAGCGTCGTAACGATGTTTCGTTCCACCACGCGATAGAATTTAAGCGCCACACGATCATGATTGACCGTTGTAACCGGCAAGACCGGTGTATCACTTTTTGGCAGGATATAGCTGTTTGTACCCAGTGAAATCGTGGCACGGCGCGTCCCGACCTTCACATCGTGGCTGATATCCTCTGACAGGGCAAAATCGTGGGGGCCTCTGAGGCCCTTGCGCAGGGTAACATTGGTGGTTTGCGAATGCGGAAGGCCAAACAGACACAGCGCGCCGTTGGAAATGCGCGCCGAATAGTCCCGTTTTGGCGACAATTCGATATAGGCACGCAATTCAAGATCCTGATCGGCACGCAATTCGTGATCAAACACAAAGCAGGTTTCGCTCACCGCTTTGTCCGATGCCACCGACACATTCTGAAGAACAATATCCCCGCGCAGCATTCCGGCAAGAACCGCAATCCGGGCATCATATTGCCCCGCAAGGCAGTCATGGATTTTTGCGGTTTCCGATGCGTCAAAACTGCAGGCGCGGTTGCGTTCCCAAAGCCAGCCCACCTGATCGCTTTCGATGCTGTTTTGCTGATCCGGGTCTGACATGGACATTACCGACTGGTAACGTCGCGCCATTTCAAGGTCACGTTTTGCCAGGTCTTCGTTCTGGCAGATCGCATGTTCAACAAGCGTTGATGCGCGTTCGCACGGGAAACTTGCGGCATAGATCACGGGCGTCTGTGACGGCCCCTTTTCCTGAGCAAGAGCCGTTAAAGCCGGCAAGGTAACCATCAAGAAAAAAAGGCCTGTCAGCCATTTCACGCAACGCATCCGAACCTCTGTATTTTTATTTTATTGGCAGAATTCTGATTTTTATCCTTCTGCACAATAAAGGTTTTTTGTGGTCCGTCGTCCAGCATAAACATCACACAAAAAAACAGGTGGTTTACGGGAAACCACCTCAGACCGCTGACAAACCCCGTCATATTTTGGCGGGGTTTTTCTTTTAGAGGTGTTTGAAAGCTGGCTTGAGTGTGCCGAGGGGATTATCCCTCAGCGATTGGCCCCTTGGGGCCCAAAGCCAGGGCTATTTTCTTGATGTTTTGGGCGGCGGCGGCCAGCAGACATTGGCATTTGACATTGATCAGTCCCCGGAACCTTGCATATCGATTACCGTGAAGCTGTTTGGCATCTGCAAAAGAGCGTTCGACCGTCTCTTTTCGGCGCTTGTAAACCCGCTTGCCCCACTCTGTCAGACGATAGGCGTCAGCCCGGTCTCTGGCGTCTTGCCAGACATGGCGCGTGACAGTTTTTCGGTGGTGGGCATTGGCGGTACAGGAAGCCAGCACAGGACAGGTGCGGCATTTTTCCGGGTCGCTGTGATAATGGCGGTATCCATTTCGGTCGGTTGTCGCATAAGACAGAAGCTGACCTTCGGGGCAGCGATAAGCATCACGTTCAGGGTCATAAACGTATTTGCGTTTGGGGATGTAGCCTTCCCGAAGGTTCGGGCGGCGATAGCCCGTCACGCCAAGGATGTCACGATCTTCAAGGCCTTTGGCAATCGCGGCGGTCGCATAGCCCGCATCCAGTCCGACGGCGATAACATCAAGGTCAAAACGCTGCCTTTGTCGGTCAAGACGGTCGAGATAGGGAATGCTGTCATGCAGATTGGCCGGGGTGGCGTAACTGTCGGTAATGATCCCAAGCTTGCCATCGACCGTGCGGTGATCGAGATAGAAAAAGCCCTTGGGCTTGCCGTCGCGCACCATATATCCGCTGTCGGGATCGGTTCGGCTGATCTTGGTTTCTTTCTCAACCGGCTGGCGTTCCTTGGCTTTGAGCGGCTTTTTCGCATGAGCCGCCCGGTCTTCCTCAATCGCCAGATCCAGATCATCCCAATAGGCCGCGCGCGATTTGGCAACCACTTCGCGGTCCCCATTTGTTCTTGTTGGCATCGGCCTTCAAATGCGTGCTGTCGGTATAGAGAACCTTACCATCCACCAGCCCGTGCCTGATCGCCTGCTCGACGATCTCGTCAAAAATATCCTGCGCAACACTGGCATCATGATATCGACGCCGCCGGTTCTGCGACAGGGTCGAGGCATCAAAGACCTTGTCGGTCAGCTTGAGTTGCAAAAACCAGCGATAGGCGACATTGACCTCAATCTCGCGCACAAGCTGGCGCTCCGAGCGCACGCCAAACAGATAGCCAATGAACAGCGCCTTAAACATCATCACCGGATCAAGGGCGGGACGGCCATTGTTCGCGCAGTACAAATCGGCCACGCGCGCATGGATAAAACTGAAATCGATCACGGCATCGATCTTACGAAGCAAATGATCGCTGGGGACCAAACTGTCGAGTGTCACCATCTCAAGTTCGGTTTGATGTGGGCTGGGTTTCTTAAGCATTCCCCATTGAATCAAAAATCCCCGCCAATGGCGAGGACTTTGTCAGCAGTCTGAGGTGGTTTACGGGAAACCACCTGTTTTCAGAAGACTGGCCGGAAACCGGAATTTAGTCGCCAACCGGGAAGCGCATGGTGACGAATTCTTCCGCCGCCGACGGATGCACCGCGACGGTCTGGTCGAACTGGGCCTTGGTTGCGCCCATGCGGACCGCAATGCCGATACCCTGGATGATTTCGGCGGCGTCCGGGCCGACCATGTGCGCACCAAGAACGACGTCGGTGGTTTTATCGACGATGAGTTTCATCAGCGTTTTTTCATCGCGCCCCGAAAGCGTATGGCGCATTGGTTTGAAGGTCGATTTGTAAATGACGACTTCGCCCCCCTTCGCGCGGGCTTCTTCCTCGCTCAGGCCAACCGTGCCGACCGGTGGCTGGCTGAACACCGCGGTCGGGATGGCGTTATAGGACATCGACCACGGTTTGCCGCCAAATACCGTATCGGCGAACGCCATGCCTTCCTTGATCGCGACCGGGGTCAGTTGGACATGATCGCGAACATCGCCAACCGCATAGATATTTGGCACGCTGGTTTGCAGACCCGCATTGGTGATGATGGCACTATTATCCTTAAGCTCCACCCCGACCTCCTCAAGACCCATACCATGGGTTTTCGGTTTGCGGCCGGTGGCAAACATGATGGCATCGACAACCTGATGTCCGCCGCCGGTCAGAGTCAGGGAAAGCGTCCCGTCGTCATTTTTGCTGATCGCGGTGACATTGGTGTTCAGCTTAAGGTCGATACCTTTTTTGACGATTTCCCGGGCCAGGTGTTCGCGAATATCATGATCAAAACCGCGCAAAATCTGATCGCCGCGATAGAATTGCGTCACCTGCGCGCCAAGGCCTGCGAAAATCCCGGCAAATTCAACCGCGATATAGCCGCCGCCGACAACGGCGATACGTTCGGGCAGATCGTCAAGGTGGAAGGCCTCGTTGGAGGAAATCGCGTGCTCGACACCGGGAATATCGGGCAGTGATGGCGTGCCACCCACCGCAATCAGGATACGATCCGCCGTTACGGTTTTATCGCCAACCGCAATGGTGTGTGCATCCTTAAGCACCGCGCGGCTTTCGAACAGTTCGATATTCGATCCCGCCAGAAGCTTTTTATAGATGCCATTCAGGCGATCAATTTCCGCATCCTTGTTGGCAATCAGCTTTTTCCAGCTAAAGCTGGGTTCGCGCGGAAGGGTCCAGCCATAGGCTGCCGCGTCTTCGAAATCCTCGGCAAAATGTGCGCCGTAAACCAGAAGCTTTTTGGGCACACAGCCACGAATGACACAGGTACCGCCAACGCGGCTTTCCTCGGCAATCGCGACCTTTGCCCCATAGCCAGATGCAACGCGTGCGGCCCGCACCCCGCCCGATCCGGCACCGATGACAAACAGGTCATAATCATAATCCGACATGCGGAAATCCTTATTTCTCGATCATTGTGATCATTGCGTGATATGGGGCCAAATGTAGGGCGGAAATCACAAGAGTCGAGGCAAAAGCCGCGCCTTTGCGATGAATTTCGTGTTATCGCGCTGAAAACCGCCCCTGTGATGCCGGTTGACCAGCCGAAGATAGCATTTGGTAATTTTCTCGCTATATGCTGAAAAGAGCCGGTGATTTGATGAACGGCCCCACAACACAGGAACAACGCCCATGAGTGACCGGATGACAGGTCAGGACGCATCGTTTGACAATGCCCCGCAATATGCAGATACGCGCGGCGGCAATACGGCTGTCGTCTGTTACGGCCTGATGATCGCGACCCTGTTTACCGCCTTTGCCACCGGTCTGATCGCGCTGATCGTTGCCTATGTCGCGCGCGAGGATGATGATCACTGGACCAACAGCCATTACACATTCGTCATCCGCACATTCTGGATCAGCATCCTTTATGCGATCATTCTGGGCTTTTTCACGCTGGTGATCGGCTGGGTGCCGCTTCTGGGCTGGGCGATTGTCGGGCTGATGGCGCTTTATACCACCGCGTGGTTCATCGGGCGCAACGTGATCGGTCTTTTGCGCGCCCTTAACGGCAGCCCGATTGATAATCCGAAAAGCTGGTTCTTCGGATAAGATCACACTGATTTGGCGCAATCGGTTTTGTCCGATTGCGCCCGACTCCCCACCCCGTTAAAGTCGGGTTTGCGGACGCACACACGACACGGACAGGGAGTCGCATCGCCATGGGTTCGATGCAACCGGCCAAAATGCGCTGGGAAAATCTGCTTTCACCACACCGGCTTGATTTTCGGGATGGCAAGATCCGCCTGCCCGATGGCGATCCGCATCCAAGCCCGGATGGCAGAAGCCCGTTCCAGATCGATGTTGACCGGATCATTTTTTCATCCTCGTTCCGCCGTCTTCAGAACAAGACACAGGTTCATCCGCTGTCGGAAAATGACCATGTGCATACCCGCCTGACCCACACGATCGAGGTCGGATCGGTCGGGCAGTCGCTTGGCCTTATGGCGGGCGGGCATATCGTCAAGCACCTACCAAAAGACAGCCCGATCACCATCGCCGATATCGGTTACATGGTGCAGGCCGCCTGCCTGGCCCATGATATCGGCAACCCGCCATTCGGCCATTCGGGCGAAGATGCGATCAATGAATGGTTCACCACCTCGCGCCTTGCCAAGGAAGAACTGACCGGGCGGCTGACCGGGCCGGAGCTTGAAGATCTGCGGCATTTCGAAGGGAATGCGCAAGGCTTGCGCATCATCAGCCAGCTTGAAATGAAGCGGTTTGACGGCGGGCTTAACCTGACTTACGGCACGCTTGGCAGCTTTATCAAATATCCGCGCAGCACGTCGGTGCCCGATGCGCGCCGAAAGGAATATACCGGGCTTAAGAAACCCGGATATTATCAGGCAGAACGCGACATTGCCCATGCGATTGCCAATGTTTGCGGGTTATCGCCGCTTGACGGGTTTGACGGCGCGTGGCGACGCCACCCGCTGGTCTATCTGGTCGAGGCGGCCGATGACATCTGTTATTCGGTGGTCGATCTTGAAGATGGCTGGGAACTTAATTGTGTGAGTTTCGAGCAGGTCGAACGCGCCCTTGCCCCGATTGCCCGCCACCCGGAAAAATATCCGGGTGATGCCGAAAAACGCTGGGCCGATTTGCGGGCCGAGCCGTGGTATGCCGAGAAATCCGAAGATGACCGGATCGGCTTTTTGCGCGGCAAGGCGATTGGCAATCTGGTGAAGGCGGCGGTCGATGCCTTTATCGCGTATGAGGATGCGTTGCTGGCGGGCACGCTGGAAGGTGATCTGCTGGCCAATACGGCGCTTGGCAAGGATGCCAAAAACTGCAAGATGCTGGCGGTTGAACGGATTTATAACGCGCCGCATGTCCTGCCGATTGAAATGGCCGGGTTCGAGGTGATCAATGGCCTGCTTGACAGCTTTGTCCGGGCGGCAATCGACATCGAGGAACATAAAACCCACGGCAAACGCCTGCCGCCGCAGGCCGACCGGATCGACAAGCTTCTGTCGGGCAAGCTTTCGGAAGCCGATGGGCTTTATGCCCGGATCATGCGGGTGATGGATTATATTTCCGGCATGACGGACCGCTATGCGGTCACGCTGTTTCGCAAGCTTCAGGGCATTACGATTTAACGCAAAAGCCCGGCAGGTTCGCCCACATAAGACATTGATAAATATACCATTCTTTCCGTGCCGAGCTTTGATTGGGAACTTTTTCCGGTTTTTTTTTGAAAAAGTTCTTGATTTGTTCTTTTCGTTGTGGCATAAAGATAAAGTCAACAGGACAAATGGGTCCGGAGACAAAACCCGCAAAGCGTGATTCGCTTTTGCGGGTTTTTTGCGTTTCGGGCGGCAAAAACAGGAATGGGATGATGACGGGACAGCGATCTGATTGTCTGAAAGGACGCTGGCGGTATCGCCAACGGGCCGTCACTGGCGCATGGAAAAGCCATTACGGCGGTGGTGCGTCCGGGCCGTAAGGCCGCGGGAAATTTGCGAAAAACTGTGATTTATCATGACGGGAGAAATGTGCCCTTGGGGCAAGGGCGTTTGTTTGGGGCAGCGATAGCCGGGACGAAGTTGGTTCGGTCCAGTTCAGTCCAGTCCGGTCGTTGAAGCGTGACAATGCCGAGAATCAGCGGGCCCGAATTGCGCCCGGATTGGATCGGCACGGGATCGTCTGGCCGGGTTGCCGGGTTGCCGGGTTGCCGGGTTGCCGGGGTGGCTGGATTGGCTTGGCGGTTGATCACAATCGTCATTCCGGGCGAAGCGGAGCGCAGACCCGGAATCCATGCCCCATTGAAAGAGACTGGATTCCCGCCGTCGCGGGAATGACGATCAGGTTGGGAGGGCTTTGTCAGCGGTCCGGGGTTGGTTGGCTGGCTGGATTGGTTTGGCGATGGATCAAAGCCGTCATTCCGGGCGAAGCGCAGCGCAGACCCGGAATCCATGCCCCGTTGAAAGAGACTGGATTCCCGCTTTCGCGGGAATGACGATCTGGTTGGGAGGGCTTTGTCAGCGGTCCGGGGTTGGCTGGCGGGACTGGTTTGGCGATGGATCAAAACCGTCATGCCGGGCGAAGCGCAGCGCAGACCCGGAATCCATGCCCCGTTGAAAGAGACTGGATTCCCGCCGTCGCGGGAATGACGATCAGGTCGGGAAGGCTTTGCCCGCAATCTGAAAAGCCCGGCACAAGGACCGGGCTCAGACTGCTGACAAAGTCCTCGCCATTGGCGGGGATTTTTGATTCAATGGGGAATGCTTAAGAAACCCAGCCCACATCAAACCGAACTTGAGATGGTGACACTCGACAGTTTGGTCCCCAGCGATCATTTGCTTCGTAAGATCGATGCCGTGATCGATTTCAGTTTTATCCATGCGCGCGTGGCCGATTTGTACTGCGCGAACAATGGCCGTCCCGCCCTTGATCCGGTGATGATGTTTAAGGCGCTGTTCATTGGCTATCTGTTTGGCGTGCGCTCGGAGCGCCAGCTTGTGCGCGAGATTGAGGTCAATGTCGCCTATCGCTGGTTTTTGCAACTCAAGCTGACCGACAAGGTCTTTGATGCCTCGACCCTGTCGCAGAACCGGCGGCGTCGATATCATGATGCCAGTGTTGCGCAGGATATTTTTGACGAGATCGTCGAGCAGGCGATCAGGCACGGGCTGGTGGATGGTAAGGTTCTCTATACCGACAGCACGCATTTGAAGGCCGATGCCAACAAGAACAAATGGGACCGCGAAGTGGTTGCCAAATCGCGCGCGGCCTATTGGGATGATCTGGATCTGGCGATTGAGGAAGACCGGGCGGCTCATGCGAAAAAGCCGCTCAAAGCCAAGGAACGCCAGCCGGTTGAGAAAGAAACCAAGATCAGCCGAACCGATCCCGACAGCGGATATATGGTGCGCGACGGCAAGCCCAAGGGCTTTTTCTATCTCGATCACCGCACGGTCGATGGCAAGCTTGGGATCATTACCGACAGTTACGCCACCCCGGCCAATCTGCATGACAGCATTCCCTATCTCGACCGTCTTGACCGACAAAGGCAGCGTTTTGACCTTGATGTTATCGCCGTCGGACTGGATGCGGGCTATGCGACCGCCGCGATTGCCAAAGGCCTTGAAGATCGTGACATCCTTGGCGTGACGGGCTATCGCCGCCCGAACCTTCGGGAAGGCTACATCCCCAAACGCAAATACGTTTATGACCCTGAACGTGATGCTTATCGCTGCCCCGAAGGTCAGCTTCTGTCTTATGCGACAACCGACCGAAATGGATATCGCCATTATCAAAGCGAGCCGGAAAAATGCCGCACATGCCCTGTGCTGGCTTCCTGTACCGCCAACGCCCATCACTGAAAAACTGTCACGCGCCATGTCTGGCAAGACGCCAGAGACCGGGCTGACGCCTATCGTCTGACAGAGTGGGGTAAGCGGGTTTACAAGCGCCGAAAAGAGACGGTCGAACGCTCTTTTGCAGATGCCAAACAGCTTCACGGTCATCGATATGCAAGGTTCCGGGGACTGATCAATGTCAAATGCCAATGTCTGCTGGCCGCCGCCGCCCAAAACATCAAGAAAATAGCCCTGGCTTTGGGCCCCAAGGGGCCAATCGCTGAGGGATAATCCCCTCGGCACACTCAAGCCAGCTTTCAAACACCTCTAAAAGAAAAACCCCGCCAAAATATGACGGGGTTTGTCAGCGGTCTGAGCCCGGCACAAGGACCGGGCTTTGGTTTTTCAGATGATGTAGTGGATGCCGCATTCGGTTTTGTCCTGCCCGGCCCAGCGACCGGCACGGACATCGGTCGAATTGGGATCAACCCGATCCGTGCATGGCATGCAGCCAATCGACAGGAACCCTTCGGCCTCCAGCGGATGGTGCGGCAAAGCACGGTTTTCGAAGATATCTTCGATATCAGCCCGGTTATAACCGGCCAGCGGATTGATCTTGATCCGGGTACCGGCGGTTTCGATCACGGGTAATTGCCCGCGTTCGCCACCGTGAAACCGTTTGCGCCCGGTCAGCCACGCGTCATAGCCCTTGAGCGCACGTTGCAGTGGCTCCACCTTGCGCAGATAGCAGCATTTGGCGGTGTCAGAGGCAAACAGCATGCCGTTGGGATCATCCGCCGCCAGAAGCTTTTCATCCGGGCGCATGATCTGGATATTGGTCAGACCAAGCTGATCAACGAGCTGTTCACGATAGCGATGGGTTTCGCCAAACAGCTTGCGGGTATCAAGGAAAATCACCGGCAGGTTGGGATCGACTTCGGAGACAAGGGCAAGCAGAGCCGCGGCCTCTGTCCCAAACGACGAGGTCATGGTGATTTTGCCCTGGAATTCCTCGTGCACCATCGGTTCGATCAGGGATATCCCCTGCAAGTGGCCGTATCGCGACAGCAGATCGGCCGCGCGGACCTCGGCCTCCTCGACCGACATAGAGCCGCCGGTGACAATGTCTTCTTCGCGCATGACGGTCATCACAACCATCCCCGACGGTCGATATAATCGTCCGTCATTTTCAGGAGTTGCTTCATGTCCGCCCCATCGGCCTTCCATTTTTCACGTTGGCCGGAAAGCTCGCGCAGGCGCTGATCCCATTTGGGCACCAGCCAGTTTTCAATCGCGCGGCGGATACGGCCAGCCAGACGCGGGCTGTGCCCGTTGGTCGAAACCGTAATCATCAGGTCACCGCGCGTTACCCGCGCTGGCGAGAAAAAATCACAGTATTCCTTGACGTCTTCGACATTGGCGATGGTGCCGACGGCCTTGGCGATGGCGGCCAGTTCGGCGGCCTTTTCGTGCGGCAAATCGACAATAAACAGGATTGCGGCCGCGTTGACATCGGCCGAATTCGGGAGATAGCGGTGCAACCGGTCGCCGGCCTGGTCCACCAGTTCGGCAATCGGGTCTTCGGCATAAACGGTGACGTATCTCGCCCCATCACCGTCAAGCTGGCGCAAACGGTTCAGGGTTGCCTGCCCGTTGCCCACCAGCGCGACCGAAAGCCGCGCAAGGTCCAGATTGATGGGAAACATCGTCGATCCTCAAAAGAAAGTTTCTGTTGGTTGATTAAGACTATGATTGTGTATATCGGACAATTCAATACATTTTTTATGTGTTTTATATTTATAGAACACTATTTATTGTGCAAATATGTTTCGTGATCCGGCCCCGATGACGGCCGTAAAAGCATTACGGTGAAGCTTTTCCTGCACTTTTTGAAATTTCATCCTATATTGGGCGCGAAATTAAGCGCTTCGCATGACAAAGAGATCCCGCCGATGTCCCCGATTGAGCATACCAGCAGCGTTTCATCCGCCCTGCCCCATACCGACGCCATAGCCCCCACCCCGCACAGGAATGTTGCGATGTGGCTGTTTTTTGTGGCGGCCATGGTGTTCATCATGGTGGTGATTGGCGGCCTGACGCGATTGACCGAGTCCGGGCTTTCCATCGTGGAATGGCGGCCCTTTACCGGGATCATCCCGCCGATGAACGAGGCGGACTGGATGGCGCTTTATCAACAATACAGCCAGTATCCGGAATTCCAGAAGATCAATGCCTGGATGTCGGTCGAGGATTTCAAATCGATCTTCTGGCTGGAATTCATTCACCGGCTTTGGGGCCGGTTGATTGGCGTTGTGTTCTTTGTGCCCTTCGTCTGGTTTCTTGCCAAAAAATCCATTGATGGCGCGACCAAATGGAAGCTTTGGGGCCTGTTCATCCTTGGCGGCTTGCAGGGGGCAATGGGCTGGTACATGGTCATGAGCGGCCTTGTCGACCGCCCAGATGTCAGCCAGTACCGCCTGACCGCGCATTTCGGTCTGGCGCTGGTGATTTTCATCGCGTTGATGTGGGTCGGATTTAATCAATATGCACCACGCGGCATTTCAACCCCCGCCTCGAAACGCGGCTGGCAGCTTCTGGCGCTGATCGTGTTTACCGCCCTTTCGGGGGGCTTTGTTGCCGGGATCAATGCCGGGCATACCTATAACACCTTCCCGCTGATGGACGGGCAACTGATCCCCTACGGGCTGTTTGTCTATAGCCCGACATGGCTGGCGCCGTTTGAGGACCATATGACGGTGCAGTGGGATCACCGGTGGCTGGCGAAACTGACCTTTGTCATGGTGATCCTGTTCTGGTGGCGGGCCGGGAAATGGAACCTGACAGCGCAGCAACGCTTTGCCACGCATCTGGTGCTGGCGGCGGTTTGCTTGCAGGTGACATTAGGGATTTCAACACTGCTGTCAGTCGTCTGGTTGCCGCTGGGTGTGGCGCATCAGGCGGGGGCTGTGGTGCTTGTGGGGGCGATGACCTATGCGGTTTACAGGTTGTCGGGAGAGCGGAGTGCTGGCGGGAGTTGATGTCAGAACTCCCACGCCTCCAAAATCTGCTATTTGAAAAGTAAATCTGTCCCCTTGTTCCCCGATTGCGCTACTTATCCCTTGGCTTTTACTTTTGCCTCCGCCTCAGCGCGGGTTTGGTTCAGATTGAAAAGGCGTGCCAAGATTTCATCTTCAGTCAAGCGACCCGCACGCCAATCATTACCCCATCCGTAAGCTTCTGCTACCGCCTCATCCAGCACCTTATGGGCGTGATCAAGCCATGCCGGCCGGGCATTATAGAGATTGTTTAAAGTGCGCTCGGTGAGCTGCTTGGCAGCGATTTCATCCTTGGGCAAAATACGATCTGGATAGCCCGGCACAACCTCTGGGACATATTTCACCAGATCAGCAGGATTCAGCCAGCTTTCCCTCAACTCATTCAGCTGAGCGGCGGCAGCGGCGATTTGAATGGCGCGAGGATCCGAATCGTAGTCGGCGGCAGGAATATTAGGGGTCAGGCCTTCTGGAAAGGGGAAGGTTTCAAATCCTAAAGACGGGGTATACTGCGGATCATTGCCAACACCATGCCAGCCTCCCAACGCTAGCGACCAGATTTCATGAAACTGGGAGTGCAAAACTCCAAAAGTTACTTCGTCATCGCGAGCAATGGTCACGACGCGACTATCTGGCACGATATTGGAGTTCGCCCAGACGAACAAACGATGCTTTGAAACACGTGGGCTAAATATTGCCCGAGAAAGCCCCTCTGTAGCAGCCTTTAAATCCGCTCCAGACCTCCCCAATCGCCACCACTTTTCGCGTCTCTGCTTATCTTTATTTTTGTCTCGTAAAGGTTTCACGATCGCTTTTACGTATTCGAATGGTTTTTCAAAGAAAGCTGCATCTACTTCTGACATTTCTGAGAAATTAATGATCCATCGACCGCTATCGCGTTTAGTTATATCTGCCCCATTCAGGAGTGGAAAGATGACTTCACTGTTCCCTCTTCCATTTGGATTCCTCGGCGCCGCTAACCATTCCCTTGCTAAGTTACCAGGAATATCAAATGGCCCTACTTTTACAGGCCCTTGGAATGCAACGCCTTTGTTGATTCTAAGTTTTGCTGCTCTTGTAATATCCACGCCGCCACGCGCTGCTGATAAGTCGGAGTAAATTTCAGCAACTTCAATGCCATTTAAGCGAGCAGGCTTTTTATTATCACTTTTTTTGCAATCAAAACACACAAGGGACACTCGTACATCCGCACCATCTACCGTCCACTCTTCGTCAGCCCAAGCCTCGAAAATTAGTCCCGCATCGGCAATCGGTTTGAGAACCTCTCGATTAGTTCCGCTCCGTATTGAGTTTGTTGAAACCAAGCCTGCACGTACCAAATCATTGGTCAACATCTGCGACCAAACCTTTACAAACCAGTATGATACAAGGTCGACCCCACCGGGGGTTTCATTGTAAGCCTTGCGTAAGTTTACTGTATAGCCCTCTCCGAGTTCCTTGATCATCTTCTTATTACCCAAGAAGGGCGGGTTCCCAATCACTACGTCGGCCTTAGGCCACGCAGCCCGAGTATTGTCAGTATTTAACAAAGCATCTCGATGCTCAATCGTGTCCAGTGTACGCAAGATCGGGTTCTTTGACGCCTCAAATCCGTTTCGACGCATCCACTGGATTTCGCCAATCCAGACTGAAACACGCGCTAGTTCAGTAGCATAACCGGATAGCTCAATCCCCAAGACACATTCTGGGCCAAGCTGCGGAAAACCGCGAGGCAAGCCTAGAGCCTCCGCTTCTAAGTTCACCCGGTGTTCGATATTCTTCAGTTCCAACAGTGCTATGTAAAGAAAGTTCCCGGAACCGCAGGCCGGGTCGAGGACCCGAAACGCTTTGAGTCGCTCAAGAAATTGCACGTGCAATTTTTCAGCTTTACCAAGCGCGCGGGTACGTGTCGCAAGCTCCTTGCCACGGAGCAATTTTTCTTTTGTAGCTTTTGGAGCTTTATCTATCAGGTTTTCAATCTGAGCCTTTACTTCTGCCCATTCAGCCAAAAGCGGCTCGACAATCACCGGCATAACGATCTGCATAATTTTGTCGCGGTCAGTGTAGTGCGCTCCAAGCTGACTTCGCTTCTCTGGATCCAACCCACGCTCAAACAATGTGCCAAGAATAGAAGGATCAATATCAGACCAATCTAATTTCGCTGCCATAACCAATTCAACTAGGTCATCGCGCCCCAAAGGCAAGACGTCATCGTTGTCAAATAGCCCACCGTTGAACCAGTCAACCTTTTCAAAGCCGACAAGTCCGCCGGCCCTCATTGCCCCGAACAGGGATTTAGCATGAATGGCAAAGGTATCCGGTTCAGGAAGGGCGGCTTTGATCATTCGTTCAAACATCTTGTTTGGAAGAAGATCCACATCTTCTGCAAACATACAAAACACAAGTCGGTTGATGAAATGCGCAACCTCTTTGGGCTCTTGACCACGGCTGCGAAGTCGCTGTGCCAAATTGGCAAACCTCTGAGCTGCTTCTTCTGTGACTAATTGCCGGGTCTTAGTTGGCTTCAGTTTATCCGGATTGACGAAAGCGTTTCTCAACAGGTCCCGGTTGGCTGCATCAGTAAGGTCTTTAAGCTGGATCTTATGTACATTCTGAACAGTATTAGTCCAGTTTGTGTGCAGCCGAATTACGTCCATATCAGACACGATCAATAGCGGTGGGTTTTCTAGCGCGATAGAATATTGCAATAACTGATCAAACGCCTTGTCCAGGTTAGCGCGCTTGCCCTTGTATTCCCATGCAAAGCTATCCTTGCGCCAAACGTCGGCCCAACCTTCGCCCCCTCCGGTTTTAGATGCACCTTTTTCAAAGGTAAACCATTCACCTTTAGGATCAGCCGTGATCGGATCGTCGATCCCCAAAAGTTTACAAAGATCATTAAAATGAGATTGGGATGCTGTCCGCTCTTTGAGCTCAACATTGTTCCACTTTTTGATGAACTCAGCTGGCGTCATATCTGTACCGTTCGCGAAACACATTATTAATTGATGGGAAATTAACCGTGAACAATCAGTTTTTCTAGACACGACTGCCGGAATGACCTTGAAATATATAGGCAATCTCAGGACATTTGTTTGGAACAACAAAGGTAAACGGGAACTGTCCCCTTTGATAGCTAATTCATGAAGCCTTCACAATGCATCCAAACGCAAAAACGCCTTACCCGATTCATCGCCTAAGGCGTTGTTATTATTGGCTTCGGCGATAGCTCCCTTGATCTTCAATTTACCAGCCTGACGGACAACAATAAAAAGGGTTTCACAAACACTCTCACCCCTCCTCCCGATGCAGCACCTTCCTGATCCGGCGCATCGATATCCAGATCGCCGCCAGCACCACCGGCACGGCGATGCCGGTGGCGACGCGGTCGTTGATCGGAAGGCCGGTATCCTTTAGCGCCTTAAACAGATATCCCAGAAGCCCGACGGCGTAATAGGTGATCGCCGCCACCGACAGGCCTTCGACGGTTTGTTGCAGGCGCAGTTGCAGTTTCACACGGCGGTCCATGCTGGCGAGCAGGTCACGGTTTTGGGCTTCGAGCAGGATATCGACCCTTGTGCGCAGAAGGTTGTTGGCACGGGCCACCCGTTTCGACAGCACTTCGAGGCGGTCCCCGATATTCTGGCAGGTGCGCATTGCCGGTGCCAGACGGCGTTCCATAAACTCGGTCATGGTTTGCAGGCCTTCGACGCGTTCTTCGCGCAGTTCGACAAGGCGCGCCTGCAAAATGCGGTAATAGGCGCGCGCCGCACTGAACCGGTAATTCAGCGATGCGGCCATTTCTTCGGTCTGGGCGGCAAGGTCGGTCAGTTTTTGCAGGGTGCCTTCATCGTCGGTGTGCGATTTGCTGGCCATTTCGGCGGTGATCGATGACAGGCGGGTATCGATTTCCGAGACCTTGGGCGTTGCGCAATGGGCCAGCGGAAAGGCCAGCAAAGCCATCATGCGATAGACCTCGATTTCCTTGAGGCGCTGGATCAGACGCCCGGCCTGCAGGACCTCAAGACCCTGATCGCGGATCAGGATGCGGCCAAAGCCATCGCCATGCAGGCGAAAATCGGTCCAGACCATCGCCGTACCACCCAGAACGCGGCTGCCGGTCAGGCCGTTATGATCAAACAGGCGCGATACTTCATCAGACGAGCGTTCGTCGCGGTCCATCGCGATGTGCAAGCCCACCAGAAGCTGCCCCGGCGTGGCTTCAAGCCAGTCCTGCGGGATCAGGTTGATGACCGGATCATCAAACGGATGATCAAAGGCGGCCTGGCGTTTGAAGACATAGACGGTGAATTCCGCGTGGCGTTCCCAGATGACGGAAAAGCCGTCGCACTGGGCTTCGTAATATTTCTGATCGGGTGCCGGGGGTGTCAGGCTGTATCGTTGACAGAAGCCCTGAAAATGGTCGCGGACATCGGTATCAAGCTCCTCGCCCGCGTGAAAGGCGATGCAGGTGCAGCGGGCCGGGCTTTGTACCCCGCCAAACGGGCGGGCATGGATTTCGTTATGAAGGGCGACACGCTGGGGATGTTCAACAAACATTGCCACGGGCTTTCATAATTGGCCATTGCGGTCTATATAGAGCCTTCGGGGCACGCCCCGACACGTTCTGTATAGACGAAAGTCCAAGGTGGCAGATAGCCCTGAAAACGTAAGGGAAAATACTGTCACAAATGCTTTAACTTACAGGCGAAAATCGCCCGCTTGGCCAAAACTGGCCGCCCGTCGCCCATCTGTTGCCATCCGGCACGCCCGCAAGGAGGTTTCATGACCGATCTGAGCAAAACCGACAGCCTGTTTTTCGCCAATGGCGACCTTGATCGCGACCGGCTTGAAAAGCAGGTCAATGATGCGCTGGGTGCGGCGGAAGACGGGGAACTTTTCCTTGAATACCGGCAGTCCGAAAGCCTGACATGGGATGATGGCCGCCTGCGCAGTGCGAATTTCGATACCGCACAGGGTTTTGGCCTGCGTGCGGTTGCCGATGAGGCCACCGCCTTTTCGCATTCCAACGAACTTTCCAATGATGCGGTTGGCCGTGCGGCCGAAACCGTCAAGGCGGTTGGCAATGGCCGTTCGGGCAAGGTCGACCTGGGATCAATCGGCACCAACGTGTCGCTTTATTCCGATGTCAATCCGCTGGGCGAGGCAACGTTTGAGGCGAAGGTTGATCTGCTGGGCAAGATCGATGCCTATGCGCGCGCCAAGGACCCGCGTGTGGTACAGGTTTCCGCATCGATTTCAGGCAACTGGCAGGCAGTACAGATCTGGCGCAGTGGCGGACAGCGGATTGGCGATATTCGCCCGCTGGTGCGGTTTAACGTATCGGTCGTCGTCAAGCAGGGCGACCGCATGGAAACCGGATCGCATGGTCAGGGTGGACGCATTGGCTATGACGGGTTCTTTGAAGAAAAAAGCTGGAAATCCGCAGTTGACGAAGCATTGCGTCAGGCGACGCTGAACCTTGAATCGGTTGCCGCCCCTGCGGGCGAGATGACCGTGGTGCTTGGTCCGGGCTGGCCGGGGATTTTGCTGCATGAAGCCATCGGTCACGGGCTTGAGGGCGATTTCAACCGCAAGGGCACATCGGCCTTTGCCGGTTTGCTTGGTCAGCGGATTGCATCGCCGGGGGTCACGGTTGTTGATGACGGCACGATCCATGATCGCCGCGGGTCGCTTTCGATTGATGATGAAGGCACCCCGACGCAGCGCACGGTCCTGATCGAGGATGGCATCCTGAAGGGCTTCATGCAGGACCGGTTGAATGCGCGCCTGACGGGGGTGAAATCCACCGGCAACGGGCGGCGTCAATCCTATGCCCATGCGCCGATGCCGCGCATGACCAATACCTATATGCTGGGCGGTGACAAGGACCCGGGCGAAATCCTGGCGTCGGTCAAGAAAGGCATTTATGCGGTCAATTTCGGCGGCGGACAGGTCGATATCACATCGGGCAAGTTCGTGTTTTCCGCATCCGAGGCCTATCTGATCGAAAACGGCAAGCTTGGCGCACCGGTCAAGGGGGCGACCCTGATTGGTAATGGCCCCGATAGCCTGACCAAGGTTTCCATGATCGGCAATGACATGAAGCTTGATGACGGGATCGGAACGTGTGGCAAGGATGGCCAGGGTGTTCCGGTCGGTGTTGGTCAGCCAACACTTCGCATTGATGGTTTGACTGTTGGTGGCACGGCCGTTTAGGTTGAATTTAGAACTTGTTTTGAAGCAAAAGGCCCGGCAAATTGCCGGGCCTTTGTACTTACGAATAAGTATAAAGACCATTGCATAGACTTGGTATCATTCAAACGCATGACTTTCCCACAGACCGTATAATCAATAATCTATAACGATAAAATCAGACCGGTTTTGTTCAGGTATCGCATTGGGGTGGGTAGACTGAAAAAAGCAAAGCCGGGTTGCGACCTTGGGGAAAAATATTGAAATCGCTCAGATGGCGGTGCGGCACGGGTTTGATTGTCCTGTGCGGCATGCTGATAACAGGCGCGACAACAACAAGCGCACAGCAAAGTGTCGATGTCCGTACAGATGAAGCCCGGAATTTCATTGGCGATTTTACGCAGATCATGGATGCGGCGGAACGATCACGCCTTTTGCTTCAGACCGATGATGGCAGCGATATCAGCTTTGCCGATGTTCTGGCCAGTCCCGATGATGTTGTCCTGAATTTCCGCTGGGCCAAGGCGCAGATTGCGCGCGGGGATGTCCGCGGGGCGTCGGCGACACTGGAACGCATCCTTGTGCTTGATCCCGATCTTGCCGCAGTCCGGCTTTATTACGCGATTGTGCTTTATCGGCTTGATAGCCTTGATGAAGCCCGCGCGCAGTTTGAACGCCTGCGGGCAATGAATGTATCGCCCGATGTTGCGGCCGATATCGACCGATACCTTTCGGCGATTGAGACACGGCGCAAGCGGCTTCATCAGTATCTGACCGTGACCTTTGGCAGCCAGATTGACAGCAACCGCAATGCCGCACCGTCTGACAAGCAGCAGCTTGTTACCGGGACCCTGACCAACATCACGGCATCCGAGGACAAGCCGCGCAACGATATCGCCCATATCGGGGCGATGCGTTATGACATCAGCTATGACCTTGGCTATCAGGAAGGGCACGAGGTTTTTGCCGCCCTGACCGGCTATGGCAGCGATCAGGTGCAGATTGACAGCCTTGATCTGGGGTCGTTCTCGGTTGACCTTGGCGCGCGTATCCGCGGCGGATATTTCAGCCTGACCCCGGTGATAAACCAGACGGTGCAGTCGCTTTCGCGGGAAAAATACCTGACATCGCGAAGCGGCCGATTGCGTGCGGACTGGAACATCCGGCCTGATACCAATCTTTACACCGAAGTCAGCTATGCCGATGAACGGTATCAGAATACGACGGAATCAAGTGCGCTTCGGCTGCATTCCGGGCAGCGATATGGCGCACGAACCGGGGTGAATTACGCCTGGAGCCCGTCAAACCGCACGACGATTGATCTTAATGCGGGTAAAAAGGAAGCCGCACGCAATTTCAACAGTTATGACAGCTTGAGTGCGGAACTGATCCATGCTTATCTGTTTGGCGGGGGAAGTTATATCAGCGGAGGTGTTCGCTATGGTCTTGATCAATATCGCGATCCGGACTTTCTGGTGACCGGCAATTCGCCGCAACACCGACAGGACCGGACGACGAGATTGCGACTGACCTATGGTGCGCCGCTTTCGCAAATGCTGCCAGATGACTTGTTTGGGGATAGCAAAACGGCAGGACAGATATATGCCTTTCTGGCACCGATCAACTGGTCGGTCACCGGTGAATATCTGAACACAGAATCAAACATTCCCAATTACGAATATCATAACGCGCGCGCGCAGTTTTTCCTGACGCGCCGTTGGGAATTCTAAGGGGCGGGAGTTCTAGGGAATGAGAGTTCTAGGGATGTCGGTATTTAAAGCTTTGGCCCCCCGTTTCGCAAAGCGGACAAGACATTTGCGGATTGCAGTCCTTTCAGGGGCGGCAGTTCTGGCCAGTGTCACGATGGCGCAGGCCGAACGCAGCGGTGAAATGGCGGGGGTTTCTGCTGCGGTCAGGGGCGAGGTGCTTCTGGCGCAGTCGGTTGGCGAGGTTGGCGTGCTGGTTGAAAGCGGCATGCCGGTTTACCTTGGCGACCGCATCACCACATCGGCCCATTCAGGCATGCAGATCCTGTTGCTTGATGAAACGGTGTTTACCATCGGCCCGAACAGCGACCTTGCGATTGATGAATTCGTTTATGACCCGGTGACCGGCGATGGCAGGATCGTTGCCGATATGGCGCGCGGCGTCGTGCGGTTTGTCACCGGTAAAATCCCGCTTAAAAATCCATCAAGCATGGATGTCAATCTGCCGGTCGGATCGATTGGCATTCGCGGCACCATCGGGCTGATCCGGTCGGTTTCAGCCGATGAAGCCAACCAGATCGTGCCGGGCAGTTTTGATTTTTCAAGCGATGGAAACAATAGCGGCACAGGCCCGCAGATTTTCATGGCGGTCAATCAGGGGCCGGGCCTTTCGCGCAATGACACCACATCGCGCCCCGGTGCCTTTGCCGTGTTTGACCAGAACGGCAACAGTGAAAACGTGACCGGCGAGAATTTCGGTGTGTTTGTTGCCAACAACAAGGTCACCGAACCGATCCGCTTCCCGGAGAGCCTTGCAACATTCGACTTTTCGCGCGCATTGGTGCGCACGGCATCGAACAGCCAGAACGAGGGCGGCAGCACAGCATCCTCCGCGTCTGCATCGGGTGGCAACAGCCTGACGACACAGCAGACCCGTCAGGCAACAACGCAAACCGGATCAACCATGGCCTCGACACTTGACGTCGCCATGGCGCAGGTATCGAGCACGAATGCCGGGGGCAGTGTCACGGATGCCGCCACGGCCTTGAACCAGATTGAAAAAACCACGCAGAATAATGGTGGTGGCACCGATAATGGCAACGATCCATTCACCTATGATGCGCTTCGTCTCGTATCAAGCGCATCAGCTTCCACCGGTACTTTGGACGTTACAGGCGGTGCTGTTTCATACTCGTTTGCCACCACGATTGACTACGCGAACCGCAAGATTAGCGTCAATTTCAGCGGTATAAATGATGGTACAGCTACGGGGGGATCCGCTTCTTTCTCTGGGTTTGATTACGACAATTCAATTAGCGGCGCCGTAAAATTCGATTCTAGCCATTTCCTTTATAACGAAGCATGCAATACGATGAACTGCAACCCGTCCGCTACATTTACTGATGCAACGCATGTGGATTTCAATGTTAAAACCACAGCGGCCCCCGACGGAAACGCATCGTCAGGTACGTTGACCCCATAGCTTTGGTATTGACGTGACCGATCAACCAAACACACCCGGACGCCTTTCACGCGCACGCGTGACCTTGTGGCTGCATTATCTGGTGCCGCTGGCCGTGCTTCTGGTTTGTGTGGTTCTGCGCTGGCAGGATGTGCCGCTGGTCGGGCAGTTGCGGATGTCGGTGTTTGATACCTATCAGCGGATCGCGCCGCGTGCGTTCGAGGATGCGGGTGTCAGGATCATTGATATTGACGAGCGCAGCCTTGACGAAATGGGGCAATGGCCGTGGCCGCGCACGAGGCTTGCGGAACTGATTTACAGGTTGCGGCTGGCAGGCGCGCAGGTTGTCGGTTTCGATATCGTGTTTGCCGAGCCGGACCGCACATCGCCCGCACGGGTCGTGCATGACTGGCCCAAAAATGATAACAGCGACGCCTTGGCAAAACTTGCCGAAACCCTGCCTGATCATGATTTGCTGTTTGCCGAGTTTATCAATGGTGTCGGGCAGGTGGTTACCGCCGCCCAACTGACATCACAACCGTTCAGCACCCTGCCCCGGCAGGTCGGCAATTTCAGCGTTGGCGGCGAAGCCGGTCGGCATCTGGCGGATTTCATTCCGGTTCTTTCGGGGGCGACCGCGAACCTTTCGGTGATTGAGGAAGCCGCCGCCGGCAATGCGATCATTAATGTATCGCCCGAGCAGGACGGGGTTGTGCGCCGGGTTCCGCTGATGCTAGCGCTTGATCACGAGGAACCGCTGATCGGCAAGCCGGTTTACCCGACGCTTTCGATGGAAGTTTTCCGTATTCTTCAGGATGCCCCGCGCACCATGAATGTGCGGCTATCGGGAGCGAGCGGCACAACGCGATGGACCACCGCCGAAGGCGTTGAAGCCATCCGGGTTGGCGAGGTCACCATCCCCACCGATCAATCGGGCCATATGTGGGTCCATTTCGCCGGGCACCGCGCCGAACGATATATTTCCGCCGCCGACGTGATCAAAGGCAACCTTCCCGAACGGGCCCTTGAAAACACGGTTGTTCTGATTGGCACCAGTGCGGCGGGGTTGCTTGATTTGCGATCCACGCCGCTTGATCCGGTTCTGCCCGGTGTTGAAATCCATGCCGAGATGTTAGAGCAGATGCTTCTGGGCCAGTTCCTGACGCGGCCATATTGGGTTGCGGAGATCGAGACGCTTGTATTGTTGCTGGTGGGGCTGTTTTTCGTGCTGGCGATCCCGAAGCTTGGTGCGGTCTGGCCGGCAATCATTGGTGGCACCATGACCGTGGCAGCAGGCGGGTTTTCATGGTGGGCCTATAGCAGCCATCAAATCCTGATCGATCCGGTTTACGGCGCGGTGTCGCTGGTGGCGGTTTATCTGATTGCCAGTTCAATCGGCTTCATGCGCACCGAAGGCGAACGCAAACAGGTGCGCGCGGCCTTTGCCAACTATCTGTCACCAGCACTGGTTGAACAGCTTGCCCGCCACCCGGAACGTTTGAAACTGGGCGGAGAAACCCGCGACATGACATTGCTGTTTTGCGATGTGCGCGGGTTTACCTCGATCTCGGAGGGGTTCAAATCCAACCCGCAGGGATTGACCCGCCTGATCAACCGGTTGCTCACCCCGCTTAGCAAGGCGATTCTGGACCGCGAAGGCACCATCGACAAATATATGGGCGACTGCATCATGGCGTTCTGGAACGCGCCGCTTGACGTGCCCGCACATGCGCGCCGGGCCTGCGAAAGTGCCCTTGCGATGTTTGATGCGCTTGAACATCTGAATGCGCGCCGTGCAGAAGAAGCGACCGAGGAAGGCCAGGACTATCTGCCACTGAATATCGGGATCGGGATCAATAGCGGCAATTGCCTTGTCGGCAATATGGGGTCTGATCAGCGGTTTGATTATTCGGTGCTGGGCGATGCGGTCAATCTGGCTTCACGGCTTGAGGGACAGTCAAAAAATTACGGTGTCGGCATTGTCATTGGCGAGGAAACGGCAAGACAGGCGGCGGATGGTTTCGCCATCCTTGAGCTTGACCTGATTGCCGTGAAGGGCAAAAGCGAGGCGGTGCGCATCTTTACCCTTCTGGGCGACAGTACGATTGCCCATAGCGCGGAATTTGCCGACCTGCTTGACCGCCATATGGAGATGATCCAGAGCTATCGATTGCAGGATTGGGATGGTACGGAACGACTGATTGATGAATGCATCAATCTTGCGACCGACATGATCGGGCAATTTGACCTTGCGGGGCTTTACGGGCTTTATCGGGATCGCATTGCGACTTTCCGTGCCAGCCCGCCACCGCCGGACTGGGATGGTGTTTTTGTCGCAACCAGCAAGTAACCCGTTTCTTGCATTTCACATGCGATCAACCGAAGCTGAATATCCTGTTACCTAAAGCCCCTGCCCCACCTTACAGAACCGAGGCCCCGATGAATTTTTCGTCTGACAACGTGTCGCCGATCTGCCCGGAAATCCTTGCCGCGATTGGCGAGGCCAGCGATCCCGCCCTGCCTTATGGCGCGGATGCGGCAAGCCAGCAGCTTGATCACGCGTTTTCGGACCTGTTTGGCAAGGAGGTCGCGGTGGTGCCGGTGGCCACCGGGACGGCGGCCAATCTTGTCGGGTTGTCGGCACTGGTGTCCCCGTTTGGCGGGGTGGCCTGCCATCATCAGGCGCATATAAACCGCACGGAATCGACCGGGGTGGCATTTTATGGCAACGGGGCGAAGCTTCTGACCATGGACGGGCCATCTGCGAAGCTTTTGCCCGAAACGCTTGATGCGTTTTTAACCCGCGAAAATACCCATGGCATGCATTCGGTTGACCCGGAATGTGTTGCCATCACACAGGCGACCGAATTCGGTACGATCTATGACGTTGATGAAGTTCAGGCGATTGGGAAGGTCGCCAGGGCGCATGGCATGAAGTTTTTCATGGACGGGGCGCGATTTGCCAATGCCATTGCCGCCCTTGGTTGCCATCCGGCGGACATTACCTGGAAGGCGGGGCTTGATGTTTTAAGCTTTGGGGCAACCAAGAACGGGGCGATGGCGGTGGATGCGATCATCCTGTTTGATCCGTCATTGCGCGGTCGGGTCGAAAAGGCGCGCAAACGCGGTGGGCATCTGTTTTCCAAGCACCGTTATCTGGCTGCACAGCTTTTGGCCTATGTGAAGGATGATCTTTGGCTGCGCAATGCGCGCCATGCCAATCAGGCCGCAGGCGCCCTTTGCCAGTCGCTTGAAACCCTTGGTGCGCGTGCGGCATTCACCCCGCAGGGCAACGAGCTGTTTGTGCATATGGATGATGATCTGGCGGATCGGTTGCGCAAGGCCGGGCTGGTGTTCCGCCCATGGCCCGCGGTCGGGGCGGATGCGTTTCGCTTTGTTAGCGGCTGGAACAGCCCGATTGAGGCAATCCGTACCTTGCCGGAAACACTATAGGCATCATTGCCATTCAAACGGATCGCATGTGATAAAGGGTGGCCGGTTGGCGGAATGACGCCCCGCCCCGCATTAACGCCACCACAAGACACGGACCCGTTCGATGAATTTTGCCTCTGACAATGTATCGCCCCTGTGCCCGGAAATCCTGGCAGCGCTGGAACATGAAGCCAGCGGCAATGCGCCTGCTTATGGGGCGGATGACACCAGCCAGCAGCTTGACGCGGCCTTTGCCGAGCTGTTTGACAGGGAAGTGGCCGTTGTTCCGGTCGCCACCGGCACCGCGGCAAACTGTATCAGCCTGTCGGCACTGGTATCACCGTTTGGCGGGATCGTTTGCCATCACGAGGCCCATATCAACGAAGATGAAAGCACGGGCGTTGCATTCTTTACCGGTGGCGCAAAGCTGATGCCGGTTGATGGCCCGGCGGCAAAGCTTGAAGCCGACAATCTGGATGCGTTTCTGGCAAGCCGGGTTGATCGCGGGGTGCATTCGGTGGCCCCGGAATGCGTGGCGATCACGCAGGCGACCGAACTGGGCACGGTTTACACCGCCGATGAGCTCGCAGCCATTGGCGCGATTTGCAAAAAGCGTGACCTTCGGCTTTTCATGGATGGCGCACGGTTTGCCAATGCGGTTGCACATCTGGGCTGCCACCCGGCTGATATCACATGGAAGGCCGGCGTTGATGCGATCAGCTTCGGGGCAACCAAAAACGGTGCGCAGGCGGTTGATGCGATTGTCCTGTTTGATACGTCGCTTCGCGGCAAGGTCGAGCAGGCCCGAAAGCGCAGCGGACATCTGTATTCCAAGCATCGTTATCTGGCCTCGCAGCTTTTGGCCTATGTGAAGGATGATCTTTGGCTGCGCAATGCGCGCCACGCCAACGGGGCGGCCAAAACCCTTTGTGACATGCTGGTGTCGCATGGGGCAACATTGGCGCATGCCGCTGATGGCAACGAGATTTTTGCGAATATCCCCGCCGAACTGGCGCAGAAAATGCGCGATGCCGGGGCGCTGTTTTATCCGTGGCCGTCATTGGGGGCGGATATTTATCGATTTGTGACGGCGTGGAACACGGATATCGCGCAAATCAGTGAGCTTAATGATCGCATTGCGCGCAATTGATCGGCGCAAGGGGTTCCGCGATCAAACGAATCTAGAAATTTCAAGAAGATAGATCGGATGGAAAAGCACGTTAGCTTTATGTGTTTTTCCGTTCGGTCATGTATAGACCCGAAAAAAATGCACGGCTCCCATACCCGATTGTGGGGGACAATTTCATAAAAATAACAAACACTTGACATAAATTCATCATTCATTCGATCAGATCGTCCTACGTAAAACCCCGCAGGAAACGTTGACGATACCCAGAAACCCTGATTATTTTCCCTCGTCGATTGCCAACATAAATGTTGGATCGGGTAAACCCGCCCGTCTATTTGCGCAAATTGCAATGCATGAGCCGTTCAAGGCCAGCAGCCACCTGTGCAGATTGTTCGGGCCAGCCTTGAGGGAGGCATCTTATATGAAAGCGAATTTCGTCAAAGCGGCGATCGGTGCAGGTCTGCTTGCAGCGACTGCGCTTGCTGCTCCGACTGCCGCTTCGGCAAAAACCCTGGTTTATTGCTCGGAAGGAAGCCCGGAAGGCTTCAACCCGCAGCTTTACACGACCGGGACGACTTTTGATGCAACATCGAAAAACGTCTTTAACCGTCTGGTCCAGTTCAAGCGCGGCACGACCACCATCGTTCCGGGCCTTGCAACCAGTTGGGACGTATCGGCCGATGGCACGGAATACACCTTTAACCTGCGTAAAGGCGTTAAATTCCAGACCACCGATGCCTTCACCCCGACCCGCGATTTCAACGCAGACGACGTGATGTTCTCGTTCCGTCGCCAGTGGGACAAAGAACATCCGTACCATCCGGTTTCGGGTGGCGGTTACGAGTATTTCAACTCGATGTCCATGGGCGAACTGATCAAGGACATCGTCAAAGTTGACGATTACACCGTCAAATTCGTTCTGAACCGTCCGGAAGCACCGTTCATTGCCAACATGGCAATGGATTTCGCATCCGTCCTGTCGGCTGAATATGCCGACAAAATGATGGAAGCCGGCACCCCGGAAAATGTCGACCTGAACCCGGTCGGTACCGGCCCGTTCCAGGTTGTCCAGTATCAGAAAGATGCGGTCATCCGTTACAAGGCGTTCCCGGAATACTGGGAAGGCAAGGCACCGATTGATAACCTGATCTTTGCCATCACCCCGGACAGCACGGTTCGTTACCAGAAGCTGAAAGCCGGTGAATGCCATGTCATGCCGTACCCGAACCCGGCTGACCTGACCGCGATGGAAGCCGATGGCGACATCAACCTGATGAGCCAGGAAGGTCTAAACGTCGGTTATCTTGGCTATAACACCCAGAAAGAGCCGTTCACCAATGTCAAGGTTCGTAAGGCCCTGAACATGGCGATCAACAAGGCTGCGATCATCGAAGGTGTTTATCAGGGTGCAGGCGTTGCCGCCAAAAACCCGATCCCGCCGACCATCTGGTCGTACAACAACGATACCGTTGACGATCCGTATGATCCGGAAGCCGCCAAGAAGTTGCTGGCAGAAGCCGGTTATCCGGATGGTTTCACCACCGATATCTGGGCCATGCCGGTACAGCGTCCTTACAACCCGAACGCACGCCGTATGGCTGAACTCGTTCAGGCTGACTGGGCTGCGATTGGCGTGAAAGCCGAAATCGTTTCCTATGAATGGGGCGAATATCTTGAGCGCACCAAAAACGGTGAACAGGGCAGCTTCATGCTCGGCTGGACCGGCGATAACGGCGACCCCGACAACTTCCTTGCTGTTCTGCTGGGTTGCGATGCCGTTGGCAGTGCGAACCGTGCACAGTGGTGCAACGAGGAATTCGACAGCTTGATCCAGCAGGCGAAAACCACTGCTGATGTTCTTGAGCGTACCCGTCTGTACGAAGAAGCCCAGACCGTCTTCAAACGTGAAGCACCGTGGGCAACCATCGCGCACTCGATCGTTTTCGAACCGATCCGTAAAGAAGTTGCCGACTACAAGATCGATCCGTTTGGCGGTCACATCTTCTACGGCGTCGATATCACAGAATAACACGCCCCTACACCTTGCCGAGGAGGCCCGGTTTTCCGGGCCTCTTTGCAATTCCGCAATAGAGAGAGACGTCCGCCCGCAGGCCCGCGCGCGGATGCCAAAAAAGGCCCAATGGCATGTTAGGTTTCCTTTTACGCCGTTTGGGTGACGTCATACCGACTTTCTTTGGCGTTACCATTCTGGTGTTTCTGATGATTCACCTGATCCCGAGCGACCCGATCCAGATGCGCGCAGGAGAGCGCAGTATCAGTCCCGAACGATACGCCGAACTGCAAAAGGAATATGGTTTCGACAGACCGCTTGTTGTTCAGTATTTCGATTATCTGGGCGGTGTTTTGCAGGGCGATCTTGGTGAATCCTTTGTCACCAAACGTCCGGTGATCGAAGAATTCGCAACCCTGTTCCCGGCAACGATCGAACTGTCCGTCGCGGGGATTCTGTTTGCGATCATTATCGGTTTGCCATTGGGGGTCATTGCCGCGATCAACAGGGGAAAGTGGCTTGACCACCTGACCATGAGTTTATCGCTGACCGGATATTCGATGCCGATTTTCTGGTGGGCGCTGCTGTTGATCATGTTCTTTTCGACAACGCTTGGCTGGACCCCGGTTTCCGGTCGCCTGTCGATCATGTATTACATCGAGCCGACCACCGGTTTCATGCTGATCGATACGTTGCTTAGCGATGAAAAAGGCGCGTTTATCAGTGCGCTCCGTCATCTGATCCTGCCGACGATTGCGCTTGGCACCATTCCGATGGCCGTGATTGCGCGCATGACGCGGTCCTCGATGCTTGAAGTTCTGGGCGAGGAATATATCCGGGTGGCACGCGCCAAGGGCCTAGCCCCGATGCGGGTGATCATGGTCCATGCGCTGCGCAATGCCCTGATCCCGGTGATTACGGTCATCGGCCTTCAGGTCGGTGTGCTGTTTGCCGGTGCGATCCTGACCGAAACCATTTTCTCGTGGCCCGGTATTGGCAAATGGATTGTCGAGGCACTGAACCGCCGCGATTACCCGACCATCCAGGGCGGCATCCTGATGATTGCCTTCGTGGTTATGGCGGTCAATCTGTTCGTCGATCTGATGTATGGGGTGATCAATCCCCGCATCCGGCACAAGCGTTAAGGGGGCACGGGAAATGACAAACCAGAATACCCAATCAACCACCCCCGAAACGGCAGCAGCCGAAGCGGCGGCAGTGGAAGACCAGAAGATCAATCCGCCAAGTCCGTTCATGGAAACGTGGAATTATTTCCGCAAGAACCGTGGTGCTTATGTTGGCCTGATCATCATCTGCTTTATCCTGTTCATGGCGGCATTCGCCCAATGGGTTGCCCCATTTGATCCGATTGCACAGGACCGCACCGCGTTCCTGAAGCCGCCGATCTGGATGGAAGGTGCCGATCCGCGCTATATCCTTGGCACGGATGCGGTTGGCCGCGATATCCTGTCGCGCCTGATCCATGGCGCGCAGCTTTCGGTGACCATCGGCGTATTCGTTGTGATCATTTCGATGGTTGCCGGTATCGTTCTTGGACTGGTTGCCGGATATTTCCGCGGCTGGATCGAAGTCGGCATCATGCGCTTGATGGATACCATGCTGGCGCTGCCCAGCCTGATCATGGCGATGGCGATTGTCGCGATCCTCGGCCCGGGACTTGAAAACGCCATGCTGGCGATTGCGATTGTCCAGTTGCCGCATTATGTGCGCCTGTCGCGTGCATCGGTGGTATCCGAACTGAACAAGGAATATGTCATCGCATCGCAGATTGCCGGTGCCGGTCATATGCGCCAGATGTTCGTCAATATCCTGCCGAACTGCATGGCGCCATTGATCGTTCAGGGCACATTGGGCATTTCCAGTGCCATCCTTGATGCTGCCGCCCTTGGCTTCCTTGGCCTTGGCGCACAGCCGCCGCTGCCGGAATGGGGCACCATGCTGGCCGAAGCCCGCGAATTCGTGGGATCGGCATGGTGGGTGATCACCTTCCCCGGCCTTTGCATCCTCGTCACCGTGCTTGCCTTCAACCTGATGGGTGATGGTCTGCGCGATGCCCTTGATCCCAAGATGAAGCGGTAAGTCATGGCTCTTCTCGAAGTTAAAAACCTGACAGTCGAGTTCGGCTCCGAAGACCGGCCGTTCCGTGCTGTTGATAATGTAAGCTATTCCGTTGATCGCGGCGAAGTCCTTGGCATCGTCGGTGAGTCGGGATCGGGTAAATCCGTATCCTCGCTTGCCGTCATGGGCCTGATTGACTACCCCGGTCGTGTCACCGCCGACAGCCTGACCTTTGACGGTCAGGACCTGCTGACGATGTCGCCTGGCAAACGCCGTGCGATTACGGGCAAGGATATCGGCATGATCTTTCAGGATCCGATGTCGGCCCTTAACCCGTGTTTCACGGTCGAGGCCCAGATCATGGAAGCCCTGAAAGTCCATGAGGGTGGTTCGAAGAAAGAACGGCGTGAACGTACGCTTGACCTTCTGAACCAGGTTGGCATTCCCGATCCGAAATCACGCATGACCGCCTATCCCCATCAGCTTTCGGGCGGGATGAGCCAGCGTATCGTGATTGCGATGGCGATTGCGTGCAATCCGCGCCTGCTGATTGCCGATGAACCGACCACCGCCCTTGACGTGACCATTCAGGCCCAGATCATCGACCTGCTGCTGAAATTGCAGGACGATAGCGACATGGCCCTGATCCTGATCACGCACGATCTGGCACTGGTTTCCGAAGCGGCGGATCGCATTCAGGTGATGTATGCCGGTCAGCTGTTTGAAAGTGGCCCGGCGGACAGCATCTTTGCCGCCCCGCGCCATCCCTATACCCAGGCGTTGCTTGAGGCATTGCCGGAACGGTCCGAAGGCCATGACCGCCTGCGCACCATCCCCGGTGTGGTTCCGGGCCAGTATGACCGCCCGGCGGGCTGTCTTCTGGCGCCGCGTTGCCGTTATGCCAATGATCGTTGCGTTGTCGAACGTCCCGATGTTGGTGCCTATAACGGGCGCGATGTGCGTTGTTTCTATCCGCTTGACGACCGCGGCCAGCCAACCGGCCAAACCACCGGCCAAAACACCGGGGAGACCGTGTAATGAGTTTTCTTGATGCAAAACCCGGTGTTCCGTTGCTGGAATCCGATGATCTTGTCCGTCACTATGAAGTCAGCCGCGGCCTTGGCAAACCCAGTGCGATGGTCAAGGCGCTTGATGGTGTTTCCTTTACGCTGGAAGCCAAAAAGACGCTGGCGGTTGTTGGCGAGTCCGGTTGTGGCAAGTCCACACTTGGCCGTCAGTTGACCCTGATTGAAAAGCCCAGTGCCGGACAGCTTAAAATCAATGGCGAAGCGGTTGGTGATCTGAGTGACAAGGAAGCAAAACTGTTCCGTCGCACGGTTCAGATGATCTTCCAGAACCCTTACGGGTCGCTGAACCCGCGCAAGAAAGTCGGTCAGATCCTTGGCGAGCCGGTGTTGCTTAACATGGATCTGGGCCGCAAGGAGCGCGAGGAACGTGTGCGCGAAACCATGGCCAAGGTTGGCCTGCGCCCCGAATTTTACGGGCGCTATCCGCATATGTTTTCCGGCGGGCAGCGTCAGCGTATCGCGATTGCGCGCGCGCTGATCCTTGAACCGAAAGTCATCGTCGCCGATGAACCGGTTTCCGCCCTTGACGTGTCGGTGCAGGCACAGGTTCTGAACCTGATGATGGACCTGCAGGAAGAGATGAATGTCGCCTATGTCTTCATCTCGCACGATCTTTCTGTCGTTCGCCATATTGCAGATGACGTCATGGTGATGTATTTGGGGCGCGTCGCTGAAAAGGGACCGACCGAAGAAATCTTTGCCAAGCCGCTGCATCCCTATACAAGGGCACTTCTGGCATCGGCACCAAAGATCGATCCGGCGCATCGCGTCAAGGCAGAACCGCTTTCCGGCGAACTGCCTTCACCGATCAATCCGCCGTCGGGCTGTGCGTTTCATAAACGCTGCCCGTTTGCGACCGACCATTGCGCACAGGTTCGTCCTGAATTGCGCATGTATGAAGGCCGCGAGGTGGCGTGCCATCGGGTCGAAGAAATCGCCTGAAAACAGGCGATCACCCGGATATCCGGGTAGACAAGGGAGCAAGGGGGCGCGCTTTTATAAAGCTGCGCCCCTGAGCCTTTCAGGGTCACAAGAAAGCCCGCAAAGGCTTTGCTGGCTGTATGCGAACCCTGAGAACAAAACTCAGCCCAAGAATGTTTCTTCGTGCGTGGCCTGATATTGCTGTATCCCGCTTCTCATCCTGCCTTGCCAGTTATGCACAAAGTCTAAAACCTCTGGCGTTTCAAGATGGGCTTTCAATGACGATTGATCGCGCCAACGTTCGGCAATCACGAGACGCCCCGGGCATGCCGCATCAGGATTAACCGCATAAAAAAGACAGCCTTTTTCGGGTTTTGCATTGCCCGCGATCACCCGAACGTCGGCGATGAACTGATCAATTTCATGTGGATCAACATGAATGTGCCCCATCAGGATGATCATGTCATTCCACCACAAGCACGATCTTGCCCTGAATGTGCCCTTTGGCCGCACGTTCATGAGCCTTGCGGGCATCGGCAAGCGGGTATGTGCTGTCGAGCACGACGCGAAGTGTGCCGTCACTCAGCAGATCGGCAAGCTCCGCCAATTGATCACCGTTCGAGCGAACCTGCGTTGCCGATACCGTAATGCCAAGCTTTTCGGCTTCTTCGTGACTGGAAAAGCCCAGCGGGAACACCGGGAAAAGGGCACCACCCCGTTTGATCGTGCGCAGGAAACGCCCGGCGGTCGGCCCGCCAAGGGCATCAATCACAAGATCAAGATCCCGCACGACGTCTTCGGGTGGGGTTTTCGTATAGTCGATAAATTCGTCAGCCCCCAAGTCGCGCAGAAGCGCCTCGTGTTTGCCAGACGCAACCGCGATGACCCTGGCACCTTTGAGTTTTGCGACCTGCACGGCAAAATGCCCAACACCACCGGCAGCGCCATTCACAAGAACGGTTTTCCCCGAAAGTTCAACCGGCTTATGCTGAGAGGACTGAAGCGGATTTGGTTCGTTATGTCCCAGATCAACCAGGAACTGCCAAGCGGTCAGAAGCGACATTGGTACCCCCGCCGCATGCACATGATCAATCCCGACCGGCTTGGGCGCGGCTTCCGATGCAGGGACCGTGACATATTGCGCATAGGCCCTGCTTCCCCCGGCAAGACCCGACGGGAAACGAACCATGGCGTAAACTTCGTCTTCTGGCGCAAAGCCGGTAACATCATCAGCAACGGCGTCAACGACACCTGATATGTCGGTTCCAAGTATCACCGGGAAGGATATTTGCGGCTGCCATTCGGGCGGAAGCATCCTGTAGCCATCACGCAGATACCAGTCGGGGGGATTAATCCCGACCGCGTGCACCCGGACCCTTATTTCACCCGGTCCCGGATCAGGTATCGGCGCGTCCTCGTAGCGCATGACCTCGGGCCCGCCGAACGCGTGCTGACGGACCGCCTTCATCATCTTTGGCATCACTGCTTCTTCTTTCATCGCATATATGCTATCCATAATCGGAGCACTGATCCACATTTATGGAGCAGTGCTCCGTTTGTCAAGAGGAACATATGCGAGCCGACGCAAAGAAGAACTACGAACATCTGCTTGCCATCGCGCGGGAGGTTGTCAAAGATCAGGGTGCGGAAGCATCTTTGCGCGACATCGCCCGCAAAGCCGGGGTGGGACTTGGTACGCTGTACCGACATTTTCCAACGCGCGAGGCACTGCTTGAAACCCTGCTGCGCGAGAGCTTTGACGGGCTGAAAGAATCAGCGCGCGAACGCGAAACCGCAAGTTCGCCGGATGATGCGCTGGTATCGTGGTTACGTGATCTTGTTGCGTGCGCGAACGACTATCGCGGCGTCATTGCCGCGATGGTGGCCGCCATTGAGGATGAAGAGTCGGCTCTTCATGCGTCGTGCGTTACCATGAAAGCCGCGGGGACAAGGCTTCTTGTCCGGGCACAGGAAAAAGGCGTCGCACGCACCGACATTGATGGCGGAGACCTGTTTGCGATGGTGGGCGCACTTGCCTGGCTTGGCGATCAGCCATCATCGGCACCACGTGCGGATCATCTGTTCAATGTCATCACCAGCGCCATCCTGAAAAAGTGATGGCCGGGACCATCACATCCGCAAACCGTCGCGGATCAGGCGCTACTACGCGTGCGATCCGTCAGCGCCAGCAGCACCCCTGCGGCGATCAAAAGGCTGCCGCTGATGCGGTTGAGCCAGCGCATGTGGCGGGCGGAACGGATCAGCCCCTTTACCTGCCCGCCGACAAGCCCGTAGCCCAGAAGAACACAGGCCTCCATCGCGATGAAGGTCACGCCCATGATCGCGAATTGCGGGCCGTATGAACCGGCCTGATCAAGGAATTGCGGAAAGAAGGCGGTAAAGATCAGGATCGCCTTGGGATTGCCGATTGCCGTCAGGAATTCCGTCCGGGCCAGTGACATCGCACCGGGATGGGCGACAAAGCCGACGCTATCACCGGGAACCTCGGGCTCGGCAACTTTGGTTCGCCAGCTTTTGAGGCCCAGATAAACCAGATAGATCGCCCCACCCCATTTGATGATCATGAAGGCGGTTTCGCTGGCGGCAAGCACCATGCCAAGCCCCATGGCCGTCACAACGATCATCAGGGCAAAAGCCAGCAGACGTCCCGCCCCGCCAATGGCGGCTGACGCAACGCCATGACGCGCGCCATTGAACATCGCGAGAAGATTATTCGGTCCGGGGGCCATCGAAAGCGCCAAGGCCGCGCCGGAAAACAGCAACCATGTATCGAGCTGCATTTCGGGAAGTCCTGTGAAAAATGGGTGACCGGCTGATTGCGCCCGAAATTCAGTCGCGCGTCAAGGCGGCAATCATCGTTGCCGCCGCCGGCCATTTCGACGACAGGTCGGCCCGCTTGCCCATGGCGAAATCGGCGAAGTCAAAACCGGGTGCCACCGTACAGCCCAGAAGGGCAAATTTGCCACCTTGTTTCAGGCGCGCCCCCTGCCAGACATTTTTCGGCACGATCATTTGCGGTTTCTGCCCCGCCAGCAGGTCATTGCCGATTTCAACCAGCCGGTGACGGCCATCGGCATAAAGTTGCAGCTGTTCGACCGGATCGCCAAGGTAATGATGGAAAATCTCGTCACTGGTCAGGATATGCATGCCTGAGAAGGTATCGGGGGTCAGCAGGTAATAGATCGCGGTCCCCGTTGATCGCACGCCAAGATACCGGTTGCCCGGATTGCAGGTTTCCAGCGCCCGGAATGTTTCGGCGTAAAAGCCGCCTTCGGGATGAGGTTGCAAGCCGAGTTTTTCGATCAATTGGTCGATGGTGATATCGCGGGACATGGCGCACTTCCCTGCATGGGGTGGATGATGGCCGACCATCATGACAAAAAAGGGGAACGGTGCAAACCGCCCCCCCTGGTATTTTCTGTATCGGTAGATTGATCGATCAGTGAAATCGCGGCCTAGTGGCCCTTGTGTTCCTGATCGCCCATTTTCATATTGCCGTGATCCATCCCGGCATCACCATGCGGGCCTTTGGACATGGTATCCATCACATCAATGGTCACCGGCACGTCGCCCGCCTTTTCAAAGGTCAGGGTCACGTCGATTTTTTCACCTTCGACCAGCGGCTTGTGCAGGCCGATCAGCATGACGTGATAGCTGCCCGGTTTGAACAGTACTTCGCCATGCATCGGCACATCGATCCCGCCTTCGACCGGGCGCATCTTCATGACGTTGTTTTCCATGATATGCGTGTGCAGTTCGGTTTTATCGGCCAGATCGGATTTCACCCCGACAATGCGATCCGCCATGCCGGTATTTTCCACCGTCAGGAAGGCTGCACCATTTGGCACCTTGCCAAGCGATGCCTTGGCCCAGGCGTCCCTGACTTCGATATCAGCCGCGAACGATTGAGTGGCAACAAACAGACCGGCAAGGGTCGCGACAACAGCAAACAGTTTTTTCATGATCTTTGTTTCCATCCTGATCCGGTGTGGATTGGTTGCATCACACCGGTGATTTGATTTCGGGTGTATCGGGAAATCAGATGGAAAGCGGGGGGGCGCGGGAATAGCGCGTACGCGGCAATGTGATCGTGGCGGCAAGCAGGCGGGCTTGCACATATTCGGCATCATGGATGATCGAAACCGGTGCGCCAAACGGCACATCCAGATTTGCCATCGCCCCATGATGGGACGCACAGAGCGAACAAAAACCATGACCGGCAGAATGCCCGCCGGAATTTTGCGATGTGGCGTTGGGTCCGGCATCGCCAAAAGATACCGCGCGCACACCATCCGCCGTGCAGATGAAAATCAGATCGCCACCGGGTGCGGCATTTGCCCCGGTAATGGCGGTTAACCCGCCGCCACTGCCCCCACCCAGAAGTGCGGTCACGAAACCCGATTGCGTCACCCCGGTCATCAGGATGACAACCGCCAGCAGCCAGACACGCAGGAGTTTGCCCGCGGCCCGGATATTCGTATGTGACAGCATCGGTCTGGTGCGAATAAGCATGGAATTGGGTATGCCCGAATTTACCCCCCGCGACAATGAGATATATCATTGCCGCAGAATGACAGTTGGAGCACGATCATCGCCGAAAAAGCTGCCTTAGGCTGATCGAAAGGATACGTTCTTGCCCTACGCGATGGCTGTTCCGATATCCCTGCCCCATCCTGCGATGATCGACGCCGATTGGGCGGACAGTTTTGCGATTACGATTGACGATCCCGACATCACGCCCGAACGCGCCGCGCAAAAGATCATGGATGGCAGGCCGGTCTGGATGGGCTATCTGTTAGCACTGCGTAACGCGATGGTCCGGCCACTGGGCCTTAAAACCGCGCCCGAACCGGATGCCGATGTCATCGGCCTTTTCCCGGTGATCGAGCGCGGGGACGATTTCATCGTGCTGGGCATGGATGACCGGCATCTGGATTTTCGCCTGACGGTAGAGGTCGAAAAATTCCAGTGCGGGCAGACGGTGATCCGGTCCAGCACCCTGATCCGGCGGCACAATATGCTGGGTCGGATGTATCTTGGCACCATCATGCCGTTTCATAAGGCAATCGTGCCCGCAATGCTGAACGGCGCATTTGCATCGCCGTAAGTGCATAAAGAACGGGCCGGTCAAAACCGGCCCGCATCATCCCATCAGATCATATCGCGTGCGCGGACCAGTTCATCGAACTTTGCCCCGTCAAGGAAGCCAAGGGCAATGGTTGCCTCCTTAAGGCTGCTGCGATCCTTGTGCGCCTTTTTGGCGACGGCGGCGGCATTGTCGTAACCGATATGGGGTGCAAGGGCGGTCACCAGCATCAGGCTTTGTTCGACATAATGATCGATTTTTTCCTGATCGACTTCAAGGCCGACAACGCAGTTATCGGCAAAGCTGACGGATGCATCGGCGATCAGGCGGATCGATTGCAGCAGGTTATAAATGATCACCGGCTTGAACACGTTCAGATCCAGATGACCGTTTGACCCGCCAACCGTTACCGCCACATGGTTGCCGATCACCTGAGCGCAGACCATGGTCAGGGCTTCGGCCTGGGTCGGGTTGACCTTGCCCGGCATGATTGATGATCCCGGCTCGTTCGCGGGCAGCACCAGTTCACCAAGCCCGCAACGCGGACCGGAACCCAGCAGGCGGATATCATTGCCGATCTTCATCAGCGACGTCGCCAGAACGTTCAGCACACCCGACATCTCGACACAGGCATCGTGGGCGGCAAGGGCTTCGAATTTGTTGGCCGCCGTTTCGAATTTCAGGCCGGTGATATCGGATACCTGTTTGGCAAATTCGACGTCAAAGCCCTTTGGCGCGTTCAGGCCGGTGCCAAGGGCGGTGCCGCCCTGCGCCAGTTTGCGAAGCCGTACCAGCGCATCATCAATGCGATCAAGGCCAAGCGCGATCTGGGCGGCATAGCCCGAAAATTCCTGCCCCAAAGTCAGCGGCACCGCATCCTGCATATGGGTGCGGCCGATTTTAACGATATCGGCAAAGGCTTCGACCTTGGCATCAAGGGCACTTCGAAGGTGGGCTAGGGCCGGTTTCAGGTTTTCTTCGATCTCGACCACAGCCGCGATATGCATTGCGGCGGGGAAACTGTCATTGGATGACTGGCCGCGATTGACATGATCGTTGGGATGAACCGGATCACGTTTTCCCATCGGCCTGCCAAGGATTTCACAGGCCCGGTTGGCGATGACCTCGTTGGCATTCATGTTGGTCTGCGTGCCACTGCCGGTCTGCCAGACGACAAGCGGGAAGTGATCAAGAAGCTTGCCATCGGCGACTTCGCGCGCGGCGGCCTCGATTGCCTCGGCAAGGTTGGCATCCAGATTGCCAAGGGCAGCATTGGCGCGTGCGGCGGCAAGTTTCTGTATCCCGAACGCCCGGATCAGGGCATCGGGCATCCGTTCGCCGCCAATGCGGAAGTTCTGTTTGGATCGCTGGGTCTGCGCCCCCCAATACCGGTCCGCAGGCACATCGATGCTGCCCATGGTGTCCTGTTCGGTGCGGGTGGTCACTGGATTGGTCACGATAGAAATCCTCCGTGTCAGAAAACATACTGACCGGGGCGGGAACCCGGCAGGCAATTGTCTTTTGCCGTTCCCGAATATGGGCGCAAATGATCGTTCGCGCAAAGTCACTATGTTGAAAAAATGCAGTTTTATCGCCAGCAATAAAATATCAGCCGACGATTGCCCCATGATCTGCGGAAACATTGTCCTGCCATGCGACAATCTGAACGCCGATGCGATCAAGATGGGATAGCAGTTTTTCAGGCGGCAAACGATCCGTGATCACCCCGGTCAGGGCTTCAAGCGGTGCGATGTTTTCAAGGTAACGCTGATCGAATTTGGTGTGATCGACCATCAGCCAGGTTTCATCGGACCGTTCCATCATGGCGCGCTTGACCGCAACCGCGCGACGGTTAACGTCACTGAACCCCTGCCATGCAACACCCGACGCCCCGATAAAAGCCTTGTTGGCGTGGAAACGGCGCAGGAATTCGACGGTGTCATTGCCGTAAACCGCGTTTTCACGTGGATCGAACTGCCCCGGGCACATGATGACGTCATCAATCACCGCCTGTTCGCCCATGCCATGCACCACCGCGTAGCAATTGGTCAGAACCGTGCGCCGCAATGCGCCGGGATTTTGGGCCATATAGGGGGCAAGCTGGCTGACGGTAGACCCGGCATCGATCATAATCACGTCACCCGGCCGGATCATGGTTCCGGCCATGATGCCGATCCGTTCGAACCCGGCAACCGCGGTCATCTGGCGCTGGGCCAGATCGGGTTGATGGCCCATCGGTTGTGCCGATGCGCCACCGAATTCGCGCTTGATCAGGCCATTTTCGCTTAGCGCATCAAGATCACGGCGAATTGTTTCAGTTGCCACATCGAATCGCTCCGCCAATGTGGCAACTCTCACATGCGGATGGATTTGCAGCTCCTGAAGAATGCGCTGCTGACGTTCTTTTTTTCCGATACGCAAAGACGCTCTCTCCCCTGAATACCTTTGATCACACCTCATTCCGGCAAGGTTAGCAGCAATCTTTGTAACCATTTGTTACAGTTTTGTGTTGCTTTTCCAACTTTTTGACCTTCTATAATGTTGATAAAAGCAACAATAAAACCAACAAAACCACATTAAAAATGGCGCTTTACCAGCGTTTACAGGGAAGAAAGGTTCGACCACATGTTTTCACATGCGAAAAAACAGACTTTTTGAAAGTTTCTACGGTACTTGCCGCCATCAGCATGATGAGCTTTGGCAGCACCCAGGCATATGCGGCCGATGATTGCATCGCACGCGGCGATCTTGACCAGATGTATTGCGATATGGATGGCGATCTGGTCGCCGATGCACCGGCTGCCGATCAACAGGTTGACCCTGACACCCTCGTATTTGCCTATACCCCGGTCGAAGACCCGGCGGTTTACGCCGATATCTGGGAGCCGTTCCTTGAACATCTTGAAAAAGTAACCGGCAAGGATGTCCATTTCTTTGCGGTTCAGTCGAATTCCGCCGAAGTCGAAGCCATGCGCAGCGGCCGTCTGCATGTTGCCGGGTTCTCGACCGGGCCGACCCCGTTTGCAGTTAACCTTGCCGGTGCGGTTCCGTTTGCCCTGATGGGGGCGGATGATGGCCGTTTTGGTTATACCTTGCAGCTTTATACCCGGGTTGACAGCGGCATCAATTCGCTTGCCGATCTTAAGGGCAAACGTGTTGCGCACACCTCCCCGACCTCGAACTCGGGCAACCTGGCACCGCGCGCTCTTCTGCCCGGTCAGGGCATCGTCCCGGAACAGGATTACGAAGTCGTCTATTCCGGTTCGCACGACCAGTCGATGCTGGGCGTTGTCGCCGGTGACTATGACGCCGCCCCGGTCGCATCCGAAGTGGTTGAACGTATGGCCCAGCGTGATCTGTACGATCCGGCTGACGTCAAAATCCTTTATGAAAGCAAGCCGTTCCCGACCACTTCGTTCAACTATGCCTATAACCTGAAGCCCGAACTGATCGAAAAGATCAAGGAAGCCTTCTTTACCTTCGACATGAAGGGCACGGCACTTGGCGAAGAATTCAAGGGTGTCACCAAATTCGTACCGGTCACCTATCAGAAAGACTGGGACGTCATTCGTGAAATCCAGGCTGCCAACGGTGTGAAATACACCCCGGACAACCTGAAGTAATCCCTTTTTTCAAACTGCTGCTGCCGGGATCGATTTTCGGTCCCGGTAGTCTTTTTTCAAGGTATCGTGATGCTGCGTATCAAAGATCTGGTCAAACGCTATGGCAAGGATGAGGCCGTTCTCAAGGACCTGAACCTTGAAGTTCCGGGCGAAAGCGTCGTTGCCATCATTGGGGCATCGGGCGCTGGTAAAAGCACGCTTTTGCGCTGTATTAACCGTCTGGTCGAACCGACATCGGGCTCGATTGACCTTAACGGCACCGAACTGACGACTTTGTCGGGTGGCGAGTTGCGTCTGGCGCGTCGTCGTATCGGCATGATTTTTCAGGGTTTTAACCTGATCAACCGTTTGACGGTGATGGAAAATGTTCTGTCGGGACGGTTGGGATATGTCCCGACCTGGCGCGCCATGACGCGCAATTTCCCCCAAAGCGACATTGATCGTGCGTTTCAATTGATGGAACGTGTCGGCATTGCCCATTATGCCAACAAACGCGCCGATGAATTATCGGGTGGCGAACGCCAGCGCGTCGGCGTCGTTCGTGCCTTGATGCAGGAACCTGAAATCCTGCTGGCCGATGAACCGACCGCGTCGCTTGACCCCAAAACATCCCGACAGATCATGGAATTGCTGCGTGCGCTTGCATCCGAGCTGCACCTGCCGGTTCTGATCAATATCCACAATGTCACCGAGGCCAAGGAATATACCCAGCGCATCGTCGGCATGCGGTTTGGTCGCATCATCTTTGACAGCGTTCCGACCGATCTGACCCAGGATGCCATGGATGAAATCTATGCCGGGGTTCCGGCAGAAGAACGCGGCGAAACCGGTGATGTGGAATCCCTGCGCGAGGTGGTATCATAATGACCAGCTCCGTTGAAAAAACAACGGGCCATCGCACTTGGAAAAGCCGCCCTTTATCGCCAATCCGGCGATACGCTGGGCGATTATTCTTGGCGTATTGGCCTATGTCGTGTGGGCGGTCACCAGCCTGCCGTTTAACTGGGAACGTATTCAGGAAGGCATTCCGCGCGCCATCCGTATTTTCAAGGGCGCTTTCCCGCCGGACATGATCCGGGGTGAACTGGTGCTGCAGGGTTTTCTTGAAAGCATCAAGATCGCCATCGTTGCAACCCTTGCCGGTGTGATGCTCAGCGTGCCGATTGCCTTTGCCGCCGCATCCAATATTGCGCCCAAATGGCTTTATAACATCGGGCGTGCCACGATCATTATCGCACGCAGTTTCCATCCGGTGATCGTTGCCATCCTGTTCGTCAAGGCGGTCGGTTTTGGTCCGCTGGCGGGGATTTTGACCCTGACGATCTATTCCATCGGTTTCGTTGCCAAAATGCTGGCCGAACGGATCGAGGAAATCGACTGGGGCCAGGTCGAAGCCATCCGGGCGGCCGGGGGCGGGACATTCATCACCATGCTTTACGCCGTGATCCCGCAAATCATGCCCCGCCAGATCGGTCTTTCGATCTATCAGCTTGACAGTAACCTGCGTGCATCCGCCGTGGTCGGCATTGTGGGTGCGGGCGGGATCGGATCGACCCTGATGAATGCGTTTCGGCGCTATGACTATGACTTCGCGCTTGCGATCACGCTTTGCATTATCGGCGTCATCCTGATCAGCGAAGCCATAAGCGGCCGGATCCGGAGGAACATATGGTAACGACAACAAAAAACACCGGACCGGACGCCATCGCCGAACGCGAATGGTCACGCTATACCCCCAAACAACGCTGGCTGCGCTTTGCCATGTATGGCGGTGTCGTGCTGGCAACGGTCTGGTCGCTTTCGACGATCAACATCATCTGGCCGTGGCTTTGGGATGCCCCGCAACAGATGGGCGATCTTTTTTCGCGCATGTATCCGCCGTCGCTTAATGATTGGGAAATGATCGCCATCACGTTGCTTGAAACCGTCAATATTGCGACGATTGCAACGTTTTTTGCGGTATTCCTTTCATTGCCGATTGCCCTGATCGCGGCCCAGAACACCACACCGAACAAGCTGACGCTTTGGATTGGCCGGTTCATTCTGGTGTCATCGCGGTCGGTGAATACCATCATCTGGGCGCTGCTGTTTGTGGCGATTTTCGGCCCCGGCGTGATGGCCGGTATTCTGGCGATTATTTTCCGTTCGATCGGCTTTATCGGCAAATTGCTGGGCGAGGCGATCGAGGAAATCGACCGGGCCCCGATCGAGGCGCTTGAGTCCGTTGGTGCATCGCGGTTCAAAATCCTGATTTACGGGGTTGTGCCACAGGTCATGCCGACTTTCTTTGCGGTGTCGATCCTGCGTTGGGACATCAATCTGCGCGAAAGTACGGTTCTGGGTCTGGTCGGGGCTGGCGGGATCGGTATCGTCCTGCAAGGCGCAATTGACACCTTTGCCTGGCAGACGGTTGCCACCATTCTTCTGGCGATCATCGGTCTTGTGATCGTGGGCGAGGCCTTGGCGGCCTGGCTGCGCAAAAAGGTGATCTGACGTGTCTGAACATTACGACCTTCTGGTCGTAGGCGGCGGCATCAATGGTGCGGGTATTACCCGTGATGCCGCCGGTCGCGGTCTGTCCGTCCTTCTGGTCGAACAGCGCGACCTTGCCTCGGCCACGTCTTCATCCTCGACCAAACTGATCCATGGCGGTTTGCGGTATCTTGAACATTACGAATTCCGGCTGGTGCGCGAAGCCTTGCAGGAACGCGAGGTTCTTCTGGCTGCCGCCCCGCATATCATCTGGCCGCTGACCTTCGTTCTGCCGCACCATAAAGGGCTTCGGCCCAAATGGATGCTGCGGGCCGGGTTGTTTCTTTATGACCATCTGGCAAAGCGCAAACGCCTGCCGGGGTCCCGTGCGCTATCCTTGAACGGCACGGCCGAAGGCAAACCGCTTCTGGACCAGTTCACCAGCGGCTTTTCCTATTCCGATTGCTGGGTTGATGATGCGCGGCTTGTGGTTTTAAACGCCCTTGATGCGCAGGCCCGCGGGGCAGTGATCAAAACCCGGACGCGCTGTGCCGCTCTTCTGCGCGTAACGGATGGCTGGACCGCGACACTGCAAGCCGAAGACGGCAAGGAAACCAGCGTTTCCGCACGGGCCGTGGTCAATGCCGCAGGCCCGTGGGTGACCGAAATGGTCGACCGTGCCGGGCTTGGCGACAAGGCCGCAGGGTTGCGGCTGGTCAAGGGCAGCCATTTCGTCGTGCCGCGCATTCACCCGCATGATCATTGCTATATCTTCCAGAACGGGGACGGCCGCATTGCCTTTGCCATCCCCTATCAGCAGGATTACACCCTGATCGGGACGACGGATGTGCCCTATGACGGCGATCCGGCCGAGGTGAAGATCAATGATGACGAAATCGATTACCTGCTTGATCTGGTCAATGGCTATCTGGCGACGCCATTAACGCGGGCCGATATCGTTTGGGATTATGCCGGTGTGCGGCCGCTTTATGACGACAAGAACAGCAACGCATCGGCGGTTACGCGCGATTACGTGTTTGATCTGGATACCGGGGACGGCGATGCACCGGCCATCCTGTCGATCTATGGCGGAAAGATCACCACCTATCGCCGGTTGGCCGAACATGCCCTGCAAAAGCTTTGCCCGGTTCTGGGCAATGATGCATCGGACTGGACCGCGACATCGGTTCTGCCGGGCGGGGATATGAGTGATGGCAATTTCGACCGGTTCTTGGCCGGTGTCAGAACAAAGTTGAACTGGCTGCCCGAACAGATCGCCCATCGCTGGGCGCGCTGTTATGGCACGCGCCTGTTTGATATTGCACCGGATGCCAAGGCAATTGGTGATCTGGGTCGGGAAGTTGCGCCCAACCTGTTTGAGGCGGAACTCCGTTTCCTGATGACGCACGAGTGGGCCCGGTCCGCCGAGGATGTTCTTTGGCGACGGACCAAGCTTGGCCTTGGCATGGAAGAAAGCGATATCAACGCGGTTCGGGACTGGTTTGCAAACAGCGCGGATCAACTTGCCGCACAGTAAGAAACCGGCAAGCGGTTACTTGCGCAGATCATCCCATTTGACGAATTCGTGGGCGATGAAATCTTCCATCATCGCCCGCCACATCCGTTCGGCCATGTCTTCGTCAAAGCCATCAATGCGGCACTGGGCACGGACCTTGGTGATCACGTCCTCGATCCGGTCTTCGTCACGCACGGCATCCCGGGTCGGTTTGATCCGCGCGGCCTGTTCGATATAGTTCAGCCGTTCCGCCATCAGCGCCACCAGAAGCCTGTCCACCCGGTCCACATTCGCACGTACATCGGACATGGTTTCGCAAGGGTTGGCTTTGGTCGTCATCACGGCAGAACTTTCATTATTCACGAAAAATGAAAAATGGCGGTGATTATTCACCGCCATTTCACAATGTCTAATAGGCATATTCCTTGAACAGCGGATCGACCGATCCGTTCCATTCGGTTTCATATTTATCGAGGAATTCCTCGGCCAGGGTACGGCCGCTTTCGGCAACGTCTTCGAGGCTGTCGAGGAAGTGGCTTTCATCGTCGCCATAGGCATCCATGCGACCGCGCGCCTTAAGCCCCTGTCTGGAGACAGCCAGTACATCCTTGGCAAGGTCCTGAACGGTGCCGTTCCTGAACTTCGTGGCAAGGGCGGTACGCGGCACATCGTCGCGAAGGGCTTCGCGTTCGGCATGGCTGAGATCCTTGACCAGATCCCATGCCGCATCCAGCGCCGCGTCATCATACAACAGACCAACCCACAGGGCCGGAAGCGCACAGATGCGTTTCCACGGGCCACCATCCGCACCGCGCATTTCAAGGAATTTCTTGAGACGCACTTCGGGGAAGGCTGTCGTCATGTGATCGGACCAGTCATTCATCGTCGGGCGTTCACCCGGCAGAACGTCAAGCTTTCCGGCCATGAAATCACGGAACGATTTGCCTGCGGCATTGATGTATTTACCGTCGCGATAAACGAAATACATCGGCACATCGAGCATGTAATCGACATAACGCTCGAACCCAAAACCGTCTTCGAACACGAAGGGCAGCATGCCGCAACGGTCCGGGTCGGTATCGGTCCAGACATGGGATCGTGAAGACAGATAGCCACTTGGTTTGCCATCCACGAACGGGGATGCGGCAAAAAGCGCGGTCGCAACCGGCTGAAGTGCCAGCGACGTTCTGAATTTCTTGATCATGTCGGCTTCGGAGGCGAAATCCAGATTGACCTGAATGGTCGAGGTGCGAAGCATCATGTCCAGACCAAGATTGCCAACCTTGGGCATATAGTCACGCATGATCGCGTAGCGGCCCTTGGGCATCCACGGGATATCCTTGCGTTCCCATTTCGGCTGATGGCCGACACCAAGCATTTCGATATCAAGATCACCGCAGATTTCGCGGATTTCATGAAGATGCTGATGCACTTCGCCACATGTCTGGTGGATGTTTTTAAGAGGCGCACCGGATAATTCGATCTGCCCGCCCGGTTCAAGCGAAACGGAACAGTTATCCTTGGTTAGCGCAATCACATTGCCGTTTTCAATGATCGGTTCCCAATCAAAGCGTTCGGCAAGCTGTGTCAGAAGGGTCTTTACCCCCCGTTCGCCGTCATACGGGATCGGGCGAAGATCGTTACGGGTAAAGGCGAATTTTTCGTGTTCTGTGCCGATGGCCCAGTCTTTTTTCGGTGTACATCCGGACTCGAACCATTCGACAAGCTGACGACGGCTTTCGATGACCGGGCTGTCGCCGGTGGAGGCGCTGACAGTCATAAGGGCTTCCCCTAATCTCTCGTGACCGGAGGTATCGACCAGTCGCCGATGCGATCCTGAAACACGGACAAAGCAGCAATTGCCGCAGTTTCGGCCCGCAAGATGCGCGGACCAAGGCTTACAGGCGTTGCAAAAGGCTGTTTGCGGATGCGTTCAATTTCGTCGGCGCTAAAGCCGCCTTCGGGTCCAATCACGATTGCATGGTTAACAACATTGTCGTTGTCGATAGCCGAGCTAGCGCCCTTTGCCAATAGCTGACTTAACACTTCACCAATTGGTGAGCCTGATCCTGTCTCGTCACAGAACAATAAATGCCGGTTTTCCGGCCAGTCCGCGAGCCAATCAAGCAATTTTACCGGCGGCACAATTTCAGGCACGCTGAGGCGTTCGCATTGTTCGGCGGCTTCGATCACCTGGGCCTGCAAACGATCAAGGCGAACCTTGTCGGTAATGCCGTGTGCGGTGACAATCGGTTGCAGGGTGCCAACCCCCATTTCGACCGACTTTTCGATCAGAAAATCAAGGCGCTGCTTTTTGATCGGGGCAAAAGCCAGGATCGGGCCGCGTTCGACAATCTGGTCACGCAATTGCCGTTCGGCGGTCACCGTGCCCTTCTTTTTGCGAAGGTGGTCGATGGTCGCCAGCCATTCGCCATCAAGACCATTAAATATCTTGATGGGCGTTCCGGGCTTGAGGCGCATCACATGTTCAAGGTAATGAGACTGTTCAGGTGCGAGTTCGATCTCGCATCCCGGCGTGATAGGATCGGAAACGAAAAGGCGTTGCCGGGCGCGGGTGGCGTCATCTGTCATATATGTCCCCAGGCCGGTTATGCGGCGAAGTTCAGTTTGTTAAAGAGTTACATAGGCCAATTATGTCACAGGTCAACCAACCGATACAGAACACGAAGAACGATATGCCGTCTGATGGCTGGATCGACCGGTTCGCGCCGTTGGCCAGTCGGCCGTATCTTAAGCTGGCACGACTTGACCGTCCGATTGGCACATGGCTTCTGCTTTTGCCTTGCTGGTGGTCAACCGCCATGGCAAGCGACGGCGCGCCCAGCCTGTTGATGATGGTTTATTTTGCCATTGGTGCATTGATCATGCGCGGGGCCGGTTGCGTGGTCAACGATCTGGCGGATCGCAATTTTGACGGCAAGGTCGAACGCACGGCAACCCGCCCGATCCCCAGCGGCCAGGTCAAGGTATGGCAGGCAATCGCGTTTCTGGGTCTTTTGCTTCTGATCGGGCTTGCGGTGCTGGTGCAATTCCGGATCGAGGCGATCATTGTCGGTATCTGTTCCCTGCCGCTTGTCATTACCTATCCGTTCATGAAGCGCATTACCTATTGGCCGCAGGCGGTTTTGGGGCTGACATTCAACTGGGGGGCGCTTGTCGGCTGGGCCGCTGTCACCGGCACCGTCGCACCGGCGGCGGTTGCGATGTATGTTGCAGGCTTCTTCTGGACGCTTGGTTACGACACCATTTATGCCCATCAGGACAAGGATGACGATATCAAGATCGGGGTAAAGTCACTGGCGCTTCGGCTTGGCGATGCAACCCCGCGATGGGCGATGGGGTTTTATACCGTAACCACCCTTTTGCTGGGTGTTTCGGGTGTGCTGGCCGGGTTGCACTGGATTTACTTCCCGCTTCTGGCACTGGCGTGTTTGCATCTGGCGTGGCAGGTTGCCACGGTCAAACTTGATGATTCCGCGAACTGCCTGAAACGGTTTAAATCAAACCGTGATTTCGGTTTGATGGTGCTGGCTGCCATCATCATTGCCAATCTGGTGGGAACCGGGCTTTAGTTTAGGCCCGCATACGGGCTGATCCATCCTTCATCTGCACCATTATCGAAAGACCGCCCATGATCGCACCGCTTGCCCTGATGATTGCCGGATTGATCCTTGCGGGTGTCGGGGCGCAATGGTTTGCATGGCGGGCCGGTATTCCGGCGATTGTGTTGCTGTCGATTGTCGGGCTGTTGCTGGGACCGGGAACCGATCTGATCGACCCGGTCAATGATTTTGGGCCCCTATTGCAACCGCTTGTGGCTGTGGCCGTTGCTGTGATCCTGTTTGAAGGCGGGCTTGCGCTTGATTTTCGGGAACTGACGCACAGTGTCAGCGGTGTGATCCGCCTGACCACCATTGCCCCGCTTGTGGCGTGGCTTCTGGGTGCGGGGGCGGCGCATTATCTGGCCGATCTTTCATGGCCGGTGGCGGCCCTGTTTGGCGGGATCATGATCGTGACCGGCCCGACGGTGATTGCACCGCTGTTGCGTCATGCCCGATTGTCCAAGCGCCCGGCGACGCTTCTGAAATGGGAAGGCATCGTGAATGACCCTATCGGGGCCCTGTTTGCGGTGCTGGCCTACGAAGTCATTGCCGCAAGCCAGCATGGCAACGGCTTTGGCGCGGCCGTTGGTCATCTGGCGATCAATATTCTTCTGGCCGTTCTGATCGGGCTGGCGTTTGGTTTGGGGACGGTTCAGATTTTCAGACGTGGCTGGATCCCCGAATTCCTGAAAGCCCCGCTTGTTCTTGGCGTGCTTCTGACCTGCTTTGCCGGGGCCAATGAAATTCAGGAAGAAAGCGGCTTGCTGGCCGTAACCGTGCTGGGCCTGACAATTGGCAATGCCCATTTGCTGGCGATTGATGAAATCCGCCGGTTCAAGGAAACCCTGACGGTTATTCTGGTTTCCAGCGTGTTCATCATCCTGACCGCGACACTTGAATGGTCGATGATTGCCGAACTGACATGGGGGCATGGGCTTTTTGTTCTGGCCATGCTGTTTGTCGTGCGGCCGGTTTCGGTGATCGGGTCGCTGGCCTTTTCAAGGGTGAGCTGGAAAGAACGGTTTCTGGTTGGCTGGATCGCGCCGCGCGGGATTGTGGCGGTCGCGGTTTCCGGCCTGTTCGGGACCGAACTTGTCGAACTTGGTTATGCCGACGGGGCACTTTTGATCCCGCTGGCCTTTGCGATGGTATTTTCGACCGTTGTGTTGCACGGCTTTTCCATCCGACCGATGGCGCGCCAGCTCGATCTGGCGGTCAAAGGACCGCCGGGTGTTCTGATTGTCGGTGCGCATCGCTGGACGATTGATTTCGCCAAGCGTCTGGTCGAGCTTGATATTCCGGTGGTGGTTGCCGACAGCCGCTGGCACAGCATGCGTCTGGCGCGCGAGGCCGGATTGCCAACCTATTACGGGGAAGTGCTTTCGGAAGTTTTCGAACATCACCTTGATACTTCATCGCTTGGCACGCTGATCGCGACCACGGACAACGATGCCTATAACACGCTGGTTTGTACTGATTTCGCGCCGGAATTTGGCCGCCGCGCCGTTTTTCAGACCGGCATGCACGGATCGCCCGAAGACCCGAAACGCCATAGCCAGACATTGGGCGGGTTGCCCCTGTTTTCCGAACCGATGACAACCGACGACATCCGGGAGGATTTCCGGCATGGTGCCGAAATCCGGCAAACCCGTCTGACCGACGAATTCGGCTGGGACGATTTCATTGACGTTCAGGGATGCGAACCACCGGTCATCGCCCTTGTCCGCGGGGCGCAGCTTCATATGGGGCCCGATATGCCAAAGGCAAAGCCGCGTGATATTTTGCTGTATCTTGGCCGCAATGCCCAGAACAGCCAGAAGCCTGACGAAAACCCGAAGGCGACTTCGCTTGCGCCCGAGGCACAAAGCAAGTAAGCCCCGGCAATCCGTTTCACCCCGATATGGGCCGATCATGACCGATAATGTTTTCGCCGATGCCTTGGTCCCCGAAGTCGACGATCCGCGGTTTGCCGATCTGATCGACACCTTTACCGTACCGGCACGGGTGCCATTAGCGCCCGAAATCGAAATGTATCTGGCCACCCATATCACGCCACTTTGGCAGGCGACCGAGGATATCCTTGGCGTGCTGGATATCCCGCCACCCTATTGGGCGTTTGCGTGGCCGGGCGGACAGGCGATTACGCGATATATCCTTGATCATTCGGAATTGGTGCGCGGCAAAAAGGTTCTGGATTTTGCGTGCGGCGGCGGCATGCAGGCGATTGCGTGTGTCATGGCCGGTGCGGACAGCATTCTGGCAAACGACATTGATCCGGTGGCGATTACGGCAACCCGCCTGAACGCCGAACGCAATGGTGTTAGGTTTGAAACAACCACCGAAAACTTTGTCGGCACGCAATCGGCAACCCGTCGCTGGGATGTGATTTTTGCCGGTGATGTCTGCTATCAGCAGGATATGGCCAATGCGGTATTGCAATGGCTGATGGGCGAGGCACGGCTTGGCACCCGGGTCATTCTTGCCGATCCGGGCCGGACATATGCCCCGACGCATAATATCGACGAACTTGAAACCTATGACGTGCCAGTCGATGTCGCGGTCGAGGATGTCGACACCAAATTCACCCGTATCTGGCAGCTTTTGCCAGATCGCGATAAATAGCCCGTCCTCGTCAGGCACGAAGTACCAAATATGAAAACGCGCGCAAGACATCCTTGCGCGCGTTTTCTGTTTCTCAATCGGTTCCGGTTCGAAGCCCGGTTCAGCCTTCAACGACGCGATAACGGCAATTGCAGTTATCAACGTGCTGCCATGCCAGTTTCGACCATGCCTTTTCGGCATCCTTGAAGGTCGCAAACGGGCCGTGGCGTTCTTCTTCGCCGCCGACCGGCTTTTCGAAATCGGTGGTTTCGTATTCGCCACCGACAACCCAGTATTCTTCAAGGCGTTCGATGCGGTAACGCGAATTGGCGTCGTCAACCGACTGCCAGGCCATTTTGGACCATTCTTTTTCCGCGTCTTCGAAGCTGCCAAACGGACCGACTTTGGTTTCTTCGCCGATCGGCTTGTCAAAACCGGTATCCTGATAGGTGCCCCCGATAACCCAGTACTTGGCCATCTGTGCGTCCTTCATGCTTTGGTGAATGTCGACAGGCCGTGCAGGGTGGTGCTGCGCAACCCGGTTTCCTGCCCTTGTATAACCAAATCCGTCTGCGACCGACACCACCAATTTGGTCAATATTGCCATTCAGTCGACGCATGGACGACCAGAAGGCGACAATTTTCCTTTTTATTCTGACGGTTCGCTCTGCCGGATCGCCGCTTTGGACGGCAGATATCCCAAATGATTTGGTGGGCACAAAGAGCAAAAGGAAAACAAAATGAACATAACACATATCAAGCGTGCCGGTCTTGCTGGCGTTATTTCGATCACCGCGGCCCTGTCTGCCTGCGGCACACCATCGGCGACCCCGGATATTGATGTTCAAAGTGACGACATGGAAGAAGCCAGTGCAACGGTTGTTGCGTCGGGATACAGCCTGTTAACCGGTACCGCATTGGTCAATACGATCAATGATCAGACCTTTTCCTATCGTGACGAGGGCAAGGAAACCAATGTGAATGTCACCTATTTCCAGAATGGCAAGGCATCGATCACCTGGATTGACGAGGATGGTGATCGCGGCATGCGCGAAAAACTCTGGACCATCGAACAGGGGCAATATCTGTGTCTTTGGGGACGGGATGAAGAAGACGATTGCATGTCGGTCCTGACCAAGGCGGGCCAGTTGGCAACCATCGATAATGATGGAAACGTCGCCTATTACACCAATCGCTCGTCGTAATTTTCCTGTCTGGCATCTGCTCTCTTCACCCCCGATAAGGGAGTGGATGCTGGACATCGCGCCTGCACCGTATTAATTCGTGAAACATCAGATTTATTGTTGGCCCGGTTTGCCGCTGGCCCCGCTATTGCCAGCTCAGACCGACCGACTTCACAGATTGTGGTGCCCATGCCCTATCAATCCCTTCGCGATTTCATCGACGCGCTTGAAAAGACAGACCGTCTGGTCCGGGTGAGCGAACCGGTCTCGCCCTATCTTGAGATGACGGAAATCCAGACGCGCCTTCTGGCCGAAGGTGGCCCGGCGGTCCTGTTTGAAAATGTCATTGGCGAAGATGGCCAGAAATATGACATCCCGGTTCTTGTGAACCTTTTTGGCACCGTGGACCGCGTGGCGGCCGGCATGAACCGCAAGCCCGAAGAATTGCGCGAAGTCGGTGAAACGCTGGCGTTTCTCAAACAGCCCGAACCACCGGGAAGCCTCAGGGAAGCATTTTCAATGCTGCCGCTGGCCAAGACCGTGATGGCGATGAAGCCCAAAACGGTTTCCAAGGCCCCCTGTCAGGAAATCGTTCTTCAGGGCGATGACATCGACCTTTCGAAACTGCCGATCCAGTCCTGCTGGCCGGGGGAGCCGGCCCCGCTGATCACGTGGCCGCTGGTGGTGACGCAGGGCCCCACCGCCAATGAAAAAGGCGGCGACAAGCGCGATGTGTTCAATCTTGGCATCTATCGCATGCAGGTTCTGGGAAAGAACAAGGCGATCATGCGCTGGCTGAAACATCGTGGCGGGGCGCAGCATCATGCGCGCTGGAAAAAGGAAAAGCGCGATCCGTTGCCCGCCGCAATCGTGCTGGGTGCCGATCCGGGTACGATCCTTGCCGCCGTGACCCCGGTTCCCGATACGCTTTCGGAATATCAGTTTGCCGGATTGCTGCGCGGTGAGAAAGTCGAGCTGGTGGAGTGCAAAACCGTTCCGCTGAAAGTCCCGGCGACCGCCGAGATCATTCTGGAAGGTTATGTGTCGCTGGATGAATACGCGCCCGAAGGGCCGTATGGCGACCATACCGGTTATTATAATTCGGTCGAGGAATTCCCGGTCTTTAACATCACCGCCATCACCATGCGCAAAAAGCCGATCTATCTGTCGACCTTTACCGGTCGCCCGCCAGATGAGCCGTCGGTGCTTGGCGAAGCATTGAACGATGTTTTCGTGCCGCTATTGCAGCAGCAATTCCCGGAAATCGTTGATTTCTGGCTACCGCCCGAAGGCTGTTCGTATCGCATCGCGGTCGTGTCGATGAAAAAAGCCTATCCGGGGCATGCCAAGCGCGTGATGATGGGGGTGTGGTCGTTCCTGCGGCAATTCATGTATACGAAATTCGTCATTGTGGTGGATGACGATATTGATGTGCGCGACTGGAAAGACGTGATGTGGGCGATTTCGACCCGCATGGACCCGGTGCGCGACATCACCACCGTGACCGAAACACCGATCGACTATCTTGATTTCGCATCGCCCGAAAGCGGCCTTGGCGGCAAGCTTGGCCTTGACGCCACCAACAAGCTGCCCCCCGAAACCCATCGGGAATGGGGCGAAAAGATTTTCATGGAAGACGAGATTATCGACCGGGTTGATGCCAAATGGGATCGATACGGATTGCCGGGATCGGGCAAGAAAATCTGGCGGGATTAAATTCCCTGAAACACCATGTCCAGTGCGTCGGTGAGGACGAATTTTTCAGAAAACTCACCGACCACCTCTCCGAGTTCGGCGACCGTTACTGTCGCAATGAACTGTGGAAGCAAAACCCATCGGGTGTCGCCAATCATAATGACCGGGTTCAAACGCCCAATTGGTTTTGGTATTTCCGAATGCGGACGAAGCGGCACAACCACACGCGTGTTCATATCGGCAAGAAGATCGGCCTGCACATCCACAACATATCCGTTGGCAAGCTTATGGATATCATAACGTGCCATCAGAATTTTCGATGCGATGCCAGTGGAATACCGTGCGTTTCAACATAGTCATTGCTGGCCTGTATCGCCGCACTGTTTTCCTTTTTCCAGATTTCGGCCTGTCGTTTTAAGACGGCGTCTCTCAGTCCGGCCTCGGCACTGCGTGAAATATTGATTCCAAGCTGCTTTGCCGTTTCCAGAAGTTCGGAATCAAGACTGACATTGGTTGCCTTGCGGGTATGTTTGTTCGTAACAGCGCCCATAATTCCGCCCATAATTCATCTGCATCATATATGCGCATTATATCACGCATAGTCTCTTGCCTCAATTCCGGAAGAACATCCAGTGTTCGCCGCTTTCGCCCGGCTTTTCCGACCAGAAGAATTGCGGCGCGTCGCACATGAAATCATCGACCCGCACGGCGATATTGCAAAGGTCGCCATCACCGATCACATCGCGGATATATTCAGGGTCGTTGACCTGCCAGCTCATGACCGGCGGGGCGGTTTTATCGTCGATGCAAAGGGCGTATTGTTCTGATTGCGCAAACGGGATCTGTTTGAATTCGGAATGCAATTGACCATTGTGCCTGGTAAGCATCAGGACATCGAAAAACGGTCCTTCCGGATTGTCACGATCCACCCAGCCGACGATCTGGTCATTGACATCGTCACAGGTAAAATCCCCGACCAGAACCTGATGACGGTTTTGCGCGGCATATTGCCCGGCCTGAATGCGCATTTCGCGGTAAAGATCATTGGCGGTGACTGGTGCTGCCACCGTATCGTTTGGTGCCGCGGTTTTGGCTTCTTGCGCATCAGCTTGCAATATCGTCAGGGAAGTGCCCAGAAGCAGTGTTGCCACAAACAGGTTTCGCACGTGTGTTTCCCGTCATTCTCTTGCAGGTTTCCGGTTCGTCCCGGTTCGGATTTCAGGCCATAATAGCAACTTGCGAAGAAAAAATGACCAAAGATCGGCTTTCGCCAAATGGTTCATTCAAATGTGCGTCAGACGGTATCTGGTTGGGTCTTTCAGGCGACTGCCTTTTCTTGCCCTTTGCGAAAAGCGATCAGCCTGCCTATAACCATAGGAAACCACATTCCGACCAAAGGGAGCTTCCATGCCCAAAACCGATATGACACTCGATCGCATCACCGACCTGCTGGCGCGCGCAAAAAAGGCGGGTGCCGACGATGCGGATGCCGTTTATGTCGAAGGCACGTCACTTTCGGTATCGCAGCGACTGGGCAAGATGGAAAAGCTTGAACGATCCGAGGGGGCCGATCTTGGCCTGCGTGTTCTGATCGGCAAGCAGCAGGCGGTTGTGTCGTCATCGGATACCAGCGAAAGCGCGTTGAACGAACTGGTCGAGCGCGCCGTCGCCATGGCGAAAAACGCCCCCGAAGACCCGTTCTGTGGCATTGCCGATCCCTCCGAACTGGCCGAAACATTTGATGTCGAGGCGCTTGAGCTTTGCGAGCCGGGCGAAGTCAGCCAGGAAAAACTGATGGCATGGGCGACCACCTGTGAAGAGGCTGCACGGTCGGTTGAAGGTATCACCAATTCCGAGGGCGCGGATGCCGGTTGGGGCACCCACCAGATCACGCTTGCCGCGACCAACGGCTTTGCCAATTCCTATGCCGGCAGCGGCAGCCACATTTCCGTATCGGTCCTTGCCGGAACCGGCACCGGCATGGAACGCGATTATGATTATGACAGTGCGGTGTTTTCGACCGATCTGCGCGATCCGGTCGAGATTGGCCTGAAGGCGGCGGAAAAGACCCTGAAACGGTTGAACCCGCGCAAGGTGAAAAGCACGCAGGTGCCGGTGATTTATGATCCGCGTGTTTCGGCATCCCTCGTCGGCCATCTGGCCGGTGCGATCAACGGATCGGGTATTGCGCGCGGCACCAGCTTCCTTCTGGATGCCATGGGCAAGGAAATCTTTGCGCCGGGGATCAACATTATTGATAACCCGCACCGCAAACGTGGCCTGCGGTCCAAACCGTTTGACGCCGAAGGCGTCGCCAACGAGAAACGCCATCTGATTGAAAATGGCGTTCTGAAAACCTGGATCATGGATTTGCGGTCCGCCCGCCAGCTTGGCCTGAAATCGACCGGCAACGCATCGCGCGGGGCCGGAAGCCTGCCGGGACCATCCACCACCAACCTTTACATGGAACCGGGCACCATTTCGCCCGCCGACATGATCAAGGATATCAAGCAGGGCCTTTATATCACCGAAATGATCGGCAGCAGTGTCAACGGCGTGACCGGCGATTATTCGCGCGGGGCATCGGGCTTCTGGATCGAGAATGGCGAGCTGGCCTATCCGGTTTCCGAAATCACGGTTGCCGGAAACCTGAAGGACATGTTCAAAACGGCCGTTCCGGCCAATGACCTGACCTTCAAATACGGCACGAATGCCCCGACGATCCGGATTGATGGCATGACGCTGGCCGGGCAATAAGCCGACTTTTTATCTGGATGTGATTTGTAACAGGGGTGCGTTTTGCGCATCCCTGTTTTCATTTTGGCGGCCATTGCATTGGTCGGCATAGGCTTGAGGCACCATAACCCGCACCGGATAAGGTGACAGGCTGATTTCACACGGCAGTTTACCGGCACTTTCGCCGTCAATCTGCAAGGGTGCGGGGCCGCAATGACTGGTGATGGTCAGACGTTCGGTCTGCACGACCGACACGTCGGTTTGCGCATGCAAACGGTTCAGGGTCAAAGCAATCCCGTAGCGTGCCAGCGCCATAAAGCCGCTGCCGGGCATCAGCACGACATCAAGGCTGTTATCGGTCAGTTTGGCATCGGGGGAAATAACAAACGCCCCGCCATAATGTTTGGCATGGGTCGCAACCACACCGGCAACGCGATATTGTTCGCGCCCGATATTAACTTCGAAATCGCGGTGATGCGGAAAGATAATATTGCGCAAACCTTCGATCACATAGGCACCCTTGCCGATCAGTCTTTTAAGTTTTAGCGACACATTTGCGACCGTATCGGCATCCGCCCCCATGCCGACCATCAAAAAGAATGCCCGGCCATTGACCAGACCGGGCCGCACCCAAACCTGGGCCGGATTGTTGATATAATCGGCAATCGCCTGTGCGCGGATTTCAAGCCCGACCTCGACCGCCAGAACATTGGCCGTTCCCAGCGGAATGATGCCAAGCGGCGGGACTTCGTGGCCTTCGATCTGGGCATCAAGCAGGCCGTTGAGGGCCTCGTTCAGTGATCCATCGCCACCGGCAACAAACAGCCGTTGATGGGCACGCACCTTGCGCGCCAGTTCGCGGGCATGACCGGGATGGGTTGTCTGTAACAATTCAACCTTTACACCGGCTTTTTGCAAAATGCTTGAAAGGAAACGTTGTTTATTCCCGCCAGCGCGCGGATTGAAGATAACAGTCACCCCGGAATGGGTCATTGCGAAAAACTTCCGTAATAAAAATGAAACATTACTTTCGCGTTCTCTTTATAGAAAATGAAACATGTAACAGTATATTGACAGAACCGATAAATTTATATGAACGGGTTATATATTCGCGCGATTTGTTTTAAAACATTACTGGTTGGGGACACTATTCGGCATGTAAAACCGTCGAATTCCAGCCATCCTTTTGGCAGGATACGGAGGAGCGGCAATGACAGCGATGACGCTGCAACCGCATTACCGCACGGTCTGGATTTCAGACGTCCATCTCGGAACACGTGGATGTCAGGCAGATCTTCTTTTGGATTTCCTCAATGAAGTAACGGCAGATACCTATTATCTGGTTGGCGATATCATTGACGGCTGGCGGCTTAAGAAAAGCTGGTACTGGCCCGAAAGCCACCATGCCGTGATCACCACAATCATGGACAAGGCCAAAAATGGTGCGAAGGTCATCTTTGTGCCCGGCAACCATGATGAATTCGCCCGCGAGTTTGTCGACATGACCTTCGGGCATGTCGAAGTCAAGATGAACGACATTCACGAGACGGCGGATGGCAGAAAGCTTCTGATCATTCATGGCGACGAGTTTGATGGTGTCGTCAAATATGCCAAGTGGCTCGCCTATCTTGGGGATACGGCCTACAACCTCGCGATTGTCCTGAACCGTTACTACAACGGCATTCGCCGCCGATTGGGTTACGGATACTGGTCGCTGTCGGCCTATCTTAAAAACCGGGTCAAGAACGCGGTCCAGTTCGTCTGCAATTTCGAAAATGCCGTCGCGCACGAAGCCGCCAAACGCAAGGTGGATGGCGTGGTTTGCGGCCATATCCATCACGCCGAAAAGCGGATGATTGGCGATGTGCTGTATTGCAATGACGGCGACTGGGTCGAAAGCTGCACCGCGCTTGTCGAAGACAAGACCGGAAAACTTGAACTGCTTTACTGGGCGGATATGCGCCAGATGGCGATGACACATTCCCAACCCGGCCGCGATGCTGCCAGTGCGCCGTCCCTTGGACTTGGCAAGCTGATGTCGCTGTTCCGGATTGCCGGGGAAAGTACCCGCACCGCGTCCCGCAGTTCCAAAAAGAACAGCGGCACGCCGATTGGAAAGACCGCATGAGAATATTGATCGTATCCGATGCCTGGTACCCCCAGGTAAATGGAGTAGTGCGCACCCTTGAAACCGTGCGCAACGAACTGGGCGAGATGGGGCACGATGTCCATATCATCTCGCCCGATCAATTCCGGACGATCCCCTGCCCTACCTATCCGGAAATCAGACTGGCTCTGTTTGCCAAACGCAAGCTTGCCCGGATGATTGATGCCCTGCAGCCGGTTGCCATCCATATCGCAACCGAAGGCCCGCTGGGTCAGGCGGCACGCGCTTATTGCCTGAAACGCGAACTGCCGTTTTCATCGGCCTATCACACCCGGTTCCCGGAATATCTGCATGCGCGGACGCGCCTGCCGCTTTCGATTTCCTATCGCGGGATGCGGCGGTTCCATAACAAATCACAATCGGTCATGGTGGCCACGGAATCGCTTCGCGAAGAACTGGCGGATCGCGGCTTTAACAAGCTGAATATCTGGTCACGCGGTGTTGACCTTAACCTGTTCAAACCACGACCGGATGCAAGTTTCGGGGATTTCCCCAAACCGCACTGGCTGTTTGTTGGCCGGGTGGCGGTTGAAAAGAATATCGGACATTTCCTTGATCTTGACCTGCCGGGGACAAAGTTTGTTGTCGGTGACGGGCCGCAACTGACGGAACTGAAATCGAAATATCCGAATGCGCAGTTCCTTGGCAAAAAAATCGGCGAGGAATTGGCAATTGCCTTTGCGTCAGCCGATGTTTTTGTCTTCCCGAGCAAAACCGATACCTTCGGCCTTGTTATTCTTGAGGCCCTGGCATCGGGAACCCCGGTTGCGGTATTCCCGGTTCAGGGACCGGCCGATATCGTGCGCGGAACAAAAGCAGGCGCCATTGACGCCGACCTTCGCGAAGCCGCCATGGCAGCCCTTGAGCTTGACGGTAAAGACGCCCGTGCATTGGCGGAACAATATAGCTGGCGCAATTCAGCCAGTCAGTTCCTGCACAATCTGGCACCGTTTTCGGGCGGGTTTGACGGGGCTGCGGCAAAACGTCTGACGGTTGAAGACATCACCGAGGTGAAAGCATCGGTGGAACCGGCAATCGCCATGCCCGTGGAACAACCGGCGCAGTAATCTGCGCCGGTGTTTTATCTGGCGACCAAGGAAACGTCCTGTGTGGCGTCCTTGCCACGCAGGCTTCGACGCAGAACACCATATGCCAGCATCGCATTGATCGCATCCGTCCCGAGCCAGCGACGGAACGGTTTCAGTGCGATGTAAACCGGTCGAATAACCCGCACAATATGAGACAGCGGTTTCATTTGCGGCGCGGTCATGCCGGTTACCACGAGATATGCCCGCCATCCGGCACGCAAAAGATCAGGACGACGTTTGAAGCCGCGCTGGATGGAAAACAGAAACAGAAGGACGTCGCGCGCCTGCGCATCGGGCAATGGCATGCGTTTGTTGGGGTCTTCCTCGAAATCGATGAAGCCGACCCTGCCATCATCACGAATGGTCATGTTGCGCAGAAGGGGTGCGCCATGGGTAAAGCCGCTGATGTGCAAATCGGCCAAGGCGGCCCCGGCCTTGGCAATCAGTTCGGCAACACGGTCTTCATCCCCAGCCTTGACCGCATCGCTGATTACGGTTTGCAAGATCGCCCCGTTATCGCCAATAGCGATCCAGTTATCGGCGACTTCGAGAAGATCAGGCACCAGAACATCTGCACGGTTCAGGGCATGAAGGATTTCAGCCTCGCTTGCCAGACCGGCCTTGCCGCCTGGCGACACCGTCGGGCGCAACATCGGTATCCGCGTCAGGGTTGCGACAAAACGCTGCAGGCGGTGCCAGCCCTTTTCCTTTGGTGGGACAGCCTGTTTGATCCAGATACGCCGTCCTTTCCACCGCAATGGAAAAACCCGTGCGCCAACACCTTGGGCAATCGTCTGTTCCACGATATCGTGGAGTTGCTCTGTCATTTTTTTATCTTATATGTCGTTTTTCGTGGCCTGCATTCCTGCAAGCCCTGTCAGTATCAGTTAAGTTACGTTGCTGCGGCTTGCCGCACCTGCCCGGGCATGCTAGCAACAGCCCGGAAAGATCAAGATATCCATGATGCCTCATCCATATAGATAGTGTCGGACTGACACAATCGGAAATGGCGTCGCACGACCGGGAAGAATTCATTGCCAAAGCATTCGTTAGATCACACGACAGAACATTGGAACACATTGCCAATGATCAAACGCATCGTTAAGGATGCGGTTGCCCCCTATTTCGGCAAGATTGTTCTGGCTTTGGTTTGCATGGCGCTTATGGCGGCGGCAACCGGCGGCTATGCCTATCTGATGGACCCGGTGATTAACGAGGTCTTCGTCAAAAAGAACCCGGCGATGCTGGTCCCTGTCGGGGTTGCCGTCCTTGCAGCCTTCGCGCTGAAAGGCTTTGCCAATTATGGGCAATCGGTTCTGATGAGCTATGTCGGCGGTCGTATTCTTGCCGATATTCAGAACAAGCTTTACGAGCATGTCATCCGGCTTGATATCGGATTTTTCCACAGCACCAACACCGGCAAACTGATCACGCGCTTTACCAGTGATATCACCGCAATGCGTGCGGCCGTTTCCGTATCGCTGACCGGTTTTGGCAAGGACTTTTTGACCGCCATCGTTCTGATTGGCGTCATGTTCTATCAGGATTGGCAGCTTGCCATCATTGCGTTCACGGTGTTTCCCGCCGCCATCCTGCCGATTGCACGGCTGGGTCGGCGGATGCGCAAGGTTTCAGCCAATACGCAACAGCAGATCGGTGAATTCGCAACCCTTCTGGAACAGACTTTTCAGGGTGTCCGTCATGTCAAAGCCTATGGCATGGAACCCTATGAATGTTCACGAATGGAAAAGCTTGTCGAAACCGTTTTCGATCTGAGCTTCAAGGCCCAGAAAGTCAGCGCGCGTTCGTCCCCCATCATGGAAACACTCGGCGGGGCCGCAATCACGACGATCATCATCTATGGCGGCAGCCGCGTCATTGACGGGGCAAGCGACCCGGGCAGTTTCTTTTCGTTCATTACGGCCCTGCTGCTGGCATATGAACCGGTCAAGCGCCTTGCAAATATCAATATCAACCTGCAGGCCGGTCTTGCAGCATCCCAGCGCGTGTTTACCGTTCTTGATATCGAACCGGAAATTCGCGATGCCGATGATGCCAAAACGCTTGAGGTCAAGGGCGGCGCCATCCAGTTCAAGGATGTCGCGTTTTCCTATAATGATGAAACGACCGCATTACACGATATCAGCCTTGATATCGAAGCCGGTCAGACGATCGCACTTGTCGGGCCCTCGGGTGCCGGTAAATCGACGATCCTGAACCTGATCCCGCGGTTTTACGACATCAATGCAGGTGCGATCACCATTGACGGCCAAGATATTCGCGATGTGACACTGGAAAGCCTGCGTTCGGCAACCGCACTGGTCAGTCAGGAAATCACGCTGTTCGATGATACGGTCCGATCCAACATCGCCTATGGCCGGTTTGGTGCGACCGACGCCGAAATCGAAGAAGCCGCCCGCCACGCGGCAGCGCATGATTTCATCCTGCAGCTTGAAAACGGTTATGACACCATTGTCGGAGAACATGGTGTGAAGCTTTCGGGCGGGCAGCGCCAGCGTATTGCGATTGCGCGGGCAATGTTGAAAAATGCCCCGATCCTGCTTCTGGACGAGGCGACGTCGGCCCTTGATACGGAATCGGAACGCCATATTCAGGGTGCCCTGACCGAGTTGATGAAGGGGCGCACAACGCTTGTTATTGCGCATCGCCTGTCGACAATTATTGATGCCGACAAAATTTGCGTTATTCAGAACGGACGCGTCACGGAACAGGGACGTCATGAAGAATTGCTTGCACTGGGAGGGGCTTACGCCAATCTCTATAATCTGCAATTCTCGGAAGAAACCGAAAATCAGGCCTAAAACATTCGGGATAAACTGGCGTGCAGTTGCATAAGCGGATCATAAAAAGCGATCAGGCGCGTAGCACTTTGTGCTGGCTTGCGGCAGCCTATATCCGGTTCGTCCGGCTCACCGGTCGCTGGCACACGGAAGGCGGGGATCATCCTGCCCATTTCCTGACGGAAGGCAAACCCTTTATCGTGGCTTTCTGGCATCAGCGTTTGCTGATGATGCCCTATACATGGCGTTCGGTTGCCGGTGACCGCCCGTTTAACATGCTGATTTCATCGCATCGCGATGGTGAAATCATTTCCCGCACCATTGGTCATTTCGGGATTGCCACGATTGCAGGGTCAACCGGGCAGGGCAAAGGCGGTGCGGCAGCGTTGCGGCGCATTCTGAAGGCGCTGAAATCCGGTGAAGTCGTCGGCATGACCCCGGATGGACCGCGTGGACCGCGCATGCGGATTTCGGATGGCATTGTGCAGGCGGCAAAGCTTGCAGGCGTTCCGATTTTCCCGCTGACCTATTCGGCATCAAACCGGCGCGTCTTTGGCAGTTGGGACCGGTTCGTGCTGCCGCTTCCGTTTTCAAAAGGCGTTTTTAGCTGGGGCGATCCGATCCATATCGGACGGGATCTGGATGATGCCGGGCTGGAGGAAAAGCGGCTGGAGCTGGAAGCAGCCTTGACCAGGCTGACACAGCAAAGCGACCGCAAGCTTGGCCTTGACGTGATTGAGCCCGCCGGACCGGATGAACTTCCCAAACAGAAGCGTTCGGCCATGGCAGCGGCAGAGCAGGAAAGCGCCAAATGAGCCTGTTTTACGCCTATCGCGTGGCGACACGGCTTTTGGGTCCGGTACTTGGCATTTATCTGCAACGGCGCAAAAAACGCGGCAAGGAAGATGCAGGACGGATCGGTGAACGGTTCGGTCATGCCAGTGCATTGCGCCCGAAGGGGAAGCTCGTCTGGATACATGGTGCCAGTGTTGGCGAATCCCTGTCGTCCCTGCCGGTGATTGATGCCATTCGTGCGCGTTTTCCCGAAACCTCGATCCTTGTCACCACCGGCACCGTTACGTCGGCGGCAATGATGTATCAGCGCCTTCCGGAAGGGGTGATCCATCAGTTCATCCCCATTGATCGTCAGGTTTGCGTTGCGCGTTTTCTGCATCACTGGAAACCGGATGCGGCTCTTTGGCTTGAAAGTGATTTCTGGCCCAATATTCTGACCAAGGCCAAGAAGGCAGGCACCAGACTGGCACTGCTTAATGGCCGCATTTCGGCCAGAAGCTTTAAAAGCTATTCACGATTTCCATCCTTTATCACGCCGGTCATTTCCGCATTTGACCTGATCCTGACGCAAGGAAGCAAGGAAACCGAACGGTTCGTTTCCCTTGGCGGGAAGGATGTGCGCGCCGTCGGGAACCTGAAATTTGCAGCCCCCCCGCTGCCGGTCGAAGCCGACGCCCTAACCGAACTGCAATCGCAGATCGGCACCCGCCCGGTATGGCTTGCGGCAAGTACGTTTGAGGGCGAGGAACTGGCGTGCGCACAGGTTCATCAAGCACTTTCGCTAAAGCATGAAGGCCTTTTGACAGTTATTGTTCCCCGCCATCCGGATCGTGCTGATGAAATCGAGGCGGATCTGATTGCGCAGGGATTGCGCGTTGCCCGCCGAAGCCTGGGGCACAAAATCACCGAAGATATCGACATCTATCTTGGCGATACGATGGGGGAAATGGGGCTTTATTACCGGATTGCACCGGTTTGCCTGATCGGAAAATCCCTTTGTGCGTCCGGCGGGCAAAACCCGCTTGAACCGGCACGGCTTGGATGCGCCATTCTGCATGGCCCCGATATGAGCAATTTTAGCGAGATCAGTCAGGAACTTCTTACAGCACACGCCTGCCGACCGGTTGCTGATCGTGACGACCTGACAAGGCAGATTGATATTCTTCTGACCCAACCGGAAAAGGCGAGCGCACTGGCAAATGCCGCCTTGGCATATGCCAATTCAAAGGCCGAGGTTCTCGAACGAACCATTGATGCGATCACCCCGCTTTTAACCGGGGAGGTTGCCAATGCGCGCGCCTGATTTCTGGCTGGCAGACGGCTGCATGGCCAAGGCACTGTCGCCTTTTTCCCTGCTGTGGCGCGCAGGTGCAGGCATTCGGGCGATGACAACAACCATGCGCCATCCGGGATGCAAGGTTTTCTGCGTTGGCAACTTTACCATCGGCGGTGCGGGTAAAACACCGACCGCAATCGCGCTGTATCACACGTTGCACAAAATGGGCATTCAGGCCCATTTCCTGAGCCGTGGATATGGCGGCCGGGAAACCGGCCCGCACCGTGTTGATCCGATGAAGGACACCGCAGCCGATGTCGGGGACGAGCCGCTGCTTCTGGCGCGAACGGCGCCGGCATGGATTTCGCGGGACCGGGGTATGGGCGCCGAAACGGCCAGAAATGCCGGGGCAGAGGCCATCATTCTGGATGACGGACTGCAAAATCCATCGTTAATCAAGGATTGCAGCTTTGCGGTTGTCGACAGCGTTTTCGGGATTGGAAACGGTCGCGTCATTCCCGCAGGCCCGATGCGCGAAACCCTTGAACAGGGATTGGCCAAAGTTCGTGCGATCATTCTGATCGGCGATGGCAATCCGCCGTTCCTGAAAAACCTGCCCGCGTCGGTTCCGGTTTTGCGCGCCCGCATTGTTCCCTGCAATGGCGCCGAATTTGCCGGACGCAGGGTTCTCGCCTTTGCGGGGATTGCCCGCCCGGCCAAATTCCATGATAGTCTGCGCGCAGTCGGTGCCGATATTGTTGCGACCGTCGACTTTGCGGATCATCATCCGTTCCGTGCGTCCGAATTGGCGGAGTTGCATCAAAAAGCCAAGGCGTTGAATGCCGATTTGGTCACGACAGAAAAAGACTTGATGCGCTTGCCTGCCGGGCGGCGGAACGGCATAAGCACCCTTGATATTGGGCTGGAATTCGAAGCCCCGGACCAGCTGGAGAAAATAATTACGGCGGTGTTGTCCGATGCCTGAACGCAGTGCCTTTTATCAAGCACGACAGAAATATATTTCCCACCCGTTGCAGGGATTGGGAGCCTATTTTCTGTTTGGCTTTTTCCGGATCATGCCGATTGATCTTGCATCAAAGATCGGTGGCAGCCTTTTACGCACGATTGGCCCGAAGCTTGGTCAAAGCAAGAAAGCCCGAAACAATCTGGTTAAGGCCTTTCCGGAGAAATCGGCAGCAGAAATCGAAACCATCATAACCGATATGTGGGAAAATCTCGGTCGCAGTGTCGCGGAAATCCCCCATCTTCCAAATCTCGTTTGCGGCAGCTCCCGCCTTGAAATTGTGGGCCTTGAAAACGGTCTGGTGACCAAGTCCGATAACAAACCGGGCCTGTTCTTTACCGGCCATATCGGAAACTGGGAAGTTTCGACCAAAATCGGCGATGCGCTTGATATGGATATGATGACCATTTACCGCGCACCGGATAACCCTTGGGTCGACAAACTTTTCAAAAGTGTCCGCAGGGGATTTCGCGGTGAACTGGTGCCAAAGGGATCGAAGGGTGCCCGAAAATTTGCATCCTTCCTGAAACGGGGTGGCCATGCGGCGATGCTGGTTGATCAAAAGCTCAATAACGGGATTGCCGTACCCTTCTTTGGCCGCGATGCAATGACGGCACCAGCCTTGGCACAGTTCGCACTTCGTTATGAATGCCCTGTCATTCCGATCAGGGTGGAACGGCTTAAAGGTGCCTATTTCCGGATGACGTTTTATCCGGACATACAGATCAGCAAAACCGATGATCCAAAGGCAGATACGTTGCGCATCATGACCGATGTTAACGCGATCATGGAAAGCTGGATCCGCGAACGGCCCGCACAATGGTTGTGGCTTCACAAACGCTGGCCGAACTGATCATCGTTAATCGCACCCGGCATTAACCGAATGGGAACACCCTTGCAGCAGACTGGTGGATACCTCTCCACCTTGTCCGGGGGAAGTTCCCTTTTGCTGCGTTTCGTCGTCCCGCTTTTTCTGATTTTTGTTGGTTCAATGTTTGCCGTCTGGCCGTCATTCGCGCTGGAAGGTGATGTTGGCAAGATAGAAAGCAGTTCAAAGAATGTGCGGATACGGATTGCCGAACTTGATCAGCAATTGCAGACACATCTGCGAGAAGCCGTTGAAAAGTTCGGGGATCGCCAGATCGAGTGCGGCAAGAGTGCCGAGAAAAAGCCGCTGTCTGATTGCATCGCCGAAGACGGTGATGATCTGACCCAAACCAGACTTTCAATCGCCCGCACCAAAGATGGCGACGTGAAAGACGGCCCGCTTGACGAGCTCGCCGCGACCGAAGAACGCTTTGCGATGTTCATCGAACGCATGAACAAAACCAACGATCTTCTATCACGTGCCGGGGCAACGATGTATCGAACGAGTTTCGATATCACACCGGAAATGGATCAGCTTCGCCGACAGGTTATCGCCTATGTCGAACGCAAACAGGAATATGATCTGCGCCTCAATCAGGCCATGTTGATCGCTGGTGTAACGCTTGTTCTGATCGCTATTTTCGCGATGATCTTTTTCGCCACACGTCGCATTCGGGGAAATTAGGATCAGCATCCTTTGTTGCAGGACAAATTGCATTGATAATGCGATCAATCCCCTTTACCGAGTGGCGTAAGAGCTATCGCCCGAGGAAACCATAATGACACAGGCCTACTGGCAGGACATTCTGGTCGCATTGCGCCAGATCATCCGCGCAACCGATCTGCATTCCAAAAGGATGATGAAAGCCTGTGGCCTGACCATCCCGCAGGTGATGGTCCTGCGCGCGATTGACGAATTGCAGAACGTTACGGTGCGCCGCATTTCCAATCATGTGTCACTTAGCCAGGCAACGGTTACCACAATCCTGAACCGCCTTGAACAGCGCGGGCTGGCAGAACGCCGACGCAGCACCACGGACAAGCGTGTGGTCAATACGGTTCTGACAGATGCAGGTCAGAACGTATTAAAAGCAGCCCCCACCATGCTGCACGAAGAATTCATATCGCAGTTCGATGCCCTGCCAGATTGGGAAAAGACGCAGCTTTTGTCATCCATGCAGCGGGTTGCCACCATGATGAATGCGGAAAATATAGATGCGGCTCCGTTGCTTGACGTCCGCCCCGCGGACGAAATTCCGCGTTAAGGTGGTTCAAGCCAGATTACAGATCAGCAATCACCACTTGGTGGCCATTGCGTCTGGCATCCCCCACCGCATTGAATTTTTTCCCGCCGTGACTGACCTTGGCGGCGTGAACACCGCCAAAGAACATATCCTCCGTATCCCAGCGTTGCTGGTCTTCAAGGCTAAGATCGTCCAGAAGCGATCCGTCAAATCCCGGTTCGACAGACAAAAGACTGTCTTCGACATGAAGCCGCGGTGCCGCCACCGCCCCATGCAGGGTCATGTCATAGGCATCGATATTCAGCATCACCTGCAACATGGTCGAACGAATGCGGTTTGACCCGCCAGACCCAAGTGCAATCGCATCACCATTGCCCGCCAGATACAGGGCCGGGGTCATCATCGATGTCATCCGCACACCGCATGGCCAGTGATGGAACCCGTCGGGTGACAGATCCGCCTCGCCCAGCATGTTATTAAGCATGATACCAGTCCCCGGCACCATGCGCCCGGAACAGGACCCGTTTGAAATCGTCGCCGCAGCAAGATTGCCATCGCCATCAACCACGGAAATATGGGTCGTGCCATTCTGGCTAAGCGGGCGTTCGCCAATCATAGACCGGTAGGATTCGCAAAATTCGTCGGCAAGGATCGCCGGGCTTGCGCCATGTTCGCTGCGTGCCAGCCCGGTGGCATGAAGAATGCGCGAAATGGCTTCAAGATGACGGGCCGATCCAAATGCCCCGAGTTCAATTTCGCGCGCAAGCTTAAGCCCGAAGCCAACCAGAACCCCGCCCGACGCCGGTGGCGGGTTTAAAACAAACCGCCCGTTGCGTCCGGCGATCAATAGCGGATCACGGACCAGAACGCGGTATGCCGCCAAATCCGCCCCTGTCAGATAGCCGCCATATTCCCGGCATTCGGTCACCAGCGCATGACCAAGATCGCCGTGATAAAAACCATCAGCCCCGGTCCGCAGCAAATATTCAATGCTATCGGCCATATCTGCCTGACGAAGAATGGAGCCCTCGTCTGGCAATTCAAATCCGTCTTCGTCCTGATGCCCCGCTGCACCGAAAACGGCCCGGCTATCTTTGGAAAAAGCCATAAGCGGGGTTACGATCCCCATGACATACCGTTGAAACGCATCCAGCTTGATCCCGTCGCGTGCGGCTGTAATTGCCGGTTCGGCCAGCATCGCCATCGGCAGGGATCCAAGATCGTCATGCAGCTTGAAAATACCGGCAACCACGCCCGGTGTTGCAACCGAACCATATCCGCCGTGAAATTCCTGAGTGACACCCCCGGCAAATGTCGCAAACCGGCTTTCGAATTCAAGTTCTTCGCGCGGGCGTTTGGCAAGCGGGGTTTCGACAAAAAAATCATAAAGCCGGGGCGGTTTTCCCGCCGGGCGTGCCATGACAAACCCGCCGCCGCCCAATGATGCCAGAACCGGCTCCGCCACGCACGCCGTCCACATCGCCGCAGTGACCGCATCAAAGGCATTGCCGCCCGCCTCAAGCACATCGGCAGCCGCGCGTGCGGTGACATCATGTCCTGCGGCGACGGCTCCGTGCTTTTTCATGGCAGAGGTTCCTTATTGTTTATTCGTCATCAATTGCTGGCCTTCACCTTCGCGGCCTTTTGTGCATCTTCCATCGGCGGCACAAGCAGGGCGGCGTCAACACGGGCATCCCCGACATTGATCCGCCAATCCAGATGCGGTCCGGTTGCCCGGCCACTTGCCCCGACCTTGGCAATCGGATCACCCTGCCGAACGACATCGCCGACTTTCACATCGATTTCCGACAGATGCAAAAAGGCCGAAACCATGCCAAGCCCGTGATCAATAAACAGGGTCGCCCCGGAAAAATACATATCGGGATGCGCCAGCGTCACAATCCCGTCCGCCGGGGCCACGACCTGTGTGCCGGTGGGAACGGCAATATCCACCCCCCAATGCGGGGCGCGCGGTTCACCATTCAAGATGCGTTGCGATCCATAGACACCGCTGATCGGGCCCAGAACCGGCCAGATAAAGCCGTTCTTGTAAAATTCCTGCGTAAACCGTTCGACGCGGGCTTCGCGGGCCTGACGCGAGTCATCCCTGATCCGTTCCATGACCTCCGGGTCCGGCGTCACCATCTTGGGCGGCAGGCCATCAATCCGCTGGATATCGAATTCACGATCACCGATGTCATAGGCATATTCTTCGACTGCCCCATCAGCCTTGCGCAGTGTCAGCTTCGCCGGCCCCTCGTAATCGCGCGGGAAGCCAAGGATAAACGCCCCGTCCGGGCCAATCGTATCAATCGCCTTGCCATCCAGAAGGATGCTGCTTCCGGGTTCGGCCTGACCGAACACGATGCCGCCCTGAACAAACTGGCCCTGATAGGTCGGCTCGGCCGCGATTGCCCCAACGCATGACGCCATCAAACCGGTTGCCGCCAAAAACATCTTCATTGCGAAACGCATTACAGAAGGCTCCCTTGCCTGTCGTCATCTTTGGGGGCCGGGTCTTTTTTCCGGGCCGGTTTCGGTTTGGCAGCCGATTTCGGCGCGACCGTGGCAACCGGTGCCGCCTCGGATGCTCCAGAGGAATACGTCCCTGCTGTTACATCGGCACGTCCATCCTGCATTTCCAGAATGTAACCCTGCCCGGCAATTAAATCCGATGCTTTGCCAATCAAACCTTCATCCGCACCGCGCACCACGGCAAAGCCGCGTTTGAGAACATTGCGATACGAATAGCTTTCCAAAAGACGATCATACCGCGCCAGTCCTTCGGCTTCGCGGTTCAGGATATTTTTAACCGCCGCCTGCATCCGACCGGCCAGATCATCGATCTGTTTGCGGTCGCGTGTGATATCGCGTCTGGCATTTGCCGGGCGAAGTCCGGCGGCGGCCTGATCAAGACGTGCCTTTTGCATCTGGATGGCGGATTTGATCGCCCCATCCAGTCGCAGACCGGCATTTTCCAATCGCCCGCGTTTTTCTGAAAGCTGTTCACGCGGGCTAACCAACCGTGCCCCGGCTTCGTTCAGGCGTGCGCGCGCCTGCTGCAAGACACTGCCTGCCGCACGAGGCAGCCGGTCGGCCCAGTTATCAAGGGTCTGGCTGCGTTCCTCAAGCATCCGGCGCGGATCGCCAAGACCACGCGCAAGACTTTCAAGGGCGGTGCGTTTTTCCACACCAAGCCGACGGACCGCCTGCGTCAGACGAAGCCCGTCTTCCTCGACCTGAGCAATCAAATCAAGCCGCACCGGAACGGCCTTTTCCGCCGCCCCCGTCGGAGTAGGCGCACGCAGGTCCGACACGAAATCAATCAGGGTGGTATCGGTTTCATGACCGACTGCGGAAATCACCGGAATGTCGGATTCCGCCACCGCGCGGGCAATGATTTCCTCGTTAAATGCCCAAAGGTCTTCCAACGACCCGCCACCGCGCGCAACAATCAGGACGTCGGGACGCGGAATATTGCCATAGGGCAAAAGATCATTGAAACCGCGCACGGCCTGCGCGACCTGTTCGGCGGCACCGGTTCCCTGTACCAATACGGGCCATAACAGAACCCGGCGCGGGAAACGTTCGCGCAAACGATGCATGATATCGCGGATCACCGCCCCGGTCGGGGATGTTACAATCCCGATGACATCGGGCAGGAACGGGATCGGCTTTTTGCGATCCGCATCAAACAGTCCTTCGGCGGCAAGTTTCTTTTTGCGTTCTTCCAGAAGTTTCAGAAGCGCACCTTCGCCGGCAACCTCCATCGTTTCGATGACAATCTGGTATTTTGATCGCCCAGGGAATGTCGTCAATCTGCCGGTTACAATGACTTCCATGCCGTCTTCGGGTGCGATGCCAAGCTTGGATGCCTGCCCGCGCCAGCAAACACCGTCCAGCACCGCCTGATCGTCTTTGAGGGCCAGATACATGTGACCGCTGCTTGCGCGCTTGAAGCCGGAAATCTCGCCGCGCACACGCACAAACGAAAACGCATCCTCGACCGTGCGTTTAAGCGCATTGGAAAGATCGGAGACCGAAAATTCCGGTAGATTTCCCGGTTTCGCGGGTTCTTCGGGCATGGGGGCGAACGGGTCGAACAAATCTTGCGTCATCAAGGGCACTTTATGCTAAAAGCCCGCATAAATTTTCAAGCGGGATGGGGTGCAAGCCTAGTTCATCCCGTCTGGACCATCAAGCAGTCGGACACGTAATCGAGGTTAAAATCATGAAGGTTCTGGTCGTTGGCGGTGGCGGACGTGAACATGCATTGTGCTGGGCAATTGCCAAAAGCCCGCGACTGACCAAGCTTTGGTGTGCGCCGGGCAATGCCGGGATTGCCGATTCAGCAGAATGTATCGCCATTTCAGATAGCGACATTGACGGGCTTGTGAAATTTGCCACCGACAATGCGGTCGATCTGGTGGTGGTTGGCCCCGAGGCCCCGCTGGTCGCGGGCCTTGTCGATGCGCTGGATGCGGCTGGCATCAAATCGTTTGGCTGTTCGAAGGCGGCGGCACAGCTTGAAGGCTCCAAGGGTTTCATGAAGGACATGGTGGCAAAGTTTGGCGTCCCGTCCGCGGCCTATGGCCGTTTCACCACGCCCGACGATGCGCGGGCCTTTGTTGAAAAGCACGGTGCGCCGATTGTTGTCAAAACCGACGGGCTTGCCGCGGGCAAGGGTGTGACGATCTGCCAGACAGTTGACGAAGCCCTTGCCGCGATTGACGAATGCATGGTTGGTGGCAAATTCGGCGATGCCGGTGCGGAGCTGGTGATCGAGGAATTCATGACCGGCGAAGAAGCATCTTTCTTTGCGGTTTGTGACGGTGAAAACGTCATTCCGCTAATTGCCGCACAGGATCACAAGGCCGTCGGCGAGGGCGATACCGGCCCGAATACCGGTGGTATGGGTGCCTATTCCCCCGCCCCGGTCTTTACGCAGTCGGTTGAGGACAAGGTCATGGAACAGATCATTGTTCCGACCGTCAAGGGCATGGCCGCCGAAGGCCATCCGTTCAAGGGCGTCCTGTTTGCCGGTCTGATGATTGACGATGCGGGCAATCCGAAACTGATCGAATACAACATCCGTTTTGGCGATCCGGAATGCCAGGTTCTGATGACGCGTCTGAAATCGGATGTGCTTGATATCCTTGATGGGGCGGCAACCGGAAAACTCGATACCGTCAAACCCGAATGGCATGACGAAACCGCCATGGTCGTTGTCATGGCCGCCAAGGGGTATCCGGGCAGCTACGACAAAGGCACCGAGATCAGAAACGTGGCCGATGCCGATGCGATGGACAAGGTCAAGGTCCTGCATGCGGGCACGAAAATGGATGGTGACAAACTGACCGCGACGGGGGGGCGTGTTCTTGGCGTTACCGCACGTGGCACGTCGGTGACCGAGGCGCAGAAACGCGCCTATGAAGCGGTTGATGCCATTGACTGGCCGGGTGGTTTTTGCCGTCGTGATATCGGCTGGCGCGCGATTGCCCGCGAACAGAAGTAAGCCTTTGAATTGGAAAAGACCGGGTCATGCAGCCCGGTCTTTTTTCATGCCTGCGTGATAGCGCACCGCGCATTGCCCGTTAGGGCCATGTTCGATGGTGGCATCCACACCGAACACATCGCGCAGATTTTGGGTCGTCAGAATATCGGCAGGACTGCCGATCCCCACCAGTTCCCCGTCACGCATCATGGCAATCCGGTCGCAATACATCGCGGCATGGTTCAGATCGTGCAAGGCCGCCACCACGGTCACCGGTAATTCACGCACCAGTTCCAGCAATCCAAGCTGATGACGGATATCCAGATGGTTTGTCGGTTCATCCAGCAGAAGGAATTTTGGTTCCTGCGCCAGCGCACGCGCGATATGGACCCGCTGCTTTTCACCGCCCGAAAGCGTATGCCAGAACCGGTCGGCCAGATGGGTCATATCAACATCGCCGAGCGCACGTTCCACAATCGCATCATCGCGTTCCGACCAAGGCGACAGCATGCTGAGATAAGGTGTGCGTCCAAGTGCCACCGCCTCGCGCGCGGTCAGGCGGTCCGTGGTGTCGGCCTGCTGTTCGACAAAGCCGATCTGCCGGGCCAGTTTGCGACGGCCATGCTTTTTCATGTCCTGCCCTGCCAGCATCGCACGCCCCTGATCAGGTGGACGAATACCGGCCAAAACCGACATCAAACTGGTTTTTCCCGACCCATTTGGCCCGATCAGGCCCAGAAACTCGCCCGGTTCAACCCGGATCGAGACATTTTTGATGATCTTGCGAAAACCGGCAGACCAGACGATATCGCGCAGTTCCAGGGTCATCGCAAAATCCTTCCGTGACACAGGATCAGGGCAAAGGCCGGGGCCCCGACAAGGGCGGTAATCACCCCGATTGGCAAAACCTGCCCCGGAACGATCACGCGTGAAATCACATCGGCACAGACCAGAAACAGTGCGCCAATCAATGCCGATAGCGGTAATAGCAGCCCATGGCGCGTTCCGACAAAAAAGCGCGCCGCATGCGGGATCACCAAACCGACAAAACCGATGGAACCAACGATACTGACCATTACCGCCGTCATCATCGCGGCTGCGGCAATCAGGATCGCATAAACCCGCCTGACCGGCACACCAAGCGATGCGGCGGATTCACGACCAAACGTAAAGGCATCAAGTGCGCGTGCATGCCAAAGACACACGACAAGCCCGACAAGAGCCACGGGTAAAGCCAGCCACACATCGGGCCAGCGCACGCCGCTAAGATTGCCCAGAAGCCAGAACATGATGCCGCGCGCCTGCTCGGCACTGGCCGATTTGGTGACGATAAAGGATGTCAGGGCATTGAACATCTGCGATCCGGCAATCCCGGCCAGAATGATCGCACCCGTACCGCGCCCGGCCTGTAACGCCAGAAGGGTCACAAAGGCGAATGCCGCCACTGCGCCGATAAATGCACCAAGTGACAGCGAAAGCATCCCGGCCCCAAGACCTAGGATCACGATGCTGACCGCACCGGTCGATGCCCCGGCCGAAATGCCGAGCAGATAGGGATCGGCAAGACTGTTGCGCAAAAGCGCCTGCAGGACCGCACCGGAAACGGCCAAGGCCGCCCCGCAACTTGCGGCAACGATGGCGCGGCTCAGCCGATAGTTCCAGATTATACCGGCATCAATCGCATCCACCGGATACCCGGCATCCCACAAATGATTGGCAATCGTATTGATCACCGTGCCCACCGGGATCGCTGTTTCGCCCACCGATGCGGCAACCGCCAGAACCGCTGCCAGCAACATCAGCGCGGCAAATGCCACGCTGATGCGTTTGATGAAAACAGGGCTGGAAATGATATTCCCGATCATTGGCCCGATCACTGGGTTGCCTCGAACGCCTCGATTGCCTTGGCCAGCGTTTCAATGCCGTCGATTGTCCGCATGGTCGGGTTCATCGACTGGGCATCCATGACGACGATATTTCCGCTTTTGACCGCATTCATCTGACGGGTTACCGGATCGGATTTCAGGAACTGCATTTTAAGTTCCCAGTCATCGGCCGGAAAACGACGACGATCCATTTTGCCAATCACAATGATATCGGGATTGGTCCGTACGATGGTTTCCCACCCGGCTGTGGGCCATTCATCATCACTGTCGATGACATTCTCCACACCAAGGATCGACATGACATAGGCCGGTGCGCCTTTCTGCCCGGCAACAAACGGATCAACATCGATTTCAGCACTGGAGAACCAGAACAGTGCCGAAATTCCCTTGCCATTCACGGCGGCGACTTTTTCGCGCGCAGCCTGTTCGCGGGCTTTGAAATCGGCAATCAGATCTGCGCCGCGTTCCTCGACATCGAAGATTTTCGAAAGGTCGGCTATCCCCTGATAGATCTGATCCATCGAAAAGGCATCAATCCGCGTTCCGTCACCGCCCGTGGTGTTGTCCTTACCGACGCAATCGGCTGGTGCGGTATAGACCGGGATTGAAAGTTCGGCAAACTGGTCAATCGTTCCGACCTTGCCATTCGGGCCGATATGCCATTGGAACTGGGTTGCGACCATATCGGGTTTCTGGCCGACCACACTTTCAAAGCTGGGATCGTTGTCGGCCAGACGCGGAATGGTGGCGTTGACGTCGCGAAACTGTTCCTGCACCGGGCCAAGCCATACGGCCGTTCCGACCACCCTGTCGGCCAGTCCCAGAAGATAAAGCAGTTCAGTGCTGCTTTGGCCAAGCGATACGACACGGTTCGGAGCCTGATCAAAGGTCAGGGTTCGACCACAATTTTCCAGTGTGAGCGGATATTCCGTGGCAGATGCGTATTGCGCGAAAGAAGCCAGTCCTGCAGCAAACACCCCGACTGCAAGAACCTTTTTGTTCAGTTCAATCACTTTGCGTCCTTTCATGGATATGCTGATCGGGAATTTCATTTCCCGACCGGACATACCAAACCAATAAATGTTATGTTATAACATAACATCAAAGCTACTATGGTCAAGGGACTGGCTAAAGTGCTGAAAAATGGCGGGAAATGCCGGAATCCAAGGGCGGTCCAATGGCTTTCAGCCCGCCCGGAACGGTGACATATACCGACATCCTCCGGGGCACCCCGCCCGGTCCGTCGTATTTATGTCAGCAGGTCTCCTGGCTCGCGGGTCGTTGTGTTTTCCTGCCTTCCCGGGAAATATCCCAGTGGCTTTCAGAAGGAAACACTCACCGCCTACAGTTGCGGGGGCAGCTTCGGTTAACCGTCTTCACGGACGGCTTCGAATTCCCTTTATCCTTATCGGATACTGACATCTATCGGTGTCACATAGTCACGAAGGCCGGTCAAGCCAATTGCGAATAAATCGCAATGATTACAATTTTCAATAGGCGTTCGCCGCCGCCGTGCCATCGCCGCCCAGCCGCCCAAGGATCGCCGAGACATCGCGCATCGGTGGCGCGCCAAACATGCGGGCATATTCACGGCTGAATTGTGATGCGCTTTCATATCCGACTTCATAGGCCGCTGTTGCCGCATCCTTCATTTCGGTCAGCATCATCTGGCGCGCCATCGTCAGGCGAAGGCGTTTCTGATACTGAAGCGGGCTCATGGAGGTTACCTGCTTGAAATGATGATGGAAGGAAGACGGGCTCATATTCGCCTGTGCCGCCAGATCATCGACCCGAAGCGGTGCGGCAAAATCGTCCTTCATAAGGCGGATGATCTTGGAAATGCGCTGCATGTTGCTGCCGCCCATGCCGATTTGCGCAATCCTGGCACCCTGAAGGCCGCGCAGAAGGCGATAATGCACCTCGCGCAGAAGCATCGGCGCCATCACCGAAATATCGTCTTTCTCATCACACAGGCGCAACAGGCGCATCACAGCATCCAGCAAGGTATCGCTGGCGTTATCGACATGAAGCCCGCAATCGCTTTCGGATGCCGAGCCGACCTGAAGATCAATCTGGGTGACAAGATCGCCCAACATCTGACCATCAAGTTCAATCGACAAACTGCGATACGGAAGTGCTGCACTGGCATTTGTCACACAGCCGACAATCGGCAGGTCGACCGACGCCACCAGATACTTTCCGGGCGCGTAACTGAAAACCGCCTCGCCCAGAGTGACCTCTTTGGCACCTGACGCGATAATGCAAAGGCATGGCTTGTAGATTGTCGGAACTTTCATCGACGGCCCGGTCGCACGATACAGATGCACCGCCTTTACCGGCGTCTCGGCAACACCTTCGCCTTCGCAGTATCTGTCAATCAGTTCAGACATCTCTTCAAACACAGGCATCGCCAAACTCCTTTATTTCCCTAATATGAACTATAGCAACCAGAACCATCCTGAAAAGCGGTTTTCACCCTGCCTGGAGAATCAGGCAATTGATCAAGAGTTCTGTGTATTCATCAGGCCACCATTTGCAATCACAGTAAGCGCCATGATCCAGACAAGGAGGATGTCATGTCGCTTATGTCCAACAATGTTGAAAACAAGGTTGTCGTCATTACCGGTGCCAGCAGCGGAATTGGCGAGGCCACGGCAAAACTTCTGGCCGAAAACGGTGCAAAGGTCGTTCTTGCGGCCCGACGCACGGCAAAGCTTCATTCCATCGTCGCCGAAATCGAGGCCGAAGGCGGCACCGCCACATGTCGCGCGGTTGATGTCACCGATGCCGACGACGTCGAAGCACTGATCTATTTCGCCAAAAACACCTATGGCCGCGTTGATGTGATCTTCAACAATGCCGGTGTCATGCCCCTGTCGCCGCTTGCCGAACTGAAAATTGACGAGTGGAACAAGATGATCGACGTCAATATTCGCGGCGTCCTGAATGGCATTGCCGCCGGCCTGCCATTGTTCAAGGAACAGGGTAGCGGCCACATCATCAATACCGCATCCATTGGCGCACATCTGGTATCCCCGACTGCAGCCGTTTACTGCGCCACGAAATATGCCGTCTGGGCGATTTCCGATGGCCTGCGTCAGGAAAGCCGCGATATCCGCGTCACCACCATTTCGCCGGGCGTTACCGAAACAGAACTTGGCAACGACATTACCGATGACAATGCCAAAGGGTTTCTCGGTGAACTGCGCAAAACCGCACTCAGCCCGATTTCCATTGCATGGTCGGTGCTTTACGCAATCGCCCAGCCCGAAAGCGTCGATGTCAACGAGATCATCGTGCGCCCGACCGCATCGGCATATTGACCCGTAACGCCCAAGGAGGCACGCATGGCACGTCATATGTTTGCGTCTTCTATCGCCAGTCTTCTGATGCTGTTTTCCAGCACCGCCACCGCACAGGAGGAAACCGTCATGTCCGGAACCACATCGAACGACCCGCATCCCTATGTTGGCATGTGGGTCACGGCTGATGGCAATATCCGTCAGGAATTGCTGGCCAACGGACGTTATGACGAGGCGCGCGGCAATCGCCCGTCTGCCTATCAGGGACGTTATGAAATTTCCGGCAATCATATCGATTACTGGGATGATACCGGCTTTACCGCCGACGGATATTTCGAAGACGGTGTTCTGTATCACGCAGGAATGGTGATGTATCGCCAGCCCATACAATAGCATTCAGGCTTTAAAACCCCGCTGCACCGGTTAACCCCGGCGCAGAACCCGCAAGGAACGGTATCGAATGGATGCCGTTCCTTTTTTCATTTTCATGCGCGAAAACTTTGCCAATAATCAGGTCGCTGTAACGGGCACATTGCCAGTCACGACATTCCGTTCATCAGCCGTGGCAAAGGTAAACAGATCAATCGGTTCGGAAAGTCCGCGAACATCCATCTGCCCGATCTTGCGAAAATCTTCTGCGGTCAGATACTGTGCCGTCGTTGCAGAAATCAGAACGTCGGTTCCCAGTTCCTTGTTCATCACTTCCAATCGGGCCGCCATATTTACCGTATCGCCATGCACGGTATAGTTCTGACGCCCACCCCCACCGACACTGCCGGCAATCACCGTCCCGGTGCATATCCCGATACGCGTACGCACATGAATCCCGGCGAAATCCCGACTTTGCACAAGATCGGAAATCTCGCGTGCGGCCCGCACGGCACATCTGGCATGGTCGGCATCCTCGACCGGAACATTGAAAGTCGCCAGTACCGCATCGCCCTGAAACTGGGTAATCACACCATGATGACGGGTAATGATCTGTGACACTGCATCGAAATAGGTATTGAGAACCTCGACAATACCTTTTGGACCGATGGTTTCGGTCAGCTTGGTGAAATCGGCCAGATCGGCAAACAGGATGGTTGCCTCACGCTCGACCGGGGCCAGCGATCCGCGTTTGGAAATCAGCACTTCGGCAATGGCGGGCGGCACATATTGTCCGAAAATATCGGAAATGGCACTACGTTCCTGTTCCGCCTTGATCTGGCGGCGCACCGTATGGCGCGCACGCCACATGACCAGACCAATCAGAATGGCAACAACAACCAGCGAGAGGGCTTCCTGTGCGCGGCTCCAGGCACCGATAAAATCGGGGCTGAAGAAATAGGTCATAAAAGTCTGGGTATCGGGAGATGTGCCGATATCCTGCCAGTCATAGGTCTTATCCATATCGCGGATGGCATAAAGAAACGCACCAAGCCACCCGGCCGCCCCGCACATACCGGCCCATAAAACAAGGCCGGGCGAAAAACTGAACGCCGCAACACCAACAACGATAAAATAGAATGGGAAGATCGGCGTGCGGAAAATCACCGCCTGGGGCAGATCGACATTGTCAAATACCGGTTGGGTCGCAATCAGAAGCGACAGGAACCCGATATCAAGTGCAATGAACAGATACTTGATCCAGTTCCGGTCATAGGATGATCCGATAATCCGGTAATGGATGATGCCAAACCCGGCAAAGACACCAAGCGCAATCAGATATTCAATGGCACGTAACGGGTCACCCGACCGCGACGCCACAAGCCAGACCCCCATCAGGATCAGCGCGACCAGACGCCCCTTGATCGCCAGTCGCAGACCGTTCTGTTCCGCCTGATGGAAAATGGCTGTCTGCCCGGGCTTTCCCATAACGGTTTGCTGCATGAACATGCCTTTCTGCGATGGCGACCTCGCCATTTCAATGATTGCAAGTTTATTTAGGCAGACATCTGGCATACCGCCATGCGAAAAATGCAGATATTACGATCTTGAATTCGCCATGTTTTATCCCGATTACGTCCACACTGTCCGGTATAGTTCCGGACATCTTAAATTAACGGGACCTGATTGATGACGACTTCTGTGGAACGCAGACGATTTCTGAAATCCATGGCCGCTGCCGGGCTGATCCTGCCGGGCATGTCGATGGTCAATGGTGCCTCGGCCGCGAACGAAAAACTTGATCTTGGCGAACCGCAAAGCTTCAGCTTTGACGCCCTGATCAAACGCGCCGAAGCCATGGCAAAATCGCCTTACGAGCCGCCTGTCGCCCCCGATCCCGAAATTGTCGGCAAGATCGATTACGACATTCATGGCAAGCTGCATTACAAGCGCGAATTTTCGCCATACGCCGATGGTTCGGGCACCTATCCGCTGACCTTCTTCCATCTGGGCATGTATTTTGCCAAACCGGTGCATATGTATCTGGTGGATGGCGGCAAATCGCGCGAAGTGGTTTATACGCCGGACTATTTCGACATGCCCGAAGACAGCATCGCGCGCAAGCTTTCGGAAAACAGCGGCTTTGCCGGGTTCCGTCTGCATGAAAATGTCGAACGTGATGACTGGAAAACCCAGGACTGGGCAGCGTTTCTTGGCGCGTCCTATTTCCGTGCGATTGGCGATGAAGGCCAATATGGCCTGTCTGCGCGCGGTATTGTCGTCAATACGGCAACGTCCCAGCCCGAAGAATTCCCCGATTTCCGCGAATTTTATATCGAGCCCGCGAAATCGGCCAATGCCCCGGTCACGGTCTATGCCCTGCTGGATGGCCCCAGCATCACGGGTGCCTACCGGTTCTATCTGACGCGCGGCGAAGGTGTGACGATGGATGTTGAAAAACACCTGTTCCTGCGCAAGGATATCGAACGCCTTGGCATCGCACCGCTGACCAGCATGTTCTGGTATTCCGAACAGAACAAATCGTTCCGCTTTGACTGGCGTCCCGAAGTCCATGACAGCGACGGGCTGGAGCTTTGGACCGGGAACGGCGAACGCATCTGGCGTCAGTTGAACAATCCGGAAATCATCCGCACATCAGCATTCGGTGACAAAAACCCGCGTGGTTTTGGCCTGATGCAGCGTGACCGCGAAGTCAGCCATTATCTTGACGGTGTGCGTTATCACCGCCGCCCCAGCCTGTGGGTCGAACCGCTTGGCGCGTGGGAAGACGGGGCCGTGCAGCTTGTCGAAATCCCGACCGACGATGAAATTCATGACAATATCGGTGCCTTCTGGGTGCCGAATGCTCCGGCCAAGGCGGGCAATAGCTATCAGTTCCGTTATCGCCTGTATTGGCAGGCACAGAATCCGTTCCCGATGGACAAGCTTGCCCATGCGACCGCCACCCGTATGGGCCGCGGCGGCAATCCCGGCACGGTCCGCCCGAAGGACGAATTGAAATTCTCAGTCGAATTCGAGGGGGAAATCCTTGGAACCCTGGCCTATGGCGAGTTCCCCGAGATTGTCGTTTCAACCTCGCGCGGGGAAATTGTCCGCACCAAGATCGAACCGATCATGGATACCCGCATCTGGCGTGCGGCGTTTGACCTTAAAGTCGAGGGCAACGAGCCGGTTGATTTACGGATGTATCTGAAACGCGGTGATGCTCCGCTTAGCGAAACCTGGATGTATCAGCATTTGCCGGGACTTCGGGGGCAGACCAGAGAATAGATCAAAGGCCCGCCAAATTGGCGGGCCTTTCCTTTTGGTCTTGGAACTTAGCGCAGCGACCCAAAGAAATCCTTCAAAAGCTTGCCCGCCTCGACCTCGCCAATCCCGCCATAGACTTCGGGGCGGTGATGGCAGCTTGTGCTTTCGAACACGCGCGGACCGTGATCGATGCCACCGCTTTTGGGATCATAGGCCCCGAAATAAACCCGCCGCAGGCGGGCAAATGAAATGGCGGCGGCACACATCGGGCAAGGTTCCAGCGTGACATACAGATCGCAATTGGGCAGACGCGGTTCGCCCTTGGCCCCCGCAGCGGCACGGATCACAAGGATTTCGGCATGGGCTGTCGGATCATTGAGTTCCTCGGTCAGGTTGCCGGCACGTGCCAGCACCTCGCCACTGTCGGCATCGACCAGAACCGCACCAACCGGCACCTCACCGCGCCTTGCGGCGGCGCGCGCCTCATCTAGCGCCATATCCATAAAGCTGTCTGCGCTCATGATCTGTTTTCCATCCCGGAAAAGCAATTGCCCCCAACAGGCACATTGCGGGTTTGATTTGTTTTGTTTTTTATCGGGCGTTAAGCATATGAGATTGCAATCTGTGCAAGGATCGGTCAAGCGGTGATAAGATCGCGACCGATTGCACATATGCGTGAATTGCCGTTGCCCTTCTAACGCACCGGGGTTAGTTTCCGGCCAAATTCATGGCATCGCCAGCAAACATAGCGACCAACTGCCACCACCAACGGGATTTGACAGATCATGAGTGCCAGAAAACCGATCATCGGCATTACCCTTGATTCCGAGGAACCCGGTGGCTATTCCAAATTTCCGTGGTATGCGCTGCGTGAAAACTATGCCGGTGCGGTCACGGCGGCGGGGGGCATTCCGATGCCCCTACCCCACGAGGTGGAACTGGTTCCCGATCTTCTGGATCTGATTGACGGGCTTGTGGTTACTGGCGGTGCGTTTGATGTCGATCCCAGCCTATTCGGGGCCGAAGAACGCCATGACACGGTGATCACCAAAGACCGCCGCACCAAGTTTGAATGGGCGATGGCCGAAGGTGCGCTTAAACGCAACATGCCGGTTCTGGGCATTTGCGGCGGGCAGCAATTGTTGAACGTGATCCTTGGCGGGTCATTGATCCAGCATATCCCAGACAGTGTTGAAAATTGCCTGGCGCATGAACAACCCAACCCGCGCAACGAGCCGGGGCATGATGTGACCGTCGAAGCCGATACCCTGCTTTCGCGCATTGTCGGCGATGTCAAAAGCCTGTCGGTCAATTCCGCGCATCATCAGGCCGTGGATAAGGTTGGCCCCGACGTGATCATCAATTCCCTTGCCCCTGACGGTGTGATCGAGGGGATTGAACATCCGGGATATCGTTATTGTCTCGGGGTGCAGTGGCATCCCGAATTTCATATCAGTTCGGGCGATGCGAAAATCTTCGACGCCCTGATTTCCGAGGCCCGCAAATGAGCGACCAGACCCCGAGCCCGACCGAAGATACCGAAGAAAGCAAACCCGAACGCATTGCCAAACGCATTGCCCGTTCCGGTGTTTGTTCGCGTCGCGACGCCGAACGCATGATCGAGGAAGGTCTGGTGAAGCTGAATGGCAAGGTGCTTGATAGCCCGGCCGTGACCGTCACCGACGAAGACGAAATTTACGTCAATGGCAAACCCTTGCCGCAAAAGGAAAAGCCGCGTCTGTGGCGTCTGTTTAAAAAACGCGGGCTGGTCACCAGCCACCGCGACGAGCAGGGCCGCGATACGGTTTTCGAACATCTGCCAAGCTATATGCCGCGCGTGATTTCGGTCGGGCGTCTTGATCTGAATTCCGAAGGTCTTTTGCTGCTGACCAATGATGGCGAGCTTGCCCGTTATCTTGAACTGCCCGCCACCGGCTGGGCACGCCGGTATCGGGTGCGCGTGCATGGCCGGATTGACGAGGCCAAACTCAAACAGCTTGAAGACGGTGTCACGGTTGATGGGATCAATTACGGGTCGATTCAGGCCGAAGTTGACGTTCAGAAAGACAGCAATGCCTGGATGACGGTGACCCTTCGCGAAGGCAAAAACCGTGAAATCCGCCGCGTGATGGAACATCTTGGCTGGCCGGTAACCCGTTTGATGCGCGTGTCCTATGGCCCGTTCCAGTTGGGCAATCTGGCACCTGGCGATTGCGAGGAAATCACCGGCAAGGTAATGAAAGAACAGCTGGCCGCGTTCTTCAAGGGTGATTACAGCAAGGTTTCCGAAAAGAAATCGGTCGCGCGCGGCGGCACCGGCCGTCCCAAGGCACCGCGTACCGTGTTTGGCAAACCCGCCGCCCCCCGCCGCCGCCAGCAGGGCGGCAACCCAAACGCCAGCACCGATGACACCCGGACCGAGAACAGCTTTGAAAACCGGACACGTCCGGGTAATCGCGCCAAACCGGCCGTCGCACGCGGAGAAGTATCGCGTAGCGGCCCTGCGCGGGAAAACCGCGAAGATCGCAATGACCGCAATGATCGTAATGATCGCGGCGCTCGAAACGACCGGGATAATCGTTTTGATGATCGCGACAATACAAACCGCCCAGCCAACAAAGGCCGCGGGCGTTATGCGCCCGGTGGCAAAGCCGGTGGTGAACGTAACAACGATGGCGGCAAATCGTTTGGTGGGGGTCGCGGCAAGCCGTCTGGCAATACCGGTGGCAACAACCGCGGCAGCATTGCCGATGGCAAACCCGGCAACCGCCCGGCGGGACGCAGCGGATCGAAACCGGCGGGCAATCGTCCGCGCGGCAAAAAGGGTTAAGGCAGAATGCGGATTGTTGGCGGAAGTCTTCGCGGGCGGCTTTTGACCGCCCCCACTGGGCGCGATACACGCCCGACACTGGATCGCGTTCGCGAAGCCCTGTTTAACATCCTGACACATGCATCGCGCTGGTACGAGGACGACCAGAACCCGCTTTATGACGGGCTTATTCTGGATGCCTATGCCGGTTCCGGGGCGCTCGGCCTTGAAGCCATCTCACGCGGTGCGCAAAAGGCGGTTTTCTTTGACCTTGATCGCGGTGCACTGGCCGCCATCGAACAGAATATCGCCGATCTGAAACTGGGTGATAAAACCCGCGTTCAACGTGCCGACGCGACCAAACCGCCACGCGCGCCCGAACCGGCCAGCATGGTGTTTCTTGATCCGCCCTATCAGAAGGACTTGCTTGGCCCCAGTATTACGGGACTGGCAAATGCCGGTTGGATCAATGATGAAACGCTGATCATTGCCGAACGCGATCCGCGCGAACCGGCACCGGAAGTCGACGGCCTTGAAACCCTTGATAGCCGCAAATATGGCCGCTGCCAGATCGATATCTATCGCCTTGGCGCTGCGTCCTGAACCTTTATTGATTTCCCGGCTGTGTTATTGTGGGCTGCCTTTCGAAATGTCAGGCGATTTTAAGCAATGAAGTTACTGACCCCGACAGCACCCGATCCTGAATTTGGTCGCCGCCTGCGCCAATGGCGCCGCGAAAGCGAGATAAAACAGGCACGCCTTGCCGATATTGTCGGCGTGACACAGGCAACCGTATCGCGCTGGGAAAAGGGTTTGCAAAACCCCGCTCCGCTTCAGATCGACCTTTTGCATCAGATGATGACGCGCAACCGCAATTTCCGATTGGATCAGGCGATCAAACGGCTGGTGATCCATTCGCGGCAACGTGTTCATCTGATCGAGGATCGCAGCCATCGTTTGCTGTGCGCATCGGGACCGCGCGAAAAGGAATGGCAACGGGATTCTGGTGATCTTCTTGGCACATCGCTTTGGCGCTTTGCCACGCCGGAAATCGCACAGGCGGAAAAACGCCTGCATCATATGGGCTGGCACGAAGATCAGGCCGATCACCTGAGTTTCGCAACATCCGGGCGCAACGGCCCGCCGATGCCGATTGTCGATAAATTCATCCTGTGGGAACGTTTTTTCCTGTCCGATGGTACCGCCGTTCGTCTGACGACCGGCTTTGACCACCCACCTGCATAGCCGTTTCGCGCATATTTCATACGTGGATCGTTGCAACGGGTTTCAGCTAAAAGAAATCCGTTCTTCTGGTTTGCCCCGACCAGACAGTTTGCTGACGTAACGGATTGCCCCCTCATGCCACCGATTTTTGCAATTTTTGTTCTGTATGGCCTTGGATTGACTGCCTCGATGCAGGTTGGTCTGGTGGGGCCGATTGCCCCCGATCTTCGTGCCGGTTTTGATCTGAGCCAGGCGCAGTTCGGTCTTGTCGCATCGCTGATCACGGCGGCAGGGGCCCTTTTTGCGATTCCCGCAGGCGTCTGGGCCGCACAGGCCGGGTTACGCCGTTCGCTGTTTCTGGGCGGCATCATGATGATCATCGGGGCCGCAATCTTTGCAACAGCATCAAACACCGGAATGCTTTATGTCGGGCGCCTTGTCACCAGTATCGGATATCTTCTGATTGTGGTGGGCGCGCCAAGCTGGATGGCCAATCTGGGCAATCCGAAAACCGTCGCCATGGCCATGAGCATCTGGGGCACCTTTATCCCGGTCGGCATTGCCATGGGGAACTGGACCAGTGCCGCGATTGTCGCATGGCTTGACTGGCGCATGGCGGTTGTTGCCTGCACCGTCCCGGTTGCCGTTCTTCTGCCTGCCCTGATGTTGCTGACCAAACCGAGCGACCAGCATTTCAACCGGTCCCTGACATCGGGTATTTCCGGCGTCCTGAAATCCCGTCCGGCGATGCAGGTTGCGCTGACATTCGCGGCCTTTGCCGGGGCAACGTCCGCCGCCCTTGCGTTCATGCCCGCCATGATGGCCGATAATCTTTCAATCAGCATTCCTGTGGCTGCCGCCATCATCGGCACCACCGCGATTGCCGGAAACATTATCGGAAGCGTCGGTGCCGGGATGTTTCTGGGCCGCGATGTCCCGGGCCGCCGGATCCTTGCCATCGGCCTTCCGGTGATGGCAGCCGCCATCTTCGCCCTGTTTGTCAGTCAGAACATCGTGATCAGCATCTTGGCATTAATCCTGTTCAATATCGGGCAGGGATCGGTTGCCGGGACATGTTTTGCCCTTTTGCCGCGCATTGCCGGTCGCGATCTTTCGATGCCCGCCCTTCAGGGGATGCTGGCCCAGTTTGCCGAGATTTTCGTTGTGATTGTTCCACCGGTCGCCGGTGCGATGATCGACTGGGCAAGCTGGAAGGGGGCGGCATTTCTGCTGGCCGGATTTTACCTTGCGGGATTTGTCATTTCGCTTCGATACCGCCCGGTCCGCATCGTAACCGCGGATTAGTCCGACTATACAATGCGCTGTCTTGACCTATCCCGCAAAGCAGGCGACCCTCTTTGCCTGACAAAAGCAGAGGGCAAATAACGCCCGGCGCAAGGGAAACGGAATGACCTGGATTAAAGCCACCTTTATCGGCATGATATTGCTTGGCATTCTTGTGATTTCCGCGTTCTTTATCTGGCTGGCACCGGTCGGCGCGGGCTATACGGCCAAAATCATGTGTTCGGCCATTTTTGTGAATGGCCTGCCATCGAACCGGGCACTTGAAGAAGATGTTCTGGCCGATAACAATCCTGCTTTGTCGCTGATTACCGCCAATGTCGATTTGCGTCATCAGACGGTCAGCGCGCATGCATTCGGTTTTCGCAAACGGATTGCTGTTTATCGGCCCAATCTGGGCTGCACACTTTCCGATGATCCGGCACGCATAGAACAGCTTCGCACGACAAGCCCGTTACTTCGCCCGATCCCGACCCAGCCGCTTCGAACGGCATCCGTGCCCGGCAATATCGACCGGCGCGCCTTTAGCACCATTCTTGCAGACGCCATGGACGAACCCGGCACCAATGCCTCGCGGCGCAGCCGGGCTATTGTTGTTTTGCACCGGGGCAAGGTCATTGCCGAACGTTATGCGCCGGGCATCACCGCCAGCACCCCCCTGCCCGGCTGGTCAATGACCAAAAGCGTCTTCAATGCCCTGCTTGGCCGCATGCAGCAGGAACATATGCTCCCCGGCGTTGACGGCCCGGTCCTGATCAATGAATGGCAATCACAGCTTAACGATCCGCGTTCGGTTATCACCTATGACCAATTGCTGCATATGAGCAGCGGGCTGGCATTTGATGAAAGCTACTGGAACCCGTTATCGGACGTGGTTCAGATGCTGTTTGTCGAACCGGCAGCCGCCGGATTTGCTGTTGCCCGCCCGCTTGAACATAGTCCAGGCACCGTCTTTGCCTATAATTCCGGGGCGACAAACATTCTGTCGGCTGCGATGCGCAATATCAGTGGCTCGTCCCAAAGCTATCAGCGTATTCCGTTTGATTTGCTGTTCCGGCCGCTTGGCATTGGCAATGCCGTCATTGAAACAGATCAGGACGGTTATTTCATCGGGTCGAGCTTCATGCATGCCACCGCGCGCGATTGGGCCAAGATTGGCCAATTGTTCCTGCAGGATGGCATCTGGAACGATGAACGCCTGCTGCCGGCAGGTTGGGTCGATTATTCCATCACCCCGGCCCCCGCCGCACCAAACGGCATCTATGGCGCACATTGGTGGCTTGAACTTCCGGGGGCACGCGACAGCGATGGAAATCTGCGTGACGATGGGCCGCCTGTTCCGGATGACGCGTTCTTTGCCCTTGGTCATGACGGACAATCGATCAGCATCATTCCATCAAAGGAACTGGTGATCGTGCGTCTGGGACTGACGCGCGACAGAGATGCCTTTGATCTGCGTCGCTTTGTCGGATCGATTGCGGCCCTGTTTCCCGATATTGTCGCCCGCAACGGGGATACGACCGTAGAAGTCGAAAGTGCCCGTCAGGTCGCGGAATAAGGGATCCGTGGATCTAAATTTCGGATCAGGCAATTGCCCCGGCGAAACCCAGAACACCCATCACTGCCCCGCCGGCCCCCCCTGCCAGAACAAGCGCCCAGACCGGTATTACGCGCCATTGCAAAACGACAAACGCAAGGGCGACAATAACCACGTCCTTTACGTCATGGATGGTTCCCGTCCAGATCGGGTCATATAAAACCGATGCCAGCAAACCGACAACCGCCGCATTGATCCCGGCCAGTCCGGCGCGCATTTTGGGCATATGCCGCACGCGATCCCAGAACGGCAACAATCCGATCACCAGCAGAAACGCGGGCAGGAAAATCGCGATCAGGGCCACAGAAGCGCCCCAAATTCCCCCGGCACCATTTTGCAACACAGCCCCCAGATAGGCCGCAAACGTAAAGATCGGCCCCGGCACGGCTTGGGTTGCACCGTAACCGGCAAGAAACACATCCAGATCGACCCATCCGGGGGCAACCACGGCTTCCTGCAACAGCGGCAGCACCACATGCCCGCCGCCGAAAACCAATGCGCCGCTGCGATAAATCCCGTCAAACACCGCAAGCCAGGGCGATGGGACAATATTGGCCAATAAAGGCAACCCGATCAGCAACAGAACAAACAGGCCCAAGGCACATATGGCCCCCTTCGGCGATAGGCCTGCACCAAGGCTTCCCTCTACCTTTCCATGATCACCGCGCAGAAACACAAAACCGGCGATGGCGCCGCCAATGATCACGATTGCCTGCATGCCAACACTGTTGATCGCGATCATCAACGCCGCCGCAATCAGCGCCAGTATGGCGCGCGGGACATCGGGGCATAAGCTGCGTGCCATCCCGACAAGCGCATGCGCCACCACACCAACCGCAACCAGCTTAAGCCCCCAGATCACCGGCCCGGTCGCCGCCAGATCAGCCGCCGAAAGGCCAAGCCCGAGTGCGGCCAGAACGATTGCCGATGGCATGGTAAAACCGAGCCATGCGGCAAAGGCACCGGCAAGCCCGCCCAGCGACATGCCGATCCCCATGCCGACCTGCGAACTGGCCGGACCGGGTGCGAATTGGCAAAGTGCAACCAGATCGCCATAGGTTGCATCCGAAAGCCACCTGCGGCGCAGAACGAATTCTTCGCGGAAATAGCCGATATGGGCGACCGGCCCGCCAAAGCTGGTTAACCCCAGACGCAGAAAAATCAGGAAAATCTGCCAAAGGCGTAAATCGGGCTTGGCCAGGTTTTGGTCGGTCATGCTTTCCCCGTGCTCAGATCAATGCGGTCCCGATGGAACAAAGCGCGAAGGATAATGGATGCAACCGCAGGGCCAAAGCCCAAAGCAGCCGGTTTTGCCGACTTCATCAAACCATCACAAAACGCCCGACCAAGACATTGAAAAACATACCATTCTTTCCGCGCAGAGCTTTGATTGGGAACTTTTTCCGGCTTTCTGAAAGAAAGTTCTTGATTTGTTCTTTTCGTTGTGGCATAAAGATAAAGTCAACAGGACAAATGGGTCCGGAGACAAAACCCGCAAAGCGTGATTCGCTTTTGCGGGTTTTTTTGCGTTTCGGGCGGCAAAAACAGGAATGAGACGATGACAGGGCAGCCATCTGACGGGATGAAATGGCGGGTGCGGTATCGCCAAAGGGACGTTCATGGCGCATGGAAAAGTCATTATGGCGGCGGTGCGTCCAGGCCGTGAGGCCGTCGGATATTTGCGAAAAACGGGTGTTTATCATGACGGGAGAAATGTGCCCTTGGGGCAAGGGCGTTTGTTCGGGGCAGCAAGAGCCGGGGCCAAGTTGGTTCAGTCCGGTCGGTGAAGCGTGACAATGCCGAGAATCAGCGGGCCCGAATTGCGCCCGGATTGGATCGGCACGGGATCGGCACGGGATCGGCTGGTGGGGATCGGCAGGCAGGATCGGTTGTCAGCGGGCTGGTGGTGCGTTCGGAGGTGCCGAAAGGGCGGTCATCGATGGCGGGATTTGTGTGTCTGCCATGCGGCAACGTGTGGCCCTTGGGGTGAGGTGCGTTTGCGGCGTCAACCGAGGGCGGCGGGTGCTTGTTCAGGGCAGCGGGGGCCGTCCGGGGTGCGGTTGGTGGCGGTTGGCAATGCCGGGGGCAACGGGCTTGGCTTGGCGGGATTGGATCGGTTTGCCCGGAGCGACTGGCGGGATCGGTTGCCAGCGGGCCGATGGTGCGTTCGGAGATGCCGAAAGGCCGGTGATCAATGGCGGGATTTGTGTGTCTGCCATGCCGCAACGCCGTTGCCCTTGGGGTGAGGTGTGTTTTGGGGCAACCGGGAGCGAGCAGCGTTTGTTCGAGGCAGCAGGGTTCGGTTCGCGGCCCCTCTGGTTGGTGGCGTTTGGCGATTGATCAAAACTGTCATTCCGGGCGCAGCGAAGCGCAGACCCGGAATCCATGCCCCGTTGAAAGAGACTGGATTCCTGCCGTCGCGGGAATGACGATCAGGTTGATAATGCTTTGTCAGCGGTCCGGGGTTGGTTGGCTGGCGGGATTGGTTGGCGATTGATCAAATCGTCATTCGGGGCGCAGAGCCGGAATCCACATCCCATCGAAACGGCATGGCGATCAGGTTGGGAGTGTGGTGTCAGCGGTCTGAAACGCCCGCCGCCGTGAGGCAACGGGCGTTCTCGTGAATGTCAGGATAACCTAGCGGAAGGCAGGCTCGTCAAGGGAACGCAGTTTGCGCGAATGCAGCTGGTTGACCTCGTTTCGCAGGGTATCGATGGTATCAAGACCGACCTGAAGGTGTTGCCCGATACGCTGGCGATAGAAGTTGTTGGCCATGCCCGGCAGTTTCAGTTCGCCGTGTACCGGTTTATCGGAAACGCACAGCAACGTGCCGTAAGGCACACGGAAACGGAAACCGTTGGCGGCAATCGTGGCGCTTTCCATATCCACCGCAATCGCCCGCGACTGGTTCAGGCGGACAAACAATTCGCTGTAACGCAGTTCCCAGTTCCGGTTATCCGTGGTCGCCACGGTCCCGGTCCGCATGCGGGCCTTCATTTCGCGCCCTTTAAGACCGGTGATCTTGGCCACCGAATTGGCAAGGGCGACCTGCACCTCTGCAATCGGGGGCACCGGAATCCAGAGCGGCAAATCGGAGTCGAGCACATGATCATCGCGCACATAACCATGAGCCAGAACATAATCGCCAAGAAGCTGGCTGCGCCGAAGACCGGCACAATGGCCCAGCATCAACCAGCAATGCGGGCGCAGAACGGCAATATGGTCGGTTGCGGTTTTGGCATTTGACGGACCAACGCCGATATTCACCAACGTCACCCCAAGCCCATCTTCACGGATCAGGTGATAGGACGGCATCTGCGGCAATTGTGCGACCGGTTCGCCGCTTTCGACCCAGCCATTTGGCGCGTTTTTGCGAACATGGACTTTCGGGCCTGGTTCGACAAAGGCGACATAGGGGCTTTGGGGATCTTCAAGCTGGAGCTTGGCGAATTCGATGAATTCGTCGACATAGCGCTGATAGTTGGTGAACAGCACGAATTTCTGGAAATGTTCCGGCAGTGTCGCGGTATAGTGCCGCAAACGCGCCAGCGAGTAGTCAACACGTTCGCCGGAAAACAGCGACAAGGGCTTTGGCCCTTCGGTAATGCCGTAATGCACACCATTGGCGATATCATCATCGGTGCGCGCCAGATCGGGCATGTCAAAGATCATCTGAAGCTGTCGGATGTCGGTCGGGCCGATATTGTCGGTTGCGGTTTCAACAAGAAACGGCAATGGGATCGGGCGATCCGACACACCAACGACGACCGGCACATCGTGGTTTTTCAGCAGAAGTTCGATCTGTTCACGGTAATATTGTTCAAACAGGTCCGGGCGCGTCAGAGTCGTGCCATAAATGCCGGGGTCACGCGGCGCACCATAGGACAGGGTGCTTTCGACATGCAATTTCTCGGGCGGCACCTCGATCCCGAGATACGGGTAATAGGCGCGCACAGGCGTGGATTGCTCGCCGTTTCCAAACCGGATAAATGCGTCGCGAACGGACTCTGCACCCGTCGTATAAATTTCCTTGATACGGGCAATTGCCTTTTCGGCGTCAGTAAATTCAAACAGATCGCGGACCGATCCGTGGACGTCGGATACCATAACAGGTTGCTCCTTTTTCTTATTGTTGTATTGAGCGAGAGATTTATCACCGCTAGCCTTGCCTCTGGCAACCCCCAATTCATGCATGGCCGAGCATCAAAACGGCGGATCCGTTACGCAAAGTTGGGATACCGATTGTGCCGGAGGCGCATAAAGCCGGGCCACACGGAAACATGCCAGACATATATGTCGGGATTATTTTCAAAAAATCCAAATGACAGTTTTGATGCATGGCTCATAACCATGACGCGAAATTCATCCCCGCACGGGGATGGAAAGCATCGATTCGCGGCCTCATCGCTGGCAGGGCAGCATCAAGACAAAAAAAGGGCCGAAACCAAGAGGTTCCGGCCGATTTCGGAGAAGGGCCTTAGACGTTGAGGGAAAAGACGATCAACTCCGATGCATACTTTATCTGACCGTTGGTCAACAAAGTCAATAAATTTTCGCTTCAATGCACTATTGCATTTAACGCATCACTCATGCAGGAGACCGGCACCTGAAGCCAGAGACTTCAATTTTTTAAGACGACGGTAACGCAGGAGATCAACTGTCTTTCCGTCACTTAAATGATCTTTTTCGAAATCACGGACAATTCCTGCGGCGCGCGGATCCGATTGGACAAGATCTTCGATATCGCCCTTGTCTTCATCGTCAATGGATCCGTGCACGTAACTTACGATGTCGTCCTTGCCGTAAACAGCAAGCACATGGGTCATCAGGCTGCCTCCCCCACGAACCGCGATGCGTGTTCCCGGGCTTCGATACGGCCGACGGAAGAACGCAGCTTCCGGCGTGCGCGACCTACACGGGATTTGACCGTGCCAATCTCGACATTCATCTGGTCGGCGGCGTCCTGATAGGAAACTTCATCAACAGCCGTCAAAAGGATCGCCTGACGTTCCTGTTCAGGAAGTTCACCAAGGATACGATCGGCGTCACGCAACTGCAAACGGGCCATCTGGTTGCTGCCATGTCCATAGACATCGCCCAGATCATCCCAGTCGACATGATGCCCGCGGGTTTTCTCCCGACGTTTGCCAGAAATGAATGTGTTGAAAAGGATCCGGTGCAACCAGGCTTTAAGGCTGGTGCCTTCTTCAAACTGATCTTTTTTGCTGATGGCTTTCAGCAAGGTGTCCTGCACGAGATCCTGTGCACGGTCCATGCTGCTGGTCAGCCGATAAGCATGGCGACGCAGAGCGGGAACGTGATCTTCAATTTCGTTCATAACTTGATCAGACATCACAACCTCCGTTTTTGGATGTCCCCACCGTAACAAAAGAAAATATTATTTAAAGTAAAATCGTATGGTTCACTTAGGCAATACAATGAACCTGCTTCAAATCATTAACAACAACAACAAGCTCAACAAACATAACCACATCAATATGATCATTATACGCAGATAACATTTAATCATTACTTTACATTACTTGATCAGGTTGCGTTGACTGGTTCAGTTCAGGAACCTGGTTGTAATATGTAGAAAACGGAGGTAACGTAAGTTACTCCAAAATTTCTGAACACGTTGCGTATCAATGGTTTCAGACGCACCCTAGAACGTCTGAACTTAATGAGGGCCCACGAGTGTCAACCTCGAAACGAACTGAAAAGCTTCAGATTATGCTCGACGACGATGAGCTGAAGTTCATCGACGATTGGCGATTTGAGCATCGTATGCCAACCCGGGCAGCAGCCATTCGTGAACTGATTCGCCGCGGCTTGGTCTCCGAGGATGTCGAAGATCCGGAAACCGAAGGGAAAACCACCACCGATTTCCGGATTGAAGCGGAATAGTCCGAAGAGATTTTTTTTCAATATCTCTGAAAAAAGCCCGGCAAATAGCCGGGCTTTGTTATTTCTATCTCGATTTTGCGTGTTTTCGGATTAAACCGAATCACCTTTCTCGGCCTTTTCAAGCCTGTCAGGTTTCTTGCCCTCGAAAAGACGGGCGATCCCGACACCGAAACCAAGAACCAGCAACCACAAACCATAGTAGCGCAAGGCACGCGATATCCCGATGGCGACAAGAAACAGCCAGAAAGGATATGTCGTCGCCCCGGCCGCCAGAGCGGCAAGCTGCATGGGTATCGGCGCGATACTGATTGCAAAGACAACCCAGAACCCGCCTTCTTCGAATTGCTGTTCGACCTTCTGGAATTCCTGCTGCCCGCCAGCTGTTTCAATGATCGGCTGGATAAGCTCGCCCGACAGGCCGTAGGCAATCAAATACAGGAAAACCGCACCGGCAACGCTGCCAAGCAATGTAACGGTCGCAACAATCACACCTCGTCTGCGCGATGCTGCCATGATTGGCGCAATCAGGATTTCAATCGGAATGGGAATAATCGTGGTCTCAAGAAATGACGCCACCGCAATGCCGCCAAGTCCTTTACGACCGGCTGCCAGTTTTTCCAGACGCTGCTGCCAGACACGCCACCATCCGACAAGACCTTTATTGTTTTGGTTTTGGCTTTTGTCTTCTTTTTCCATAGATGCCTCTGACTGAACATCGTCAAACGTAAAGCGGCCCGCCCTTCACGTTAAAGGGCGGGCCGCGGACACCCGGAACACCACATCACCGAGTCAAGGTTGTGATGTCTTATTCGGTGGCATGATCATCCGAGAGCGCCTTCTCAGCATTGTTGAGAGCCTCAAGGGTTTTGGCCTTCATGGTTTCCCAGGTATCAGCCGATGCATCCTTGGTTTCTTCATACGCCTCGTTCAGATTTTCACTGGCGCCGTCCCAAGCTTCTGCAAGTTCATCCACAGCGTCTTTGCTTTCGTCGCTGACATTTGCGGATACTTCGTCGTATTTCTCGCCAAGCTGATTGGATTTTTCTTCAACCCAGGCAAGAAATTCGTTCTTTTCTTCATAGGTGAAATCTTTGGCATCTTCATAGCCGGCCTCGGCCTTATCAGCCATTTTGTTGGCGTCCGATTTCATCGCGTCATCGGTTGCCATCGTGCCTGTCTGATCCGAGCTTTTCGACGCATCTGCATAAGCCGGTGCAGTCACGGCAACAGACATCATAATAGTACCAGCCATAAGAACAGTTTTATTAAGCATCACAACCTCCTGGTTATTAAACAACAGCGCTTTTTCTTTCGCACTGCTTGCCCATTCAAACGGGCGATCCAAAAGAATGTTCCAATTATTCCGATTTTATTTTCTGGAACCTTTGCTTTCGGGTGACGTTTTTGGGGCATGCGTTCGGGATATGCCCGGCCGCCAATAACGGGGTCGGGGTCAGAGCGACAGAACGTTATAAAGAAATACAGGAGTTAAAAATGGCACACAGCAGTATGCAGAGCGTTGCGAAAGAATTTCCGGTCAAAACCGGCGTCGACCGCAAAGACCGTCGCGAACTGGCCAAGATGCTGACCAAGATCATTGGCTCGTCGCACGTACTGTATGCCAAAATTCGCGGGGTTCACTGGAACGTGGTTGGTCCGGCTTTCTATTCGCTGCATAAAATGACCGAAGAGCAATATGAGGACCTGAACGAAGCGATTGACGATATGGCAGAACGCATTCGTGCAATCGGCTTCCAGGCCCCCACCGGCCTTGCGGAAATGATGGAACATTCCGTGGTCAAGGATCAGACCAAGCTTCTTCCGGCCAATGACATGGTCAAGGAACTGGTCGAAGACCACGATAGCGTATCGCGCCTGTTGCGTGATGGCGTGGCAGAGGCCGAAGCGGCAGAGGACGTCAAGACGGCCGACCTTCTGACGGAACGCATTGGCGTTCACGAAGAAGCGGCATGGATGCTTCGCGCAACCATTTCCTAAATCACACATTGTAAAACCGGCGCCAGATTGGCGCCGGTTTTGTGTCTCAATCTTGCCGTTCTGTTTGAGCATGGTAAACAGGCAGCAAGTCCCGCACCCGTTTTGGAGGCATCAAGGTGAAATCGACCGAGTTGACAGGCAAGGTTTGCATCCTTCTGACACGCCACAAGGTGCCCGACGCATGGCGGGACAATGGTGCAGAACCATTGCGGGCCATTTTCGAGGATGCCGGTTATCGGGCCGAACTGGAACTGTGTGACGATCCCGTCGCCATGAATGACTTCATCAGCGCGTCCTGCGAACGGGGCGATATTGTCGTGATCGGCGGCGGTGATGGCACGATCAATGCGGTTATCGATACCGTGATCGAGGCGGGCGTGGTGATGGTTCCCCTGCCGCTTGGCACGGCAAACGATTTTGCCCGCAGCCTGTATATTCCCGACGATATCCTTCAGGCCGCGCGCGCGGCAATCAATGGCCAGATTGCCATGCTTGATATCGGGCGGGTCAACGGCAAGAGCTTTGTGAATGCGGCCAGTATCGGCGTCCCCGCCGATGCCAGAAAACGCATTGATCCCGATCTGAAACGCTGGACCGGAGCCATCAGCTATGCGGTGGCGAACTGGCAAAGCTGGAACGACATGAAGCCACTGGAACTGAGTGTGACCTGTGGCGACAATCCGGCAAGAAATCTGAAACTGCGCCAGCTGACGGTTACCAATGGCCAGTATTTTGGCGGTGGTTTGCGTCCGCGCGAAAACAAACGCCTTGATGACGGCAAACTTCACATGTTTGCCATTCAGGCCAATGTCGACACATTGTCGGGCATGGATATTGCGGCTGAATTGCTGTTTGGCTCGGTTGATGACAGCTCATATGCGATCAGTCAGGAATGCGACGACATCCGCCTTGAAGGTGGCGAAGGTGAGCCTATTCTGGCCGACGGCGAAATCATAAGCCAGTTGCCTGCGCACTTCACCCTGGAGGCCAAGGTTCTTCCGGTTTTCGCCCCCAACGCCTTTCACGGCGAGACGGACCGCACGGCATCGTTTCAGGATCAGGAAATCGTCAATGACGTTGCGCTCGACGCGCTTGACCTTTCTTTGCGGCTATCGGCCATCTACCCCATGGCCACAGACAACAAGATGAAGGCGATCTGCCACGATACCGCCAATCGCCTGCGCGATATCAATCGCCGTCTTGAACTGGCCCTTCGGCCCTATGGCCTGCCGACATCGTCCCCCGATCCGGATTTGCACAGTCTGGAACAGTTACGTGACCGGGCAATGTCATGGATGCTGCCCGATGCCGATATGCGCCTTGCGCGGGGTTTGAAAAACCAGTCCGTAGAACTCGGAAAGACACTTGATCTATGTGCTCTTGACGATATTCCGGGCGACATATCCGCGCCCCTTAAGGATATGAAGGAGCTTATCGGTGATTTGCAGCAAAGTCTGGATGAATTCCAGGCATAGAAAAGGCGGGATTTTCCCCGCCTTTTTCTGATTTGATGTCTGGCGGCTCAGTCTTCGAGCCCGGCCAGACTGCGGGCAAATGATTTGGCCTCGAATGGACGCAAATCCTCGGCACTTTCGCCAACACCGATCGCGTGAACCGGTTTGGCAAATTTTTCGGCCAGTGCGACAACAACGCCGCCCTTTGCCGTGCCATCCAGCTTGGTCACGATCAGGCCGGTGACATTGGTTGCCTCGGAAAAGACTTCGACCTGGGAATGGGCATTCTGTCCGGTGGTGGCATCAAGCACCAGCAACGTATCATGCGGGGCGGTTTCATCGCGTTTGTGAATGACACGGACGATCTTTTTAAGTTCGTCCATCAGATGCGCCTTGTTCTGTAAACGCCCGGCCGTATCGATCAGCAAAAGGTCATAACCTTCGCGCTTGGCCTGATCAATCGCATCAAAGGCAAGCCCGGCGGCATCGGCACCTGTGTCACGCGCAATCACCGGGCAACCGGTCCGTTCGCCCCAGACTTTGAGCTGTTCAACAGCGGCAGCACGGAATGTATCGCCCGCCGCCATCATGACCTTGAGCCCCTGATCGCGATAGGTTTTGGCAAGTTTTCCGATTGTGGTGGTTTTGCCCGATCCATTAACGCCAACCACAAGGATCACATGGGGCTTTTTGGTCGCATCAATCACCAGCGGCTTCGCCACGGGTTCAAGGATTTTGGCGACTTCGGTGGCGATGAATTCCTGAATCTCGGCGGGATCGACTTCTTTGTCGAAACGGGTGCGCGACAATTCTGCGCCCAGTTTTGCCGCCGTGGTGACACCCAGATCGGATGTGATCAGCAGATCTTCGAATTCCTCAAGCGCATCATCATCCAGACGGCGCTTGGTGAAGATATCTGCAATCCCGGTGGTCAGTTTCGAGGAGGAGCGTTTCAACCCGTCTTTCAGTCGGGCAAACCAGCTTTTTTTCCCCTCTTCACTCATCCCGCAAGCTCCGCTTTCAATTTTCCGTCTTCAACGCCAATGACTTTGGCCTTTGCAATTGTGCCCGGTTCTATCACGCGATCCAGCGTAACGGGAGCAAAATGCTCCGTATGTCCGGTATTTTCCTTTTCCACCAACACATTTTCGGTCAGGCCGATGCGTGATTTCAGGAAATTGTTCAACTGAATTTCACCGGCATCACGAAGCGCGCCGGCGCGTTCCTTGCGGATATCCTTGGGCACCTGGGGCATGCGGGCCGCCGGTGTTCCCGGACGGGCGGAATAGGGGAACACATGCAGGTAAATCAACCCGCATTCATCAACCAGACGCAGGGTATTTTCCGCCATTTCATCGGTTTCGGTCGGGAAACCGGCAATGATATCGGCCCCGAAAGTCACATCGGCGCGAAGTGCACGGACCTTGTCACAGAAATCGATGACATCCTGACGCAGATGGCGACGTTTCATGCGTTTGAGCACCATGTCGTCACCCGCCTGAAGGCTGATATGCATATGGGGCATCAGGCGTGGTTCGGTTTCGATCAGGCGGAAGATATCCTCGTCGACCTCGACCGGGTCAATCGATGAAATCCGCAGGCGCGGCAGTTCGGGCACCTGGGCGAGAAGACGGCGCGCCATCTGCCCCAATGTCGGCTTGCCCGGCAGATCATGACCATAGGAGGTGATATCCACCCCGGTCAGAACCACTTCGCCGTAACCGTTGGCGACCAGTTCACGGACCTGACTGACGATCTCGCCCATGGGGACGCTGCGCGAATTGCCGCGACCAAACGGGATGATGCAGAATGTGCAGCGATGATCACAGCCGTTCTGGACCTGCACAAAGGCGCGTGCGCGGCCTTCGAAGCCGGAAACCAGATGGCTTGCGGTTTCCTCGACCGACATGATGTCGTTGACGACAACACGTTCATGTTCGGGCATCAGGAAGGTTTCGGCCTTCATCTTGGCATCGTTGCCAAAGATGCGGTCGATCTCGGTCATTTTGGCAAATTTGTCGGGATTGACCTGAACAGCGCAGCCGGTCACGAAAATCTTGGCATTGGGGTTTTCACGACGCAGGCGACGGATGCTTTGGCGGGCCTGGCGTTCTGCCTCGGTCGTGACAGCGCATGTATTGATAATGATCGCATCATCAAGACCGGCATTTTTGGCATGGTCGCGCATCACCTCGGATTCATAGGTGTTCAGGCGACAACCAAATGTAACGACGCGCGGCTCTGTCATGCTCGCCCTTTTAATGATCCATTCCGGTTTGGAAAACACTTCCGTCGGCGCCAGCCAATGATTTGCCTGCTGCCAGTACGGAAAGTCCGGCAAGCTCAATCGCCTTGCCGGGCGCTGGTTACATACGCTTTTAGCAGTTTTAATGCAAGTCTGGCCGGTTCATGGCACACATGCATCAAGCACGGACGGAATTCTATTCGGCGGCGAAATTGCGATTGCGGCCATCCCTCTTGGCCCGATAGAGCGCACTATCCGCGCGATCAACGACCTTGGCGGCCCCTTCGCCCTTAACATATTCGGCCACACCGACCGAAACGGTCATGTGACCGAACGACGTTCCGCTTGATTTGGCGCGCACCTCGCGGGCGGCAATCCGCTTGCTCATATCCTCGGCCAGCATCATCGCGTCCTTGAGCGGTGTTTGTGGCAGCAGGATTGCAAACTCGTCCCCGCCATAACGCGCCACCAGATCCCGACCCTTGGTATTGGCTTTGATCATGGAGGCGATCAGAACAAGGATTTCATCGCCGATCCGATGGCCGTATTTGTCGTTCACCGCCTTGAACTGATCAAGATCGACCATCATCACGCAAAATGGTTCGTCAATGTTCCCGCTATCAAACTCGACGCAGCAACTGGCCAGGACTTCCTCGAAATGCATGCGATTGGAAACACGGGTCAGGCCATCGGTGTAGGATCGTTCGCGGGTTTCATGCAGTTCACGTTGCAGATGGGTGATTGTCTTCAGATAGTCACCAAGCTGCTCATGCAGGCTTTCGACAGTCGTTTGCATCCGTCCGGTATGCAGGACCACATTGTGAATGACTTCGTCGGCCTTTTCACCGGTTTTAAGGGATGTTTCCGCCTTACCCAGCACATCGCTGTAAACACGCAGCTCGTCGCGGGTGCTGGAAAGGCAGGCATCGCTGTTTTCGACAACATCGGAAAAATCTTCCATGCCGCGCTGAAGAAAATCAGCCGCCTGCCGGTCAAAGATATAGCGGTAGTAAAGTTGCAGCAGCGTTTCTTCGCCAATCGTCTCGCCGGTTGCTTTGACAGCATCAATCACGCGGAGGATTTCCGGGTTTTCCTCGGCGTAATAAACGAACCAGACATGGTAAAGTTCGGGTGTCGGACGCAGCCCGTGATCGCGCAAAGCATCCAGCGTTGCCTTGGCATAATCCCAGTGTTTTGAGACTTGATGATCCGTCGCTGTCACAACGGTGCTCCACCTGTTGATTACCCATCATATTTCAGAGAGCCTGAGCCCGCGGAGGCATCCTGTTCGCAAGGAACTTAGCCTAATCCGCGGGCCTCAGTCACGCATCCAGAATGGTAATCACTCGGTGATCTACAGCCGGAAAGAGTTCAATCAGCTGCTCCGGATCATTGTCCCGGCCCCGCGTTCGGTGAAGAGTTCAAGCAGGACCGCATGCGGTGCACGACCATCGACGATTACCGCGGCCTCGACCCCATTGCGGACTGCATCCATGCAGGTTTCCGTTTTCGGGATCATACCGCCCTGGATCGTGCCATCGGCAATCATTGCATTGATACTGTCGATATCCGCGTCACGCACCAGTTGCTTATCGGCATCAAGGATACCTTTGACATCAGTCAGCATATAAAGGCGACGGGCACCGACAGCCTGTGCAATGGCACCGGCAGCCGTATCAGCATTGATATTGTATGTCTGACCGTCTTCACCAACCCCTATCGGTGCAATTACCGGAATAATGTCGGTATTGATGAAGCAATCAAGCACATGCGGATTGACCTCGACCGGTTCGCCGACAAAGCCCAGATCAAGGACCTTCTCGATATTGCTTTCGGGATCGCGCTTGGTGCGTTGAAGTTTGCGCGCCTTGATCAGATGGGCATCCTTGCCACACAGACCAACGCTGACACCCCCGGCACGGTTGATGTTCGAAACGATTTCCTTGTTGATCTTGCCGGCCAGAACCATTTCGACAACGTCGATGGTCTGCTGATCGGTGACGCGAAGGCCATCAACGAATTCGGACTGGATGTTAAGTTCCTTGAGCATCTGGCCGATCTGCGGACCGCCGCCATGAACCACAATCGGGTTCATGCCGACCTGCTTTAACAGCACCATATCCTGGGCAAACAGGCGGGCCAGTTCCGGGTCCCCCATGGCATGCCCGCCATATTTAACCACGATCGTCTGACCGTTATAGCGTCGCATATAGGGAAGAGCCTCGGACAGGACCTTGGCGCGTGCCAATGTCCGGTAAGCGTTGGATTCCGAGCTTTCTTCTTCAGAACGGACTTCTTCGTTCATGTCTTCTCCCCAATGTTATACGAGCGCTATCGGGTGATTATAGCAGCGTTGCGATTTCTGCGCGAAGCGCTTCAAGGCCGGTGCCTTTTTCGCTTGATGTCGCAAAAAGCTGCGACAGGGCGGCGGGATGTTTTTTCACCGCTTCGACCACTTCGCGAATGCGTTTTTCCATCTGGCCTTTTTTAAGCTTGTCGGCCTTGGTCAGAACGATCTGATAAGACACGGCGGCCTCATCCAGCATCTTCATCATTTCAAGATCGGCTTTCATGAAGCCGTGCCGGGAATCGATCAAAACAAACACGCGCCGCAACGTGACCCGTCCGCGCAGATATTGTTTGATCACATTCTGCCATGTATCGACGATATCCTTGGGGGCCTTGGCAAATCCATAGCCCGGCAGATCGACGATATTAAGCGCCCCATCCAGATCGAAATAGTTCAGCTGCTGGGTCCGGCCGGGCGTGTTCGACGTCCGGGCCATATCCTTGCGACCGGTTATGGCATTAAAAAGGCTGGATTTTCCCACATTGGACCGCCCGGCAAGGCAGATTTCGATCTTGTCTTCGGGGGGCAACTGTTCAAGTTGCGCCACCCCCAACATGAAAGTAACCGGGCGGGAAAAAAGTTTCCGCCCGGCTTCGATCTGAGCCGATTCAAATGTCGGGATTGCAGTTGCCGATGGCAATTTTTCTTCGGTCATTGTCGTTCCTTGAGCCCCGCGGGGACGGTTGCCCGCCCCGCGGAGAGGATGGGGATCAAATCCCCATTTTGTACATGATGTAACGCTGTTGTGCGATCGACAGCAGGTTGTTCCATGCCCAGTAGATCACAAGACCCGCCGGGAAGCTTGCCAGCATGAAGGTAAAGATCAGCGGCAGGAACATCATGATCTTGGCCTGCGTCGGATCAGCCGGTGCAGGGTTCAGTTTCTGCTGCAGGAACATGGTGACCCCCATGATCAGCGGCCAGACACCGATCATCAGCATCTGCGGCGGATCCCACGGGATCAGGCCAAACAGATTGAACAGCGAGGTCGGATCCGGTGCCGAAAGGTCCTGAATCCAGCCAAAGAACGGTGCGTGACGCATTTCGATGTTCACGAACAGCACCTTGTAAAGTGCGAAGAACACCGGAATCTGAACCACGATCGGCAGGCAACCCGATGCCGGGTTGATCTTCTCGCGCTTGTAAAGCGCCATCATTTCCTGCTGCTGACGCTGACGGTCATCCTTGAACTGCTCGCGCATCTTGGTGATTTGCGGCTGCAGTTTCTTCATCGCACTCATGGATTTGTACGACTTGTTGGCCAGCGGATACATCACCGCCTTCACAAGGACCGTGAAGATCAGGATGGAAACGCCGAAGTTGCCCACCAGATGGTTCAGCCACTGCAGGAACAGGAAGAACGGTTTGGTCAGGAAGTAGAACCAGCCGAAATCAATCGCGAGGTCGAAATTCGTAATACCATAGTCATTGGCATACTGATCAAGAAGCGACACTTCCTTGGCACCGGCAAACAGACGGGTTTCCGAAGCGGCTTCGGAACCGGCCGCAACCGTGCGGGCCGCACCAAGATAATCCGTCTGGTACTTGTCGGAATTCTCGGCAACATGGTGGCTGAAACGCGTGGTCAGGGCCTCGTCCGAGGACGGTGCCAGCGCAACCAGCCAGTATTTGTCGGTAATGCCAAGCCAGCCGCCAGTGGTTTTCTTTTCCACGGCACCGTCTTCGGCAAGATCGTCATAATCGATTTCCGTCAGGGTGCCGTCAATGACGCCAAGCGGACCTTCATGCAGGATATAGAACCCTGCCGTGGTCGGCTTGCCCTTGCGCGAAATCAGGCCGTACGGATACAGCGTAACGTCCGAACCGCTGTCGTTTTTCACCGACTGCTTGATCGAGAACATATAATTGTCGTCGATCGAAATCTCGCGGTTGAAGGTCAGGCCGCTGCCGTTGTTCCAGCTCAGCGTTACCGGTTTTGACGGGGTAAGCTCGTTGGAGCTTGCCGTCCACTGGGTGTCGCTATTGGGAACACTGACCGACCTGTCTGCGGCAACCCAGCCGAATTCGGCAAAGTACGCATTGTCGCTACCGGTCGGGTTCAGAACGTGGATCAGCGGGCTGTCCGGTTCTTCGGTCTCGCGGTAATCCTGCAACTGGATGTCGTCAATCACGCCACCAACCAGACGGATCGAACCCTCGACGCGCGGGGTTTCAATCTTGATACGCGGAGCTTTTGCAAGTGCTGCGTCGCGGTTGACGACCGGAGCCGCCGGTGCAGCACCACCTGGTACGCTGGGCACGTTCGAGGCAGACTGCGGAGCAGTATTGCCATTGACGTCAAGTTGTTCGCGAACTTGCGCTTCTCGATCCTGCGGCGCAGGTTCGGGAGCGAAAAAGAATTGGAACCCGACAAGGATTGCGACCGAAGCTGCAATCGCAATCCACAGGTTACGTTGTTCGTTCATCGCCTCTTTCCGCTTTCGTCCGGCGGCGCAAGACGCCTGACCGGTATTCTATTTACATGACTAAAGCGCCGTTAACCGGAGTTCATCCTCCGACGGCGCTTTGTTTTGTTCACAGCCACATCCGGGCACGGGATCATAACCATGACCACCCCATGGATGGCAACGCATTATCCGTTTAAAACCCATCCAGCCGCCTTTTATTGCCCCATGGCGGGCAAGTGCCTCCAACATATAAGCCGAACAGGTCGGCTGATATCTGCAGGACCACCCGATATAGGGCGATAAAAAGAGCTGGTAGCCGCGAACCGCGATTTGAAGAAGACGCGCCAAGGGGCCCACATTCGATCCGGGAAGGTTACTCATTTAGCAGAGTCTCCTGCCTTCGTCGCACCACCGGGCCTTGATCCACGTCCCTTGCGGGGGCGCTGGCTATCGGGGGCGGAAGGTTTGGCATCCGGAATACGCCGCAGGGCAAACCGCATATCATCAACCAGTTTTTCAAAATCCCGGTCAATGGTCTGCTGACGACCGATCACGACATAATCCCAACCGGGCAATGCCATATCCGCCATCAATTGGTCCGCCACGGCACGCAAACGCCGCCGAACGCGATTGCGAACGACGGCCTTGCCCACCTTTTTGGTGACGGTAAACCCGACTCGTGCAAGTCGATCTTCACCGGCGTATTCTGTGTCCGGTTTGATCCCGGGACGCGGAGCGCCCTGAAGGATCAATCCTTGTGTAACCCATTTCCGGCGGGTGCCTGCGACGCGAAGAAACTCTGCGCGCTTTTTCAAGCGTTCCACCGAAACGGTCACAACATTAGGCCGACAGACGCTTGCGGCCCTTGGCGCGGCGTGCGGTAAGCACACGGCGGCCACCGACGGTCGCGCTGCGGGAACGGAAGCCGTGGCGGCGTTTCCGTACGAGTTTGCTTGGCTGGTAGGTGCGCTTCACTGCACTTACTCCGTTCTAATAAAGGTAATCCGATAAAATTCGAGGTCCGCTGTATAGGACTTCACACCATGGCTGTCAATCGCGACAGGGTGAGTTCCCCCAGAAAACCGACAATGCCGCCGAGATTGCGTCCCGACGGCATCCAAATCGTCTTTTCGTCACCACTCGATACGTTCGACATTGGAAAATGTCAACTCGGTTCCATCAGAAAACACAATGGTTCCCGACGAATCGGTGGAGAGTTCCATATAGTTGTGCTTCGATTTCGTAATGCTGCCTTCATCCAGAACCAGGGTCCAGTCACTCGAATCGATATTGCCACCATTGGCACTATGCAATTCGATGGTATCGGTGGTCCATCCATTGGCCCCACCGTCCACATGGTCCGCCCCGTCACCCATGTTGAAAATAAACAGATCCGACCCGCCACCACCGTAAAGCTGGTCATCGCCGGTGCCGCCAATCAGCGTGTCGTCATCATCCCCGCCCAGCAGCATGTCATTCCCGGCACCACCAGACAGGGTATCTTTCCCCGCACCGCCAATCAGGGTGTCATTGCCATCGTCACCATAAAGACGGTCTTTGTCGCCACCGCCATCAATCGTGTCGTCACCCGATCCGCCATACAGCGTATCGCGCCCCCAGCCGGTGGTTAGGGTATCGTTGCCCGATCCGCCGTCAAAATAGTTCGATCCGCCGTCCGCATTCAGGATGTCGTTACCGTCACCGCCAAGGAAGGTGTCATCACCGTATCCGCCATGGATCGAGTCGTTGCCGCCCTCGCCCCATACGGTATTATCCCCGCCGCCAACATCAATGCGATCATTGCCGTCACCAGACGCGACCGTATCCTTACCGCTGCCGGTCGTGATGCTGTCATCGCCACTGCCGCCAAGGATGGTATTGCGGCCTTCGCCGCCCGTGATCGTGTTGTCGCCATCCCCGGCATCGATATAATCGTCATCGCTTCCGACACGGATCGTGTCATTGCCGGTCCCGGTCCAGATGCGGTTATCGCCTTCACCTGCATTGACGATATTGTTGCCATCCCCCCCAACAATGGTGTCACGGCCGCTGCCGGTATAGATGGTGTCGTTGCCCTCGCCGGTCTGAACGGTGTTCGTACCTTCGTTGGCATAGACAATATTGTCACCACCGCTGGCGTGGATTTTGTCATCGCCGCTGCCGCCGGTGACATAGTCATTACCTTCTCCGGCATAGATCGTATTCGTGCCCTCGCCACCATGGACGATGTCATTGCCCCCACCGGCATTGATATAATCGTTCCCGCCATCGCCGGTGATGCTGTCATCACCGTCACCGGCATAAATGACATCATTGCCGTTCCCGGCCCAGATCGTATCGTTGCCCGCATTGGTCCAGATGGTGTCATGACCGCCACCCGCGCCGATGGTATCGTTGCCGGAACCGGTCTGGAACATCTCGCTTGCTTCCGACCCCCAACGGGTTTCATTGGGATCGGCGGCTTCTTCCTCAATCGTGACCAGAAGGATCGCGGTCGTCGTGGCGGTATCGCTGCCATCACGCGACTGGGCCGAGACCGTCAGCTCGAACGTTCCGAAATAATCACTTGCCGGGGTCAGGCTCAGGCCACTCAACTGGGCCGGGCTCAGCGTCCAGGTACCGTTCCCGTTATCGGTCCCGGCAGACAGGGTCGCACCGCCCGGTACACCACTGATGATAATCGTCAGGGTCTCACTGCTGTCCGTCAGGCCTGCGTCGATATCAAGCGCGACAGCATTGCCCTCGTCCCCACTGGCATCAGACAGATCAAGTGTCGGCGCATCGGCGACACCGGCAACATCAACCGTAATGCTGCCTGTTGTGGTCGCAATGTCGCTGCCATCCGCAGATTGCGCGGTGACCGCCAGATCAAACGATCCGCTGAAATCATCCGCTGGCGTGATCGTCAGACCGTTCAGGTCAGCCGCCGACAAGGTCCAGGTCCCGTCACCGTTGTCCGTGCCAGCCGACAAGGCGGCACCTTCTGGCACGCCACTGATCGTAACGGTTAGAACTTCGCTGCTGTCCGTCAGGCCTGCGTCAATGTCGAGCGTAATGGCCGAATCTTCTGAACCACTGGTGTCAGAGACATCCAACGTCGGCGCATCGGCGACACCTGCGACATCAACCGTGATTGAGCCGGTCGTGGTTGCTACATCAGAACCATCTGCCGACGTTGCGGTCACACCAAGCTCGAAGCTGCCGGAGAAATCATCCGCTGGCTTGATCGTCAGGCCTGCGAGCTGATCGGGACTTAGAGTCCAACTGCCATCACCGTTATCGGTACCCGCAGACAAGGTCGCACCTTCTGGCACGCCGTTGATCGTAACGGTTAGAACTTCGGAGCTGTCAGTCAGGCCTGCATCAATGTCGAGTGCAATCGCCGAATCTTCCGAACCACTGGCGTCAGAGACTCCCAAAGTCGGCGCATCGGCGACACCCGTGACATCAACAGTGATCGTGCCGCTGCTCGTCGCAACATCGTCACCATCAGCCGACTGCGTCGTGACCGTCAGGTCAAACGATCCGCTGAAGTCATCCGCTGGTGTGATCGTCAGACCGTTCAGGTCAGCCGCCGACAGTGTCCAACTGCCGTCACCGTTATCGGTACCGGCAGACAAGGTCGCACCTTCTGGCACGCCGCTGATCGTGACACTCAGAACTTCGGAGCTATCCGTCAGGCCTGCGTCAATATCGAGCGTAATGGCCGAATCTTCGTTACCAGATGCATCCGAAACTTCCAACGTCGGAGTATCGGCAACACCGGCAACATCAACCGTAATGCTGCCTGTTGTGGTCGCAATATCGTTGCCATCCGCAGATTGCGCGGTGACCGCCAGATCAAACGATCCGCTGAAGTCACCCGCTGGTGTAATCGTCAGACCGTTCAGGTCAGCCGCCGACAGTGTCCAACTGCCGTCACCGTTATCGGTACCGGCTGACAGGGTCGCACCCTCTGGCACGCCGCTGATCGTAACACTCAGAACTTCGGAGCTGTCCGTCAGACCTGCATCAATGTCGAGTGCAATCGCAGAATCTTCGTTACCAGATGCATCCGAAACTTCCAGCGTCGGAGCATCGGCAACACCTGCAACATCAACCGTAATGCTGCCTGTTGTGGTCGCGATATCTTCGCCATCGGCAGACGTTGCCGTCACCATCAGATCAAACGATCCGCTAAAATCATCAGCTGGCGTGATCGTCAGGCCTGCAAGCTGATCGGAACCAAGAGTCCAGGTGCCGTCACCGTTATCGGTACCGGCAGACAGGGTCGCGCCCTCTGGTACGCCGTTGATCGTAACGGTTAGAACTTCGGAGCTGTCCGTCAGGCCTGCATCAATGTCGAGTGCAATCGCAGAATCTTCGTTGCCAGATGCATCCGTAACATCCAACGTCGGCGCATCGGCGACACCCGTAACATCAACAGTGATCGTGCCGCTGCTCGCCGCAACATCGTCACCATCCGCAGATTGCGCGGTGACCGCCAGATCAAACGATCCGCTGAAGTCATCCGCTGGTGTGATCGTCAGACCGTTCAGGTCAGCCGCCGACAGTGTCCAACTGCCGTCACCGTTATCGGCACCGGCAGACAAGGTCGCACCTTCAGGCACGCCGCTGATCGTAACGGTTAGAACTTCACCGCTGTCCGTCAGGCCTGCGTCAATGTCGAGCGTAATCGCCGAATCTTCCGAACCACTGGCATCAGAAACTTCCAATGTCGGCGTATCTGCCACACCTGCAACATCAACAGTAATACTGCCCGTTGTGGTCGCGATATCTTCGCCATCGGCAGACGTTGCCGTCACACCAAGCTCGAAGCTGCCGGAGAAATCATCCGACGGGGTAATCGTCAGGCCTGCAAGCTGAGCGGGACTTAGAGTCCAGCTGCCATCACCGTTATCGGTACCGGCTGACAGGGTCGCACCTTCCGGAACGCCGCTGATCGTGACACTCAGAACTTCGGAGCTGTCCGTCAGGCCTGCATCAATGTCGAGTGCAATCGCCGAATCTTCCGAACCACTGGTGTCAGAGACTTCCAGCGTCGGCGCATCGGCAACACCAGCAACATCAACCGTAATACTGCCCGTTGTGGTCGCGATATCTTCGCCATCGGCAGACGTTGCCGTCACACCAAGCTCGAAGCTGCCGGAGAAATCATCCGACGGGGTAATCGTCAGGCCTGCAAGCTGATCGGGACTTAGAGTCCAGCTGCCATCACCGTTATCGGTACCGGCTGACAGGGTCGCGCCCTCTGGCACGCCGTTGATCGTAACGGTTAGAACTTCGGAGCTGTCCGTCAGGCCTGCGTCAATATCGAGCGCAATCGCCGAATCTTCTGAACCACTGGTGTCAGAGACATCCAACGTCGGCGTATCGGCGACACCGGCGACATCAACCGTAATCGTATCCGTCGCGGTGGCGATATCGTTGCCATCCGCAGATTGCGCGGTGACTGTCAGATCAAACGACCCGCTAAAATCATCCGTTGGTGTGATCGTCAGACCGTTCAGGTCAGCCGCCGACAGCGTCCAGCTGCCATCACCATTATTGGTTCCAGCCGACAAGGTTGCACCTTCTGGCACACCACTAATCGTAACGGTGAGAACTTCGGAGCTGTCCGTCAGGCCTGCGTCAATATCGAGCGTAATGGCCGAATCTTCTGAACCACTGGCATCAGAGACGTCCAAAGTCGGCGCATCGGCGACACCCGCGACATCAACCGTAATCGTATCCGTCGCGGTGGCGATATCGCTGCCATCAGCCGCCTGCGCGGTCACCGTCAGATCGAACGATCCGCTAAAATCATCCGCTGGTGTGATCGTCAGTCCGTTCAGGTCGGCCGTCGACAAGGTCCAGCTGCCATCGCCGTTATCGGTACCTGCCGACAAGGCGGCACCTTCCGGAACGCCACTGATCGTGACGGTCAGGAGTTCAGATGCATCTGTCAGGCCTGCGTCAATATCGAGCGCAATGGCACTGTCTTCGGTGCCGGATACATTTGATACATCCAGTGCTGGCTTGTCCGCGACACCGGCGACAGCAACCGTAATGGTATCGCTGATCGATGCCGTGTCGTTGCCGTCCTGCGATGTTACCGTGACGGTCAGATCAAAGCTGCCGCTGTAATCACCGCTCGGGGTGATGCTCAGACCTTCAAGATCACTAGCACTCAATGTCCAGCTGCCATCACCGTTACTGGTCCCGGCCGACAGGCTGGCCCCATCGGGAACACCGCTGATGGTGATGGTCATCGTTTCGCTGGTATCTGTCAGCCCCGCATCGACATCCAGACCAATCGCGCTGTCTTCGCTGCCCGATGCATCCGACACGGTCAAAGTCGGTGTATCTGCAACTGCGCTGACATCAACAGTGATGACCTGACTGGTCGATGCACTGTCATCGCCAGCACTTGAAGTTGCCGTAACGGTAAGATCGAATGTACCGCTGTAATCATCGACCGGTGTAATCGTCAAACCTTCAAGGTCTGCGGCCTCAAGCGTCCAACTACCGTCTCCGTTATCGGTTCCGGCAGACAGGATCGCACCTTCGGGCACACCAGAAATGGTGATGCTCAGGATTTCGGTTGCGTCGCCAAGCGACGCATCAATATCAAGGGCAATCGCGCCGCCATCCTCGGCACCCGTGGCATCAGCGACATCCAGTGCCGGAGCCTCTGCCGCCGGGTTATAGGACGCACCATCGACATAAATTTCGAGATTCTCGATATTGCTGACCTCGACCCCGAGTGCGTCAAGCATCAGGCTGCCGCCCTCACCGCTTTCGACATGGGCTTTGAGGTCCTGCAATGCTTCAAGAACACCCTCGCCTGAAAGCTGATCCGAATTCAGATAAAGCTTCAATGTATCGGTGTTTGAACCGCCATCGACAATGCCGGTTCCCTCTGCGCTCAGATCGACGGTGTAATTGATCTCGTCATTTCCAGCCTCGCCATAAAGCCTGTCATCGCCCGACCCTGTCAGCGTGTCGTTGGAACTACCGCCATAAAGCGTATCCGTGCCGTCACCCCCATCAAGGGTATCCTTGCCGCCGCCGCCAATAACGGTGTCGTTACCTGCACCGCCATTCACGATGTCATCAGAATTTCCGGCATTGATGTAATCACTACCGTCGCCGCCCGAAATCGTGTCACGACCGTTGCCACCGTAGATCGTGTCGTCTCCGGCACCGCCAGTTACAATGTCATCCGAGCCACCGGCATTGATATAATCCTCACCCTCGCCGCCGCTGATCGTGTCACGTCCGCTGCCGCCATGGACGGTATCATTACCCTGACCGGCATCAATGATGTCATGGCCGCTGCCGCCATAGACGATATCATTACCCTCGCCTGCATCAATAATGTCATCGCCGCTGCCGCCATAGTTGGTATCATTACCTGTACCGGAATTGATAATATCGTTGCCGCTCAGGCCTTCTACATAATCATTACCTTCAGCGGTCGTGATTTCATCAGAACCGGTCGTACCAATCACGCTCTCATTCGGATCGTCAATCACTTCGATCTGCAGCACCTGTGAGATGCTTGCACTGTCCTCACCATCAACCGATGTGGCCGTAACGGTCAGCTCAAAGTTGCCCCAATAGTTTTCCGATGGTGTGATCGTAAGCGCTTCAAGCTGTGCAGGGGTCAACGTCCAGGTGCCATCTCCGTTATCGGTGCCCGCAGACAGGGTTGCCCCATCCGGAACACCGGAGATGGTCACTGTCATTACTTCTGAGCTGTCGGTGAGGCCTGCGTCAATATCGAGCGCAATCGCACTGTCTTCGTCGCCAGAGGCGTCAGACACTTCCAGTGTCGGCGCATCCGCAACACCAGCGACATCAACCGTAATCGAACCCGTCGTGGTCGCAACGTCTGAACCATCGGCAGAGGACGCCGTCACATCAAGATCAAACGAACCACTGAAGTCATCCGCAGGCGTAATCGTCAGACCGTCAAGCTGATCCGAACCCAGCGTCCAGGTCCCATCGCCATTATCGGTCCCTGCCGACAGGGTCGCGCCATTCGGAACGCCCCTAATGGTGACAGTGAGAGTCTCCGAGCTGTCAGCAAGAGCGGCGTCGATGTCGAGGGCGATACCATTGTCCTCGTTGCCAGACGCGTCACTGACATCAAGCGTCGGCGCGTCGGCCACACCGGCCACGTCCACCATAACGGTATCTGTAACCGATGCGATATCGGTGCCATCCTGCGTACTTGCAGTAATTTCAAGGTCAAAACTACCGCTGAAATCAGACGGCGGTGTAACGCTGATACCTTCCAGTTCATCACTTGTCAGTGTCCATGTACCGTCACCGTTGTCAGTACCTACCGACAGCGTCGCACCTTCTGGGACCCCGCTAATCGTAATTGTCAGCGTTTCAGTGGAATCAGCCAAACCAGCGTCAATATTCAAAGCAATGGCACTGTCTTCGTTGCCGCTGGCATCACTGACGCCGAGCGTCGGAGCATCGGCAACACCGGCAACATCAACCGTAATCGAACCCGTCGTGGTCGCAACGTCTGAACCATCGGCAGAGGTCGCCATCACACCCAGATCAAACGAACCGCTGAAGTCATCCGCCGGGGTGATCGTCAAACCATCAAGCTGATCAGAGCCCAGCGTCCAGGTGCCATCACCGTTGTCGGTGCCCGCAGACAGGGTTGCACCATCGGGAACACCAGAGATCGTGACCGTCAGAGTTTCGCTGGAATCCGTCAGACCGGCATCAATATCGAGGGCAATAACATTGTCCTCGTTGCCAGACGCATCACTTACTTCGAGTGTCGGAGCATCCGCGACACCGGTCACCTCAACGGTAATTGTGCTGTTGCCGCTGCGCGTCAGAAGACGCACCGGATCGGATGTTGATGCAACAGAATCGCCATCTGTGGATCGTGCGACCACCTTAAGATCAAACGCGCCACTGAAGTTTTCCGGTGGTGTGATCGTCAGTCCTGCAAGCTCATCGGCATCCAACGTCCATGTGCCATCACCATTGTCGATCCCGGCAGACAGTTCCGCACCATCGGGCACACCGCTTACGGTGACGCTCAACACCTCGCTGGAATCTGTCAGCGCGGCATCAATATCGAGCGCAATCGCTGTATCCTCAAGACCCTGCGCATCCGACACATCAAGCGTCGGTCGGTCTGCGACGCCTTCGACATCAACCGTGATTGAGCCGTTTGTCGTGGCAATATCCGACCCGTCCACAGACTGGGCCGTTACATCAAGCTCAAACGCGCCACTATAGTTGTACGGCGGCCTGACTCTGAGGCCATCAAGTTGATCCGGGCTCAGCGTCCAGCTGCCGTCACCATTGTTCGTACCGGCAGAGAGCCTTGCGCCATCCGGAAAACCGGAGATGGTGACAGAGAGAACTTCACTGGCGTCTGTCAGGACAGCGTCAAGATCAAGCGCAATTGGCCGGTCTTCGTAACCCGAAGCATCCGATACTTCCAGCGTCGGTGCATCGGCCACACCGGCAACATCAACCGTGATTGAACCGGTCGTGGTTGCTACATCAGAACCATCTGCCGACGTTGCGGTCACACCAAGCTCGAAGCTGCCGGAGAAATCATCTGCTGGCGTGATCGTCAGGCCTGCGAGTTGATCGGAACCAAGAGCCCAGGTGCCGTCACCGTTATCGGTGCCCGCGGACAAAGTTGCCCCTTCCGGGACACCAGAGATGGTCACCGTCAGCACTTCGCTGGAATCCGTCAGACCCGCGTCAATATCAAGCGAAATGGCAGAATCTTCTGAACCACTGGCGTCAGAGACGTTCAAAGTAGGTGCGTCCGCAAAACCTGTAACGTCAACCGTAATCGTATCCGTCGCTGTCGCAATGTCGCTGCCATCCGCAGATTGCGCGGTGACTGTCAGGTCAAACGATCCGCTAAAATCATCCGCGGGTGTGATCGTCAGGCCTGCAAGCTGATCGGAACTCAGAGTCCAGCTACCATCACCATTGTCGGTACCGGCAGACAACGTCGCACCTTCTGGCACGCCGCCGATCGTAACGGTGAGAACTTCGCTGGAGTCCGTGAGACCAGCATCAATATCCAGCGCGATGGCAGAATCTTCTGAACCACTGGTGTCAGAGACATCCAGCGTCGGCGTATCGGCGACACCGGCAACATCAACCGTAATCGTATCCGTAGCTGTCGCAATGTCGCTGCCATCCGCAGATTGAGCGGTGACTGTCAGATCAAACGACCCGCTGAAGTCATCCGCTGGCGTGATCGTCAGGCCTGCAAGCTGATCGGGACTTAGAGTCCAGCTGCCATCACCGTTATCGGTACCGGCAGATAAGGCCGCACCTTCTGGCACACCACTGATCGTAACGGTTAGAACTTCACCGCTGTCCGTCAGGCCTGCATCAATGTCGAGTGCAATCGCCGAATCTTCTGAACCACTGGCATCAGAAACGTCCAATGTCGGCGTATCTGCCACACCGGCAACATCAACAGTGATCGTGCCGCTGCTCGTCGCAACATCGTCACCATCAGCCGACTGCGCCGTCACCGTCAAATCAAACGATCCGCTAAAATCATCTGCTGGTGTAATCGTCAGACCGTTCAGGTCGGCGGATGACAAGGTCCAGGTCCCGTCACCGTTGTCCGTACCAGCCGACAAGGCAGCACCTTCTGGCACGCCACTGATCGTAACGGTTAGAACTTCACCGCTGTCCGTCAGGCCTGCGTCAATGTCGAGCGTAATCGCCGAATCTTCTGAACCACTGGCATCAGAGACGTCCAAAGTCGGCGCATCGGCGACACCCGCGACACCAACCGTAATCGTATCCGTCGCGGTGGCGATATCGCTGCCATCAGCCGACTGCGCGGTGACTGTCAGATCAAACGATCCGCTAAAATCATCCGCTGGTGTAATCGTCAGACCATTCAGGTCGGCAGCAGATAGCGTCCAGCTGCCATCACCGTTATCGGTGCCCGCAGACAGTGTCGCGCCTTCTGGTACGCCGCTGATCGTGACACTCAGAACTTCGGAGCTGTCCGTCAGGCCTGCGTCAATGTCGAGCGTAATGGCCGAATCTTCCAAACCACTGGCGTCGGAGACATCCAGCGTCGGAGCATCGGCAACACCGGCAACATCAACCGTAATGCTGCCTGTTGTGGTCGCAACATCTTCACCATCCGCAGATTGCGCGGTGACCATCAGGTCAAACGATCCGCTGAAATCGTCCGCTGGTGTGATCGTCAGGCCGTTCAGGTCGGCCGCAGACAAGGTCCAGCTGCCATCGCCGTTATCCGTACCTGCCGACAAGGCGGCACCTTCCGGAACACCAGAGATGGTTACCGTCAGGACTTCGCTGGAATCCGTCAGGCCTGCATTAATGTCGAGTGCAATCGCAGAATCTTCGTTGCCAGATGCATCCGTAACATCCAACGTCGGGTCATCGGCGACACCTGCGACATCAACAGTAATACTGCCCGTTGTTGTCGCGATATCTTCGCCATCGGCAGACGTTGCCGTCACACCAAGCTCGAAGCTGCCGGAGAAATCATCTGCTGGCGTGATCGTCAGGCCTGCAAGCTGATCGGAACTCAGAGTCCAGCTACAATCACCATTGTCGGTACCGGCAGACAACGTCGCACCTTCTGGCACGCCGCTGATCGTAACGGTGAGAACTTCGCTGGAGTCCGTGAGACCAGCATCAATATCAAGCGAAATGGCAGAATCTTCTGAACCACTGGTGTCAGAGACATCCAACGTCGGCTTATCGGCAACACCTGCGACATCAACCGTAATGCTGCCTGTTGTTGTCGCGATATCTTCGCCATCGGCAGACGTTGCCGTCACACCAAGCTCGAAGCTGCCGGAGAAATCATCCGACGGGGTAATCGTCAGGCCTGCGAGCTGATCGGGACTTAGAGTCCAACTGCCATCGCCGTTATCTGTACCCGCAGACAAGATCGCACCTTCTGGCACGCCACTGATCGTAACACTCAGAACTTCGGAGCTGTCCGTCAGGCCCGCATCAATGTCGAGTGCAATCGCATTGTCTTCGGACCCGCTCGCATCCGACACATCCAATGTCGGCGCGTCTGCGATCCCCGCAACATCAACCGTAATCTCTTCGACAACGACTGCGCTATCGGTGCCGTCAGTTGTCGAGACAGATACGGTCAGGTCGAAGCTGCCGCTGAAATTTTCGCCCGGTGTGATTGTCAAGCCGTCGAGATCGGCGACGTCGAGGGTCCAGGTGCCGTCACCATTGTCGGTTCCGGCGGACAGGGTTGCGCCATCTGGCACGCCTGAGATGGTGATCGAGATGCCCTCGTTCGCATCAAGCAGTTCGGTATCAATCGAGAGTGCAATCGCACTGTCTTCGGCACCGGCGGCATCGCGGACATCAAGCGTTGCACCATCGGCAACGGCTTCGACATCGACCGTGAAGCTTGTGCTTGTCGATGATGTGCTGCCATTGGCCTCGGTGCTGGTCGCGGTCACCGAAAGATCGAAGCTGCCATTGTAGTTCTCAGCGGGCGTGATCGTCAGGCCCGCAAGCTGGCCTGGTGTCAGTGACCATGTGCCATCGCCGTTATCCGTGCCGGCCGATAAAACCGCCCCATCAGGCACGCCGGAAATCGTGATCGAAAGGGTTTCATCGCCGCCATCAAGGTCACGAAGAGCAGCAGAGACATCAAGCGAGATCGCACTGTCTTCGTCACCGGCAACATCCGTGGCAGAAAGGCTTGGTGCGTCGGCGACTTTTGGCACCTCGTTCCGGGTTTCGAGTTCCAGAACCTCGTCCAGTTCGTCGGAATCCGCAGCACTGACATCGGCCGCCGCAACAGCAGCCTCTGATGCCGGTGCGGACCGGGGCGCAAAATCAGTTTCAATATTTTGACCGGAGCGGCCACCACCGCCTTCGCCGGCACCGGGGACAATGGTCGTATCGGGTGTTGAAACCGGTTGCGGGTTATCAGCACCACCTGCATCGTTTGACCGCAGGGAAACCGGGTCGTTTCCTGAGCTGCCACCAGCAGTTTCAGCGCCCTCGCCAACCGTATCGATATTGTTTTCAAGCTCGACCCGCTCGGCCTCGGCCTTTATCTGTTTTTCCGTGGCGTCGGCCTGGGTTGTTTCCTCGGCCCGTTGATCGCCCGCGTTGCGCTGGCGGAACTGGCGTTGGTCTTCGCCCTGCGGGTTATTGACCTGATTGCCATAATGAACACTGCCCAACTGTTCGTTGGGAATGCCGCCATCGCCATTCTGATCACCATGCAGTTCGACATGCTCGTCCGGATCATCGCCACTGCGATCATCACGCATAAGATCATCACCGCCGGTACCGGTATCTGCCCGGTTTCCGCCCAGTTCGTTGCGAGTGTCTTCTGCGTCGCGAGGATCGTCCGCCATCTAGCCCATTCTCCGAGAAATGCGGGACGGGAATCCCTGATCCGCATTTCTATACAAAAGTATAGAATCCTCTGTTTTACCAGAGAAACGTGCGGCCAGGCAGTAGAAATGAAATGAACATTTCCAGCGGGACCATTATGAAAACTCAGCGTTCGCTAAATGCCTGATCAAGCGAGACATAAACCGGCTTGAGCAGATATTGCAGCAATGTCCTTTCACCCGTCTGGATGTCGGCCTGAACCGTCATGCCAGGGATAATCGGCTGAGCGCGGGCACCCTCACCGACCCGGTCGGAATCAAGTGCCACCCGTCCTTTATAATACGGTCGTCCATCTTCATCAACAAAAGTAGAGGCCGATATCGATACCAATTCACCACTGATACTACCATATCGTATATAGTCAAATGCACTGACTTTAACAGTCACCGGCTGCCCAAGATGGACATGACCGATATCCTCGGTCGAAATCCGGGTTTCCGCGACCAGTGCATCATCGGTCGGAACCAGCTCCATGACCACCTGTGCCGGGGCAATCACCCCGCCGATCGTGGTAAATTGCAGCCCCTTGATATAACCCTTGGACGGGGCGCGGATTTCAAGTCGCGCGACACGGTCCTTAAGCTTGCGCAGCGCTTCATCGGCCTGGGCAATTTCACCGCCAAGCCGCCCCAGTTCACTTAGCGCTTCCTCGCGCTGGCTGTTTCGAAGTTCGTTCTGGCGCAGATTGGCTTCGGCGATGGTTTCACGCGCACGCGCCATTTCCGCAATGACACTTGAAAGATTGCCCTGCGCTTCGTTCAATTCACGCTGGATATTGAGGAACAGGACCTTGGAGTTCAGCCCCTGTTCATACAGCGAGCGGCGCATCGTCACTTCTTGGTTAAGCAGTTCGACAGAACGGCGCAAAGTCCCTTCCTGCTGCTGGAGCTGGGCCAGTTCGGCGTTGCGTTCCTTGATCTGAACGTCAAGGATTTCGCGCTGGCTGCTATCAAGGTCGGTTTTGATCCGATAGATTTCCTGCTGGTTTTTTGCCAGTTCCGGATACTGGTCCATCAGCAGGGTGAAGTCGGGATCGCGCGATTCGGCAAGTGCGCGATAACGTTCGGCTTCAAGACGCAGGCTGGCCAGTCTGGTTTCGGCCTGCGACAGTTCGGCCTGTGATGCTTCGGGTTTCAACCGCATCAGAACCTGGTCTTTTTCGACCAAGTCACCATCCCGCACCATGATTTCGGAAATGATGCCACCTTCAAGATGCTGGATCTTGTTAACCGCCCCGGTCGGCATGACCTGCCCGAAGGTGGTTGCCGTTTCCTTGATCTGGGTGGTTGCCGCCCACGCGATCAGCGCGATAAAGCCAACCGAAAGCATCACCATTGCCGAACGGACAAAGACCGAAATCCCGCCTTCTTCGAGCAAGACGGCATGTGACAGATAGCGTGCCATACGGCGCGACTGGCGGAACCGTTCAATTGCGGTGTTCTGAACTGCTTCGCTCATAGGAAACCTCCGTCAAGCACCTGCTGCTTGATGCGTGCTGGCGGCGCATCGGCGCGCACCTGACCTGCTTCAAGAACAATGATGCGGTCGGCCAGATCAAGATGGCTTGGCCGATGGGTAATCAGGAAAATCGTCGATCCGCCGCGCAGACGGTTGATCGCATGCTGGAATGCCCGATCCGCTTTTTGATCCAGACCATTGGTCGGCTCGTCAAACAGGATGATCGGTGCTTCGCGGACGAAGGCACGCGCAAGTGCCAGGCGTTGCAGGAAGCTTGTCGAAAAGCGCGAGGAATGCTGATCGCCGATCCGTGTTTCAAAACCGTCGGGCAGGGCTTCGATTTCCGAAAGAATACCCGCCGACATACAGGCCATCCGCAATTCATCGGGTGATGCAATCGGATTGGCAAGGCGCAGGTTTTGCGCAATTGATCCACGGAAAAATTCAACATCCTGCGGCACATAGGAAATGGACTGACGCAAGGTTTGCGGATCCATCTGGCGAATGTCCGCGCCGTCGATCAGAACCGCACCGGCCTGTGGCTGATACATCCCGGCGATCAATTTGATCAGCGATGACTTGCCCGCCCCGTTCGATCCGACAAGCGCAACCACCTGTCCGGCCTTGATATCGAAATTCACCCCGACCAGTGCCGGATCGGAGTCCGGCGTATATCGGAAGCTGACACGCGAGAAGGTGACATTGCCCTCGAAACGGCGTTGGCCAACCGTGCGCGGCACCAGATCACGTTCCGGTGCCAGCGTCATCAGACGGTTTATCTGCCGGACAGACCCGCGAAGCTGTGCCAGCCGCGGCATACCGACAAACGCCTGATTGATCGGGCCAAGTACACGCCATGCCAGCATCATCGATGCCACAAGTGCGCCGACGGTCATTGAACCCGCCATGACCTGAACCGCGCCAAAGGCAAGGATAAGCGCCCCGGATGAGACCATCAGAATCTGTGCCGATGTGTTGATCAGATTATTGATCATTGCCACCCGGAACCCGGCATAAGCCGTATCGGCCGAAATATCGCGGAAACGCGACAGCCAGCGATGTTCTGTGCCTGTATATTTCAACGCCTGCATCTTGCCGACCGTCTCGACCAGAAATTCCTGCCGGTTCGCACCATTGCGGCCAAGTTCCGAAACCCGTCGTGACACCACCGGAAAAGACACCAGCCCGATCAGGACAAAAACAACGATCAGCCCAATCGGGATAAGTGCAAGCCACCCCCCAAGGATCGCCAGAACAATCAGGAAGATCGGCAGGAAGGGCATTTCCAGAATGACAAGCGCCATCGGGCCGCTAAAGAATTCGCGGACGCTTTCAAAGTCGCGAATCCGCGAAATCTGAACCCCGACCGGGGCACGTTCGGTAAAGGCGGGTGGCAGGGACAGGAGCCGTTCGAAAATGGCACTGCTGACAAGTGTATCAAGGCGCGCCCCAAAATGGCTGACCATCTGGCTGCGCAGATTGCGCAGGACCCAGTCAAGGATCAGGACAATCCCCATGCCGATCCCGAACTGGATCAACATGGGGATCGACCGCGTTCCAATGACCCGGTCATAGATCCCCATTACGAAAATCGGGCTGGCCAGCGCCATCAGGTTCAGCATCAGGGTAATCAGCAAAAGCTGTCCACCAAGGGCGGAAAACCGGTCGGTTATTCCGCCAAACCAGCCGCGTTTGTCCTCTTCAAAAAACCGTTCGTGACGCCCGGCCTGGGTAAACTGGAACAACCGCCCGGGAAGATTGCCCGGCTTGATCACCATTTCGCGGCTGGTGCCGCCATCAAACACCCGGATGCCCGCATTTTCCGGCTTGATCACCACAAGTGCGGTGCCGTTATCGGGCACGAACAGACAGGGCATCAACCGATCATCGATCCGATCAAATGTGGTATCGATTTCGCGCGACCGGTAATTCAGGTTCGCCAGCACATTGCGAAAATCGGTCAGATCAAGGGCCTCGTCCATATGCGGCAATGCTTCTGCGACCTGACGGGGCAACCCACGCCAGCCAAGCGCCTGCAACAAAGGCCACAGGCAGGCATCAAAATCCGACTGGGCGTCATTGCTGGCAAGGCCCATGCGGTAATTCAGCGCGAAGTCCATGTTTTCGATATTCATGACCGGCCTCCTGCGCTTGCGACTTCTTCTGCCTCGATCACCGGCTGGGTGCCGCTGCGCCGCAGGACCGGCACCAGACGTTTTTCAATCAGGCGATATTGTCTGTCGGCAAGGGCGATCAGTGACGGTCGGTGCGATACCATCACCAGCGTACAATGTTTGCGAAGTTCAATCAGAAGACCGGCAAGAATGTTGTCACCCGCGATATCAAGCGAACTGTTGGCTTCGTCAAACAGCACGATGCGCGGATAGTCGATCAGGGCACGCGCAATCGCGATACGCTGCTTTACGCCGCGCGGAAGGGTTTCGGATGCCTGCCCGCCCACTTCGGTATCGTAACCGTCGGGCATGCGCATGACGATTTCATCAAGCCCCAGACGCCGTGAAATTTCCACGACACGGTCCGTGCCGATTTCCTTGCGGAAGGATGTGATGTTTTCAAGGATCGTTCCCTTGAACATCACACCATGTTGCGGCAGATAGGCAATCTGGCGGCGGATCGATTCCGATGCATATTTATTTGGATCACGACCATCGAGCCGCACCGAACCGCGATCAGGGCGTAACGCCCCCATCAGAAGCCACAGCAAGGTGGTTTTCCCGGTACCGTTTTCACCGGTGATTGCAACAGATTCACCGGGCTGTATCGCAAGCGTCAGATTTTCAAAAACTGTGTCCCCGCCCGCGTGCGAAAAACTGACATCTTCAAGCTCGATACGCCCTTCAAGCGGCGGCATTTCAGCAGCATCGTCGGCATCTTCGGGCGGCAGACGGAAAAGTTCGCGGCACCGATCACGCGCAACCCGAATGCTTTGAAACTGGGTCCAAAGACCCATGGCACGTTGCAGCGGCTGGATTGATCGCCCGGCCAGCATCGTGCAGGCGGCAAGCCCGCCCACTGTCAGATCGGCATTGATAACCAGAAGACTGCCGACACCGGCAACAAGGATCATCGTGATCATCGAAAAGCTGGCACTTGAATTGATCGCGGCATGGGCGCAACGCGCGGCGACAAGGTCATCCTCGGAACACTGGATTTGCAGTTGATCATGGCGACGGATCATCAGGTTTTCCATCGCCATCGCCTTGATGGTGTGAATGCCGGTCAGGGTTTCGATAATGAAATTATAGCGCCGCTCGTCGGCCTGACTGCGTTCATCAAGCGCGCGACGCAGCCGCCGCCCCAGGATCATTGCGGTCAGCATGAAGGCAAACAGAATGCCCAGCGGTACCAGCACAAGCTTGCCACCGATAATGGCAATCAAACCAAGGAACAGGATAATGAACGGCAGATCGATCACCGCCCCGATTGCCTGCCCGGCATAAAAGTCACGCAGGACATTCAGACTGTTCAGCCGCTGAAGATGCTGGCCAGGTGCGGTTTTTTCATAATCGGAAAGACTGGTCGCCAACAAATGACCGACAGCAGCCTGCGAACTTTTATGTTCGAACTTTGCCGCCGACAGCGACGATATATAGGCCCGACCAAGGCGCAAAGCCGCTTCAAGCACCAACGCGCCAAAAACCCCGATTATAAGCAAGGTCAAAGTCGGGATGGCATTATGGGGCAGCACACGGTCATAGACCTGCAACAGGGTCACCGGCAGTGCCAGCGACAGCAGGTTGATCACAAGTGCTGCGAGCAATATGGCAAAACGGCCTGCCCCCAGATGTGACAAAGTGCCGATATGCAGGCCAGGCTTGCGTTTCATAACGCAGTCATTCTCCAAGTCGAAGCGAAACCATACTAAAGTAGGTGTATTATACCTTGATATAGTATCAATAGCCCATGACTATGCTGGAGGCAAGAAAATCCTGAAGGTTCTACAACCCGGTATGTTGTTCGCGCCGTACCTGGTGTCAGATCAGATTACAGCCTGTAAAAGTTATTCATCGCCGCGCAACCGGTCCGTTGCCCGCCTTTCGGCCTTGGTCGGACGTCCGCTGCCCGCTTCGCGTTCAGCAATCGGAGCGGTTCGGATATCGGCCGCGACCTCTTTTTTCGCCACACGTGGTGGCGAGTGATCAATGTAAAGCTGCTGGGCTTCGGGGGCGGGGCCACGTCGTTCGCCAGGTGCCACCACTTCGATCACGCGCAGATGCGGGCCCTGAAAGAATTGCAGCCGATCCCCAACAACGACCGTAACGCTGGCTTTGGAGACGGACTGACCGTTCAGAACGATATGGCCCGACTGGCATGCCTTGCTGGCAAGCGAACGGGTCTTATAGAACCGCGCATACCATAGCCATTTATCGATACGGACTTTGTTGCCTGTCTGATCAAGTGTCATGGATTGATTTTACCATCCCAAACGCAATGCGGCGACCCCGCAAAGGGTCGCCGCATCACAGAAAACAGGTCGGGATCAGCCCTTTGCCGCCAGCATTTCCTTCAGCTTGGCAAATGGCGAATCCTCGTTGATCTGATTGTTTTTGGCCGGTGCATTGTTCGGACGCCCCTGACCTTTGCCACCACGGTCGCCGCCCTTGTTCGGGCCGCCACGGTTCGGGCGTTGACCGCCTTTGCCTTTCGGCGCGCCTTTGCCATGGGCTTCCTGACGCGGACCGCCACGCTGGCCTTTGCCTGCACCACCGCGCTTGCGGCGGTCGACACGGACAAAATATTTAACCTCGACGAATTCCGGCTCGGCTTCGGCTTCACCGGCTACCGGGGTCACTTCTTCGGCGGGCGTTTCGCTGACGGCGTCGGCCGGTGCTTCTTTGGCTGCTTCATCGGCGCTTGCGGCTTCAGCAGGAGCTTCCGGTGCATCTGCACTTACAGCAGCAGGTTCAGAAGCAGGTTCAGAAGCCTTTTTAGCAGCTTCCTTGGCATCAAGTTCAGCCTTGCTGACCTTGACCACCTCGGCACGCCAGCCAAGTGCAGTAAACACGCCTTCGGCCTGCTCGACCGTGCAGCCCAGAAGCGACAGCAGATCGGGATCGGGTTTTACCTTGCCATCATTTTCGCGCGCCTTCTGGCGCAGCAATGCGGCAAAACGTTCGAGCATGTCAACGCGTGCGGCAAGCGGCCCGACCGGCATGTAACCGGCAGCCAGATAGAAGCCCTTGGAATTGCTGCGATCATTTGGAACCGATGTGCGACCTGCCGGTGGCAGTTCCGGAAGCGCATCAAGTTCGCGCGAAATCGCCCAAAGGATGCCGCGCAGTTCGACGGGATCGGGTTTCAGCGCATCAAGCACATGAACCGTTTCAACCCCCAACCGCACGCCAAGCTTGGCCAGCGCCTTGCGGTCTTCATCCGAAAGATCCTTGATCAGGCTTTCAAGATCGGCACGCGGCACACAGCCCAGACCTTCGTTCAATTGGAACAGAAGGCCGCGAATCGGACCGGGAAGCTGACAATCGCGCAGGCGGGTCAGCATTTTCAGGCGCGCTTCGATATGGGCGTTGACGAAATTCTGAAGCCGGGTCCTTACGCGTTCGCGGGTCGGGCCGTCAAAAAACTCGCTGTCAATGACCTGGACGTCGGGGCTGAGGACGGTGTCGCCCTTTTTCAGCCCACCGACAACCGCCCCGTTCCACAGGACTTCCAGTTGACCATTCACCGCGAATTTGTCGTCTTCATCGGTTTCCAGTTGTTTGACACGCTGCGCAATCTCGCCAGTCAGTGCACGACGTGCAGCACTGGCGATTGCCTTGCCTTCAAACGCAGCATCGGTTTCATCGGCGATGAAACGGAATCCTTCCAGTCGGCCGACGTATTCACCTTCGACCTGGACTTCACCATTCGCAGTGATGGTAGACATGAGTTCAGACTTGTCCTTGAGACTTTTCAATAAAACCGAAGTTCGTCTGTCAACGAACCTTTGGGTCAGGCGTTCATGTAGCACATCAGAGAGCTTATCCTCAATGGCCCGCGTACGTTCCTGCCAATGATTGGCATCTTCGAGCCAGTGATGCTTGTGCGATACATAAGTCCAGACGCGAATACCCGCCAACCGTGATGACAACTGATCGATATCACCATCATAACGGTCCAGGCGCAAGACTTGTTCGCCCAACCAGTCGACCGGCAGTTTACTATTTGGTTTTGCCAGATAGCGATAGATAGATGTTAGCAGCCTTGGATGCGCATCGGTATGGATATTTCTGAAGTCCGGAATCTGGCAGACTTCCCACAATAATTGCACCCGATCCGGGGCCGATGCGATGCGCGCGACGTCTTCGTTCTGCGATAAATGCGCCAGCATGACTTCATCGACCGGTTCGCGCGCCAGAACAAGTGTCGGATTGTCCGACCGCTTGCGCAGCGATTTCTGCAAGGCATCGACGGTTCTGAAATCCAGTCGCGCATTGCGCCAGAAGACTTTGGCAAGCGGTTCGAATTCGTGGGCTTCGATCTGTTCGATAATATCGGGATCGATCCCCGAAAGATTGCCCGTCACCCCAAAGGTGCCGTCATTCATATGACGTCCGGCGCGCCCGGCGATCTGGGCGGTTTCCGCCGCCGAAAGCCCGCGATTGAACTGACCGTCAAACTTGTGAAGGGCCGCAAAGGCCACATGGTTCAGTTCAAGGTTAAGCCCCATGCCAATCGCATCGGTCGCAATCAGGTGTTCGACCTCGCCATTCTGGAACATCTCGACCTGGGCATTGCGCGTGCGCGGGCTAAGCGCGCCAAGCACCACCGCCGCCCCGCCCTTCTGGCGGCGGACCAATTCGGCAACGGCGTAAACTTCCTGTGCGGAAAATGTCACGACGGCGGATTGTGATGGCAGACGCTGGATCTTTTTCGATCCGTTATATGTCAGAGTCGAAAACCGTGCGCGCGTATCAAATTCGACATTGTCGATCAGTTGACGGATCACCGGACGGATGGTTTCCGCCCCCATGAACATGGTTTCGCTGATACCGCGCGCATGCAACAGCCGGTCGGTAAAGACGTGCCCGCGTTCGGGATCGGCACACATCTGGATTTCATCGATGGCCAGAAAATCAACCTGCTTGTTGACCGGCATGGCTTCGACCGTACACAGGAAATAGCGTGCTGATTTCGGAAGGATGCGTTCTTCGCCGGTGATCAGGGCCACCGCACCCTTGCCAACACGGGCGACCGCGCGATCATAGTTTTCGCGCGCCAGAAGCCGCAGCGGAAAACCGATCATACCCGAGGTATGCGCCAACATCCGTTCCATGGCCAGATGGGTCTTGCCGGTGTTGGTGGGCCCCAATATGGCAAGGATACGGGGACCGGTTCGGGTTGAAATCTGCATCAAACTTTTCCAGCAGGCATCGCGGATGATTTCGCGCGCCTAGATCAATGCGCCTTTCAACACGCCGCATCGCACAATGTCAAGCATTCTGCCGCATCGGCAAGAGTATCCCAATGCATTCCGTTACGGATCAAGACGTTCCATCTGACGGTTCGTGATCCTGTGCGTCATCAAGTTCAAGCAACCGCGCACCGGGACCATCCGTTGCCAGTTCATCCGACGGGTTGCGAAGCGGGCAGTCGCTGATCGAAAGGCAGCCACACCCGATGCATTTGCCCAATTGATCGCGCAGCAGGGTCAATTGTTCGATCCGGGCATCAAGATCATCACGCCACCGCGACGAAAGCTTTTCCCAGTCCTGTGTCGTCGGGGCCCGGTTAATTGGCAGCCCCGATAACGCATTCCCGATTTCGGCCAACGGAATGCCGGTGCGTTGTGCGACCTTGATGATCGCAACCCGGCGCAGGATACCGCGTGGAAAGCGTCGCTGATTGCCATCCGTTCTGATCGAGGCGATCAGCCCCTTGCGCTCGTAAAAATGGATCGCCGATACGGCAAGTCCGCTTCTTTTGGCGACTTCACCCACACTGAGATAGCGGTGCAATGGCCCGGGTTTCACCATTTTCCTGCCCTTTCCGTTATTTTTTCATGGCGTTCTGATGCGCTTGAAATTCATCATTGACCTCAACTATTGTTAAGGTTCTATAGATTTACTCCTTGCTGCGAAATAATCAAGGAGTGACGTCATGAAAGAGACTTTCAATCTTGCACTGATCTATGGCAGTGCCCGTGAAGACAGGTTCTGCGACACGGTTGCCGACTGGGCGATCAAAATCCTGAAAACAGATCCGGATCTGTCGGTTGATATTATCGATCCGGCGAAGCTCGATCTGCCATCCCGTCACGTCGGCAATGCGCATCCCGGTGTTGCCGAACTCCAATCCGCTCTTGCCGAAGCCGATGCCTTCCTCGTTGTCACCCCGGAATACAATCACAGCTTTACCGGCGAACTGAAATTGCTGATCGACGCAGCCAAGCCCGAATGGCGCCGAAAGCCATTGGCATTTGTGTCCTATGGCGGAATGTCGGGTGGTTTGCGGGCGGTCGAACAATTGCGACTGGTTTTTGCCGAATTGCATGTCGTGACCATGCGCGACGTTGTCAGCTTTGCCAATGTCTGGGACCAGTTTGATCCGAATGGTTATCCGATCGACAAAGCCGGGTCCGAGGCGGCCCTTAAACACATGGTCAATGATCTGAAATGGTGGTCGCGCACATTGCGCGACGGCCGCTATCCACAAGCCCGGGCCGAAATGCCGGAGGTCACGATATCATGAACGGGGCGGTCAACTGACCGCCCCGTCATTTCAATTACTCGCTGTTGTTAACAGGAACCCTAGTGGGCGCGCATCCGGTCGACATATTCCTTGAGTTGACGGCGCGCCGCCTGATAGCTGTTTTTGAGCGCGATATAGACATCCTCATGGGCATGATCGGCACTGTCGCGCTTAACCATAATCTCCTTACCCGGCACATGAATTCCGAAATGAACCGCATAGCGGTTTCCCTGTGCGTGGGATGCATGGGGTCTTTCCACGATGACATGACAACTTGTCATGCGGTCGAAGGTTTCTTCCAGTTTTTGCACCTTGAAGCGGATCCGCTCGTCCAGCGCATCTGATTGATCAACATCACGGTAGGTGATTTGAACGGGAACCTTCATATTGCGGCCTCCTGTTATAGAGCCTGAGACATTCACAAGGCATTGCACCTTGCAATTATCCGAAACGTTTGCCGTTTCGGGGCAGGACAGGACCCAAGACAACTTCCGCAAGCCTCGCGCCCTGTAATGAAACCGTCTTTTTATATACTTAGGATACAGGGCTTGCGCTGCAAGATGCGTTGACGCATATCAAGCACTGCCTGAAGGTTGCCAAATCGGGACCCAGCAGCGCAAATTGCACATAGTGGATTGAAATTACAGGAGAACACAGAGGTCATGACGGAAGAAAAAATGCGGTTCGAGGCTGAAGTCAGCCGCCTGCTCGATATCGTTGTCCATTCGCTTTATTCGAACAAGGACATCTTCCTGCGCGAGCTCATTTCCAATGCGTCGGACGCCTGCGACAAGCTGCGCTACGAGGCGATTGCCAAACCGGAACTGCTCGCAGGGGATTCAGAATTCAAGGTTCGTCTTCTGACCGATAACGTCCGTAATGTTCTGACGATTGCCGATAACGGGATCGGGATGAACAAAACCGACCTGATTGAAAACCTTGGCACGATTGCCAATTCAGGCACCGCGAAATTCGTCGAGGCCCTGTCGAAATCTGACAAAGCCAAGGATGTTGACCTGATCGGTCAGTTCGGCGTCGGTTTCTATTCCGCCTTCATGGTTGCGGGTCAGGTCGACGTCGTCACGAAAAAGGCCGGTGAAGATCAGGCGTGGAAATGGTCATCGGATGGCAAGGGCGAATACACCATCGCCGAAGCCGAAATGGAAGGCCACGGCACCCAGATCACCCTGCATCTGACCGATGATTTCAAGGAATTCACCGAAGAATATCGCCTGCGTCATATCGTCAAAACCTATTCCGATCATATCGGCATCCCGGTTGTCCTGATGAAGGCAGATGGCAATGACGAAACGCTGAACGAGGCATCGGCACTCTGGACCCGTCCGAAATCCGACATTACCGACGAACAGTACAAAGAGTTCTACAAACACAATTCGCACGCCTTCGACGATCCGTGGAAAACCATCCACTATCAGGCCGAAGGTGCGATTGAATATACCGGTCTTCTGTTCCTGCCGACCATGCGCCCGTTCGATCTTTATGATCCGGCGCGCAAAGGCCATCTGAAACTTTATGTCCGCAAGGTCTTCATCACCGAGGGTGCGGATGACCTTCTGCCGCCTTGGTTGCGGTTTGTGTCCGGTGTTGTCGACAGCCAGGATCTGCCGCTGAACATTTCGCGCGAAATGCTGCAACACAACCCGGTCCTGACCAAAATCAAAAACGGCCTGACCAAAAAACTCCTGTCCGAACTTGAAACCGCATCGAATAAAGACTCGAAAGGTTTCGAAACCTTCTGGGAAAACTTCGGCTCTGTCGTCAAGGAAGGCCTGTATGAAGACTACACCAACCGCGACCGCATCCTGAAACTGGCACGCTTCCGTTCCACGCATTCGGATGGCTGGACAACGCTTGCCGACTATGTCACCCGCATGAAGGATGGTCAGAAGGCGATCTATTATATCAGCGGCGAAGACGTCGATGCGCTCAAACGCAGCCCGCAGCTTGAAGGTTTTGCCGCCAAGGGCATCGAAGTTCTGCTGCTGACCGACCCGGTGGATGAATTCTGGTTGCCATCTGTTGGCCAGTTTGAAGAAAAAGACTTCAAATCGGTCACCCGTGGCGGGGCGGACCTTGCCGACGTCAAATCCGATGACAAGGATGATGCCAAGGACGACAAGAAAGACGATGCCGCATCCGATGCGTCCCTTGATGCCCTGATCGCATCGATCAAGATCGCACTTGGCACCAGCATCAAGGACGTCCGTGAATCAGATCGCCTGACCAGTTCGGCCTGCTGTCTGATTGCCGATGAAACCGGCATGGATTTGCGGATGGAACGCCTGATGAAGCAGCATAACCGTGTTGATGAAATCAGCCCGCGCATCCTTGAAATCAACCCGAAACACAGCCTGATCAAAAAGCTGTCGGACATTGCCATCAAGGACGCCAAGACCCCGATCCTTCATGACGCCGCCCTGCTGTTGCTTGATCAGGCCCGCATCCTTGAAGGCGAAGCCCTGCCCGACCCGGTCAGCTTCGCCCGTCGCCTTGATCTGGTGATGGAAAAGGGTTTGGGTAGCTAAGCTTTCCCTGCCCACACCGTACAAAAGATGGCGGCGCGTCGATGGACGCGCCGCTTTCTTTTTGGCTATAACACCGAAACCGGCAAAGGCCATCAAAGGCCGAACAGGGAACGAAGCGACCATGAAACGACTTGAAAACCGGATTTGCATCATAACCGGCGCGGCGCGCGGCATTGGTGCTGCGATTTCAACAGCCTTTATCAAAGAAGGTGCTGACGTCATAGCAACTGACCGAGACGAAGGTGCGCTTCTGGCATTTGCCAAGGAGGCAGGTTGCAAAACCATGCGCCTTGATGTCGGCAACGAGGATGACTGGCAAAAACTTGCCGATGCCTATCCGGCCATTGATGTCATGGTCAACAATGCCGGCATTACTGGTTTTGAAGACGGCATCGTCGCACATGATCCGGAAAATGCATCTCTTGCCGACTGGCGCGCAGTCCATCAGGTTAATCTTGACGGTACATTTATGGGATGTCGCTACGCCATCAGGGCCATGCGCCAGCGTCAATCGGGCTCGATCATCAATATTTCATCGCGCTCGGGAATGGTTGGCATTCCGGCTGCGGCGGCCTATGCCTCGTCCAAGGCGGCCATTCGCAATCACAGCAAAACTGTCGCGCTATATTGCGCACAACAGGGTTACAATATTCGCTGCAATTCAATCCATCCCGCCGCCATTCTGACACCGATGTGGGAACCGATGCTTGGCAACGGTCCGGATCGCGACGCCCGCATGGCAGCCCTTGTCGCTGATACACCGGCTAAGCGTTTCGGCACCCCGGACGAAGTCGCGGCACTTGCCGTTTTGCTGGCATCGGATGAAGCCGCTTACATGACGGGAACGGAACTAACAATTGATGGTGGATTGCTGGCCGGTTCGGCGGCAACGCCGGGGTAATGTAAACGTGCATGAAATGAAGCATCGTCCGACATTTTAAGCCCGTCACTTTACGATTATGTCATGAAGTTTGCGCCATAGTGCGACACGAACATGTACGCGACCGATAGACTCAGGATGCAAAACCGATGATGAACTGGCAAAAATTGCTGTCGCCTGAACGTCTGGGCACACGACATTCAAGTGTCGGGGCATTCGGTCGATCCGATTTTCACAAGGATTACGACCGGATCATTTTCTCGTCGGCTTTCCGGCGTCTGCAACGCAAGACGCAGGTTCATCCGCTGCCTGAAAACGACAATGTCCATACGCGCCTGACCCATAGCCTTGAAGTATCCTGTGTTGCACGGTCCATGGGACTTATGGTCGGCCATCAGTTGGCCGAAAAAGGCCACCTGCCCGACGGAATTGAACCCGATCATATGGCCGCCATTGTTCAGGCCGCCGCCCTTGCCCATGACATCGGCAACCCGCCATTTGGCCATGCCGGGGAATATGCCGTGCGTCAGTGGTTTCTGGATGCCGATCCCAAATATCTTGCGCCGCTGTCCGAGGCAGAACGCGCCGATCTGACCACCTTTGAAGGTAATGCGCAGGGGTTCAGGTTGCTGACCCATAAACGAAGTGGCCTTTATGACGGCGGCATGCGCCTGACCTATGCGACGCTGGCAAGTTTTGTAAAATATCCATGGTCGGCGATTGGCAGTCCTTATCCCGAAAAAATGAAATTCGGTGCGTTTCAGCGCGAAATGGATTTGCTGACCGAGGTTGCCGATGCCACCGGCCTGATCCGCACCGGGGCGCAATCGTTTTGCCGCCATCCGCTGGTTTATCTGGTCGAAGCGGCCGATGATGTCTGTTATGCCCTGATTGATATCGAAGATGGTGTCGAACTGGAACTGGTTGATTTCAGCGTCTTTGAAAACCTGTTATTGCCCTGCATTCCCGACGACATTCCTAGCGAATATCACCGTGAAACCAACATCCGGCGCAAGATGACCTTCCTGCGTGGCAAGATCATCACCGGGCTTCTTGATGCGCTGACCGATGCCTTTGTCTTGCGCGAGGAGCAGTTGCTGAACGGGGCAGTCGATGGTGATCTTCTGTCCTGTGCCGATGGCCCGTTCAACGAAATGATCGCGACCGCCAAACAGTTTTCAGAAAAGCAGATCATTCTGAACCGGCGCAAAGTCCAGATCGAGGTCGGCGCATTTGCCTGCCTTGAAACGCTGCTTGATACCTTCTGCAAGACGGCCCTTGAAATCCATCAGGCGAAGGATGACGCAGAGCTTTCCTATCGTACCGGGCGGGTTCGCGAACTGATCGGCAATGATTCGATGCCGGTCGGCGCACCGCTTTACAACCTGTATCTGACGATCCTTGATTACATATCGGGCATGACCGATGACTTTGCCGCCCGTCTTGCGCGCGATATCGGCGGTGGACAGCATTGATGCGCGGCAATCGTAACGGCCGGACGCAAGCATAGGAAACGGGACGATGTGGTTATTTGCCCCGTTCATCGGTCGCTATCGCAGGCGTCTGGCTTTTATGGCGGGCGCAGGAATGGCGGTCGTCGTTTACGGGCTGGTTGAACAAAGCACACGGCCCGAAATACAGGCATGGTACTGGCCCGGACTTGCCGGATTTGTTGCCTTTATTGTCACCCGCTTCATCGTATCGCGCTTGATTGGCCGGTTTGTCGGTGGCGTCCGACGCCACATGCATTAACAAAAAAAGACAGGCCCAAAGACCTGTCTTTCAGAAACGATGCGGCGTTACCGCCAATATCATCAGCATGCGTGAACATATTGCAGGAAATTAACCCTGCCCACCGCCCATGGCCTGACTGATTTTTTTGTCGGTGTTGTACTGGCTCAACGCATAGACAGCCCAGATTGCCGCCGGAATCCACCCCAGAAGGGTAATCTGCAAGATCAGGCAGATGATACCTGCAATGGGCCGCCCGATGGTAAAGAACAACAACCATGGCAGCAGAAGCGCGATGAGTAACCGCATATATTCATCCTCTTTGTTATGTCGGCTTACATGCCGTCTTCAAATTTCACCGTAACAACCCTGTTGCCTTTTTCGGCGACACCATCAGCAGTCGGAACCGGTACGTTGGCCTCGCCGCTGATGCTGATGGCAAGCCTGCTGGGGCTGACGCCATGATCACGCAATGCCTTGACCACCGCATCAACGCGCGATTTGGCAAGGATGTCATTATACATCGAATCACCGGCCCGGTCAGCATAGGCTGTAAGACTGATCATTTTCGGGTCGTATTTTTCATATGCTTCGACAATCCCGTCAATAACCGGCATCGCCTTGTCACCAAGAACGGCACTGTCGAACGCAAAGTAGATTTTCATCGGTTCAGGCATCATCATCGGCGCAGCCGCGGCCATCGGCTTTTGATCAAGTTCCGCCTGAACAAGGGCAAGTGCCTGATAGAACGAGGCACGGCAATTATCGATGTCTTCCTGCTGAATGTTTTCTTCAAGTTCCTGCATCCAGCAATCGAAAGCAGCCTGGGCCCGCGCGGCGGCCTCTGGTGCCTTGTCCCGTCCGCCCGCATCAAAGGCCGCCATCAAATCAGCCCGTGCAACACTGATTTCTGCCAGGCCTTCCTGGGGCAGGTTTCGATCTGCCAATGGCTGCGGACCTGTATCCTGTCCCATCGCCGCCGTTTTCGCGCGGTTGGTGAAGTAACGCGCATCCGCCCAGTCCGCTTCGTCATATTCGGCTTGCGCAAGGTCGGAATACGCCTGATGAAGGGCTGCATCAAATGCCGACCCCGTATCGGTCATCCCGCGAACGCCCGGAATATCCATGTTCGCACAGGCCGCAAGAAAGGCAGCTGCGGAAACAGCAAAAAGCAGTTTAGCTCTCATCGGTCTTCACTCCTTGTCTGGATGACGACAATAATGATCCCAATCCCAATATTTTATTTTCAGGGCGCATAACCAACCGGTTGATCCGGCTTGATGGCAAACGCCGCGTAACCCATGCAATGCATCGATCTTTGTTGGGCGGTGTAAACCGTTGTCGATGACCAGATCGGAAGAGTGACCAGACCCCGAAAATAATCTTTCCGGTTCATATTGCCGAACAAGATTCCCCAAGACGACACCGTCCATCGGTGAAATGTTTCCATACCCCAAAATATATGGAAACCAAATTCATGAAAAAAAGCAGGGAGATAGAGAAAATCTCACATCAGTAATATGCGGATTGTCCTTGTGCGGTGCGGCAGTACCGTCAATTCGCCGTTAAAAAGAAAAACGGAAGGAGCGATAACCGCCCCTTCCGCCAAGACATTGATTATAAGGATATTATTGAAATATCCCGTAATTCCGGTTCCGAGTCCCGTTATTCGGACGAACCGCCAAACAGTCCCTTGACCGCATCACCGACGGCACCCGCACCGTCCTTGACCACGCCGCCGGTTCCGGTTGCAGCACCGCCAATCAATCCGGTCACACCCTTGCCAAGGTCACCGACCCCTTGCAAAAGTCCATCGACATTCAGACTGGAAACCGATTTGAACACCGCGGTGTTAAGGGCGGTGATGATTTCTTCGGCGACTTGCGCCGGTGTCGCCCCGCCTTCTTGCTTGCCAATGTCCTTAAGGTGGATTTCAGGAAGTCCCGAAGACAGTTTTTTACCCTGCAGCATCGCGGCCGACACACTGACATTGCCGTTGCGGATATAGACATTATCAATCACGACCTTGGTACCCGAACCGTCATCGGCGGCGGTATCTGCCTTGTCGCCACCTGCACCGGTCGGGCCGGAGACACGCTGGACAAAGCTTTCAACATTGCGCTGAATGGTCGCGATGTTTGACGAACCCTGCCCCAATTCATAGGTCACACTGGGCGCATCCACGATCACCTCGATCACGCGGATGGTATTGCTGGTAAGCGTCGAACCATCCAGTCGCACCGAAATATTGCCCAGCGAAAAGGCATGGTCGGTTTCAAAACCATCCGGGTTCCCGACAACCAGCCCGCCAATGGATGCCGTGTTCTGGGTGGTTTCAATCTTGACATTATCCACCGTCACATCGGCCAGCGTCACACGGGTTCCAGCCTCTTCGATGGTTGCTTTGACGATATTGTCAAGATTGACATAGACATACACCAGTCCGGCAACGACCAGCAAAATGATGGCTGCCAACGCGATGAGGATCTTTTTCATTGCCCGTATCCTGTTTTTTGTTTCATCGGGATAAAACTGCTTAAAGAATTGGGGACGTTCGTTTCCGGGTTGAATCAGAAGCTTCACCCCGGCACGCCCCGTGATCAAGACCTTTTAGACGAAAAAACAGCGGACTGGATAAATCCGGCCCGCTGTTTGATGCTGAAAAAACGGTATTCAGATATTGAACTCGACAACCACCGGTGCATGATCGGATGGTTTTTCCCAGTCACGGGCAAGGTCATAGACCGATGCGGTACGAACCGATCCGGCCATATTCGGTGTCATCCAGACATGATCCAGACGACGCCCCTTGTTGCTGGCCCGCCAGTCGCGTGAACGATAGCTCCACCAGCTAAACAGTTTTTCCGGCTCTTCGACGATTTCACGCACCGAGTCCACGAAATCACCGGATTTACGGAATGCTTCGAGCTTTTCAACTTCGATCGGTGTGTGGCTGACAACTTTCAAAAGCTGCTTGTGCGACCAGACGTCATTTTCCGACGGGGCAATATTGAAATCCCCGACCAGAATGGCCTTGCGATCCGGGTCGGCAACCCGGCGTTCCGCCCACCATGCGGTCATTTCATCAAGGAAGGAAAGCTTGTGGGCAAACTTTTCATTGATTGTCACGTCCGGTTCGTCGCCCCCGGCCGGGATGTAGAAATTGTGCAGCTCGACCCCGTTTTCAAACGTCACCATACAGTGACGGCGGTCTTCCTTGCCACAGAAATGCTTGATGTCGACTTCCGCAAACGGCAACCGCGACAGGATCGCAACACCGTTATAGCTTTTCATGCCATGGTTATGACGATGAATGTAACCGGCGGCTTCAAATGCCTCGTGGGGGAAATGCTCGTCCGGGCATTTCAGTTCCTGAAGACACAGCGCATCGGGTTGTTGTTCTTCTAAAAACTTTATGACCTGTTCGATGCGCAATCGAACGGAATTGATATTCCAGCTGACGATTTTCAAAACGGACTCCGTTTCCTGATGAGGTGAGTGGGCCCTGACCCTTTAATCCCTGTATCTTGATATCCTGATGCTATTTCAGTGTAACCGACAGTTCGGCGACATCGGCAATCACCACATCCATGCGGTCACCGCGAACCACCTGACCGACACCTTCGGGGGTTCCGGTAAACAGCAGATCACCTGCCTTAAGCTCGATCAGGGTCGACAGATGCACCAATGCGTCAACCATCGGCCAGATCATTTTGGCGGTGGTATCATCCTGTTTGACCGTGCCATTGACCGACAATTTCAGATTGGTTGCCTGCGGATTGCCTGCGTCTGCCTTGGGGCGGATTGCCGAAATCGCGGCACAATCATCAAAGGACTTTGCCATATCCCACGGCAAACGGCGGTCCTTAAGGCCGGCCTGCACATCACGGCGGGTCATATCAAGGCCCGCAGCATATCCGAAAATGGCAGCTTCAACCGCCGCACGATCAAGGTTCTTGCCCCCCGCACCAAGGGCCACAACAAGCTCCCCCTCGTAATGGAGGTCCTCGGTTCCCGACGGATAGGCAAGATCACCGTTGCCAACCTTCAGGCAATCCGTCGGCTTCATGAAGATGCAGGGCGGGGTATCGGCCGGGTCGGAGCCCATTTCGCGCACATGGTCGGCATAATTCTTGCCAATGCAGAAGATGCGATTGACCGGGAAAAGCTGATCCGAATTCTGCACCGGAACGGTAACCGGCGTAGCTGCGGGAAAGACGAAACGCATGGTGGCCCCCTTGAAGGAAATCCTGATGGAAATATTGTCCTTACTGATACCCAAGCTGCTGATAAATTGAAATGCTTTGAGTACGGATTTAATCCGCCTCCCTGTCAGAAGCTGTCAGGAGGATGCTGCACCATCAAATCAGGTGCCCTCAAATGGCCGGTTGCTTGACCGGTCACTGATTTAGTGACCTAGTTGGCTGGTGCCTGCCCGTCTGCTTGTTGCTGGTTGCAAAGGTTTCTGCATGTCCGATCATCATATTCAGCCATTACCGGAAATCCTTGCACATCTGAATGTTTCCCCCGAGGTCGGCCTTTCGGAAACGGACGCCACAGAACGCCGGAAGAAATACGGCAGGAACAGCCTTAAGGACCAGAAGCACGTCTCGTTCTGGACCATCCTGATCCGGCAATTTGCGGGGCTGATTGTCTATATGCTGGCGGGTGCCGCGGCCCTTTCATTTTATTTCGGCGACCTGACCGAGGGCATTGCCATCGTCGTGGTGCTGATCATCAATGCAGCCATCGGCTTTACATCCGAATTCAGGGCCATCCGTTCGATGGAGGCATTGCGAAAGCTTTCAAGTGTTCACGCCAAGGTAAGGCGGGATGGGCAAATCCACGTGCTGGAGGCCCGCGACATCGTACCGGGCGATATTGTTATCTTTGAAGCGGGCGACATTATTCCGGCTGATATCCGTTTGATAGAATGCAGCAACCTGCAGGCAGATGAATCTGCTTTGACAGGGGAGTCCGTTCCGACGGACAAAACCATCAACCTGCCCGATGATGCCAGAACCGATGAAAACCTGCCGCTTGGTGATCGCACGAATATGGTGTTCAAGGGCACAGCCATCAGCCGCGGGGACGGATCGGGTGTCTGTGTTGCCACCGGAATGACAACCGAACTTGGTCATATCGCGGCGATGACCGAAATGGCAGAAGCCGAAACATCACCACTTGAAAAACGTCTTGATACGCTGGCTGGTCATCTTATCTGGGCCACTTTGGGACTGACCATATGCATCGCCATTGTCGGCATTTATGTCGGCAAAGACATGGTGATGATGCTCAAGACCGGTATCGCCCTTGCGATTGCCGCCGTCCCAGAAGGATTGCCGATTGTTGCAACGGTTGCCCTTGCCCGAGGGATGTGGCGGATGGCGAAACGCAATGCCCTGATCAAGAACCTGTCAGCCGTTGAAACGCTGGGTGCGACCACGGTTATCATGACCGATAAAACCGGAACGCTGACCGAAAACCGGATGACGGTCGTGGCCCTCAGGACCTCGGAAAACGAAGTTGATTTTACGTCATCTCCTGACGCATTGCTGGCAGTAAACAGCCCCGAAGAACTGGCCATACGGATTGCCGTTTTGTGCAACGACGCAATTCTGCTGCCATCCGGCAGCACGGAAAAGCACATTGGCGACCCGATGGAACTGGCCCTGCTTGAAGTCGCCCGGAATGCAGGCATTGACCAGACAGAACAACAAGCCAGATACCCCGAAATCGCCAAGGAAGCTTTCAGCGCGCAGACCCGCATGATGGCAACCTTTCATCGCGATCAAAACACCCCCGATAACCTGTTTGTTGCGATCAAGGGCGCACCCGAAGCCGTCATAAAAAACAGCACCGGCTTCCTTGAAAATCATGGCCCGCGTGAAATGGACGAAAAAGCCCGGCGTCGCTGGTCGGATTTAAGCAATGACATGACGCAAAAGGGCTTGCGCGTTCTTGCCCTTGCGATGAAAAATGCCCCTGCGGTCGATACGCCCCCCTATCAGGATCTGATCCTGATTGGCCTGATCGCCCTTCTTGATCCCCCGCGAGAAGATGTGCCTGCCGCAATACAGGCCTGTCATGCGGCGGGGGTTCGGGTCATCATGGTAACGGGCGATCATATCGGCACCGCCAGGAATATTGCGGCGCAAGTCGGACTTTGCGATGCAACCGCATCGGGACTTGAAGGCAGGATGCTTCAGGCAACCGACCTGACGCAGAAAACAGAACGTGACCGCATTCTTGCCACCCCCGTTTTTGCAAGGGTCAGCCCCGAAGCAAAATTAAATCTGGTTTCCCTTCACCAGCAGGCAGGTGCCATTGTTGCCATGACCGGCGATGGCGTTAACGATGCCCCCGCGCTTAAAAAGGCTGATATCGGCATCGCCATGGGCAAAAGAGGCACAGACGTCGCCCGCGAAGCCGCAGACATGGTTCTGCGTGACGATGCCTTCCCGTCAATCGTAACCGCGATGCATCAGGGACGGGTTATTTTTGCCAATATACGCACCTTTGTGCTGTATCTGATGTCATGCAATCTCAGCGAGATACTCGTGATCGGCCTTGCCGTGCCAAGCGGGCTTCCCTTACCGCTTCTGCCGTTGCAGATTTTGTATCTTAACCTTGTAACGGACGTGTTTCCGGCTTTCGCACTTGGTATTGGCGAAGGAGACCGGCATGTGATGAACCAGCCCCCGCGCGATCCCAAAACACCGGTTCTGACCAAACAGGATTGGGGCGGCATTCTTTTTTACGGCGCATTGATTACGGTCGGAGTACTTGGTGCTTTTGCCATGGCACTGCATGTTTTCAACCTTGGGGATCAGGAAGCTTTGTCGGTATCGTTCCTGACCCTTGCAACCGCACAGTTGCTGCATGTTTTCAACATGCGTGCCCGATCTTCCGGCTGGATTTTCAACGATGTTACCCGCAACCCTTTCATCTGGATTGCCTTGGGAATTTGCGTGCTCCTGATCGGATTGACGCTTTATGTTCCCGAATTGTCCCGGCTGCTCATGATTGCACCGCCCAGCGGCACGGGATGGCTTCTGGTGATCGGGGCAAGTCTGGTACCGCTGGTTATCGGGCAGGCAGCGAAAATATTCACCAAACCGGCAAAGCAGCCTGTGTCGTCTTAAGGCCAATCACCCTACGAAACGCAATGTGCCGGATAACAGTACCCGGCACATCAATTCCCCTACAGGTATCGCCAAAGGATATATATATCAGGTCCTTACAGAAGCCCTTCAATCACCCGATCCGGCGGTGTGTGACCATCGACAAAGGTCTTGATATTGATCAGCACCTTTTCGCCCATATCGACACGCCCTTCGATGGTCGCCGACCCCATATGCGGCAACAGAACGGCGTTCTGCAATTCAAGCAGTTTCGGGTTCACGGCCGGTTCATGTTCGAACACATCAAGCCCGGCCCCGGCAATTTCACGATCGGCCAGCATCCGGGTCAATGCCGGTTCATCGACAATCTCGCCACGGGCCGTATTGACCAGAATGGCGTGCGGCTGCATCAGTTTAAGGCGACGGGCCGACAGCAAATGATAGGTTGCCGGTGTATGCGGGCAGTTGACTGACACAACATCAACATGGGCCAACATCTGATCCAGGCTTTCCCACCAGGTCGCATCCAGTTCCGCCTCGGTATCGGGATGAACACGGCGGCGGTTATGATAATGCACAGACAGGCCAAAACCCTTTGCCCGGCGGGCCAAGGCCCGGCCAATGCGCCCCATGCCGACAATGCCAAGCCGCTTGCCCCAGATGCGATGCCCCAGCATCGATGTCGGTGCCCAGCCCGTCCATTCGCCGCTGCGGATCATGCGTTCGCCTTCGGCAACACGGCGCGATACTGCAAGGATCAGCGCCATTGTCATATCGGCGGTATCCTCGGTCAGGACATCGGGGGTGTTGGTGACGGTGATACCGCGTGACCGTGCGGTTTGCAGATCGACATGGTCAACACCCGTCCCGAAATTGGCAATCAGGCGCAAATTCGGCCCCGCATGGGCAAGAACGGCGGAATCGATTCTGTCCGTCACCGTCGGGACAAGAACATCGGCCTGTTTGACCGCCTCGATCAATTCGGCCTTGGACATCGGGACATCGTCGATGTTCAGACGTGCATCAAACAGCTCCATCATGCGGGTTTCAATCGCTTCCGGCAGTTTGCGGGTCACGATGACGAGGGGTTTTTTCTTGGTCATCTGCCGTTCCTATGCGGTCTTTTAACTCTTTTGCTGACAAGATGGGTTTCTTGCGCCAAATGCGCTCTTGCCGCAATGCAGTGATGCCACGTCACAGGGTATTAAAGCAAGAATTTTGACGTCATTTTTGTAATTTTATTTCTTAAAGAGCAAGGTTCGCCGGTTCCGAAATTCTATTCCGGCAGCAGAAGAAAGAGCAGGGAAAACCGTCACAATGCCGCGGATCATCCGTAAATTCCTTCATACTTTTGTCGCCATGGCGATCCTTGGCAGCCTTGGCGCGCCGATTGTCGCCAGCGCGCAGGAATCAGGCCTGCCGATCCCGCGCTTTGTTGCATTGCGGTCAGACAAGGTTCACCTGCGATCCGGGCCCGGCCTGCGTTACCCAAAGGTCTGGATCTATCAGCGCCGCAACATGCCGATGGAAGTCATTTCGGAATTTGATACCTGGCGCAAGGTTCGCGACTGGGAAGGCAGCGAAGGATGGGTGCATCAAAGTCTTTTGCTGGGATCACGTCATGTGATTGTTACCGCCGATACCATCACGCTTTATTCCGCCGCCGATGAAAATGCCCGCAAGATCGCCCTTGTTTCCAATTCGGTGATTGGCAAAATCGAAACCTGCCCGCGTTCGGTTGACTGGTGTCAGTTGCAGTTTGGCGATTTCGAAGGATGGGCCCCGCGTCAGGGCTATTGGGGCATTTATGACGGGGAATATATCGAATAGGCTTTATGTCTTGTCCGACCAGGGCCTATATCATTCAGGCTTCTATCGATACGCGGGGCGCGCTGGATTGATCAGCCCCGCCACCACCTGACAAGGTGCCGCCAATACCCGTCCCACCACCGTTGCTGTCATAGCCGCCAAACGTGCTGGACGGGACTGGATCGTTGGTATTTCTTCCTGTTGTCGGCGCGAAGTATTGCCCATCATCACGCCCGAATGGATCCGCGTTCGGATCATAGGCAAACGGATCATCACGCTCGGTAACCGGCTCAGGTCTTGGTTGCGGTTCTGGCAGACTGATGCCACCAATCGTCACGGTCTGATCCTGCAAACGTGCCGATATTTCGCCAAGATAGCCCTGAAAAGCTTCTATGATTCCGCGCCGCACCTGATCGGCGTCGCCAGGTTCGGCCGCGGCAAGTTGCGCCTGAAGGATGTTGTTACCTGCAACCTCGGAAACCCGGCTGCGATCAGCCGCCCCGGCAATGCTTTCGCGGTCTGCCTGTAGGGATATTTCCCGGTTTGAAAGCGCTTCCTGCGCGGCATCAACACGGTCACGCGTATTGGAAACCCCGGCATCATCGGAAATGTCGATGGCAGATAGCCCGGTTGCCAATCCTTCGGTCCCGGATGCATACAGTTCAACATTCAGACGGTTGCCTGATGACGTCCCCGATCCGATCTGCAATTCAATTGTCTGATCACTGTCCAGCAGGTTTTTGCCATCATAATTGCTGCTGGTGGCGATTTCGTCGATCTGATCAAGATAATCCTGAATTTGCGCTGTGATGAACCCACGTTCGACGCGTGACAGTGATGGGTTGTTTTCAACGCTGCTGACCAGTGTATCGACTTCGTCCAAAGCAGAGCCGATCCGCGAAAGATCATCGGCGGCAACTTTAAGAAAATCATCCGCACGATCAAGCGAGCCCCGCAGGCTCCGGGATGCAGCACTGCTATTGCGAAGGGCATCGTTACTAAGGCTGGTGTTCGGGGAATTGTTGCTTTGGATGCTCTCGACGGACGCAAGCAGGCGGTTCTGCGGCGCGATGGCGCGCGCAGTGTCAGTATAGACCGGATAAGGACTACCAACTGCCTGCAATGTCGTTTCCGCACAAACAAGCCGGTTATGCAGCTACATGCTACGCCCCGGTCCGAATCACATTGATCCGAAGCCGGGCAGCCCATCCTGGAAGTCCGGCGGAAAAACCAGACATAAGTATAGTGTATTTGGAACGAAATATTAAGCCAAAACAAACAACTGGAGCGTTCAATCAGGCCGATGTTTTGTTTCGATGCAGGATTGCGAACATCTCAAGATGCGATGACCACAGGAACTGATCGACCGGAACAACCCGCGTCAGTTCATACCCACCATTGCGCAACACCCTGATATCGCGGGAAAATGTCGCCGGATTGCACGACACCGCGATCACCCATTCAGGCCCGTCAATCGCAAGGTTTTCACACTGCGCCAATGCACCGGCACGTGGGGGATCAAACAGGACAAGATCAAGTCCGGACAAGTCGGCCTTATCAAGGGGACGGCGAAATAGATCGCGTTCGACAACCTTGATCGGACTCGACGATTGTCCGACGGCATATTGCAGGCTGCGCACGGCACGCGGATCGCTTTCCACCGCGACGACATTGCGGCGATCCCCCCCCAATGCAAGCGCAAAGGTAAAGCTGCCAATCCCGCAAAACAGATCCGCGACATGGCGGGCCGGGATACGTTGCAACGCCACCTTGATCGCATTGGTCAGGGATGCCTCGCCATTCCGGGTCGCCTGCAGGAAGCCCCCCGGCGGCACGGGCACATCGATGCCTTCGAAGGCAACGGTTGGGGTGCGGCGCGCCGCCACCGGTTCATCATTGGCGTCACCGACCTTCCAGCTTAGCCTTGCCAGATCAAGATTTTCGGCAAATTCGGCCAGATCCTGCCGCATATCGAGCCCCGGTTCGACACCTGCATGTATCACCACATCAAGGCCGTTATCCGCACGGGTCACAAACACTTCCTTGACGGTCTTTGCGGCATCCGGATCACATTTGCCAAGAAAGGCCGCAAAGGCATCACGGAACGCCATCAGGTCCGGATGCAGAACGGCACAGTCGGTAATGTCGATGACCGTATGGCTGAACCGGCCATGGAAACCGACATGCACACCGGTTGCCCCCACATGAACCGCAAAACCGGCCCGGCGACGGCTTGCCGGTGGTGAAATTTCGACATCTCCCACCAGTTCCTCGGCCTCGTCGGGATCAAGTCCGGCACGCTGGACCGCGGTTAATGCCTTCTGGCGTTTCCAGTTGCGATAGCTGTCATCATCAAGATGCTGAAGCGCACATCCGCCGCAGCTTTCATAGTGGCTGCACCGCGGGGCACTGGCAGGCGCACTGCGCGCAATCAGTTCGACCAGTTCCGCACCATATCCGTCACCGCGTTTTTGCCGCAGGGCCACACGCACGTCATCACCGGGCAGGACACAATCGACATAGGCAATGATGCTAGAACCATCCGGCCCCGTGATGCTTGCAATGCCGTCGCCCCGCGCGCCGATTTCGCGGATTGTCGTTGTCGCCTCGAACCCGATCAACGGATCGCGGCGCGGCGCGGATTTACGACGCCCACCGCGGGCACGGGGATTGCGGTGATGATGTTTCATGAACTCTCTCTTTGATCCGGCTTCTGCTGCACCTTGCGGGATGGCGCATCGGCATCGACATACACCAGATATGCAATCACGAACAGACCCGCACAATGCATGGCTGCCTGACAGCCCGAAATCCGCCTTTCCCAGCATCACAAGTGATCATCGGGTCAGTTGAATTTAGCCTTTATTCACTTTTGCACACGCTCAAACCCTTAAAATCGTGTAAGAATGCCCACATAAACAGCGTAGTGGATTAAATTTCGGGGCCACAAAGCGCTGGCACGCTATTTTCGACAATTGCACGAACACCATCCCGGCAATGCAATCTGTCTCATCAGGCTGAGGCGCAGAATAAAATCACGATTAACCAATGATCGTGAGACTTGGGGAAGACATGGAAGACGATAACCGGCCAACCGAAGAATCAGCAACCGAGCGCAAAACCGGCATCCGCAAGCAGGCCCTTCTTGCCAGCTTCATGACCGGCGTGCTGCTTGCCCTCGCGACTTTTCTGCTCTGGAGCAACGCGCTTCAGAATCGCGATACCATGTTGCTGTCTGCGGCCCGGATCATGTCTTCTGGCATTGCGCAGCAGGTCAAACAGATCGTCGATAACAATCTGCATGTGCTCGAAACCTTTGCCGATAACTGGCAGGACGGCCCACCTGCGGAAGAACGCGATTATCTGAGCCTCGCCACCCCGTTGCAGGCCCGTTTTCCCGCCCTTCAGGCCGTCAACTGGGTCACACCGAACTACATCATCATGTATGTCGCCCCGATCAAGGGGAATGTCCCGGCGATGGGTGCGGACCTGAAACGCCATCCGCTTGCCGGGCCGGTGCTTGATATTGCGCTCGATCAGCGCCGCACACAGATCACCCCCACCCTTGAACTGCTGCAGGGCGGGCGCGGATTTGCCGTCTATACCCCGGTACTTAGCCGCGATGGGCAGATCATCGGCGTGATCAACGGTGTTATTCGTATCCGCACAATGCTGACATCGGTTATCGATGACGACGGGATCATGGGGTATTCGGTCCGTGTCCGCGAAGGCGACACCGTCCTGTTTGACCTTCAGGGCGAAGGCGACGATCCGGAGCTGAAACAGACCACGGCGGTCGATATTGCCGGTCGCCAATGGCACATTGATGTTACCGCCGACCCGACCCTTGCCAACCAGGCGATGTTCAGCCCGGAAACGGTGCTGTTTATCGGGGCGGCGATCACGATCATCATGACGATGATTGTCTTCGTGCTTGCCAACCGCCAGCCGCGATCATCTGGACGTATCATCCATCACATGCGTGCGCCTGACGATATCAGCGATCTGTCGCTTGCCATCACCCGGCTGGATGGTCACCTGAAATCCATGACGCCGGAAACGGCTGATTTCTTTGACCTGCGCGAAGAAGATTACGGCTTTATCCGGTTTTACAATCTGGCACCGGAATTCCAGTCCGACGGCACGGCATCACGCCGGGCGCAGGAAAAGATGCTGCTTGCGCTGAGCCGCGGGGACGAAGAACTTCGTCGCGAATGGGTTGTCCGCAGTGCCGAGGGTGTTCATGTGGTCTGCGACCTGTCGATGCGGCCATCTGTCAATCACGATGACTGCGTTGATATCACCCTGCACCACAATCCGGCGGCAAATGCATCGGTCAATCGCCTGCGCTATCTGGCAACGCATGATCCGATGACCGGCCTGCCAAACCGCGCACTGTTTGATGACCGGCTTAATCAGGCCGTTGCCCATGCCAAACGTTATGAAAAGCTTCTGGCGGTTCTGGTGGTGGATATCGATAATTTCCGTGCCATCAATGACCGGTTCGGATCGGATATCGGCGATGAAACATTGCGCACGGTTTCCGGTCGCTTGCGCGCGACGGTTCGGGAAAAAGACAGTTGTGCGCGTTTTTCGGGCGATATGTTTGCCGTCATTGCAACCGACCTGTCCGAGGCCGAAGGGGCGGCCCTTGTCGCAGAACGAATTGTCGAGTCCATGTCCCAGCCGATCCAGGCCGGTGGCAATGATGAAATCCGCCTGCATGTAAGTGTGGGGGTTGCCCTTTACCCCAATGACGCCAGGGCACCTTCGCAATTGCTGGCCAATGCCGATGCCGCGATGTATCGCGCACAAAAATCAGCAGAGTCGTCCTATTGCTTCTTTGTCGAGACAATGAACAGCGTGATGCATGCCCGCCTGTCGATGGAAACGCAATTGCGTCGGGCGGTCGATGAAAAGCGCTTTGTTCTGGAATTCCAGCCGCGCTATCGCACATCTGACCGGACCCTTACCGGCTTTGAGGCCCTGCTGCGCTGGATCGATGAAAGCGGAAAAAGACGCCTGCCGCCTGACTTCATTGCCGTTGCGGATCGCACCGGCCTGCTGACCCCGCTGGGACGCTGGATCATCGAAACCGCCTGCAAACAAATTGCGCAATGGCGGGACGAGGGCTACATCCCGGTTCCGGTGGCACTGAACGTCTCAAGCCGCCAGTTTATTCAGGCCGATCTGCTTAAAAGCATTGTCGAGCTTACCAAGGCATATGAAATCGACCCGGCAATGATCGAGATCGAAGTCTCCGAAGAAATTGCCATGCGTGATCCCGAACGCGCACTTGGCCAGTTCTATCGCTTTGCCGAGGCCGGGATTGGTCTGACACTGGATCATTTTGCTGCGGCCAACACATCGCTTCGCTATCTGAAACGCTTCCCGGTGCAGCGGATCAAATTGTCCAAGGCATTGTTTAACATCGCGCTTGATGAACAGCCCGAAAACAGCATCCTGCAACCGGCCATCCGGTTGTGCAAAAGCCTTAACCGCAAAGTGGTTGCTGTCGGCGTCGAAACCGAGGATCAGCTTGCCGTCCTGCAATCCGCCGATTGCGACGAATTGCAGGGCTTCCTGCTGTCGCCGCCGGTCGATGCGATTGAAACGACCGCACTGCTCAGCCATCAGAACCCGGCAGAAAAGTCACCGCCGCGAAGCTGAATTTCGCGGGCTTTCCGGATGAACCACAAACAGCAAGGCCGGGTAAAATGCCCGGCCTTGCCGTTTTTTGCATTTGGCGCTGTTACAGCAGGAAGGTCGCTGCCAACCCAAGGAAGGCAAAGAAGCCAACCACATCGGTAATCGTCGTCAGAAATACCGATGAAGACACCGCCGGGTCGATGCCGGCCCGTTCAAGACCAAGCGGGATCAGTGCGCCAAACAATCCGGCAAACAGCAGATTGATGATCATTGCTGCCCCGATCACACCACCAAGCATGACATCATCAAACCAGAACCACGTCACAGCCCCGGTCAGAACGGCAAAGGCAATCCCGTTCAAACCGCACACGGCGACTTCCTTGCGGATAACACGCCAGGCGTTGGTGCTGGTCAGTTCACGTGTGGCAATCGCACGCACGGCAACGGTCAGGGTCTGGGTCCCGGCATTGCCCCCCATCGAGGCCACAATCGGCATCAGAACCGCCAGCGCAACAAGCTGCTGGATGGTTGCTTCAAACACGCCAATGACCATCGATGCCGCAATGGCGGTAAAAAGATTGACCAGCAACCAGGTAAATCGCGATCGGGTGGTATCAAAAATCGCACTTGAAAGGTCGTCTTCCTCGCCAACACCGGCAAGGCGCATCATGTCTTCTTCATATTCTTCATCGATGACGTCAACCACGTCATCGACCGTGATCACACCGACCAGTCGGCCGCTATCATCGACAACCGGTGCCGAAATAAGGTCGCGCTGACGGAAGAGGTGGGCGACGTTTTCCTGTTCCTCGGTCACGACAACCGTGCGCATGTTCTCAGAATCCATCACATCGCGGATAAGCACCGGACGATTGGTACGGATTGCACGTGAAAGCGGAACGATCCCCACCGGGCTGTATCGCGGATCAACCACGATGATGTCATAAAAATCATCCGGAAGGTTTTTCGCCGAGCGCAGGAAATCGATGGTCTGCCCGACCGACCAGTAATCCGGAATCGCCACCAGCTCGCGCTGCATGATACGACCGGCGGTATATTCCGGATAGGACAGCGCTTCTTCAACGCGCGCACGTTCGATATCGGAAAGGGCACCCAGAAGTTCTTTCTGGTCTTCTTCTTCCAGATATTCGACAACCTCGACCACGTCATCCGAATCGAGTTCGGAAATCGCTTCGGCCACCGCCTCGGTACCAAGCAGCGAAATGACCTCTTCGCGCAGCTCGTCATCAAGTTCGGTCAGAAGTTCCGGATCGAAATCCGGACGGATCAGATCGACCAGCTTGACGCGCTGGCTGCTGCTGGCCCACCCCAGAAGGTCGGCAATATCGGCAAAGTGAAGTTCGGAAATCAGTTCTTCGGCGCGCGATACATCATCGTCGCCCAGTGCATCAAGAATCTCGCGCGCATATTCAGGAGTAAGATCGACATACTCGTCACCAGACGACGTATTTTCCGCCGGACGTTCCAGTTCTTCGACCTGATCCGTCATCTGCCCCTCCCCTGATTGTGTTGCGCGCTAAGTTCGTTCCTGCACTTCAATTAAAAATGCCGTGCCGGACCAGTTGTCCGGCACGGCTGTTTCTGCGCTATCGGTCAGGCCCGGTCAAGGGCCGCGCGATAGCAATGTGCGGTTTAACTGTGTTCCTGACTGCGATTGATGGCATCAACCACCGCAATCGCACTCATATTGACAATCCCACGCACCGTGATCGACGGGCTGACCACGTGGGCCGGTTTGGCCGCACCGACCAGAATCGGGCCAACCGGCAAACCATCGCCCAGCATCTTGACCATGTTGTAGGAAATGTTCGCCGCATCAAGCGTCGGCATCACCAGAAGGTTTGCCGAGCCTTTCAACATCGAATTCGGGAAAATGCGTGACCGGATTTCTTCGGAAATCGCGGCATCGGCATGCATTTCACCCTCAACCTCAAGGTCGGGTGCCAGGGTACGGATCAGCTGCAACGCATCGCGCATCTTGCAGGCCGACTTGTTTTCATGGCTGCCAAAGTTCGAATGCGAAATCAGCGCGGCCTTCGGCGTAATCCCGAAACGCTTGACCACATCGGCCGCCATGATCGCGGTTTCCGCAACATGTTCCGGCGTCGGATCAACCGACACATAGGTATCGGTCAGGAAGAATGTCCCCTGCTTCATGATCATCATATTGACGGTCGAGAAGTCGGTAACCCCCTTCTGCACGCCGACAAGGTTCCGCACATAGCGCAGATGACGCAGGAAACCGCCCTGGCACCCGCACAGCATCGCATCGACTTCGCCACGGCGCAGCATCAGGGCGGCAATCACGGTCGGACGGGTCCGCACGATGGAACGCGCATATTCCGGGTTGATGCCACGGCGGCCCATGATGTTGTGGAAATCCTGCCAATCCTGTTCGAAATGCGGATTGTCTTCCGGATCATGGATTTCAACCTGTTCGTCGGGGATCAGGCGCAAACCAAGTTCGGCAATGCGTTCAAGGATCACATCACGACGACCGATCAGAACCGGATGACACACACCATCATCAACCAGAACCTGACAGGCCTGCAGAACACGGCGCGATTCGCCTTCGGGATAGACAACGCGTTTTTTCTGCGAACGCGCCATATCAAACACCGGCTTCATCACCAGACCGGACCGGAAGACAAAGCCTTCAAGCTGCTGACGATACGCATCGAAATCCGTGATCGGACGTTTGGCAACGCCACTATCCATTGCGGCCTTTGCCACGCGCGGCGGGATTTCTAGCATCAGGCGCGGGTCAAACGGTTTGGGAATAAGATATTCCGGCCCAAAACGCAGCTCCTGCCCGCCATAGGCAGCCGCCACAATGTCGGAAACCTCGGCAGTTGCCAGATCGGCAATGGCCTCGACCGCGGCGATTTTCATTTCCTCGTTGATCTCGGTCGCGGCAACGTCAAGCGCACCACGGAACAGGAACGGGAAACAAAGAACGTTGTTAACCTGGTTCGGATAATCCGTCCGTCCGGTCGCCATAACCGCATCCGGGCGGATTTCCTTGACCAGTTCGGGTGAAACTTCCGGGGTCGGGTTAGCCAGCGCCATGATGATCGGGCGTTCACCCATCTTGCGCAGTTCTTCCTCGCCCATGATGTTCGGTGCCGAAAGACCAAGGAACACATCGGCCCCCTCGATCACATCGCTCAGGGTCCGTGCATTGGTGTCGATGGCATATTCCGCTTTCCACGGATCCATCTCTTCCTTGCGCCCCTTGTAAACCACGCCGAACCGGTCGGTTACGGTGATGTTTTCGCGCGGCAGCCCCATGGAAACCAGAAGGTTAAGGCACGCAAGTGCCGCCGCCCCGGCCCCCGATGCTACAAGGCGTACCTTGCTGATATCCTTGCCAACAACCCGAAGGCCGTTGCGCACGGCTGCGGCAACGCAAATCGCCGTGCCATGCTGGTCATCGTGGAAAATCGGAATGTTGCAACGTTCGCGCAATGCCTTCTCGATAATGAAGCATTCCGGTGCCTTAATGTCTTCCAGGTTAACACCGCCAAATGTCGGCTCAAGGGCTGCAACAATATCGATGAATTTCTGTGGGTCGGTTTCGTTCACTTCAAGATCGAAGACATCAATATTGGCGAATTTCTTGAACAGAACCGCCTTGCCTTCCATCACCGGCTTGGATGCCAGCGGGCCAATCGGGCCAAGGCCCAGAACCGCCGTGCCGTTGGAAATCACACCAACCAGATTGCCGCGCGCGGTATATTCGGCTGCGGTTTCAGGGTCTTTGACGATTTCCTCGCAGGCGAACGCGACACCGGGCGAATAGGCCAGCGCAAGGTCACGCTGGTTTGCAAGCGTTGTGGTTGCCGTAACGGACAGCTTCCCCGGGGTGGGATACCGGTGATAGTCCAAAGCTGCTTCGCGCAGCTTGTCATTTCTGTTTGCCATAAGAATACCTTTTAATTTCAGGTATTTGAGCCAAATTAACCCTAAATTGGTTAAATCCTGATTATTTTGTCTTTAAGTGGGGCGCACAGCGTAAAGTACTTTCAAGCCGGTTTGAAGCATTCAGTTCAAAGAATCGCCCAAACACGACAAGGGTCAGCATTGCATAATTTTCAACGCCACACCGCAACTTTCCTCGTTACCGACCAAATAGCGGTCCCGTTTCATATGGGGATCATCCGAAACGAAAAAACCCGCCATCGCTGGCGGGTTCTTTTCATGACCCTTCCCGAAGGAGGGATCCAGATAATGGTGCGGTCGAGAAGACTCGAACTTCCACGGGGGTTAGCCCACAGCGACCTCAACGCTGCGCGTCTACCAATTCCGCCACGACCGCATATGTCTTGTCTGCAAGCCCGTTGAGGTAATTTTGTGGGCTTGCCTTGGTGCGGAAAGGGAGATAGCAAAAAGGTTACCCCTGATCAAGGGCTCATTTCACTTATTTGACAGGAAAAATGCAAACCATCGCCCCTACCGCGCAAATTCCCGACTGGCGCACCGCCTCCGGGTTGGTTTCCTACCCCGAAGCGCTGGCCGAAATGGAAGCGCGCGCCGAAGCCATCCATGACGGCAAAGCCACGGAACTGGTATGGTTTCTGGAACATCCGCCGCTATATACGGCCGGAACCAGCGCGCATGTCGAAGATCTTGTCGATCCGGATCGCTTCCCCGTCTATGACGCGGGACGCGGCGGACAATATACCTATCACGGCCCCGGACAGCGCACCGTTTACCTGATGCTGGACTTAAAAAAGCGCGGTCGGGACGTTCGGGCCTATGTCCATAACCTTGAAGAATGGGTGATTCGCACCCTGGCATTGCTGGGTGTTACCGGCGAACGCCGGGATGGTCGGGTCGGTATCTGGGTTGTGCGCGATGGCGGACGCGAAGACAAGATCGCCGCCATCGGTGTGCGGGTGCGACGCTGGGTCACGTTCCATGGCATCGCGATCAATGTTCATCCCGATTTATCGCATTTCGGCGGCATTGTCCCATGCGGCATTTCCGATCACGGGGTCACAAGCCTTGCCGATCTGGGCGTCGATATTTCTATGGCGGAACTCGATAGACTGTTAAAACAGACCTTTGTCGATGTATTCCCCGGATTCGCAGATGAGTGACAGCCAGAACAGGGGTGCCAGAAACAGCAAAGCCAAACCGGGCAGTTCCCGGAAGATGGGCGAAAGCATCGCCGAAGTCGGCATGGCTGATGCGGAACGCGATATTCTGGCAGAACTCGACAAGGCGCTTAGCGAACATATCTCGCTTCTGCTGGGATGGTGCCGCCGCCTGACCCTGCCCGCGGGCAAACAGCCCCCCGCAACAGCCCACGACCATAGCGAAGACCACGATTGCGACTTTGGGGCATGGTATGCGCTTAATCGCCATAACAGGCTCATAGACCAGCCTGCGATGCATGCGCTTGCCACCACCCATGAACAGCTTCATGTGTCCGCCAGACGGCTTCTGGACGGCCACGAAATTGATGGCAGCGTCGACGAAGCCGAATTCGAAATGCTGTCACTGCGCGCCGAATCGTTTTTTGCCCAGCTTCGTCGGCTCGAACGGGCCTTCCGGACCGCGCGTTCCGATGTCGACCCGCTGACGGGCACCTATAACCGGCAAACCATGCTGGGTGACCTTGGCAATGAACGCGAACGTTCTGTGCGCACCGATACACCAACCGCGATTGCCCTTGTCGATCTGGATCACTTCAAAGCGGTCAATGACACACATGGCCATCAGGCCGGCGATCTGGTGCTGCAATCGGTTGCCGGTATCCTGCAATCGCATGTCCGCCCGTTCGACAAGGTCTATCGTTATGGCGGTGAAGAATTCCTGATTTGCCTGCCAAATGCCGACATGAAGCAATCCGCACGCGTTCTTGAACGCCTGCGCCGCGTTATCGAAGCATCCCCGGTGACGCTGAATGATGGTACGATTTTGCCGGTCACGGCCTCTATCGGGGCGGCCCCGATGACCAAAACCCGCACGATCGAACAGATCATCGAAAAGGCCGATCAGGCGCTCTATGCCGCCAAGGAAGGCGGCAGGAACAAGGTCCGGGTCTGGCGCAATCCCGATGGCCCCAAGAATACCGGCAAAACCGACGGATCGAAATCCGACGCCTGAGCACCGCAGCAGCCTTAAATACGCGTCCCAACCAGCCGATATCGAAAATGTGATCGTTTTTAACGACGCGATCCGGACATGGGATATCGCGTTGAATCCACCGCATTTCTTGCGGGGTAGCGCGCAATTTTCGTGAAAATCTATTTAAAAATCAAAAAATTCTACCAAAGCGCAATCTTGTCTTCACAAGATGGAAACATATCTGCAAACTATAATGATAAAAGGCAGCAGGGTCCGGCGACGGCCCCGAAAACGAGAGAGAAAACGCTGCCTATGGGAGGGAATTCGGTTCGGACAGAACGGAGGCCCCTGATGTCCACTGCGACGGATTTCGTGCCTGGCGATCCCGCCTTGATGCTGACGGTGCTCCGCAGTGCCGATGGCAACCTTGACCAAAGCATCCTGCTTGAACGCATTTTATCCCTGTTTTGCACGGATGATGACGGCAATCAGATCATTGTCGAAGACTCACCTGCCTTGCGACGACGTATCAATAACGCAATTTCGCATCTGAAAATTGCCGGTCTGGTGGACACGGCAACGGATAACAGCCTGTCCATCACCTCCCTTGGCAGGGCCATGATGATGGCCTATCCGATGGGAATCGATGATGGGGTATTGTGTTCGCTACCGGCCTTTCGCAATCAGATTTACGATACCAATGCCCCGGTTGTGCATGAACGGCACCTTCCCAATCCCGCTTATGGATCGGGTTTCTCGGCGGGACTGGGTTCCCATCGGTTAACCGAGAACCCCTATCCGTCCGACAGCCGCGATCATGAAGACTGGCTGATGGGCTGGGACGAAGCCCTTGATCAAAGCAAACGCGAAGCCGAAACGCTTGTAAGATAGGCAATCATTCCGGCCATGAATGCGGCCCGGCATGAAAAGCTGCGACGGGCACCATTTGGGGGAACTAAAGCGTTTTGTGTTTAATCGTTATCGGGTCTGGAATTCGGATTGGCGGCGCGGAAAAACGAAATCACGTTGTCGCTACCAGCGTCGGTTTTGGTGTCGGTGTCCGAAGATGCCATATCGACGTCATCGGGATTTTTCCCGCCCCCGGCAACAGCGGATTCGGTTTCATCGCCGGTTTCATCAGATCCGGCATTTTCAGACGGTTCGGAACCACCGCGATAATGGCCATCATGCTGCCTGTCGGCCTTGCGGTCCTCGGCGTCTTTTTTCGTGCGCTCGCCGCGTGTGCGGCCATGCAGGGCACGATTGGCATCGGCCTGTTTTTCCTTGGCTGTGCGCTTCTTCTGCTTGCGCGCCTGACGCAGATTGACAAGATCGCCCATGCGGACGTCCCCTTTCATCGCGGCCTGAAATGACAAACGGGCACCCTGAATGATCAGGGCACCCGCCTGGAAGCTTGGCAAACCGTTGATAAAACCTGCTGCCTCAAACCGCCTTAGCGGACGAAGACATGTACCTCGTTGGCCGAAACCGAGGCACTGGTCGCATCAGAAACACGTACACGCGTGCTGGGCATTCCCATATCTGTCAGGGAACGCAGAACCGATTGCGCATTGCGTTTTGATTTGTTGCTGTTCAGCGCAACCTGCGCCGGGGTACCACGATTCGGCGTTACCGCAACAACATCAAAGCTGGCCTGCGGGCGACGCTCCAGAACGCGGTTGACCGCGTTATAAAGCGCCTGCTCGTATTTCACGCTTGCGCTGTCGAAACGGATAACCACCAGCGGACGTTCGCTGGTCGATGCCATGCTGGCACCGGCAGATGCCGGTGCAGCCTGTGACTGGAAGACACGCTTGGAAAGCGCATCACCGAAAATCTCGCCATTCTTGACGGCCAGTGCCAGCGCATTGAGGTTTGCACGCTCGTTGCTGACATAAGACGTCTGACGGGCAAGGCCTTCGCTGATTTCATTCAGAAGACGATCAATCAGAACCGTGGTGCGATTGGTTTCGTCTTCAAGCAGTGCGAGCTGACGGTGATCTTCGTCAACAGCACCGGAAACCTGATAGGCAGACCGGACTGATTCCAGCAGGAAGGTCGACAGGGTCGAATCAGCGGCCACTTTGTTGGCCAGCGAATTCATCGCCGCAATGTCGTCATTCACACGATCAAGTTCCTGCTGCGCAGTATTCCACTGCTGCACCAGAACCGGGTTGCCCGGCGTGGTACCAACCTGCAAACGTGCGCTGATCGCTGCCACAGTCCCGTGATAGGCCTGCGAATTGCGAACTGTCTGCGCACGAAGCTGCTGCAATTCGTTGTTGTGATCATTCAGCGCAGCCTTCAGGCGGTTAAGCTCGGACTGCATGTTTTCGACCCTGGAACCGACAAAGGTTCCGGTCTGCGAAATGCCTGTAAGCGGTTGGGAACTGCGCGCAACATCGCTTGATGTCGTAGCATCTGCCCCGCTTGTATCAGCCATTGCTGCTGAATTTTCAGAGCCGGCATTCTCTTCGCCAGCCAAAGTCGGCCAAAGGGCCTCTGAAGAAAAAGAACATCCCCCCAGCAAAAGGGCGGCGCCGATTACGGCGAGGTAGGTTTTACGAACGGCCATTTCGATCTATTACCTAAGTAGGAATAAGCGAATCTCCCTGGGCCTGCTTTTTTATGAATTGAAACAAGCCCCTGCTCCCCCGGGATTGAATGCATCTTAGTCCACGACCACGTGTGGAACAAGACGCATTTGCCCCTTTTTTAGCCATAGTTTGTCATATCGTTGTCAAAAGCAACAAACCGGGGCAGAACAAGGCCCTAGCAGCGGTAAAAAACCTGCATTCGGAAAAAATACGGTTTTTTGAAATTTACCGCTTGCAATGCCCCGCTCGTTTGCATAAGTTCCGCTCCGCCGACGGGGAGCACTCAACGCAAACCGGCGGAAACCAAGGCAAAGCGCCCGTAGCTCAGCTGGATAGAGCATCTGACTACGAATCAGAAGGCCGGAGGTTCGAATCCTTCCGGGCGCGCCATTCAAAGGCCCGACGTTATCGCGTCGGGCCTTTGCCATTTCCGGATCAAAATTTATCGCGCTTTCGCTGTCCGGTCTTTCGGAACGCAGAAATGTGAAGCGGATTACATCCCAGACCCGATTCCCCCCTCGTTTGACGTAACTTGCCCCCGTCATCCTTGCCCCGTCTGCCTCCTCAGACATATCTGAAGGAAACAGCACCAAGGTCCGCAAGGAGACAGGAATGGATATCGGCAAGATTCTCGGCGATGTGCTCGGCTCGAAAAGTTCCGGGCAAATAGGCAACCAAATCAGGCAGGCTACATCCGGCGGATTGGGCGGCGGCCTGGGCGGCGGCCTCGTTGGTGGCGCGCTAAGCGGCGGGCTGATATCTGCGGTTCTTGGTTCAAAAAAGGGCCGCAAGATGGGCGGCAAAGTGCTGGCGTACGGCGGCACGGCACTGGTCGCGGGCCTTGCCTATAAGGCATGGCGCGATTACAGCAACCGCCAGAAACCACAAAACCATGCGCGCGATACCGATCTTGCCAGTATTCCAGCCGATAGCGGCTTTGCCCCGGAGCAGGAACGCGGCGAGGATGATGTTGATTTCCGCCTTGCATTGGTGCGCGCCATGATTGCCGCCGCCAAATCCGACGGACATATCGATCAGGCAGAACACAAACGCATTGCCGCCCAGATCGAACAGTTTGAACTGGGCGCATCGGAAAAGGCGTTTCTGTTTGATGCATTTTCCGCCGATGCCGATCCGCTGGCGATTGCCCGTCTCGCACGCACCAGCGAACAGGGTGCCGAAATCTATCTGGCATCCAGCCTGTCGATTGATCCCGATGAACAGGTCGAACAGCAATATCTTGACCGGCTTGCCGGTTGCCTTGGCCTGCCTGGCGAATTGCGGGCCCATCTTGATACACAGGCCGAAGGCGCACGGCGCGAATTCGCCGCCAGATAGCAAACCAACCGACATAATACACAAAGGCCCGGACGATCCCGTCCGGGCCTGACTTTTTTGCGCAAATATATGCTGGCCGATTACATACCCGGCATGATGACGGTATCGATAACGTGAATAACGCCGTTATCGGCCTCGATATCGGCCTGGGTTACCGTTGCATCGTCAACCATGACACCACTGGTCGCATTTACATCAATGGTGTCGCCCTGAACGCTGGCAACTTCCATTTCCTTGCCCGCGATGTCCGTCGACATAACCTTGCCCGGCACCACATGATAGGTCAGGATGGCCACCAGCTTTTCCTTGTTTTCCGGTTTCAGAAGGTCGTCGACAGTTCCTGCTGGCAGCTTGGCAAACGCATCATCGGTCGGCGCGAAAACGGTAAAGGGCCCTTCACCTTTAAGGGTTTCGACAAGCCCGGCGCCCTGAACCGCGGCAACAAGCGTCTTAAAGGACCCGGCAGATACAGCTGTATCCACGATGTCGGCGGCCTTTGCCGGAAGGGTTGCCAATGCGAGTGCCGCGGCGGTAACGGTTGCGATCACGGTTTTCTTAAAAGCAGTCATGTTTCGAACTCCTGTCCATATGTCGTCGGATGTTCCCGACATTTGTGCTGTCGAAATCCGTACGCACCCTTCGCACCCAACGGATCCATTCTGATCCATCATTTAATTGTGATGACCGCCCGACATCCACACAGGGCCGTCCTGCGTACAGCATCGATTGTGCGTCTTGAAAACGGGAAAAAGCCGGTGCCCGGAAACGGCAAGGAATGCTATGCTTGATGCCATCTTATGATCGCCTCAAGGAGCCCCAAGCATGAATGCCAACACGCGCATCACCATTTCCTGCACTGATCGTGTCGGTTTGGTATCGGATATATCCGGTCGTCTGTTTGATATCGGTGCCAATCTGGGGCCGACCAGCTTTGTGCTCGATCAGGGGCGCGCGAATTTTGTCACCACCTGCGAATTGCCCGACACCTGCCCGATCACCGAATGCGAGGCAGCCCTTTGTGAACTGCCGATGGAACAGGCCGAAATCACCGTCGAAGAAATTCAGCCCGCCCCGCTTCTGACCCGCGCACCGGGGGCCACGCACATGATTGAATGTTCCGGCATTGATCAACCCGGCCTGATCGCCCGACTGTCGGAAATTTTCATCGAATTCAACGCCAATATCGTGCAACTGGCGGCATCGGCAACCGATGAAAAAGACGCGCGCATCTATACAACACGCTTTGCGGTTGCCATCCCGGCCGACCGTGCGGCTGCCTGTCTGGCAACGCTTGCCAACACCGCCGGATCAATGCGCATGCTGTTCGGGTTTGAAGAACTGAAATAGCGTCGCGGCTTACAAGCTTCCGTAATCGTCGACATCAAAGGCCACGTTGCCTTCAACCAGATCGCCGATCTCGATCCCGTCGATCTGAACGCCATAGCTGTAATGTCGACCACCACTGAAATCGACATAAACACCTGTGTCGTTCTGTTCGGCGTGATGGATGAAATCATCAAAATCATCGATGCCGCTTTTTTCCTGGAATGTCTTGCCCAGCAAAAGCCTGTCACCATTTTCGCCTGCTTCGAAATCGGTAATGCGATCGCGTTCCGCCCCGCCTTCGAACCGGACCCAGACGAAATTGTCCGACGATGCACCGCCGGTCAGAAGGTCATTGCCATCCCCGCCAAACAGCGCGTCTTCGCCATGGTCCCCGCGCAGGACATCATGCCCGTCTTGCCCGAACATTCGGTCCGCGCCGCGACCACCTTCCAGAAGGTCGCGACCAGCACCGGCCACTAACTGATCATCGCCGTGATCCCCGCGCATGATGTCCTGACCATCCTCACCATACATTGCGTCGTCACCCATACCCCCTTCGATAAGGTCATTCCCGGTGCCGCCATAAAGAAAGTCGTCCGCATTGTGGCCTTTGACAATGTCATCTCCGTCTCCGCCATCGGCATGGGTGCCGTCCGGCGGAAAGAGATCATCGTCATAATACACCTCACCGGCCAGAACCGTGTCATTGCCCTCGCCGCCATATAGATAATCGCCACCTTCATTACCCAGAATGGTGTCATCACCGGCATCACCGTAAAGGTAGTCGCGATCAGGCTGGCCATATTCCGTGCCAGAAAGGGTATCGTTGCCCTCACCACCATAGGCCGTCGCCCCGGTTAGCGTGTCATCACCGCCATTGCCATAGATGGTGTCATATCCAAAATAGCCATCAATATTGTTGTCCTGATCGTCACCGATCAAAAGGTCGCGATGGCTGGTTCCGAAAATGTCCTCGACATCAATCAGGACATCCCCGTTGGCATCGCCACCTTCGGCAATGCCCGCGCCAAGATCAATATGCACAGCCTCGGCAGACGTCTGATAGCTGATCGTGTCCTGCCCGCTGCCGCCATCAAGGAAATCGGCCCCACTGCCGCCTGTCAGGTGGTCATCACCGTCATTTCCCATCAGGGTGTCATTGCCGGTATCGCCAACCATTGTATTGTCACCACCGCGACCGATCATCAGATCATCGCCCCCCGCGCCAAACAGGGTGCCACCGCGCTCCTCCCCACCAATCAGCAGGTCATCATGATTTGATCCGCGTATGTTCAGATCGCGAAGCTCGCTATCGTCGGCAAAGGAAATTCTGTCCCCCTCGGCATCCCCGCCATAACCCTTCATGCTGTCCTGATCGAAGTAAATGGCTTCGGGCGAACTGCCATAGGCAACAGTCGGCGCATAGCGGGAATAGGAAGAGGGAAAAATATCGCGGAAATCAAAGTTGATGGTATCGGCACCGCCGCCACCTTCGACCGCACTTATTTCTCCTTCAAAATAATCGTCTCCGTCAGTACCAATCACGCCCAGCTTCTGGGAGATATGATCGCCATACTCACCAACAATCAGCTGATCGCCATCCGCATCACCACCACTGACGTCAAGTTCGGCCACCTGTTCGCCAGACGGGGCATCTTCGTTATTGTAGAATTTGAAGGTTAGCGGTTCGCGCGACGTCGCATAGGACAATACGTAATCGTCAGATCGCCCACTGACGAAAAAGCTGTCGGCCCCGGCTCCACCGATCACCGTGTCTGACTCGCTGAAATGGATTTCATCATCACCATCCAGCCCATAAATAATGTCACGACCACGAGAGGTATGGTTCAACACGTCGTCTTCGTTTGTACCGATGATCCGTGCCATGGAAGGCCTCCTGTCGTTGAATGAAACGACTCAACGGTACGCCCTATGGGTGATTCTAAAAAGGAAAATAAAACCTAAAATATAGTTCGATTTTCAACCGGAAATGCGGGTTTTCTGCCAGTAATGGCACGACACCGCGCCAATGATGCCCTTAAACCGCAACCCGGTTACGCCCGGCCTGCTTGGCGGCATAAAGTTTTTCGTCTGCCTGTTTCAGCACCGCCCACGGATCGTCAACATCCTCGTCACGTTCCGAAAGACCAACCGAAATTGTCACGGAAACCGTCTTGTTTTTGTCGGGCGGGGTAATTCTGGTTGCGGCAATCCGCTTGCGAAGGGCTTCAAGCGGCTCGTGGGCTTTTTCAGCACTCCGTCCGGCAAAGACAACGGTGAATTCCTCGCCACCATAGCGGAAGGCTTTTCCTCCGCCGCCAACCCGCGCCAGTTCGCGGGAAACCTTGCGCAGCACGATGTCACCGACATCATGGCCATAGGTATCGTTGAATTTCTTGAAATGATCGACATCAAGCATGGCAATCGCATACTGGCTGCCTAGTTCGGCCAAGGCATGGCCCAAGGCACGCCGCCCGGGCAACCCGGTCAGATCATCGACAAATGCCATCCGCCAGGCTTCCTGTGCCAACCCGGCCAGAACCACACCGGTTGCCGCCAGATAACCGAACTTGATAAAACCGGGGCCCATGACAGTTGCCACCGCAATAGCAATGATCGCGGCGGCAAAGCTGGTTTCAAGCGGGCGATGCAGTGCAAGCAGAATACCGACCGACAGGATCGACAGGATAAGGGCCGGTTGCGGCATGTCGGCCATAAAACTTCCGGTATCGATCAGCCGGTAATTAAGGACCTGATACAGGGCCGCCCCGACATCAGCCTTGCCGGCCAGCATCAGCATGACAAAAAGCTGCAATCCCAGCACCAGCATCCTGGCAATGCCACGCGGATTAAGAACCCCGCGTTCCTTGGTAAATCCCAGAACCAGCAGATTAACCGGGATCAGATAAAGCGTCGCAATGCGCAGGAATGCCAAACCATCGGCTGAAAATCCGCCGCCATTTCCCACCAGCAACCAGTAGCAGACCAGAAGCAGGATCATGACGAAAACCGCCCGCCCGCGGTTAAACCACCAGCCGATCGCACCGCCCAGAAGGGCCAGAATAAAGGGGCCATATCGCACAAGCCCTGCCAGTTCACCCGGCACCAGCCCCGGTGAAAGCGCAAGCACAAGGCAAGCCCCCAAAATCAGAAAGGGTGCCAGCCCGGCAGAGACAAGAATGGAATAAGCGCGACGCATGGGCGGTGTGGTTCTGCCTGAAATTCCCCCAAGGATACGGAAACGGGCACAGCCGATCCGCAATATTCCGGGTAATCTAACCACTGCGCCCTTAACGGGCCATTGCTTTATGCCTTGTTTCTGCGTTTTTTCTAATCCAGTCGGACAGACCCGCATCAGGGTTGCCTTCCGGTTGGCATCAGACAATGGTCGTGTGCGCAAAATGGCTTGCATCTGTTAGCATGCGCACCATAAATTGGATCAAATTCGCTCTATTTCACTGCGGCGCACAATGACCGCGGGCTCAGAATTCTGTCACGGCGGCCACGGTACGATCCCGAAAACGGGACAAAAGCATTTAACGCCGGAAGCTTGGCCCAAACACAAACAGGCCGATCCTTCCAGAATGACAGGCTTTGGAGAGACGTTACCATGAGCTTCACCACACCGACCCCGGCCCCGGCACGTCTGAACCGGTCCGAACTGGCCGTTCCGGGCAGCCGCATCGAACTGTTTGAAAAGGCCGCCAGATCAAAGGCCGATGCGATCTTCCTTGATCTTGAGGACGCGGTTGCGCCAAACGACAAGGAACAGGCGCGCAAGAACATCATTGCCGCGATCAACGACATTGACTGGGGCGACAAGGTGCTCTCGGTCCGCATCAATGGTCTTGATACACATTATATGTATCGCGATGTCGTGGATGTGCTCGAACAGGCCGGTGACCGGCTTGACCTGATCATGATCCCAAAGGTCGGAACGGCCGCCGATGTTTATGCACTTGATATGATGGCAACCCAGATCGAGGCCGCAAAGGGCCGCAAAAAACGCATCGGGTTCGAACTGATCATTGAAACCGCCCTTGGCATGCAGAATATCCACGAAATTGCCGGTGCCTCCAAACGCAATGAAAGCCTGCATTTCGGGGTTGCCGATTACGCCGCCTCGACCAAGGCCATGACAACCGGCATCGGCGGCCCGAACCCGCATTATGGCGTTCTGACCGACAAGGACGGCGACAATCCGCGCGATTATCACTGGGGCGATATGTGGCACTATGCCATTGCCCGCATGGTGGTGGCCGCACGCGCCAATGGCCTGCGCCCGATTGACGGCCCGTTTGGCGATTTTTCCGATCCGGATGGCTATCGCGCCCAAGCCGCACGCGCCATGGTGCTGGGCTGCGAAGGCAAATGGGCCATTCATCCCAGCCAGATCACCCTTGCCAACGATGTCTATTCCCCGTCCGAGGCCGAGGTCACCAAGGCCAAACGCATCCTTGAAGCCATGACCAAGGCACAGGCCGAAGGTGCCGGTGCCGTCGCCCTTGATGGCCGACTGATCGATATCGCATCCATCAAACAGGCCGAAGTCATGGTCAAACAGGCCGAAGCCATTGCCGCACGCGACGCGGGATAAATCATCACACTCTGCCAAACAAGAAGGGGTGCCGCCAGGCACCCCTTTGCTTTTATGGCAACCGCAACAGGTTAATCCGCGATGCCCTCAAAGGTGATCTTGCCAATGGCCTTGCCGGATTCCAGCAACGCATGCGCCTTGCGCAGGCTTTCGGGTGTCAAGGCCCCGAAACTTTCATTTGCGGTATTTTTCAGGGTTCCGGCATCGATCAGATCGGCCACGGTCGCCAGCAATTTGTGCTGTTCGATCATGTCCGGGGTCTGGAACATCGAACGGGTAAACATGAATTCATAGGAAAAGCTGGCCGATTTCGCCTTCAGCAGATCGACATTATGGTTTTCGCTGGCCTCGGTGATCGTCGCGATCCGACCTTGCGGGGCGATGATTTCGGCCATGACATCGAAATACTGATCGGTTTCCGACGTGCACAGAATGTAATCGACATGGGTAATGCCGATTGCCGTTAGCTCGTCATTCAACGGATTGCGGTGGTTGATCACCTGATCGGCACCAAGTTTTTTGACCCAATCAATGGTTTCCGGGCGCGATGCGGTTGCAATCACGGTCAATCCCGCCAGTTTGCCAAGCTGGATCGCAATCGATCCAACCCCACCGGCCCCGCCAATCACCAAAAGCACCTTGCCCGCATTGGCGTCCCTGGCGTTGCGATCAATCATCATCCGGTCAAACAGGGCCTCCCACGCCGTAATCGTGGTCAATGGCAGTGCCGCTGCATCGGCAAAGCCAAGCGACTTTGGCTTTGGCGCAACGATCCGTTCATCGACAAGCTGGAACTGAGCATTGCTGCCAGACCGGGTCACATCCCCGGCATACCAGACCGCATCACCCGGACGAAACAGGGTGACATCCTCGCCAACCGCTTCAACAACACCGGCCGCATCCCAGCCGAGGATTTTGAAATTGCCATCATCCGCCTTGCCGCGGCGCACTTTGAAATCGACCGGGTTGACGGCAACACCCTTGACCCGGACCAGAATATCCCGGCCTTCGGCCTTTGGAGTTTCCATATCGATTTCACGGAACAGCCCGTCCGTCTCGACGGGGGCTGCTTTATAAAGTCCGATTGCTTTCATCATGTCATCCTTTTGATCAAAGGTTTGAATTGCGAATGCACCAGACCTAGCGCATTATAGCGATAATCGTAAGTAAGCACAATTTGGACCAATAGTGTCATTTTGTATACTATTGACGTTTTCTGCGGATTTAAGGAGCCATTTGATGGCATCGAGATTGGCCTGCCCCCCGGATCGCAGCCCCGGCTGCCCGGTCGAAGGGACACTGGACGTGATTGGTGGCAAATGGAAGGGTGTCGTCCTGTTCCATCTGCTGGACGGGACAAAACGGTTCAATCAATTGCGTCGTCTGATGCCCGGCGTGACACAGCGCATGCTGACCCGCCAACTGCGCGAGATGGAGGCCGACGGCCTGATCCACCGCGAAGTCTATGCCGAAGTCCCGCCGCGCGTGGAATACAGCCTGACGGCCAAGGGCGAAACGCTGCGCCATATTATCGTGGCTCTCAAGGACTGGGGCGAAACCCACGTTCCCTATTATGCCACCAAACCCGAAACCGACGTCGCCTGACTGCCGGTTGGATCAGGCCGATTTCGCCATCTGTAAAGGCCGCGCCATTTTCCAGAATGTCGTGCGATCATAACCATCGTGAACGCCTTCACCGGCGATTTCAAAGCCGCGCGACTTGAAAAAGGCAATATTACCGGTCAGTTCAACCCGAACGTGGAGCCGCATGTTTGCCTTGCCCGCCTTTCCGGCATGGGCGCAGGCCGCCTCGACCAGTGCCTTGCCAATGCCGCCGCCCTGAATGGACGGATCAACCGACAATTTATAAAGATAGGCGTCTTTGCCAACATCCTCGATCCAGACCTGGCCAATGACACGACCCGCTGAATCATGGGCCAGAAACAGCGTATCACGGGCAAACCGCCATTGAAGTTCGGCAATATTGACCGATTTTGCCGAACTTGGCGGATCGACGATATCGTCCTGAAAGGCAAAGGCGGCCAGCAGAATTTCAACAAGCCGGTCGAACGGAACAAGGGCGGGATCGCTGGGCGATGTGATCTCGATACTGGACGTCATGGATTTCCGTGTGCAAAACTGTCACTGTGCAGCGCGAAATATACGATATAATTCGTGCAAGGATGGAATTTATATGCCTATCGGACCTCAACCCTTGACGTGACGGGTTGATCAACTATGTTCCGCCTCATTGTTTCCCAGCCGGATATGATGCCCTGATGCATAACTTTCTGGATTTTGAAAAGCCGATCGCCGAACTCGAAGGCAAGATCGAAGAATTGCGCCACCTGACCGGCAATGATGAAGTCAACATCGCCGACGAGGTCGCACGCCTGCAGGACAAGCTGACCAAGCTGCTGCAAAGCACCTATGGCAAGCTGACCGCATGGCAGAAAACGCAGGTTGCCCGTCATCCTGATCGCCCGCATTTCACCGATTACGTCGCCCACCTGTTCGAGGGTTTCACCCCGCTTGCCGGTGACCGCCTGTTTGGCGAAGACGAAGCCATCATTGGTGGTCTGGCCCGTCTGCAGGGCCGCAGCGTCATGGTGATCGGTCATGAAAAGGGCCGCGATACCGAATCCCGCGTAAAGCACAATTTCGGCATGGCCAAACCAGAAGGCTATCGCAAGGCGATCCGCCTGATGCGCATGGCCGAACGTTTTGGCATTCCGGTTATCACACTGGTTGATACGGCCGGTGCATTCCCCGGTGCCGATGCCGAGGCGCGCGGACAGTCCGAAGCCATCGCACGGTCAATCGAAGCCTGCCTTGATATCAAGGTTCCGCTGATTTCGGTCATTATCGGCGAAGGCGGATCGGGCGGTGCCATCGCGCTTGCGGTCGCAAACTCGGTCATGATGCTTGAAAACTCGATCTATTCCGTGATCTCGCCGGAAGGCTGCGCCTCGATCCTGTGGCGTTCGGGTGACGAGGCCAAAACGGCGGCCGAAGCCCTTCGCCTGACCGCACAGGACCTTCACCAGCTGGGTGTGATTGATGAAATCATTACCGAACCGCTGGGTGGCGCACAACGTTCGCCGGTTGATGCCTGCAAACGTGTTGGCACCGCAATCGTCAAAGCACTGGAAGCCATGGACAATGTCGAAGGCGGTGTGCTCAAGGCGCGTCGTCGTGACAAGTTCCTTGATATGGGCCGTCACGGTCTGAACTGATTTCGCAGGGCGCAGTCGTCAGCAAGTCTGATCTGCGCCCTGTTCGTGTTTTCTTTCCGGCGCAGTCCCGCCCGTCGGTGAAAACCCCGGCTGCCGCGCCTTTTGAACCGGTACCCACCGGGAGGGTTTAATGGAAACGCTGCGCCGGATCGTCGAATCTTCAAAGTTCCAGAATTTCATCACTGCGGTCATTGCGATCAACGCGATCATTCTCGGACTTGAAACTTCCCAAACCGTCATGAATGCCGCCGGATCGATCCTGTATCTGCTTGATCAGATCGCGGTCGCGATTTTCGTCATCGAACTTCTGATGAAACTGGCCGTGTATCGGCTGGGCTTTTTCCGGCGATCATGGAACATCTTTGATTTTACCATTGTCGCCATCACCCTGCTGCCGATGGGGCAGGGCGTATCGGTATTGCGTGCCCTTCGAATCCTGCGTGCCTTCCGCCTGATTTCGACGGTACCCTCCATGCGCAAGGTCGTCGAAGCCCTGATGAAGGCCATTCCCGGTATGGTGTCGGTCCTGACCCTGCTGTTGCTGGTGTTTTATGTGTCTGCCGTCATGGCGACCAAGCTGTTCGGATCGGGCTTCCCCGAATGGTTTGGCACCATCGGCGCGTCGCTTTATTCCCTGTTCCAGATCATGACGCTCGAAAGCTGGTCGATGGGAATCGTCCGCCCGGTTATGGAAATCTATCCGCTGGCATGGCTGTTTTTCGTGCCTTTCATCCTGGTCACCACCTTTGCCGTTCTGAACCTGTTCATTGCCATCGTCGTCGATGCCATGGCCACCCATGTTGACGTCGAAGAAACGCAGACTCGCACTGAACTCGGCCTTGATCATCACGAAATCCTGCGGGAATTGCGGGAATTGCGTGCCGAAGTCACCCGTCTGGCCGATGGCAAAAAGGACATTGAAACGGTTCGCGAACCCGGCGAATAGCGCGCTATGCCTTGCTGAACCGCGGGTCAGCCCGCTGCTTTTATCCGGAAAATTAGCATTTCCCCATCAAAGGGGGTGGTTCTTTGCCCCAAACCTCGTCTAATCTTTCGACAAAATGTCGGGAGATCGGGGAATGAAGCTTACGTTTGCGGGGACAGGTTCGGCATTCTGCATGGCGGCTGACAATTTCCAGAGCAATATGGTTCTGGAAGCAGTTCAGCCCGGCAGTGACCAACCGGCACGCATGTTGATTGACTGTGGTTCAGATGCACGGCACTCGCTGCGCAATCTGGGCTATATGCCCAATGACTTTGATGCTGTTTATATCAGCCATCTGCATTCGGATCATATTGGCGGTCTGGAATGGATGGCACTGGCCAATTATTTCATTTTCGAAGGTCATCAGGCCAAACTGTTTGCCGTTCACGACCTGCTTGAACCGCTTTGGGAACACAGCCTGCGCGGCGGACTTCAGATCAGCGATCAGGGCAACAACAGCCTGTCATCCTATTTCAAGGTCAATGAACTCAGCCCGGCCAAGGGGTTTGAATGGCAGGGCGTGCATTTTGATGTCATCCCGGTTGAACATATCGTGACGTCCCAGGGGACGATGCTTTCCTACGCGCTGTTCGGGCATGGAAAAAAACAAAGCTTCTTCCTGACGACAGATGCGATTTTCAACCCTGATGCCCATATGCCGCTGTACCAGAAAGCAGATATCATTTTTCAGGACTGCGAACTTGGTCCTCGCCACTCAGGCGTTCATGCCCATTACGAACAGCTTGTGACCCTTCCTGCCGATATCAAAGCCAAAATGTGGCTCTATCACTATCAGGCCTATCCAAAGCCCGATGCGGATTCTGACGGCTTTTGCGGCTTTGTTGAACCGGGTCAAAGTTTCGAACTTGGCTAAAACCTTAAAGGCCGGGTACATTCTGCATCAAAACGAGCAATAGGAACGGGTAAAAAATCCGTTCCGACAAGAATACGGGACCCGTGAATGCCAAAGTCGGTTTTTGCCTATATCTGGCAACACAGCAGCTTACAGCAGATTATCCTGACTTTGGTCACGGTGATCTCCTTTCCATTTCTGTATTACTCGCTGGATTTGCCAAAGCTGATCGTCAACCAGGCAATCGGTGGCGCTGGCGAACCTTATGATGTTCTTGGCATCGAACTGAACCAGATCGAATATCTGTTCACCCTGTCTGGTATCTTTCTCGCGCTGGTCTTCATCAATGGCGGGTTCAAATATTTCATCAACGTCTATGTCGGCGTGATGTCCGAACGGCTTTTGCGCCGGTTGCGCTATACCCTGTTTGAACGGGTTCTGCGTTTTCCGCTGCCGCATTTCCGTAAAACCAGCCAGGGCGAAATCGTTTCCATGATCACCGCCGAAGCAGAACCGCTTGGCGGTTTCTTTGGCGAAGCGTTTTCGCTGCCGCTTTATCAGGGCGGTATTCTGGTCACGATCACCGCCTTTATCTTTATTCAGGACCCGTTGATGGGGCTGGCGGCAATTTCGTTTTATCCGTTGCAGGGCTACCTGATCCCGAAACTGCAACGCCGCGTGAACCAGCTTGGCAAACAGCGCGTGCAGAATGTGCGCCGCATGTCTGAACATATCGGCGAAGTCGTTGCCGGTGCGACCGATATCCGCGCCCATGAAACGCAGGGTTTCGAGCTGACCCATTTCACCCAGCGGATGGGCCGGATTTTTGAAATCCGCAAGGAAATCTATTTCCGCAAATTCTTTATCAAGTTCCTGAACAACTTCATCGCCCAGATCACGCCGTTCTTCTTCTATTCCATCGGCGGTTATCTGGTGATCATGGGCGATCTCAGCTTCGGCGCGCTGGTCGCGGCCCTTGCCGCCTACAAGGATATGTCGGCCCCCTGGAAAGAGCTTCTAGCCTATTACCAGCGCCTTGCCGATGCGCGGATCAAATATGAACAGCTTCACGAACAGTTCGAACTGCCTGATCTTGGCCGTGAACACGAACTGATCGCGCCGAAATCCGAACGCCTGCCCGGACCGCTTGATGTCGCGGCCCTGTCATGGGTCGATGATGACGGCACCCGGGTTGTTGAAAATGTGTCGTTCAACATGCCCTTGCCGGGCTCGGCTCTTCTGACCGGCTCGGCTGACAGCGGAAAATCGCAACTGGCCCGCCTGATCGCGCGGTTACTGACCCCGACCGGTGGCCGCATCCAGTTCAGCGACCGCAATGCCGAAGACCTTCCGGCATCCACATTCGGGCAACGTCTGGCCTATATCGGCAATGACGCCTATCTGTTTAACGGCACCATCGCCGACAACCTGTTTTATGGCCTGAAACACCGACCGATCCTTGCTATCAAAACCGGCGATGAAAAAGACGGTGACGGCGATGACGAAAACCTGAAACTGCCGCTGCCGAAATTTGTCGACCATATCGAACTGACCGATCCGACCGATCTGCCATGGCGTCTGACCGACGAGATGTACGACGAAATCAAGCGGTCCGGTAATATCCCCTATGACCCGGCGGCAGAATGGATCGACTATATCGGTCCGGGCTTCAATTCGATTGATGAATTGAAGGTCGAACTGATGCGCCTGCTTGAAGTCGTGCAGCTTGACCGCGATATTTACCGCATCGGCCTGCAACGCCGCATTGATCCGAAAGAACGCCCGGATCTGGTCGAAGCCGTTCTGACGGCCCGCCCGAAACTCAAGGAAATCCTTGCCGAACGTGGCCTGTCCGATCTGGTCGAACCCTATGACATTGATCTTTACAACGACAACGCACCGGTCGGCGTCAACATTCTGTTTGGTGCCCCGGCCCGGTCCGATTTCGAACGCACGGCATTTCTGTCGCATCCCTATATGCAGGAAGCCCTGCGCGAAACCGGGCTTTACGACGTCATGATCAGCATGGGCCGCGACACGCTTGATCTGATGGTTGAACTGTTTACCGGCCTGCCGCCCGGACACGAATTCTTTGACCGTTACAGCTTTATCTCGGCCGACGAACTGCCCGAGGTCAAAAACATGCTGAAACGCACCGACGGGGTCGCGATCACGGATATGCGCGCCGAGGACAAGCTACGCCTCCTTGACGTCGCCATGAACCTGACCCCGGCACGCCATCGTTTGCGCGTCATCGATGACGAATTCCGCAAGCTGGTCCTCAAAGCGCGTCCGAAATTCTATGGCAAACTGCCCGACGATCTGGCGGACATGATCGACTTCTTCAAGGTCGATGAATATGCCGCGGCGGCGCCCGTCATCGACAACCTTCTGTTCGGTCGTTTTGCCTATGGCCGTGCAAATTCCGAAGAACGTGTTGGCGAAGTACTGTTTGAAATCGCCCATGAGGGCGGCCTTTACGAGGCGCTTGTCACACTTGGCCTTGATAGTCAGGTCGGTGTCGGCGGCAGCCGCGTTTCACAAAGCCTGCGTCAGAAAATCGCGCTGGTCCGTGCCCTGATCAAGAATCCCGATCTGATGGTTGTGGACGAAGCTCTTTCGGCATTGGACCGTGAAACACGCGAACAGGTCATTGACTGGCTGACCGGGCAATCCGAACATCGCAGTGTGATCTGGGTTGATGGTGATGAAACCGACAGCCAGCGTTTCGGAACCTATCTGCATATGGCGAACGGCAAAATCGTTAAACGCCAAAGCCATGCAATCGACGATGCCGACGCCGAACAGGCCGAAGACGAAGTCGCCGAAACCGCATCTGATACAAATGATGGCAGCATCGAACAGGAAGTCCGGCTGCTTCGGACCATTCCGCTGTTTGCCGGCCTTGACCCCAGCGTGATCAAGCTGCTTGCCTTTACCAGCCCGCGTCTGACCTTCAAACGCGGCGAGGTTCTGGTCAAACAGGGCGACCCGGGGGATGCGGCCTTTATCGTGATTTCCGGGCGCGGTGAAATCTGGCTGACGACCGACGAAGCCCAAACAATCAAGCTTCGCGATGTCGAACCCAAGGAAGTCATTGGTGAAATCGCCCTTCTGGTCGATGCACCGCGTTCCGCAACCATTCGCGCGGTCGAGGAAATGACGGTCCTGAAACTCGATAAAAACGAGTTCCTTGGCCTTGTCCGACAGGACCAGGCGGTTGCCGTTCAGCTGATCCGCGTTCTGGCCCACCGTGTTGATGTCACCACCAAACAGCTTACCAGCCGCAGTGGCTGAGTGAATTACACTCGACCGGACCTGTTATGAACAAGCTTGCCTCCATCATCATCGCCGCCGTTTTCGCCATCGCCTTGCTTGGCGGAATGGCGGCGATGATCGGCGGCGGGCTTTTGGGTGCCATTGTCTTTATCATCGGCATCCCGGTCGCCTTTCCGATGTCCACCAGCATCGTTGTGCTGTTCTTTGCCGTGATCATCATCCGCACCGTCATCGAGAAACGGCGCGAACGCCGCGAAATGCGCGCTTTTCTCAAAGATAACGCCGACGATTGAATATCCGCACAGCCCCCGACAGAAAAAACATCTGCTTTCGACCGGGGCTTGCCAAAAAAACCGCATCAAATCGCATCGAGTTCGGAGACCTCCTCTGCCAGCTTGTTGATAGCCTGCTGGCAGTTCAACAAAACAGGGGCTGACGCCATAGGCGCGGCCTTGTTTCAAGGAGGTTTTCATGACGGCACAACTCAAAGAACAGCGCTGCGTGTCGTTAAGCCAGCTGTCCGATCTTCGGCTTCTGCGCGAACACGCTTATATTGATGGTCGCTGGTGCTCGGCCGACAACCGTCAGGTTATCGAAGTCACCAATCCGTTCGACGGTGCGTTTCTTGGAACCGTGCCCAATATGGGCATTGCCGAAACCCGTAACGCCATTGCCGCGGCCCATGCGGCCTTTCCGGCATGGGCCGCCCTTCTGCCGCAGGATCGCGCCGCGCGTCTGCGCCGCTGGTTTGATCTTCTGATCGAAAACAAGGAAGACCTCGCCCTTCTGATGACACTTGAACAGGGCAAACCGATTTCGGAATCCCGTGGCGAGATTGATTATGCCGCAAGCTTCATCGAATTCTTCGCCGAAGAAGCCAAACGGGTGAATGTCGAAAATATTTCGTCCCACCTGCCCGGTCGCAATATGACCGTCAAACGCGAACCGGTTGGCGTCACCGCGGCAGTAACACCGTGGAACTTCCCGTGTGCGATGATCACGCGCAAGGCCGCCGCCGCACTGGCCGCCGGTTGCACCATGATTGTCCGCCCGGCGACCGAAACGCCGTTTTCGGCCACCGCCCTTGCCGAACTGGCCGAACGGGCCGGTATCCCGGCCGGTGTCTTTAACGTCGTGACCGGCGATCCCAATCCGGTTGTTGGCGAACTTTGCGGCAACCCGGTTGTGCGCGCACTGTCCTTTACCGGCTCGACCGAAGTCGGCCGACTGCTGCTGTCGCAAGGGGCTCAGACCGTCAAAAAGATGTCGATGGAACTGGGCGGACATGCCCCGTTTATCCTGTTCCCCGATGTCGATCTGGATGAGGCTGTCAATCACGCCGTTGGTGCCAAATTCGCCACCAGCGGGCAGGATTGCCTTGCCGCGAACCGCATCTTTGTCCATCGTGATATCTATGATGCGTTCCTTGACAAATATGCCAAGGCAATCGGCGAACTGCGCGTTGGCAACGGGCTTGATGACACCACCGAAATCGGTCCGCTCATGCATGATCGTGCGGTTGCCAAATGCGATGAACATGTTGCAGATGCCCGCGCCAAGGGTGCCCGCGTTCTGACCGGTGGCAAAAAGATGGGCGGGCTGTTCTATGCCCCGACCCTTCTGGCCGATGTGACCGAAGATATGAAAATCTATCACGAGGAAACCTTTGGCCCGGTTGCCCCGGTCATCCCGTTCGATACCGAGGAAGAAGTCATCAGCCGCGCCAATGATAGCGAATATGGTCTGGCGGCCTATGTCTATACCAAGGATCATGATCGCGCCGCGCGTGTTTCAAACGCACTTGAATACGGCATGGTCGCACTGAACTGCGTGAAAATCACCGGCGCACCGGTCCCGTTTGGTGGCGTCAAGCAATCCGGCCTTGGCCGCGAAGGGTCGCGCCACGGCCTCGAAGAATTCACAGAACTCAAATATGTCTGCGCCGCGTTCAAACAGTAACATGCGCAGCAGCCACCGCATTCACATGGGAGAAGCAAAATGAATGTCATCAAAAACACCACCGCCGATTTGCAGGAAATGGATCGCGCCCATTTCATGCATCCCTCGACCCACATGCGCCAGCACGCGGCGGGCGAAACCCCCAACCGCATCATCAATGGCGGCAAGGGCATCTATATCCATGATACCGAAGGCAAGGAATCCCTTGATGCCTTCGCCGGTCTTTACTGTGTGAATGTCGGTTATGGCCGTACTGAAATCGCCGATGCGATTTACGCCCAGGCCAAGGAACTGGCCTATTACCACACCTATGTCGGGCACGGGAACGAGCCGGTCATCCGCCTGTCGGATCGCATCGTCAAATCCGCCCCCGAAGGCATGCAGCGCGTCTATTACGGCATGTCGGGGTCGGATGCGAACGAAACCAACATCAAACTGATCTGGTATTACAACAATATCCGCGGCCTGCCGCAGAAGAAGAAAATCATCTCGCGCTGGCGCGGTTACCATGGTTCGGGCATCATGACCGGCAGCCTTACGGGGCTGGCCGCCTTCCACAACGCGTTTGACCTACCACGTGCGCCGATCCTGCACACCACCTGCCCGCACCATTACTGGAATGCCGACGCGGGCGAGACAGAGGCCGAATTTGCCAAACGCTGTGCCGATGACCTTGAAAAAATGATCCTGCGCGAAGGCCCGGAAACCGTTGCCGCCTTCATCGGCGAACCGGTCATGGGTACGGGCGGCATCATCACCCCGCCCGAAGGATACTGGGACGCGATCCAGAAGGTGCTGAACAAATATGATGTTCTTCTGGTCGCCGACGAGGTTGTCACCGCCTTTGGCCGTACCGGGTCCTATTTCGGGTCGCACCATTACGGCATGAAGCCCGACCTGATCACGATTGCCAAGGGTGTCACATCTGGCTACCTGCCGCTGTCGGGTGTCATCATTGGCGAACGCGTCTGGAAGGTTCTGGAACAGGGTTCGGATCAGATGGGGCCGATCGGCCATGGCTGGACCTATTCCGCCCATCCGGTCTGTGCGGCTGCCGCCAATGCCAACCTTGATATTGTCGATGGTGAAAACCTGACCGGCAATGCGGCCGATACCGGGGGCTATTTCCAGAAACGCCTGCGCGAAACCTTTAACGAGCATCCGCTGGTTGGCGAGGCGCGCGGTGTCGGCCTGATGGCCGCACTGGAATTTGTCGCCGATAAAACCAAAAAGGAACGGTTCGATCCGAATGCGAAAATCGGTCCGCGCGTTTCGGCCGCCTGCCTTGAACGCGGCATGATCGCACGTGCCATGCCGCATGGCGATATTCTGGGCTTTGCCCCGCCGCTTTGCATCACCAAGGCCGAAATCGACAAGGTCATCGACATCGCCAAACAGGCCGTCGATGCGGTTGCTAACGAGGTCGCAAGCGGCAAGTAACCCGTCTCACACCATCCCACCCGGTCTTCTTTATGACGACCGGGTGCACCACAGAGGCCGGACCCATGCCGGCCTCTGTTTTTTTGTCAGTACAAAATCTTTTTTTCGACACCTGCCTCTACCAAGCAGACAAAAAGAAACCCCTGCGGCCAACATGGCAGGGGTTTCCGATATCATCCCGCTAAGGGGGAATTGCGGTCAGAGATGATTACATCTCGGTGCCGAATTCCTTGCGGAGCGCTTTCAGCACTTCTTCGGTGTCACCACCGACTTCCTTGACAAGGCTGTCACCAATACCGGCCGACGCCTTTTTGAATGCCGCGCGCTGTTCATCATTCAGACGAATGACTTCGATTTCCGGCTTGGCTTTCTTGATGCGATCAAGTGCCTCGGCATTTGCCTTTTGCTGCGCTTCGTAGATGAAGTCATCAAGTTCCGATTTGACTTCCTTGAGCATATCCTTGCGCTCGTCAGACAGACCTTCATAGAAGGCGGCATTTGATACCACGGTGGTGGTATATTGCTGCTGACCGGCATAGATCAGATAGTCGGTAACTTCATAGAATTTCGCACTTTCGATGAAGAAGATCGGGTTGACCTGTGCATCGATCACGCTGGTCTGAAGGCCGGAATAAACTTCACCCCAAGGCAACGCCACCGGATCGGCACCGAAGGACTCATAGCTTTCGATCAGGATCGGCGACGTCATGACGCGGAATTTCACCCCGTCAAATTCGGACGGCTGGGTCACCTTTTTCTTGGTGGTCCAGACCATCTCGCCTTCGGGATACATGGTATAAAGCTTAAGACCCTTGGACTCAAAATCCTTCGACAGACCGTCATAGATCGTCGGGCTGCTCGACAGGACTTCCTTGTTCACCTCGTTATCCTGCGACAGCAGGTAGGGAACGCCGAAAACCTGAATTTCCGGAACGAAGGTGCCCAGATGGCCCGGCGACGCGTTCGAGAACTGGACAGCCCCCGCCGTCGTCAGTTCGGTAATGTCGTTTTCGGTACCCAACTGGCCATAGGTGTAGACGGTAACCGTCACATCACCGTTGGTTTTTTCCTCGACCAGGCGCTTGAATTCCTGTGCATACAGGTCCTGCACATCGCCCGGGCTTTCTTCATGCGCAAATTTCCATTCTTCGGCTTGGGCGGCTGTCCCGGCAACCGCAAAGATTGCGGCGGCAGACAGGGTCGCCTTGAAGAGCTTGTTCAAACTCATATCGAAGTCTCCCTTATTGTGCCGCGACGACCGGGATCTAACCCTTAATCGGCGGCGATTAGTTGGCACATCAATGTTATGAACGCGCAAAGTGTTGAAATGTTCCTGCATCAGGTCAATGTTAGTTTTGTATCATGACAAAATAACATTGACGTCTACACATTAACCCTCAGGTCATGTTAGGGTTGGAAAAACCCCCAAGGGGGCACAAGGGTAGAAAAGGCTGGAAATCAACAGGATGTGGCTGCCAAATATTGACCTGAGCGGCGATACGGGACCGAAATACAAGGCCCTTGTCGAAGCGATCATCACCGATATCGAGGCAGGACGCCTTCGCCATGATGTCCGCATGCCGACCCATCGTGAACTGGCCTATCGGCTGCATGTCAGCGTGCAAACCGTCAGTGCGGCCTATAAGGAAGTAGAACGACAGGGTTATCTCAGGTCGGAACGACGTCGCGGCACATTCGTTCAGGCACGCCTGACAGATCGCGCATCGACCTTCATTCTGGACAATCGCCAGCCCGACCTGATCGACCTGTCGATTGTGCGCACGGCCTATACCGATTTCCACAATGATCTGTCGCGCCAGATACACGGCAAACTGGCCGAGGAAACCCACCACAACTGGATGGAAAGCTGCCGCCCGGTCGCAGGGTTCGAATACCACCGCGAAATCGGCAGCAAATGGCTGGCATCGATGGGAATTTCGGCCGAGCTTCCCAACATCCTGATCACCAATGGCGCGGCACAGGGGGTCTTTACCGCCCTTGCCACCGTGGTTCAGCCCGACGATGTCGTGCTGACCGAAAGCCTGACCGATCATGGTGTCATTGGCACCGCCAGCATCCTTCGCTTCAAGCTGGGCGCATTGCCAACCGATGACGAAGGCATTCTGCCCGACGCGTTTGAACGTGAATGCCGTGCGCGCCACATCCGCGCCCTTGTCGTGACCCCGATCTACACCAACCCGACCAACTGCCTGATGGGGCTGGAACGGCGCAAACGAATCGCCGAGATCGCCGAACATTACGGCGTTTATGTCATCGAAGACGATGTGTATCGCCCGCTTCTGGAACAGAACCTGCCCCCGATCACAAGTTTCCTGCCGCGGCTGGGCTTCCATGTTTCCAGCCTGACCAAGATCGTCATGCCGGGGCTTCGTACCGGTTTTCTGGTCGTGCCACAGCATCTGTCGATCCGTGCCAGCAGCGTTTTGCGAGTCACCGGCTGGATGGGCACCCCCCTGATGGCCGAGATCGGCGCGCGCTGGATCACTGATGGCACCGTTGATCAGGCGGTAACGGTCCAACGCGCCCTGATGCGTGAAAGACAGGCCCTTGTTGCCGAAATACTGGGGGATGCCGTGGTCCGCCATCACCCCACATCGCTAAGCGCCTGGGTGCGCATTCCGCATCACTGGCAGGAAGAATGGTTCGCATCAGAACTGAGGAAAAACGGCGTTGCCGTGACGATTTCCGACCCGTTCATGACGGTCAAGGTCCCCCGCCCGAATGCCATCCGGATTTGTGTCGGCGGAGCGGTGGATACCCCGTCCCTGCATCACGGGCTGATGCAGATCCGCCATACGATGGAACAGATGCCGGGTGTCCATGCCTTCGACGTTATGTATTGATTTTTGTGTCATGACAAAAATCTGATTGAACCGTCACAAACCGTTTTTATTCTGACGGTCTGGCGCGAAGCGAACAGGAAACGTGTGGGAGGGAACCAATAACCACACACAACGTTCAGCAAGAATGTCTCGCACGCGCATCATGGAGGTCGTATGTCAGATTCTAACGGGGAGGCTCCCTCGCCACAAGGCGGGGTGCTGTCGGTGCTGAAACGGCTTGATGACGGTTTATCCGTTGTCGAGCGTCAGTTGCTGGGGTGGAGCATCGTGATCATGGCCGTCAATACGGTCGCCAATGTGATCATGCGGCTGGGTTTCAGTTCGAGCATCTTCTTTTCCGAAGAGCTCAATCAATTTCTGATCATTCTTGTCACGTTTGTCGGCATCAGCGAGGCCGCCCGCATGGGTCGCCACATTCGCATGTCGGCCTTTACCGATATGCTGGGCCCACAGGCCAGCAAGATCATGATGATCATCATCACGCTGGGCACAGCCGCCCTTCTGTTTCTTCTGGCATGGTACTCCGTCGGCTATGTTTCATCCCTGATCCAGTCGAACCGACTGACACCGGCCCTTCGCATCCCCTATTATTTCACCGTCCTCATCGTACCCTTTGGCCTGACGGTCACGGGGATCCAGTTCGTACTTGCCGCGGCAACGAATATCTTCAGACCGGGGACGCATCTGTCCTACCGGGTGGAAGATACGTTTTCCGACGCTGACGACCATCATCTGTAGGGGGACGGAAAATGGATCTTGGAACCACAATTCTGATTGTGATGCTCGTCCTTCTGGTGCTGGGCTTCCCGATGATGGTGCCGCTGACCATGGCCAGCGTCGTCGCTTTCACCTTCTACATGCCGATTGATCCCAAAATTCTGATCCAGCAAATGGTGACGGGGATCTCGCCGGTGGCACTGATTGCCGTGCCGATGTTCATCTTTGCCGCCGATATCGTGACAAAGGGGCATACGGCCAACCGGCTTATCGACCTTGCCATGACCTTTGTGGGCCATGTCCGCGGCGGCCTTGCGGTCACCACCGCCCTTGGCTGCACGATGTTTGGGGCTGTTTCGGGTTCGACACAGGCAACCGTGGTCGCGATGGGCGGCCCGCTGCGTCCCAAAATGCTGAAAGCCGGTTACAAAGACAGCTTTGCCATGGCCCTGATCATCAATGCCAGTGACATCGCGTTTCTGATCCCGCCATCAATTGGCATGATCGTGTTTGGCGTGGTCGGCAAGGTGTCGATTGGTGAATTGTTCCTGGCTGGTATCGGCCCGGGCATCCTGATCCTGCTGATGTTTTCGGCTTATTGCATTTACTACGCGAAAAAGAACAACATCCCGACCATCCCGCGCATGGGCTGGGCAGAACGTGGCAAGGCCGTCATCAATGCCGGTCCGGCCATCATGTTCCCGGTTCTGATTGTTGGCGGCATTTATCTCGGCTGGGTCAGCCCGACCGAAGTCGCAGCCGTTTCCGTGGTTTATGCCATCATTCTTGAAGTCATGATCTTCAAGTCGGTGAAATGGTCCGAACTTCTGGAAATTGCCCGTTCGACCGGCCTGATTACCGCTGTGGTCTTCATCCTTGTCGGCGCGGGGACAACATTCTCGTTCGTGATTTCCTTTGCCCAGATCCCGCAGCACGTGATCGGTGCATTGGGCCTTGAAGGCGCAAACAGCTATCTGATCCTGGCTGCAATCTGCATCGCGTTCTTTATCGGTTGCATGTTCGTTGATCCGATTGTGGTCATTCTGGTTCTGACACCGATCTTCATGCCGCTGGTGCGCGATGCCGGGCTTGATCCGGTTCTGGTTGGCACGCTGGTGACCCTGCAGGTCGCCATCGGGTCGGCAACACCACCATTTGGCTGCGATATTTTCACCGCCATCGCGATCTTCAGGCGACCTTATTACGAGGTCATCCGGGGCACGCCGCCCTTTATCTTCATGCTTCTGCTAGCCGCGGTGATTCTGGTCTTTGTTCCGCAGATCGCATTGTTCCTGCCGACCATGGCATTCCGTTAATCGGCAGGAATCCGGGATCGTCCCGGAAAAGACGAACCACAATATCAAACCGGGGTGCGGGCATTCATTGCCCCGCCCCATCAAGGAGTTCAGGACGATGTCCGTTGCCCCCGCGGTCACGCCAGAGCCGGTAGACCTGTCCTATTTGCCCGATCCGGTTGCCCCGGCCGGGCGGATCGGATTGATCACGCTTGCCACCGATTTCAACGGCGAGGATGACCTGCGCCGCATCATTCCCCATGATGTTGGCCTGTTCACCACCCGCATTGAAAATGCCAATCCCATCACGGTCGACACCCTGCGCAGCATGGCCGACGATCTGCCGCGTGCCGCCCGCACCCTGCTACCGGGATATGGTGTGGATGTTGCCATTTTCGGCTGCACATCGGGGACGGCGGTGAATGGATCGGACCGGATCGAAGCCCTGATCAACATGGGCATGCCCGGTACGGCGGTGACCAATCCGTTGCTGGCGGCCGATGTCGCATTGCGAACAATCGGTGCGCAAAAAATCGCCGTGGTCGCCCCCTATGTTCTTGATGTCACCCGTTCCGTTGCCGAACAGCTGATCGTGCGCGGTTTCGATGTGACCCGGCTGCTGGGTTTCGGGCTTGAAAACGATATTGATATGACGGCAATCCCGCCCGATGCCCTGTTGGCTGCGGCATTACAGGCCAACAGCCCGGATGCCGATGCCGTGTTCATTTCCTGCACGGCCATCCGCTCCGCCGAGATTGCCGAACGTGCGGAAAAGCTTTTGGGCAAGCCGGTAATTACCAGCAATCAGGCCATGATCTGGCACGCCCTGAATCTGATGAAATACGACAAACCGGTCACAGGGTTCGGAACCCTGTTTGACCACGCCCCACACAAATCGTAACGAGGTCGCCATGAAAGAACCCATCACACTTGGTGATGTGCTTTCTGCCCGCAAAACCATTGCGGGACACGTGATCCATACACCACTGCGTCCGTCCGCCAGCCTGTCTGAGCGGATCGGATCGCCCGTGTGGCTGAAATGCGAACACCAGCAATATACCGGCAGCTTCAAGCTGCGCGGGGCGGCAAACGCCGTTCTGAAACTCTCGCCCGAACAAAAGGAAAAGGGCGTGGTCGGGGTATCAACCGGCAATTATGGCCGCGCTCTTGCCAATGCGGCGCGCAATGCCGGGGTTCGCGCCGTGATCTGCATGTCCGAACTGGTCCCGAAAAACAAGGTCGAAGGCATCCGCGCCCAGGGGGCCGAAATTTGCATTTCCGGCGCCTCTCAGGACGAGGCCCAAAAGGAAGTGGATCGTCTGGTTGCGGAAAACGGCATGACCATGCTGCCGCCCTTTGACCATGCCGATATCATCGCCGGTCAGGGAACCCTTGGCCTTGAAATCCTTGAACAGCTTCCGGAAACCGACACGCTTCTGGTGCCGCTATCGGGCGGCGGGCTTCTGGCAGGTGTGGCACTGGCGGCGAAGTCGATCAATCCGGCCATCCGGGTTGTCGGCATTTCGATGGAACGCGGCTGTGCCATGATCACAAGCCTGCAGGAAGGCAAACCGACCGCGGTTAAGGAACTGCCGACACTGGCCGACAGCCTCGGCGGCGGTATCGGGCAAAACAACCAATACACCTTCGATATGTGTGCCGATCTGACCGATGACTTTGTTCTGGTGAATGAAACCCAGATCGCGGACGGCATCCGCGCCGCCTATCACGATGACCAGCAGGTCATCGAAGGGGCCGCCGCCGTTGGCATCGCGGCCCTTCGCGCCGGATTGATCGACAATCCCGGCACCACGGTGGTTCTGTCCACCGGCTGCAATATCGACATGGATTTGCATAAACGTATTGTCGGCGGCGAAGACGTCGACCTGATGGCGGAGTAACCGATATGCCCAACATCAGAATTCTGACCGAAGCCGACCTTCGCAACGTGATCACCCTTGATACCGATGCGATTGCCTGTATCGAAAATGCCTTTCTGGCACTGGCGACCAAGGATGTCCGGATGCCGCCGATCCTTCGGCTTGATATCGACGATCACAATGGCGAGGTCGATGTCAAAACCGCCTATGTCCCCGGACTGGACAGTTTCGCCATCAAAATCAGCCCCGGCTTCTTTGACAATCCCAAGCTTGGCCTGCCGTCGGTCAACGGGTTGATGAACCTGTTTTCAGCCAAAACCGGCCTGCTCGAAGCCGTGATGCTCGATAATGGTTATCTGACCGATATCCGCACCGCTGCCGCCGGGGGCGTTGCCGCCAAACATCTGGCGCGCAAGGATGCAAAACATGCCGCGATCTTCGGGGCCGGTGTGCAGGCGAAATTGCAGCTTCAGGCGCTTAAACTGGTGCGTGGCATCACATCGGCCACCATCTGGGCACGCGATATGGCCAAGGCCGAAATCTGTGCCGCCGCCTGCGCCAGCGAACTTGGCCTGTCCGTAACCGCAACGCCCGATGGCCGGGCCGCGGCACAGGATGCTGATATCATCGTCACCACCACCCCCGCACGTGAACCCGTCCTTTTATCGGACTGGGTCAAACCCGGCACCCATATCACCGCCATGGGGTCGGATGCGGAACATAAAAACGAAATCGACCCGGCATTGATCGGCCGGGCAGACCTTTATGTGTGCGACAGCCTTTCGCAATGCCGGATTCTGGGTGAACTGCATCACGCCATTGATGCCCGGATCATCAAGGCCGACCACACATTTCCAGAACTGGGTCAGATTATTGCCGGATCGGCGTCGGGACGTGCTTCCGACGATGCGATCACGGTTGCCGATCTGACCGGTACGGGTGTCCAGGACACCGCAATCGCCACCCTCGCCCGCGCCCGCTGCGATGCAGCCAAGGCCGGGACCGAGATCACGTCGTAATAACAAAAGGAAACAGGGTCAGGAAAAACTGAAACCCCGCCTTTTTTGGAGGCCTGCAATGAGCCAGGTTGAACTGAATTTCACGCGCGAGGAATATGCCGAGCGTCTGGAAAAAACAAAAAAAGCCATGGTGGAAAAGGGGCTCGATCTTCTGATCGTGACCGACCCATCAAACATGGCCTGGCTGACCGGCTATGACGGCTGGTCGTTTTATGTTCACCAATGCGTGCTTGTCCCGATAGAGGACGACCCGATCTGGTTCGGGCGATCACAGGATGCAAACGGGGCAAAGCGCACGGTCTATATGACCCATGACCGCATCATCCCCTATGCCGATTACTATGTGCAATCGACCACCCATCACCCGATGGATTACCTGTCCGAGGTGATCGAACATCGCGGCTGGGGCACGCGCAATATCGGTGTTGAAATGGATAACTACTATTTCTCCGCCAGATGTTACGCCCAATTGCAGGCCCATCTGCCCAATGCAAAGTTCCATGATGCCACGGCACTGGTGAACTGGCAGCGTGCCGTAAAGTCCGAGACCGAGATTTTCTATATGCGCCAGGCGGCCCGCATCGTCGAAAACATGCATGAACGCATTTTCGAAGTCGTCGAACCGGGCATGAAGAAAAACGAACTGGTCGCCGAAATCTACCGTTCGGGGATTGTCGGCATTGACGGGATCGGCGGGGATTACCCGGCGATTGTGCCGCTGCTGCCGTCGGGTGCCGATGCCGGTGCGCCGCATCTGACCTGGGATGACAAACCGATACCGGGCGATGCCGGAACATTTTTCGAGATTGCCGGTTGCTATAAACGCTATCATGCGCCGCTGTCGCGCACGGTCTATCTGGGCCAACCTGAACAGCGTTTCCTTGATGCCGAAAGTGCCCTGATCGAAGGCCTTCAGGCTGGCCTTGAAGCCGCCAAACCCGGCAATGTCTGCGAAGACATCGCCAATGCCTTCTTTGGCGTCTTGCAAAAATACGGCATCCACAAAGACAGCCGGTGTGGCTATCCCATCGGGCTTTCCTACCCGCCAGACTGGGGCGAACGCACCATGAGCCTGCGCCCCGGTGACCGCACAGTCCTTGAACCCGGCATGACATTCCATTTCATGCCCGGACTCTGGTTTGATGACTGGGGGATCGAGATCACCGAAAGCATGATGATCACGGAAACCGGCAGCAAGACACTGACCAGTTATCCAAGGCAGTTATTCGTCAAAAACTGACGCAAACAACGCCGATCAAAATCGCACCGCAGATAAAATGCCGGTGCAAGACTGCCACGCAGGATACCGACGGTCGCGGTATCCTGCCTATATGCAAGGAAACGGCCATGACAAAGAAATCCCCGATTACGCCAACCATCCCGTTCGATCAGGATGGCGTTCATCACGGCTTTTTAAAGCTGCCCTATTCGCGTGACGATTCCGCGTGGGGGGCTGTGATGATCCCGATTACGGTCATTCGCAACGGCGATGGGCCGACCGCCCTTCTGACCGGCGGCAATCACGGCGATGAATACGAAGGACTGGTATCGCTGTTCAAACTGGCCGGGAAACTCTCGCCCGCCGAAATCCGCGGGCGCGTGATCATCCTGCCTGCCATGAACTTCCCGGCATTCCTCAATGCGTCGCGGACATCCCCGATTGACAAGGGCAACCTTAACCGCAGCTTCCCCGGCAAGGCCGACGGTACGGTAACACAGAAAATCGCCGATTATGTTCTGCGCCATCTGGTGCCCGAAGCCGACATCGTCCTTGATCTGCATTCCGGCGGCAAGACGCTTGATTTCATTCCCTTTGCTGCCGTCCACGTCCTTGAAGACAAGGAACAGGAAGCCCGCTGCATAAGCGCGATGAAGGCCTTTGCTGCCCCCTATTCGATGATGATGCTCGAACTTGATTCGGTCGGCATGTTTGACACCGTGGTCGAGGAAGCCGGCAAAACATTCGTCACCACCGAACTGGGCGGCGGCGGCTCGACCACCGCCGAACGGGTGGCGATTGCGGATCGCGGGGTGCGCAACCTTCTGATCCATGCCGGTATTCTGACCGGTGAACCGGACGTCCCCGACGAGGGCAGCGTCATGCTTGATATGCCGGACGGCAATTGCTTTGTCGCGTCGGTTTCAGGCGGCCTGTTCGAACCCTGCGTCGATCTGGGTGAAACGGTTTTGCGCGGTGATCTGATTGCGCGCGTTTACGATGCCAACCGGACCGGCGGGGTGCCAACCGAATACAAGGCACCGCGCGACGGCATCGTCGCCTGTCGCCATTTCCCCGGCCTGATCAAGACCGGGGATTGTCTTGCTGTCATTGCCGAGGTGGTCGGGAAATGATCAGGCTGGATGATCAGGATCTGAAAATCCTGCTCACGCTGCAACGCGAGGGGCGCATCACCAAGGTCAAACTGGCCGAGGCGGTGAACCTCTCGCCAAGCCCGTGCTGGGAACGGCTCAAACGCCTCGAAGACCTTGGCGTGATTTCGGGCTATCACGCCCATATCAATCTTGAAATGCTGGTCAAGCCGACCCTTGTGATGACCGAGGTAACATTGCGCCATCACCAGCACGAGGATTTCGCGATTTTCGAAAAGGCGGTTCAGGATATCCCGGAAATCGTCGAATGCTACGCCCTTGGCGGCGGGGTGGATTACATGCTCAAGGTGCTGTGTCGTGATGTCGATGCCTATCAGCGTCTGATCGACGGGCTTCTGATCGCGGGGATCGGCATTGACCGTTATTTCACCTATATCGTCACCAAAAAGGTCAAGGTAACACCGGTCCCGCCAATTGACGCCCTTCTGGATCCCGGGGGGCGAAAATAACACCTAACACCCAATACCCAACATTGACGGGCGAAACACCCTATCCCCTGAATTTAAACGCTTCCCAACCTGCCAAACTTGTGGCGAAATCGGTTTTATCAGATGGCCTATGGGGGATGGGTGATGAAACCGGGCGTTACGATGATCAGGACCATGACCGTCGGCATTTTGGCTATCGGCCTTGCCGCCTGCCAGACGGTCACCCCATCCCCATCCGCCCCGGCACCCTCGCCCGTCCCGTCGCAAACACCCCTTGCCCCGGCCAATGTTTCCGATCCCGGCAGCATCGCCTTTCGGATCAACCCGTCGGGCAACGGGGCCTATTACGGCTGGCAGATGCAGATCGTAAAGGCGGCGCGCAACAAGGGTTTCAAACCCTTCACCACCGAACAGCTTTCCGCCGGACAGATGAAGGAATACACCCTGTGGCCCGACAGCTATCAGGTCAGGGTCTATCGGCTGGGTGAACTGAAATCGGAAAGCTGGGTCGATGTACTCCCCGGCGAAGTGACGGTGGTTTATGCCGATTACGGTCTGTTTTCCGAAGACGTCAAAATCAGCCGCGAACCCGATCCCGCCCGGATTGATCCGAATATCGACACCACGATATGGCGCATACCGATCAGCACCACCTATGGCCCGGAAACCCTTTTTACCGATGACGGATACCAGGCGGAATATACCGGCCCGAAAAATAACGGCAATCCGGTCGGCACCGGCACGGTCGAAATCACCCGCAACGGGCAGCCCTTTGCCGAAATCGACAATGCCGACATTACCGGCGACAAAATCACCGGCGACATCGAATATGCCGATGGCCGCGTGGTGGACGGCGACTATCTAAGCGACAGCCACCAGATCGAACCGGGCAGCACGACCAAATGGCCCGATGGCACAAGCTTTACCGGTACCTATCGCGTGTTTGACCCGCTTGAAGGTGAATTGCGCATGGCGGACGGCAATGTCTGGCAGGGACCGGTGCGCGAACGCAAGCCTTCTGGTCAGGGGCGCCTGACCTGGTGGGAAGGCGGCTGGATGGAACTGCCCGAAGGATTGGCATTTCCAAACCAGACCGGCGAATTCGTCTGCGGCGGGGAAACCGTCCCGGCCGGTGAATGCTATTATTATGGCGGCGAAAAACTTTCGGGGCCGGACGAACTGGCCACCCTGATCGAACGTGATCGCCAACTTGCCGCAAAAGCCGCCGAAGCCGCCGCACAAAAAGCCGCAACCGAAGCCACCCAACAGCAGGTCGCGGCCCAAGGCGGCTGCCGCAATGCCAGCGGCACATTCCGCGACAATACCGGCAATTCCACCCTTCAACTCGACTCCCCAGGCCAAGGGAGTGGTAATTTCGTCAGTTACACCTATGGCAGTGCGCAAAAATACCGGTTCGAGATCGGTTTCACCTATGTCACCACGCCCGACAGCATTTCGGTCACCTATGGCAACGGCACCTATAGCGATGCGGCAACCGGGCAGGTCCTGCAACGCATGAGTGTACCGTCGGGCACCGTACCATGCCGGTTTGACGGTAATCTTCTGGTGATGGACGGGGTCGAATACCGGCAGTAATCAAACGAACAAACCGCCGAAAACATCCCTACCTGCAATTAAACTCTTGGGCGAAACAAAGGCGAAAAGCGGCCAAACCGCCCCAATCCCCTTGATATTGGCCGCAAATTTGCCCACAGGCACACGTAACATTTTTGTCAGATGACAAGGAGATTGTTGCGTGTCTGCACCTGAAAAAACCAGTGAGTCTGCGGAAAACAACCGCGGCGATAAAATCTTTTTTGCTGCTTTCATGACCGGCATCGCCGCGATCAGCTTTGGCATCGGTGCGTTTGTCATACTGGCCGAAGTCCCGCCCTATCAGTCGATGAAAAATGCCTGGCGCGCGGGCACGGCATTATGGGAACAGCGCACCAAATACAGCAGCGTCGAACGGCTTGATTTCTGGTCCCCGGCCCGCACCGAAGAAACCGGTGTCACGATCAATAAAGCCGACAAGACCCAGAAAGGTCTGACCCTGTATTCATCGGGGGACGGGCCGCATGCCGTTCTGATCGATATGGGTGGTAACATCGTCCATGAATGGCGCATGCCGTTTAGCGAAATCCACGATGAAACATCGCCGATCCCCAACCCGCAAAAAGACGATTTCATGCATTGGCACACGGCCAAAATGGCACCTGATGGCGACCTGATCGTGCAATATACCGCGGCGGGCGATACGCCCTATGGCTATGGCATGGCCAAGATCGACCGCAACTCCAAACCGGTCTGGAAATATCTGGGGACCGCGCATCACGATTTTTCGATTGCGCCCGATGGCCGGATTTATGCCCTGACACAGGAATTCCGCTTTAACACATATGCCAACCGCAAACAGCTCACCCCGCCACGTCTGGACGATTTCGCGGTGATCCTGTCACCCGAAGGCAAGGAAATCAAACGTGTCTCGATCCTCGATGCGCTGATCAATTCAAGCTACGCCAACATGGTCGATTTCGCGCCCTATTTCTCGAACGAGGATGTGCTGCACACCAACACGATCCAGTTGATTACCGAAGAAACCGCGCAAAACTTTGCCAAGGGCAAGGCGGGCGATGTTGTTCTGTCCTTCCGTGATCTTGGCATCATTGCCGTGCTTGATATGGATGCGGAAAAAGTCGTCTGGGCAACACGCGGCCCGTGGCTTGGGCAGCATGACCCGGATGTCCTGCCAAACGGCGATATCCTGCTGTTTGACAATCAGGGACAGCTTGCCGATCCGGAAGCCGGACAATCGCGCATCCTGCAAATCGATCCGGAAACCAACGGCATCACCTGGGAATACAAGGGCACAGCCGAACAGAAATTCGACAGCAACATCCGCGCTGATCAGCAACGCCTTGCCAATGGCAATACCCTGATTACCGAATCAAGCGGCGGACGACTGCTCGAAGTCACCCCGGAAGGCGAGATCGTCTGGGAATACCACAACCCGATCCGCCGCGATGATCCCGATAACCCCGGCCAAAAACTGATCCCCGTCGTGTCGCAGTCTGAGCGCATCAGCGATGAACGCGCGACCCTTTATCGCGATACCGACTTCACCCCGACCTCCACGAATGGAGACATCCAATGAAACAGAACATGAAACTGCTTTCGATCGGCACCGCCACGATTGCCGCGGCCACCCTTCTGACCGCCCTTCCCGCACAGGCCTATGTCGGGCCGGGTGCCGGGCTTAGCTTGCTGTCCGCCTTGTGGGCTGTTCTGGCCGCCGTATTTGTCGCGGTCGGCTTTGTCCTGCTGTGGCCGATCCGCAAGATGATGCGCAAACGCAAACGCGCGCAGCAAAACACCGCCAGCACCACGCATTCGGCATCTTCCAGTGCATCCCATCAGCCCAAAGCCTGATCGGGAACAGCGACGGAAAGAATAAAGCATGGGAATACTCGATTGGCCCGCCCCCGCCTTTGGTGCGCTTGATACCCTGATGGCAAATGCCGTCGGGCCGTTTGGTCGCGTCCTGATCTGGGCGTTGATCTGTGCCGTGATATCGATGCTGCTCTATAAATGGCTGTCACCGCAAACCCGCATCAAGGCGATCAAGGAACGGCTGAAAGAAGCCCGTCAGGCCATGGCCGAAGACGACGGCGAAGACTTTGCCGAAGGCATGAAGCTGGCCAAGGCGCAGTTGGCCCAATCCCTCAAACTGGTCGGTTTTGTCATCGGCCCGGCGGTTGTCGCATCCCTGCCGGCCCTTGCCCTGATTGTCTGGCTGGACGGGCAATATGGGTATAGCTGCCCGCCCCCCGGACAGCAGGTTTCGATCACCACCCAGCCGGAAAATGCCACCATCGAACAGGTCGGCATCAATCCGACCGGATTGGAAGACGGTGCCTGCCCCGTCGTTCAGGTGCCCGGTGCCAATGACGGCGAAACCTATCTGGTGGCACCGGCCGCCGCCATTCCCGTGATCCATCAAAAACAGTGGTGGAATTTCATCATCGGCAACCCGGCGGGCTATCTGCCCGACGACAGCCCGGTAACACAGCTTCGTTTCGAATTGCCAACCCAACACATCATCAGCGCCGGCCCCGACTGGGCGCGTGGCTGGGAACTGACTTTCTTCCTTGCCCTCATATTGGGGTCGCTGGCGATCAAAAAAGGATTTCGCATCGAATGACGGGCCAAACGACATCCGAAAAATCAACCACACCCGCGTCTAATGGCGCAGCCTTCCATGTATCGGGCTGGGATAACTGGCTAAGCGGCCTGATTGCCCGCCATCCGATGCAATGGATCAGACTTGGCAATTTCGAAACGAAACTTGCCAGTGATGCGATTGAAGATGTCCAAATAGAAAAGCCGGTCTTTGTCGCAGGGCTCGCCCGATCCGGCAGCACGATCCTTCTGGAAACGCTCGCCCGCCATCAGGATGCCGCAACCCATCGTTACCGCGACTATCCGCCGGTTTTCACGCCCTATCTTTGGAACAAGTTTGTCGATCTTGCCCCCAAGGGCAAGGAAGTCGCGGTTGAACGCACCCATGCGGACGGCATCAACATCACGCCCGAAAGCCCCGAAGCGTTCGAGGAAATGATCTGGATGGCGTTTTTCCGCCACCTGCATGACGTCAATGAAAGCAACGTCCTTGACGGTCAGATCAGCAACCCGGCGTTCGAGAAATTCTATCGCGATCACATCCGCAAACTGATCCATATTCGCGGTGGCAAACGTTATATCTCCAAGGCGAATTATCTGGTCACCCGGATGGAATATCTGCTCTCGATCTTCCCCGATGCCCGGTTCGTTCTGCCGGTGCGTGACCCGTTATGGCATATCGCATCCCTTGCCAAGCAGCACGACCTGTTCTGCAAGGGCGAACAGGATAACCCGCGTGCGATTGCCCATATGCAGCGTGTCGGCCATTACGAGTTCGGCCTTGATCGTCGTCCGATCAATACCGGCGATCTGCATGCCACCCGACAGATCATGAAACACTGGAAAGACGGCGAAGAAGTTGCCGGCTGGGCCCATTACTGGACCGACCTGCACCATTACATTGCCGATCGCATGACCGTGAACAAGGCCCTTAAAGATGCAACACTGGTGGTCCGGTACGAGGATTTCGTCGCCGACCCGGCAAATCAGTTGCGCCGCCTGTTTGACCATGTTGATCTGCCCGACGCCGAACCGATCATCAATGAAGTCGCCCCGACCATTCACGCGCCGACCTATTACCGCCCGAAATTCAGCGATGATGAAATTGATCTGATCCGCGATGTCACCGCAATTGCCGCGGCCCGTTTCGGCTATGACGGCACACAGCAGGACGGTGCAGGTGTCGCAAAAACAAAACGCGCCTAGGGATTTTCAAATCCCCGGCGCGTCCTGAATCAATCGATATCCGATATCCGATATCTGGCAAAAGCGATCAGTGATGGTCGCTTTTGCGCCCTGTGCCCATATGCCAGAAATCCCAGCCACAAAGCGCCAGCGTAATCCCGACCATAATGCCAAGGTCCCAGCGCGTGACATAGCCAAACAGAATGCCAAGAAAACCGGCAAACACGATAAAGGCCAGGATCGCCATTGCCTGATCAAGACGTGACGTGGTCATGACGATGCTCCTTCATTTTCAGAATTCGACAAAAATTCAACAAGCCAGCGCGCCGTTCGAAGCAACCGCGCATCATCGCCGCGCCGCCCGACAAGCTGCACGCCCATCGGCAATCCGTTTTCCGCCCAAAGCAACGGCAGCGTAATCGCAGGCGTGCCGCACAACGTCCAAAGACCGTTGAAAATGGCATTTCCCGTCGTATCAAGGTTTCCGGGCGCTGGCCCCGGCGCTGCCGGGGTAATGATCGCATCGCAACGCTGGAACACTTCATCAAGCGCAACATTGTAAAGATCGCGCCAATCAAGTGCCGCAAGATAATCCCGCGCCGTTACCCTGTTCCCGGCATCAAGCGCCTCTGTCATCTGCGGGGACAATTGATCGCGCCCGCGCTTTTCATAGCTGTAATAACATTTCGCCATTTCGGCAAAATTGATCTTGGCGCGCAAATCCGCCGCATCATCAAATGCCTTGGGCAACGGGGCTTCGAAACACTGTTCGCCAAGCGCACTGGTCAATTCGCGAAACGCCATCACGGTATCGTCGTCGGCCACGGTGTCAAATTGCGGCGGACGAACAAAAGCCAGTGTCGGCGTCACCAGCGGCTCGGTCCGGGCCGTTTGAAGCAACCTTGGCACCGGCTGCGGCATGGTCGCGGGGTCACGGGCATCATGACCAAACAGGATTTCGGCAATCAATGCCGCCCCTTCAACCGACCGGGCAAAAACACCAATGGTATCAAGTGTCGGCGACTGGGTCAGAACCCCCGTGCGGGCAATCGCGCCAAAGGTCGGCTTTAACCCGACCACCCCGCAAAAGGATGCTGGTCGGATCACCGACCCGCCGGTTTGCGTCCCCACGGCAAGCGGCACCATCGCCGCGGCCACCGCCGCCGCCGATCCGGCCGATGATCCCCCCGGTGTATGGGATGTGTTGTGCGGATTTCGGGTTTTCGACGGGCACATGAAGGCCATTTCGGTCGAAACGGTTTTCCCCATGATAATCGCACCCGCCGCACGCAGCCGTTCGACAAGCACCGCATCCTCGGTCGGCACCCGCCCGGCATCAAGCGGGGTACCGTTTTCGGTCGGCATCCGGGCGGTATCAATCACATCCTTCAACCCGACCGGCAGCCCATGCAACGGCCCGATGGGCATGCCAGACTGGCGGCGCGCATCAAGTGCACGGGCCTGCGCCATCACGTAATCACCATCCAGATAGGCCCATGCCTGAATTTCAGGTTCAAGGGCCGCAATCCGCTCAAGGCAGGCTTCGGCATATTCCACGGCGCGCACCGCCCCACTTGCCAGACGGTCGCGCAATTCAACAACATCAAGATTAAGCAACGGATTAAGGGTCATGACCACATCCTCCTATCGTGCACCATAGAACAGATCAGGCAGATGGAACACGATCTGGGGGAAGGTATACATCAGCACCATGCTGACAATCACCATGAACAGGAATGGCATGATTCCCTTGAAAATATCCGTCAGCAAAACACCCGGAGGCGAAACCCCCTTGAGGTAATAGGCCGACATTGCCATTGGCGGCGTCAGGAAGGATGTCTGAAGGTTCAGCGCAACCAGAATGCCAAAGAACAGCGGATCAATATCAAACAGCGGCAGCAGCGGCAGGAAGATCGGCACGAAGATGATGATGATCTCCGACCATTCCAGCGGCCAGCCCAGCAGGAAGATGATCAACTGCGCCAGCAGCAGAAACTGAAGCGGCGTCAGATCAAGTCCGCCAACGAATTCGGCAATGACATGCTCGCCCCCCAGATACGAGAACACCGACGAGAAAGTATAAGACCCGACAAACAGCCAGCACACCATCGCCGATGTCCGCACCGTCAGATAAACAGATTCCCGCAACCGGTCAAAGGTCAGCGCACGATACGCCAGCGCCAGAACCATCCCGCCCAGCGCCCCGATGGATGCCGCCTCGGTCGGGGTTGCCAGACCAAACAGGATCGATCCCAGAACCGCCAGAATAAGGAATGCCAGCGGGAAGAACGATGTCGCCAGCAACCAGAGAACCTTGAGCAGGGGAACATCGGGAATTTCATCCGATGTCGGACGCGGCGCGGCTTTGGGCTGCAACAGGGCACGCCCCATGACATAAACCAGATACAACCCGACAAGTGTCAGTCCCGGCAACAATGCACCGGCATAAAGCCGCACGATCGATACCCCCGACGCCGCGGCATAAACAATCAGCATGATCGATGGCGGGATCAGAATACCCAGCGTCCCGCCAGCACAGATGATGCCGGTGGCAAAGCTTTTGTCATAACGTGCTTTCAGCATCGCGGGCAGTGCCAGCATCCCCATCAGGGTCACCACCGCACCGACAATCCCGGTCGCGGTGGCAAACAGCGCACAGGTCACAAGGGCCGCAACCCCCAACGAACCGGGCACATTTTTGGCCGCAATATTAAGTGTCGAAAACAACCGATTGACGATATTGGCGCGTTCAACGATGTAGCCCATGAACAGGAACAGCGGAACCGCGGTCAGGACCTCGTTGGACATCACCGTATATGTCTGGTTGATGAACAGATCGAATATCCGGTTATTCACCGCCCCTTCGACCCAGGTGATCGCCGATGTCAGACTATCGCTGTCCTCGGCCAGACGGTTAAAGGCACGCCACATGCGTCCTGCGTCAAAATAGGCGTAGTAACCAAAACCGATCCCCAGCGCCATCAGCGTAAACGCAACGGGAAAGCCAAGGAAAACAAGCATAATGAAGATGCCAAGCATCATCAGGGCGACATGTGCGTCAATCACGTTTGCAGCTCCGTTCGGACCGGTTATCGCGGAATTCGATTTGGTTAATTGTCTTTTGCGACATGCTGCTTCATCAGCAATTCTTCGGTTTCTTGGACATCGTCATCAGCACCCCGCCAGTATCCTTCACGGATACACATGATGCAGCGCATGACCTGTGCGATCCCCTGAATGAACAGAAGAATGCCTGCGGCCACCATGATCGACTTGAACTGGAAAATCGGAACACCCGCCGGGCTGTTCACGCTGACTTCCCCGTATCCCCACGACCGTGACGAATATTTCCAGCCCGACAGGATCAGGGCGGTGATACCGGGAAAGAAAAAGAAGATGTAAAGCACAAGATCGACACTCGCCTGTGTCCTTGGCTTCCAGAGACGATAAAGGAAATCACCCCGCACATGGCCGCCGCGTGAAAGCGTATAGGCCCCGCCCATCATGAATAACGAACCATACATGATGAAGGACACGTCAAGTGACCATGTCGTCGGTGCGTTGAAAACATAACGCGCCATCACTTCGTAACTCATTCCCAACGTCATCAGGATGATGAGCCACCCGAAAGCCTTGCCAAACCAGGCCGAAAGCTTGTCCGCGAATTCAATAAAACTGATCATGAAGTCTTTTCCGTTACCGTCGCAACCGCCCCGGAAACCACTGGTCCCCGGGGCAGCCTTTGGGTCAGACAAACCGTATGAAACCGGCCGGTTTCATTACAGTTTCAGTTTGCCCGGGAAGTAGTGATCATAGGCCAGCTGATAATCTGGCGAGTTCATCAGTTCATAATAGGTCACGCGCTCAACCCAGGCACGCTGGCTATCAAGAACCTTTTTCATGAACGGATCTTCTTCAAGCTGCGGGATCAGCTTGTCCCAGGCTTCAAGCTGTGCGGCCAGAATTTCCTTCGATGTACGATGGATGGTAACGCCTTCATCCGCAAGTTTCTGAAGATCGGACGAATAGTTATCCATCGCCAGTGCCGTGTTCGACGTCGAAGCAGCCTCTACGCCATAGCGCAGGATCGCCTGTAGATCAGGTTCGAGATCTTCATAGAAATCACGGTTGAAGATGAACTCGAAGCTTTCGGACGCCTGATGATAGGACGACAGATAGTAGTTCTTCGCCACATCCTGCGCACCGAAACGCATATCCGAAGACGGATTGTTGAATTCGAACGCGTCAATCACACCGCGTTCCATCGCCGGGACGATCTCGCCGCCCGGCAACTGTGCAACCGACATGCCCATCGATTGCAGAAGATCAGCCGCCAGACCAACGGTACGATATTTGAAGCCCTGAATGTCGGCGACAGAATTGACCTCTCCCTTGAACCAGCCGAACGGCTGGGCCGGCATCGGGAAGCCAAGAAGACCAATCACGTTCAGCCCCATAACGTCCTGGGTCAGCTCGCGATAGAATTCCTCCCCGCCACCGGCATAGAACCAGCTCAGCATGGTGGTGGCAGAACCACCAAACACCGGACCGGTACCAAACAGCGACGCCGCCTTGTTCTTGCCGTACCAGTAAACCGGCACGGAATGGGCGATATCGATCACACCATCATTGACGCCATCGAGAACCTGGAATGCGCCGATAACAGCACCAGCCGGTAAAAGATCGACCTTCAGGCGACCACCCGACATGGCTTCGACACGATCGGCATATTGCTTGGCAAACGTCATCCAGATATCGGATGACGGCCAGGACGTCTGCATTTTGACGACCAAAGGTGCCGGTTGTGCATGAACTGCCGGGGCGGCAAACAGCCCCGAAGCAGCAGCACCACCGGCAACAACACCGGTCGCACCCTTGGTAAGGAACGAACGGCGGGACACTTGCTTGGACTTCACGTCTTCAGGCGTAGGTATCTTTTTCATTACTTCCTCCCAGAATTATCGCCGCGACCGACAACTAATTGGCGGAAAACTGGCGATGATTTTAAGCCTTACATAGGGACAGACCCGACACAAGGAACATCGAATATTTGGCCTTCCACCATGTGGAAAACTTTCTTCGATTGTTATTTCCCGGACCCTGATGAATTCCGGGATGCAGCATGTTTTTGTTTTTGGCGCCGCGATCAGGCAACGCGATCCCGTGGTTGCCCACCGGAAAAGAAGGCATCAAGATTATCAAGTGCCCGAAACCCCATGGCATCACGCGTCTCTTCGGTCGCGGAGCCGATATGCGGTAACAGGAACACGTTTCTAAGGGCGGCCAGATCCGGGTTTCCCCCCGGTTCATTGCGAAAAACATCCAGCCCCGCGGCAAACAGTTTGCCACTTTGAAGCGCCTTGACCAGTGCGGCCTCGTCAACAAGATTGCCGCGCGCCGTATTGATCAGGATCGCCCGATCGGGCAGCATTGCGATGGTTTTCTCATTGATGATGCCGGTGGTTTCCGGGGTTGCCGGACAATGCAGCGACAAAACATCCGATACCGCCAGAAGCCCCTCGACCGTGTCGTGGAAAACGGCCCCCTTTTCAAGGGGGTCGGGCAAACGGGTCCGGTTGTGATAATGCACTTCCATGCCAAAACCGCGCGCGCGTTCGGCGGCAACCTGCCCGACACGGCCCATGCCAAGAACACCAAACCGCTTGCCGGTTACCTGCCGCCCGACCATGAAGGCCGGTGACCAGAAATCCCATTTCCCGGCCCGCACCATCGCATCGCCCTCGGCCCCACGCCGGGCCGCACCCAGCATGCACAAGATGGCGATTTCGGCCGTGGCATCGGAAAGCACATCGGGGGTGTTGGTGACCACGATACCGGCCTTTTTCGCCGCCTCCAGATCAACATGGTCAACACCGACCGAATGATTGGCAATGATCCGCAACCGATCACCAAGATCGGCAATGACATCGGCGCTGAAATGTTCGGAATGACAGGGAAGAACGGCGTCAACATCCTGACAGCGCGCAAGCAGCTCCTCACGTGAAAACACATGATCCGCGTCGTTCAGAATGACCTGATAATCACGCGCCGCACGCGCCTGTACCGCATCGGTCAAACGCCGGGTGATCAGTAGCACCGGCTTTCCCGCCATCGTCTACTCCCTGTTTCCTGCATGGATTGCAGTTTTATTTATAATGCAATGAAACACCTTTGCGACAAACAGGGCAATAGACGATCAACTCATCGGGGTGTTTTTTCCACCAGATGGAATACCAGATAGTGATACGCTTCACGCCAAAGCCGCCCGAATCGCCCTTTCCGTAACGGCATCACAACGCAGATAAAAAACAGGCGGCCGATCAGTATGATCGCCATCTGTTTATCCCCGGATGTTCCGATTTGCGTGGTGGTTCCGTTTCGCAAAGATGGCCGCGGCCCCGCATGGGGTACCACTCGGACCAACGTGAACCACCACCGCGACAAATTTCATGCCGCTGCGTTTGCCTTTGCCTCTTTCCCAATTCACGCTTCTATGCACAAATATTGATATGTTCGATCTGCATTGGGGGGATCTATGCAGAAAGCTGTTTTCAAAGCACGCCGCCTATCACATGCAGGCACCCTGCTTGTCGCACTCATTGCCCTTGTCGGGTGCCAGACGACCGACATCACCACCGCGACCAGCGACTTTTTCAGTACGCTCACCAATGCGAGCGAAACTTCAGGCACTGCGCCTGCAACAAAGCAGGCCGCCTCCGCTGAAGCAAATACCGCGTCTGCAACGCCTGAAAGCACGATAAAAAAGTCGCCATACAAATGGGGATTGCTGTCCCTCCTCGTTGGCGGGGGTGGGCCAATCGGGGACGATTGGTATCTTTTTGTCTATCCCACCGCCAGCACCCAAAATTTTGTTGGCGTCAACGGGCCAATGCTGACCGTTGCAAATACGCATAGCGTTCAACTATGGCCCGGCGATTATCGTGTCATCGTCCGACATAATACGGTCGATAAATTCGACAGGGTCGTTACGATTTCGGCCGGAGAAACGCTGCGCTTGACCGGAGAATACGGCTATTTCTCCAACTCCGTAAAATCCGAACGCTTTCCGTTTTACAACGAAAATCAGCTCCTGTTGGCCACTGTACTCAACAGGGCCGAAGACATCTTTCTGCCTGTCGTCGTTGCCTGGAGCGGGCAATGGAAGTTCGAGTTTTTCGGCCCGCAACTCAATGGTGAAGTCGACGGACCCGGCACCGTTCGGATATCGAATGATGGCAATGAAGAAGCCCGCATTTTCGAGGCGAAAATTACCCCCGAAAGCATCACGGGCACGTTCGAACTGTCCGATGGCGGCAGGTTTGACGGACGCTTTGACCAGTCAGAATTCAGGCTGGACCCCAGCCCCATCGTAAAATGGAAGAATGGGGAAACCTTCGAAGGCACATTTGATGTTGTTGTGCCCAAATCAGGAAAACTTACCCGCCGAAGCGGCTCGGTCTGGGAAGGCGAGATCGCCAAGGGCAACCCGACGGGCAAGGGCCGCATGACCGCCCCCGATGGTCACTGGGTTGAATACGACAATTATGAAATGAAAGAAAACTTCATCGGATTGCGGCCCTGTGGTTCGGTCTCGCAGCCTGATGGAACCTGTCCGTATTACAAGGGCAAGGAACTGGCATCAGAAGCCGAACTCAACGCAAAGATTGCCGAAGACAAACGCCTTGCCGAAATTGAACGCCAGAAACGCGAAGAACAGCGCAAGGCTCAAATGGCCGCCGCCGCTGCGGCAGCAGAAGCACAACGAAAAGCCGCCACCGAACAGGCCGCGCGCGAAGCCGCCATGCCGAAAAAGGCTGATGACTGCACCACCGCCACCGGCACCTTTAGCGCCGATGGCAACCTGACCACCTACACCATGAACGGATCAGGCAGCGGCAGCGGGCATTTCCGGCAATTCACCTATGGCGGCGGGGCACAGTATCAATTTGATATCGATTTTCAATTTGATACGACCCCGGACAGCATCACCTTCCAATATGATGAGGGCATATATCGCGATGCATCAAGTGGCGCAGTCCTGCAACGCACCTCGATCCCCGGAGGCAGTGCACGATGCAGCTTCAATGGCCGAATCCTGACCATTGATGGCAAGGAATTTGTGCGGAACTGAAAAATACGGGCCGCTACCATGCTGGCGGCGGCCCGATAGCCTGACACGGGATCAGACGGGAAGAACCCAAAAACGGGAACAGGATGTCTGGTTTATTTTCCCGGATAATACCCGGGGAATAAACGTTTAAATCTTGGTCCAGACCGCGCCGCTCTTTGCAGAACGTACCACCGCCTCGACAAATTTCATGCCTTTGACACCTTCATCGATCCCCGGGATCAGCATCGATGCCGGATCGGCCTTGCCATTGGTAATCCGCGCGATCAACTGATCGGCGAAATCGGTATAAAGATTGGCAAAGCCTTCAAGATAACCTTCCGGGTGGCCCGGCGGCACGCGCACACCGCGCAATCCGGCCGATCCAATCCCCGCCCCGCCGCGGGTCATCAGTTCCGGGCGACCATCAAGCGGGCGGTAATGCAGATGGTTGGGATGTTCCTGCGCCCATTCAATGCCGCCCTTGTCGCCATACACCCGAAGCCTGAGGCCGTTTTCATGGCCAATCGCCACCTGGCTTGCCCACAGCATCCCGCGCGCGCCATTGTCGTAACGCAGCAGGATCTGGACATTATCGTCAAGCTTGCGTCCCGGCACGATGGCATCGATATCCGCGCACAGCTCCGAAATCTCAAGCCCGGTGACAAAATCGGCAAGGTTATGGGCATGCGTTCCGATATCGCCCAACGCCCCGCCCATCCCGGCCTTGGCCGGATCGGCGCGCCAGTGCGCCTGTTTGTTATCGGTATCCTCGACGCGCGTTGCCATCCAGCCCTGCGGATATTCAACCTGTACTAACCGGATATCGCCAAGCTTGCCATCACGCACCATCTGACGCGCTTCGCGCACCATCGGATAGGCGGTGTAATTATGCGTCAATGCGAACAGAAGCCCGGTTTCACGCACCTTGGCCGCCAGCAATTCGGCTTCCTCGACATTCAGGCAAAGCGGCTTGTCACAAATCACATGAATACCGGCATCCAGCATCGCCATGGCGGCCGGGAAATGCAGGTGGTTTGGCGTGACAATCGCGCAGGCATCAATGCCATCCTCGCGCGCGGCTTCCTGTTTGGCCATGTCGGCAAAACTGTCATAGGACCGGTCGGGTGCAATAAACAGTTCCGCCGCCGATGCGCGTGCAATATCGGGTTTGGACGACAACGCCCCGGCGACAAGTTCATAACGGTCATCCAGACGCGCCGCAATGCGATGCACCGCACCGATAAACGCCCCCTGCCCGCCGCCAACCATGCCAAGGCGGATGCGCCGCGCCGGATTTTTCGTCTCAGTCATATCAATCTCCGTCCTGAATGGTTTTCTGGCGTCGCCTTAATCAAGCCCCAGCAGACGCCGATTGGTGGCCTCGTCCGTGCCGCCATCGGCGAAATCGTCAAACGCCTTTTCGGTCACGCGGATAATGTGGTTGCGAATGAAATCGGCCCCTTCGCGGGCACCATCTTCGGGATGTTTCAACGCGCATTCCCATTCCAGCACGGCCCAGCCATCAAAATCAATCGCCGCAAGCTTCGAAAAGATCGCGCCAAAATCAACCTGCCCGTCGCCAAGCGACCGGAACCGCCCCGCACGCCCGACCCAGCTTTGATACCCGGAATAAACGCCCTGCCGCCCGGTCGGATTGAACTCCGCATCCTTGACGTGGAACATCTTGATCCGGTCGGCATAGATATCGATGAAATCAAGGTAGTCCAGCTGCTGCAGGACAAAGTGGCTCGGATCATAAAGGATGTTGCACCGCGCGTGGTTCCTGACCCGCTCAAGGAACATCTCGAACGTCACACCATCAAACAGGTCCTCGCCCGGATGGATTTCATAGCAGACATTGACGCCATTTTCCTCGGCCACATCAAGGATCGGCAACCAGCGTTTCGCCAGTTCGTCAAACGCGGTTTCAATCAGCCCGGCCGGGCGCTGCGGCCACGGATAGACATAGGGCCACGCAAGCGCACCTGAAAATGTCGCATGATCGCCAATGCCCAGATGGCGTGACGCCCGGATCGCGGCCTTGACCTGATTGACCGCCCATTCCTGGCGCGCCTTCGGGTTGCCGCGCACTTCGGGGGCGGCAAAACCGTCAAACATCTCGTCATAGGCCGGATGAACCGCCACAAGCTGCCCCTGCAGATGGGTCGAAAGCTCGGTAATCTCGACACCATGTTCGGCCAGAATACCCTTGGCCTCATCACAGTAATCCTTGCTTTGGGCAGCCTTTTCGACATCGAACAGGCGCTTGTCCCAGCTCGGGATCTGCACCCCCTTATAGCCAAGCGACGCTGCCCAGCGTCCGATATTGGAAAGGCTGTCAAACGGGGCCTCGTCCCCGGCAAACTGGGCAAGGAAAATCGCCGGTCCCTTAAGCGTTTTCATACTGACCTCGTGTGTTTTCTTCCGGGTGGCCCGGATGTCATCTGGTGACGAAAGTGATGTAAAATTCGAACCCCGCCCGGCCTGTCGTGACAGGGCGGGGTTCCTTCTGCTTGCTCGCGTTTATTCAACAACGCCAATTCGCATCAGAACAGCCGGATCAGAACGGGCTATCCGGGAAATAGAAGTTCTCGGCATTTTCCTGGGTCACGACGGTCGCGCCCAGGATGTAACGGCCTTCAACCGCCGCATTGGAAACGAACTTCATCGCGGTGATGTCCATCGCGGTTGCGATCATCGATGGCGGATACAGAACGTCAATCGGGGTCAGTTCATCGCCATCCATCACGCGTTTGATAATGTCCTTCATGCCAGCCCCGCCAACGATGAACAGTTCATCGGTCCGGTCGGCCTGCTTGACGGCTTCGATCACGCCAAGCGCGATGTCATCATCCTGCGCCCAGACAGCATCGATTTCCGGGAAGCGCGACAGGAAGTCCTGCATGACTTCATACCCGTCATCACGGTTCCAGTTGGCGTGCTTCATATCAAGGACCTCGATATCCGATCCTTCGATTGCGGTCATGAAACCTTCGACGCGTTCTTCGTCAATCACGGTCGGGATGCCACGCAGGATGACGATCTTGCCTTTGCCATCCAGACGTTCCTTGATGTATTCGCCCGATACACGGCCGAGTTCCGGGTTGTTACCCGCAACATAAACATCCTCGATCCCCGGCAGCGAAAGACCACGGTCAACCACGGTCACAAACTTGCCCGCTTCCTTGACCTGCTGGACCGGCACGGTCAGCGGATCGGATTCAAACGGCAGAACCACCAGTGCATCGATATTCTGAACCGATACCAGATCTTCAAGATCGTTGGCCTGTTCACCCGCACCATTGGCAGTAACAACAATGATATCCAGGTTCGGATAGGTCGCCTCAAGGCGCTTTTCGGCCTGTTCTGCGTGATAGTTCAGACCACCGGCCCAGCCATGGGTCGCCGCCGGGATCGAAACCCCGATCTTTACCTTTTCCTGTGCCAGTGCCGTGGTCGCTGCCAAGGTCGATGCAAGACCAAGACCCACAACGCAGGCCGCCCCGAGAAACTTTGTAATCGTTTTCATTCAAGCTTCCTCCTGATCAAAAAATGATTCTGTACGTCATCTTGAGCCGGACGTTGATCGCCGGTTATTTGCTTTTCTTGCGTCGCCAGTCCCCGCGCTGCAGGAACACGGCAACGATAATGATCAAGCCCTGAACAGCCCCGTTCAGGTAATTGCTGATCGCATCGGTAAGGTTAAGGATATTGCCAATCGTGGTCAGCATGATCGCACCAACCACCGTGCCCCAGATGCGGCCATAACCGCCCTTGAGCATCGTGCCACCGATGATCACGGCTGCAATCGCTTCAAGTTCCCAAAGAACACCGGTCGAACTGGATGCGGAACCAAGGCGGGGCACATAAATGATGGTCGCAATCGACACGCAAAGCCCCTGAATGACATAGGTCATCGTCTTGACCCGGTCGACATGGATCGCGGAATAACGCGCCACCTGCTCGTTCGAGCCGATGGCAAAACATTTCCGCCCGAACGGCGTCATATTCAGCAGGACATAACCGGCAATCGCCACTGCAAGGAACACCAGAACCGGCACCGGAATACCCAGCAATTCGCCGTAATAAACCGGGCGATAGGTCCCGCGCACCTCGAAATCCAGCGAAAGCGTGCCGCCATCGGCCATATAGGTCACAAGCGATCTGTAAATCCCCATCGTGCCAAGGGTCACGATAAAGGCCTCGATCTTGCCCTTGGTACTGACCAGCCCGTTGACCGCACCGGCCCCGATGCCAAGAATGATGCTTAACACGATCCCGATCAGAACGGTTTCAAGCCCCGGTCCGAGTGTCTCGACCAGCGTATTCATCACGACAATCATCGCACCGGATATGAACGCCGCCATCGACCCGACCGAAAGGTCGATCCCGCCCGCCGTGATCACAAAGGTCGCACCAACCGCGATAATGCCGATAAAGGCCGCACGGGTGAAAATATTCGAAAGGTTGCCGCCACTCAGGAAGGCGTCATTGATCGCCGTTCCCAGAACAAACAGCACCACAAGGGCCATAAACGGGCCAAGTGCCTTGAAATCGATGGAAAAACGGGGCGAGGCATTTGCCTCGCGGCGCTCAAGGCTACTCATGAACAGACACTCCCTCCTGGCCTGATATTCCTGTCGCGTGCCGCATGATTTCATGCTCGTTGCGGTCGTTTCCTTCAAGAATGCCGGTAATGCGTCCGGCCGCCATGACCGCGATGCGGTCCGACAGGCCAAGCATTTCGGGCATTTCCGACGACAGGAGAATGACGGATTTTCCGCGATCGGTCAGATCGCCGATAAAATGGTAAATCTGGCTTTTGGTGCCGATATCGATGCCGCGTGTCGGCTCGTCGATAATCACGATATCCGGATCGGTTTCCATAACCTTCGCCAGCAAAAGCTTCTGCTGATTGCCACCGGAAAAATCACCGACCTTTGCCTTGCGGTCGGCGGCCCGGATATCAAACGCCTCAATCGCCTTTTCAAGGGCGGCTTCTTCCGCCTTGCGATCAACAATCACGCTTCCGAATTTTTCCAGCGCCAGCAATGTCAGGTTGGGTCGCATATCCATATTCAGCAGCAACCCGCTGCCTTTCCGGTCCTTGGTCAGATAGGCGATGCCGCTGTTTTTGGCATCCTGCAAACTTGCGATCCGCACCGGCTTGCCATCGCGTTCAATCGTCCCCGATGATCTTTCGCGAAGGCCGATAATCGCCTCCATCAGGGCGGTCCGCCCCGCCCCGACGATCCCGGCAAAACCAAGAACCTCGCCCTTATGCAGGTCGAAACTCGCATCACGCACCTGTCCGGGCACCGAAAGATCGCGCACCGATAAAACAATCGGCGCGCTGGTATCCGATACCCGATGCGGGAACATCTGTTTGATGTCGCGCCCGACCATCAGGCGCGCCATATCATCCTTGCTCAGGTCAACCACCGGCTCGGTCACGATGTGGCGGCCATCGCGCAGCACGGTAACGCGGTCGGCAATGGCTTTGATTTCATCAAGCTTGTGGGAAATATAAAGGATCGCAACACCCTGTTCGCGCAGACGCCGGATCTGATCAAACAGGATTTCAACCTCACGCCCTGTCAGAACAGCGGTCGGTTCGTCCAGGATCAGGATATCGGCCTTTTTGCTTAGCGCCTTGGCAATTTCGACCATCTGGCGATCAGAAACCGAAAGATCACGAATACGGGTACGCGGATCGACATCGCATTGAAGCTGATCCAGAAGCCGCTTGGCTTCGGCCCGCATCGCGGTTTTATCAAGGAACCATCCGCGCTTGATTTCGCGCCCCAGAAAGATGTTTTCTTCAACGCTAAGCTGCTCGGCAAGGTTAAGCTCCTGATGGATCAGGATAACCCCATGCCCCTCGCCCGCCTCGCTATCGGCAAAGCTGACCTCCGCCCCGTCAAGGACAAGCCCGCCCTCGGTCGGTTCGTGATAGCCCGACAGGATTTTAACCAGTGTTGATTTGCCTGCACCGTTTTCGCCCAAAAGCGCATGCACTTCCCCCGCATACAGATCGACGGAAACATCGAAAAGCACCTGGGCCGGGCCAAATGATTTGCAAATCTTCCGACCGGACAGGCGTATTTTGCCCTCCGTGCCGGGATTAACGGCATGAACAGCCGCATCCGTCATCTATGTAACCTCCCTAGCGTCGCATTGATGCGATCAACTTTTGATTTCCTCTTGTGTAAACGTTTTCATTATTTATGTAAACCTTTACATTTACCGCATTGTGATGAAAATCACGTCGGAAATCCGGCCTTCGCACGGGCATCAATGCCGCTGGACAGCGTATCAGCGGCAGAGTAGGAAGAAGCATGATCGAAAAAATCGCGACGATTGAAGATGTTGCCGAACATGCCGGGGTATCCATTGCCACCGTCAGCCGCGCCTTGCACAAACCCCATGTGGTTTCCGAAAGCACGCGCGAAAAGGTGCAAACCGCCATCGCCGCGACCGGTTATACCGCCAATGTCATGGCGCGCAACCTGCGGCTCAATCGCTCTGGCATGATCCTTTTGCTCGTACCCGATATCGGAAACCCTTTCTTTTCGGAAATTCTATCGGGGATCGAGCAAGGGGCCAGCAAGGCGGGCTATAACGTCCTGATCGGCGACACCCAGAACGAACCCGAACGCGAAGCAACCTACGCCGCCTATCTGCGCAGCAATCAGGCCGATGCGATGATCCTGCTCAATGGTCGCCTGCCCGCACCGCTGGCCAACACCCCGCGCGGGATCATCCCGCCCGTGGTCATTGCCTGCGAACGCATTCCGGGCTGCAACCTGCCGACCGTGATCATCGACAATGAAAAGGCCGCCTTTAGCGCGACCAAACATCTGCTCGACCTCGGCCACAGCCGCATCGCCCATATCGCCGGCCCCGCCAGCAACATCCTGACGACGGATCGCGTCGCCGGATATCGCCGCGCACTATCAAGCAGCGGCATCGAAGCCAACCCGTCGCTGATCTATAGCGGCGATTTTTCGATTGAATCCGGCATTTCGGCGGCGCGTGCCCTGCTCAAAGACATCAAAAACCGCCCGACGGCGTTTTTCTGCGCGTCGGACGGCATGGCAATCGGCGTCATTGTCGCGGCCAAGGAACTTGGGCTTCGCGTGCCCCACGATGTTTCCGTCGTCGGGTTCGATGATATCCATCTCGCCGCCAATTACGACCCGCCCCTGACAACCGTGCGTCAACCGCGCCGACGTCTGGGCGAACAGGCGATTTCGCTGCTCCTCGCCCGGCTCGATAAAACCGGAACCATTCCCGAACCGGCGGAAAATCCGGTCATTGTCCCGACCGAACTGATCATCCGCCAAAGCACCGGCCCCTGCCCAAATTAATCAGCGATCAGCGATTGGCGATCTTCTGCCATTCCTCGTAAACGGCCCGCGCCCGATCTTCGTGATCGTTGCTGTATTTCGGCTGATCGGCGGCAAAGATTTCAAACCGGATGCCGTTCGGATCACGAATGAACAACCGCCGCGATTTCCCGTCATCCTCGTTATGGTAAACCACCTTGTGCTGGAACAAATGGTTCTGCCAGGCAATCACATCGCGCGGCGCATCGCAGCGCAACCCGATATGAAACACGTCATCTGGCATATCGGGATCATCGGGATACGGCCCGGTATCGGCTGGCCAGTCAAAGAATGACAGCCGCGTCCCATCAGAAAGCGCAAAGGTAATCAGCAGATAATCGCTTTTCCACGACGGACTGTAACCGCTTTCGGCATGAACCAGCCGGGCCTTCAGAACACGGGAATAAAAATCATCCGTCGCCGCAAGATCGCGGGTGGGAAAGGCCAAGTGATCGACACTGACGGGTGCAGGCATGGACGCCTCCTCATTTGTCGCTTGGGTGATTGGGGCTCAGGCCCCTAAATCATTATAAAACTTAGTCATCCGATCCCGATGATCAAGGGTCAAACGTCTGGCAACCTGTCATTTTCGACACCCTCAATGGTATCGGCCGCCATTTGGCGCTGTGCCTCAGGCCCCCTGACCGGGCCCGGCCAGCAACCCGGCTTCAACCCGCGCCATGGCGCGCTCAAACACCGCCGTATCGTCAAGCGCACGCGACAAAACTAGCGCCCCCTGGATCGATAAAATCGCATCTTCGGCAATGTCCGATGCCCGGTCCGCATCATGGCCGATCCGCACAAGCGCCTGCTGAAGCGACCGTTGCCAGACCGCAAAATAATCGCGGATTGCGTCGGAAAAACGGTCACGCACATTATCAAGTGCAAACGCCCCGATCAGGCAAACCCGCTTTCCCGACCGGAAATAGGTCGCAACCGACCGGCACATTTCCAAAATCGCCGCCCGTGGGTCATCCCCGTCACGCAGCGGTTTATAAACCGCGTCCTCGAACCAGCCATCGATCTCGCGAAGCACTTCTGATGCCATCTGCTCTTTGCCGCCGGGAAAGAAATGATAAAGGCTGCCCTTTCCCAGACCCGTCCGGCTCCCGATCAGTGAAAGGCTCGCCCCTTCATAGCCATACTCGCGGAAAATCTCCGCAAGGACGGGAATAACATCGGAACGCTCCGCGATAATCTTTGGCATGGCTTACTTATAATCCCAGATCGGACAGGCCCGGATGATCCGCCGGGCGCGGCCCCGAACGATCCCAGAAGAATTTGCGATCTTCTTCGCGGATCGGCATGTCATTGATGCAGGCAAACCGGCGATGCATCTGGCCATTGTCGGCAAATTCCCAATTCTCGTTGCCATAGGCCCGATACCAGTTCCCCGAATCATCGCGATACTCATAGGCAAAACGCACCGCGATCCGGTTGCCGTCATGCGCCCACAACTCTTTGATCAATCGATATTCAAGCTCCTTGTTCCATTTGCGGGTCAGAAAGGCAATGACCTCCTCGCGGCCATTGGCAAATTCCGCACGGTTCCGCCAGATCGTATCGGCCGTATAGGCCAGCGACACCCGCGCCGGATCACAACTGTTCCAGCCATCTTCGGCCATGCGGACTTTCTGGGTTGCAGTTTCCCGCGTAAAGGGCGGCAGGGGTTGACGTAGTTCGGACATGATTTTCTCCTTCATTTTGTACCAATTGGTAAACTATGTTCCAATCGGTACAAAAAAGCAATCGCCAAAATCCCGTTCGGGCTTTTTGCCCCCCTACCATGCAAAATCCGCGATTTGGTGATATTGTCGGAAATCGGACATGCGCAAAGCCCCGCCGGACCGCGCCAAGTTTCACGAAACGGAAACCTGCATGTGATCGCTGCCTGTTTCCCTATGAAATCAGATGGTTAATGCCGCAAACCCTGCTTTAAACGCCCCGCCAACCGCGCCGATCAACAGGCCATGCGATCATACAATGCGGTCATACTGTTGACCCATGTGCGCGCCGCTGCTATTGGGTCGCGGCGCATGCGATACAGGCACAGAACGCCTTCGCATCGATGGTATGAAATTCGTTGGCGCAAACCGGGCTTGAATGCCGAACCTTGCGGGGAATGTTTGCCGGTCGACGGACGTTTTCCGTGTTGTCTTTTCGGTCCCTGAAAACAGGGCCTTCGGTCGAGGAACCAGAATACGATGCCGCATACGCCTTATTATCTGATCGATAAATCGAAACTGCTGCGCAACATGGAAAAGATCGCCTATGTGCGCGAACATTCCGGCGCAAAGGCCTTGCTGGCATTGAAATGCTTTGCAACCTGGTCGGTCTTCGATTTCATGTCGGACTATATGGATGGCACGACGTCATCGTCGCTGCACGAAGTCAAACTGGGCCGCAAGAAATTCGGCAAGGAAACCCATGCCTATAGCGTGGCCTATGCCGATTCCGAAATCGATGAAGTCATCGAAAATGCCGACAAGATCATCTTCAATTCGATCAGCCAGCTTAACCGCTTTGCCGATGCTGCGTCCGGCATCGTGCGCGGCCTTCGCCTGAACCCGCAGGTTTCAAGTTCCAGCTTCGATCTGGCCGATCCGGCCCGCCCGTTTTCGCGCCTTGGCGAATGGGACGTCACCAAGGTCGAGGCCGTCATGGACCGCATTTCCGGCTTCATGATCCACAATAACTGCGAAAACGCCGATTTCGATCTGTTCGACAAAATGCTGGGCGATATCGAAACCAAGTTCGGCTCGCTTCTGTCGCGCGTCGAATGGGTCAGTCTCGGCGGCGGCATTCACTTCACCGGGGACAATTACCCGCTCGATAAATTCTGCGCCCGGCTTAAGGCCTTCTCGGAAAAATACGGCGTTCAGGTTTATCTTGAACCCGGCGAGGCCTCGATCACCAAAAGCACCACCCTTGAGGTCACCGTGCTTGATACGCTGTTCAATGGCAAAAACCTTGCGATTGTCGATAGCTCCATCGAAGCCCACATGCTCGATCTTCTGATCTATCGCGAAACTGCCAAGATCGAGCCGAACACGGGCGATCATACCTATATGATTTGCGGCAAATCCTGCCTTGCCGGTGACGTTTTTGGCGAATTCAATTTCGCAAACGAGATCAGGGTCGGCGACCGCATTTCCATTCAGGATGCCGCCGGTTACACCATGGTCAAAAAGAACTGGTTCAACGGTGTCGGCATGCCGTCCATCGTGATCAAGGAACTTGACGGCAGCGAACGCGTTATACGCGAATTCACCTTCGATGATTATGTTTCGAGCCTTTCGTAAAAAGGCGCTTTGGGTTTCATCTATTCGAAAAAGGGAGTTTTTGGCCCGAAATGAAGAAGAATGTTCTGATTATCGGCGCAGGTGGCGTCGCACAGGTCGTCGCGCACAAATGTGCACAGCATAATGATGTGCTTGGCGATATCCATATTGCGTCGCGCACGGCGGAAAAATGCCAGAAAATCATCGACAGCATTCATGAAAAGAAAAACCTGAAGAATGCCGGCACGCTCGAAGGGCATGCGCTTGACGCAACCGATATCGATGCCACCGTCGCACTGATCAAAAAAACCGGCTGCGAAATCGTCATCAATGTCGGCTCTGCCTTCATCAACATGCCGGTCATGTCTGCCTGCATCAAGGCGGGCGTTGCCTATCTCGACACCGCCATCCATGAAGAACAGGACAAGATCTGCGAAACCCCGCCCTGGTACGCAAATTACGAGTGGAAACGCCGTGAAGAATGCGAAAAGGCCGGTGTCACCGCGATTTTGGGCGTCGGTTTTGATCCGGGCGTGGTCAATGCCTATGCCAAACTGGCGGTCGAAGATTACTTCGACAAGATTGACTCGATTGACATCATCGACATCAATGCCGGCAGCCACGGCAAATATTTTGCCACCAATTTCGACCCGGAAATCAATTTCCGCGAATTCACCGGCACGGTCTATTCCTGGCAGAACAACGCCTGGCAGGAAAACAGGATGTTCGAGGTCAAGAAAATCTGGGACATGCCGGTTGTCGGCGAAAGCCAGACCTTCATGACCGGCCATGACGAGGTCCATTCCCTGTCACAGAATCTGGACGTCCCCAATGTCCGTTTCTGGATGGGCTTTGGCGATCATTACGTCAATGTCTTCACGGTCCTGAACAATATCGGCCTGCTCTCGGAAAAACCGGTGACGACTGCCGAGGGCCTCGAAGTCGTGCCGCTCAAGGTCGTCAAGGCCTGCCTGCCCGATCCAAGCTCGCTGGCACCGGACTATACCGGCAAAACCTGCATCGGCGATCTGGTCAAGGGCAGCAAGGATGGCAAGGAAACCGAAGTCCTGATCTATAATGTCGCCGACCACAAGGACGCGTACGAGGAAGTCGGAAGCCAGGGCATTTCCTATACCGCTGGCGTTCCGCCGGTCGCAGCCGCCATGCTGATCGCAACCGGCGAATGGGATGTGAAAAAGATGGCAAATGTCGAAGAACTGCCATCCAAACCGTTCCTGAACCTTCTGAACGGCATGGGTCTTCCGACCCGCATCAAGGACGCCAATGGCGACCGTGCGCTTGATTTCGCCTAAGCCATAATCCTGATGATCCAAAATGCGAACGGCGGGCTTTGATGCCCGCCGTTTTTATTTAAGCGACCCCAGAACCGCGAGGCTCTCATAGCGCTTGATATAGGGTTGATGAAAAACCCGATCCACGAACGCGCTATATTCATCCATATCGGCCACCTGAATGCGCAGGACAAAATCATGCGCCCCGGTCACATGATGGCATTGCACGACTTCGGGCATTTTGCCGAATTCCTCGCGCATCAGCATATAGCGATCCGGCCGATCACGATCCATGGTCAGCAGAACGATGATCATCATCCGCTTGCCAAACACCTTGGGCGACACAATCGCAACGTCGCGTTCGATCACGCCGCTTTCGCGCAGACGCTGCACCCGGCGAAGACACGCCGCCGATGACAATCCCACCTGTGCCGACAATTCATTTCCCGTCAGGCGACTGTTCTGCTGCAACAGTTCCAGCAGGCGATAGTCGAATTTATCAAGTTCGGTCAAAATGCCCCTGCCCAAAACCCATGGTCTTCAATACGCCCGAAACAATGACCGAACCGGGCCGATAAGAAAAATCGTTTTTACGTAAAATTTGCGGAAATTTCGCACGCTTTTGCGATCTTTGCGCACCGAACTCGCGCAAGGCAGGCTAATTTTTACCTGTGTTCGAAACCGATCTCGAACTCATTAGCAAAGCAAACTAGCGAGCCAGCATCATGCCAGCACAGATCACGACAAACTCCCTCGTCGCCACCGCCCCCCATGCCGGGCCGACCGCGCACGCGTCGTTCGGCACATTTGTCTGGCGCTGGCTCGTCCTTTCCGTTCAGACGGTTGCACACCGCCGCAGGATCGCCCGCGATGCCGCATTGCTGCGCGACTATCCCGATTTCATGCTGCGCGATATCGGACTTGACCGCAGCACTATTGAACAGGCCTGCCAGACCGGCAAACCGGGCAGCAGCAATTAACGCGGACAAAGATCAGGATGGGCGCGCGCAAACGCGTCCATCGCAAGGCACCGCTCGGCAATCTGGTTGACCATCGGAAGGTGGCTTAAATCAACTTCCCACCGCCGCGCATTATAAATCTGCGGGATCAGACAGATATCGGCCATTGATGGCCGATCCCCATGGCAAAAGCTGCCTGTGCCCGGATGGTCCAGAAGCCGCTCAAACGCTTCAAGCCCCGCGCCGATATATTTCCCCATCCATGCCAGCCGCACCTTCGCCGGGTCCTCGCCGTGCACTTCGGCCTGCTTCATGACATTGCCGACAACGCCCAGATTACAGACCGGGTGAATATCCATCGCAATCGCATGCGAAAGTGTGCGCACCCGTTGCCGCCCGACCGCATCCTTCGGCAGGAACCCCGCATCCTTTCGGGTTTCATCAAGATATTCGATGATTGCAAGTGACTGGGTCAGCACCAACCCGTCGATCTCAAGGGCCGGCACCAACCCCTGCGGATTACGCTTGCGGAAATCAGGCGATTTATGCGCCCCCGCCACAAGGTCAACCGCAACGGTCTGATACGCCATATCCATCAGCGAAAGCGCAATCCTGACCCGATAGCTGGCCGAAGACCGCCAATAATCATACAGGATAACGTCGCTCATGCTTCGTACTTCACAACGCTCTGGTCAATCGCGCCAAAGATTGATTGGCCATTGGCATCAAGCATCTCGATCCGCACCCGGTCGCCAAACTGCATGAACGGCGTTTCCGGTTTGCCATTTTCAATGGTTTCGATCATGCGGATTTCGGCAATGCAGGAATATCCCGCCCCGCCCTGCGCCACCGGCTTGCCCGGCCCGCCGTCAAGCTTGTTCGAAACCGTGCCCGACCCGATGATCGATCCCGCACAAAGCGGGCGGGTTTTCGCGGCATGCGCAATCAGTTGGGCAAAATCAAAGGTCATATCGACCCCGGCATTGGCCCGGCCAAACGGCTTGCCATTCAGATCAACGCAAAGCGGCAGGTGAACCTTGCCACCATCCCACGCATCACCAAGTTCATCGGGCGTCACCGCAACCGGCGAAAAGGCCGAGGACGGCTTGGACTGGAAGAAACCAAACCCCTTGGCAAGCTCACCGGGGATCAGCCCCCGCAACGACACATCATTAACCAGCATGATCAAACGGATCGCATCGCGCGCCTGATCAATCGATGCGCCCATCGGCACGTCACCCGTGATGACGGCAATCTCGCCTTCCATATCAATGCCCCATGCCGTATCGGCCATGCGGATGTCATCACGCGGCCCCAGGAAGCTATCCGAGCCACCCTGATACATCAGCGGATCGGTCCAGAAAGTTTCGGGCATTTCCGCACCGCGCGCCTTGCGCACCAGTTCGACATGGTTGACATAGGCCGACCCATCCGCCCACTGAAACGCGCGTGGCAACGGCGAATGCAGCTTGGCTTCATCAAGCGCGAAACGTTTGGCAATCGTCGACCCAGCGGCGATTTCATCGGCCAGTTCGCGCAAGCGCGGCGCAACATCGTCCCAGTTATCAAGCGCTGCCTGCAATGTCGGCGCAATCGCACTGGCATCGACATATTCGCCAAGGTCTTTGGTCACCAGAACAAGCTGGCCGTCACGGGTGCCGTTTTTAAGGGTTGCGAGTTTCATCGGTTTTATGCCTCCGGCATTCCTGTCGTTAAGTCCTGTGATGTTCTTTTTATCGATTAGGGGCGGCCTTCCGGCGTGCCATCAAATTTGCGCTCCAGCCCGTCCCAGCATTCAAGATAATCATCCTGAAGCGTTTCAAGCTCGGCGGCAAATTTCGTCAATTGCTGCGGAAAACGGGTTTCAAACATGAAGGCCATCGTGCCATCCAGCTTCTGCGGCCCAAGCTCCCCGTTCGATGCCTTTTCAAATCCGAACGTATCGGGACCGTGCGGCAGCATCATGTTATGCAGGCTCATGCCACCGGGGACAAATCCCTTTTCCTTGGCATCATACTGCCCGCAAATCAGCCCCATGAATTCCGACATGATATTGCGATGATACCACGGCGGGCGGAAGGTATGCTCCGCCACCATCCAGCGCGGCGGGAAGATGACAAAATCGATATTCGCCGTTCCTGCCTCGCCCGATGGCGCGGTCAGCACGGTAAAGATCGACGGATCAGGATGATCAAACAGGATCGCGCCGACCGGCGAAAATGTCCGAAGATCATATTTGAACGGCGTATAGTTGCCATGCCACGCCACGACATCAAGCGGCGAATGCCCGATCCCGGTTTCATGAAACTGCCCGCACCATTTAATCAGGATACGGCACGGCGTTTCCTTATCCTCATAGGCCGCCACGGGTGTTTTGAAATCACGCGGATTGGCAAGGCAGTTGGCCCCGATCGGCCCACGTTCCGGCAGGGTGAATTTCGCACCATAGTTTTCGCAGACATAGCCCCGCGCACCACCATCAATCCCCGGCGTCAGGATCGACACCTTGAACATCATGCCACGCGGGATCAGCGCGATTTCAAGCGGCTCGACATCCATGATGCCAAGTTCGGTAAAAATCCGAAGCGTGCCGCTTTCGGGCACCACCAGCAATTCGCCATCCGCATTGAAAAAATAGTCATCGACCATATCGGTGTTGCACACATAAACGTGGCTTGCCATGCCGGTCTGGGTCATGGCGTCCCCCGCCGTCGTGATCGTGCGCATGCCGGAAATGAAATCGGTGGGTTTGGTTGGCATCGGCACCGGGTCCCAGCGCAACTGACCCAGTGCAAGACTATGGTCATTCACACACGGGGCGGTTTTCCATTCCGGCAGGGCAAAGGATTTGAACCGCCCGTTATGGCGCACACTGGGCCGCATCCGATACAGCCACGACCGTTCATTGGTGCCGCGCGGCGCGGTAAAGGGCGACCCCGAAAGCTGTTCGGCATAAAGGCCATAGGCGCATTTCTGCGGGCTGTTTTGCCCCTGCGGCAAGGCACCGGGCAGACTTTCGGTTTCGAAATCATTGCCAAAACCGGGCATGTAACGCAGATCGTTCGCAACGCCGTTTTCAGCACTTCCGGCGGTTCCATTGGTAACGTTGTGATCCGTCATTGCCTTTTTCCTACCAATCTTCGATATAGTTACATCCGTAACTGTAATTTTTGTAACTATCAAACAGCCTTTTGAAGCCATGAAATCCGAGAAATCCGAATTCGATCTGCACCGCTTTCTGCCGTTCCTGATGCATCACGCCAGCGAAAAGGTCAGTCTTGGCTTCCGCGATATCTATCGCGACCGATACCGGATGACGCGATCCGAATGGCGGGTTCTGGCAACCCTTGGGCAATATGGCGCGCTTACCGCGACCGAAATCGTCACCCATACGGGCCTTCACAAAACCAAGGTATCGCGTGCCGTTTTCTCCATCGAACAACGCCGCTGGCTCCGACGCGTCCAGAACGAAAATGATCGGCGCATTCATCGCCTTGAACTGACCTCGCAGGGCCAATCGGCCTTTCAGTCGCTGTGCGAGGCGGGCGTGGCCTATGACAAAAAGGTCCGCGATTTTCTGGGCGATGCGGATTTCAAACGCCTTTCCGACCTCCTGACAAAGCTGAACGATCTTTGATGGTTCCTGTGACATGTGATGTTTGAATGTCGTCGGTCTCATCACGCGGCTTCCCGCCCCAGCTCTGGGTGAAATCGGCAATCGCGCGCAAAAACACGTCAAAGGCCGGTTGTCCCGGCTGGAAATAATTGGCCTTCGGGTTCATCAGGGTCACGCAACAGGCCACCGCCCCGTCCAGATTATAGACCGGCGCACTGATCGCCGATAAACCCGGCACGATATCGCCCTCGATCACCGCCGCACCGCGTTCGCGTGTTTCGACAATCAGCCGATCCACCGTCGCATCATCCCAATGCAGGATATCCTGCTCGGCGCGAATGACATGCTCAATCGCCCCACGTGGCATGGTCGATAAAAACGCCTGCCCGGTGGCGGATCGCAATAACGGCATCACCGTGCCAAGCCCCATGGTCGATATGATCGGCGGCCCGCCATGCTCGGTCCGGATCAGGACCGGCCCCCGTTCGCCCCAGATCGCCAGATGCCCGGACGACCGCAAATCAATCGCCAGATTGCGCAAAAGCCGCCCAGCCCGCATGACCACGTCATTGCGTTCAATCGCCGAAATCCCCATCCGCAACGCCATCGGCCCAAGTCCGTAAAGCCCGGTCAGATCATCCTGCCAGGCAAGACCGATCCGAACCAGGCTGGCCAGATAGCGATGAACCTTGGCCGGTGGCATATCCACCGCCGCGGCCAGATCCTTTAACGGCACCGGGAATTTGAAATCGCACAATGCGGCAATGATCACGCCGCTGACCTCGACCGACTGAATGCCCTTGCGCGTATCCGCCGCATCAACCGCGTCCGAAATATCGATGTCGCTATCGGCAACCGGGATGTTTTTCGATGGGGCTTTGGTCAAAATTTACCTGCATAAATTTCATATTGCGTAATTGATTATATATATCATAATTCCAATTCAAAGAAAAAACAGCATTCCATACAGACCACAACAGATCAGATACCGATGATCAGGACGCGGAAAACCCATCAGCAACCGATGCGCCCTTGGCACCCGCCCGATCAAAAGCCCGACCAAACACACGATCAAAAAAACAGGGAGAGGAACATGAAACCGATGAAACTTCGCAACACATTGCTGGGGCTTCTGGCCGGGGCAACGATCCTTGCCAGCGCGGGCATGGCCCATGCCGCCGACATCACGCTAAAGGTCAGCCACTATCTGCCGCCAAGCCACGGCTTCCAGAAAGACTTCCTCGAAAGCTGGGGCAAGGAACTGTCGGAAAAAACCAACGGCAAGGTCGACGTCAAAATCTATGACGCGACATCCGCCTTTGGCAAAATCGACCGTCAGGCCGATCAGGTCCGCGCAGGTGTGATGGATATGGCCGTCGGCCTGAACGGCATTCCGCGTGACCGCTATCCGGCGGCTTCGATCATTGAACTGCCGTTTCTGGTGAAATATGCCGATTCCGGGTCTGAAACCCTTTGGACGCTTTACAAGGAAGGCCTGCTTGGCACCGATTATAATGATTTCAAGGTGCTCGGCCTGTTCACCCACCCGGGCGGCCTGATCCACACCCTTGATAACCCGGTTCGGACCCTTGACGATCTCAAGGGCCTGCGACTCAGAACACCAAGCCCGGCGATTTCGGCCATGCTGGAATCCTTTGGCGCATCCCCGGTCGGCCTGCCGCCAGCAGCGATTTATGAAAACCTGCAAAAGGGCAATATCGAAGGTCTGGTTGCCACCTGGGATCTGGTCAACGCGGTCAAGGCCAACGAACTTCTGAAATATCACACCGATGCGGCGGCCTATACTGCCGGGTTCTATTTCGTGATGAACCAGAAAAAATATGACAGCCTGCCCGATGATGTCCGTGCCGCGATTGACGAAATTTCGGGCGATGTCCTTGTCGGCAAATTTGGTGACTGGTGGAACAAATGGGAAGCCGTCGGCAAGGCCGATGCGGAAAAACACGGCAATGAAATCATCACGATTGATGACGCCACCCGTGCCAAATGGCAGGAAGCATCCCAGCCGATGATCCAGGAATATCTGGCCGGGCTGAAGGAAAAGGGCGTCTCCGACCCCGACGCCATCTATCAGCGCGCGCAAGAACTGATCGCGGAATTTGATGCCAAATATCACGCTGGCGACAAATGACGCAACGTGCTGAAAAATCCGGTGGATCGCGGCTTTATGCTGCGGTTCACCACATTGATCACCTGATGAACCGACTGACCGACATTCTGGCCTTTGTCGGCATGGCGGCCCTGATCGGGGCGATTGCCATTGTGGTTGTCGATATCATCTGGCGGCGCATTGGCGGGCAATCGCTGGTCGGCGCGGTTGACCTGACCCAGTTCTGCGTCATGGCCGCCGCCTCATGGGCCATCCCCTATGCCTTTAGCGCACATGCCCATGTCACCGTTGATCTGATCGGCAAGAACCGTCTTCGCATCCTGTTTAAAACCATTGATCGATTGATCCCGCTTTTATGCGCCGGGCTGATGGCCTTCCTGCTGTATCTGTCATGGGGGCGCGCGATGGAACAATGGACCTATGGGGATGTGTCGCAAAACCTTGCGATCCCGATGATCCTGTTCTGGGCCTTCCTTCTGACCGGCATGGCGATCTCGACACTGGTGTGTCTTGTGCAATTTCTAAAACTGCTTTTAACGGACGAGAAGAACTGATGGCGACGGAATGGGCGGGATTGATCGGGTTTGTGGCGGCTCTCGCACTGGCCCTTTTGCGCGTACCGGTCGCGGTCGCAATGGCACTTGTCGGCATCATCGGCACCCTGCTTCTGACCGACTGGATGTCGGCAAGCTACGTCATGGCAAGCCTCCCGTTCGAGGCCATTTTCCCCTATGGCCTTTCGGTGGTGCCGCTCTTCATTTTCATGGGCGTGTTTGCCTCCCATTCCGGGCTATCAAACAATCTGTTTCGCGGCATCACCGCATTTTCCGGCCATCGTCCGGGCGGCCTGGCCGCATCCAGCATCGGGGCCAGCGCGGTATTTGGCGCTATTTGCGGATCGTCCCTTGCGACCTGTGCGACCATGGGCCGCGTCGCCCTTCCTGAAATGCGCGAACGCGGCTATGCCAGAAGCCTTGCCGGGGCATCGATTGCGGCGGGCGGCACCCTTGGCGTTCTGATCCCGCCCTCGATCCTGCTCGTGATTTACGCGCTCATGACCGAACAATCCATCGGTGCCCTGTTTGCCGGTGCGATGATCCCGGGTCTTCTGGCGACAGTACTTTACATCGTCTCGATCCGCATTCAGGTCATGCGAAACCCTTCACTGGCCCCGGTCAGTAACTATGTTCCCTGGCCGCAACGTTGGGGCGCCTTGCTGCGCATGTGGGATGCCATCGTCTTGATCGTTCTGGTGATCGGCGGCATTTATGCCGGCCTGTTCTCCCCCACAGAAGCCGCGGCTGTTGGTGCCGGTGGTGCCCTGCTGTTTGCCTTTTTGCGCAAACGGCTGAACTGGACGGTTTTACGCACCGGCATCCGCGAAACCGCCGGCATGACCGGGATGATTTTCCTGATCCTGATCGGGGCAGCACTTTTCAACTTCTTCATCGAAACCAGCGGCCTGACCCAGACACTGGTGGACTGGATCACCACGCAAGGCTATTCACCGCTTGTCGTGCTGATCGCGCTTCTGGTGTTTTACGTCGTGCTCGGATGCTTCATGGACAGCCTTTCCATGATCCTCCTCACCGTGGTGCCTGCCTACGGTGTGATTACCGGGGTTGGTTATGATCCGATCTGGTTCGGGGTTGTTCTGGTATCGGTCGTTGAAATCGGCCTGATCACGCCCCCGATTGGCATGAACCTCTTCATCATTCAGGGCGTGTCATCGGACATGACCATCACCACCCTGTCACGCGGCATCCTGCCCTTCCTCGCCGCCGATTTCATCCGCGTGATCCTGATGGTCGCCATCCCCGGTCTGGTTTTGTGGCTGCCGCATCTTCTGGGGTTTGGTGCCTACTAGCGATCAGGCCCAGCTTAACCGCTTTCGACCCACGCCGGAAACCCGCCCCAACCCCGGACAAGGGCAACAGCATCATCGGCCTGCCGCCAACCAAGTCCGATGCCCCTCGGCATCGCCAATCACCACCGACCGGCGAACCGGACGGAACTGAACGGGACCAGTCTGGCCGCGCTCAGTCCCCGCTGCCCCAAGCAAACCCTGTTCGCCTTCGACTGACGCCGGAAACGCTCCATCGTCCCCTCGGCATGTCCAAACGCTCCACCGGCACCACTGGCAATCCCCCGTCAACCAAGCCAAGCCGATCCAACACCACCCCAATCCAAGCCCGCTGCCCCCGGCATTGCCAAACGCTACCGACCGGGCGGGCTAGACGGAAGCGGAGAGGACGAGACGGGGATGAACTGAACCGGGCTGCACCAGACCGGCCTCCACCAGTCCCCGCTGCCCCAAACAAACACCTCTGGCTCTCGATGAACACCGAAAACGCATCTCCCCCCAAAGGGCAACCGCGTTGTCGCATGGCTGGCACAAATCCCGCCATCGATCACCAGCCTTTCGGCATCTTCGAACGGTCCATCGGCCCGCTGGCAACCGACCCTGCCTGCCACCCCGGCACCCCGGCACCCCGGCCAGCCGATCCCGTGCCGACCCAATTCGGGCGCAATTCGGGCCCGCTGCTCCTCGGCATTGTCACGCTTCACCGACCGGATAAACCACGCCCCGAGCAAACACCCGCCGCCCTCGGTTGACGCCGCAAACGCATCTCACCCCAAAGGCCACAGCGTTGCCGCATGGCAGGCACACAAATCCCGCCATCGATGACCAACCTTTCGGCACCTCCGAACGCACCATCGGCCCGCTGGCAACCGACCCTGCCTGCCACCCCGGCACCCCGGCACCCCGGCCAGCCGATCCCGTGCCGATCCAATCCGGGCGCAATTCGGGCCCGCTGATTCTCGGCATTGTCACGCTTCACCGACCGGACTGGACTAAACGGACCGGACGAACTTCACCTCGCCCCGGCTATCCCTGCTCCGAACAAACACCCTTGCCCCAAGGGCACATTTCTCCCGTCATGATAAACCACAGTTTTTCGCAAATTTCCCGCGGCCTTACGGCCCGGACGCACCACCACCGTAATGACTTTTCCATGCGCCATGAACGTGCTTTTGGCGACGCCGTCCCCGCCATGTCATCCCGTCAGATCGCTGTCCCATCATCATCCCATTCCTGTTTTTGCCGCCCGAAACGCAAAAACCCGCAAAAGCGAATCACGCTTTGCGGGTTTTGTCTCCGGACCCATTTGTCCTGTTGACTTTATCTTTATGCCACAACGAAAAGAACAAATCAAGAACTTTTTCTAGAAAATCCGGAAAAAGTTCCCGGGAAAAGCTCAATGCGACGATAAAGTTATATTTTTCAATAGTTTGGGCAGGCGTACTGTAATTCGCCCGCCCCGCTCCGCCGCCCTATTCCGCCGCATCGACTTTCAGGACACCGCGACGGATCTGGTCTTCTTCGATGCTTTCAAACAGGGCGCGGAAATTGCCCTCGCCAAAGCCTTCATCGCCTTTGCGCTGGATGAATTCAAAGAAGATCGGGCCGATCACGGTTTTCGAGAAAATCTGCAACAGGATTTTGGTCATGCCACCATCCACAACACCCTCGCCATCGATCAGGATGCCGTGTTTTTTCATACGCTCAATCGGCTCGTCATGGCCCTGCACGCGATCATGGGATTGTTCGTAATAGGTATCGGGCGGACCGGGCATGAATTTAAGGTCATTGGCCGCAAGCCTGTCGGTGGCGTCATAAATGCCATCCGTCCCGACCGCGATATGCTGAATACCTTCGCCGTTGTATTTTTTGAGGTATTCCTCGATCTGGCTTTTGTCATCGGTTGATTCGTTTAGCGGAATACGGATTTTGCCGCACGGCGATGTAATCGCGCGGCTGACCAGACCGGTGATTTTACCAGCAATGTCAAAGAAGTGGATCTGTTTGAAATTGAACAGCTCCCGATAGAAATCCCACCATTTATCCATATTGCCGCGATAGACATTATGCGTCAGATGGTCGAGATAATAGAAACCGACCCCTTCGGGTTTCGGATCGCGTTCGCCCAGCCAGTCAAATTCCGCGTCATAGGCCGAACCGGTTTCACCATAAGCATCGATGAAATACAAAATCGATCCGCCAATGCCGACAATCGCCGGGACATCAAGGGTTTTGTCATCGCCCGTATACGGCTCCGCCCCCTTGGAAACCGCATGATCAAACGCGTGTTTGGCATCAACCACCCGCCACGCCATCGACGGCGCACAGGGGCCATGCATCTCGACAAACTTCATGCCATGCGAACCGGGTTCTGCATTCAGGATGTAGTTGATGTCACCCTGACGCCAGACGGTGATGTTTTTTGATTTGTGTCTGGCAACCGGCATATAGCCCATGCGCGCAAACAGGGTTTCAAGCTTCTCGGCCTCTTCATGGGCGAACTCGACAAATTCAAAGCCATCGGTTCCGGCCGGGTTATCGGCCGTGATCGTTGCGCGGGGGGCATCATGTGGAAACGGTCCCATCGAAGGCTCCTTGATCTGGAATTAGAAAGGTTCTTGTTATGAACCTATCTTGCGCCAGATCGCCCGCAATGTGCGTGCATTCCCGGTTGATTTTCGCCATTTCATACACATATCATGCATCAATCATCGAAATGGTGCATGAATGACGCAACTTGATAAACTTGATCTGAAACTGCTTGCCGAATTGCAGCGCGACGGACGCCTGACCAACAATGATCTGTCAGAACGGATCGCCCTATCGCCATCGCAATGTTCGCGCCGCCGCGCCCGGCTGGAGGCCGAAGGTTTCATTCGCGGATACCGCGCCGATATCGACCGGCAAAAAATGGGTCTTGGCCTGATGGTGGTGATTTCCGTCACTTTGGCGACGCATAATCGCGACAATGCCAAACGGTTTGCCGAATTGCTGGCTAACCTTCCCGAAGTACTGGAAGCCTATTCCCTGACCGGGGAAATGGATTATCACCTGAAGGTCGTGACCAAAGACCTTGCCGCCCTTTCCCATTTCGTAAACGAGGTTCTTTTGCCCCACGATTCCGTGCAGCATGTCAAAACCTCGATTGTGCTAAACGTGCTCAAGGACTTTGAGGGACTGGCCGTCAATCCGCAATAAGCCCGATGGCAGGCCGCTCCTCAGGGGCGTTTACCCATCGGTTACCCCAACTCATCCGAAGATAAATCACAGTTTATCGAGAGAGATGAGGCGGCCATGCAGTATCAGCTGAAAATAAACGGAGAATCCCGCACCGTCGAAGCAGAACCCGGCACCCCGCTATTATGGGTTCTGCGTGACGGTCTGGAACTTACCGGCACCAAATTCGGATGTGGCGTTGCCTATTGCGGCGCGTGCACCGTTCATATCGATGGGTACCCGACCCGTTCCTGCCAGACTTTCATTGAAGACGCTGTCGACAGCGAAATCACCACCATCGAAGGCGCAACCGATAAAATCGCCCAAGCCGTTCAGGCCGCATGGCAGGAAAAGGACGTTGTGCAATGTGGCTGGTGCCAATCCGGCCAGATCATGTCGGCCATCGGCCTGCTGACCGAAAACCCGAAACCGACCGACGACGAAATCAAGGAATACATGTACGGCAATGCGTGCCGTTGTGTGACCTATGTACGCATCAACGAAGCCATCAAACTGGCGTCTGAAAAGCTGGAGGCATAAGTCATGACAATCAATGTATCACGTCGCGGCTTCATGATCGGATCAGCCACCGGTACCGCCGCCCTTCTGGTCGGCCTGAATGCCAAAGGCGTTCTTGCCGCAGACAGCGGCGCAGCAGCGGCAACAACCGACCTTAACCCGTTTGTCAAAATCGATGCCGATGGCACGGTAACCGTCATCATCAAACATTTCGAAATGGGCCAGGGCACAACAACCGGCCTGACCACTCTGGTGGCCGAGGAACTCGACGCTGACTGGGACACGGTTCAGACGGCATTCGCCCCTGCCGATAATGAACGTTATGCCAATTTGTTTTTCCATGCGCAGGGAACCGGCGGCTCAACCTCCATCGCCAATTCCTTCATGCAATATCGCGAAGCTGGTGCTGCTGCGCGCGATCTTATGGTCCGTGCGGCTGCTCAAAGCTGGAGTGTCGATGCCAGCAGCATCACCGTTGAAAACGGCGTGCTGAAATCCGGTGGCAATTCCGGCCATTTCGGGGAATTTGTTACGATTGCATCAACCCTTGAAGCCGTGGAAAAGCCAACCATCAAAACACCGGATCAGTTCAAACTGATCGGCAGCGAAAAACTCCACCGCAAGGACAATTCCGGCAAAATCAACGGTACGGCAATGTTTGCCATGGATGTCAATCTGCCGGGCATGATCTATGCCGCGATCATGCGCAGTCCAAAATTCGGCGGCACCGTCGTTTCGTTTGATGACAGCGGTGCCAAAGACGTTGCAGGTTTTATTGCCGCACAGGTTCTGCCAAACAAGGCGGGGGTTGTAGCCTTTGGCAAAAACACCTGGTCGGCCTTTCAGGCGCGTGATGCCCTGTCTGTCGAATGGGATTTCAGCCAGGCCGAAACACGCAGCACGGATGCCATGATTGCCGATCACAAGGCACTGCTTGATGCGCCGCAGTTTGACGCCAACCATGAAGTACCGCTGGCATCCGTTGAACCGCTTCTGGCCAATGCCAGCAAAACCATCGATGCAGAATTCACCTTCCCCTTCCTGGCTCACGCCCCGCTGGAACCGGAAAACTGCATCATCGAGCCGACCGAAAATGGCGTTCGCGTCCATGATGGCTGCCAGTTCCCGACCCTGACCCGGCCGATGGTCGCAGCCGCCCTTGGGCTGGAACCATCACAGGTCGAGATCAGAACGCTTTATGCCGGTGGTTCGTTCGGTCGTCGTGCCAACGGCGCCTCCGACTATAATGTCGAAGCCGCAATGGCCTTTGCCGTTTCAGGTCGCAAAGTCCCGGTCAAACTGGTCTGGAGCCGCGAAGACGATATTCGCGGTGGCTATTACCGCCCGATGGCGGCACACCGGGCAAAAATCGGTCTGGATAGTGATGGCAAGATTGTTGGCTGGGATCACCGGCTGGCCGTCAAATCCATCATGAAGGGCGGCCCGATGGAAGGCATGGTACAAGATGGCATTGATCCGACCTCGGTCGAAGGTGTCACCGAAAGTCTTTATACCATCCCTAATCATGGCATCGGATTAAGCGATTTCCAGACCCCGACCCCCATATTGTGGTGGCGTTCGGTGGGACATACCCACACCGGATATGTCATGGAAACACTGATGGATATGCTTGCCACCGAAACCGGGCAGGATCCGATTGAAATGCGCCTTGCGATGCTTGATCCGGCCGGTGCCAATCAGGCCCGCATGATCGACGCCATCAAGCTTGTCCGCGAAATATCCGGATGGGAAAAGGGCGACACACGCGGTTTTGCCGCACATATTTCGTTCAATACCTGCGTTGCGGTTGTTGCCGACGTCACGGTCGAAGACACCAGTGTGCATGTGAACAAACTGTTCATGGCGGTTGAATGCGGGGTAGCTGTTAACCCCGATGTCATCCGGGCACAGATGGAAGGTGGTGCGGGCTATGCATTATGTGCTGCCTTCCGCAACGAAATCACCCTGACCGATGGTGAAGTCGACCAGTCCAACTTCCCGGACTATGAACTGCTTCGAAATGCCGAAATGCCTGCTATCGAAGTGGCGATTGTTCAATCGAACAATGCCCCTACGGGCGTTGGTGAACCGGGCGTACCCCCGACCGCCCCGGCCGTTGCCAACGCCATTTTTGCCAAAACCGGAAAACGGATCACGGATCTTCCGATGACCAAAGCCGGTTTCGACTTCGTGTAAGGCATGCTGCCCGGGGGATCACTTTCGGGTCCCCCACCCATTCCCCGGGCAGTCCCTTTTGCGGGAGCAGATCATGAGTAACCAGTTATCGGCCATGCTACGCGCCTGGCAGGAAGGCAAAACAGATACCGAATGGGTTCTGGGTACGGTTTATCGCACCGAGGGTTCGGCCTATCGCAAGGCCGGGGCAATGATGCTGATCAACGGGCACGGGCAACAATTCGGGCTGCTTAGCGGCGGCTGCCTTGAAGCCGACATCATCCGCAATGCCCGACGTGCCATGGTAACCGGCAAAACAGTCATGCTGGTTTATGACGGCAATGACGAAGACGATCTGTCCTTCCGGCTTGGTGTCGGCTGCGGCGGCAAGGTATTTATCATGCTGCAACCGCTTGACCGCGCAAACGACCTTGGGCTTTCCGACCTTTGCGATGCTTTGGCAGTGCGCCAAAGCGGTCTGTATTTCCAGAAAATCGGCGACACACGCGGATATTTCAAACGCGCCGACCACACCGGTCAGCGCACCGCCTATATCGAGGACCGCATTGATGGTGACTGGCTTGTCACACCAATTGTGCCCGAACCGCATACCCTGATTGTCGGGGGCGGACTGGATGCCCGGCCTGTAGTCTCCATCGCGCATGAAATGGGTTGGAAAACCACATTGGTTGATCCGCGCCCCGCAAATGCCCGCCCGGAACATTTCGCCAAGGCAGACGCGATCCTGCGTCAGATGGACGCGAGCCTTGTTGATTATGTTGCGCAACATCGTGTTGATGCCGCAATCCTGATGTCACATAGCATTGATATCGATGCCAAGGCGCTTCAAATTCTGAAATCCAGCCAGCTGCGTCATGTTTCCATGCTGGGTCCACGCCATCGTTTCGCCGACGTTCTTGAACGTGCGGACCTTGCCGAACCTGCCCTTCCCTTCCCGGTGGCAAGCCCGGCCGGGATTGATATCGGCGGACAACTGCCCGAAAGCATAGCACTTTCGATGTTATCGGGCATTCACGCGGCACTTTACAAACATTGCGCCGCCCCCGCACTGGCACAGGCCGCGGAATGAAGAAAATCGCCGCTCTTATCCTTGCCGCAGGTGAAAGCACGCGATTTGGCGGACGCAAACAGCTTGCCGATATTGATGGCAAGCCGATGCTTGAACACGCAATTGATCAGCTTCGCCCGATCTTCGAAGATGATCTTTATGTCGTGCTGGGTGCCTATCGCGATGAAATCCTCTCGGTGATCGGCAATCGTGCCAAAACCATCACCAACGATAACTGGCAATCCGGCATGGGATCGTCGATTGCAGCCGGGATTGCCGGAATTTGTGCGGCTGGTACGTATGACGGTGTTCTGATCGCCCTTGGTGATCAGGTCGGCTTAACCGGCAGCGACTATCAGAAACTTCTGAATGCCTTTGACGGAAGCCACATCATTGCATCGCGCTATAAGGAAATGAACGGCGTTCCTGCACTGTTTCCGGCCGCCTATTTTCCGGAACTTTCCATGATGGGTGGCGCGCGCGGTGCACAACAGGTGCTTAATAACAGCAGTTACAATATCAGTGCGATTGCAATCCCGAATGCAGAATTCGATATCGATACCCCGGAAGATCTGAAACTGTTTTCCAGCCAGCTTTTCGAAGCAAGCTGACCTGCAACCGATTTTAAGGCAATCTGGATATCTTCAGCATCTGGCGAAAAACGCCGCAACCGGAACCGCGCATTTATGAAATCAACCGCCAACATCATGGTCCTTCTGGTCGAGGACAACATGGATATTGCCGGAACAATCAGCGACTACCTGACGATAGAAGGCATCGAATGCGATCATGCCTTTGACGGTGAAACGGGTTTTCAGCGCGCACTGACCGGCGAATATGATGTGATATTACTTGATATCATGCTGCCGTTTCGCGATGGCATCAGCATCTGCAATGCATTGCGCAACGAAGGGATCGACACGCCGGTTCTGATGCTGACGGCACGCGACACGCTTGCCGACAAACTTGAAGGTTTCGGCGCCGGGGCAGACGACTATCTCGTCAAACCCTTTGCGCTTGAAGAACTGCTGATGCGCACAAGGGTTCTGTCGCGACGCCGCAGTGGTGAAATCCGGCGGTTTTCACTTGGCGATCTGATTGTTGATTTCGAAAACAGACATGTCGCACGGTCCGGGCAGGCAATCAGTCTTTCGCCAACAAGCTGGACCATTCTGGAAGTTCTCGCGCAAAACAGCCCGCATGTTGTGACACGATCACGACTGTCGATGGCGCTGTGGCAGGGAGACCCGCCAGATACCAATGCGCTCAAGACACATCTTTACAAATTACGGATGCGCATCGACAAACCGTTTGATCAGAATTTAATCCATACCGTCGCCGGCCAAGGCGTGGCCCTTCGCGAGTAGAATCAATGCATTCCTGTGCACCAATCCAGAAAACCTTTTCCCGTTTTGTACGGAATTACGTTTTGCTGGCACTTGTCATTACGCTGGTGATCTATACCGGTGTGGTTAATTTCTACATGCTGTATGGCAAGTGGATGGTTGCGAGTTTCCAGTTGCAGACCATCGCGGAACAATATGATGAAATGCGCGCCAAAGACCCAACGACACCGCTTCCCAACGGCTTTAACATCCAGACCTTCACGGATTATGATACGTTACCGGAACGCCTGCGCGACCGCTACAAGCCCAACGATATCGACCCGGGCGAGCTTTACTACCTGAACACCGATAAATATGCCGCGCAAAAAGACCCCGATAACCCGGTCTTTCTGGTGTTTCCCCATATTCTTGCCGACGGCACGCAAATCATGCTGCTGCAAACCTATCACGCGGGGGATGAGGACAGCGTCTATTTTTCGCGATTGCACAAACTGGCTCTTCTTTCCATTCCGTTTGCGCTTGGTGTTGTTGCGATATTTGCCTATGTGCTTTGGCTGATCGGCAAACGCATGACGCAGCCATCGGAGAACCTGCAAAGCTGGGCGAAAACCCTGTCGACGGAAAATCTTGATCAACCGGTCCCCGATTTCGGCTTTACCGAACTGAATGATGTGGCCAAGGAACTGCATCAGTCACTGGTAAGGGTCGACAAGTTCGTGACACGTGAACGCGAATTCCTGCGTCAGGCCAGCCATGAATTGCGAACCCCGGTAACGATTGTCAGCGGCAATGTCGAATTGCTCGATAAAACACCGTTAAACGAAATTCAGGTCCGGCTGGCCGCGCGCATCAAACGCGCCAACCGCAACATGCAGCAATTGATTGAAACCCTGCTTTGGCTGGGGCGCGAAGCAACACCGAACGGTATTCAGGAAAAGATCGACTATCCGGCCTTCGTGCGCGAAGCCATCGTCGATCTTGCCTATCTGACCGACGGCAAGAACCTGACATGCGAATTCAGTGCCGACGATGAAAGCGGCGAGATCATTGCATCGCCTGCCGCGTTGATGATTGTCGTATCCAACCTGATCCGCAATGCGTTCGAACACACCCCCAAGGGGCAGGTGACTGTCCGGCTTGAAGCCAACAGACTGATTGTCGAAAACAACCTGATGACCTGTGCCGGCGATTATGTCCGCGATCAGGGCGAAGGCATCGGCCTGCATCTGGTGCGCCGGATTTGCGAACGCTGCAACTGGCATTGCGATACAACCTTCCTTGCCGCGGGCGGCATGCGCGCAATCTTCACAGTCAGCAACCACACCTGAGGCCCCACGGCACGCCAGGACCCGGTATGGAAAAGAAATGCCATTATAGAGCAGCTACTTCCGGAACAATTTCAAGAATCAAAGAACGACAAATCCGCGCAGAACGCTGTGAACAGGATATTGTATAAATTTACCCTCGACTCTTCAAAAAGACTCCGATATCGTTTGATTAATCGATTAACCAGCTAATCAGTGTTGCCAGATCACATCTTTTGGGTGTTTGACGGGGGTATTAAGTGGCTTCACCGCGTTCCGGACCGAATATGAGCATGATTGCCGACGCCCTTGGGGTGTCTTCGGCAACCGTATCGAACGCGCTGTCGGGAAAGGGCCGGGTATCGGCCGATCTGGTCGATAAAATCCGCAAAAAAGCCGACGAACTTGGTTATGTTCCCAGCAATGCGGGCCGGGCACTGCGCACCGGTCGATCAAATGTACTGGGCCTTGTCCTTCCCGATATTTCCAACCCGCTGTTCCCGCAAATCGCGCAGGCGATGGAAACGGCGGCATCAAATGCCGGTTACGGGGTTCTGATTGCGGACTCGCGTGGCAATGTCACCACCCAGACACAAGCCATCAGCCGCCTGATCGAACGTGGTGTTGATGGTCTGGTCGTCATTCCGCGTCGTGGCACACGGATCGGCGATGTTGGATGCCCTGTTGCAATGGTCGATACCCCTTCAACACCGGGCAACACCGTTTCGGCAGACCATTGGGAAGGCGGGGCCAAGGTCGCGCGCCATCTGGTCGATCTGGGTCACAAAAATTTTCTTCTGATCGGGCATGACCCCGCATCGAACGTGCAAAATGACCGCATCGGCGGCATGAAATCGGCACTTGGCCGCAATATCCGTCATACGACGATCTGGCTTGAAACATTGATGCGCGAACGTGGCGAACGGGCATCGCTTGGCCTGATTGACCACGTTCAAAACGGGGTCACAGCAATTGCAGCCGTTTCGGATTTACACGCCCTTCGCGTTCTGACCGAATTGCAGACTGCCGGGATCAAGGTCCCGCAACAGGTCAGCGTGACCGGCTTTGACGACCTTATTTTCTCGCCCGTGGTGACCCCTTCGTTGACCACGTTGCATATGGATATGGCCCGAATTGCCGAATTGGCGATTGCCGCCCTTGTGTGCGAAATCGAGCAGGCCAAATCCACTGCCCCAACCGGCAAGACGTTAAAACGTACCGTCACTGCCGACATATCCAAGGTTTCGATGGAACTGATGGTCCGCGCGTCAAGCGGACCGGCGGTTTCCCCTGACGCACCCTTCCCAACCGGAGAAACGCTGTGATGCCGATGAAAAAACTGCTTATGGCTTCTGCTGCCCTTTTGCTGTCCGTAAGTGCGGCAAAGGCTCAGGAAAAGACCCTGACCATTTCGGTCTATGGTTTTGCACAGGATGAATTCAAGAAAATCCTGTATGACCCGTTCGAAGAAAAATGCGGTTGCGAACTGGTTGTTGAAACCGGCAACTCGGTCGAACGTCTTGCCAAAATCGAAGCCAACAAAGCCGAACCGGTCATTGACCTTGCGGCTATTTCCATGCGTGATGCACTGGCGGCTGCCAAGGATGGCCTGACCGACAAGGTGGATATGTCCAAACTGTCGAATTTTGACAAGCTTTACGACATTGCCAAAGACCCGAATGGTGATGGCATGAGTGTTGGTTACACCTTCTATGCCAGCTCGATTGCCTATCGTTCTGACAAGATGACAGTCGAAAGCTGGGCGGACCTTCTGGCCGATGACGTGGTCGATCATGTTGCCCTTCCGAACGTCACGACCACACAGGGCCCGCTGACGCTCTATATGCTGGGCAAGGCCCTTGGCGATGAAGACCCGTCGCTCAAAACCCCGATTGCCGCCGTTGGCGAAAAGAAGGACGAGATCGTCACCTTCTATGTACGTTCTTCCCAACTGGTGCAGTTGATGCAGCAGGAAGAAATCTGGGCCGCACCCATCGGGCGTTTTGCATGGTCCGGTTTTTCGAAAATGGATTTGCCGATCAAATGGGCAACCCCGAAGGAAGGCCAGTCCGGTGGCATGAATGTCATGGTCCTGACCAAAGGCAGCAAGAACCGCGACCTTGCGCTTGAATTCATGGATTTCTGGCTTTCGACCGAAATCCAGACGGCATTGGCAGAAAACCTTGTCGACAGCCCGGCCAACAGGGATGTCAAGGTTTCCGACGAGATTGCCGAGAACCTGACCTATGGGGCCGATACCGTTGCCAATCTGCATCTGATCCCGTCACAGGTTGCCATCGACAATCAGGAAACCTGGTTGTCGGAATGGAACAACAAGGTCGGCCAGTAATCGCCACCATGATCATTATCGGATCGGGGCAGGTCGCCATTTGCCCCGATCCGGCGAGCCTTGCTCGCGCCATCACTTATTGACTTTAACCGAAGACAAGGTTGCCGAGATGTTTCAGAACCGGGCCGAAGCCTTTGCGCTGGTCCTCCCTGCCGCGATCTTTGCCGCTGTGGTCTTTCTGGCCCCGGTTCTGATTCTTCTGTCCGAAGGTTTTCGGTCGGGCGATAGCTGGACGATACAGGCCTATATCGATTTCTTTTCCCAGTCGCTTAATCAGACTGTCTTTTTGCGCACGCTTAAACTGGCAGCGATGGTCACGGCCGCCTCGGCCGTCATCGGCTATGCTGCGGCCTTTGCAATCGTGAACCTGCCGCCAAAGGGCAAGGGCCGGATCACCGGACTTGTTGTCTTGCCGCTGATGATTTCACCGGTGGCGCGGACCTATGCGTGGCTGGTGATCCTTGGCCGGACCGGATTTGTGAACAAGGCACTGGTTGCCGTCGGGCTATCGGATGAACCGATCCGCTTCCTGTTCACCGAAACCGCCGTTTTCATCGGCTTGCTGCAACTGTTCCTGCCACTCATGATCATTTCACTGATCAGTGCGCTTGAAAACATGCCGCGCGATGCGGTGCCGGCTGCTCGTGTTCTTGGTGCCAACTGGTTACAGGTTTTCACCAAAGTCATCCTGCCACTAACCAAAGAAGGCCTTGTGATCGGTGGCACACTGGTCTTTACCGGATCCATGACCGCCTATATCACCCCGGCCATTCTCGGCGGGTCCAAGGTCCTGATGCTTGAAACCCTGCTGTATCAGCGCGTGACCGTGGCCAATGATTTCGTATCGGCCAGTGTGATCGCCCTGATCCTGATCGTTATGGCATTTGCAGCCAACCTTCTGCTCAAACGCCTTGCCACCGCGAGGAACAAGCGATGACCAACAAGCCGTTTTCCCCGATCATTCTTTTGCTGGTGCTGGCCTTTCTGATTGGTCCGTTCCTGATCATTATCGCGGCATCGCTGTCGGCGGGCGAAACGCTTGCCTTCCCGCCGCAGGGGCTGTCCCTGCGCTGGGTGCTGAAAGTATTCGAAGTCGAAAGCTTCCGTGCGAGTTTCGGTATTTCCATGTTTCTTGCCATCGGCGGCACGCTTGCCGCCCTGATCCTTGGCATTCCGGCAAGTTATGCGCTGTCGCGCTACAAGGTCCCCGGTGCGGAAACCATCCGGACCATCGTATCGTCGCCGATCATTGTGCCGGGTATCATCGTCGGTTTGGCACTGCTGCGTTATTTCGTTGTACCTTTCAATTTCGGCATTCTGTTTGCGCTGTTTCTGGCGCATACCGCACTGATCCTGCCCTATGCGGTGCGCGTGGTGTCGGCCAGCCTGAACAATTTGCGATCTGACATCGAAGAAGCCGCCGTGCTTTTGGGGTCATCGCGGATTGGCGCCTTTTTCCGCGTGGTGATGCCCAATATCCGTGGCGGTATTCTTGCTGCCTTCATTCTGGGCTTTGTCACCAGCTTCAATCAGGTTCCGGTTTCCCTGTTTTTGTCGGGCCCCGGTGTCCGAACCCTTCCCATCGACATGCTCGCCTATATGGAAATCACCTATGACCCGTCGGTCGCAGCCCTGTCCGCGCTGCTGGCCTTCATGTCGCTGGGCATTGTCTTTCTGGCCGAACGTTTCCTAGGATTTTCCCGCTATGTCTGATGCCCGCTTTCTCTGCCTTGAAAAACTGACCCTGTCCTACGGCAAAAACGTTGCCGTGCCGGAAATGGATCTAGATATCGGCAAGGGTGAACTGGTTGCCCTGCTTGGCCCGTCGGGTTGTGGCAAAACCACAACCATGCGCGCAATTGCCGGGTTGATGGAGCCGTCATCGGGCAAGATCATCCTTGATAATATCGATATCACCCGAACCCCCGCCAACAAACGGCCGGTCGGGCTGGTGTTCCAATCCTATGCCCTGTTCCCGCACCTTAATGTCTATGAAAACGTGGCCTTCGGCCTGAAACTGATGGGTGTTCGCGGCAAGGAACTGGACGACAAGGTGCAGGAAGGCCTTCGAACTGTCGGCCTGTCCAAATTCGCCACCCGCAAACCGGCCGAGCTCTCCGGCGGTCAGCAGCAGCGCGTCTCGCTGGCGCGTTCGATGGTGATGGAACCCAAGGTGCTGTTGCTTGACGAACCGCTCTCAAACCTTGATGCACGGCTCCGCCTTGAAATGCGCACCGAATTGCAGCGCGTACAAAAGGAAAGCGGTGTCACGATGATCTTTGTTACTCACGATCAGGTCGAAGCCCTTGCCATGGCCGACCGGATTATCGTGATGCTTGATGGTCATATCGAACAGATCGGCACGCCCGAAGATATCTATAACCGCCCGGTTTCCGATTTTGTTGCGGACTTTGTCGGGTTTGAAAATGTCTTCGCGCTTGAAGACGGCAAACTCAAAACCGCAACCGGAACTGTCGAACTTTCGGGCACGCCCCCGCTTGATACCAAAGGCCTTGCCTGGCGACCGTCGATGGTCTCCCTTGGCAGCGGACCGTTCGAGGGCACCATACGCGGTACGTCATTTGCCGGAGGCACACGGGAATACCTGCTTGATACCCCGCTTGGCACGATCAAGGCGGAATGCGATGCCAGCCTTCCGACCCATGAATTCGGTTCTGTCCTGAAATTCGATCTGCCTGTATCGCAGGCCGCACCCCTATCGCGCGTCGGGAGCCTTTGATGGGACTTTGGATCGACACCGATATGGGCTTTGACGATCTGGCCGCGGTGCTGGTTGTCATCCATGCCGGAAAGCGGATCGACGGAATGTCCCTGATTGCCGGGAATTCCCCGCTTGAACGCGTGCGGATCAATGCAGCCAGTGCCGCACGCCAGTTTGGCTGGGGTTTCAAAATCTATACCGGTCGGGAAACGGCGGTTATGGGCGGACTTGAAACCGCCGAACGGATTCTTGGCCCCCTTGGCATGCAATCAAGCGGCGCACACCTGCCCGATTGCCGTCCGATTGCCGAAAGCAGCGCGTTCGACGGTCTTTGCAACTGGCTTGAAGGCAAATCCGGACCGGATGATGAACGCCATATTCTGGCCCTTGGCCCGCTTGGCAATATTGCATCCCTGGTTCTGGCCCGGCCTGATCTGGCGCGCAAAATCGACCGTGTGACATGGATGGGGGGTGCCGTAACGCGCGGCAATCACACCGCACTCGCCGAATATAATGCCTTTGCCGACCCCGAAGCTGTTGCCATTACCCTGTCCCATCAGGTGCCCCTGCGCATGGTTGATCTTGGTCTCTGTCGGCAGGTACAGGCCATCCCGAATGATGTGACACCCATCCGCAATGCTGGCGGAAAAAATGCCGGTCTTCTAGCGGACCTGACCGAAGGATATATCAATATTGCCCTATCACGCGGGCGCGATGCGATGGCGATTTTCGATCCTTGCGCGTCGGTCGCGGTAATTGATCAGGATGCGATCAGCTTTGCCGATGCACATATCGAAATTGATACCAGCCACGGCCCTTCGCGTGGGCAAACCATTGTTGACCCACACCCGACCGCGATCAAAAACGCGCAATATGCCGTTTCTGTTGACACAAAACGCGCGCGCGACCTGATCTTTTCAGCCCTCAAGGCGGAAGCAGCGAAATGAATAACCGCACGACAGAACCCGGTGATCTGACCTGCCATAAATTGCGCACACGTGCCATCGCCGCCGCACGCGGCGATGAACCGTTCGATATCCTGATTACCGGTGGCAAGCTCGTCGATATGGTGACCGGTGAAATTCGCAAGGCCGATATTGGCCTGATAGGGCCAATGATCGCAAGCGTCCATGAACCGGCAACCAGAAGCGACGCCCGCAAAATCATCAGCGCCCGGGGCGGTTATGTCAGCCCCGGCCTGATCGATACACACATGCATATCGAAAGCTCGATGGTCACACCGGCGATCTATGCCGAAACGGTCGTTGCCCGCGGCGTCACCACAATCGTCTGGGATCCGCATGAATTTGGCAATGTGCGGGGGCTTGATGGTGTCCGCTGGGCGATTGATGCAACACGTGACCTGCCATTGCGCGTACTTGTTCTGGCACCGTCCTGCGTTCCCGCCGCCCCCGGCCTTGAAATGTCCGGTGCTGATTTTGACGGTGATGCCATGGCTGAAATGCTGTCCTGGCCCGAAATCGCCGGGGTTGCCGAAGTCATGAATATGCGCGGTGTGATTGATCGCGATCCGCGCATGACCAATATCATGCAGGCTGGGCTTGCATCGGGGAAACTTGTCTGCGGTCATGCACGCGGCCTTGAAGGACCTGATCTTGCCGCCTTTATGACGGCCGGGGTCAGTTCTGATCATGAACTGGTTTCAAACGATGATCTGATGGCAAAACTGCGTGCCGGTCTTGCGATTGAAATGCGCGGATCGCACGACCATCTGCTGCCGGGTTTTGTCGAAACGCTTAATGAATTGGGTTTCCTGCCACAAACCGTCACGCTTTGTACCGATGACGTCTTCCCCGACGACCTGTTCAATGCTGGCGGGCTTGATGATGTGGTGCGTCGCCTGGTCCGTTATGGCATGAAACCGGAATGGGCGTTGCGGGCGGCAACCCTGAATGCTGCGATGCGCCTTGGCCGTTCCGATCTTGGTCTTATTGCGGCCGGGCGGCGTGCCGATATTGTCGTCTTTGACGACCTGACCGATTTTCAGGCGCGCCATGTCATCGCAAATGGCGAGACTGTTTCCGAGGCCGGTGAAATGACGGCGAAAGCCGTTTCGATTGATCCCGCCCCCCTTTCGGACACAATGAAGATGGATGTCCTGAGCATTGATGATTTTCGCGTGCCTGCGTCCGGGGATCGCGTCCGGATTGCCATCATCGACCGACCGCGCTTTACCCGCTGGGCGACGGCTGACACCGATGTAAAAGACGGCTATGTTGTGCCACCTTCGGGCACGACCATGATCGCGGTTGCCCATCGCAACGGAAAGGCGGACAGCAAACCACGCGTCGGCTTCCTGACCGGATGGGGTGACTGGAAAGGTGCTGTTTGCACCACCGTCTCGCATGACAGCCACAACGTTACGGTGTTTGGTGGCAACCCGCGCGACATGATGGTGGCGGCCAATGCCGTCATCCGTGCCGGTGGCGGTATGGCCGTGGCATCAAACGGTAAGCTTGATGCGCTTCTTCCCCTGCCGCTTTGCGGGCTGGTTTCGGACGCACCGATGGATCATGTTGCGCAGCAATTTGCCGATATCCGAACCGCCACGGATGCGATTGTCGACTGGCAACCGCCCTATCTGGTTTTCAAGGCCCTGTTCGGCGCAACGTTGGCCTGCAATCCCGGCCCGCACCAAACCGACCGCGGGATCGGCGATGTTACCACCGGTCAACTTCTGACCACGCCGGTTCTCGAAGGCTTATAGATCGCCAAATACCCCGCGATATCCATCATGTTATCGCGGGGAATCGCCTATTACTTCGCCGCGTCCAGTGACGCAAAATAACCCGGCTGATAATCGATTGGCAGGAAGCGGTCATGCAGTTGGCGGAACGTTTCATCGGGATCAAGATCGGCAAACAGATCCGGATGGAACCATTTTGCCATCTGCTGGATCGCGACGAACTGATAGGGGCTATTATAAAATTGGTGCCAGACAGCATGGAATGCATGCGTTTTTTGCGCCGCAATTCCAAGATAGGCCGAACGTGCCGGATAATATTCCAGCTTCTTCTCAACCAGTTGCGCATCCGCCCCCGGCCCGACCGGCACCCATTTCCCGCCCGGGACATAGGCATCCCACTCGGCACTGGTGACAATCACATGATCGGGACTTGAAACCAGAACCTGTTCGGCATTGATTTGCCCGAATGTTCCCGGGATCAGGTCCTTCGCGATATTGTCGCCCCCCGCCATTTCGACCATCGCACCGAAATTGCCGTCGCCAAACGAATGGCAGCAATCCTCGTAAAAACCGGCAGCCCGGTCGATGAAGACCTTGGGGCGCGCCGGATTGGTTTCCGCCAGTTTATCGGTCACGCGGGCAATTTCGGCGGCGCGGAATGTGATGAACTCTTCTGCGCGGGCTTCCTGATCGAACAGTTTGCCAAACAGCCTGATTGATGGCTCGGTATTGTGTTCCGGATCATGCCGGAAATCGACATAGATCACCGGAATGCCAAGCGCACCAAGCTTCTCAACATAGTTCGCCTCTTCAACGGCCTGTTGTGTTTCAAGGTTCAGGAACACGACATCAGGCTTTTGCGCAATCGTGGTTTCGATATCAATCAGGCTTTGTTCCAGCCCGGCAAAAGCCGGAATATCGCCAAATGCCGGGAACTTCGCCAGATAGGCCTGATAAGTAGCCGGGTCGGCCTCGATCAGATCCTTGCGCCAGCCAACAATCCGTTTTGCCGGATTTTCACGATCCAGAGCAGCGATGATATAAATCTGCCGCCCTTCACCCAAGACTGCCCTTTGGATCGGCGCATTGACCTCGACCTTGCGTCCGGCAATGTCGGTGACGGTGATCATTTCGGCCAAGGCCGTCTGAATAAAAAGCAGGCTTAAAGCGGCGGCTGTGATCAGGCGTGATATCGTTTTTACGATCATTATTATTCTCCGGGAATTTCTGATGGTCGGGCAATCGTGTCTGCACGCGCGCGCGCAAAAACGGTCAGGACAAACCCGATGGCGTAAACAAATCCGACAAGGAAATAGATATTTGAAAGTCCGGCGGCCTGACTGAACAAGCCACCAAGAGCGATACCCGCGATCGAGGCAAATTGCGCCGTACTTTGCGCAAGACCAAGGACGTGACCCTGGCGGTGGTCGCCCGCCGCCCGCGACACAAGGGCGGTCAGTACCGGCGTCGTCGCACCAAGCAACACACCCCAGATAAAATACATCGCGGTAAAAACAAAGATCGACCGGGTGGCACCGGCAAGCCCCGTCACCACCACGCATCCGGCAATCACCAGACACATGCCGCCCAGAATATCGCGCGCAGCACGCCCTTCGAAATAGCGCGCCCAAAGGGATGCCGAAACAACAAAACCAAGTGCCAGCAGGCCATAGCAAAAACCGACGACCCAGTTCCCGACATCAAAGATGTTCAGCACATAAATCGAAAACGGTGATTGGGTTACCATTCTGCCGAGTAGCAAAATGCCGAGAATGGTCAGAATGGAGATGATCTGTGGTGATCGCAAAATACTGATCTTTGCGACGGGCGTTGCATCCGGGGCAGCATCACGGTTTGTACCTTTTGGCTTTACAACCGGCAGCAATACCCAAACCGAGATCAAACAGATCGTGCAAAGAATGGCCGCGGAAAAGTTGATCCAGAAGAAAGCCGCATGATCAAGGATCACACCGCCAATCAACGCACCGCCAAGCGAGCCGACATTGGTTGAGACCTGAAGATAGGCAAACAGCTTTGCCCGTCTTGCTGGACTTTCGATACTGACACCGTAAGCCTGTGCCGGTGCAATATACCCAGCACAAGCCCCTTGCAAAAACCGCAACATCAGGATCAGCCAAACGTCATTGGCATAGGCGAGCGCAAGCTGGGTAATCGCAAGCCCGAAAAGGGCTCGCATCATCATGGCCTTATGACCGAACCGATCCCCAAGCCGCCCCCAGAACGTGCTGGTTAGCATGATGCCCAGCATCGGCCCGACATAGACCGCAATACTGGCAAATGTGAACAGGTCGTCCGAATGGCTTAATGAATGCAAATGAACGGGCCAGAACGGCCCGCTCATCTCCATTGCGCCCATCGAAACCAGCTGAATGATAAACAGAAGATGTATCTGCCAGCGAACGGACATCCGACTAGAAATCAGCCGTTACAGACAGCAGAGCCGTACGAGGTGCTCCGACAGAGACCATGCTGAATTCGTTGACACCCGCCCAATAGTCCTCGTCCGTTACATTCTGGATCGTCGCCCGGAAGGTAACTGGTGTTTCTGCGAAGATTGTTTTGTAACGGAGGCCCAAGTCCAGCGTCGTAGAATCCGGGATATCCAACGTATTCGTTGTGTTGACATATTGCTCGGAAACGTGGTTGACCGTGCCACTTAGCGTCAGCCCCTGCGCAAATGGTGTATCCCATTCGGCCGTCAGGTTGATTGACATTTCCGGTGCACCAACAGCCTGATTTCCCTTTGTTGTCGCACTATTGGTTTTTGTCAGTTCCGCATCCAGGAACATGACGCCGCCAAGCAATCGCACATTGGGCATAACTTCACCGAAAACACCAAGCTCAATACCACGATTTCGCTGCTCTGCATCGGAGTTATAAACGTTATTTACCAACTGTCCCGATGGTTTCGTGATCTGGAATATCGCCGCCGTAGCACCGAAGTTACCGTAATCAAGCTTCACACCTGTCTCGATCTGCTTGGCAACGTATGGTGCCATTGCTTCGCCGGCATTGGTCGCTGTATTTGGTGCAATGCTGCCGCGGCTGAGCCCTTCAAGATAGTTGGCATAAACCGACAGCGAATTGTTTGGTTTCACGACAACACCAACCATCGGGGTCACGACGCTATCGTCATAACTTGAAGTTATCGCCCCGGTCGTGGCATTGAAGTTGTCCGTATCAATACGCTGATGACGAGCGCCCACTGTCACTTGCAGGAAATCATCCCACATCGACAGAGTATCTGCGATGGCAATCCCGCTCAGATCGGTTTCTGAGAGTTTTGGGCGGCCCGCCGGAACCACGACAGCATCCATCGGATTGGCAATAGGTGAATATATGTTGGAATTCAGAGTATCATCGCCGTTCCGCAATCCCCGGCTAAATTCATCGGAATAACGGCTGACTTGCAAAGTTGCCTGATGTCCGACGAAACCTGTTTCAAACTCCCCACGAACTCCCGCATCCGCGGTCCAGCGTTTGGTTTGAAACTTGGCATACGAAACGGTATCGGTTGTATCCCCGGCAGTGTTCTGGATTTCAGGATAACCGAACAGGCGCTCTACCTGGGTTTTCCCGGCACCGAAACTACCGAACAAAGTCATTTTTTCGGTAAGGTCATATTCGGCCCCAAGAAGAGCTGACTGATCGGTTACCTCGGACCATTCCCACTCATTAGCAACGTTTCTATTCCCATCTGGCGCATTTGGCATCGAGGTAACAGCTCCATCCACCAGAAATTCCCGGAATGGCGCATTCAGGTTTTCACGTTGATCAATCAGGTCAAGTGTTGCTCTGAAATCATCACCACGATAATCAAGGGCAAGCGCCCCTAACGATGCTTCTCGTTCCTGATGATCAAGGTATGTATCGCCGTTGTGGTAGCCACCATTGAAGCGGACGCCCACCTGATTCTCGTCGCCAAAGCGACGACCGAAATCAACGTTACCCCCTACCTGCTCGCCAAGTCCGTAATCGGTACTGACCCGGTTCAGGTCTTCGTCTCCGGCACGTTTGGGAACGATATTGATCACACCACCAACACCACTATTAGGTGCCATTCCCCCCAGAAGCGCAGCGGGGCCTTTAAGAACTTCGATGCGCTCGGCATAACCAGTCTGCGCACGATATGTTGGTGCAACACCGTAAACCCCATTGAAGGAAACTTCGCCAGAGTTACCGGTATTCATGTTGAAACCACGGATTTGATAGGTATCAAGCATCCCGCCACTACTGTTTGGTGACCGAACGGATGGATCATGCTTTAAGACATCGGCAATCGTCTGAGCCTGCTGATCGGCAATCTTTTCGCTGGTGTAACTGGTGATGCTGACGGGTGCATCCATGATGTCCGTATTGCCCAGCATGCCAAGACGGCCACCGGTCGCGATCTGGCCACCGGCATAGGCAGGTGGCAGATCGGATTGCGTGCTGTTGGCTTCAACCCGGATCGGATCAACAACCGCCGCCCCGCTTTGCCCTGCTTCCGCCGCAGGGTCGATCAGGATCAGGGAATTTTCGCCAGTTTCACGATAGGAAAGCCCGGTACCGCGCAGCAATGTATCAATTGCGGCGGGAACCGTCATATCCCCGCGGATTGCGCGCGCACCATCGATAGACGGCAGATCAATCGTATAGGCAATCCGCCATCCCGAAGCGGCGCCAATTTCAGCAATCCCTTCGGCAAGGGAGGAAACCGAAATATCAAATGAATAGGTCGCCTGTGCAATTTCGGTCTGCACATTTGCCGCCAGCGCCCCCGATGTCGCTGGAACGACCATTGCCGTTGAAACCAGCAATGCCGAAATCAGAGAGTATGTTCTTGTTCTTGCTTGTTTGAATTCCAACTTCCCGCTCCATAAACGTCTTTTCTTTCAGGCAGGTCCCCCCTGCATCTAAAAGGACAAACGAACGGGAAATAAGAGTCCTCACATCGGAGAATGATTTTTTGCGAATTTCTCGCAATCTCAGTAAACAACAGTCAACCAGGGCGAGGTTCTGACGACCTTTGCGCCAATCGCATCGGCAACAGTTTCAAGCGATCCGGGAATATCGGTCGTCGGGAAACTACCGGAAATGCTGCGTGTTCCTACATCGCCAATCACAACGATGCGGCCTTCATCAAAGTTTTCCAACCGGGCGGTCAGCTCTGAAACGGACATGTTGTGCACACTAAGCCGCCCCTTCATCCAGGATAGTGCGAGTCCGACATCGCCGATTTCAGATGGCGAGAGGGTTCCGTCATTGACAACAACCTGCTGCCCCGGTCCCAGCAGGACACCGTTTTCATTCAGCCCGCTTGATACGCGAACAGCCCCATCCTCGACAACCACAACAGTCTGTTGTGAAAGTCGATCCACATTGAATCGGGTGCCAACGACCTGTACCGTGGCATCGCCGGTCCGCACCCGGAACGGATCGCCATTACGGTGGACAACTTCAAAAAATGCCTGTCCCCGCAATAATTGTATTTCCCGGTGGCCTTCATCGAAGTCGGTCGATAACGCACTGTTGGCCGCAAGCCGCACAACCGAACCATCGGGCAATGCAATTGCAGTGACATTTGACTGCCCGGTAACGATATCGGCCTGGATGTTATCGATGAAATCGGGATGAAGGAAAAAGACCGCGCCCGCGACAAATACCATTCCCGCAAGGGCGGCAAAAGAGCGCCGCGGGCGGAACCATGAGAGGAAACCGGAAAGTGCTGGCTTCCTTTGGATTTCAGAAAGACGTCTTGCCGGCTCCTCGATCCGGGCCCAAAGCACGCGCATCTGATCGAAGGCCAGCCGGTTATTGCGGTCTGCATTCAGCCATTGTTCGAACTCGTATTCCTGCTCAGCCGACAGCGAACCACCTGCCCGTCTTGCGTGCCAGAGTGCAGCTTCGTCCTTTTGCTGTTCAGTCGGTTCAAAAGCGCCTTGCATAGGTTCCCGTTTCGCCCGTCATGATCTGGCGTTCATATCAGTAAATGATGTGATCCGCCAAATTCCCTTTCTATAAACAATAACGGATGACGATAAAATATCCTCATAGCACGTATGGGATTTATCAGACGTCGTCGCGATAGGCTGCCAGCCGTTCCTGGCAATGGCGCATGGTCCGGGCCAGTTGTTTTTCCACCGCACTGACGGAAATGCCATACTTTTTCGCCAATTTTGCGTTGGATATGCCATCGACACGATGAAGGATGAACATCTCGCGCGCCTTTGGCGAAAGTTCCAGCAAGGCACGGTCAAGCGCGGAAAGCGCCTGACGGGCTTCGGCATGATCGTAAGGAGACGTCGTTTCACACTGCCATATCTGATCCGGAAGGACCCCGTTCATGGCCTTCGCGCGGCCAAAGGTGCTGCGGTGATGATCAATGACGGCATTGCGTACTGACGCATAAAGCATCTTGGTATTGGCTTCCGGCTCGCCGCAATCACCGGACTGCATCAGACGCGCATAGACATCCTGCACAAGTTCGGCCGCAACTTCACGATCACGTATCCGCCGAACAACCATCGCGACAAGCTGACGCCGATGGTCTTCGAACAGCTTTGCAAGTGTGTTCCGCCAGAAACTCATGCGTATGTTCTATCATTACCTATGAAACTCCGCCCTATGGCCCGTTTCGCGCGCCCGGACAGACAGCCCCCACAACGGTGACGAGCGGAAAGTATCAGTAATGATAATCATTTTCAATATTGTTGATGCTTTTTGTAACCATACCAATCAAAACATGCGAAGCATCGATAAGTGGCGATGCCTTAGCTGATCAGATGCCCTTTCGATCGCCCATTCACCGACCACGATTAACAAGGGCAAAGCCACGCATTGATCTCGTGGGTAATGGCAGCATCGGCGCCGTCCGACAATAACATGGCCAAACGTTCAATTACGGCTTCACGCCAGAACGGACTATCCTGCAACTGTCTGGGCATCCAGCCGGGAAGCTTCGCAAGATTTTCATATATATCTGCTGCATCCTGATAACCGGCCAATGCTTCTATTATTTCGTCCGCACGCGGGTCATTTAGAAGTTCGGCAGCTGCGTCTGGCGCAGTGTTGACTCGCTGGCGCATCACAGCCATCCAGGCTGCAAAACAAAGGGCAAATGTGCCGATCTTCTTGCTGTCCTGTGGCAGGTCGCAGGCCGGGGCAAAAATCCGCTGCGGGAGTTTTTCGGTGCCATCCATGGCGATCTGGCGGGTTTCATGTGCGATTTCCGGGTTACGGAAACGCGCGACCAGTTCGGCCCCGTAATCCGAAAAATCAATCCCGGCAAGCGGTGCCATCGTTGCAGCAGCATTTTCCATATGCTGCGCAACAAGTTGCGAGAAAGCCTCGTTCGCCATGGCGTCGCGGACATAGCGGTAATCACCGACTTGCCCCAAATAGGCGATCAGGGAATGGCTGCCGTTAAGCATACGAAGCTTCATAAGCTCGTATGGCTCTACATCGTGAACCAGAATTGCACCTGCTTCTTCCCAGGCGGGCCTGCCATCGGGGAAATCATCCTCGATAACCCATTGTGAAAAGGGTTCGGTTTCAATTGCCGCCGGGTCGTCCATCCCGGTTAAACGCCTGGCATCCGAAAGCGTTGTCGCTGTCGCAGCCGGGGTAATCCGGTCAACCATCGTCGAAGGGAAGGACACATTATCCTTGATCCAGCCTGCAAGGTCCGGGTTGCTCCGCTTGGCAAAGTCAATCACACCGTTGCGCAACAACACCCCGTTCGATGGCAGGTTGTCACAAGAAACGATTGTAAATGGACGAATGCCAGCCTGTTTGCGGCGCTTCAGCCCGGCAACCAATATCCCGAGAAGCCCGGTTGGCTTGGCGGGATATGCCAGATCATGTTTTACAGCCGGATGTTCCGCCTGAACCGTCCCCGACACCCGATCAATGCCATATGCCTTTTCGGTGACCGTGATGGTAACAATCCGGATTTCCGGATCGGCAAGCGCATCCAAAACCGGTGCAACATCACGCGAAGCCGCTATTGCCTTTGACAGGCTGGTGATCCTGCGGGCCTTGGGGCCATCCGGATGACGTTCAATCACCGTAAAGGCGCAGTCCTGGGCATTCAGGGCGTCGACAATATCAGTGCTGCGCAGACTGACACCGATGATGCGCCAGTTCCCGCCTTTGGCCTGCATCGCCACGTCGGTATAAACAGCCTGATGGGCGCGGTGAAAAGCACCAATACCGATATGTACGATACCGGCCGTTGCCATATCTGCATGGAGGGCAGCAGCGGAATTATCCGAAGGTGTCATTTTTGGGCCCCAAGCAAATCAAACCTTGCAGAAAGTGCCATCATTACCCCCCGCAACTCGGCAAGGCCCTTGAGACGCCCGATCGCCGGATAACCCGGCTGTCCCTTCCGGTTCAGGTCATCAAGAATATCCTGCCCGTGATCCGGACGCATGGGGATGTTCCAGTCCGCACGTCCCGCAGCCTTCCGGCGTGCTTCCTCTCGCAGGATTTCCTCGATCAGATCGACCATATTGGTGTCACCGTCCAAGTGCTCTGCCTCGTGGAAACTGCACGGCAAGCCTTCGCTTTCGCGTTTGGTATTGCGCAAATGGATGAAATGCACGCGATCCCCCCAGCGCCTCATCATCCCCGGCAGGTCATTTTCAGGACGGACACCAAGCGAGCCGGAACACAACGTAATACCGTTCTCCGCGATATCGATAGCACGCATGATAAAGGCGTAATCGTCTTCGGTCGACATGATCCGCGGCAACCCCAGAAGCGCGAAGGGGGGATCATCGGGATGGCAACACATACGAATACCAACCTCGCGCGCGACCGGAACAACTTCTTCGAGAAACGCGACCAGATTGGCCCGCAGCGTATCGGCGTCGATAGCGGCGTAGGTTTCAAGCAGGGCACGCAGATCATCCAGAGAGAGGTTTTCAACCGACCCCGGCAAACCAAAGGCAACCGTTCGTTCCAGCTCGGCACGGCGTTTGTCCGTCATTTCGGCAAAACGGTTTTTGGCTTCGGCAACGATTCCGGCGGGATAGTCATTTTCCGCACCGGCACGGTTCAGGATGAACAGGTCAAACGCGACGAAATCGGTCAGGTCAAAACGCATGCAGGTCGCACCGTTGGCTAGTCGCCAATTCAGATGCGTGCGTGTCCAGTCAAGAACCGGCATGAAGTTGTAACAGACAATACGGATGCCGGAATCGGCAAGGTTGCGAAGGCTTTGCTTGTAAGCTTCGATGTGATCACGCCACGGACCAACCTGACGTTTGATCGATTCGGAAACCGGGAGACTTTCAACAACATCCCAGGTCAGTCCCGACGGCGCACCATCTTTCATGGTCGCGATTTCGGCATGACGCCTGGCAATTTCATCGGAAGTCCAGACAGCGCCACTCGGCACATGATGAAGGGCGGAAACCACACCATGTGCACCGGCCTGACAAATATCGTCAATGCTGACCAGGTCACTCGGGCCGAACCATCTCCAGGTTTGTTTCATGTGTTTCTCTCTGTATTGGCGTGGTGTCTTCAACACCGACTATAACGGTTGTGAACAGTATCACGACATAATTTTGTTGACTAGTATGGTAGTATGCATCATGACTCAGAAAAGCAAAGAGAGATTGATGGGCGATCCCGAACAAAACGACTGGGAAATCACGCACGATCAGGCTGTCGGCCCACAGATCCATCGCATCATACGCGAACGGATCGTGTGTACGGACCTGCTTCCCGGTGTGCGCCTGTCCGAAGCAGAACTTGCAAAACATTTTAATGTCAGCCGCCAACCGGTCCGCGAAGCTTTCATCAAGCTTGCCGACGAGGGTCTTTTGGAAGTTCGTCCGCAGCGCGGAACCTATGTGCGGAAAATTTCTGTTGCCGCTGTTCTTGACGCACGATTTGTCCGCGAAGCCATTGAAGCCGACATTGCACGCTTTGTTGCAAAAGAACCTGACGACGCGTTTCTTGCCCGTCTCGAACAACTGATTTCCGATCAGCGCAAAGCAATGAAAGGCGATGCACGGTCGTTTCTGAAACTGGATCATGATTTTCATCACTGCCTGGCGGAGGCCGCAGGAAGAACATATGCGTGGAAGGTCGTTGAAGATGTCCGCGCCCAGCTCGACCGGGTACGGTATCTGAGCTACTTCCAGTTTCCGATGGACGAAATCATCGAACAGCATGTCCGAATTGTTGCGGCGATCACAGCCCGTGATCCCGAAACAGCCAGCGCAGCCATGCGTGAACACCTCCGTGAAATCCTGCATACGCTGCCTGATATTGCCCGCTCCAAAACGGAGCTTTTTGATGACGCCAATTCTGCGTTGTCATCCTGAGACGTCAACCGAACTGGGAGGAAAATATGCTTAAAAAAACGACCAAAAAACTTATGATCGCTGGTGTCGCAGCCATGATGATGAGCAGTTCTGCGATTGCGGCTGAAATGACCCTCAAACTTGGCCATCTCGCCAATGAACAGAATTCCTGGCACAAGGCTGCGGTCAAATTCGGCGAAGAACTCTCAAGCCTTACCGACGGCCGCATTGATGTTCAGGTCTTCCCGAACGAAACGCTCGGCAAGGAAATCGACCTGATCAACGGCATGCAGCTTGGTTCGGTCGACATGACCATTACCGGTGAAAGCCTTCAGAACTGGGCTCCGATGGCGGCCCTTCTGGCTGTGCCTTACGCCTATCCCACGCTAGAAGACATGGATGCGGTTGCCAGCGGCGAAATCGGTTCAAAAATCGAAGATCAGATCGTCGAAAAGGCACAGATTCGTCCGATCGCCTATTTTGCACGTGGTCCGCGTAACCTGACCTCGAACCGTGAAATCAAAAGCCCGGATGATCTCAATGGTCTGAAAATGCGCGTTCCGAACGTGCCGCTGTTCCTCGATGTCTGGAAGGCGCTTGGTGCACAGCCGACACCGATGGCCTTCTCCGAAGTCTTTACCTCGCTTCAGGCTGGCACGATTGACGCGCAGGAAAACCCGCTTGCGCTCATCGATTCCGCCAGCTTCGATGAAGTTCAGAAATTCGTGAACAAAACCGAGCATGTTCGTTCATGGATCTACCTGACCATTTCGGAAATCACCTGGAACAACCTGTCTGACGAAGACAAGGCTGCAGTGACCGAGGCCGCAAAACGCGCACAAGCTTACGAACGCGACCTGTTCGCCGCGGACGAAGAACGCCTGACCAAAGAACTTCAGGAAAAAGGCATGACCTTTGTTGAAGTCGACAAAAAGGCCTTTGCTGCAAAAGCTAAAGATGCAGTTCTCGCCAATGTTTCCGACGAAATTCGTCCGTTCGTCGAAGAACTCTTCACAAAATAAAATGTGCGGGATCGGTCACTTCGCGTGACCGATCTCTTTCCGACGGGGAAGCAACGTGTTTTTTGCCAGATTATACGCGTTCATTATCGCACTGTGTCGCATCGCAACGGGGGCTGCCTTCAGCATCCTGATGTGCACGGTTCTGATACAGGTCTTTTCGCGCACCTTCATGCCCAGCTCTCCGGTCTGGACAGAAGAACTAACGCGCTATGCCCTGCTATTTCTCGCCGCTTTCGGCGTTGGTCTCTCGTTCCGCAATGGTGAATTGGTCAATGTTGATATCGTATGCGAAATGCTACCCCTGCGCATACAGCGAGCGCTCATGTTCGTTTCAGCCGCACTAACCACTGGCTTCTGCCTGATTCTGGTATCCCCCGCATGGAGGTTCGTTTCCATCGGTGTCATGCAAACCTCGCCTGCACTCGGGGTCCGAATGGACTTTATCCACGCGACGGTATTCATCCTTCTCGTGCTGCTTAGCCTTTTCGCAACCTTGCGTATGATCCGTGTTATCGCCGGTGTATCTGACGGAAAACCCGAAGACACGACAAAGGACTTTCCATGAGCCTTGCAATCTTACTTGGCGTTTTCGCCCTCGGCCTTGTTATCGGGCTTCCCGTTGCCGTTACTTTGGGCCTGTCTTCGCTTTGTTATCTGCTCATTGAAGGCATTCCGCTCGTCGTCATCCCGCAAAAAATGTTCGCTGGGATGGACGTCTTTGTTCTGCTTTGCATCCCTGGCTTCATCCTTGCCGGGAACCTGATGAATGGGGGTGGCATCACGCCGCGCATCGTCCGGTTCGCCAATGCAATGGTGGGCTGGATGCGCGGTGGGCTGGGCCTTACCAACGTTACCGGCTCCATGCTGTTTGGTGGCATTTCTGGTACTGCGGTTGCCGATGCTGCTTCCATCGGTGGCATGATGATTCCCGGCATGGTGCGCGCCGGTTATACCCCTGCCTTTTCTGCTGCGGTGACCGCGGCCTCATCTACGGTTGGCCCGATCATCCCGCCAAGTATGCCAATGATCATCGTCGGCGCACTTTCGGGTATCTCTGTTGGCAAAATGTTCATCGCCGGAGCCATCCCGGGCATCCTGATGGGCATTGCCATGATGATTACCTGCTACATCATCGCTGTTCGTCGCAAATTCCCCCATCAGCCATGGCAGGGCTTTGGCGAACTGCTTCGCTCCTTCATAGGGGCCTTCTGGGCTCTTGCCATGACGGCACTAATCGTTGGCGGTCTGCTAAGCGGCATAGTCACGCCTACAGAAACCGCCGTCATCGCAAGCCTCTATGCCCTGATTGTTGGCTGCTTCATTTATCGTGAACTGCCACTGCGCAAGGTTCCAAAAATCATTGTCGATAGTGCCGTCACTGCGGCGGCCATTCTGGCCCTTGTAGGTTTGGCCAACGTGTTTGGCTGGATTTTGGTTTCTGAACGCATTCCCCAGATGATCTCGAATGCGGTCTTGTCCGTGACCGACAATAAATATGTCGTCATTCTACTGATCAATTTGGTGCTGCTTGTTGTCGGCATGTTCATGGAAACCATCGCAGCCCTGATCATCCTGTTTGTGCCGCTTCTGACACTGGCGACCAATGTCGGCGTTGATCCGATCCATTTTGCGGTTTTTGCCGTTCTCAACCTGATGATCGGTCTGACAACTCCGCCGGTCGGGATTTGCATGTTTATCTGCGCAAACATTGCCAAGGCACCGGTCACCACGGTGATCCGAGCCCTGATGCCGTTCCTTCTGACGAACATCCTGATCCTGTTTCTTGTTTCCTATATCCCGGCGCTGTCAACCTGGCTGCCGTCCCTGATGGAGTAATCTATGCAAACACGTGTTTGCCGTCTGTATGGCCAAGACGATCTGCGGATCGAAACTGAAAACGCCCCTGCTTCCGCCCATGACGAAGTTCTTATCCGCGTCGGGGCCGGCGGTGTGTGTGGTTCGGATATGCATTATTATTTCGAAGGCGGTATCGGCCAGATCCGCGTGCGCGAACCGATCATTCTGGGCCACGAAGCTGCTGGGACGATTGTTGCACTTGGCTCCGATGTTACCGGGTTTGCCATCGGACAAAAGGTCGCGATCAATCCAAGTCACCCATGCGGCACTTGCTGCTATTGCAAGAAAAACCTGCAGCAGCATTGCCTGAACATGAAGTTCTTCGGCTCTGCAATGCCAATGCCCCATATTCAGGGAGCATTCCGTGATCTGGTCAATGTCCGGCAAGACCAGTGCTTTGCGATCAGCAATCAAACAGATATCGGCCATGCCGCCTGTGCAGAACCACTGGCAGTCTGTCTGCATGCCGTGGCGCGTGCTGGCGACCTTTCGGGGAAAAAGGTTCTGATTACCGGGGCTGGCCCGATTGGAAGCCTTTGTGCCGCCGCGGCCAAACGTGCCGGGGCCAGTGAAATTGTTGTTACCGATTTGCAGGATTTCGCGCTGAATGTTGCGCAGCAAATGGGTGCAACCCGCACCATCAATATCGCCAATGCCGCGGACGACCTGAAAGCCTATGAACAGGACAAAGGTCAGTTTGACGTTTGTCTGGAATGTTCGGCAGCCCCGGCGGCATTGCGGTCTGCAATCAGTGTTTTGCGGCCGCAGGGTATTCTGGTTCAGGTCGGGGTTGCAGGTGAAATCCCTGTCCCCTTCAACCCGCTGGTCGCCAAGGAAATCACGATCACCGGAACCTTCAGATTCCACGCGGAATTTGCCGATGCTGTGCGCCTGATTGACAGTGGCGACATAAATGTCACCCCAATCATCACCCAAACCTATCCGATTGAAACCGCACAAGAAGCGTTTGAAGTCGCACGAGATCGAAGCAAATCGGTTAAAGTTCAATTGTCTTTCGCCAATTGAATTTGCTTCCTGTTTATCCGAATACCAAGAAGGCTGTGGCATTATTCATGTCACAGCCTTCTTCATGAGGCCCCCTAGTTAGGCCGTGATGAAACGTCTGGCAGGTTAGCCATCTTGTCAAACACCGGCACGCGGCTGAAGATTGATGTGCGTCACATTCTAGGACGACTTGTTAAATTGTCGTCCTTGGGCAAAAGAGACGTTTGACTTGCCGGATGAAGACAATTCCGACAGAACTAAGCAAATGAACAATGCGCGTTGGTAAAACCAGCGCATGGGAGGCGCTAAGTGTCCGGTTTCCATTGGTCGCGCAATCAGCGTATGAGTTTGGTTGGCCGATACACGCTTTTATCGGTCGGCGTTGTCATATGTGCGCTTGTCGCACTGAGCTTCTTTTATCAGCGTTTTTCCAATGAACTGATTGACCGCCTGACGGGTGAGCGCCTGAGCGCGCAGGTTGCAGCAACATCAAACAAACTTTCCGCATTTCTGGACGCCCGCATTTATCAATTGGTGACCCTGTCAAACCACCCGGCGTTACCGGCCTTCATTGATGCGCCAAATTCACCGCAGGCAGAAGAGGCGCTTGCATTGCTGCGGGTCGAGGCGGATTCACCTGATTTGTATGGCGTGCTATTTTTTGACTGGAATGATAATCTGGACAGACTGGTTGCCGGGCAAGCCGCGTCCGGCCCGCCATATTGGTCCAAAACCGGTTGGGATATCCGGGGTCTTCCCCGCGTCGAACATGAAGGTATCGAATTCATCGGGCCGCAACTGCCCGAAAATGGGAATTCCGGCTGGATTTTGATGCGTCAGCATATTCGCGATAACGGGCTCGGCCAGAATACGTCTGTTGCGCTTCATATGCGTCTTGCATCCCTGACCGAACTCCTTGTCAGTGCTGGTGTTGCCGGGGTGATTGAACCGCTTTTGCGAACGCCAGGTGGTGTTGTTCTGGACCCAACGGGCCGTCCGGCCGAAGTCACCGGTGAACTGATTGAAGGCCCCAGCATTCTTCCGGGCTGGAATATCGTCATGAGTGTTCATCCAGGCACCATTTTGCAACCGATTGATCAGACCCGGTTTTGGCTTTATGTCACAGCGACCCTTATAATCCTGGTCATTCTGGCAATCTTTTTTGCCCTATCGCGCAGCCTGCGGCGAAGGGTTGATACACTGGTTCAGGGCGCGCACAGCATTGCATCGGGCGATCTATATTACCGTCTGCCCGAAGGCCGCCGCCGTGATGAAATCAGCACGGTTGCCAAAGCATTCAACACCATGGCATGGCAGCTTAAAGACCTGATTGACCGAACCGTTCGCGCCGAAAAACTTGCAGTACTTGGACAGTTTGCAACGGGCGTTGCCCACGAAGTTCGCAATCCATTGGCCACGATGAAAACCACCGTTCAGGCCCTCACCCGCAAGGAACAGGATGGTGAACGCAAGGTCTTGCTTGACGACATGGGCCATCAGATTGATCGCCTTTCACGCGTGGTGAACGATCTTCTGGCTTATGGACGCCCGGGAGAGGCCAATCTGCAAAATGCCGAAGTTCGCGAGCTGTTTCGTCAGTCTTCCCGCGTTCTTGAACCGATTGCCAAAGAAGCGAATGTCCGGTTTTACACCAGCGGCGATTCCGGGCTGAAGCTTCATATCGACCCGGATCAGGTTTTGCAGGTTCTGCTTAATCTTGGCATCAATGCCATTCAGGCCTGTAAGGTCGGCGGCACCGTAGGTTTGCGGGCAGAACAGAACGAAGAGTGGGTAGAAATCCGCGTCACAGACGATGGCGCGGGCATCCCCAAACAGCATTTGCTTGACGTGGTACAACCATTTTTTACCATGAAAAGCAAAGGGACCGGTCTTGGCCTGACGATCAGCCAGCAGCTCGTCGAGGCCAATCAAGGTACCATTCATATTGAAAGCGCCCCGCAAGAGGGCACGACAATTACATTGAAGTTCCTCGCCGCAAAAGCAGGAACTTCCGAGGAGGAATATCCCGAAAATGTCCCAGAAGATCAGAATACTGATCGTCGACGATGAGGAATCGTTCGTTCGTTCTTTGAGTTTTGCACTGAGAACAGAAGGTATGGACGTCACGGGCGTTCATTCCGGCGAAGATGCCTTTCTCGAAGTTCGGAAGAACCAGTTCGACATTATCCTGCTTGATCTGCGCCTGCCCGGCGCCGATGGCATGGAGGTCCTGAACAGTATCCGTAATCTTGACATTGATATACCTGCGATCATGATCTCGGCGCATGGCGATACCCGTGCGGCAGTCAAGGCCGTCAAGCTTGGGGCCGCAGACTATCTTAGCAAGCCGTTCGAACTTGATGAGCTGATCCACACGATCAATACGGTTCTGGATCAAAATCAGACGGCGCTGGAACTGGAATATCATCGTAAACGCGATGTTCCGGCCAACGGCCTGATCGGCGATTGCACAGTCATGAGCAACCTGCGCACCACTATTGAACGCGTCGCCAAAAGTAGTGCCAGCCGTATTCTTTTGCTGGGAGAGTCCGGCACTGGCAAGGCATTGGTCGCACGTGCAATCCATGGCGAAAGCCCACGATCATCGCGGGCCTTCATCGAGGTGAACTGCGCAGCATTGCCCGAGCAACTGATTGAGTCCGAACTCTTTGGCGCGGAAAAAGGCTCCTATACAGGTGCCCATCAGAAACGTACCGGTCTGGTAAAGCTCGCAGATGGTGGCAGCCTGTTTCTCGACGAGATCGGCGAACTTCCGCTGGCTCTGCAGGCGAAATTCCTGCACTTTCTGGAAAATGGTGCTTATCGCCCGGTTGGCAGCGAGCATTCGGCATCGGCCGATGTGCGTGTGATTGCGGCAACCAACCGCGACCTTGCCGAAGAAGTCCGTCTAGGCAATTTCCGCGAAGACCTGTTCTATCGGTTGAATGTCATTACCATTGATATCCCGGCCCTTCGGGAACGGGGTGACGACATCATCAAACTGGTCGAACATTTTGCCGATAAACAGGCAAAGGCCGAGGGATGCCAACCGATCAAGTTTGCACTGGAAACGGTTGATATTTTGCTTGCACATCGCTGGCGCGGGAATGTACGCGAACTCAAGAACCTGATCGAACGGCTGACCATTTTGTATCCGGCAAAGATGATTTACCCGGAACTCCTGCCTGCCGAATTTCATGAAGACGAGTTGCATGACGAACGGGAACCCCATCAGCCCGCAAGCTCTAACGCGCCGCAATTGCAGGATCGCCTTGATACCACGGAACGCACTCTGGTGCGGGACGCGCTTGATCGGGCAAACGGGCACAAGGGCCGGGCGGCAGAAATCCTTGGCATTTCGCGACACGCCTTAAAGCGAAGGTTGCAAAGACTGGGACTGCAATAACAAAAAGGGCGGTTCCGGCCATTCACGAAATCAAAAGCCATTGAGCGAAAACCGCTCAATGGCTTCTTCCGTTCGGAGCGCCAACCGCTCATAACCGCGCGCATTGTTTGTGAGCGCCCGCACATCCATCGCACAAAACCGCAATCTCCCTGCCTTTTTCCTTTTAGTGATCAGTTGGCACAGCCTTTGCCAATCAGTGGGACAAAGGTACAAACACGAATGGAACAACCATTCGTAGGGAGGATACATCATGGAGATGCTCAAACGCCCGGTTTCCGGGTGCATCACCATAATTATTGCCACGTTCACAATGCTTGTCGCCAATAGCGCACAAGCCGAACGTTTTGAGCTGGGTGCATCAGCCAAAGAAGCGGATGCGGTGATCGGCTGTTTGTACCCCATGACCGGTCGATCAGCGACCTATGGTCGAGACAGCATCGTCGGCATTCAAATCGCACTTGATGACCTTGCCGCTGAAACCAAGGCAGGACTAACCCCACCAAAACTTCGCATCATTGCCGATGATCCGCGATCAAAGGCTTCTTATGCCGTGCGTTTGGCACAGGACTTCATCGCCAAGGATAAAGCCCGGTTTTTCTGCGGGATCGTATCATCAGGCGTTGCCCACGCAGTAAGCGACCTTGCCCGTCAGGAAAAAGTCATCATGATCGGAACCGATCATGCATCTTCTCGGCTCAGCATCGAAGCCGGTCATGATTATTATTTCCGGGTCACAAATGACAGCTGGACCAGCATGGCCGCAGGGGCGCGCTATCTGCGCGACATTCAAAAGGAAACTGGCTGGAAACGGCTGGCCTTTGTGGGGCCCGACTATGATTATGGGCATGTTTCCTGGACGGACTTGCAACTGGCACTCGATGGCCTTGGTGTTGAATATGAAACCGTCAGCGCATTATGGCCCAAGCTCTATGAGCCGGACTATTCGATCTATATCAATGCCCTGCAATCGGCGAAGCCGGACGTCGTTGTCACCGCACTTTGGGGTGGAGATTTCATTGCCTTCATCAAACAGGCATCAACGACCCGTTTCTTTGAAACCACCCGTCTGGCCAATTTTGATACCGGTGCCAATTACGATGTGATGATGGCGCTGGGTAATCAGCCCTATCCCGGCCTGATCCTTTCGGCTCGTCATCACAATAATTGGCCAGAAACCGGACGTAACAAACGATTTGTCGCGCAATTCCATCACCTGACCGGTCGTTATCCGACTTATGCCGCCGAGGGTGCCTATACCGGCATTATTGCAATTGCGCGTGCCATCGAAAAGGCGGGCGGCTCAGACGATGACAGGGCACTGATCACCGCACTCGAAGGGTTGCAACTGGCCCTGCCCGAAGACCCGCCGGGCTTTGCATCCTATATCGATCCCGACACCCACCAGATTGTCCAGGCGCAAGCCGTGGGCACGGTCGTCCATAACGAAGATTTTCCGCCATCGAAACTGATGGTGGGAAATTGGGCGATCTATGACGCCGAAGACCTCAAACCGTCAAAAGAGATGGTCAAACGCCGCCGCGATGCCGTGGCCGGTGGGTCTGAGGCTGTTCCACCGCCATCTCCATAGACCTTTCCCAAGGGAGGAAAAAAGTGAAGAATAATAAAACAACTTTCAGCAATTATCTGGTTTCGGGCGTCGCTGCCCTTGCCTTGACGGTCGGCCTTGCATCAGCTGCATCGGCTGCCGAAAACGGCAAATTCCGCGTCGGCATCGTCACCTTCCTGTCTGGCCCGGCTGCTGGTCCGTTTGGCGTTCCTTCTGCGAATGCCGCCAAAATTCTTGTCGAAGCGCTTAACAAGGGAGAGGTACCGGCACCTTATAACAAGCTTGGCATCAATGGGGCGGAAATCGAAGCAGTTATTATTGATGAGGCTGGTGGTGCAACCAAGCAGGTTGAAGAATACCGCAACCTTGTCCAGCGCCAAAAAGTTGATGCCGTGATCGGCTATGTGTCTTCGGGTGATTGCCTCGCAGTTGCTCCTGTAGCAGAAGAACTGAAAACCTTCACTATTGCGTATGATTGCGGCACTCCCCGCCTGTTTGCGGATAACCCCGATGCACAATATATGTTCCGTACCGGCCTTGATGCATCGGTCGACAATATCGGTGCCGTTCGCTATCTCAAAGCAACCCGTCCGGACGTAACCCGTCTGTCAGGTATTCAGCAGAACTATTCCTGGGGTCAGGACAGCTGGGCTGACTTTACGGCTGCAGCGGCAAAACTGCTGCCGGAATCAGAAATCGTCGAAGAACAGTTCCCAAAAATCTATCAGGGCCAGTATGGCGCAGAAATCTCTGCCCTGTCGGTCAAACGTCCGGAAATCGTCCACAGCTCCTTCTGGGGTGGCGACATGGAAGCCCTGGTTCTTCAGGCAAATGCCCGTGGCCTTCTTGAAGACGCCACCGGTTTGCTAACCTGCGGTGAAGCGAGCCTTGCCACCTATAAAGATCAGGCACCAAATGGCATGATCATTGGTGCGCGCGGTCCGTTCGGTGCATTTGCGCCGGACAACGCCCTGAACACCTGGTTCAAGGGTGCTTATAACGCCGCCTATGATCTTGATCCGGTTTACCCGGCAACCAAGATGGCACAAGCGATCCTCGGCCTGAAATTTGCCGCTGAAAATGCAGGCCTTGCCGACAAGGAAATCCCGACCGCAGATCAGCTTGCGACGGGCCTCAAGGGGGCAACCTTTGAATCCGTTTCGGGTACTGTCGAAATGGCGCGCGGCAATGGTCATCAGGCGATGCAGGGCATCACCTATGGCGAATACCACTATGAAGACGGCAAGGCGTCCATCGTCAATACCGTTTCATTCTCAGGCGAATGCGTAACTCCGCCAGAAGGCGTTTCTGCCGCAGACTGGATTGCCCAGGGCTTCCCGGGCGCTCAGTGTAACTAAACGCAATCTTCCTGCGATGCGGGCATCTCTTTTGCGGGATGCCCGCCCTTTTCCCTGCACACTGGATATTTGTGATGACAAGTCTTCTTGCCGTCCTGATTGATGGCTCGATCTATGCATCGTGGCTGTTTCTCGTGGCCGCTGGCCTGACCGTGATTTATGGGGTGATGCGCATCCTGAACATGGCGCACGGCAGCTTCTATGCCATTGGCGCCTATTCGGCAGCATCCCTTGTTGGCTGGTATTTCAACAACGGTATCGGCCCGGCCTGGATCAGTTATCTTTTGCTGATTGGTGCGGCACTGGTTGCCGGACTGATTGTCGGCGTGATCCTTGAACGCGGATTGCTGCGCCTGATGTACGGCCGCGACGAAATCCTGATGGTGATCATTACCTATGCGCTTTTGCTTATCCTTGAAGACACGATGAAAATCGTCTGGGGGGTCAATCCGTATTTCGCCTATCAGCCCTATTCCGAACTCGGCCGAACGTCTTTTGGACTGCTTAAGGTTTCGAATTACGACCTGTCACTGGTCGGGGTTTCGGCCGTCATTGGCCTTGTTTTGTGGGGACTGCTCGAACGCACCAATACCGGCAAGGTATTGCGCGCGGTGATCCATGACCGCGAGATCGCGGTGGCGATGGGCGTTAATGTCCGCCTCATGTTCACCATCACCTTTGTCATCGGTACCATCCTTGGTGCACTTGCCGGTGCGCTGACCGCACCTGCCATCTCGGTTGTGCCGGGTATCGGGATTGAAGTCATCGTTCTGGCCTTTGCCGTGGTCGTGATTGGTGGACTTGGCAGCATCGGCGGTGCCGCGGTTGGTGCCCTTCTGGTTGGATTGAGCCGCGCCGCTGCCGTTCATTATGCCCCTGAATTCGAACTTTTCGTCATTTACGGCGTGATGTCGCTGGTTCTGGCGTTCCGCCCCGAAGGCCTTTTTGGCCGTACTTTGGCGAGGAAAATCTGACATGCGCTTCGATAAAACTGAGATCTCGCTTGCTGCAATTGCGATTGCCTGCGTGCTGTTCGGGTTTGTATCGCCCGGCTGGCTGATCTTCCTTTTGACCATCGCCTTTGCCAAAGCCCTCGTTGTGCAAGGCGTTGTCATGCAGATGCGCTCCGGCCTGGTATCGTTTGGCCAGGGCCTATTTTACTGCATTGGTGGATATACCGTCGGCATGGGTGGCCAGTTCTTTGGCATCCATGATGCAATTGCTGCCCTGGCCCTTGGCATGCTGGTGGCAATTGCGGTTGCCATGTTGCTGGGGCTGTTGCTGACCCGATATCGGGACATCTTCTTTGCGATGCTGTCGCTGGCATTTTCGATGATCCTGTTCGGCATCCTTGTCAAAAGCCCTGAACTGGGCAGTACGGACGGATTTAACGTGCATAACTGGACCGTCTTTGGCTGGGCACCAGAAGGCGGCGAAGGCAGTCAGCTTACTGTCTTCACCCTGACCGTTCTGGCAGGTCTGGTCATTGCCGTTCTGATCCACCGTTATACCAAGGCCGGGATCGGCGTGATCTGCGAAGCCGTTCGCGAAAACGAAGTCCGCGTTGAATATCTTGGTCTCTCGCCGCGCTGGCTGCTGTACGGCAACTATGTCTGTGCCGCTGCAGTTTCCTCACTTGGCGGTGGATTGACTGCCCTGGCCACCGGGCATGTCGACCCTGAAATGGCCTATTGGACCACATCGGGCGAATTTATCTTTATCGCTCTTCTCGGCGGGTTGGGTCATGTCGCCGCTCCGTTCATTGCTGCCGTGGTTTTCTCGGTCGTGCGGACCTATGCAATCGAACTGGTTCCCCATACCTGGCAGATGATCCTCGGATTTACCCTTTTGGGTGTCATCGTCTTCCTGCCTAAAGGGCTCTGGAGCCTAGTATCGCGGAAAAAGTCAGGAGAACGTGCATGACTGTCATTCTTGAAACCAGATCGCTAAACAAGGAATTTGGGGCGGTCATCGCCGCAAAGGACCTTGATGTCCGGATTTCCAAAGGTGAAATCGTTGGCGTCATCGGGTCCAACGGCGCGGGCAAGACAACCTTCATCAATATGGTGACCGGTTATCTTAAGCCGACCCGTGGTGAAATACAGTTTAACGGCAAGTCTATTCTTGGCCGTTCGCCACGTGCCATCACCCGTGCTGGCATGGCACGTTCATTTCAGGTTGCACAACTATTTCCTGAAATGACGGTAATCGACAATCTGATCGTTGCCCTTGCCGCTGCCGAAAGTCCACGCCCAAGCTTCCTGAGCCCGCTTCGCAGCGACAAACGCATCGCACGGGCCGAAGACATCCTGCGTGAATTCGGTGTCGAAAATTATCGTGATTCATTGGTGACGGCAGTTCCGCAAGGTGCACGCAAACTGGTGGATATCGCCATGGCCCTGATTGGCAATCCGCAGATGCTTTTGCTGGATGAACCGACCAGTGGCGTCAGCATGGATGAGAAAACCGCCCTGATGGACACCGTGATGAATGCCGTCCGCCAGCATGGTGTGACAGTGCTGTTTGTTGAACATGACATGGATGTGGTCGAACGTTACGTTTCGCGTGTTCTGGCCTTCTATAGCGGTGAAATCATCGCCGACGGCAACCCGTCGGCGGTTCTTGCCGAAGAACGCGTGCGTGATCTCGTGACCGGCCATCGTCCCACTCACAAAAAGGGGAATGGCGCATCATGACGCTTGAAATCAAGAACCTGAATGTTTCAATCGGCAACATTCCGATCCTGCGTGATGTTTCTCTGACCGTTCCGTCCGGGCAGATGTTTGGTCTGATCGGTCATAATGGTGCAGGCAAAACCACATTGATGCGTGCCATCATGGGATTGCTTGAGGCCGACGATGGTTCCATTACCTTTGATGGCAAGGATCTGCGCAAAACGGCTGATTTTGGTCGGGCAAAAGGCGGTATCAGTTACATGCCCGAAGACCGCCGCCTGATCCCGTCACTTACGGTTGAGGAAAATATTCTTCTGCCTGCATGGGCCAACGGCATTGCCGATGCCAGGGAACGTCTGGAATGGGTTTATGACCTGCTTCCGGAAATTGCGCAGTTCCGGGCGCGCCGCGCCTTACAGCTTTCAGGGGGACAGCAAAAGCTGGTCGCACTTGGCCGCGCCCTTATGCCGGGCCGGAAGTTGTTGCTGCTTGATGAACCGTTCGAAGGTGTTGCCCCGGTTCTGTCACGCCGCCTGTCCGAAGTCATTTCCAACCTTGGCAGCAGCGGTTTGTGCGTCCTGATTTCCGAGTCAGATGACACCCATTCCGCCGATCTGGTGACAGGCAGCTACCGCATCGAACGCGGCACAGTTTCCCCATCAGCAACCCAGTTCGCCTGAACCGGCCAACGCGAGGACCCCCATGTCAGATTTTACATTTGAAACCACGCCCCGCGTCATCTGCGAGTTTGATGGCGCACTTCAGTTGGGCAGCCTGTGTAACGAGTTCGGCGCAAAACGCGCCATCCTCATCACCGATCCCGGCCTGCAGAAAGCCGGATTGATTGATGCCCCCTATCAGGCCCTTATTGATGACGGGATCAATACTCTTCTGTGGACACGTGTTGAAGCCGACCCGCCTGAAAGCACCATCCTTGATGCCATAAAGGGCGCGATGGATTTCGCGGCCGATATCATTATCGGCCTGGGTGGTGGATCATCAATGGATACCGCCAAGCTGGTGGCCTTGCTGTGTGGCAACCCGCAGCAACTTGACGCGATCTATGGGATCGGTCTGGCAAAAGGACCGAGACTACCGCTTATTCAGGTTCCAACCACCGCAGGCACCGGTTCTGAAGTCACTCCCATTTCCATCGTTACCACTCCGACCCAGGAGAAAAAGGGCGTTGTATCGTCGCTTCTTTATCCGGATGTCGCATTGCTTGATGCCAAACTGACGATGGGTCTTCCTGCATCGATTACGGCAATGACCGGTATTGATGCGATGGTTCATGCAATAGAGGCCTATACAACCAAGCACAAGAAAAACGCGCTGTCTGATGGTTTGGCCATTCGCGCGATGCAGCTTATGACCGCCCATATTGATGATGCGGTATCGGCAACACCATCACGCGAATCCCGCGAAGCCATGTTGCAAGGATCAATGATGGCTGGCATGGCATTCGCCAATGCCCCGGTCGCCGCAGTTCATGCGCTGGCCTATCCGCTGGGTGGGCATTTTCATGTACCGCATGGTCATAGTAATGCGCTTGTCCTGATCGAGGTTCTTAAATTCAACCGCGATGCCGCCCACGCGCAATATGCGGAACTGGCCCGTGCTGTTCTGCCGGGTGAACGGTTTGCCGATGATAATGCCGCCTGTGATCGCTTTATCAGCTACATGACCGACATGGTCGAACGCATGCCGTTTACCCGACAGTTGCGCGATGTCGGCGTGTCTGAGTCCGATCTCGACATGTTGGCGACGGACGCGATGAAGGTCGAACGTCTTTTGATCAATAATCCGCGCGAGATGACCTTTGAAGCCGCCCGCAACATTTATGCCTCCGTGCTTTAACCGCAGGATAGCCCCATGACGATTGAACTCAATGATACCGGTCTTTGGCAAACCCTTGGTCATATCAATGGCAAATGGGTGTCGGCTGAAAATGGTATAACCTTTTCAGTGACAGATCCTGCAACCGGCGCACATCTTGCCGATGTTCCCGATATGGGGGCATCCGAAACCCGGCTGGCGATTGATGCCGCCAATGCCGCCCTTCCGGCATGGCGGACAAAGACTGCCAAGGAACGGGCAAACATCCTTCGCAAATGGTTTGACATGTGCATGGCCGCACAGGAAGACCTTGCCTTGCTGATGACTCGCGAACAGGGAAAACCCCTTGCCGAGGCCCGTGGCGAAGTGGCCTATGGCGCGTCATTCCTTGAATGGTTTGCCGAAGAAGGTAAACGCATTTATGGCGATGTCATTCCCTCGCACGGTGCGGATAAACGCATCATCACGGTCAAACAACCGATTGGCGTTGTTGCTGCGATCACGCCTTGGAATTTCCCGATGGCCATGATCACCCGCAAATGTGCCCCGGCACTTGCCGCGGGCTGTACGGTTGTCATCAAACCTGCCGAAGATACGCCTTTGACCGCCCTTGCCCTTGCCGAACTGGCCAAGCGTGCGGGTTTCCCCGATGGCGTGATCAATGTGGTGACCGCATCGCATGGGGCGGATATCGGCAATGAACTGACCGGAAACCCGATTGTGCGCAAACTGTCCTTTACCGGTTCAACCCAGGTCGGCAAGCTTCTGATGCGGCAATGCGCCGACACCGTCAAAAAGGTCAGTCTGGAACTTGGTGGGAATGCGCCATTTATTGTCTTTGATGATGCCGATCTTGACGAGGCCGTTGCCGGTGCCATCGCATCGAAATACCGCAATGCCGGACAGACTTGCGTTTGTGCCAACCGCATTCTGGTGCAGGAAGGTGTCTATGACGCCTTCGCCGAAAAACTTGCCGCCGCCGTTGCCAGGCTGCGTGTCGGTCCCGGCACCGAGGAGGGTGTAACCCAGGGGCCGCTGATCAATACCAAGGCCATTGAGAAGGTCGAAACCCTTATCAATGACGCGATCAGTTGTGGCGCAAAAGCAGTATTGGGTGGCGCACGCGCCAAACCGGGTAGCAATTTCTTCAGCCCGACCATCCTGACCGGTGTTACCGCCGACATGCGGATTTTCTCCGAGGAAATTTTTGGCCCGGTTGCCCCCCTGTTCAGGTTCCGCGACGAGGCAGACGCCATTCGTATGGCCAATGATACGCCCTTTGGACTGGCGGCCTATTTCTATGCCCGTGATATCGGTCGTATCTGGCGGGTTGGCGAAGCACTGGAATACGGCATTGTCGGCATCAATGAAGGGATCATTTCCACAGAATCAGCCCCGTTTGGCGGTGTGAAAGAATCCGGTATCGGCCGCGAAGGATCGAAATACGGCATCGATGATTTTGTCGAAATCAAATATATGTGTCTCGGCGGTCTTGCCGGGAAAGCCAACTGACCGGCAACAAGGAGCCCACCATGAGTTTCATGTTTCGTAGTGTCCCGCGCATCGTATGCGAGGCGGGCGGCATTGCCAGAACCGGCACCCTGATGAAAGAACTTGGCGCAACCCGCGTCACTGTTGTTTGCGATCCGGGCATTGTCACACTTGGCTTTGCCGATCAGGTGCAAAAATCGTTGGAAGCGGCAGGTATTGCCGTTCAGATATTCTCCGATGTTGAAGCTGATCCCCCCCAGAATATCGTTCAGCAGGCCATTGATGGTGCCAAGGAGTGGCAGGCTGATGGTGTGGTTGGTCTTGGGGGTGGCAGTTCTCTTGATAGTGCCAAACTTGTCGCGCTGCTTGCCAATAGTGATCAGACAATTGAAGGTATTTACGGGATCGACAAGGCAACCGGCGACCGTTTGCCCCTGATCCAGATCCCGACAACCGCTGGCACCGGATCGGAAGTCACCTGGGTGTCGGTCATCACCGATAACAATAATCTGAAACAGGTTGTTTATACCCCGCAACTGATGCCCGATATCGCGCTTCTGGATGCGGAACTGACCTATGGCTTACCACAGAAAGTCACCGCTGCAACCGGACTTGATGCGATGGTTCATGCCATCGAAGGCTATACCAGCCGCACACGCAAAAACCCGATTGCTGATGGCATGGCAATCACCGCGCTTTCTCTGCTCGGCAAGAACCTGATGAAGGTGATCGAGAACCCCGGCGACAAGGAAGCCCGATCTGCAATGCTTCAGGGCTCACTGATTGCCGGGATGGCCTTTGCCAATGCGTCAGTCGCAGCCGTCCATGGGCTGGCTTATCCGTTGGGTGCACGGTTCCATATTCCGCACGGACACGCCAATGCACTGGTAATGGCGCAAGTTTTGCGTTTCAACCTGCCCGCCGCAAGTAAACTCTATGCCGAACTTGCGCCCTGTCTGATCGAAGATGCCGATTTCTCATCCGATGAAGATGCCGCAGAGGCCTTTGTTCGCCGGATTGAGGCAATGGTCCTTGCCAGCGGCCTTGAAACACGATTGCATGAACTGGGGATCACCGAAGACTCTCTGCCTGAAATGGCCGAGGAGGTTTTTACCAAAATCCATCGCCTGATCGAGAGCAATCCGCGCGATATGATGACAAACGATATTGAAGCCATTTACCGCAGCGTTTTCTGATTTAGCCGCTTGTGAACTCCGATTTATACAGTGGCAAAGAACCGGCGGCCTGTTTGGTCGCTTGGCCGCCGGTTCTTAAAATCAATTGAGGCGATCCCGGATTACCGAATGGCAACCGGGTTGATGATCATCTGGACTGCGCCTTTTAACTTTGCCTGCCCCAGAACAAAAAGAAACTCGTGGGCGCGGTCTGCTGCCAAATCCTTGGTGACGATGTTTTCAAGGATATAAACGCCGTTTTCTGCCAGAAGCTTCACATGAACCGGGAAGAAGGCATTCGGGTCCTCGTGAGGAACCGCTTCGAGGCCCCATGTATCTCCGCCAACCGCGACCACACCCCGCGTAGCCAGCCATTCCGCTGCTTCCAGCCCGATACCGGGTTCCGTCTTGCCATAAAGCGCATTATCCTTACCCACCAGATCAAGCCAGCCGGTATGGATCAGAACAACGTCACCTTTGCGGATTTCAGTCCCAGCCGCCTTTTGGGCGGCCATGATATCATCCAGGGTAATGACATATCCACCATCCAACCGGGCGGCTCCCTTTATGGCGGCAACGTTCAGCAGCACACCACGGGTTGCCATTGGCGGAACATTTTCAATACCCAGCTTGGTCAATCCGGTGGCAGCGACCATGTCTTCGGCGTGATTATTGTTATAGTAAGTGTGGTGATCGCCAAGATGACCAAGGCCATCAATCTGGGTTCCCACGCCGAGCCAACCGGTAAACATGTCGTCATTATAGGTTCCGGCATTGCTGCCGATGGTCTTGTTGCCACTTTGCCCGGGCGAGAAAACCGTTACAGCCACACCACGCGGTGCGAATGCAGGCGTATCACGCGAAATTTCCATACCCAGTGAGTAGACTTTTCCCTTGGAAATCAGCTTGCTTGCCGCAAGGGTTACATCTGATGAAAGATAGTTTGCGGCTCCGATCTGATCATCCGGACCAAACCGCGAGATGAACCTGTCATCTGCCGATGCACTGCCGGCAGCTCCGATGACACCCAATATTATTGATGCAGAAATCAGGATTTTTGCTTTTTGCATTTATTCCTCCCTAAGTTGATAAGCACTCAGAGAGTGGCAATTGTCGTGCCAACAAAAAGGTGACGCAAATCAGCATTTCCACCGAAAAAGGGAGCGGATACCGATCAACTCAAAACTTAGAATGATCGGTTAGCGCGCAACAGCCCGCAAACACGACACGGCATACCACGAGTATTTCTTGGAGATTGATTTTGAGAAATCGATGGTGCCCCCGGGGAGAATCGAACTCCCACTCTCAAAGAGAAACAGATTTTGAGTCTGCCGCGTCTACCAATTCCGCCACAGGGGCAGGCACATATGGGTGCGTTGCGCACCCGCCATCGTGGGGGCGGATAATAGCTGTAATTTTCGTCCGGTCAATGGGGCTTTGCGCAAAAATTACATCTTTGGCAGCAGCGGACTTTTCTCGGGAAAACGGCATTGCGAGACGGCCCCAAATGCGGTTACATCAGCCGTTCCTGGGCCATAGTGCCGTATTGTTTTTATCGTCTTAAATGCAAAGGGCGTTTCCGTGCTGCGCAGCCTTTATGACTGGACCCTTGGCCTGGCCGCCCATCGCCACGCTGCCATTGCACTTTTCATTATCGCCTTTGTGGAAAGTTCGGTTTTTCCAATCCCGCCGGACGTTCTTCTGATCCCGATGATCATTGCCGCGCCAACACGCGCATGGCGCTATGCGTTAATCTGCCTTGTCGGGTCTGTTCTTGGCGGCATTGCCGGTTATGGCATCGGCTACTTCCTTTTTGAAAGCATCGGCCAACCGGTATTGCAGCTTTATGGCTATAGCGCCAAGTTCGATATATTCCGCGATTATTATAACGAATGGGGTGCCTGGGCAGTGTTCATCGCCGGGATAAGCCCGTTCCCCTACAAGGTCATTACCATCCTGTCGGGTGTGACAGCACTTGATCCGGCAATATTCATGGTCGCATCGGTTCTGGCGCGTGGTTTGCGCTTCTTCATTATTGCAGCCCTGATCTGGAAGTTTGGCCCGGTCATTCGCGACTTTATCGAAAGGCGGCTTGGCCTCGTTTTTACCATATTTGTCGTGGTTCTTGTCGGTGGATTTGCCGCCATCAAACTGATCCCGCACGGTTAACACCGAAAAACGATAACGGAACAACCCGATGATCAAATTGCTCCGCGCACATTATGCCCCAGCCCTGCCACCTGTTGCCATTTTCCTGATTTCTGCCGGAAGCCTCGGCTTTGCCTTCTATGCGCAGTATGTGCAGAAGCTTTTGCCCTGTGTGTTATGCCTTTATCAACGCGTACCTTTTTATGTTGCCGCTGGCCTTGCCATTCTTGCCCTTTTGCTGCTGCGCATACCGGGTGCTTCGCGGGTTCTTGTTTATCTATGCGGTGTTGCCTTTGCCATTGGTACCGGAATTGCGATCTATCATGTCGGCGTTCAGGAACTCTGGTGGGAAGGTCCGGCCATGTGTGGCGGCCTTACCAGCGGCGCGGCATCGGTCGCCGACCTGAAAGCGCAACTGATGGCCCAGCCGATTATCCGCTGTGACAAGATCGACTGGGCCCTGTTTGGCATCACTATGCCGACAGTCAATGTCTTCTTCTCGGCCATTCTCGCCATTCTTTGCTTTATCGCTCCTTCGCGATGGATGAAGCGGTAATACTCTTAATTTGCTCCACAAACCCGCAGGAAATAATCCGGCGGGTTTGTGGAGCAATACCTAAGCTGATTAATATCCGGCACGATTAAATTTGCTCCATTTCCGTCTCTCTGCAGACTGATAATGCGAATTGTTCTTGTTTGCATGAAATTCTTCTTATAGTGTCCACCGATCTATCCATTCATTGATCAGGCACGATCGGGTGCATTGATGGCAACCGGCCTCTGCCAGGACACAACAAGGACGATCCCCGGAATGCCGGACATGACATTCCATCCCCAAATGACCAGCAGGATCGAGGGCATCTCGCTTCTGGACGATCTGCGTTTTCGCCGCTGGAACACTGCGATTACCGATCTGTGGAACGTCGAGTGCCAAAAAAAGGCTGGGGGAACCTACGTTTCCTGTGCACCAAGACTGGTAGCTATTCTTGATTGCAGCGGACAATCGAACTTCCGCGTCAAAACGCCCGACTCCCCCTTTGAGTCTTCCCGTCGCGAACAGGGATGCCTTTCATATATTCCGGCCGGAATGGAAATTTCCGCAGAAATTCGGGAAAAATGCCGGTTGCGTCACCTTGATATCCATCTCGATATCAACAGCCTTGAAAAGCATCTTGATCACGAGATTGATCGCGCAATCCTTGAAACGCCCCGGATCGGTTTTTGCGATCCCCGGATCAGATCACTTGTGCACATGATCGCAGACGACCTCGCCAGCGATATCGCCTCGCCCGACCTGTACGGAGAGAGTCTGGTAACGGCTCTTACCAGTGCGTTGCTGACACCACTTCCCGAAAGCGAAACATCACGCAAACGCGGCAAACTTGCCCCACACCACTTGCGCAAATCAGTCGAATTTATTGAACAGAATTACGCTCGCGTTATCCGGCTTGATGAACTGGCGGAACTGACCGGCTTGTCACAATCCTATTTCTGCTCGGCATTTCGCGAAACAACCGGCATGCCGCCCCATCAATGGCAAATGAAGGCACGCATTGAACGCGCCAAATCCATGCTGCGCGACAATACAACACCGCTCGCCAGTGTCGCGGCACATGTCGGCTTTGCCGATCAGGCCCATCTGACCCGCGTATTCCGCCGCCTCACCGGCACCACACCGGGCGTATGGCGGCGCGAACAAACCGCCTGAAAATTAAACCAAAATCCGTTCAATACGGGCAAATAGAGTTCAATATCCGATTTTCCTAATCGTGCTATCGGACTGTCACACATGACAACCGATGCAGGAAAACCCTCAAATGACGTTCTTGACCCGAACGCGCTTCAAAACAGCCCTTCTTGGCAGCGCTGCAATTCTGTGCACCAGCTTGCCCATACAGCTTCGCGCGCAGCAAGCCACGGATGAAACCACCAAGGAAATTGTTGTCGATCCTCTTTTAATCGAGGCAGAACGCCAAGAAACAGCAACATCACCGGTCAAGGGATATGTTGCCGGACAAAGTGCTACAGCGACCAAAACCGATACCCCAATTGCAGAAACCCCGCAGTCCATTTCAGTGATCGGGACTACGGAAATTGAAGCTCGCCAAGCTCAGTCCGTGTCAGAAACACTGAACTACACGGCTGGTATTCAACCTGACAAATTTGGCTATGATAAGCGTTTGGACTGGTTCAACATTCGTGGGTTTGATGAAACCCAGAACGGTCTTTATCGGGACGGCCTCCAGCAACGCTCCTATAGTTTTGTTTCTTGGCAACAGGAAACATACGGATTGGAACGCATTGAACTGATGCGTGGCCCAACTTCAGTCCTTTATGGGCAAAATGCTCCTGGTGGCCTGATCAATACAGTATCCAAACGGCCAAGAGCCGACATGGAAAACGAAATTGAACTCCAGACCGGCAGCCATAATCGCAAGCAAGGCTCATTTGATATTGGTGGAAAAATTGTCGAGGATGGTTCGGTTCTTTTCCGTGCAACTGGGCTTCTCCGAGACTCTGACACGCAGGTTAACTACGTCGAAGATGACCGAGTTTATTTCGCCCCTTCCCTAACATGGGAAGGGGAAGATACCAGTTTAACTCTATTATCTTATTATCAAGAAGATAACACCGGCGGCGCCAATAGTTGGCTTCCTGCAAACGGCACATTCCGCGACGCTATCAACGGTGCCATTCCGACAGATTTCTTCACAGGTGAACCGGGTTACGATCACTATGATCGTACTCAGTATGCTATCGGCTATGAATTCAGCCATAACTTCACTGATTCCCTGATGTTCCGTCAGAATGCTCGCTATAGCTATGTTGAGGTTGATTATGACAGCCTTTACGGAAATGGCTGGGCAGACGAAGCCGCAGGCACACTAAACCGCGGTGTTCAGGAGACTGATCAGGACGGTGAGTCCTTTGCCATCGACAACCAACTGCAGGCAAAGTTCGAGACTTCCGGCATCCGTCACACCATGTTGGGTGGACTGGATTATCAGCGATATGTTTTTGATCGTTTCCTGCGCTACGGAACGATTGATTCCATCAACGTTTACAATCCTTCCTATGGAAGCCGTCCGACCAGTTATTTCACCCCAACCGATGAAAAGCTCACAGCAGAACAGGTTGGTGTTTATATACAGGATCAGATCGAGTTTGATGAACACTGGGTTCTGACCCTCGGTGGACGTCATGACTGGGCGGATGAATCGACACTGAACCGGCAAAATGGAATGGAAAGCAGTCGAAACGATAGTGCTTTTACAGGACGTACCGGGCTTGCCTATAAAACCGAATTTGGTCTGACTCCCTATGTCAGTTATTCTGAATCATTTAATCCGGTTTCCGGTTCAGATCGCTTTGGCAACAGCTTCGATCCTGAAGAAGGTGTTCAGTATGAAGTTGGTGCCAAGTACGAACCAGAAGGTTTTGATGGCTTGTTCACCGTGGCTCTGTTCGATATCACTCGTGAAAATGTTCTGACAAATGATCCTTCTGGTGGTGCTTTTGATAACATTCAGGAAGGTGAACAGCAGTCCCGTGGCCTTGAGATTGAAGGCCTGTTTGAACCTATTGAAGGCCTGACGACAAAATTTGCCTACACTTACCAAGATGTCGAGATTACCGAAACCAACACCGCATCCGAAAAAGGCAATACTCCATCCGGTATTCCAAAGCACACTGCATCAGCATGGGCTGACTACACTTTGAATTCTGGGCCGTTATCTGGTTTGGGAGTCAATGGCGGCATACGCTATCTGGGATCAACATTTTCAACTGATGCAAACAATGTCAAAGTCCCTTCAACGACTCTGTTTGATGCAGGCATTCACTACGATCTGGATGCTTATCGTTTCGCACTTAATGCCACGAACCTGACAGACGAACGTTATGTGACTTCCTGCTCCAATAGTACAAACTGGTGCTATTACGGTCAGGGACGCACGATATTGGCATCGGTCAAATATCGCTGGTAGTTACCACCTGACTGCGATGAAACACAAAAAGCACTGTTCTTAATTGGGCAGTGCTTTTTGTTTATTAAGAAGGGAAGAGAACGGGACGTTCCTAAAAATCGTATTCCAGTTCGGTATCCCAATACAAAAAATCCCGCCAACTTTCGTGAAGATAGTTTGGCGGGAAGCGGCGTCCGATGGTCTGGAGTTCGTGCATGCTCGGCTGTTCGGGGGTCCTGCGCAGCCGGAGTCCGGCTTCCCTGATCGATCGGCTACCCTTGAAAAGGTTACAGTCCGAACAGGCAGTCACAATATTGGACCAGTTCGTTCGCCCGCCCCGCGACCTCGGAATGACGTGATCGAATGTCAGGTCACTGGTCGGCAGACGATCCCCGCAATACTGGCAGGAAAACTGGTCACGCAGGAAAACGTTGAACCGGGTAAAGGCCGGGCTGCTTTTGAGCGATACATATTCCTTGAGCGATATGACACTCGGCAGTTTCATTTTGAAAGACGGGGAATGGACTTCGCGATCATATTCCGAAAGAACATCAACGCGTTCCAGAAACACTGCCTTAAGCGTATCCTGCCAGGACCACAAGGACAGCGGGAAATAGCTTAACGGCCGGAAATCGGCGTTAAGGACAAGTGCCGGACACGCATTGGGCGATAAATGCATATCATCCGCTCCACCGTGTTTACCGAGTCGCACCCACTATTTAACAGGTTCGCGAATCGCGGGTGATGAACATATCATGACGTTTCATCAATCCATGCGACGCGGTCACGTAAATCACTGATAGAGAAAAGTATAGACCAATTTTCGCAAAGCGCAAATCCCGCTTGAGGCCGAGTCGCAAACATTTACGCAAAACCGGCGGCACCAGGTACGACTCGCAATCAGGCACATCAACGCCCGGACAAACAAAAAGGCCGCGCATCGATGATGCACGACCCTTTTATGGCCCCGGAACAGGGCGATCTGAAATCTTTGAAAAACGAAAGGCCCGCAATCGCGAGCCTTCGTAATTCTTAAAGCAAAAGTCTGCCTTAGGCAGCTTTCGCTTCAACAGCTTTGGCGATCTGGCGTTTGACTTTCACCAGCTCTGCCGACAGCTTGGAAGCTGCTGTGCCGAGCACATATGCATCCAGACCACCACGCTTTTCAATGGTGCGGATCGCATTGGTGGTCAGACGCAGACGCACCGAACGACCCAGCGCTTCGCTCAGCAGCGAAGCCGGCTGAAGGTTCGGAAGGAAACGACGTTTGGTGCGGTTGTGGGCGTGGCTCACATTCATGCCGACCAAAACGCCTTTGCCGGATACCGGGCAGCGACGTGCCATGACCTGATCTCCTGGTCTATAATTCGCAAAAGGACGCTTGGCCTGACATGCAGGCCCGCGCTTGGAGCCGGGTTATTACCGTCTCTGACAGATGCCGTCAAGCCTTCATCCACGCTTTTACGCGACAAAAACACCTGTTTTGCGCAATCCGTTCATATTGCATCACGCAAGGACGGCTTTTCCCATCTCAACCACACGGAATCAAGCGATTTTCCCGGGCACCCAGCCATACCCCCGGTTCGGTTTGGCAATTACATCACGATGATGCGACCCGATTCTGGACGGCATCCGGCAAAGACAAACATATATAAAGTCGGGTTCAGGCCTTCTCGCTGCCCATATTGGCTCTTTGACGTTACGTTCTTTATAAGGATTCAGAAGATAGAGGCCAGAACACCCAAGGTCACCCAGATTGATCCTTGTCAAAACATCATCGCGCATTCGGTGTTAGCGTGCCGTCATAGTTATTCCGCACACGCTTGGGGAGCACTGCGCATGATGAAAACCGATTCCAAGGTATCCTTGCCCCTTTTGGGCATTCTGCTGGTCGCTGTGATCGGCCTTGTTTTGTATCTGGCCGGTTATGTGCTTGCGCATTTCGGTGTGCCGATTGCATCGGTCTGGATTTACGTCGCACTCGCACTGGTCCCGGTCGTCTTCCTCGTGCTTCTGGATTTCAGTCGCTAATCCTGCGCGCTGTCTGCAAACAATAAAACGGCCTGCCAGTTTCGGCGGGCCGTTTTATTGTTTGGGGGGCTTTCACCTGAAAAATCACCATCAGACGGCTGAACTTCTTTGTTGCCAATGGGGATTTTCACAAGGCCCCGCCGACGGGCGGGCAAAGAAATATCCCTGATAGGCATCAACCCCCATCGCCGCAAGTTCGCTGCGTTGCTGCTCGGTCTCAATACCCTCGGCAATAACATCAAGACCGAACCGATGCGCAATCAGAATGGCGCCTTCGATCACCGCGCGTGAATTGACATCCATTTTCAGGATGAAAGATTTATCGATTTTGACCGCATCAACGCGGATCTGGTGCAGGCGGGAAAGCGATGAATAGCCGGTACCGAAATCATCAATATGAACTTCCACTCCCTGATCATGCAGATCAGACAGGACTTCTGAAATCAGTTGTGTGCGCCGGATATCAAAGATCGATTCTGTCACTTCAATAGTCAGACGGTTGGCTGGCAGACCCGTTTCAAGCAGCAGATTTTCCACCATACGGGCAAAACGCGGCACAACAATCTGACGCACCGATACGTTAACCGCAATCTTGGGACCACCGGCAAAGCCGGACCAGTCCAGGATCGTTTTGCAGGCTTCGCGCATCACCCATTCGCCGATATCGACAATCAGCGCCGATTCCTCAGCAATCGGAATAAACTCGTCTGGTGCTACACGGCCTAGCTCTGCACTTTCCCAGCGCAACAACACCTCATAGGCGGTAATGTCGCCCGTCTTCGCACTGACGACCGGCTGATATTCAAGAAAAAGCTCATTGGCGGACAAAGCCTGACGCAGGGCCTGATTGATCGCCAACCGACGTTCCTGCTCAACAAGCAACTTGCTGTCATAACTTTGCACGCTGCCACGCCCGGACCGCTTAACCTCGGCTGCGGCCAGATCGGCCCAATGGATCAATTCCGCAATCTGCGGGTTCTCCTCCATGCCAAATGCGACACCAGTGCTGAAACCGACATGCAATGTCTGCCGTGCGATATGAATTGGCCGGTTAACAGCCGCCCGGACCTCGGCGATGGTTTGGTCTACCAGCTGATGCAGATTTTCCGGCTGATCAGTCAGAATCATGATGAATTCATCACCACCCCACCGCCCGACAGCATGACGATCATCGACATATTCCCGTAAACGGTGCGAAACTTCCTTAAGCACCATATCACCGATCGCATGACTGAGCCCGTCATTGATCTGTTTGAAATGATCAAGATCAATGAACAGAACGGCATAGGCACGATTGCCCCAGCTTGCGCGCGCTTCTTCAAACCAGGAAACGATGCCATCACGGTTCAGCAATCCTGTCAGGGTGTCGCGCACCAGAAGATTGCGAAGTTCACGGGTTCGTTTCGCCACCCGAGCTTCAAGTGTCGCATTCCAGTTCTCGGTTATCCGGTTTTTCTCGCGCAGGTCGTCAACCAGAGAGTCATTTTCGTGCTTCAGCACAAGCGACCGATACAGAATACCGTGATTATTGCGATGGGTGATCATCATGACGGTTACAAAGATGAAGCCAAGCCCCGACAGAACGTAATTCGGTTCCGGCATGACAATCAGAACAATACAGGCAGGCAGTAGCAACATCAGAAGATAGAACCGGCCGACCCTGAAAACAGGTGCAAGAATTCCTGTCGCGCCACCGGCAAGCCCCGCCAATATGATCAGGGTTACGAAACGGCTTTCATTACTTTGCGTTGGCAAGTCAAAGATTGACGCCAACGCCCAAAGGATAGCGCCGGAACAAACACCACAGGCATATCGCATAAACCATCTATGGAATTCCGCATCATCAAATGCCGAAACCAGCCGTCGTTCGACATGATAGCGATACCCGATAAAAAGCCGGATCACCGTCGTTGCAAAAATCACGCAAATCCAGACGGTCATGCCAAATGATAGTTCGGATTGAAACCAAAGCGTCCCGACAAGACCACTTCCGGCCGACAGATTGACAAGGACGTTCGCCCAGTTGTTGCGATAGGCAAGATCAAGAAGGTCCGCGCGAACCTTCTTTTGCAGTTTCGGCGCTGCTTCGGTCCCGTGTCCGGGTTCCAAAAGCAGCCGTTTCAAGGTGTCAGCCATCCTGGCTGTGAACTGCCCCATCCGGAAATTCCGTTATAGCCGTTTACACGCTTAACAATCGGATGCGCAACATTAGCTATTTGGATGGTAAGCAGTCACCCTAAATAATTCCAGATAGAAAGTGCGGGTTTTTGAAGCAATGCCCCTTGTAAGCCCCAAAGCCGACCAGGACCCGGTTTTGCCCCGATCGGCTTTCGATGCCAGATCGTCAGAATATACCCTCAGAATATCTCGAAGACTTGCCCGGTCTGAAGACCCTCGACCGATTTGGCATAGCCAAGGGCCGCACGTGCCGCCGGAACGGGATCATGCCCGCGGAAATACGGTGCGTAGCCTTCCATGGCCTCAAGGATCACACCGGGGCTGACCGCGTTGATGCGAAGCCCCGGTTTCATTTCGATTGCAGCAGCCCGCACAAAAGACTCGACTGCGCCATTCACCATCGAGGCCGAGCTACCGTAACGGATCGGATCTTTGGACAGGATACCAGTGGTCAGCGTGAATGATGCATTGTCTGCCACGTGATCACGCCCAACCAACACCAGATTGACCTGCCCCATCAGTTTGTCATTGATCCCGATGCGGTATTTGTCATCGTCCATTTCGGCGAAATCACCGAAATGAACCTTTCCGGTCGCAGAAACAACCGCATCGACTTTGCCGACCTTTTCAAACATCGCACGGATTGATGCGATATCCATCAGGTCAACATTAACGTCTCCACTTGCGCGGGACGCACGGATGATGTCGTGGCGTTGGGACAACTCGGAATCAATCCCGCGCCCGACAATCCCCGATGCGCCTACCAAAAGAACTTTCATCTGATCCTCCATCCTTGGAAGTGCTTCGATGGAAGAATTGTCTCATGAGACAATTGCAAGGATAATCTGGTTATTTCCAAACATTTTGTTTAATATTCTAAATAATGAAAGATTATCTGAGTGAAATGCGCAGCTTTGCGGCCGTCATGGAAAATGGTGGCTTTACCCACGCCGCCAAGGCACTTGGCGTGTCCAAGGGCCTGATCAGCCAGCATGTCAAAAGACTGGAATCAGAGCTGGGGGCGCAATTGCTGTTCCGGTCAACCCGCAAGGTAGAACCAACCGAAATCGGGATCACATTTCTGGGTTATTGCCAAAACATCACCCAAAGTGCCACCGCCGCATTCGAAGCCGTCGAGGCTCTGCGCGGCGAACCGGTCGGCACAGTTCGCATTACGGTTCCCGTTTCCTTCGGCGAGATGTTTCTTGATGACATCATCGTCGCATTTCAAAAAGCACATCCACGCATACAGATCGAAATGGAACTGGAAAACACCTTCCGCGCGCTGCAATCTGCCCATATCGATATCGCCATTCGCGTCGGATTGACCGACGACCCAGAACAGGTTGCCATTCCGCTGGGTCAATTGTCCGAACTGATCTGCGCAAGCCCTACCTACTGGGCAAAGCACCCAAAGCCCGAAACACCCGCCGATCTGGGAAATCTCAATTGCCTGCTGAATTTTCAGTACTACAAGGACGGCAACTGGGTTTTCTTTTCCGATGATGGCGCACAATCAGTTCCGGCACAGGGCAATCTGCGCCTTAATCATTATCCGCTGTTGCGCAATGCCGCGATCCGCGGATTGGGCGTTGCCCGGCTGCCCCGGTATGTTGCCCTTCCGGCAATCTTCGACGGATTGCTTGAAACGGCACTGGATGGCTATTCATCGCCGTTACGACCGATCTATCTGGTTTACCCCTATCAGGAAAACCTGCCGGCCAAAAACCGGTTGATGATTGATTTTATTCGCAGCTGGTTCGTCGAACGCCCTGACCTTCTGGAAACCAGAACGACGTCGCCTAGACATATCCGCTCAGCGCAATGACCTCTTGGGCGCTCATACCCTCGTCACGCATGGATCGCAGTGTTTTTGATTTGTCGCGCTTGGCAAACCGTTTGCCATCCGGGCCCGTAAGCAGGCCATGATGATGATATTCAGGAACATCATACCCCAGCAATTCCTGTAACAGGCGATGCAGGTGGCTTGCAAAAAACAGATCCTGACCGCGGGTGACAAGGTTGATGCCCTGCAAATGATCATCATGGGTTACCGATAGATGGTAGCTTGTCGGCGTGTCCTTGCGCGCCAGAACAACATCGCCAAATATTTCTGGCGTTGCATCCTGTTTGCCAACCTTGCGGTCATACCACGATAACGGGCTGGCGACCTGTCTAAGGGCACACACCATATCCAGACGCAGCGCATAGCTTTCCCCCGTCGCAACACGATCTGCGCGCTCGGAAGCACTCCGATTACGACAGGTCCCCGGGTAAAGCACACCATCCGGCCCATGCGGCGCATTTCCAATCCGCGCGATTTCTTCCCGAATGTCTTTTCGCGTACAAAAGCACGGATAAAGCAGCCCCGCCTCGCTCAAACGATCCAGCACCTTCTCATAATCAAGGAAATGCTGTGACTGTATACGGACAGGGTTTTCCCATCGAAGCCCCAGCCAAGCAAGGTCCTCAAAGATCGCATCAACATATTCCGGGCGACAGCGGGTTTGATCTATATCTTCGATCCGCAAAAGGAAACGGCCATCCGGCCCGCCCTGTTTTGCGGAAAACAGGGCCGAGGCCGCATGACCAATATGAAGAAACCCGGTCGGACTGGGGGCAAAGCGGGTAATGGCTGTCATAACGGCCCTATCCCCATGACCTACCAGCGGTCACGATCACCGGTCGCCTTGTCCTTGGCGGTATCCGCAGGCACATGACGCATCGGACGTTTGGGCTGACGGCCCCCCTGTTCATCGAACAGATCGGACAATTCACGCAACATCGTCCCGCCAAGCTCTTCGGGGTCGTTGATCGTTACCGCACGCTGGTAATAGCGGGTCACATCATGTCCGATCCCGATCGCAAGCAGTTCAACTGGCGAACGGGTCTGAATCCAGTCGATGACCTCGCGCAGGTGCCGTTCAAGGTAATTTCCGGAATTTACCGACAGGGTCGAATCATCGACCGGCGCGCCGTCGGAAATCACCATCAAAATCCGGCGTTGTTCCGAACGGCCCAGAAGGCGTTCGTGCGCCCAAAGCAGAGCTTCGCCGTCGATATTTTCCTTAAGCAGTCCTTCGCGCAGCATCAGGCCAAGATTCTTGCGCGCGCGCCGCCACGGGGTATCGGCCGCTTTATAGATGATGTGGCGCAGGTCGTTGAGACGGCCCGGTTTTGGCGGCTTGCCACTTTCAACCCATTTTTCGCGCGATTGGCCACCTTTCCACTGCCGGGTGGTAAAACCAAGGATTTCGACCTTCACCCCGCACCGTTCAAGGGTACGTGCCAGAATGTCGGCAGATAGTGCGGCAATCGTAATCGGACGCCCGCGCATGGAACCGGAATTATCGATCAGCAGCGTCACGACCGTATCCCGGAAATCTGTATCTTGTTCCTGTTTGAAGGACAGCGAGGTCGAAGGTGTTGAAACAATACGCGCCAGCTTCGCCGCATCAAGGATGCCTTCTTCAAGGTCAAAGTCCCAGCCACGATTTTGCTGCGCCATCAGGCGGCGCTGCAAGCGGTTGGCAAGGCGCGAAACGACATTCTGCAAATTCGCAAGCTGCTTATCGAGCATGGCGCGCAGACGCGAAAGCTCCAGGCCTTCGCAAAGCTCGTCGGCAGTTACGATTTCATCAAATTCACGCGTAAAGGGTTCATAGCCGCGTTCAATCGGTTCGTTCCGACCGTCAAATTCAGGCTGTTCACCGGGTCCGGCAGGTTGTTCTTCCTGCGACATGGCTTCAAGCTGCTGGTCATCGATATCGCCTTCACCGGCTTCGGCTTCTTCGGTACCGGCATCCTGCTGCTGATCATCACCATCAGGTTCGGACTCGTCAGCCTGCCCCTGCTGGCCACCCTGACTGTCAAGTTCCTCGTCCGGGTCGGTTTCGCCTTCTTTTTCGTCCTCATCCTCGCCGTCATTTTCAGGCGGGGCTTCGTCGATATCATCTTCAAGAGACAAATGATCAAGCAGGCGGCGCAATCCCCGCGCAAACGCATCCTGATCGTCAATCAGATCGCGCAGATCGTTCAGGTCTGTACCGGCATTTTCTTCGATATGGGCACGCCACAGATCGATCAGCGGGCGGGCTGATGACGGGGCGGGTTCACCGGTAAAAATCTCGCGGGCCAGCATCCCGATTGCATCAGCAAACGGGGCATCTTCGCGCGCCGTCAACCGATGGAAGTTTTTGGCACGGCAATCCTGTTCGGCATGTTCACGCAGGTTCTTGCGGACCCCCGGGAAATAACGCGAACCGACTGCCTCGCAACGGGCCGTTTCCAGCGCGTCGTAAACAGCCTGTGCCTCGGCGGCTTCGGGCATACGGCGGGCATGAAGGGCCACATCATGGTGACGCAGTTTCAACGCCCAGCCATCGGCAACCCCGCGCAGATCGGCAACCTCGTCCTTCGGCAGCGCCTGTTTGGGCATCGGCAGGCGCACATGTTCGCCATAGCCACCTGCCCGGCCGCCTTTGACAAAGCCGACTTCAAGATCATTGCGTCCGGCAAGCGCGCGAAATGTCGCCGCTGTGCCGCGCAAAAATCCGGAAAGCGCTTCATCATTCTTCATTGCTCTACTCGCTTCTGGAATCAGGTCGCCGATTTGCTTTAACAATGGATGATCCTAACGGACCATCACATTGATGGCTTCTTCGGGAAGTTCCTCGCCAAAGCACCGCTGATAATATTCAGCAAGGATCGGGCGTTCGACCTCGTCGCAACGGTTCAGGAACGTCACGCGAAACGCATAGGAAATTTCCCCGAAAATCTCGGCGTTTTCCGCAAGCGTAATAACGGTACGCGGGCTCATGACAGTCGAAATATCGCCTGCGACAAATCCCTGGCGGGTCAGGTTGGCAAGGGCAACCATGGCCTCGATCTTCTTGCGGCCTTCGGCATTGTCGAACGACGGCACCTTGGCGGTCACAATGTTGGTTTCATCGGCAACCGACAGATAGTTCAGGGTCGCAACAATCGACCAACGGTCCATCTGGGCCTGGTTGATCTGCTGGGTCCCGTGATATAGGCCCGTGGTATCGCCAAGGCCGACCGTGTTTGACGTCGCAAACAGGCGGAAATTCGGATGCGGATGGATGACCTTGTTCTGATCAAGCAGGGTCAGCTTGCCATCGACTTCCAGAACACGCTGGATAACGAACATCACGTCGGGGCGACCGGCATCATATTCATCAAAGACCATCGCGACCGGACGTTTAAGCGCCCAGGGCAAAATGCCTTCGCGGAATTCCGTGATCTGTTTGCCATCGCGCAACACGATGGCATCTTTGCCGATCAGGTCGATACGCGAAATGTGGCTATCAAGGTTTACACGAACACAAGGCCAGTTCAGACGTGCAGCAACCTGTTCGATATGGGTCGACTTACCCGTACCGTGATACCCTTGGATCATCACGCGGCGGTTATGGGCGAAGCCCGCCAGAATGGCCAACGTGGTATCGCGATCAAACCGATAGGTCGGATCAATCATGGGAACATGTTCGCTGCCCTGGCTGAATGCCGGAACCTTCATGTCGGAATCAATCCCGAACGCTTCACGAACGGAGATTTTGATGTCTGGTGCATCCAGCGGATGTTCGGCGGCTGCACCTGTCGCTTCGTAACCTTGGCTCATAAGTACTCGCGCATTTGTCGGACCGGTGACGCGGTCTCGTTTGAAAAACTAGCTCATTAATAGCGGCTAAGATGCGCGTGACAAAGGGAAGATGCGCAAAAAAAATCTATCGCCGCCAATGGATCGAACAATGAAAAGGTCCGCGGCACGAATTGCAAGGGAGATTTTATCAAATTTCGCCCGATACCAGTCTCTGATTACGTGGAAACACGTGCTTCCAGATCACGGATGTATCTCATCAGCGACGAATAGGCTGCACTGATTTTCTTAAAGCGTTCTTCGGCAACCTTGTCGCCGCCATTGGCGTCGGGATGATATTTTTTCGAAAGCGCCTTGTATTTTGACTTCAGCTCGTCCTTGGAAAACGGCCAAGGAAGATCAAGCGTTGCCATGGCCTGTTGCTGTTCGGATGGCATGCCCATAGCCCCCGCGCGACGCTGGGCATCTTCGCTTTTGCGTCGGCGATCCCCCGCGGGGTCACCCCCTGGGCCATGATGGGTCGGATCACCATCTTCATTAAAGAAGCCGAAACCGTCGCTGAATTTGAAGTTGAACGGTTTCTTGGCACCGCGAATATGCCCGAACCGCCATGTCGGGCGTTGCCAATGGGTATCACGCCGGACATCGTTTTCGATGTCTTCGGCTTTCATGCCCTCGTAATAGTTCCAGGACTTGTTGTATTCCCGGACATGGTCGAGACAGAACTTATAGTACTCGCGAAGCTTGCGGTCCTTGGGCGCACGAAATTCCCCATGACCTTCACATCCCGGCCATTCACATACGGGCAGGTCTGGTTCTTCATGGTAAAGGGTTTTGCGTTTGTTGCGTTGGCCGCGGTTCATCTGCGTTTATATGTTCTGATCATCAAGCTTCGCAATATCATACGAGCCGTTTTAATGCGATAAAAGGCTTGAAAAACTGCCATCGCGTGCCACAACGGTGCCAACAGTCAGATTTTCGCATTAATTCATGCGAAACACACCGAAACATGAGGCCATTGTCATGCAGGTAGCCCAACAGATTAGCGATATCCTGACCGCGGAATTCGCCCCCGAGAAACTCGAAATCATCGATGATTCGTCAAAACATGCCGGTCATTCAGGCGCCGACCCACGCGGAGAGTCGCATTTTTCCGTACTGGTCGTTTCCCAAAAATTTGATGGCGAAAACCGGGTCAATCGCCAGCGGCTGGTTTACGCAGCCCTTGATCAGCTTCTGAAAGATCGCGTTCACGCGCTGGCTTTGAAAACCATGACACCTTCAGAATATGCAGCGGCTGCGACCCAAAAATAACCAAAGCGTTTATTCCGCATCGTGAAATCAACTTAGACGACCGTTATTTTTCGGCGCAACAATAGCCCAGAAGCCCGATGCGCAGTCTCCTGCATATGGGGCACGGGCGCCGGTCAAATCTGCGCCCGATACAAACGGGAGGACTAGGTTATGAGAACGCGCCTTATCGGGGCAAGCGTCGCCCTGTTTATGTCTGGAACGGCCTACGCACAGGCCCCCGCCCCGGACAATCTAGAAAAACTCTCCAATTTCCAGTCTACAGGCACCAGCGAATTCACAAGAATCGAGCAAACCGGTGACTATGCTGACGGCATCAAGAAAACGCTTGAACGCATTACTCTGCCGGACGGTTTCAAGATTGCCCTTTATGCCGTTGTGCCCGATGCCCGCCATATCGCCGTTGGTCCGCAAGGGGTTGTGACATTTGTCGGCACGCGCAAGGACAAGGTCTGGTCGGTAACCGACCGCAACAAGGACCGTGTTGCCGACGAGGTCAAGGACTTCGCCCCGTCCTTGCGGTTCTCCATTCCCAACGGTCCGTGCTTCTCTCCCGATGGCATGCTCTATATCGCAGAGCAAAACAGGGTTCTGACCTTCCCCGCCGCCGAATTTTTCTATGAAAGCCCCGATGTCGCGGCATTCAATGTCGTTAAGCAGGGTGAGCTGATTCCACCGTCCGAAGAAAGCTACAATCACACCGCACGTGTTTGCAAAATCGGCCCAGATGGCAAACTTTATATCTCGCTTGGACAACCCTTTAACGTTTCCCCCAAGGACAAGCTTGATCTTTATCGCCAACACGGGATAGGCGGTATTATACGCATCAACATCGATGGAACCGGCCGTGAAGTATACACATACGGGGTCCGGAACTCCGTCGGTCATGACTTCCATCCGGAAACCGGCGAACTATGGTGGACGGACAATCAGGTTGACGGCATGGGCGATGACATTCCGCCCGGTGAAATCAATCACCAGACAGCAGCCGGTCAGCATTTCGGCCATCCCTGGTATGGCGGCGGCAACGTTCGCACAAATGAATATGCCGGTGAAGAAGTTCCCTATGATGTCGTGATGCCCGCGGTCGAAACCATTGCACATGCTGCCGACCTTGGCATGTCCTTCTACACGGGCAAGATGTTCCCGGCCAAATACAAGAATGCGATTTTCTCGGCCCAGCACGGATCGTGGAACCGCACCACGCCGGTCGGCGCGCGCGTGATGGTAACCTTTATCGACAGTGACGGCACGGCCCGCATAGAGCCCTTCGCCGAAGGCTGGATCGATGAAAACGGGGAATATCTTGGCCGCCCGGTTGATGTCGCCCAGCTGCGCGACGGGTCCCTGATTGTATCGGACGACCTTGCCGGTGCCCTGTACCGCATCTGGTACGAGGGGAAATAATGCGGATATTGCTTATCGTGATTCTCGGCGGGCTTTTGCCCGCCGGGGCTTCCTTGGCACAGGACATTGATGCCGGCCGGAAAGTTGCGGGCATATGCCGAACCTGTCACGGTCTGAACGGATTTGCCCGCATCCCGATTGCACCGCATATCGGCGGCGAACCCGCGGCATATATTGAAACCCAATTGCGCGCGTTTCGCGATGGCAGCCGGGAACATGAAATGATGACCGTGGTTGCCAGAAGTTTAACCGACCAGCAGATCGCCGACGCCGCGGCCTGGTATAACCATTTTGATGTGACTGCCACACTGCCAGCCGGGAAAAACCCCAATGATGCCCCGGAACTTTGCAGCACCTGCCATGGTTCAAACGGGATTTCGGAAATGCCGGACGTTCCCAACCTTGCCGGTGAAACCAATATCTATCTCGAAACACAGTTAAAAGCGTTCCGAAACGGCAAGCGCAATCATGAAATCATGTCGCCAATTGCAACCGAGCTTGACGATAAAGGAATGCAGACCGCAGCAGACTGGTACAGTGCGATTACGATCAACATCACCGATCCGACCAAACCGAACTGAAACCAAAATCAGCTGTCGGGTCGCAGTGCCCCTGAAACATCAAGGCCAACCGTCATTGCCGCGATAACATCTCCGGTTTCCGGATTGATGATCGGAACCGTAACCTGCGACAGAAAGGCACGGGTTGATCCATCAAAATAGATGTCGGCGATCTGACTTATATCCGGGTCATGGCTAATGGCGACCTCGAATTTCTGCTCATCTGATTGATCGAAATCGGTCGTCAACCGGTTCATGCCGATAACCGCGCCTTTGGTATCGAATACGAATATTTCGGCAATATTGTTGGCGTCGCTTTCCTGAAAGGCCCGCAAGATATCGGAAAGCGGATTTTCAAGGATTTCGGTTGCCTTCGGGCTGGCAATCCCGCCTTCGCTGCCCTGACGCCATTCGCGATCGATTTCGACAATCGCATCAGGCTGAATTTGTGCTCCACCCATTGCAGACCGGACCGCCCCAACAAGTTCCGCATTCGCCGCCATGGCGCGGATCGCCGGTAATTGCTGACGAGTAATCAGATCACGTTCCCAATCCTCAAGCTGCATGGGTAAGGTTTCGCATGCGCCCAGCGCCGTATTCAGTGACGCAATCAGCCAGGGATTAAGGCGGGTATATTCCCGCCCAATATAAACAACAAGCGGGGCATATCGTTCGAACTGGACGTTGAACTGAGCTTCATGGTGGCCCATGCTGTCGCGCGCGGCCTCGAATGTCTGTTTGTCGACCAAGGCGTATTCAACGCGCCCGGCCAAGACCTGCGAAATCAGGGAGTTGATGGACGGTGCCTTGGCAATTTCCTGATACCCTTGCTCTGCCAACCATTCTGCTTCGTTGGAGCCAAGGATGCCACCAACAGAAAGCAGACTGTCAGGTGTCGGGCTTGACGCGAAACTGCCCTGTTGTCCGGCAGCTGAAATCCAGACCCATTTTTCAAGTGCTAGCGGCAAGGTCGGCTCGGCGTATTGGTCCATGAAGGAGCTGATCCGCGCCAGAAAGAACCCGTCCGCCTGCCCGTTTCGCACCATTTCCCGATTGCGCTGGCGGGGTGCAATCGCGATCCCGTACCCAACCCCGATCCGGTCAAACGCGCAATTCAATACTGCGATGGAATAGCCTCGCAAAATGCCATTCTGCAATTGCTGATAGGGAGGCTGAAGATTGGTTTGAAGAATGAGGAATGCGTTCTTGTCCGATGAGCCGGTAGAATCCTGTGCTTGTTCCTGCCCCTGTGCGGGAAGGCCTTTCAGCGTAATCACAAACACGCATGCCATCAGGCCAAGCAGCAAAATACAGCTATAGGCCGACGCAAATCGCCCCGAAAGATTTTGTCCTGATGGCTGTGTATGGCGTCTCATGCAACACCTGACATTCACCAAACCCCGTCACCGGTGATATTGGGTGTAATAACAGCGTTACAAGACTGACCGCTTAGTCACCGGTATACATATCGGGCGCAATGCGTTTGACCGCCGCACCGTCACTTCGCCACCCGTGGCAGCTATTCACCAATGGAGATCGGCGCTTTTTCGGCGGGTTTGGCACCGTGCCATCCTTTTCCGCCTGCTTTCGGCGTTCTTCGGCCTCGCGGGCGCGGATCGGAAAGATTGTCTGAAACGCAGTCGTTGCCACCGGTCCCATCAGTTCGGTCAGATGCGTGCATCCGTGAATGCCACCAACCCGTTCGCGAATCTGCTGTTTCAACCCCGGCCCGATCCGAAGTCCGACCAGTGCTGCGTAGTTCGGGGCAATTTCATCACAGGCATTGAACGGGGCATGATCAGTGACGGCTTCAACCGCACTTATCACCATGTCATCCCCCACAGTAATACGCAGCCACATTTCATGGATCGGTACACCGGCGGGAATTTCGCCGCGATCGTTATTTTCAAACCCGTATGTCTTGGTATCGGTGATATGGCCTTCGATATCCCAAAGACCGTCCTTGCGACGATATCCGGTGCAGGTAACGTTGCGGGTATGGATATGGTCACGTTCCGAAGGGCTGGATAAGGGCATGGCGTATATCTCCTTTACGTAAACGTAAAGACAGTAACTGGCACGTTGTCAACCTTCAAAAACGCAGAACGGCTGATGCGAAACCTCCGCATCAGCCGCCCAAAGCACATTTCATGGACTAAACCTGATTTACGCAACGCCGTAATCAGACCCGAAAATAAACTTCTCGCGTTCGCGCAAATCTTCTTCAAGCTGTGCCTTCACGACATTGAACAGATCGCGGATCGAAACCATGCCGACGACATTTTCCCCATCAAGCACCGGAAGATGTCGGTAGCGGCGCGCACTCATCAATTCAAGGGCATTCATCGCCGTATCGCCGGGTGCGAGTGTATCGGGATTGGCCGTCATAACCTGTTTAAGGGGGGTAGAAGCCGCATCAAGACCCTTTGCGACAACCCGGTTTACAAGGTCACGCTCTGTAAAGATGCCGGCAAGCCTGGCATTGTTATCGACAATGATCACAGCACCGATCTTGCGTTCGGTCATCATATTAACGGCGTCCATGACCGAGTCTGCTGGGTTCAAGGTTGCGATCGACTGCTCTTTGACCACACCAGGTACGATTTTCGTATCCATGTTTTTCCCTCTGCGGGTTGCTGTTGCCACGTGCCCTGCCCCGATCAGATTGCCGAAAACAACGCATCAAATGCGTCCGGGGCCCTTATTTGCAATTGGCCCTGCAATCACATCGATCAAGACCTTTGCCGATCATTTTAACCGATAAGTAGATTTAAAAGAACATATTTACACCCAGCAAACAAAACGGGCCGCCCGGTCTCCCGTGCAGCCCGTTTGTTTTGATGCAATCATTGCTAGTTCGTATCGTCGGTTGCGACTTCGCGCACTTCACGTAATTTGATGCGGGTTATCTGATTTCGAATGCGACGCAGGACTTCGAATTCCAGTCCATGGAATCGGAACTGCTGTCCGACATCGGGAATACGGCGGGTTTCATAAAGCAACAACCCGGCAACGGTTGCGGCCTCTTCGTCGGGCAAACGCCAGCCAAAACGACGATTAAGGTCACGAATGGTCACATCACCGCGCACAATGACCGATCCGTCGGTTTGCGGCTGAACACCAACAACCTCGACGTCGGTTTCATCGGCGATATCCCCAACGATTTCTTCAAGGATATCTTCAAGCGACACGACGCCTTCGAACGCCCCATATTCATCGACGACAATCGCGAAATGCTCGTGACGTTCCTTGAACGCCTTAAGCTGATCGGCAAGCGTGGTGCTATCGGGGATGAACCAGGGTTCGGAACTCAGCATGCGAACATCTTCTGCCGTTTCAGGCTTTGCCCCGCGGACGATCGCTTTCAGCGCCTCACGCGCATGCAAAACGCCAACGATGTTATCCGGATCCTTGTCATAGATCGGAATACGCGTATGCGGGCTTGCCAATACCGTATCAAGGATTTCTTCCATCGGGCGCGTGATATCAATCATCTGCACCTTGCGACGATGCACCATGATTTCCCAGACCCCGACATCCTCAAGGTCAAGAACCCCATGCAACATCGTGCGTTCGGCATGATGATCACCAACAACGACGTCATCCGCATGCAATTCAATGGCACCGCGCAATTCACGCTCGCGGTCGGTTCCCGGGCCGTCGCCGCTGCCAAAAAGATGCAGGGTGGCACGTACCAGCACCTGAATGGTCTGGGTAACCGGCGCAAAAACAACAACCAGAATACTCATCGGCCGGGCAACGCGCAGCGCCATGCTGTCTGCGTGCTGAAGCGCATAGGTCTTTGGCAGAATTTCAGAAAATATAAGCACAAGTGCCGTCATGGCTGCGGTCGCGTAAACGACACCGCGTTCACCAAAAAGCTCGATCATGACAGACGTTGCCAAGGCAGATGCCAGAATGTTGACAAGGTTGTTACCCAGCAGAATGGCACCGATCAACCGCTCCTGATACTGGCGCAACCGGTTGACGATCCCTGCCCGCTGATCTCCATCCTGTTCCTTGTGATGCATGACTGGCTTTGATGCTGCTGTCAGCGCAGTCTCCGAGCCAGAAAAGAAAGCCGAAAGCATCAGCAGGATAAAAATCACGACAATCGTGATTGTCATTCAGGTTCGTCTCCAATGGGTGTACGCAACAGATATCTACTTTGTGCTGTTGCGGCGTATCAGGTCAATCTCTGATCGGGCAAGTCATCAAGTTCACAGTCGCTATTGCCCCGAACTTCTGCCTTAGCCGTGGCAGGAACGGGTAATGGCAGCACGCATTTTCTGAATGTCCATCGCCTTGGATGTAAAAGCCTTGCCGATACCACGCGTCATGACAAACGTGATTTCACCGTCACGAACTTTTTTATCGCGCGACATATGGCCGATCAAACGATCAATATCCCAATGCATGCCCGGAACTTCGGACGCACATACCGGCAAACCAACCGATTTCAGATGACTTGCAATCCGTTCTTTTTCGCCAGCCGGGGCCATGCCCATTGCCGCGCAAACGTCATGGGCGATGACCATCCCCATCGCAACGGCTTCGCCATGCAGAAGCTTTGCGCCGTATCCGGTTTCCGCTTCCAGCGCATGCCCAAACGTGTGGCCCAAATTCAATAGAGCACGTTTCCCGGACTCGCGTTCATCCTGAGACACGATCCGCGCCTTGGCCGCACAACTGCGCATCACGGCTTCGCGGCGCTCCGCACCATCGTTGCTCAAAACGGCTTCGGCGTTCTGTTCAAGCCAGTCAAAGAATTCCGGATCATCAATCAGGCCGTATTTAACAACCTCGGCGTAGCCGGCAAGCATTTCGCGGCGCGGCAATGTATCAAGAACCGCCGTGTCTGCCAAAACAAGGCGCGGCTGATGGAATGCACCGACAAGGTTTTTGCCCGATTTCGAATTGACGCCTGTTTTGCCACCAACCGAACTATCGACCTGTGAAAGCAGGGTTGTCGGAATTTGAACGAAATCAAGACCACGCAAAAGCGACGCTGCAACATAACCCGCAAGATCGCCAACCACCCCACCGCCAAGTGCCATGATCAGGGTCGAACGTTCGATCCCCATCGCCAGAATCTGTTCGATAACATCTTCGAACACGGCAAAGCTTTTGGATTTTTCACCGGCAGGAACGATCACTTCGCGATGCGCTATACCGGCCCCGTCAAGCGATGCCAGAACCACCGGAAGATGGCGTTCCGCCACCGTCGCGTCACTGATAACGACGACACCGGCCTTTCTGACGAACGGCGCGATATGGCTTGCGGTATCTGCCAAAAGATTGCTTCCGACCAGAATATCATAGCTGCGCGCACCAAGTTCGACGCGCAAAACGTCATGATTTGCCGCAAGAGGAGACGTCTGATTGCTCACCGGATTATATTCCCGTCTTTATCAAATGAACGGCCAAGCAGGGCAATAACCCCGTCGCGCGTTTCTTCCTTGGAGGATTCGTCACAGTCAAAAATGATGTCTGCTCCGGCATAAACCGGATAGCGCGCCTCGATCAGATCGCCAAGAATCTGACGCGGATCGCCATTATTGAGCAGCGGACGATGCGTTCGCCCGCTGGTACGTTGCAGCAACAGATCAAGGTCGGCACGCAACCAGACCGAGACCGATTTTTCCAGAATAAGTTCCCGGGTTTTTTCGCGAATAAACGCACCACCACCGGTCGCAAGCACAAGCGGCTCGCCATCCAGCAGACGCGCGATTACGCGTTCTTCACCTTCGCGAAATGCTTCTTCGCCGTATAGCTTGAAGATGTCGGCAATCGAACAGCCTGCGGCTTCCTCGATTTCACGATCAGCATCAACAAAATCCAGATCAAGTGCCTTGGCGACCATACGTCCGATGCAGCTTTTCCCGGCCCCCATCAGACCGATAAACACCAGCGGTCGGCCTTTCAGCCCTGTCCGGATATTTGCAATCACGTCATCGCGCAAACCCGACTCGGCAATATTGCTCTCCATGATCGGTTTGCAGTCCTGTCTTTAATCCGGTTATCACACAATTTACCCATTTCTTTAGGCCAGCTGCGGCCTGAACGCAAGCAAACCGCGCTGTTCACCGACAAATTCCTTCGCTACACAAGGGATCTGAGCAATTCCGATACGTAGCGAGATTTGCGCACCCGCTGAAAACTTTTGGCCATCGCGTTAACCCTCTGTGAGGACCCGGACCCTAAACTGCCTTTATATCGCCGAATTGGAATGTCAGGGAAAAGGTTCGGGGAACGGGGTTGGAGAAATCACAGGCTGAATTCATGGCTTTGGGCCAAAGCGGTTCGGCTCTGTCTTGCATCTTTTACCGGGCCCCGCATACTGATCTTTGCGCATATAGAACCAACGCACCGAAGTCTGGATAACCATGAAGATAATTTCGCGTCTCATTTTATTGCTGATCATTGCCGTCATCGCTGGTGGCGCAACATTTTTGGTCACTTGGGATATTCCATCGCCAACGACCCAGATGGAAGAAACCATCCCGAATTCGAGGTTCAACTGACATGCGCTTGCGTTCTCGCCTGCTGATGCAATCCTGTTTCGTCACAATGATGGCAGGGACAGGAATCACCTTGCCCATGGCTTTTGCCAACGCGCAGGCACCGGTTCCACTGTTTTTGAAACAGGAAGCAGAACAGAACGCAAATTCGCAACCGGATGCGACCGCCCCTGCAACAGGCGGCAATTCGGGCCAAAACAGCAATTTTGGTCAGGGTACCGGCACACTACCAGATACATTCCCAAGCGACCCCGACGCGGTCCAGACGGTTACTTTGCAAGCTGTTGATGCTGAGGCCGTTGGCACACTGGGACGTGAACGTGGAGGATTTGGTGCCGATATGTGGAACGGCACAAGCCGGGAAACGGCGGCACGTCTTCTGACAGATATTCCGGCAATGCCCGCAACGCATACGGGCCGCGACCTTGCACGTCGCCTGTTGTTAAGCATCGCGGCCGTTCCCGATGACCACAAGGAAATCAGCATGCTTGAAACGCGTGCTGCCAAGCTGATCAATATGGGTGAACTGGACGGTGCGATTGATCTGGTCCGTGCCACACCACAAGGGGCACGGGGCTCGCTGCTGGCACAGGCCGAAGTGAATGCTTTGATGATTGCCGGAAAACTTGATGATGCCTGTGCGGCAATCGATGGTTACAGCAACAGCTTCGACGATATTTTCTGGCTCAAAGCCGCTGTCATGTGCGCACTTCATGCCAATGACCGGACATCGGCATCGTTTTCGACAGATCTGGTCCGCGAAATGGAAGGCGAAACCGACAAAACCTTCTTTGGTCTGGTATCTGCCATCCGGAATGGATCGGCCCCGTCGCAAGACATTCTGAACTCGCTGAACACGTTGCGCCCGATCGATATTGCGCTTCTTGAAATCGCCAAGCAAAGCATTCCGACCAATCAGCTTGAAACCGGTAATGCCGCCGCCATTCTGGGCATGATCAATGCGCGTGCAACGTCGACCGATGTGCGCCTTGAAGCCGCCCGCAAAGCTGAAAAACTTGGCCTGATCGAAGCCGCACAGTTGCGCAAGATTTATAGCGACGTCTCTTTTGACGCAGATGCGATAACCAATGCGCTTGACGATGCCCCCGAAGGGGTGCAGGCCCGCCAATATGCCAAACTGTATCAGGCGGCCGCCAAAAGTGACGTTGCAGCAGTCCGTGCGGAAATCCTCGCTGCCCTTTATGAATCTGCAATCATCAATGGCGATTTCGTTCAGGTATCACGCCTGACGTCCGATCTGCTGACCGATATCCCGGTGAATAGTGATTTTTCGTGGTTTGCGATTGATGCGCTAAAATCCTCGATTGCAGCAAACAATATGGAACGTGCGTCCGGTTGGCTGCAAACCGCCAAAAACAGTTCCAATCCGGGCAACGATATCGAATCCCGTCTGATCCTTCTTTATCCGGTTCTGGCACTTGCCGGACTTGAAGATACCGGAACACCAACCGCCACCGAAATGGCCGACGGGTCGAATGGTAGTGTCACGGTTAATCTGCCCGACGATGGGGCAACAACGCCTGTCCGTTATGGACTGGGCGGTGCTGTAACTCTTACGCCACCAGCCAAAACTTCTGCACCGATGAACGACGCACAGGCCAAACACCGCGCCCGTATGACCGAATGGCAGGAAATGGACGCCGCCCGCGGCGATCAGATTCAGGCAAAACGTGATTCAGAACTGATCTTTAGCCTATTTGACGGCTTTGGCATTGAAGTCCCGATTGCACTTTGGGATGCGCTTTTGACCGCGCCCTATCTTGATGAACGCCAAACCGTAAGCACGGCAGTCAACCATCATCTGGAAACCGCAGCAATGAATATGCAGCGCGGCAAAACCGTCGCCCTTGCCATTCATGCGCAGCAGGTTGCAGGGGTTCCCAACGGTGATCCAAAGGATCTTTCGGACGCGGTTGCCGCACTCAACCATATCGGGCTTAACCGCGAGGCACGCCGTCTTGCCGTCGAAATCCTGATGGCTCGAAGCCAATAACGGACAGATATCGTGGCACAACCGCTTAATAGCAATCTTGTCGCGGCCTTTCTGGAAATGATGGCAGCAGAACGTGGGGCAAGCATTCATACGCTCGACGCGTATCGCCGTGATCTGGAAGATTATGTTGCAAGTCTGAAAACGCAAAAATCGGACCTGATCGGTGCGCAGGACATCCATGTCCGGAAATATATGGCATCGCTTGGCGATGCCGGTTTGGCCCCGCGAACCCAGGCCCGTCGGCTTTCCGCCGTCCGGCAGCTCCACAAATTCCTTTATGCCGATGGATATCGCAATGACGATCCATCTGCCCATATCGACAGCCCCAGGCAGGGCAATACATTGCCAAAATTCCTGACCATTGATGAAATTGATCGACTGATTGTCACCGCCACCAATCATGACGGCATCAAGGGCAAACGCCTTCTGGCGATGGTAGAACTGATGTATGCCACTGGCATGCGCGTCTCCGAACTGGTTGAACTGCCTTTTGCCGCTGCGGCGCGTGACCCGCAAATGCTGATCGTTCGGGGCAAGGGAAACAAGGAGCGGCTCGTTCCGCTGTCCGATCCTGCCCGTGATGCCTTAAGGGATTATCTTGAAGTCCGGGCATCGTTTATTCCGGTCACCAAGGCAAACCAGCCCGGCCAATCACCCTATCTGTTTCCGTCGCGCGGCAAATCGGGTCATCTGACGCGCCAGATGTTCCTCAATATGGTCAAGGACCTTGCCGCCGAAGCCGGAATTGCCCCGTCACGGGTTTCCCCGCACGTCTTGCGTCATTCCTTTGCCAGCCACCTTCTGGCAAACGGGGCTGATTTGCGCAGCCTGCAACAGATGCTGGGCCATTCGGATATTTCAACGACACAAATCTATACCCACGTCCTCGAATCGCGTTTACGCGGCCTTGTGCAGGAACACCATCCACTTGCTCAACTGCAACGTGGCTGACGTCTCCCGCCGGAATCACAAAATTTGTCTAGCTCTCTGTATAAGAAACCTCGACCAAATGCTGTGAAAAGTGTCGGTTTTCTGCGGATGTCATATATTCGTAACTGTACTGTCATCAGGTTGTTGCCGATCCTGCGTTAGGAGCTTTGCATGTACCTTGATGCTCCTGCCGTTCAGAGGATTCAGTAAATTTTTCAAGATCGGGGAATAGCCTTGGCATTTGATGCGGAGGATGAACTGACCGCGGACAGAGCTGCCGGCTCGGCACTCCGCCTTCGCAACTGGAAGCAGATCGTCGAAAAAGTCGACTTTGCCTTTCAACCGATCGTCAACCCGCATACCGGCCACATATTTGGCTACGAAGCGCTTTTGCGACGCTGGGAAGACAGCGGCTTTGACTCGATCCAATCCCTTTTCGATACGGCGTGGGAAACCGGCAATCTGCACGGCGTTGACATGATGTTGCGCGAAAAGGCGATTGCAAAGTTTGCCCGCCTGCCCGAAGCACGCCGATTGAAACTGTTTTACAATTTTGACAGTCGTGTTGTCCGTACCCCGGATTATCAGCCGGGCCGCACCGCCGAATTGCTGCGTAAAGCCGGTCTTGAACGCGACACCATCTTTCTTGAAATTTCAGAACGTCACGACATCAGCAACGCCCAATACCTTCAGGATATTCTGACGCGATATCGCAGTCAGGGTTTCAAGGTTGCGATCGACGACTATGGCAGCGGCTTTGCCCAGCTTCGCGCGCTTTACGAATGCGAACCAGACATCATCAAGATTGACCGGTTCTTTATCGACGGGATTGATCGCGACCGGCGCAAGGAACTGTTTGTATCCCAAATCACGGCTTTCGCGCATATGATTGCCGCACAGGTCGTGGCCGAAGGCGTTGAAACCCGCGAAGAGTTTTTGTGCTGTCGACGGATCGGATGCGATCTGGTGCAGGGATTTTTCATTGCACGGCCATCGGTCGACCTGCCGGAACGTACAGATATCGTCCCTGCCATTTCCGGGGTTGCGATAGAAAACCGGCGCGGGGTAGAACGCGACGGCGATGTTTTGCGGTCCTATTTGCTCGAGACGCCACCGATCGAAAACAACATCAATCCGGTGGAAATCCTGTCCTATTTCCAGAAAAATACCGACATCGCCATTGCACCGGTTATCAACAGGCAGGGCGAACCGCTTGGCGTGATCCGGGATTCAGATTTCAAGGCTTTCATATACACGCCATTTGGTCGCGAGCTTTTGCAAAACCCGGCCAACCGCACAAATATCAGCCGTTTTTTGCGCCGCTGCCCGATTGCCGATATCAATACCAGTCTGTCAGAACTGCTTGAAACCTTTGTCGCGGCAAACTCGCTTGATGGTGTGATCCTGACTGAAAAGGGGGTTTACCTTGGCGTGCTTGATCAAAGTGCGCTGCTGCGCGCGGTTAATGAACGCAATACGCTAAATGCACGCGATGAAAATCCGCTGACCCGTCTTCCGGGAAACAGTGCGATTTATCGCTATGCGGCAAACGCACTTGCCAAACCGCGCCGCCGTCGCTTTGCCGTTTACTTTGATTTCGACAATTTCAAACCCTTCAACGACCTTTACGGTTTCCGGCAAGGTGATCGCGCCATACTGCTTTTCAAGGATATATTGGGCAAAGCGCTAAGCCAGAATGACTGGTTTGTTGGTCACATAGGCGGCGATGATTTCTTTGCCTATGTCCAGTCAATTGACTTCGAGGATGCCGTAAGTGCGGTTCAACGTGCCCAATCCATGTTCGATGAACAGATCAAAAGCTTCTATGACGCCCAAACCCGCGATCAGGGTTACCTGATTGGCAAGGGGCGCAACGGTGAAAGCAGCGAATTTCCTTTGATGACGGTTAGTGCGGCATTGGTACGTATCCCGCCGGAACGCACAGACATTACGCTTGACCATATCTCGATCGAGGCCGCGAAACTCAAAACGATTGCCAAAAATAGCGTGACCCGCTTTGCCGCAGGCCATTATGACGCGCCGGACAATATCGCGCCGATGATACAGGAACCCGGATAACAGGCGATACGCGTTATCGTTGCAAATAACGCTTTTCTTTAAAATCACTGACGCTAAAATCCGGAAAATGCAGCACACCTGTTTTGCCGCCCGTCATAACAAATGTAGCGAGCCGTCCTGCCATCATGGTCAGCGTTACCAGCACTTCTGAAATTCTGCCGCCGATTCCGGTCCGCCCGGCAAGTCCGGTATCGCCACGTGCATCCCAGACGCAGCAGGAACAGAAGCAATCCGTCGAGCAGGTCGCAAACTCGATCCAGCTTTCTGACGAAGAAATCGAACGCGTTCAGCGTGCGGCGGAAACAGCACGCAATGAACGCCGGTTTCAGGATGGCCAGACAGCACTGACACTTGAAAATAATCAGGCCGATGATGCCGCCAACAGCTACGGGGCCAACGGGAAGTCCAGTCACACCTTCGCCAGCGGTACCAACAACCGTGGCAGTCTTGTTGATTTCTACGTCTAACCTGACAGCAACGATAACCCGGCCTTAAAGCCCAAGGGTACGTTTCCACCCATCCCAGTTCCAGATCAGTTCGGCAATCCGGTCATAACCGGCCCGGTCCGGGTGATAGCCATCCCCACGACGAAGCGCGCGCTGCCAATCCTGATCGGCGAGCGTCGTTGCATGCAGATCAAGATAAGGCACGTCAAAACCCCGCGCCGTTTCGGCATATATCTGGTTTAGCCCTTCAAGGCGTTCGTTGATTTCCTTACTGGACTTGCCGCCGTCAATGACTGCCTGCGGTCCGATCCACAAGGTCGGTGCCAATTTGGATGCCTCGCCTATGATCTCTGCTGCATTTGCCGCCGATTTGGCGGGGGAAACCCGCATTGTGGTTTCCTCGCCACGGTCTTCGGCATGGTTGGCATCATTCACACCAAAACTGAACATCAAAACCGTCGGGAATTCCGGCACCATGCGAAGTTCGGCCTCAAACTTCCAACGAGCTTTCAAGCCCTCGCTGGTTTCGGCACGAATGCCCAGATTATAGATCGTCGTTTCGCGCTTGGCCTCGTCCAGCAACCGGCGGCCTAGCCGTATTGGCCAACCGCCTTTATCCCCGTCGCGCACGCCATTGACCAGACTGTCCCCAAAACAGCAAATGCGATGACCTGTAACGCCTTCGGCCATGATTACTCCTGCAACTTTGCGGCATTCTGTGCCGCCAAATAATTCATCAGTTCCTCGCGACCGGGCGCAAAGGCATTTGCAATCCAGTATTCTTCCGCCATCTCCAACAACCAGCCCATTGTCGGCCCGGCGGTCACAAGACCCGCTGCGAGAAGATCCCGCCCCTGAATTGGCATTTTAACATTGACCCAGTCTGTTGCCGCCTGCAACAAAGCCTGCCAATCGCGGTTTTCGGCACTGCTGGCCCGTGGCGGGATCGCCGCACGCGCCGCCCAGGCAATCAAAACCGCATCGCGAAAGGCATCCGGCCCGATGCGATAAAGATCACGTCGGATTGTATCCTCGGACAAATCGGCACTGATAAGATTGGCATTGGAAATCATTGCCGCGAAACGGTCGGCTTCGTCGTTGGACAATCGCAATGCCCTGCCAAATTCGGCTGCCGCCTGCAAATCATCATTCGCATTTTCCGGCGCACGGTACAAGGCCGCCAGACGACGCAATGGATCGGGCTTGATTGCAGAATCGGCAAGAGCCGTACTATCAAGCCATTCCATCATGCGAAGTCGCGGTGTATCTACCAAATCCGGCAAGATAACCGGCAACACATTAAAGCCGATCATTTCCTTAATCGTGGCTGCCGGGCTGCGTGAACGCAGCAATTTAAACATCTCATCGCGAATACGTTCGGGTGAAATATCCCGAAGCCCTTGCGCCCCCTTGCGGCATGCTTCCGCACCAATCGGGTCAAGTGGTGGTCGACCAAACCATGCCTGAAACCGGAAAAATCGCAGAATACGAAGGTAGTCTTCTTCAATCCGGTCTTCGGCAATACCGATGAAACGTACCCGGCCTTCGCGCAAATCCGTTTCACCGTCAAACGGATCATAGATCGTCCCGTCCAGATCGCAATAAAGCGCATTGAATGTAAAATCACGACGTCTGGCATCGCCAAGCCAGCTATCAGTAAAGGCGACTTCTGCATGACGGCCATCGGTCGTGACATCAATGCGCAGCGTCGTGATTTCATAGGCCGATGCATCGGTTATCGCCGTCACCGTGCCGTGTTTAAGCCCGGTGGGGATAACTTTGAGCCCCGCCTTTTCAAGGGCAATAACGGTTTCTTCCGGTTTCAGGTCGCACGCGATATCCACATCGATCAGATCACGTTTCAAAAGCGCATCGCGTACGATCCCGCCAACAAAGCGGGCCGTGCCACCATGTGCTGCAATCGCATCAAATACACGTGCTGTGTCGGGATGCGTCATCACCCCGTAGGGCTGCAGATGCCCGGTTGCTGTCAGTTCGGTCATCGGTAAATCTTTGCTGGCCTGAAACCTTGCAGGCGGATGTCTTTTTTCCGGGTTATTCCTTGGGTTCGAAAAATCCTGGCTGAACGACACCATCCTTTAATACCGGCGGATGATAAATGGAATCAGGTGATGCACCAGTCCCGAGTGCCGTTACAATCAGGATTGCCGCCGCCAGCGCCACACCAATACCAAGCAGCAAAAGCCACGGCCCTTTGTCCCAGGGCGGAATAACATCATGCCCTTCTCGAATCGCCTTTGCCCGCGCCCATTTAAGCCAAAGACCGTAAACAAGAAACGGCAGGATTACGGGAATGGCAATCTGAATAATCTGTCGCAGCATTACCGATAGTCTCCAATCATTACCGTTCAGTACTAGCCTTAAGAACCTCGCTGAAATTCACCAGCATTCCGGCCGTTGCCCCCCAGATGTAATATTCCTGATACGGGATGGCAAAATAGCGGCGCTTTGCCCCTTCGAAGGTCACGGTCTGAAGTTTCTGGTTTTGCGGTTCAACAATGAATTCCAAAGGTACTTCAAATACTTCTGCCACTTCATGTGCATCGGGTGCAAGGTCGAAAGGCGGTGTGATCAGCCCAACAACCGGCGTCACCCGATATCCGGTTACAGTGTAATAATCGTCCAGACGACCAACCAGTTCGATATGCGCGCGCGACAGCCCAATTTCTTCCTCGGTTTCTCGCAGGGCGGTTTCCTCAAGCGTATTGTCATGGTCTTCATGACGACCGCCGGGAAAACTGATCTGACCGGCATGATCGCTCAGATGATCGGTGCGGCGCGTCAAAATCACATGCAGGCCTTCGTCGCGACGTACAAGCGGAACAAGAACCGCTGCCGGACGCGCAATCAATTCCCCCTCGGCAAATTCGCGCGCGCGTGATTTCGATCCCGGATAGTCAACCGCATGGTCCCCACGCCGCTGCAGAATATCATCACGCGGCGCATTCAGTGCGGCAATGATCTGGGCCGGTGTCATTCGCCAGCCTCCAGCGTTCCGATCTCGAAGAACTGATTGTGACTGTAAACACCAATACGCATTTTGCCGGTCTCCGGTTCTTTAAGCTCGTCAGCCATATCGACCAGCTGATAAAATACAGCCCGGTTCAGTCGGGCCTCAAGACCGCGATCAAGCTTCACATAGGGCGACGGTTCACCAGTTTCGGGATCGTGTTCAACCCTTAAACCATGATTTTCATCAAGCTCGACCCACTGATCAATATTGGTTCGAAAACGGATGACAGATGCCGTACTCTCGCCGGCTTTTTCCAGCTCGACCGCAATGAAAGCAACATCTTCGACCTCAATGCGCGCCATCTCGGCCGGGGTCACCAGCCAGTGCCCGCCTTCCTCGTCGCGTTGCAGGACAGATGCGAAAAGTTTGACAAGTTCGATACGGCCAATCGGCCCACCTTGATAGAACCAGGTTCCATCACGACCTATAGACATGGGAATGTCGCCACAGATCTGTGGATGGCGTCCGCCTGCCGGTTTTCCGGCGCGAAGGCGGGTCCAGAGCTTTTCGGCAAGATCGACGGTTTTTTCGTTACTGCTCATGCTATACACTTAGGCCCGAAACCAAAAGATTGCGCGCTTTTATAACGCTGATACCATCCTTATTGGGTAACCGGCTTCGATTACCGGCACAACAGAGGAAGCAAAGTTTCCTGTCATGACAAACGCGCCACGTTTTCCCGAAGAAATGGGTCTTTCACAAGACAGCAGCCTTGAACGCGACGCAGGGCGGCTTGACGCCTGTGTTGGCAGGTTGGACGAAGCCCGCAAGATGGTTTCATCTGTTATATTTGGGCAGAATGAAGCCATAGAGCAAACACTTATCGGCATTTTATCCGGCGGACATGTCCTGATGGTCGGTGCGCCCGGACTTGGCAAGTCATTACTGGCCCATACATTGGGAAAAGTCCTTGGCCTGCTTGATAAGCGTATCCAGTTCACACCCGACCTGATGCCGGCCGATATCCTTGGCTCCGAAGTTCTGGAAGAAGGCGCGGACGGCAAACGTGCATTTCGTTTCATCAAAGGCCCGGTTTTCTGCCAGTTGCTTCTGGCCGATGAAATCAACCGCGCCAGCCCGCGCACCCAGTCCGCCCTGTTGCAAGCCATGCAGGAACGCGAAGTATCCGTCGCCGGTTACAGCCACAAGCTTCCGGAACCGTTCCACGTTCTGGCAACCCAGAACCCGCTGGAACAGGAAGGCACCTATCCCCTGCCCGAGGCACAGCTTGATCGTTTCCTTCTGGAAGTCCGGCTGGGCTATCCCGATCAAGATGAAGAACGACGCATCGTAACCGAAACCACTGGCCGCTATCCTGTGCGCCCACGGCAGGTGCTTCAGGCCGACGATCTGGCCGAAGCACAGGATTTCGTCCGGCGTCTGCCAATGCCCGACCGGGTGCTGGATACCATCATTGCACTTTGCCGCGAATGCCGACCGGAAAGCACGCATATGGCCGATATCCGCGATAATGTTGCCTGGGGCCCCGGCACGCGTGCGGCACAGGCCCTGTCGCTTGCCTGTCGTGCCCGTGCCATGCTGTTTGGCCGCTTCGCCCCCTCGATCGAAGATATCGAAGCCCTTGCCGTTCCGGTGCTTCGCCATCGTTTCGGCTTGACCTATGGGGCACGTGCCGAGGGTTTCACCGCCAGAGGCCTGATCACCAACGCGTTGGAATATCTGCAGGAGAAATAAGAATTGGCATTGGCCGCGGTCCACGATCATGTTGCAGCCGCACGTGCACTGGCGGCCCGATTGCCGCAACTGATCGATGAAAGCCGACGCATGGCGATCAGCTTGCGAAGCGGCCTTCACGGCAACCGCAAAGTCGGCCCTGGCAGCGATTTCTGGCAGTTCCGCCCCTACATCACTGGCGACCCGACCAACCAGATCGACTGGCGTCGTTCCGCGCGTAGCGATCATACCTTTATCCGTCAGACCGAATGGCAAGCCAGCCACAATTACTGGATCTGGCCGGTTCTATCGCCATCCATGTACTGGTCATCGGCACGAGACATCCCTTTCAAGGCCGAACGCACCCTTGTCATTTCCATCGCACTTGCCGATCTGCTGCTGCGCAACGGGGAAACGGTCGGAACATTCGATGCCGAACGGACTCGCATCACATCTGCCGAACATCTTGAAAAACTGGCCCACGCCATGCTGGCAAGCCCGGGCAACATCACCGACCATGCCGGTTCGATGCATGCCGGTCGCAAACATTCCGTTCTGGTGCTGGGTGATTTTCTGGAATTCGTCGATAGCAAGCAGTCACCGGTCCGCGCGATCAAGACCCTTGGCCAGTATCAGAATGACGGTGCGCTGGTGCATGTTCTTGATCCCGCTGAAATCGAGCCCCCCTTTACCGGTCGGGTCAATTTCATGGATACCGACGATCAGATGATTTACCGCAGCGAACGGTTTGAAGACCTTCGGGAAGGTTTCCGGCAGCGGGCCAAAACCTGGCGTGCCGACATCCGCGACGCCGCGCGTGAAAACGACTGGCTGTGTGACCAGCATGTGACTTCGGAAAGTGCAAGCCCGACCCTGCTTGCGCTTTATCAGCATTTAAGCGAACGCCAAAGCCAAAGTGGCTCTAACGGACGTGGTCGTCCGGCGATGAACCGCAACAGCCCGACGAGGCCGCGATGAACCTTGCGGCCATCACCTTTTTATATCCTGCGATGCTGGCCGGTCTTCTGGTTCTGCCGATTGTCTGGCTGATCATCAGATCCGCACCAAGGTCGCCCAAACAAGTCGTGTTTCCGGCGGCCCGGTTGTTGCGGGGGCTTCGTGCCAACCGGCGTGACATGCAACGTGCACCAATCTGGCAAACGCTTTTACGCTGCCTGATCCTGACCTTGCTGATCCTCGCCGCCGCGCGACCAGTCCTTAACAGAACAGAATTCTCGCGCGACGAGGGCGCTATTCTGATCATTGCCGAAAACAGCTGGTCATCAGCAGCAAACTGGCAGGAATATCGCACCGGCCTTAGCCAGATCATCAATCAGGCACGGCTGGACTTGCGCAGTATCTATATCGCACAAACCGCACCCGAGGCATCCGGCGCAACAACAACAAGATTACCCGATATTATCGGCCCGATATCGCCGCACGAAGCTGACCGTTTTATTGATCGACTGCATCCGCGCCCATGGGCTCCCGATTATACGGCTCTGTCAAACCGGATCGCCGATCACCAGCATATGGCCAATTCCATCGGCAGCATTATGTGGCTGACGGATAATATGGAACACCCCGCAAAGGCCGATCTTGCCAACGAACTTGGTACCGTTGCACCGATTACCGTACTTGGTCCCAAACGTGAAAACCGCATCGCGGTTCAATCGCTGACACGCAACCGTACCGGACTTGATATCACCCTGGCCCATCAGAATATGAATGCGCCAGGCGAATTTGCCCTTCTTGCGCGCAATGAACGTGGTCAGGTTCTGTTGCGTCACACCGTAAAAATTGAACCAGCAACCCATCAGACCAGAACCCAAATCCCACTACCCAGCGACATCACCAATTCGATACAGTCCGTAGGAATAGAAGGTATAGAATCCGCTGCCACGGTCTTTCAAACCGGTGCCCGCTGGCAACAGCGAAAAGTCGGTGTGATTGTCAGTTCCGGAGATAGTCCGGTGCTGCTGTCGGATCGGTATTTCTTTCTGGACCGGGCAATTTCCCCCTATGCCGACGTGACCTATGCACCACTTGGAAAGCTGCTTGAAAGCGGGATGGATATCCTTGTCGCCACAGGGCCGATTTCCGGCCTTGGCAGCCAATATTCAGCCCTTGAACGCTGGGTCCGCGATGGCGGTATGTTGGTGCGTTTCGCAGGGGACAGCACGACCGAGGTCGAACCGGAATTCCTGCCTGTGACGCTGCGTCTTGGCAATCGGGATTTCGGCGGATCGATGTCATGGGAAAAACCGAAACGACTTTTGGCATTTCCGGAAACCAGTCCATTTTTCGGCGTCCTGATTCCCGAGGAAATTACCATCAATCGGCAACTTCTTGCCGAACCCGATCCGGAAATTGTTGCCAAAACATGGGCCCGCCTGACTGATGGCACCCCGCTGATTACAAGTGCCCCGCGCAATGCCGGGCGAATTGTTCTTTTCCATGTGACCCCGTGGGCCGATTGGTCAAACCTTCCGATGTCGGGCCTGTTTGTCGAAATCTGGCAACGCCTTTTACCCCTTGCAAGCCCAAGTGACCGGTCTGAGGCCGAACTGCAAACAAGCCTGCCGGCCCAATCCGTGCTCGATGGCTTCGGCCGTGCTCATCAACCTGATGCAACGACCCTGCCCTTGCGCACACCGTTGCCGATGCCCGATCCACGGCATCCGCCGGGGATATACGGCAAAAATGGTCAGGCCGTTGCGCTTAACCTTGGCTCATTCCTTGAAAATCTTGACAGTCAGGTTCGCTGGCCGTCCGGCACGGTCATACGCGAAATCACCGATCAGGACCAAATCGATCTTGCCGCGATGTGCCTGATGGCTGCGATGCTGCTTCTGATCCTTGACGGGGTTGCCCTGATACTCGTCCATCACGTCAGTCTGAGACGTGCCCGGCATAAAGATGCGCTGACATCTTTCCTTCTGCTGGCATTTATCGGTGCTTCGGCAACGATGCTGCTGGGTGGCCGCGACGCCAGGGCGGTCGAAACCCAGGCCGCTGCCTTGCAACCGCGTCTCGCCTATCTCAAGACGGATGTTGCCCCGATTGACCGTCTCAGCCAGTCGGGACTTGCCGGCTTGACCGAAATCCTGCGTCGGCGAACGGCCGCTGACCTGGCCGCCCCGGATGCCATTGACCCCGAAGCCGGCGATCTCAGCTTTTATCCGCTGATCTATTGGCCGCTGGTTGACGGACAGCAACCTTTTTCGGACTTTGCCCGGACGCGTATCAACCGATATCTTGATAGCGGCGGCATGATCCTGATTGACAGCCGTGATCAGGAAGTCGAACCCGCCCGCCTGCGCCGATTACTGGCCGGGCTGGAAATCCCGATCCTTGATAAGGCACCGGGGGATCATATCCTGTTTCGCAGTTTCTATCTGCTGGACCATGCCTATGGCCGCTTTGCCGCGCCGCTTTGGCTTGATGCACGGCCCGATCAACGGTTGGACGGTGTTGCGTCTGTTCTGTTTGGCGGGAATGACTGGGCATCGGCCTGGATGCTGAACGAAGGCATCCAGACAGAGAGCCGCACCGATGACATTTCCCCGCGCCAGCGCGAAATGGCCTGGCGTTTCGGGGTCAACCTGGTGATGTATGCGCTTACCGGCAGTTATAAGGGGGATCAGGTTCATTTGCCGGCAATCCTTGAAAGGCTTGGCCGATGAACAGAAGCTGGCAGGATTTTCAGATCGCACCATTACTTGATATCGGGCTGCTGCAAATACTTGCCATCGCCTGTGTAGCCGCCATTCTGCTTTTTGCGGTATTTCGCCTGCGGGGCACGATCTGGCGGGCAATCGCGATGGCGGTCATGCTGCTTGCACTGATTGCGCCGCAATTTACCGATCAGAACCGTGAAAAACTAAGCGACATCGTCCTTGTGCTGGTGGATCGTTCCAATAGCCAGAATATCGGCAGCCGCACCGACCAGACGGATGCCGCGATCTCGCAGATACGCAACCGCTTTGCCGATGATCAAAGTATCGAACTGCGTATCGAAGAAGTGCCGGGCGAAACCGACACCCTGATGTTTGCCGCCCTTGACCGGCTTCTTGGCGGAATCCCGCGCGAACGACTGGGTGGTGTCGTCATGATTACCGATGGGCAAATTCACGATATTCCCGCCAGTCTGGATCTGGGTGCGCCCCTGCATGCGCTCATTACCGGGCGCGAAGATGAACATGACCGGCGTTTGCAAATTCGCCAGACCGCCGATTACGGTATCGTTGGCAAGAACGCGGATTTCATGGTCGAAGCCATTGATCACAACCTTGAGACAGGAAGTCCGGTATCGGTCCGCATGCTGCATGAAGATGGCACCGAACGGAACCTGACGCTGCCGGCCAACGAACCGCACCGCGTCACCATTCCTGTGCTCCACGCCGGGCCGGTGATCGCTGAATTGCGCATGGATGAAAATCCTGACGAAACAGATCAGACCAACAACCGGCTGATCCTTGAAACGACCGGCGTTCGTGATCGGCTCCGTGTCCTGCTGCTTTCGGGCGAACCGCATCCCGGCGAACGGGCATGGCGGAACCTTCTGCGTGCCGATCCCGGTGTTGATCTGGTGCATTTCACGATCCTGCGCCCACCGGAAAAAGGCGACGATACCCCGATAAACGAATTGGCTCTGATCCCATTTCCGATCCGTGATCTGTTTGAAGTGCGCCTGCGGCAGTTCGATCTGATCATTTTTGATCGCTATCAGATGCGCGGGGTTTTGCCTGCCCACTATCTGGAAAAGGTGGTGGATTATGTCCGATGGGGTGGTGCCGCCCTTGTTGTCGCCGGGCCGGAATATCTTGGACCTGATGGGCTTTCAAACACGGTTCTGGGTGATTTGATGCCGGTTCGGGCAACGGGCCGTGTCATTGAACAACCTTTTGCGCCGCGCGTGAACACAGCCGGACGCATTCATCCGGTGACAGCCCCGATTGCCGGTTCAATCAATACCCCGCCAAAATGGGGCCGCTGGTATCGGCAAATCGAAACCCGGGAAACTGACAATGACGTCATGACGCTTTTGACCGGTGTGGATCAATTACCCCTATTGTCCTTGCGGCGTGTTGAAGAAGGCCGGGCAGCTATGCTGAGTTCGGATCAGATGTGGTTGTGGCAGCGCGGCCATGATGGTGGCGGACCGATTGCCGAATTACTACGCCGATTGTCGCACTGGCTGATGAAGGAACCGGCCCTTGACGAAAACACCATTGCCACCGAACGCAGTGCCGATGGTAAAAGTCTGACCCTGAGCTGGCGCAAGATCGGGGCTGAACCGACAACCGCAACCGGTGCCGATCCGGAAACCGGCAAAGTCGTGCGCACAACATTTGAACGAACATCGGATCAGACATGGCAGGCCACCCTGCCCATCGCAGAGCGCGGCCTGATCCGCGTTCAGGCCCTTGATCGCGACGGCGTTACCCAGTCGGCATTGCATGTCGACCGCGATGTTCTGACCAGTGAACGTCGCAACACCAACTCGACATCAGACCTGTTACGCGAACTGGTTCTGGCCAATGGCGGATATATTGATCGCATCGAAAAAGGGCTTCCCGATTTCCGTCGGGTGAAAGAAGAACGTGTCTGGTTTGGCACAAACTGGGCAGGCTTGATGGAAACGGAAAGCTATCGCACAGTGATTGGCGGCATTACCAATCTGTTGCCTCTTCCGGTCGTTGCTATTCTTCTGGGGTTGATGTGTCTGATCGGCTGGCGGATCGAAAGCAAATAGCCTTAGTCGACCGGATACATCGTTTTGTGGAAATTACATAATCCACCGCGAAACTTTTCCACCAGAAAATCAATGAAAATACGCACCTTGGTCGGAAGATGGCGTCGTTCCGGATATACGGCATAAATCCCGCCACTGGCCAGCGAATTATATTCCTTAAGGATTTCGACCAGCGACCCTTTTTGAAGCGCCTCGGCAACGATGAATTCCGGTTCACGCGCGATACCAAGGCCCCGGATCGCTGCGAACGAGGTAAAATCACCATTGTTACACGACATGACCGGATTGACGCGGACATTAATCTGGCCTTCGGGTCCTTCAAATTCCCAGACATTCGGGCTGGGAAGGTTGGTATAGGCAAGTGTCCGGTGATTGGCCAGTTCGGTCGGGTGTTTGGGTTCACCATGTTCGGCGATGTAGCCCGGCGATGCCACGACGTAACCGTTAAAGTCGGCAAGCTTGCGGGCAATCAGGCTGGAATCCTTTAACCGGGTGATGCGGATGGCCATATCGAACCCTTCGGCAACCAGATCAACCATGTGATCGGCCAGATGAATATCGACATGCAACCCCGGATGCAGGCCCATGAATTCAGACACCAGATCGGGCATATACCGCTGGCCAAATGTCAGCGGAGCCGAAATCCGGAGCGTACCCCGCGGCGTGCCCCGTAAATCGGTCAGGGCATGTTCGGCTGTTTCGATTTCCTCAACCACGCGCGCGCAGTGCTGATAAAAAGTTGCACCCGAGTCGGTCAGGCTCAACCGGCGTGTCGTGCGATTAAGCAAACGAATGCCAAGACTGTCTTCAAGCTTGGTGACATGCTTGCTCACCGCGGATTTGGACATGGCAAGTTTGCGCGCGGCGCCGGAAAAGCTTTGCTCCTCGACGACACGAGCAAAAACCGTCATTCCATCCAGATTGCCGATCAGCATTGCTTTGCTCCTGTCCGAGTACCGAATAATTGTTGCCCATTTGGAAACAAATTAATGTCATATCGCCCGATTGCATTCAACGGGGAAATGACGATGATAGGAACAACGACCCCGGCCGCGCGTAATCGGCATATCACGGGACCACAAAAAACCGGAGGATACGATTATGGGCCTTTTGGTCGATGGAGAATGGAAAGACCAATGGTACGACACGAAATCGACCGGTGGTAAGTTCAAACGTCAGGACGCCGCTTTTCGGAACTGGCTGTCGAAAGACAAGGACGCCGAATTTCCTGCGGAAGCTGGTCGTTATCACCTGTATGTTTCCTATGCCTGCCCGTGGGCACATCGCACGCTGATCTTCCGTGCCATCAAGGGACTGGAAGACATGCTTTCAGTTTCGGTCGTGCATTGGCGCATGCTTGAAAATGGCTGGGAATTTTCCCCTGATGACGGGCTGCCCGACCATCTTGGCAATCACGGTTTCATGCATCAGATTTATACTGCGGCAGAACCCGATTATACTGGACGGGTTACGGTGCCGGTTCTTTGGGACAAGAAAACCAACCGGATTGTCAGCAACGAATCTGCCGAAATCATCCGGATGCTCAACTCTGCCTTTGATGATCTGGGAGCCAAACCCGGCGATTACTATCCAGAATATCTGCGCAGCGAAATCGATGCGATCAATGGCCGGGTCTATGACGATGTGAATAATGGTGTCTACAAATCTGGCTTTGCGACCGCTCAGGATGCCTATGAAGACGCTGTGACAACGCTTTTTGGCACGCTGGACTGGCTGGAAGACCATCTGTCGACCCATCGCTATCTGGCGGGTGATCGTCTGACAGAGGCCGACTGGCGGCTATTCACCACCCTGATCCGGTTTGATCCGGTCTATCACGGGCATTTCAAATGCAATCTGAAAATGCTGAAGGACTATCCCAATCTTTGGGCCTATACGCGCGAACTTTATCAGGTGCCCGGCATCAAACAGACCGTGTTCTTTGAACATATCAAGGGCCACTATTATGAAAGCCACCTGATGATCAACCCGACGGGCATCGTGCCCAAGGGACCTGTTCTCGATCTTGATATGCCACATGGCCGGGACAAACAGTTCGCCGGATAGATAACACGCCCTGCCCGATTTGTTGGCTGACAACACCACGCCCAAACAAAAACCCCCGCAGAAGTTCTGCGGGGGTTTTGCATTCCGAAAACCGGAAACTATTAATTCAGGCGACCTTTGATTTCCGCAATTGCGCTATCGACAAGCTCGTCTGCCTTTGCAGCAGTAACCTTTTCGGAAACCAGTGCAAATGTGGCCTGTGCCGCGATTTCGGCCACACGGGCACGAACTTCGGCAATGGCCTGGGTTTCGAGATTGGCAATACGGTCCATGGCCTGCTGTTCACGACGCTTGAGCGACGCTTTCAGTTCAGCCTGGGCATTCTCCAGCATGCGGTCGGCTTCCACCTTGGCATGGGCGCGGATTTCATCCGCTTCCTTCAATGCTTCGCGCTGTTTGGCCTGATATTTGGCCAGAAGCTCCTGAGCTTCTTCACGCAGGCGCTGTGCTTCATCCAGCTCTTCCGAGATTTTCTGCGCACGCTTGTCGAGTGCACCGGAAATACCCTTAACAGCCTTGAAGCCGCCGAAACCGGCAACCAGCAAGAAAGAAAGCGTGGTCCAGGTGTAAGGATCGGTAAGGAACGTAACCTCGTGCGGGGTTGCCATCTTCTTACTCTCCTACAATCGCCGAAACGGCCTTGTCGGCAGTTTTGGCCTGAACCTTGACACCGATAAGCTTGTCGGTTGCTTCACGGGCGATTTCGGATGCGGCTTCGGCCACACCTTTCATTGCGTCGTCTTTCGCACCGGCAATTGCCTTTTCGGCATCAGCGGTCTTTTTCGACAGTTTCTTGACCAGCGCTTCGGTTTTCGCAGCTTGCTCTGCAGCTGCTTTCTCCGTTGCTTCGCGAATATCTGCCTGTGCGGCATCACGAGCTTCTGCCAAGGCAGCCTCGTACTTCGCGATGGCGGCATCGGTTTCGTCTTTCAACGCCCGGGCCTTGCCAAGATTGTCTTCAATGGTCTTGTGACGGCGTTCCAGAACTTCGCCAACCTTCGGCAACGCGATTTTCGACATCAGGAAATACAGGATGCCAAAAATAACGAACAGCCAGAAAATCTGTTCCGAGAACGTCGCAATATCAAACTGCGGCATAGCCTACTCCCGAATTCAACGACACCGGCGAGGGGTATCCTCGCCGGGCCGAGTATTCGCGCAAAAGGCGCCGATTAGCCGAACAGAACGATCAGCGCAACGACGAGTGCGAACAGTGCAATAGCTTCGGTAACGGCAAAGCCGATCCAGCCATACAGTTCAACGTCGCCTTTTGCAGCCGGGTTACGGCCAACAGTCGCAATCAGGCTCGACCAGATGTTACCAACCCCGATACCGGCACCAATCATGCCAATAGCAGCCAGGCCAGCACCGATCATCTTAGCAGCATCGAGTTCCATAACTTCACCCTTTCGAATTTCTTAAAGGCAATCAGAAGAGATCACACCGGTCCACTAGCATTAGTGCATGTGGATTGCATCATGGAGATAGATGCAGGTGAGAATGGTGTAGACATAAGCCTGAAGCGCAGCAATGCCGAACTCCAGAACCGTAATCCCCGTCAGAAGAGCAAACGGAAGGACGCCGAAGATGCCGATCAGGCCGACGAACCCGCCAATCACTTTCAGCATGATGTGTCCGACGGTCATGTTCGCAAACAGTCGGATCGCCAGGCTGAACGGACGAGAGAAATAGGAGATGATTTCAATCGGGATCAGAATGAAGGCCGTTGCAATCGGCGCACCTGCCGGGAAGAACATCCGGAAGTAATGCGTACCGTGGCGAACGAAGCCGATAATGGTCACACCGATAAAGATCACCAGAGCCATCGCAAAAGTCACAGCGATATGGCTCGTAAAAGTAAAGCTGTGCGGGATCATGCCAAGCAGGTTCCCGAACAGAACAAACATAAACAGGGTGAAAACGAACGGGAAATACTTGCGCCCCGCGGTCCCCACATTATCTTTCAACATATTGGCGACGAATTCATACATCACCTCGGCGGCACCCTGCCAACGGCCAGGTACCAATGCCCCACGACGCATGCTGAGCGTCATGAAGCCCGTTACGAGAACGGCTGCGATCACCATCCAAAGTGCGGAGTTGGTGAAGGAAACATCAATGCCGGCAACCGAAAGCTCGGCCAAGGGCTTGATTTCAAACTGCTCTAGCGGTCCAGCCACCGTAATCCTCGCTCAATCTTTTGAGGGCCAAGGCTAATCCTTGTCCCCCTGCTTGCGCTCCCCCATCGCGCGTCCAAGTCCGACTGCACTGTCGAATCCTTTGGCCACCCGATAAGCGTTAAGACCACCAGCACCTGCTCCGAGAAATACAAACAGAACAAGCAGCCAGGGCGTCGTACCAAGCACCCGATCCAGCGCCCAGCCAATCAATAGTCCAACAAGAACAGCAGCGATCATTTCCGCCGAAATTCTCATTCCTAATGCCATCCCTTGGGATGGTTTGCCGGTCGCCCGGTTCGGGCTGTGCGTTTCTTCACGCTTGCTTGCTACGGCCACCAACTTGCTTTCAAGCTCTGCTAATGAAGCGCGATCTTTATCATCGCTCATTGTCGTGAACCCCGCTGTGGCAGCCTTGCAAACGTCGCAAGGAAATGCGCGGGCAACATACTTAGCGCCCCATAGGCTGTCAAGCCGTAAAACCCCACCTTGCCGGGGGCACAAAATTGACATTAAACATCTGTTTTATAATAATTTTACCGTCGAAATGTGTAATCATTCACATTTGATGTTAGGCGATAGTCGCAGCCGCACTTATCAGACTTTTCCATAAACAACCGCTTGCAACCGGCGGTTTCCCTTGGTTCCTGGCCCGTTGAACCACTGAATTGGGCTTCTGAGTAACCATTGTGAATTCAATCGCTTTTTATTGATTTCCGCCTTTTGCCGCGCGGTTTCGCATCGGCTTCCTGCTAACAGCTTCATATCCACGGCAAGAAACCGCGTGACATCAAACCGATTCATCTGAAACCGGCCCTTTTAATAAGAGGCAAACGGATTGCACCAAAGCAAAATCCTTAACTGGGCTAAAGCAAATGATCAGTTGGTAAAATCGAGCTCTTTTTGCTCTTTCTGGGAATAGACCTCGGCCTGGCGCAAATCGACCGACACCAGCGAGGAAACACCGCGTTCCGCCATTGTCACCCCGAACAGGCGGTTCATGCGGGCCATGGTCATGCGATGGTGGGTAATCACAAGGAAACGCGTATTGGCATGGCGGCCAATGGCTTCAAGCAATTTACAGAACCGGTCGACGTTGGCGTCATCAAGTGGTGCGTCAACTTCGTCGAGCACGCAAATCGGTGCCGGGTTGGTCAGGAACACCGCAAACAGAAGCGCAACAGCGGTCAATGCCTGCTCGCCACCAGACAGTAATGAAAGGTGCTGCAATTTCTTGCCCGGCGGGGATGCCATGATCTCAAGCCCGGCTTCCAGCGGATCGTCCGCATCGGTCAGCATCAGATGCGCCCCGCCACCGCCAAACAGGCGGACAAACAACTGCTGGAAATGTTTGTCGACTTCGTCAAATGCCGCTTTCAGGCGGTTGCGTGCTTCGCGGTTCAGCTGGTTGATACCATTGCGTAATTTATCAATGGCGGCGATCAGGTCATCGCGTTCGGAAACCAGTGTGTCTTTCTGTTCTTCCATCTCGGCCAGTTCGACCTCGGCCCTCAGGTTAACCGCACCAAGGTTTTCGCGTTCGCGCGACTGACGCTGCAAACGGGCCTCGATATCGTCTTCGGATGGCAATTCCTTGGTCTGATCGATTTCGGCCAGCTCTAAAAGCTGATCAGGCGTGGCATTAACCCGTTCGCGAATGCGCTCGATCAAATCGCGACGATGCTGTTCTGCCTGCTCCAGAAGGGCTTCGCACCGAACCCGGCCTTCGCGGGCCTCGGCCAGTTTCTGTTCCGCTTCCTTAAGGTTCTGATCGGCTTCGCGCTGCGCATTTTCGGCACGCACCAGTTCATCCGCCGCGTCCTTGCGTGCCTGATCGGCAATCTCGATACGGTCGGAAAGGATCGCGCGGCGCTCTTCTATCTCGTCGGGCTTAAGTTCAAGCTCCTCGATCTCCATGCGCGCTTCTTCCTGACGTTCACGAAGCTGGGCCACACGTTCGCCTGCCCCCGATGCGCGATCATTCCAGGATGCGATTTCGCTTTCAACAAATTCAAGTCGCTTGCGACGCCCCGATGCATCACGCTGCATGCGTTCAAGCTGGCTGCGCGCTTCCATCTGATCGGCGCGCGCATCCGAGAGCTCGGCACGTTTTTCAATCAGCTCAGCCTTGATTTCCATCAGGCCTTCGCTCGATTCCTCGGGCGTTGCCGCCAGTTCTTCCTGCTCGGCGATCAGTTCATCAAGGTCCTGCTTGGCACGCTTTTCGGCTTCTTCAGCGTTTTGCAGGCGTCCTTCAATGGCACTGGCGTCACGTTTGATATTGGCAATTTCTTCTCGCGCGCGGGCCAATGATCCCTCTGCCTCGCGAAGGGCACGGTGGGCTTCCTGTTCGCCGTTGCGTGCGGCTTCAACATCTTCTTCAAGACGTTCAACATTTTCCCGCGCTGTATCGGCCTTTTCCGCTGCAAGCTCGACCGCGTCGTCGATCTCTTCAAGCTCAAGGCGTAATTCTTCAAGTCGATTACGCTGTCGCAAACGTGCGGCTGCCGGAAGCTCCGCGCCAACCTTGATCCGATAGCCGTCCCAACGCCAAAGTGCACCTTCACGCGACACCAACCGCTGCCCGGTTTTCAACGTCTTGGCCAGCCAGTTACCTGTTGCCTCGTCATCAACAACCCCGATCTGCCAAAGGCGTCGGTTCAGCAATGCCGGACCGTCAACAAATTTCGCCAGTGCCTGGACCCCTTCGGGCAGGGCAGGGTCATCTGCGTCAGGGTCAACCGCCGACCAGTGCATCGGGGCATCTTCGGCATCGGGCGCGTCAAGGTCCTCGCCAAGTGCCGCCGCCATCGCCATTTCAAGGCCGCTGGTCACCGAAAGCTTTTCGATCACCGCCGGGAACTGCTGATCTGCATTGCCCTTGACCAGACTTTCAAGCGCCTCGATCTCGGCGACAAGCCGCGCCTTGCGGCTTTCGACATCACGAAGGGCATCGCGCGATTCGGTTTCCGCTGTTTTCAGGCTGTCTTCACGGTCGCGCAATTCGGCAAGACGCATTTCGGCATCTTCGATGGCAAGCTTACGCTGCTCGCAAAGTTCTTCGCATTCCTCAAGCACCAGACCGGCCTCTTCAAGGGCGTCGGTAAAATCGGCTTCAACCCGGATATCATCAAGGCGGGCAACGGCCTCGTCATAGCGTTCGGTCAAACGTGACCGGCGGGCGGAAAGTTCGCTTAACCGCTGCTGAACGCTTTTAAGCCGGGCTTCTTCGGCGGCTGCCCGGTTGGTCAGTTCGTCAACCTGCCCTTCCAGCGTTTCAACCCTTGCGGCCTGCGCGACGGCGCGTTCCTTTGCCTCGTCAAGCTCGTCATCCTCGCCGTCCTGGGCTTCACCCAGCTCTTCGCGTTCTGCCTTAAGCTTGTTCAACGCCCCTTCGGCGTCGCTTGCCAGTTCTGCTTCACGCGCAAGGTCGGCATCAATCTGCTGGATGCGCGCACGAAGCTGCGACATTTGGGTTTCGATCTGTGACTTGTCCTTGTCCAGTCCCTCACGCTCGATCAGCATGCGCTGCAAGGCCGCTGCCGCATCGCTTTCCTTTTTGCGAAGATCCGGAAGGCTTGCCGCAATATGGGCCTGAATGGTCGTTGCCTCGGTCACCTGACCGGTCAGGTCACGCACGGCACTTTCGCCCAGCACCAGCAATTCACGGGCATCTGCTTGCCGTTTTTCGGCATCGGTCCAGCGGATGTGGAATAGCAGAGCCTCCGTCTGGCGGATGCTTTCGGAAAGTTTGCGATACCGTTCGGCCTGTCGCGCCTGCTTTTGCAGAGACGCGATCTGGCTATCGAGTGTGACCAGAACGTCTTCAAGGCGTTCCATATTCTGTTCGGCATTTTTAAGTCGAAGCTCGGCCTCGTGACGGCGTGAATGCAGGCCGGTAATACCGGCGGCTTCCTCCAGAACCAGTCTGCGCTGACTTGGCTTCGCTCCGATCAGCGCACCGATCTTGCCCTGTGACACCATCGCGTTTGACCGTGCCCCGGTCGCGGCATCGGCAAACAGCAATTGGACGTCACGCGCACGGACATCCTTGCCATTGACCCGATAATTCGACCCGCCGCTGCGTTCGATACGTCGCACGACCTCAAGCGTTTCGTGATCGTTGAACATCGCCGGTGCTTTGCGTTCGGCATTATCCAGAACGACGGTAACTTCGGCCACGTTCCGCGCAGGACGCGACGATGTCCCGCCAAAAATAACGTCGGACATGTCCGAGCCGCGCATCTGCTTGGCAGAGGTTTCACCCATGACCCAGCGCAGGGCTTCGACAAGATTGGATTTGCCACAGCCATTCGGGCCGACAACACCTGTCAACCCGTCTTCAACCAGCAATTCGGTTGAATCGACGAAGGATTTGAACCCCGTCAGCCGTAGCGATTTAAACTGGACCAATCATGCCCCCGATCCGTCCCTTCCCCTGATTGCCGGATGTCGCATCTGCAGCATCCGGCAGGATCATATTTATCAGTTGGTCAGATCTTCGACTTTGTCTTCAAAGAACTTCAGATCGCGCGAACCGGCAAAGGTTTCACCATCAATCACGAAGCTCGGCGTTGAATTGACCTTGAATTCCTGTTCGCCGCGCATGCGCGATGCAACGATCCCGTCGATCAGGGCCTCGTCCGCCATGCAGGCATCAACCGCATCGCCATCCATACCGGCAAAACGAACCACCTGTTTAATCCCGTCAATCGGGTCTGCGGCCCGTGCCCAGGTCATCTGCGATTTGAACAGCATGCCCAAAACACCAAAATAACGGTCATCACCGGCACACTGCGCAACAGCCGCCGCGCGAACCGCAACGCCATCAAGCGGATAATCGCGGAAGATCAGCTTGGCCTTTCCGGTATCGATCAACGATTTCTTGATCTCCGGCAGGGTTTCATTATGGAATGTGGCGCAATGCGGGCAGGTCAGCGACGCATATTCGATGATCGTCACCGGCGCATCCGGATTGCCAAGCACATGTTCCTTATATTCTACAGCCTCGGCCTGCTGCGCCCCGACAACACCAATCGCAAATGCACATGCGACCGCAAAAAACTTAACTGCCTTCAGCAAGGAAACCTCCGTTAAAACAATATTTTGTGATTACAAGCCTGTTGCAGCGCGGGAGTCAACACGCCCCCCAAAAGCGCTAATGAGCCAACGAGTCGCCAACATCGTTTGGAAATGCGGCAACTCCGTGATCAAACATTATGGGAAAATGATTCGATCCGGCCCGCATCGGAATAAGGCTTTGGGCCACCGATTGGCAAATGACTTACACGTGATTTTAAACGCAATTTCACCGGCTATTTCTTCTGTCCCGGTTGCCCCCGCGCGTGAACGTCCCCCGAAATGCGGCGTCCAAGCCGGGTCAGCACTTCGCGCAGATGCGGGTCTTCGATTTTGGCGATATCGATCTCGCTGGTTTCGCGGATCGGACCTTCGGGCACATTTTCCGGCCGTTTGACGGTGCGCTCCGGGCGGGAAATATCGCCCTGCATCATCTTGATGCGTTCAACCGCGCGATATCCGAAATAGGTATTCACCCGGTCGATGATCTGCGGCATGCGGTGCTGTAATTCAATCGCCACCGGTCCCATCACCCGGATCACAAGGGTTCCGCCCCCGGCATTTTCGCCGCGAGGCGGATTGTATTTGACCGGCATGGTGAATTGTTCAAGATCGCGACCGACAATTTCGGACCAGTGCAAAATGATTTCGGCCTGAAAGAAACCGCGTTTGCGGACCAGCGGACGTGTCAGATTGCCAACCATGGCGGCAATATTGCGCAGGCCCATGCGGCGCTCCGAACTGCCCATCGGGGTAATCTTTTGTTTCTTTTTGACCGCATTTTTTGCAGCAACCATATCGGCACGCTGATCTGGCGTGCTATGTGTCGGCGTATCGGTCATATCTTTTTGCTTGCTCACGCCCGCTTCTTTCGTAGGGTCTGAATCTGACCTAAACGTAATTACCCGTTTTCATCCCCGCAACATAACACGGGAACGCCGTGCATTTCACCAACGACGAAATCCATCACCTCGGTCGGACCATGCTGGACTGGTATGACCGTCATCATCGCACCCTTCCATGGCGTGCCGAACCGGGCGACGCGCAGGACCCTTACCGCGTCTGGCTTAGCGAAATCATGCTGCAACAGACCACCGTGATTACGGTCGGTCCCTATTTCGCGGCATTCCTGCAACGCTGGCCGACTGTCAACGATCTTGCCAATGCCGATCTCGATGAAGTTCTGCATGCCTGGCAAGGTCTGGGATATTATGCACGCGCACGCAACCTGCACAAATGCGCCAAGGTTGTTGCCGATGAATATGGCGGCCGGTTCCCCGATACCGAAGAAGGCCTTCTGAAGCTGCCCGGCATCGGTCCCTATACCGCCGCCGCCGTTGCAGCCATCGCCTTTAACCGTCATTCAAGCCCGGTCGATGGCAATATCGAACGGGTCATATCCCGTCTTTTTGCGCTTGAAACCCCACTGCCCGACGTCAAACCCGAAATCAAGGAAAAGTCGGCGGCCCTGACCCCGTCCGACCGGCCGGGCGACTATGCGCAGGCGCTGATGGATTTGGGCGCAACGATCTGCACGCCACGCAATCCGGCATGTGGCATTTGCCCGTGGCAGGCTTCCTGCGAAGGCCGCAAATCGGGCATTGCCCCGGAACTACCCAAAAAACGTAAGAAACCCGCCAAACCAACCCGGGTTGGCTATGCCTTCTGGATACGGCGCGAAGACGGTAAAATTCTGGTCCGGCGCCGCCCGGAAAAGGGTCTGCTGGGTGGACTTTACGAAGTGCCGGGCAGTGACTGGCGCGCGATTGAGGCCCCGGACGATGTGATGTTGTCCGAAGCCCCGATCAAGGCAAGTTGGACGGAACTAGATGGTACTGTCGGGCACACTTTCACCCATTTCCATCTCGATGTGACGGTCCTTGCCGCCAATATAGCTGAAAGCGACGCGGCAAAACTTGATGGCAGCTGGACAACGATTGACGGGTTATCTGAATTCGCTCTGCCGACGGTGATGAAAAAAATCGTGCGTCACGCGCTGAAATACCGCTAGGTCGGCGTCAACCGACCGTTCAAAACACAAAAAGAAGGCCCGTTGCCATTCCGGCGCGGGCCTTTTAAATCGTTAATAAGGTGGTCAGGCGTATATATCAATAACCTGCCCACGGCCCGTGCTGCTCGGCGGGGCCGATTGTTGTGACGTGTCGGCTTCTGCCACCTGATCGACCCGCTGGGCCGACGGTGACTGAAGATCGTTACCACCGGTTTCGGCGATCGGTGCAGCTGCCTGCTGGATCTGGACCGGGTTCGGTGCGTAAGCGGCACTACCTGTTGCGCCAACCTGCATGGGGCTCTCCATCTATCCTTACGGATAATTCCAAGATTCAAGATATAGCAAGAATTGCGCCCGAATGCAAAAGGCCGGAAGGTTTCACAACCATCCCGGCCTTCCAGATCAGATCATTTTAAGCGTGCTGCACCGCACGAAATCAGGCGGAAACCTGCCCCATTTCCTTGCGAAGCTGACTGCGCAGATTGTCGATCACAACCAATCGCCCGTCACACTTGTAATGCCAATAAGTCCAGCCATTACAAGCCTGTGCACCCTGAACATGGGCACCGATCTGGTGAATCGAACCGGCATTGTCCTTGTGACTGATTGAGCCATCGGCACGAACAAGCGCTGCAACATTGCCGCGGTTGTCATAAATCTTGTCGCCCGGCGCCAGAAGACCGCGTTCAATGACCGCACCGAACGGAATACGCGGAAGTGATCGCTTCGACTCCGTCATCTCAAGGCTTTCACCATCAAGCATCTGGACCTTGGCAATGCGTTCCTTGGCGGCCTTTGCATATTCTTCCTCGCGCTCAAGCCCGATGAAGTGACGGCCAAGGCGGCGCGCTGCCGCACCGGTGGTGCCGGTACCAAAGAACGGATCAAGTACAACGTCGCCCTGACGGGTCGTCGCCAGCAGAACACGCTGCAACAATGCTTCGGGTTTCTGGGTCGGATGGACCTTTTTACCCTTTTCATTCTTCAGGCGCTCGGACCCGGAACAGATCGGCAGCAACCAGTCGGACCGCATCTGCAATCCTTCGTTGAGCTGCTTCATCGCTTCGTAATTGAACGTGATCGCTTTCTGCTCGGCATTTTTCGAACACCACAGCAGGGTTTCATGCGCATTGCAGAAACGTTTGCCACGGAAATTCGGCATCGGGTTGGTTTTGCGCCACACGATGTCGTTCAGGATCCAGTAACCGATATCCTGCATCACCGTGCCGACGCGATAAATGTTGTGATACGAACCGATCACCCAGATCGCACCGGTATCCTTAAGGACACGGCGCGCGGCGGTCAGCCAGTCACGGGTGAACTCGTCATAGTGACGGAAACTGTCAAACTGGTCCCAATGATCGTCAACCGCGTCGACCTTGGAATTATTAGGGCGCAGCAGATCACCACCCAGCTGCAGGTTATAGGGCGGATCGGCGAAAATCAGATCGACCGACTTTTCCGGCAGGCTATTCATCAGTTCGATGCAGTCCCCGACCATAACCTGATCAAGCGGTAAGGATGTTTTCTTTGTCATGATGCGTTCCAGGTTCCCCCATATTTCTTGAGGAAAGCATCACCGCAAAAAGTTAATAGACTCCGAAAATTTCCAAGGAGTCGCCACAGTTTCAAAGTAATTTCAGCCGTTTAGACAATCTTAACCGGTTCGGCCCAAAAACAGGAAGATTTTCATCCCGGACAGTAGCGGTCAAAAACCCCGCATATCTTCATCGGACTCCTTGACTTCGTTCTGGTCTGACCGGGTATGTGCGGCAAGAATTCAAATGTGAATTCGCAGATAGCTAACGCGCGCATCCGTATATTCACGTAGTTCAATACATCCTGATGTGAATTGCGTTACAGCAATTTAGCCGAAAACGGTAATTTGACCGTTTGGACAACTCTGCATTTGCCCTTCTTATGATCATGTATACAATCTGCATATCAAATACGCAGAAAAATAGAATTTTCAAGATTGGCAATAACCTGCAGGGGGACATCATGAAGTCTGACACTTTCCGTCTTTCCCGTCGCGCAATGCTATCGGCCATGGCCGCAGCAGCCGCGGTGGTATCTTTTGGCCTTGGCGTACCGGCAATGGCAGCCGACCCGATCAAGGTTTCGGCGATTTACACCGTTCCGGTCGAACAGCAGTGGGTTTCGCGTATCCACAAGGCGCTGAATGCCGCTCAGGAACGCGGCGACATCACCTATGAATTTTCCGAAAACGTCGCCAATACCGACTATGAACGCGTGATGCGTGAATATGCCGAAAATGGCTCGGCCCTTATTCTGGGCGAAGTTTTCGGTGTTGAACGCGCGGCCCGCAAGGTTGCCGCCGATTATCCCGAAACCGCGTTTCTGATGGGCTCAAGCTTCGGCCCCGAAGGCGACAATTTCTCGGTCTTTGACAACTATATCCATGAACCAAGCTATCTTGTTGGCATGGCAGCCGGCAAGGCGACCAAATCGAACAAAATCGGCATGGTTGGCGGTTTTGCCATTCCGGAAGTCAACCGCCTGATGAATGCCTTCATGGAAGGTGCCAAATCGGTCAATCCGGATGTCGAATTTACCGTGACCTTCATCAACAGCTGGTACGATCCGCCCAAAGCCAAAGAAGCCGCCTTTGCGATGATCGATAAGGGTGCGGATGTCATGTATGCCGAACGCTTTGGCGTTTCGGATGCCGCGAAGGAACGCGGCGTTCTGGCTGTTGGCAACGTGATCGATACCGCGGCAGACTATCCGGGCACCATTCTGGGTTCGGCCCTTTGGCACATGGAGCCGACGGTGGATCATGCGATTGCAGCGGTCAAAGCTGGTGAATTCAAGGCCGAAGATTACGGCAAACTCAGCTACATGAAACCGGGCGGCGGCACCGTCGTTCTTGATAGCGCCCTTCTGCCCGAAGGTGCTGTTGCCGAAGTTGACGCCAAACAGGCAGAAATTCTGGATGGCAGCTTTACCGTCAAGGTGAATGACGAAGAACCGAAATCTTCCATGTAAGATTTCTTCCACTTTGCAGGCAGTCCGGTTTAAACATCGGACTGCCTTTCGTTTTTCGGGGCGATCCCGACATGCACTCGATACGCCAATATGGCCCAAGGCGTGACACATAAAAATTAACGGATCAGCCGGATGTCATCTGCTGCCACCCCATCTTTGGAAACGTCCCCACAATTGCTGCTGCAACTGGCTGCAATCACCAAGAAATTCGGCCCGCTGATCGCCAATGACGCCATCGACCTTGATGTGCACAAGGGCGAAATCGTTGCACTTCTTGGCGAAAACGGTGCGGGCAAAACCACCCTGATGAACATTCTGTTTGGTCATTATGTTGCGGATACGGGGACCGTGATGGTCGCGGGTGCGGATGGTATCCTTGCCCCGCTTGAACCCGGCGCACCGCAGGCGGCTCTTGATGCCGGGATCGGCATGGTTCATCAGCATTTCACACTGGCCGAAAATCTAAGCGGCCTTGATAATATCGTCCTTGGCACAGAACCGATTTTTCGCCTACGCCGCGACCGGACCAAGGCACGCGCCAAACTGGCGAAACTGATGGCGGGATCGGGTCTGAATGTCGATCTGGATCAGCCGGTTCATAAACTGACCGTCGGCGAAAAGCAGCGCGTTGAAATCCTCAAGGCTCTTTATCGCGATGCCCGTTTGCTGGTGCTGGATGAACCAACTGCGGTTCTGACGCCGCAGGAGGCAGACAGCCTTTTCACGATCCTTCGCAAGCTTGCCACGACCGGGCTTTCGGTCATTATCATTGCCCATAAACTGGCCGAGGTTCTGGCAGTTTCCCATCGCATCGCGGTGCTGCGCGGCGGCAAAAAAGTCGGCGAAATGGCAACCGATCAGGCCGACAGACGTTCGATTGCCGAACTGATGGTTGGCCGCGATGTTCCCTTAAGCCGCCGAAGCGAACGTGCACCGGGCAAGCCGGTCATCGAGCTTAGGGATGTCACGATTGATCGTGGCGATGCCAGACGCTCCCTGCATGGGGTGAACCTTCTGGCGCGAGAAGGCGAAATTCTTGGCATTGCCGGGGTATCGGGTAACGGGCAGGCGGCGTTGGCGCAACTGATTGCCGGGCTGGATAGGCCCGATGGTGGCTCGGTCGAGATTTTTGGTGAAAAAGTTACCAAATTCAATGCTCACAAGTTCGCCCAGAACGGCATCGCGCGTATCCCCGAAGACCGCCATCATGATGGTATGGTGGGGTCGATGACGGTGGCGGAAAACATCGCCATCGAAGATGTCCGATCCCGTGATTATCAGAAATTCGGCTTCCTTGATTTCGAGGCAATCCGAAAACGCGCCGAACATGCAATCGCCGATTACGATGTGCGCTGCCCCGGTCCGGATGCTCCCGCACGTCTGCTATCTGGCGGGAATATTCAAAAACTTATCCTTGCGCGTGTTCTTGAAAAATCACCAAAACTGATCCTTGCCAACCAACCATCTCGCGGGCTTGACGTGGGTGCGCAATCAGAAGTCCATAGACGGCTTCTTGAGGCGCGCGAAGGCGGGGCGGCGGTGGTTCTGATATCCGAGGATCTCGATGAATTGCTGACCCTGTCCGATCAGATTGCGGTGATCCATGCCGGTCATGTATCGGCCGCGATTGCGGCAAACGATATTGACCGATCAGAGCTTGGCCTGATGATGGTCGGACAGAAAAAAGCGATGCCGATTTCGGGTCCGGTAAATTTGAGCCCAGCACAAAGGCCAGCGCAAAAACCGATGAAAATGCCCCAAGATCAGGAGACCCGGCGTGATCCGGTTTGAACCCCGCACCAATCCATCCGTAATCATGGTTTATGGCGTCCCCGTCATGGCGGCAACTATCGCCATTCTTCTGGCAGCGATCCCGCTTGCCCTTGCCGGAGCACCGATCATAAACGCCTATGGCCTGATGATAAGCGGCGCGTTTGGATCGATGTTTTCGATTTCGGAAATGCTGACGCGTGCCACCCCGCTGATCCTGACCGGATTGGCGGCCGCCATCGCATTTCGGGCCAAACTTTGGAATATCGGGGCGGAGGGGCAGCTTTATATGGGGGCCATGGCCGCCGTTGCCATCGGATCGGGCGTGATTGACGGGCCAAGCTATATCATGATCCCGGTGGTGCTGATTGCCGGGGCGCTCGTCGGGGCGGTGATGCTGATCGGGCCGACGCTTTTGAAAACGCGGTTAGGGGTGGACGAGGTTGTCACCACTCTGCTTCTGAACTTCATCGTCATTCTGTTTGTGCAGATGATGCTGGAAGGTGCGCTAAAAGACCCAATGTCGATGGGCTGGCCACAGTCCGAACCGGTAATCGATAATGCTGTTTTGCCGCCGCTGATCGAACGGATGCGGGTGCATCTGGGGCTGGTGATCGCGCTGATCTGCGCCGTGGCGCTGGCGATTTTCGTTAAACGCACCGTCTGGGGATTTGAAATTCGTGCGGTCGGTGAAAATGCCGCCGCAGCCAGATTTTCCGGAATTTCGGTAACCAAAACCATGGTACTGGTCGCGATGCTGTCGGGCGGTTTGGCCGGGCTTGCCGGTGTATCCGAAGTCGCGGGAACGCGGGGTTACCTCGCGACCGATCTATCGCCGGGGTACGGTTATGCCGGGATTGTCGTTGCAATGCTGGCCCGCCTTTCACCGGTTGGCGTGATCATATCCGCCGTGTTTGTGGCATCGGTTTTTGTCGGTGCTGATTCCATGAGCCGCGCAATCGGCGTTTCAAGTTATCTGGCCGATCTGATTGTCGCGATGTCGTTGTTATGCGTTCTGATTGGCGGATTTCTGACCCGGTTCAAGGTCCATTTCGAACGCCAGAAATCAGCAGGTTAAGGGGAAAGAAAATGGAAATCATCGACATCCTTTTGACCGCAAATTTCTGGGCCGCAGCGCTTCGTATTGCCACCCCGCTGATTTTCGGGGTGCTGGGCGCGCTGATTTGTGAGCGCGCCGGAGTTCTTAACCTTGGCATTGAGGGGATTTTTACAGCCGGGGCGATGGCCGGATGGATGGCGGTCTGGCTGGGTACCGGATTGTGGGGCGGCGTTCTGGTTGCCGCCCTGGCCGGTGGGTTTTTCGGCCTGATCCACGCAATCCTGACCGTACCGCTTGGTCTGTCGCAGCATGTGTCGGGGATCGGGGTGACGTTGCTGGCGACCAGCCTGTCATATTTCACCTATCGCACAGCATTGCCCGATGTGTCGTCGCCGCCGCGGATCATTCCGTTCCAGCCGCTTGATATTCCGATCCTGTCGGATTTGCCGTTTATCGGCCCGGCGCTGTTTTCGCAAACGGCTCTTACAATGCTGGCCCTTGTCATGGTGTTTGTCACCGGCTGGGTCTTGTATCGCACCCCGCTTGGCCTTGCGATCCGGGCGGTTGGCGATAATCCGTCCTCGGTCGAGGCGCAAGGGTTATCGGTTTATGCGCTGCGCATCGGGGCCGTGGTTGCCGGATCGAGTCTGATGGCGCTGGGCGGCGCGTTTCTGACCATGTCGGCGTTTGATGCGTTTTTCTTTGGCATGATCAATGGCCGTGGCTGGGTTTGCATTGCGCTTACGGTGTTTGCAAGCTGGCGACCGGGCAAGGCATTGCTGGGCGCGTTGCTTTTTGGTGCGTTTGATGCGTTTCAGGTCCGCCTGCAAACCGAAGTTGGCGCGTTTCTGCCATCGCAGGTTTTCCTGATGATGCCCTATCTGCTATCGATTGCCGCCCTGATCATTGTGGCGCGCAAGGCCGATTATCCCAAGGCATTGCTGGTGCCGTGGTTCAAGGGACAGCGTTGATTTTCGACCCGAAACAAATAGCCTGATGATTAAAATATCCCATTACCGAAGGACGCCGCCATGCAAGCCGATCTGATCCTTAAAAACGCGAATCTGCCTGATGGCCGCACCGGTGTTGATATCGCCTGCAAGAATGGCAAGATCATCGAAATCGGGCCGAAATTGCCGATCCTGGCGGCCGAGGAAATCGATTGCGACGGGATGCTGGTCAGCCCGCCCTTCGTCGATAGCCATTTCCACATGGATGCCACCCTGTCGCTGGGCCTGCCAAGGATGAATGAGTCGGGTACGTTGCTGGAAGGCATCGCGCTTTGGGGCGAACTTAAGCCGATTTTGACCATCGAGGCGGTGATTGAACGCGCACTTCGTTACTGCGACCTGGCCGTATCGAAGGGCCTGCTTGCCATCCGAACGCATGTTGATGTCTGCGATGACCGTCTGCTTGCGGTCGATGCGTTGCTTGAGGTCAAAAAACAGATCGCACCCTATATCGACCTGCAACTGGTGGCGTTTCCCCAGGATGGCTATCTGCGCAGCCCGACGGCAAAGCAGAATGTCATTCGCGCACTTGATAAAGGCGTCGATGTTGTCGGCGGCATCCCGCATTTCGAACGCACCATGGCAGACGGCGCGCAAAGCATTACCGAACTTTGCGAAATGGCGGCCAAACGCGGCCTTCGGGTTGATATGCATTGCGATGAAACCGATGATCCGCTATCGCGTCATATCGAAATGCTGGCTTATGAAACGCAGCGCCTTGGCCTTCAGGGACAGGTGGCCGGATCGCATCTGACATCGATGCATTCGATGGATAATTATTACGTATCGAAGCTGATCGCCCTGATGACCGAGGCCGAGCTCAGCGCGATTGCCAACCCATTGATCAATATCACCCTTCAGGGTCGTCACGATACCTATCCCAAGCGTCGCGGCATGACGCGCGTGCCGGAATTGCGCAAGGCGGGGCTGACCGTGGCGTTTGGTCATGATTGCGTGATGGACCCGTGGTATTCGATGGGATCGGGCGATATGCTTGAAGTCGCATCGATGGGGCTTCATGTCGCACAGATGACGTCACGCGACGATATCCGGGCCTGTTTTGACGCGGTGACAACCGAACCGGCAAAAATCATGGGGCTTGAAGGATACGGGATTGCGGTTGGCAACAATGCCGATTTCGTCGTGTTACAGGCCCGCGATACGATCGAAGCCATCCGGCTTCGCGCCAACCGGCTTTATGTCATTCGGCGCGGCAACATCATCGCCGAAACCCCGTTACAGCAAACCCGCCTGCATCTTTCGGAACGGCCGGAAACGGTGCGCGGCGATGATTATGCCCCGGGGAAATAGCAAATCGCACACGTGAAACGATTTCGTCACGTGATCCATTCGCCGTTACACCCCATATGATGGGGGTCAACGCACATTATCGAGAACCACCATGTTTTACGAACCGGGCAAAACGCCACATAACCTGCCGCATGATCCGTTCAAGGCCTGTGTGGCCCCACGCCCGATTGGCTGGATTTCGACGGTCGATAAACAGGGGTGCGCCAATCTGGCCCCCTATTCGTTTTTCAATGCAGTCTGCGGCAATCCGCCGATGGTCATGTTTGCATCTGGCGGATCGATTGACAGTCTGAACAACGCGCGTGAAACCGGTGAATTTATTGCCGCCGTCGCCCCACGCGCTATGCTGCGCGAAATCAATTTCTGTTCGGCACCGCTTCCGCCCGAACAGGACGAATTTGATTATGCCGGTCTAGAAAAGGAACCGGGTCAAACGGTCGCCGCCCATCGGATCAAGGGAGTGCCAATCCATATGGAATGCAAGGTATTCCAGATTGTCGATCTGCCCGGCCCCACCCCGCAAAGCAAAAACGCGATGGTGATCGGTACAGTGGTCGGTCTGCATATTGATGATGCAATCATCCGTGACGGCATGGTCGATGTCACCCTGTTCGAGCCGCTGGCACGTCTGGGCTATCACGAATATGCCGGTGTCGCGGAAACATTTACCGTCCGGCGCGAGGATTTCTGGTAAACAGCCCGCTGCTTTACGGCGAGAGGTTACGACTTTCTGTTGTTTCACGGAAACGACCCGTAACCGCAAACAAACTGTCACAGTAAAATTCTAATGTGATCCTCATCACTTACGCCTGAACCGATGCATAACCGGGTTCGGGCATTTCTTCGTATGCATTACACGATGTGGGGGATCACACCATGAAACGGACGATTGCAGCCGGTTTTGCCGGTATTGCGGCCATTCTTCTTGCGACAACGGCAATGGCGGGTGACGTCAAGGTTTTCGAAACCAAAAGTGCGATAAACAATCTGTCGACCGTCATGGTGGATGGCGGCAAGGCACGCGACCTGACGGTTGGGTTCGGTTCGGGGGCCTATCGCCGTCCGGGTGATCCGTCCAATATGTTCTATGCCGTTTCCGACCGTGGTCCGAACTTTGTTTGCGGTGATGTGCAGGACGTTCTTGGCGTCTCCGAAGACGTCGTTTGTCAGGGCCGTAAGGTGCGCGTCTATCCGACGCCGGATTATTCGCCGTCGATCTATACCATTTTCCTGAACGATAACGGCAGCTTTGACGTCAAGGACGTTATCGCGCTTAAGGACCAGAATGGCGTGCCCCTGACCGGTTTGACCAACAAGCTATCGGTTGCCAAAACCGAAAAGCCGGTCGATGCCAATGGCAAGGAACTGGCACAGTCGGTGTCGGCAATTGACGCCGAAGGCATCATTCGCCTGTCGGATGGTTCGTACTGGATCGGTGAAGAAAACGGTCCGTCGATCCTGCATGTTGCCGCCGACGGTACGGTCAATGAACGTATCGTTCCAGCCGGTTCGGAAAAGGATTTCGAAGGTGCGGCCTATAAGATCACCGGCGGTCTTCCGGCAATCCTTGTGACCCGCCAGACCAACCGCGGCATTGAATCGATGGCCGTATCGCCCGATGAAAGCAAACTGTATTTCATGGTTCAGAACCCGCTGGCCAACCCGAATGCAGATGCCTACAAAAAGGCAAAGAACACCCGCCTGTTCGTGTATGACCGCATGAAGGGCGAACTTGCCGGCGAATATATCTATCAGCTGGATGATCCGCAGACCTTCCGCAACGATCCGTCCGACAAACAGAACGCACCGCGCATTTCCGAAGTAATGGCACTTGGCGATGACCGCCTGCTGGTTCTGGAACGGACCGATGGCACCACCAAGCTGCATGAAGTCAAACTGGATGGTGCATCAAACATTCTGGCATCGCGCTGGGACGATATGTCGACCAGCCCGTCGCTTGAACAGGAAAACGACCTGTCGAAGTTTGACCTGAAGGCAGTTGTCAAAACGCTTCGTTTTGACAGTGCCGATTACCCGATGGCCCCGACCAAGATCGAAGGTCTTGCGGTTATGGGCGACGGTGCACTGGCCCTGATCAATGACAACGATTTCGGCATCAATGGGGATGCCACCAAGGTGCTTCTGATCGACGGTCTGGTGCAGGCAGACAAATTCTGATCTCTCGCTGGATCATCTGACATTGCGGGAAAGCTGTTATGCGGCTTTCCCGCTTTTTTATTGGGCGAAATCAGCGTAAAAGCGGCCCATGAAAAACGATCAGACATACACCACCCGGACTTTTGACATCCCCGATGGCATTGATGCGGTCATCGAGCCGATGGATGCGACCGGCTATCTGGCCCCTGTCGGCTTTGAAGATCAGCTGCGCGCCGAACTTGGTGACGTGATCGAAAGCCATGACCGGCTGATGTTCGCACCCGGCCCGGAACGCCGTGTCTTCTGGGCGCAGAATGTCTGGCGCAATCCGGTCCGAATGGCGATCCCGTCGATCAAGGGTGCGGCCAAAATCCTGAAATTCAATCAACGTAACTGGGCCATGTTCAAGTTTGATCATTTTTCGCGCGCGAAACTGATCGAAGCCAACTTGCCGCATGTATCGGCCAAACGGCAGGTCTTTGGCGAGCCGGCCCCGACCGCCCCGCTGGGATCGTGGACATTGATCGATCCCGATACGATCATCGCATCGATGGATTGTTCCAGCCCGTGGAAAAATGGCGAGGTCGAGTTTGAAGAAGACAAGACCACCCCGCCCAACCGCGCCTATCTGAAACTTTGGGAAGCCTTCACCCGCCTTGGTGTTGGGCCCGAAGTTGGCGACCGCACGATGGATCTGGGCGGCAGCCCCGGCGGATGGACATGGGTTTTGCATGAATTCGGCACCGATGTGATCAGCATCGACAAGGCCCGTCTTGATCCGAAAATCGCCACCCTGCCGCGTGTTGATTTCCGGCAGGAAAGCGCGTTCGGCCTGAACCCCGATGAAATCGGTTACATCGACTGGCTGTGTTCGGACGTGATCTGCTATCCGGACCGGCTGTTCCAACTGGTCAATCAGTGGATGGATGCAGGTATGGCAACCAATTTCATCTGCACCATCAAGCTGCAGGGCGACACAGATTACGCCGCCATTACCCAGTTTGCCGATATTCCCGGGTCAAAGGTCGTGCATCTATACAACAACAAGCACGAACTGACCTGGATGAAGGTCCCCGGTGTTACAGATCAGGACTGATTGCAAGTCAATCAGTCCTGATCATCCCCGTCATAGGCGGGGATAGCCGCATCAATCGGGTAATAATCGCCCTTGTCCTTGCAAAACATCTGGGCGGATGTCGATATGCCTGATGCGCCGTCAAGCGTGCCAGGGGTGATTGCGACTTCCTGCGACCGGACGGGACGCCAGAACAGCGATGATCCGCATTCCTTGCAAAAGCCCCGGTCGCTTTGATCAGAAAGGCGATACCAGCGCAATCCTTCGTCACGGGTTAGATGCAGAGCATCCTTTTCAACCCGGGCATAGGAACTGACATGACCGTGCAGTTTACGGCACAGGCCACAATGGCACATTTTGGCGTCATGCAGTTTGCCGCGCACTTCATAACGAACTTCGCCGCAATGGCAACCGCCGGTCATCGTGTTTAGCGCTGGTGTCGATGTGCTCATCAAACCTTCCTCTTCTGATCGGGCAGGCGGAACGCAGCCTGGTTACAGATGCTGTCTTGTTAAACAGTATCTGGACCAATTCGGGCATCATGCAAGCATGGCTTGTGGCAATATCGATGTTATTGCGGGCAATATTGCGACGATAATGTTTGAGCTTCGCCCAAAGCAGTCCTATTCTGCCGCTTCTGTTCGGGCCCCGGATGATGACGCCACCGCGCCAGATGCCATCCGTCGCCTTGCTTCACAAGCGATGGGATATCATGACCGATCTGTCCTTCCATTATGATGTGCTTGTCATCGGCAGTGGCGCTGCCGGTTTGTCCACCGCACTCAAGCTTGCTCCGCATGTCAAGGTTGCCGTCCTGTCGAAGGGCAAGATCGATGACGGTTCGACCAACTGGGCACAGGGCGGAATTGCCGCCGTGCTTGATGCCGCCGACAGCATCGAAAACCATGTCGAAGACACGCTGATTGCCGGTGCCGGATTGTGCAAACGCGACACTGTTGAATTTGTCGCACGCAACGCGCCCAATGCCATCAAATGGCTTGATGAACTTGGCATTCAGCTGACGCGTGATCCGGAAGGCGGCAATGATCAGCCGTTTCACCTGACACGGGAAGGCGGGCATAGCCATCGCCGCATTGTTCATGCCGCCGATGCCACCGGGCGGGCGGTACAAACCACCTTGCAGGGTGAGGCTGCCAAACATCCGAACATCAAGATTTTTGAAAATTACCTTGCGATTGATCTGGTGACCGACCGTAAGCTTGGCGGTGAAGGCCGCCGATGCATTGGGGCCTATGCGCTTGATCTGAATACCGGCAAGGTCCGGTCGTTCAATGCGCGTACCGTGGTGCTTGCCACCGGGGGGGCCAGCAAGGTTTACCGGTTTACGTCCAACCCGGACGGATCGACGGGCGATGGCATTGCCATGGCATGGCGTGCGGGTTGCCGGGTGATGAATATGGAATTCAGCCAGTTTCACCCGACCTGCCTGTATCATCCGCAGGCCAAATCATTCCTGATTACCGAGGCCGTGCGCGGCGAAGGCGGCAAATTGCTGCTGGCCGATGGCACGCGTTTCATGGACCGGTTTGATGAACGCGGCGAACTGGCCCCGCGCGATATTGTCGCACGCGCGATTGACCATGAAATGAAGCGGCTGGGTGCAGATTGCGTGTACCTTGATATCACGCACAAGGGCGAGAGTTTCATCCGGGAGCATTTCCCGACCATCCATGAAACCTGCCTGTCGTACGGCATCGACATGACCAAACAGCCGATCCCGGTTGTTCCGGCAGCACATTATACATGCGGCGGGGTTTTGACCGATCTTCGCGGGCGCACCGATCTGACCGGGCTTTATGCGATTGGTGAATGTGCAGGCACGGGCCTTCACGGGGCGAACCGGCTGGCGTCGAACTCGCTTCTGGAATGCCTGGTATTTGGCGAGGCCGCAGCACGCGACATTGTCGAAGCACTCCCGGTTGATGACCGGTTCAAGGACCTGCCGGACTGGGACGAAACCGGGATCACCGATTCCGACGAGGAAGTCATCGTCGCCCATAACTGGGAACAGTTGCGCAACGTGATGTGGGACTTTGTCGGCATCGTTCGCACGACCAAACGCCTGCAACGCGCGCAGCATCGCATTGATCTGTTGCTGTCGGAGATTGACGAATATTACGGCAATTTCCGTGTGACCAATGACCTGCTTGAATTGCGTAACCTTTCGGTGGTTGCCAAACTGATCATCCAGTCGGCCCTTTGGCGCCATGAAAGCCGCGGCCTGCATTACACCACCGATTATCCGGAACGTGATGACAGCGCGACGCCCCGCCAGACCATTCTTGTGCCGGAAAACTTTGCCGGTCGCTGGGTTGTATCGGGCCAATGGAAGACCTGATCGGCGAAGACGTCATTCCCCCACGTTAATCGGATCAAAGACGGAGATTGTCATGACCGCCACCCTGATTGGTATCGCGCGTAAGGCACGTTCACGTGCGCCAATGGAAACGCTTGATGGTGTTTCTGTCAGTCTTGATTTTGGGGTTGATGGCGATTATCGCGGCAAGCTACGCAAACGCCAGATCACGGTCATGACTGAGGAAGACTGGTTGGCGGCCTGCGGCGAAATTGACCGTATGGATTTGCCCTGGACCACGCGGCGCGCCAATCTGTTGGTACGAGGTGTGAAATTGCCGCAAACGCCCGGTACGCGCATCCGGATAGGGGAACTGGTCCTTGAAATCACCGGCGAAACCGATCCGTGCAACCGGATGGAAGCCGCAGCACCGGGCCTTGAAAAGGCCCTGACACCGGACTGGCGGGGCGGGGTTACATGCCGTGCGATTGAACCCGGTGCGATCCGGGTGGGCGATACGGTTATTGTTGACTGATTATCCTGGTTACTCGGGACTGGCCCATCTGGAAATCCCCTGTCGGCTTCCCACTTAAAAGGCAGCAGCATGGTCGGGGATCAGGATGGAACTTGCACCAATACCGCATAACGAAGCCGAACGTCAGGGCATCATCACGCGCATGCGTATCGCAACTTTTGATGCCGAACCCGAACTTGACCGAATCACGTCACTTGCCAAACGGATCTTTGACGTCAAATCGGCCACGATGACGGTAATCGATCATGACCGACAGATTTTCAAATCCCGGGCCAATTTCGAAAAGCTGGAAAGCCGCCGCGATATTTCGTTCTGCGGGCATGCAATCACCCAGACCGAGCCGATGGTGATCAAGGATGCCCGGATCGATCCCCGTTTTTCCGACAATCCGTTGGTGATCTGCGATACGCCAGTGATTTTTTACGCCGGGATGCCAGTGCATCATCACGAAGGACAACCGGTCGGGACACTTTGCATTTTTGACGACAAACCGCGCGAAATGAGCCAGCGCGATATCGATAACCTCAAGGACCTTGCCTATCTGGTCGATATGGTTCTGTTGCTGCGGTTTGCACAATTCAGCCAGAAACGGTTGATGCAAAGCCTTGATGAAGCGGTTCGTCAAAGTATGATTGATCCGATGACAGGGCTTTGGAACCGGCGCGGGCTTGATGAAATACTTGATCGAGAACTCGCCCCAGAAGGCGTGCCATTGACCGAACCCTGCGGGATTTTGTTATGTGATATCGATCATTTCAAATGCGTCAATGACACGCACGGACATCTGATTGGCGATGAGGTCATCATCAGAATTGCCGGGATGCTCAAAAATCATTTGCGCGAAAATGACATCATTGCACGTGTCGGCGGCGAGGAATTTGTATGTGTCATTCCCGGTATCACGCGCGAAACGACCCCGAAAATTGCTGAAAAACTTTGCAATATCCTGCGCAATACGCCGATCAACACCAGCGAGGGCAAAACCCTTGGCGTGACTATTTCCATCGGGGCCACATGGATTGCGGCAGGTTGCAGCAACGACAACCGCAAGGCCATTTTCGAAATTGCCGATGCCGCGCTATATCGCGCGAAACAAAGCGGCCGCGACCGGGTGGTGTTCACGCCCGATGTCAACGAACAGCACAACAAAGGACTATTTGAACAGCATTAAACTCCACCTGGAATAACAACATGCTGTAACGGGAGAACCGTCTTGAAAATCGCGCCCACGCCGGATAACGAGAACGAGCGGCAGAAATCGCTTGAAAGCATGGGTATTCTGTCAACACCGCGCGACCCTGAACTTGATCGGATTACGCGCCTTGCCGAACGCATTTTCAACACCGAAATCGTCGCCATTTCCCTGATTGATGGCGACCGGCAGTTTTTCAAATCCCGGATCAATCTGGGCGTTCCCGAAACGCCGCGTGACATTTCGTTTTGCGGGCATGCGATCATGCATGACGCGCCGCTTGTTGTTGGCAATGCCATCGATGACGAACGTTTCAGCGACAATCCGCTGGTGGTGGGGGCACCCCATATCCGGTCCTATGCCGGTGTGCCGCTTTCCAATCGCGAAGGCTACAAGCTTGGCACGCTGTGCATTATTGATTCAAAAACCCGCAATTTTTCCGAAAGCGAGATCGAAACGCTCAAGGACCTTGCCCATTGGATCGAAACGGTTCTTGCCCTTCGCTATAGCGAACGCAGCCAGAGACAGCTTCTGGCCGATCTGGATGCAGCACATCGCGACATGATGATCGACAGCCTGACCGGGGTCTGGAACCGGCGCGGACTTGAAGAATTGCTGGCACGCGAAATGACGAGTTCCCGGATCAAAGGTGGCTCGGCCGGGGTATTCATGCTTGATATCGACCATTTCAAGCAGGTCAATGATACACATGGCCATCTGATCGGCGACAAGGTATTACAGGACATTGCCGCCATCATGTCATCTTGCCTTCGCGATCATGACATCGTCGGACGTTTCGGGGGAGAGGAATTCGTTTGTGTCCTGCCAGGCATTCGCCTCGAACAGACGATGTATCTTGGTTACAAGTTGTGCAATGTGGTGCGTGATCAATGCCGGGTCAGCGATATGGACGGCAATGCGGTTTCGATCACGGTCAGCGTCGGGGCGACCTGGATTTCCAGTGAAACGACCGATCTTTATGAACCGCTCGATGTACTGCGGATTGCCGACGAGGCCCTTTATGAAGCCAAGGAAAGCGGGCGCGATACGGTCCGCTATCGCGCGCTGGACAGCCATGGCAGCCTTGACGACCTTAAAGGATGAACCGCCCCACCCTGCTTTTTAATGCAAGCGGCCCCAGATCATACATTTCGTCCAGCACGAGATAGGGATCGGCGCCCAGCTCAAGAAGGATGGCGAAGGCAGGTTCGGTTTTGAAACCGGCCCGTTTCATTTTCCGGATTTCTTCGGAAAGCTGCGACCCCAGAAGATATATCAACCGTGCCTCGACCAGCATATGGCGGAAGCCGAACTGGCATTGCGATGGCGTGCCGGTGGCAAAAATTTCGACCGGCAAATCATCCAGAACAAACCGCACGACAATGGCCTGCGCGACATGTTGCGTTGCCGGGCGGCGATGCAATCCAAAATCATCATGATGACCAAAGACAGCCTGTACGTGGGCTTCGAAACCATCAAAATCCGGGCAATGGCAAAGTATGTCGATATCCGATCCATCAATATCAAGATTAATCGGAAAAGTTCCGGCGACAATCGGATCAAACCCGGCAAGCCCATCCCATACACCATGTCCTGAAATCAGACCGGCCGCCTTTTGACCACGCACGGAAACGGATCGCAACAAATCAAGACCGCGAAAGGCATTGGGCATCAGGCTTTCGGGCCAATCCATTCCGGTCTGGTTCATTGATAAATCCATTCCATTTCTTGACCCGCCCGGCATTGCACGGGATATGTAATAAAATCAAATATTTTTGGCACAACCGCGGTCTGTCGATCAGATCATCCGCGCCGGTTTCGGAATATGCCCCAATATGCTTGATATTCTGGCGATCACCAGCCCCATCTTCCTGATTATCGCACTGGGTTATGTCGCGGTCAGGCAAAATATCATCGCGCAGGATGTGGCGCGCAGCATGGGGGCGTTCGTGATGAATTTTGCCCTACCGGCCCTTCTGGTCAAAACGCTTTCAGGGCGGCCGATTGCCGACATCATTCACGGCGAATTTCTGATTGCCTATGGCGGCGGCTCGTTAATCATTCTGACAATCGGGATTGCCTATACTCGCTTTATCGCCCGGAAATCCTTTGCCAATGCGACCCTGCAGGGTTTGGGCATGTCATTCTCCAATAGCGGATTTATCGGCTATCCGATCGCGCTTCAGGTGCTGGGGCCACCGGCAGCGATAGCATTAACACTGTGCGTGATGATCGAAACGCTGGTGATGATGCCGCTGGTTCTTGTGCTGGGCGACAGTGCAAACAATAACGGACAGGGACGGCTTCAGGTTCTTGGCAAGGCATTAAAAAACCTGTGCAAAACACCTATTATCATCGCGATTTTTGCAGGCCTTTGTCTTTCGCTGACCGGGATTGAACTGCCCGCCCCGGCCCTGAAAGCCATCGACATGCTGGCAATGTCATCGGGACCGGTGGCGCTGTTTGTGATCGGAGCGGGTCTTGTCGGGCTTAAAATCCGGGGTATGCGCGTTGATATGGCGCGGATCGTTACTGGCAAACTGATCCTGCATCCGCTGATCGTATTTTCCCTTGTCTGGCTGATGCCGCCGATGGAGCCAGTCCTGCAAATTGCCGCGGTCAGTTTTGCCTGTTCGCCGATGCTGAGCATCTATGCGGTCTTTGGACAACGTTATGGCCATGAAGGACTCTGTGCCGCATCGCTTATGATCGCAACGTCACTATCCTTCATCACCATATCAACCGCCCTTTGGCTGCTTGACACCACGCAGGTTTTCGGACCTATGCCTTGACATCCCCGGCATGGGCAAGGATTTCTTCGGCCTCGCGAATTTCCTGCTGCTGGGCCCACATTTCGGCATAAAGCCCGTCCTGTGCCAGAAGGTCCTGATGGCGGCCGCGTTCGGCGACCTGCCCGTCGCGCAGCACGATGATTTCATCGGCATCAATCACGGTCGAAAGCCGGTGCGCGATCACAAGCGTCGTATGCCCGCGCGACACATCGCGAAGCGCCTGCTGGATATCCTTTTCGGTACGGGTATCAAGGGCCGATGTCGCCTCGTCAAAGATCATGACTTTCGGGCGTTTCAGCAACATGCGCGCAATCGATACACGCTGTTTTTCCCCACCGGAAAGTTTAAGCCCGCGTTCGCCGACCATGGTTTTAAAACCCTGTGGCAGGGCGGCGATGAAGCCATCGATGCTGGCGAGTTTGGCAGCATTGGTGATTTCCGCCTCTTCCGCGCCGGGGCGACCATAAGCGATGTTATAGGCAATCGTATCGTTAAACAGGACCGTATCCTGCGGCACGATACCGATCGAACGGCGCAGGGATGTCTGCGACACATCGCGGATATCCTGCCCGTCAATCGTGATCCGACCGCTCGAGACGTCATAGAAACGGAACATCAGGCGGGTCAGGGTCGATTTGCCCGCCCCGCTTGGCCCGACAACAGCAACGGTTTTGCCCGCCGGAACTTCGAAACTGACACCCTTCAGAATCTGACGATCCGGGTTATAGGCGAATTTGACATCCTCGAACCGGATTGCCGCATCCGCACAAACCAACGCAGGTGCCCCGTCCTTGTCTTCGACTTCCTTTTCGACGTCGAGTAACGAAAACATGCGTTCCATATCGGTCAGCGACTGTTTGATCTGCCGATAGACAAAACCAAGGAAGTTTAGCGGCATGTAAAGCTGCAACAAATAGGTGTTCACCAGCACAAAGTCGCCAATGGTCATGTTGCCATCCTGAACACCCTTGGCCGCCAGAAGCATGTTCAGAACCAGACCAACCGCAATGATGGCACCCTGCCCGATATTGAGCTTGGACAGGGATTCCTGCGACTTCACCGCCGCCGTTTCGTAACCGCGCAGGGCATTGTCGTAACGCCGGGATTCGTGATCCTCGTTATTGAAATACTTGACCGTTTCATAATTGATCAGACTGTCGATGGCCTTGGTGTTGGCTTCGTCATCGCGCTGGTTCATTTCGCGGCGGAACTTCATGCGCCATTCGGTCACGATCAGGGTGAACGCGATATAGATCACGATGGTGACAAACGTGATCAGCGCGAACCAGAAATCATAAAGCACCCACAGAATGCCCGACACCATGAAGATTTCAAGCAGGGTCGGCAGAATGTTGAACAGCATGAAGGACAAAAGGAATTCAATCCCCTTGACCCCGCGCTCAATCGCGCGCGAGAGCCCGCCCATCTGACGATCCAGATGGAACCGAAGCGACAGGGCATGCAAATGTTCAAAAACGCCAAGGGCGGATGTCCGGATGGCACGTTGCGCGACCTTGGCAAAGACGGCATCGCGCAATTCCCCGAAGGCCGAGGATAAAACCCGCACCAGCCCATAGGCGACAATCATCCCCACCGGCACCACGATCAGAGATGTCGCATCGGCACCACCGGACGAAGCACCGGCCTTGCCACCGCCGTCAAGCGCATCGACGGCGTATTTATACAAAACAGGGACATAAACGTTGGCGACCTTCGCCCCGACCAGAAACAGCAGGGCGATAACCACACGAACCTTGAGCTCGAACTCGCCACGCGGCCAAAGATATGGCAGAAAAGTTCTAACAACACCAAATTCAGCGCGGGCTGTTGGCTGGCTATCACCCATATTTTTCAAGTTTTCATCCCCTGGTGGGTACCATGTGACGTGTCCGACACAGCCCCGGCTTTCCGATTGACGTCCCGCTTTCCCAAAACAACAGATGGCCCGTAATCAATGATTTGGCAAGCAAGTCGGACAAGAAAGCATGTCTTGCCGTCTACGGAATAGTTCGCAAAACATTGATTTATCGTTCCTAGATGATTGCAGTTACGCGGTCAGAGGGATATTTTGTCAAATTGTCGATAAAATTGCGATAAGCCCGCCCCGGGAATTCCGGCCTGCGGGACATCTTCAAGGAACGGAACCAGGACCATGACGGCACTTGCCAGCATCGAAACCCAGGACATCGCAGCACTGATGCACGACATGGGCATCAATGCCCGTGAAGCTTCGCTGAAACTGGCACAGGTCCCGTCCGAACCAAAAACCGCTGCCCTTAAGGCCGCCGCACGCAAATTGCGCGAAAATGCCGATATCATTCTGGCCGCCAATGCACGCGACATGGAAGCAGGCCGTGCAAAGGGCCTGACGCCAGCATTGCTTGATCGTCTTGCGCTTGACCCTGCACGCATCGAAAGCATGGCATCCGGGGTCGAAGCAGTTGCCGACCTTCCCGATCCGGTGGGTCGCGAACTTGCCCGCTGGAGCCCCGAACGCAACGGGCTCGATATCGCGCGCGTGTCTGTGCCGCTTGGCGTGATCGGCATCATTTATGAAAGCCGCCCGAATGTGACGGCCGATGCCGGTGCCATGTGCATCAAATCGGGCAATGCCGCCATCCTGCGCGGTGGTTCGGAAAGCTTCCATTCATCCCGCGCGATTTTTGACTGCATGCTTGCCGGTATTCTCGATGCCGGTTTGCCCGAACATGCGCTTCAGATGATCCCGGTGACGGATCGCGCCGCCGTTGGCGAGATGCTGAAACTGTCCGATTACATCGACGTCATCGTCCCGCGCGGCGGCAAGTCGCTGATATCGCGCATTACCGATGAAAGTCGGATTCCCCTGTTCAAGCATCTGGAAGGGCTTTGCCATACCTATGTCCATGCCAGTGCGGATGTGACCAAAGTCGTCGATATCGTGGTGAATGCCAAGATGCGCCGGACCGGCATTTGCGGTGCGACCGAAACCATCCTGATTGATCAGGTGGTTGCCGATGATCTGTTGCCGAAAATTGCCGCGGCCCTTGCCGACAAGGGATGTGAAATGCGTGGCGATGCCAGCGCGCAAAAGGCAGACACCCGCATCCTGCCTGCCACGGACGATGATTGGATCACCGAATATCTTGATGCCATTGTGTCGATCAAGGTCATCAATGGCGTCGAAGAAGCGGTCAACCATATCAACACATATGGATCGCATCACACCGACGCCATTTTGGCCGAGGATACCGATGCGACCGCGACGTTCCTCAATGGTGTTGATTCCGGCATCGTGATCGTCAATGCATCGACACAGTTTGCTGATGGCGGCGAATTTGGCATGGGGGCCGAGATTGGCATTTCGACGAGCAAGCTGCATGCACGCGGCCCGGTCGGAGTCGAACAGCTGACCAGCTATAAATACATCGTGCGCGGCACCGGCCAGACCCGCCCATGAGTTTTTCGACGCCCAGAAGTCATAGTGCCCCGCCCCGCGTCGGATTGCTGGGCGGGTCGTTTAACCCGGCCCATGAAGGGCATCTGCATATATCGCTGGAAGCCTTGAAAACCCTGCAACTTGATGCAGTCTGGTGGCTGGTGTCGCCGCAAAACCCGCTCAAGCCCGCCCAGGGTATGGCCGACCTTGCCGACCGGTTCGATTCGGCGCTGATGATGGCAAAGCATCCCCGCATTGTTGTTTCTGCAATTGAATCAGAACTGGGAACCCGTTATACGGCCGACACTCTCGCAGCTTTGCAGCGTCGTTTTACCCGAACGCGGTTCGTATGGCTGATGGGGGCGGACAATCTGGCCCAGTTTCATAAATGGAAATGGTGGGACAGGTTGATTTTGCGCGCTCCCATTGCGGTTCTTGACCGCGAGGGGTATTCTAACAAGGCATTGTCCGGGACGGCAGCCAAGCGTATGGAACGCTGGCGCATCCCATCGGACAGGGCGGGTTTGCTGGCCGATCTCGATGTTCCGGCCTGGGTTTACCTGCCAATAAAGCGCCATCCGGCTTCTTCGACCGCAATCCGCGCCGAAGGCAGATGGCAGGTTTGACCGGCGGGAGTTCCCCGGATCCAAAACGGATCGGGCTCTCTTGCGTAAATTGAGGTGGCGACCATAGGTACCGCAAAAAAGACTCTGACCCCGGGCGAGCTTCTTGCCCTTATCCAGAGCACGCTCGAAGACGACAAGGCCGAAGACCTTGTCACCATTAATCTGATCGATAAAACCTCCCTTGCCGATCATATGATCATTGCAACCGGGTCATCCTCCAGACGGGTGGCGTCGATGGCAGAGCATATTGTCGAAAAGCTGAAAGAAGCAGGTCAGGGCCGTGCCCAGGCCGAAGGCAAGGAACAGGGCGACTGGGTTCTGGTTGATGCCGGCGATGTCATCGTCCATCTGTTCCGCCCGGAAGTTCGCGCTTTCTACAACATAGAACAGATGTGGGGCGTTGAAAATCCGGCGCTTAAACAGCAGGCGGCGCGACTGTATTAATACAGTCCGCCCCGGTTTGCCCTGACCACCGCGGGGATTGGCCATCGGTGGTCCCCTTGCGGGCCGGAGCCAGATCGGAAAGATGCAAATTACCCTTGCGGCAGTGGGCCGGATGAAGAACGGCCCCGAGAAAGATCTTTTTGACCATTACGCAGCCCGCCTGCGCTGGCCCTTTGCCGTGCGGGAAGTCGAAGAGAAGAAAAAGCTGCCCCCCAATCAGCTCAAAGACCGCGAGGCGGAGCTTTTACTGGGCGTCATCCCCGAAAATGCCTTTTTGATCGCACTTGACGAGCATGGCCGCGAATATGGCTCCATCGATTTTGCCGCAAAGCTTGAAGGCTGGATCGATCAATATGCCGGAAATATCGCCTTTGCCATTGGCGGGGCCGACGGGCATGGGGACGCCATCAAAACACGCGCCAATACGCTTTGGTCACTTGGCAAGGCGACATGGCCCCATATGCTGGTCCGCGCCCTGATTGCCGAACAGCTTTTCCGCGCCCACGCCATCCAGACCAACCATCCCTATCACCGGGAATAATCCTCAAAGTCACCAAAAGCATTGGTTCCCCCACTCTTGGATAAGTTGTTTCAAAATTTGTCCATGGGTATTTCTCTATCTGTTTGAGTAGGGGAATTAACGATGCAAAACAGATACTTAAAGATTGCCGCCGCTATCGGTTTGGCAATGCTGACCGGCGCGTGCGCAGCTTCGCGTAGCGTTGTCGAAATTCAGGAACCGGCCAAAATTGAGAACCCGGCGACTGGGCCGGCCGTTAAAATCGTTTCGGTCGAAGACAAACGCCAATTCGAGATTGATCCGTCAACACCGGATATCCCGTCGCTGTCGAATGACGAGATTGATGATGTCACCTTTACATCGCGTGCCTATGCCCGCAAACGCAACACCTATGGAATGGCACTGGGGGATGTTTTGCTACCCGAAGGCAAAACCGTTGCCGATGCTGTCAACAAGGCAATCTCCAACGGCTTCAAACAGGCCGGATACCGTGTTCTTGAACCGGGGGACGCCGAATATGACAGCGCCGACTCCGTCGATGCCGACCTGATCAAGTTCTGGTCATGGTTCGAACCCGGTTTCTGGCAGGTCACGGTGCATAACAAGTCCGAAGTGACGTTGAAGGGCAACGAACTGAACAAGGGCGAACCGGTTACAGTCACCGACAGCTATCAGGAAAAGATGCAGATGGTCCTCGACAGCGACTGGCAAAGCAGTGCTGTTAATGCCCTACGCGAACTTTCCTCAAAGATTGCCCAAAAACTGGAAACGCTTAAGTAACCGGCTTTAACGCAAATCATACTGCATGCGCACGACACCGGACTTGTAGTGCTCCGATGCCACCAGTTTCAGTGTCGTGCCCACAGCATCCCGGCCAAACAGCCGGATGCCATCACCGAGAATTTCGGGGATGATGAACATTTCAAGCTGATCGACAAGGCCGCCAAACAGGAATTGGGTCACAACACTGGCCCCACCGACGATCCAGATATCGCCGGTATCGGACCTGTCATCGCGAAGCTGGCTTGCCAGTTCCACAAGACTACCGCCATAGGCCTCTGTATTGGCCGGGCGGTTATCGGGCAAATCGCGCGATGTCAGGACAATCGTGCGGCGATCTTCATAGGGCCAGTCGCCAAATTCCATCACCTGATCAAAGGTTTTTCGCCCGATGATCAGTGTTCCCACGGTGCCCAGAAAGCCCTCGAAATTGAACTCGCCCGGATCGAATTGATCAAGCCAGTCAACAGCACCATTGGCGCGCGCGATATAGCCATCCAGACTGACCGCGATATAGATGCGGAACAGTTTCTTTTTCATGCTTTGCCCAACCTGTTCGGGGTCTTTGCCCCGTTTTTGATTTCTCAATGATATCAGATTGCAGGCGCAAGGTGGCAAGAATCAGGCCGGATGAAAAACACCCCCGAAACGGCGGCTTCGAGGGTGTTTGGTCGGTATTTCAAACTGTCAGCTCAACATTCGACCACGTTGACATTGACCGCCAGCCCGCCCTGACTGGTTTCCTTGTATTTGCTTTGCATATCAATGCCGGTCTGGCGCATGGTTTCGATTACCTTATCGAGTGACACGGTATGCTGACCATCACCTCGCATTGCCAGACGGGCAGCATTGATCGCCTTGACCGCCCCCATGGTGTTGCGTTCGATGCAGGGTACCTGCACCAGACCGCCAATCGGATCACAGGTCAGGCCAAGGTTGTGTTCCATGCCAATTTCGGCGGCGTTTTCAACCTGTTCGGGCGTACCGCCCATGACGGCACAAAGCGCGCCTGCCGCCATTGAGCAGGCCACACCGACCTCACCCTGACAACCGACTTCGGCGGCCGAAATCGACGCACGCTTTTTATAGATCGAACCAATGGCCGCCGCCGTTAACAGGAATTCGCGTATTTTGCCCTGTGTCACATTGGCCCCGAACCGTTCATAATAGCGCAGCACGGCGGGAATAACACCCGCCGCACCGTTGGTAGGGGCGGTCACGACGCGCGAACCGGCAGCATTTTCTTCGTTAACCGCAAGGGCATAAAGATTGACCCAGTCGATCACGGTCAACGGGTCCTTAAGCCCCGCTTCTGGCCGTTCCGTCAGTTCAAGGTAAAGTTTGCGCGCACGCCGTTTGACATTCAACCCGCCGGGCAGAATGCCATCGGTTTTGCAGCCACGCTCAATACAATCCATCATCGCGCGATGCACGCGGTCGACAAATTCCTCGGTCTCGGCAGGTTCACGCCAGCTTTTTTCGTTTTCGGCCATGACTTCGGCAATCGACAGCTTTTCCTTTTTACAGATCGCCATCAGTTCATCGGCCGAGGAAAAGGGATAAGGCAGCGTGATATTATCGCCGGAATATTCCGCCCCGCGATCATCGCCCGAGACGATAAACCCACCCCCAACCGAAAAATATTCCTGTTTGTGCAGAACAACACCGTCACGGTCAAAGGCGGTGATCCGCATGCCATTGGGATGTTCGGGCAGGCTTTCGGTCATATGGAAAACAAGGTTGGTATCCCGGTTGAAAGCAACCGGGTGCGCGCCGTAAAGCTGTAATGCGTGATCTTTATCAATCGCATCCATTGTCGGTGCGATCCGGTCTGGATCAACCGAACGCGGTCGTTCCCCCGAAAGCCCCATGATCACCGCAGTATCGGTGGCATGGCCCTTGCCGGTCAGGGCAAGCGATCCGTAAAGATCGACAATCACCGAGCCGATTTTTTCCAAAAGATTCCGGGCTTCGAGTTCCAGACAGAACCGATAGCCCGCGCGCATCGGGCCGACCGTATGCGAACTCGATGGGCCAATCCCGATGGTATAAAGATCGACAACGGAAAGATTAACGTCTTGCGGACGCTGCTTATTTTCTTCGGTCAAATGGGCCTCCCACGGCTCTTTGTCATGCGGATCAATACCACATGACGTTACAGAACCGGTGTCTTGCCCCCTCTGTCCCTTGACCTGAGATTGTGCGCCCTGTTGCCAAAAACAAAGAAGTCTTTGACGCCATGGCTTCATCCTTCGGTGGAAATATGGTGCCGGGCGTTGGCCCCGTACCGCTTTCTCTCTCCAGAGCCTCAATCCGCAACGGTCCATCTGCCTGAGAGTTTTCGGGGCTATTGCTCCTTCGGCGCCGATCTGATCGCGGGATCAAAGCGGGCTCTCCCATCGCGGTTATTCGAGGTATCACCGTAACGCCCGAGATTACAGGCAGGTGATGATCCTTGTCAAAAAGCGACTTTGCAAGCGCACAAAAAATACCCGGTCGGAAGGCTGTTCAATACCGGCATTCATGATAGATTGCGCGTTGAAAATGCTATGATTGGCAGCGTCTGATGGCGAACCCACCGCGCCCGGCGTCTTTGTACGGATGGCAAAATTGCCGGAAAATAACCATCTTTACCGGTAATTCAGCCTTTTACCTTATTTCGTGTACTTTACTTCGTGGGATTATGATTGTGACTGTATCAAATACCGTAAAGCGCCCGCGTCCGGTGGTGCTGTGCATTCTGGATGGCTGGGGTTATCGCGAGGAAAGCAAGGACAATGCGGTTGCATTGGCCAATACCCCTGTTTGGGACGCGCTTTATGCCAACAATCCGACCGGCTTTCTGAAAGCCTGCGGTCTTGATGTCGGCCTGCCCGAAGGGCAGATGGGCAATTCCGAAGTCGGCCATATGAATCTTGGTGCCGGCCGGGTTGTGATGCAGGAACTGCCAAAAATTGACGAGGCTGTCAAAACCGGTTCGATCGCCGATACCGATACCGTCAAAAAGGTTATCGCCAAGCTGAAAGAAAGCGGGGGTGTCTGTCATATCGCCGGGCTTCTGTCCGAAGGCGGGGTGCATTCCCATCAGGCCCATATGGCGGCCCTTGCCAAAATCATCGCATCGGCCGGTGTGCCGGTAAAAATCCATGCCTATCTGGATGGCCGCGATACCGCCCCCAAAAGTGCCGCCAAATTCCTTGAAAAATTCCGCGCACTGATCGGTGATGCCAATGTTGAAATCGTGACCGTCACAGGGCGCTATTACGCGATGGACCGCGACAATCGCTGGGAACGCGTCAGCCAGGCCTATTTCACGATGGTAAAGGGCAAGAATTACGCCGATGGCCGCACCGCTGAAAGTGCCGAAGCCGCAATCAGGGCAGCCTATGATGCCGACACCACGGATGAATTCGTTCTGCCGACCGTGATTGGCGATTATGCCGGCATGAAAGACGGCGACGGGATTTTGATGACCAATTTCCGGGCCGACCGCGCGCGTGAAATTCTGGCCGCGATCTGCGCACCGGACTTTGACGGGTTTGACCGTGGCACCCCGATCAGATTTGCCGTGCAGGCCGGTATGGTTGAATATTCATCCGACCATGCAAAATATATGGATGCGATCTATCCGCCGCAGGTGTTGCCAAATATCTTTGGTGAAGTCGTTTCCAGGGCTGGCATGAAGCAGTTGCGCATCGCGGAAACCGAAAAATATCCGCATGTGTCCTTCTTCTTTAACGGCGGCGAAGAACAGGTTTTCGAGGGCGAAGACCGTATTCTGGTGCCATCGCCCAAGGTCGCGACCTATGATTTGCAGCCGGAAATGTCGGCCCCGGAAGTGACCGAAAAGCTGGTGGCGGCGATCAGGGCTGAAACCTATGACGCGATCATTCTGAACTTTGCCAACCCCGACATGGTCGGCCATAGCGGCATTTTGTCCGCCGCGATGAAGGCCGCCGAAGCGGTCGATACCTGCCTTGGGCAGGTTGTTGATGCGGTTAAATCGGTGGGCGGCGTGATGTTCGTTACCGCCGATCACGGGAACTGTGAGATGATGGTGGATCCGGAAACCGGCGAGCCGCACACCGCGCATACGCTTAATCTGGTGCCGACCATTCTGGTGAATGGACCCGAAGGCGCGACACTGGAAAATGGTCGCCTGGCCGACGTGGCACCGACTTTGTTGCAGCTTCTCGGGCTACCGCAACCGGCGGAAATGACCGGCAAACCGTTGATCAAGGGTTTGAAAGGGAATGATGCGCTTCTTGCGAACTGATCTGCGTTCCAAGACCGCCCTGCCTGCGCTGGCTGTGATTGCAGCCATGATCGCGGGCGGGGCAGCGCCGTCTTTTGCCCAGTCGCTACGCAAGGTCGACAGTCAGCTTGATAAACTTGAAAGCCAGTTGTCAGAGCAGCAAAAGCAGGAAGAATTCCTGGCGCGTAAATCGCGCGAACTCTGGACCGAGGAACAGGCGCTTCAATCCGAAGCCATTTCGGTCGCCAGACGCGCCCAGCGCCTTGAAACAACCCTGACCGATCTTGAAGATCAGCTTGCCGAACTTGAAGTGCGCGAAAAGCGGGCCGCCACCAGCCTTGAAGACAAAGCCGGGCAATATGCCCGCATCCTTATGGCCTTGCAGCGTTTGTCGACCACCCCGCCCGAAGCTGTGATCGCCCTTCCGACCAGCCCGCAGGATACATTGCGGTCAGCCATCCTGTTAAAGGCCGCCCTACCCGGTGTTGAACAGCATGCGCGCGATTTGCGCGCCGAGCTTGAAGAAATTGGCACCCTTCGCGAAGACATCCGAACGCGCCGCAGCGAAATGGCAGCCGCCACCAAAGAATTACAGGCAGAGCGCCAGTCACTGGCCGCCCTGCTTAACGAAAAGCGCAAACTGCGTTCGGAAACCGAGGCCGAGGCCAAAATGGCATCGCGCGCCGTCAATGAACTGGCGACCGAGGCAAAATCATTGGGCGATCTTCTGGAAAGCCTGAAAAAGCGGGCGGAAGGCGTTCCCGAACCCCGCATGAAACCGGAACGCCAGATCGCCAAGCGCACAGAACCCAAACCGGCCCCGGCCCCATCGACAATTGCCAGAAACGAGCCGCCCGCCACCCCTGCGGAAAAAACAGCCCCTGCCAGCAAGGCGCCATCGGCAAATGATGAAGAGCTTTCTGTCGGCAGTTCGATCACGCTGGCACACGGACAATTGCGTATGCCCGCAAGCGGCAAGGTCGTTACATTGTTTGGTGAACGGTCCCGCGGACCGGACGGACTGGCGGTTACACATTCCAAAGGGATCGAGATCGACACACGCCCAAACGCGCAGGTCGTATCGCCCTTTGACGGCAAAGTTGTATTCGCCGGGCCCTTCCGTGGCTATGGCCGCCTCTTGATTATCGAACACGGCGAAGGATACCATAGCCTTATCGCTGGTTTTGATCGGCTCGACAGTGTGGTAGGACAATATCTGTTGGCGGGTGAACCTGTTGGAATAATGGGTGAATTATCGCCTAAACTCTATCTGGAGATGCGCCATGACGGTGAAGCGATCAATCCGCTTCCCTGGCTGGCCTCGAAAAACGGCAAGGTAAGTGGATGAAAACCTCTCGATTGGCAGTATTCGCACTCGCTACCGGCATGACTTTGGGCCTTGCTTCGCCCGCGCTGGCGCAATCTTCACCAACAACATCAGCCGAAACCTATCGGCTGCTGAACCTGTTTGGCGATGTGTTTGAACAGGTGAAATCGAAATATGTCGAAGAAGTAGATGACAAGCAGCTGATCGAAGCGGCCATCAACGGCATGCTGACATCGCTTGATCCGCATTCCTCCTATCTGAATATGGATAATTTCGAGGAAATGCAGGTCGATACCCGCGGCGAGTTCGGCGGGCTTGGTATCGAAGTCACGATGGAAGAAGGCTTTGTCAAAGTCATTTCCCCGATTTATGACACACCCGCCGAAAAGGCCGGTTTGCAACCCGGTGACTTCATCACCCATATCGATGGCAAACCGATCCGTGGTCTTGGCCTGAACGAAGCGGTTGAAATGATGCGCGGCAAGGTCAATACGGACATTATCCTGACCATCATGCGCAAGGGTGAAACCGCACCGTTTGATGTCACCCTGACCCGGGCCGTGATCAAGATCCAGTCGGTTAGATCCGAAGCAAAGGATGATGTCGGATATATCCGTATCACCAAATTCAACGAGCAGACCTTTAGCGGCCTGCAACGTGCGATCACCGAGTTGCGCGATCAGATCGGCCCGAAAATCAAGGGCCTTGTGATTGACATGCGCAACAATCCTGGTGGTTTGCTCGATCAGGCGATTTCGGTTTCGGACGCCTTCCTTGATAAGGGAGAAATCGTATCAACCCGCCCGCGCGATACCGAAAATACCGAACGTTACAATGCCCGTCCGGGCGATCTTGCCGACGGACTTCCCATGATCGTTCTGATCAATGACGGTTCGGCATCCGCATCCGAAATCGTTGCCGGTGCCCTTCAGGATCACCGCCGCGCGGTCATCATGGGAACACGCAGTTTCGGCAAGGGATCGGTTCAGACAATCCTTCCGATGCCCGGCAATGTGGCACTGCGTCTGACCACGGCACGCTATTACACGCCGTCGGGCAAATCGATCCAGGAAGTCGGCATCGTGCCTGACATCATCGTCCCGCAGGCCCGTGTCGAAAGCATCGAAGCCGCCCAGCGCCGATCCGAAGCCGATCTGAATGGTGCATTGCGCAACGAGGATGAAACCATCAGCAACGCCGAAAGCGATGCCAATGATCGCCGCAATGCTGCCGAGGAAATAGCGCTGGAAGATTATCAGCTGTCCCGTGCACTTGATATGATCCGGGGCATCGCCCTGTTCGCACCCCGCCCGCAAGGGTGAGGTGCGATCCGCAGACCGAAAGAGACTGACCTTTCGTGATCAGGAAACTCATAAAATCCTTACGGTTTGGCCGAAAGAAGGAACGGGATCCTCTTGATGACATGGGCGCCCCTGAAACAGATGATGTTTCAGACGCTCTGTCGGACGAGGATCTTCCCTTTAACGAGCTGCCGATCGAGGTTCAATGGGAACGTCTGCCCAAGCATCCGCCATCACGGCGCTGGTGGCTGTCAAAACTCCTGATCATTGTGCTGTTTTTAAGCCCGATTGCCGCGGCGGGTGTCGGACTTATCCCGATCCTTGATCCTGAAACCGGCTGGCGGCTGTTTCATCTAGGATCACCCAAAACCATCGTCGCCGTTCCCGGGACCGAGCGCGAGCTTCAGGAAGAAATCGCCAAAGGTGTGCGCGACGTCGAAGAACGCACGCGCGCCGAACAGGAAGCACTGGCCAAAGCCGCTAGTGATCCCAACAATCCGCAAAGTGCCGAAGACATCGCCAGACAGCTTGAAGGCGTTTCCGATCTGGTTGGCACCCCCGGTCAGGAGGGCGCAGTGGATGGCACGACAACACCAACCCCGGAAGAACTCGCCGCCCTTGCCGAAGAAGGCGCACTTGATCAGCCGATAGAACCCGATCCCCTGCGCCCGGCTCCGCTTCCTGGTCTGGATGAAGAAGGCAGTTTCGGTCGTATTCCGCGGATTGCCGATGATGGCACGACGCCGTTTGATGCCTATAAACGGCCCTTCGAACGGGTTGAAGGCCAGCCCTATGTCGCGATCATCGTGACCGGTATAGGCCTGAACAGCACCAGAACGAAGGCGGCAATCGAAGATTTGCCACTGAACATTTCGCTGGCGCTTTCGCCCTATGCCAACAATCTGCAACAGGTCGCTGCCGATGCGCGCGCCATGGGCCACGAGATATTCTTGCAGTTGCCGATGGAGCCGATCGACTTCCCGCTATCTGATCCCGGTCCGCGCGCGCTTTTGACCAGCCTGCCGGAAGGGGAAAACCTTGTGCGACTTGAATGGTTGCTCGCACGGTTCCCGGGCTACGCGGGTGTCGTCAGTTATCTTGGGTCGAAGTTCGGAAGCCTCGATAGCGCCATCCGTCCGGTGATCGAATTCGTCGACCGGACCGGTCTTATGTATGTTGAAGGTACCAATTCCGGGTCCGTGAGCCTTGGCGCGCAATTGGCATCGAATGCCGATAGTCCGAATGCCGTTGGCAACATCATGATCGACGAAATTCCAAGTCGCCGGCAAATCGACGCCCGGCTTAACGATCTGGTCGAACTGGCAAAAAGCAACGGCGTTGCCGTCGGAATTGCGCAATCCTATCCGGTGACCATACAACGCCTTCGGAACTGGTCGTCACGACTTGCCCGCCAGGGCGTTCAGCTTGCACCGGTTTCGGCGCTTGCAAAATTGCAGGTCACACCGCAGTCTGCGGACGAGGCGGAAGCCGCCCGGCGTGACGCCGCATTGGCCGAAGAACGCGCCCAAAAGGATGCAGCCCCGTCCGATACTGGTGACGGCGAAAGTGAAACAATCGAAAATTGATGACACCGCCACCGTATGCGGTTTGTCAGGGGGTATTGATGGCGAAGAAATCGGGCGGCAAATCAAAGAAGGCAGCCAAAGCCGACGATGATCAGAAGGCCGGGGATCAGAAGATAAAAACCGGCAACACGGACAAATCAACGCTGACCGCAGAAGACCTGCCTTATCGCCCCTGTGTCGGGATCGCACTTTTTAACGACGAGGGACAGGTCTGGATCGGCAACCGGATCGGGTTTGAAGGCGCATGGCAATTGCCACAGGGCGGGATAGATGATGGCGAAACCGCCGAACAGGCAGCGCTTCGCGAATTGTCCGAAGAAATCGGCACCGACAAGGCCGAAATCGTTGCCGAAACGCCCGACTGGCTGACCTATGATTTACCCGATCACCTGATTGGCAAGGCATTTGGTGGCAAGTATCGCGGCCAGAAACAGAAATGGTTTGCCATGCACTTTACGGGTAAGGAAAAACATATCAAAATTGATGTTCCCCATCCTGAATTTGATGCATGGCGCTGGACCGATTTCGGAACTTTGCCCGATCTGATTGTCCCGTTCAAAAGACCGGTTTATTTGCAACTTGTCGAAATCTTTCGTGATGTACCTCAAAGAATTCGAAATTTGGGGACGGCATAAGACGCCACGTTATTTCTTGATCAATACGCTCAAATCGATAGATTGCAGAAAATCAAGATACATCAGAAGTTTAGAGGAGTTCTAAGATGGGTGCGGATCGCTTGATCTTCGGTGTCCTGACGATTGTGGTGGGGATTTTCGGCCTGTTCTATGCTTCGGGATCACATGATGGATATTCCTATTTTGTGGGCCTGGCATTGTTCTTTGGTGCGGTGCTGTTCATGTTCGCACTGATCAAGGGACATTATGACCAGCTGGAAAAAGACGGGCATAAATAAGGTCTGCCGCCGAGATATCGGTCGACATCGCCTTTGAGGTTTTCTTTCGGGACCGGGCAGGTTATGGATCAGAGTATGAGCAATACACACTGGGATCCTGTTCGTTACGGTCTGTTTGGCGATGAACGTCGCCGCCCGGCAAAAGACCTGATTGCCCGTCTGCCCAAACCGGCGGATGGCTTTTTGCCACGTCACATTGTCGATCTTGGCTGCGGGCCCGGATCCATCACCGCGTTGCTTGATCAGGCGTATCGCACACCGGAAAATCCCGATGTCCAGATTGTCGGGATCGATTCTTCAGCAGAAATGTTGGAAACAGCCGCCAAGCGCGACGAGAATATCGAATGGCAACAGGCCGATATCGCGCAATGGGAACCGGATAGCCCGGTTGATATCCTGTTTTCCAATGCCGCCCTGCAATGGATTCCCGAACATGCCAAACTGTTCCCCCGCCTGACACGGTTTTTGCGTCCCGGCGGACTGTTGGCCATTCAGGTGCCGAACAATTTCCTGGCACCCAGTCATCAGTTGATTGGCGAAGCCGGAATTGAATGGCGCGATGCGGTTGCCGGGGCGACCCAGCAAATCCGGATCATGCGACCGGGCGACTATTTTGATGTCCTGTCCGCCGATTGCGATGCCATTGACCTGTGGCAGACCCAGTATTGCCATGTCCTGCATGGGGAAGACCCCGTTTTCGACTGGACATCATCGACCGCCTTGCGCCCGGTTCTTGCCGCCCTGCCCGATGATGATGCGCGCGCCGCATTTTGTGAAAAATACAAAACCCGCTTGAAACAGGTCTATCCGCCGCGTGATGATGGCGTCACACTGTTTCCATTCAACCGGTTATTCATGATCGCCCGCAAACGCGACGCATAAATTCGACGCTAAAGTCTCTATTGGCGGGCATTACAAACGGAGCACCCCATGCCCGCCTTCCGTGACCATTTTATTCCCTGTTGCGGCTATGAAATTCATGTCAGGACGTGGGGCGATCCCCAAAAACCAGCCCTTGTCATGAGCCACGGTCTGGCGCGACTGGCCGATGATTTTGATCATGTCGCGCCGCATTTCACTGATACGTATTTTGTCCTGTGCCCGTCCATGATCGGCCGCGGGCTTTCGGGATGGGCCAAGAATCCCGACCGGGAATATACCCTGCCCTTCTATGTCGCACAGACCTTCGAAATGCTTGAACATTTCAGGATTTCAAGCTGCAAGTGGATCGGAACGTCAATGGGCGGGTTGATCGGGCTTGCCATGACCGCCGAAGCCGCCGGATGGATCGAAAAGCTGGTTTTAAATGACATCGGACCGGAACTTGACACTGCGGCAGTCGCACGGATCAAATCCTATGTCAGGGCCACCCCGGAATTTGAAACGATCCATGATGTCGAAGAAATCGTCAAACTGATCTATGCGCCGTTTGGCATCACCGACGAAGCCACCTGGTCATTTATTTCCGCACGCTCGGTGCGACGTCTGCCGAACGGAAATTTCATGATGCATTATGATCCCGAAGTCATGCGCGTCTTTGCCGAACATATTGATTCTTTTGATGCATGGGATCAATTCAACGCTATTTCTTGCCCGGTGATGCTGATCAGCGGTGCGAAATCTGATCTGATTCCCCCCGCCATTGTCGAAAAAATGCGGGAACAAAAACCGGAAATGCCGATTTTAACTGTAGCAAATTGCGGACATGCACCCCATTTGAATGACGAGGAACAGATAAAAGCCATCAAGGCGTTCCTTGCCGACTGACAAACCGGGGCCGGAAACATCCAGAATTTGTTTGCACAAGGGGATGTGCACCAGTTGCGATAAGGTTGTCGGAACACGAGATATGCATGTATCAAGTCCAATTGCGTGGTCTGTTGCGATTCTTGCCGTTGCCGCGACAACGGGCGGCTTTTCGCACGCGGCCCGTGCCCAGTCGATCCAGCCCGCCACGCCAGATGAAGCCGGTGTGACAATTGGCATGCCCCAGACTGACAGTTCGCCAAATTCACTGGTCCCCGGAATACTGCCCCCCGCGCTGCCTGGCGGGATGAGCAATTATTTCGCCCCTCGTCGAAATCACGGCATTGTCCTGAACAATCCATCCACCGATGGGGAAAGTGACCCATCGCTTCTGTGGTTTGAAATCGACAGCCAGCCAACGACAAACAACGGCATTGCGGCCCAGTTCGGAATTGGCTACGCCCCACGCCCGGATCTGGGCTTTGCCTTTGGCCCGGTTTTCGAACTGAATGGCCCGATCGGGCAAAGCTTTGGCACCGACCAACGCAATGATTTTGATGTCACCCCCACGCACCACCCCGGTGGCTTTTACCGCCATAACTTTTCGGGCAATCCCGGCAACCCTTCGGGCACGGATGATGCGGGCATTGCCGCCAGCCTGTCCTATATGCCGTTTCAGGATATCTGGATCGGGTTACATGGTCGATTGACCAGTGATCTTGCCCCTGATCCGAATACCGGTGCGCTTGATCGCTTTGACGCGATGCTGGGTCTGACAGCCGGATATCGCTTGGAATTCTAGGATCAGGCCCCCTTAATTTGGCCGTGATCTTTTACGAAATGCTCAATTCCCCTTTTGCCTGCCCGAACGAGGCTGTATGACTCCTAGAAGGATCATCAGGAAAAGACGAAACGCCGCATGACAAGAATGCCAGCACCGATAGACGGGCCGAATGCCGATGCCTTTTCCGCCTGCAACGACCTTGCCGCGGCAAAAAATGCCAATCTTTACCGTGCGGCCATGCGCCTTGGCCCGGAACGGCAGCGTTTCTTTCTGGCGGCCTATGCATCGATGCGGGTGATCGACGATATTGTCGATGACGGGTTCCTTGAACTGACCGATCATGAACGCGACTATGCCCGCGAAGACACCCTGATTGCAATTGATCACTGGCAGCAGCAAATCCAGGCTGCCAAGATCGATGCTGATAACCCCCATCCCGAAAGCGGCCCGCTCAGCCAGCAGGTATTTGATGCCCTGCGTCTGACTTTGGGCCGAAGCGATCTGGAAGTTGATCCGTGGGTTGATCTGGCCGATGCATTGCGCCGCGATGTTGCCGAAGACCCGATGGATGAATGGGACGATTTCATCGCCTATTGCGAGGGGGCAACCGCCGCCCCGGCATCAATTTTTGTTTATCTGCTATCGGCACGATTCGATAACGAAATCGGATATACATCCCCCCTGACCAACCCACCGCTTTATCATGCGCGCGACATGGCGATTTTCTGTTACGTGGTGCATATCCTGCGCGACCTTCCAGACGATATCAAAGGCCCGGACAGGCTGGTGACGATACCAGCCGAAATCCTGATTGCCGCCGATATCACGCTTGGCGAAATCCGCAATGCCATCGGGCAGAAGAAATATGACGAACTGGACCGCCTGGGCACCATTCTGCTGGAACGCGCGTGGGAACATTTTGAAACCGGGCAGGCCCGGTCGGCTGAACTTCTGGCGATCCTTGATGCGGAAGAAACCGACACCCTGTCACGCCTGTTTGCCGTTTATATCGAACTTGCCAGTGCGATGATGGATAATGGATATGCGGCGTTCCTGAAGGACCGCGACACAATCATCGCGCAAACCGCCAACAACAGCCTTCCCGGATAACAAAGACCCCGCCGATTGGCGGGGCCCGGGCGATCACATCGCGTGCGGCAAAATCCGTATTCCGCTGAACGAATCAACCGATGACCAAAGCCAGATCGAAGAAGACCAGATCCGTCGCGGCGTTCTGAAAGTCGATGCGGCGGAGTAGGATGGCCTTACCCAAGGTATTAAAAAATATACCTTTTTTGCCGTGTTGAGCTTTTTCCGGGAACTTTTTCCGGGTTTTTGGAAAATAGTTCTTGATTTGTTCTTTGTCTTGTGGCATAAAGATAAAGTCAACAGGACAAATGGGTCCGGAGACAAAACCCGCAAAGCGTGATTCGCTTTGCGGGTTTTTTGCGTTTCGGGCGGCAAAATCAGGAATGAGACGATGACAGGGCAGCGATCTGACGGGATGAAATGGCGGGTGCGGTATCGTCAAAGGGACGTTCATGGCGCTTGGAAAAGTCATTACGGGGGTGGTGCGATCAGGCCGTAAGGCCGTCGGATATTTGCGAAAAACTGTGGTTTATCATGACGGGAGAAATGTGCCCTTAGGGCAAGGGTGTTTGTTCGGGGCAGCGAGAGCCGGGGCGAAGTTGGTTCGGTCCAGTTCAGTCCGGTCGGTGAAGCGTGACAATGCCGAGAATCAGCGGGCCCGAATTGCGCCCGGATTGGATCGGCACTGGATCGTCTGACCGGGTTGCCGGGATTGGCTGGCAGGATCGGTTGTCAGCGGGCTGGTGGTGCGTTCGGACATGCCGAAAGGCTGGTCATCGATGGCGGGAGTTGTGTGTCTGCCATGCGGCAACGTGTGGCCCTTGGGGTGAGGTGCGTTTCGGGCGTCAACCGAGAGCGACGGGTGTTTGTTCGGGACAGCAGGGTCCGGGGCGTGGTCCGTCCGGTCGGTGGCGTTTGGCGATACCGGGGGCAGCGGGGGTGGTTGGCTTGGTTTGAGCTGGAGTGGCTTGGCGGTTGATCAAAATCGTCATGCCGGGCGAAGCGGAGTGCAGACCCGGAATCCATGGCCCATTGAAAGAGACGGGATTCCCGCCGTCGTGGTTTATTTCGGATGATTGGGAATGCTTTGTCAGCAGCAAGACCCCGCCGATTGGCGGGGTCTTGCATTTAACAATCAGCAGTTTGCGGATCAGCCACGCAGGGCTGCAACGCCCGGCAATTCCTTGCCTTCTAGCCATTCAAGGAAGGCACCGCCCGCGGTTGAGACATAGGAGAAATCCTGATCGGCATCGGCGTGACGCAGGGCCGCAACCGTATCACCACCACCCGCGACCGACAGAAGTTTACCGGCCTTGGTCAGTTTTGCCGCCTGCTGGGCGACGGAAACGGTTGCCGTATCGAACGGTGCGATTTCAAACGCACCCAGCGGACCGTTCCAGACCAGCGTTTCACAGGACTCGAGACGTTTGTTCAGATCGACAATGGTTTTCGGCCCGGCATCAAGGATCATGCCATCGGCATCGACATCGTTGATGTCAGATATGGTGTGATCGGCATGCGCCTTGAATTCCTTGGCGACCAGACCATCGACCGGCAGGACGATTTCGCAATTGGCGGCTTCGGCCTTGGCAAAAATTTCGCGCGCAGTTGCCAGAAGGTCGTGTTCGCACAGCGACTTGCCAACATTTACACCCTTGGCCGCAAGGAAGGTATTGGCCATGCCGCCACCGATCACCAGCTGGTCAACCTTGGCAACCAGATTGCCAAGCAGATCCAGTTTGGTTGAAATCTTGGCACCGCCAACGATTGCCATCACCGGATGTTTCGGCGCTTCAAGCGCATTGCCAAGGGCTTCAAGTTCGGCCTGCATCAGACGACCGGCATAGGCCGGAAGTTTGTGGGCCAGCCCCTCGGTCGAGGCGTGCGCCCGGTGCGCGCACGAAAACGCATCATTGACGTAAATGTCGCCAAGCTTTGCCAGTTCGGCGACAAAGGCCGGATCGTTCTTTTCCTCTGCGGCGTGGTAACGAAGGTTTTCCAGAACCGCGATTTCACCGTCCTTAAGGCTGTTCACGACGTCTGCTGCGGCCGCACCAATGCAATCATCGGCGAATTTCACCGGACGCCCAAGCTGCTTGGCCAGCGCATCGGCAACCGGTTTAAGCGACATTTCAGCAATGCGTTCGCCCTTGGGACGGCCAAAATGGGTGATCACGACAAGTTTCGCACCGGCATCCGCCAGTTCGATCAACCCCGGAACCGTCCGTTCGATGCGGGTGGTATCACCCACAACGCCGTCTTTCATTGGAACGTTAAGATCAGCGCGCAGCAAAACGCGCTTGCCAGCGACATTGACACCGTCAAGCGTATTGAAGTCAGCCATTATCTGAACCTGCTTTTGAGTTTCACAGAAGACGGGAGGGGGCGTCCCGACATGGGTTGAACGAAGAACCCGTTTGCGCCCTTTTGCCCGACGAACAGGCATTGTGCAACCGGGGAAACCATTCAGAACGATACCGACCCATCAGGCTACCCGCGGGTCGGCACCAGAAATTCAATCAATGCTGTCCCAGAAGGGATCCGTGCAAAAAGCCCGAGAAACTGGTCGCGACCGGCCCGGTCATCAGAACATGATCGTCGGGCAGCCATTCGATGGTCAGCGGACCACCATCCAGAATGATTTCGGTTTTCCGCCCGGTCAAACCGCGGCGCGCAGCGGCAACACCGGCCGCACAGGCACCCGTACCACAGGCGCGCGTCACCCCCACACCACGTTCCCAGACCCGCATGCGAATCCGGTCTTCGCCAATGATGCTGCAAACCTCAATATTGGCGCGTTCGGGGAACATTTCATGATGTTCAAGGACAGGGCCAAGCTTTTCGATATCAATCGACTCGGCATCGTCAACAAAGAACACCGCATGCGGATTGCCGACATTGACCCCGACCGCATCCGACAAACCGCCCAAGGACAGCGGAATATGGTTGGTATCAACCGCCTGACCCAGCGGGATATCGCGCCAGTCCAGCTTGACCTGCCCCATATCGACGGTGACACGACCATCGGCCAGACCATTGGCATCAAGCAATCCGACGACGGTCTGGATAATGACATCCTTGCGGCCAAGTTCGCCCATGACGATGCTCGCCACACAGCGCGTGGCATTGCCACAGGCCTGGACCTCGCCCCCGTCATTGTTGCGAATGCGCATGAAGGCATCGGCAAGATCATCGCGGGCGGGTTCGATCACGATCAGCTGATCACAACCGACTCCGGTTTTGCGGTCGGCGATGCGGGCCGCAGTTGCGTTATCAAGATCAAGCACGGCGGGATCGCGTCGTCCGTCAAAGACAACGAAATCATTTCCCAGACCATGCATTTTGACAAAAGGAATACCGTTCATAACCGCCTTATAACGGTGTCAGCGGATATCGTCCACCAAAGTCAGCGCCGTCAATGCTGGGCAGCCGGGGCACAGTAACGGATTTTGCGCGGCACAAAGCCGGCCCCGCTGAAATAGTCGCGCAGGCGTTCTTCCATTTCACCGACCGAAACATGAACCGCCGCGCAATGATGATCCAGAACCAGCCGGTTCATAGCGTCGCGCATCGCATCAAGCACATAAGGTCGTGAAACAATCTCGACGGCCATGATGTTGTCGACATGCAGGACAAGTCCCTCGGACATGTCGTCACGCACCTGATAGGAAAACAGACCGTGGATATACCCCCGCTCATTGGCGATCACGATGATGCCACGCGGGCGTTGCCACAGGATATCGTCGCATCCGGCCCCGATCATGCTATTGGCGCGATCAGTGCAGAATTCGGCAACAAATTCACGCCAGCGCTCAAACGTAAGACCGGTCTGCATCATCTGCACGAGCGGAAAAGTCATATCCGCCGTGTGATGTGTTAGGGGTCTTGCCTGATAGGTTGTTGACATGATTGCTACTCTTCCCACGATTTTCAGCAATCATGGCGCAAAGATTTCGTGTTGACCTTGACCTGTATCAACACCTTTACAGACCCAAACGCGCATAAACACGCTTAGCAATCAATTGTCCCGCAATGCGGGCGAGCTTTGTCTTGAGATTGAGGGGTTCTGCGGTTTTACGAGCCAATATTGACGTGGATCAATGGCGCGTAAGGCTTCAACCCGCATAATCACCTGACAATCGAAAGCCTCGTCCGTTTTGCATGTGATGCTGCCAAAAGCGCATCACGGCAGCGGTGGGGCTTTTGGTGCAGGTGGCAAGGGAATGACATGTGTCGCACCCGGTCACCGCCGGGACTGATGGAGCTGCCCGATTGGATCGGACAGTTCACCCGAACACCTTGAACGGGAGTCAAGCATGAGCCAGGGGAGCATGGCACAAACAGCACCAACGCCTGTTGCTGTTAGTTATAATATGGACGTTGTGCGCTGGGGCGCACTGGCGACTATATTTTGGGGCGTCGTCGGATTTCTGGCGGGCGATCTTATCGCCTGGCAACTCGCATTTCCGGCGCTTAATTTCGACATCGAATATCTGAATTTCGGGCGTTTGCGCCCGCTGCACACGTCTGCGGTGATTTTTGCCTTTGGCGGCAATGCTCTTATCGCGACGTCATTCTATGTTGTGCAACGGACATGTCGCGCATCTCTTTATGGCGGCAAGGCCCTTCCAGCATTCGTATTCTGGGGTTATCAGCTATTCATTGTCATGGCCGCACTCGGCTATGTATTGGGTATTACCCAAGGCCGTGAATACGCAGAACCTGAATGGTTTGTTGATATATGGCTGACCGTGGTTTGGGTTGCGTATCTTGCCATTTTTGTTGGCACGCTGCTGAAACGACAAGAACCACATATCTATGTCGCAAACTGGTTTTACCTGGCCTTCATCGTAACAATCGCGATGCTTCATCTGGGCAACAACCTGGCGATTCCGGTCTCCTTCATGGGGGCCAAATCCTACTCGATGTTCTCAGGCGTGCAGGATGCTCTGACGCAGTGGTGGTACGGTCATAATGCCGTTGGGTTCTTCCTGACAGCCGGCTTCCTTGGGATGATGTACTATTTCATTCCGAAACGTGCTGAACGTCCGGTTTATTCCTATCGTCTGTCGATCATTCACTTCTGGGCGCTGATCTTCCTGTATATCTGGGCTGGTCCGCACCATCTGCATTACACAGCCCTTCCTGATTGGGCGCAGACTCTTGGTATGACATTCTCGATCATGTTGTGGATGCCGTCTTGGGGCGGAATGATCAACGGTCTGATGACGCTTTCGGGTGCATGGGACAAATTGCGAACCGACCCTGTCCTGCGCTTCATGGTCGCCGCTGTCGGTTTTTATGGCATGTCGACCTTCGAAGGCCCGGTCATGTCGATCAAGGCTGTCAATGGCCTGTCACATTACACCGACTGGACCATTGGACATGTTCATTCCGGCGCGCTTGGCTGGGTGGCTTTCGTTTCCTTCGGTGCGATCTATCACCTGATCCCGGTCCTGTGGCATCGTGAACGCCTCTATTCGATGCGTCTGGTTGCCTATCACTTCTGGCTGGGTACCATCGGTATCGTTCTTTACATCACGTCGATGTGGGTTTCGGGGATCATGCAGGGCCTGATGTGGCGTGCCTACGACGATCTTGGCTTCCTGCAGTATTCCTTCATCGAAACCGTTGAAGCAATGCACCCCTACTACATCATTCGTGCAACCGGTGGCCTGCTCTTCCTGCTCGGATCGCTGATCATGGTCTGGAACGTCTACAAGACGATCAAGGGTGATCTGCGTCGCGAAGCACCGATCGGCACACCTGCTACCGTAGCAGCCGAATAAGGGGGATGTGAAAAATGCTTCTGAAAAAACACCACATTGTTGAGAAGAACGTCTTTGTTCTCATCCTCGGGATTTTCCTGACCATCATCATCGGTGGTATTGTCGAAATCGTGCCGTTGTTCACGATGGAACAGACCATCGAGAAGGTCGAAGGGGTCCGTCCCTATTCACCGCTCGAACAGGCGGGTCGCAACATCTATCTCCGCGAAGGCTGCTATAACTGCCATTCCCAGCAGATCCGTCCGTTCCGTGACGAGGTCGAACGTTATGGCCATTACAGCCTTGCCGCGGAATCGATGTATGACCATCCGTTCCAGTGGGGATCGAAACGTACCGGACCGGACCTTGCCCGCGTTGGTGCCAAATATTCCAACGACTGGCATGTTGCCCACCTGAAAGATCCGCGCTCTGTCGTGCCGGAATCGATCATGCCGGGCTATCCGTTCCTGGCGGAACGCGAATTGAAGTTCGATGACGCCCAGGCCCATCTTGAAACGCTTAAAATGGTTGGTGTTCCTTATACCGACGAGCAGATCGAGAATGCCAAGGCCGACCTGTATCTGCAGGCGATGGCGGACGAGGATTACGATGAACTCCTTGCACGTTATCCGAATGCGGCAACCGGTGACTTTGACGGAAACCCCGCGAAACTGACCGAAATGGATGCGCTGGTCGCGTATCTGCAGGTCCTGGGTCGCATGGTCGATTTCACCACCTACAACCCGCAACTGAACCTGCGCTAAGGCGAAGGGGAACGTCATGGAATTCTTTACGCAACTCGCTGACTTTTTCCGACCCTTGTGGGGTCTGTGGCTGATGCTGCTTTTCGGGGCGATCATTGCCTGGGTCATGTGGCCCAGCAAAAAGCGCCGGAAAGACATGGAAGAGCATGCCCGGATTCCGTTTCGGGATGAGGAATAGGGGGAGAACCGAGCTATGTCGACACATGTCGAAAAAGACCAGGTTTCGGGTCACGAAACCACCGGTCATGAATGGGATGGCATCAAAGAGCTGAATACACCGCTGCCGTCCTGGTGGGTCTATGTTTTCTGGGCCACAATCGTCTGGTCGGTCGGCTATTGGGTGGTTTATCCGTCCTGGCCGACGGCAACGAGCTACCTTACCGGTATGTTCGAAACCACCAACCGGACCCAACTGCATGAAACCATGGCCAATGTTGCCGCCGAACGCGCACCGTATATGGAGCGTCTGGCAGCACTGGATCTGGATGAAATCGTTAATGACAGCGAATTGCTGAACTTCTCGATGGCAGGTGGCAAGGCCGTGTTTGCAGAAAACTGCGCACCGTGTCATGGCACCGGCGGTTCGGGCAACCCGGGCTTCCCATCCCTTCAGGACGATGACTGGCTGTGGGGTGGTTCGCTTGAAACCATCAATGAAACGCTGCATGTCGGTATCCGCTGGGATGCCAATGATGATACGCGTTTCAACGATATGCCTGCCTTTGGTCGTGACGAGATACTGGAACGCGATGGCATCAATGATGTTGTTCAGTATGTCCTGTCCTTTAACGGACGCGAAACCGACAAGGCCGCGGCAGCCCGCGGCATGGAAGTCTTCGCTGATAACTGCGCATCCTGTCATGGCGAAGACGCCAAGGGTGTTCAGGAATTGGGGGCACCGAACCTGACGGATGCGATCTGGCTGTATGGTGGTGATGCCGCGGCCATTACCGAAACCGTGACCAATTCGCGTGGCGGCGTCATGCCGGCATGGGGTGGTCGTCTTGACGAAGAAACCATCAAGATGCTGACGGTTTATGTCCACTCGCTTGGTGGCGGTCAGTAACCTTTAAAATCTTCTGCCCGCCGCACCTTTATACACTGTGATCTGATCAAAAATTGATTTGTGTCATGGTGGGGTGCGGCGGGTTTTTCGTATGTTGGCACTGCAATTTGAATAATCCTAATCCGACATGGCATGCCGCATGCCATGTTGTGCACCATGCAGATAACTGGTGGCCCCAAAGCCACAAGAGAGCAGTTATCGGCGATGCGGCCCAACAGTCAGGTAGCGACAATGGCCATGCCCCATTTGCAACAGCCCGATCCCGCACATCCGATCCCGCAAAACGATACACTGCCGGAAGATGACCGCGACCAGCCACTTTATAAAACCCGCGACAAGGTCTATCCGAAACGGGTCTCGGGCCGTTTCCGTAACCTGAAATGGTTTGCACTGGTCGCTCTGCTTGCCATTTACTGGATTGTTCCCTGGCTGCGCTGGGACCGCGGACCTTCGGCACCGGATCAGGCCGTGCTGATCGACATGGATCTTGGCCGCGCCTATTTCTTCTTTATCGAGATCTGGCCGCAGGAAGTCTATTACATCACCGGCCTTCTGATCCTTGCCGCGATCGGTCTGTTTCTGGCAACGTCGCTGTTTGGCCGTATCTGGTGCGGTTATGGCTGTCCGCAAACGGTGTGGACCGATCTTTTCATGCTGGTCGAACGTCATATCCAGGGGGATCGCAATGCGCGCATGCGTCTGGACAAATCGCCCTGGACATTCGAAAAAGTCTGGAAAATCGGCGCGACCCATCTTTCATGGCTGGTGATTGCCGCGGCAACCGGCGGTGCGTTTGTGCTTTATTTCCACGATGCGCCGACGGTCATGGCCGATATCTTTACCGGCGATGCGTCACTGGGTGTTTATGTCACCATCGCGTTCCTGACTTTTTCGACCTATCTGCTGGCCGGGTGGGCGCGCGAACAGGTTTGCACCTATATGTGCCCGTGGCCGCGTTTCCAGTCGGCGATGCTTGATGACGAGTCGATGATCGTCACCTATGAAGGCTGGCGCGGCGAACCGCGTGGTCCGATCAAGCGCAAGAACCTTGTCCGCGGCGAAGTGCCGGAAGTCGGCCACTGCATTGATTGCTATGCCTGCTTTAACGTCTGTCCGACGGGGATCGATATCCGTGACGGATTGCAGATGGAATGCATCGGCTGTGGCCTGTGTATCGATGCGTGTAACGAAATGATGGACAAGGTCGGCTTCCCGCGTGATCTGGTCCGGTTTGATTCGGTGCAAAACAGCCAGTTGCGTGCGCATGGCAAGGCAACCAAAATCCGCATTGTCCGGCCGCGTACCATTTTCTATTCGATCATCGTGATGCTGGTCGCAGGCGTGATGGCCTTTGGCCTGTTCAATCGCACGACACTTGAAGTCAACGTTTTGCGGGATCGCAACCCGATATTCGTCCGACTGTCCGATGGTGATGTCCGAAATGGCTACACCTTAAAGGTCCTGAACAAAGAACAGGCTGCCAAAACCTATATCCTTACAATCGAAGGGCTTGTTGCCACCGATTTTCAGGTTATCGGTCTGACACCTAATCAGGATGGCACATTCAGCCTGGATGTTGCCCCGGACCGCGTTGGCAGTTTCCGTGTCTTTGTTGCGGCCGATCCAGAAGTACTGGACGGCGAAGCCACACCGTTCGAGTTCAGCGTGACCGATCCAAAGGACAATATTCGCGAAACTTATGATACCGTATTTGCCGGTCCGAAATAACCGCCACCCGCCTGACGATCCGGCCACCGACCCTATTGCGCCGGACAGGAGATAGAAAGATGACGACCCAGACCACAACCTCACCATCCTCTGTTGCGGGTCCGCGCAAATCGGATCGCCTGATCCCGTGGTACTTTGTTGGCGGTTTCGCGATCATGCTGATCGCCAACATCTCGCTGATCACGTTTTCAATGACAAGCTGGAACGGGCTTGTCACCAAACACGCCTTCGAAGAAGGCAACAATTATAACGCCGCAATGTCGGGCGCGCAGCGTCAGGCCGAATTGGGATGGCGCAGCAAACTGTCGGTCGAGGGTCTGATCAATCAGTCTGCGACGGTTACTGTCCTGTTCCGGGATCGCGATTCCCAACCGATCAGCGGTGCCAAAATGGAAATCGTTTTGCGGCGTTCGGACCGTGACGATCTTGACCAGACCGTGCGAATGGCGGAAATCGCGCCCGGGGAATATCGGGCAAGTGCCGCGTTCCCGGTTTATGGCCGTTGGGAAATCCGGACCATTGCACACGCCCTTGGTGATGATTATCAGACTGTCGAGACCGTTGTCGTAAAACCATGACCCCCCAAACCACCTGCCGCCATTGTGGAGATCCGGTGACCTCGATGTCACCGGTCGGGCCTGATTTTTGCTGTCGGGGATGTGCAGGTGCGTTTGAACTTCTGGGCGATCTGGGTCTTAAATCCTATTACAGCCGCCGAAGCATCGATCCCAAAGCCCGGCCATTGCGCCCTGATAGCGATGAAATCGCTGCGGTTAATTTCACCGATCTTGTCAGCACTGACGACGAAGGCGTTCATCATCTTAACCTGATGGTGGATGGCATACATTGTGCGGCCTGTGTCTGGCTGATCGAAACCCTGCTGCAAAAAAATCCGTCTGTCCTGCATGCGCGCGTCAATATGACTACCCGCCGGTTACGGCTGACATGGAACGGTGACATTGCCGATGTGGATGAACTGGTTAAACCGGTTCTGCAGATGGGATACCGGCTGATCCCGTTCGATCCCGCAGCGCTAGAACAGGCAACACAGGCCCGCAACAGCGAATTGCTGCGCTGTCTGGCGGTTGCCGGATTTGCCGCGGGCAACGTCATGCTGCTGTCGGTTTCTGTCTGGGCCGGATATTTTCAGGGAATGGGCGGGGCAACCCGCGATCTTTTCCATTGGATATCGGCCCTGATTGCCCTTCCGGCAGCCGTCTATGCCGGAATGCCGTTTTACCGGTCCGCATGGGGTGCGATCCGCAATCGCCGGGTCAATATGGATGTGCCGATCAGCCTGGGGGTCATTCTTGCCCTTGGCATGAGTCTGGCCGAAACCATGCGCGGCGGCCCCCATGCCTATTTCGATTCTGCCATAACGCTTTTGTTTTTCCTGCTGGTTGGCCGATATCTTGACAGCCGCGCCCGTGGTCAGGCCCGATCAGCCGCCGAACATCTGCTATCGCTGAATGCGCGCTCGGTCACGGTTCTGGCTGACGATGGCACCCGCCGACTGATCGCACCGGACAAGGCCAAACCGGGCATGATCGTTCTGGTGGCAGCGGGGGAGCGGATCGGCATTGATGGTGAAATCCTTGATGGTCAATCGGATATCGATACCAGCCTGATAACGGGGGAAAGCATCCCGAACACCGCCAAACCAGGCACAACCGTTTTCGCCGGAACAACCAATATATCGGCCCCGTTGCGCATCCGCGTTACTGCGACCGGTCAAACAACGCTTCTGGCTGAAATTGTCCGGTTGATGGAAAACGCCGAACAGGGACGCGCCCGATATGTCGCCCTTGCCGACCGTGTCGCCAAATCCTATGCCCCGGTGGTCCACCTTCTTTCGGGCACGACATTTCTCGGCTGGTGGCTGATTGGCGGGATTGGCTGGCAGGATGCCCTGATGAATGCGATTGCCGTTCTGATCATCACCTGCCCCTGTGCCCTTGCCCTTGCCGTGCCGGTTGTTCAGGTGATTGCGACCGGGCGGCTGTTGCGCGCTGGTATCTTGGTCAAATCAGCCACGGCCCTTGAAAGACTGACCCGTATTCGCGGTGTCATTTTTGATAAGACCGGCACATTGACCACCGGCAAGCCCGAATTGATCTCCAATCCGGACGATGACACTGCGCTTGAACTGGCCGCATCCATCGCGGCCAATAGCACACACCCACTGTCGCGTGCCCTTGTACGGGCTGCCGGAAATGTAACGCCAATCGCCAATGTTTCGGAACATCCCGGCCAGGGACTCTCAGCAGAATTGCCCGGCGGCACGGTCCGATTGGGCAGCCGGGCATTTTGCGGTATTGCAGAAAATGCCGACCTGTCCAGCCACATTGCAGGCCCCGAAATGTGGTTGCAGGAACCGGGCCGGGCCGCAACCCGTTTTGTTTTCCGCGATGCCCCGCGTCATGATGCCGAACAGGTCATCGAAACCCTGTCTTCGCGTGGTTTTGACATATCGCTGCTATCGGGGGACCGGGCCGTGACGGTTGCTCGACTTGCCGAAACACTGGGCATTCGCGATTGGAAGGCGCAGCTTTCACCGGCGGACAAGGCAAACGAAATCGCCCGTCGCGCCGAAAATGGCAAATGTGACCTGATGGTCGGTGACGGCATTAATGATGCGCCGGCCCTTGCCGCCGCTTATGCATCCATGTCACCGGCAAGTGCAGCCGAAATCAGCCAGAATGTCGCCGATATCGTGTTTCAGGGCGACCGCCTTTCGGCCGTGATCGAGGCCATCGACGTTGCCAGGAAATCCGACCGGCTTGTCCGACAGAATTTCACCCTGTCATTTGCCTATAACCTGATCACGATTCCATTGGCAGTATCGGGCATGGTCACACCACTGATTGCCGCCATTGCGATGTCTTCATCCTCTTTGATTGTGATTGCCAACGCATTGCGCCTGAGATCTGGAACAGACAAACAGCGGGCCGAAGATCCTTCCGCCCTCCCCGTACATGCCCAAGAGGCAGGAGCGCCGTCAGTATGAGCAACCTATTACTTCTGATACCAATCGCCCTGTTTCTGGGGCTTCTCGGATTGGCAGCATTTCTGTGGTCGCTTAAATCGGGGCAGTTCGATGACATGGAAGGAGCCGCCAATCGCATCCTTTTTGATGACGATGAACAGCAACCGCAGGACAGCCATACGAAAAACAACGGAGACAAACGTTAGTATCGCTTGAACTGATGCAGTCAGATCGCATAGATTAATTCCAATCTGACATCTTAAGTACATGTAGCTCCGGAGTTTGCCATGTCTGTCCGTTCCCAGCTTTGTGAGGCCTGCGGAATCAAGGACCTGACCTTCTGCTCTTCTTTGCAGGGCACGGAGCATGATCGTTTGCGCCAGATGCTGACCCATGTTCAGTTCGATCCGCACAGCACGATTTTCCACGAAGCCGAAGATGCCGATTACGTGTTTAACGTCACGTCGGGTTCGGTAAAACTATACAAACTTCTGGGCGACGGCCGCCGCCAGATCACCGGTTTCCTGTTCCCTGGTGATTTCCTTGGTCTGGCTCTGAACACCACATACAGCTACACCGCCGAGGCAATCGAGCCGGTAACCGCCTGCCGTTTCCCGCGCGAAAAGCTTGAAAAGCTGTTTGACGAATTCCCGCGTCTTGAAAAACGCATGCTGGGCATGGCGGTTGACGAACTTGCCGCCGCACAGGATCAGATGCTGCTGCTGGGTCGCAAGACCGCCAAGGAAAAGGTTGCGTCCTTCCTTTTGATGCTGGCCCGCCGTCAGGAACATCGCGGCGAGGAAAGCGACACGATCCAGGTCCCGATGAGCCGCTCGGACATCGCCGATTACCTTGGCCTGACCATCGAAACGGTTTCACGCACCCTGACGCAGCTGCGCAAGGAAGCAACGATCACGCTTAAGGATAATCGCCATATCGAAGCCGTCGGCATTGATATGCTTGAAGATCTTGCCGAAGGTTTGTGATTGCGTTGTGCAATTGCACAACAAATCCCGAAATGGACGGAATATCCTGCGGTAACAATAGGGAACCCTTCCTGTTAAAGGCTATTCGACCAAAAGCCTGTTTCGCGATTGCGAAAAAACAGTTCCCGCAAATGGTCATCATATTGTAAACATGACGGCACGCCTGACACAGATCGGGCAGCCAGATCCGGTAACACCGGGGGAGAAACGTCATGAGTGCCACCACCAGAAAACAGGGCCGCATCACGGTTCCTGCCATTCGCGCCCGCAAGGGTGCAGAACCGATTGTCTGCCTGACGGCCTATACCACGCCGATGGCGCAACGCCTTGACCCGCATTGCGATCTTCTTCTGGTCGGGGATTCACTGGGCATGGTTGTTTACGGCATGGAAAGCACGCTTGCCGTCACCGTCGACATGATGATCAACCACGGCAAGGCCGTCATGCGCGGCAGCTCCAACGCCTGCGTGATCGTCGATCTGCCGTTTGGCAGCTATCAGGAATCCAAAGAACAGGCTTTTCGCACGGCATCGCGCATTCTTGCCGAAACCGGATGCGCGGGGGTGAAACTCGAAGGTGGCGCCGAACTGGCTGACACCGTCGAATTCCTCAGCCAGCGCGGCATTCCCGTCATGGCCCATATCGGCCTGATGCCCCAGCAGGTCAACACCATGGGCGGCTTCAAAAGCCAGGGTCGCGGCGAAGAAGCTGCTGCCAAGGTGATTGCCGATGCCAAGGCCGTCGCCAAAGCCGGTGCATTTTCAGTGGTTGTCGAAGGCACGGTCGAGGCCGTTGCACGGCTTATCACCACGGAAATCGACATTCCGACGATTGGCATCGGTGCATCTGTTGCCTGCGACGGGCAGGTGCTGGTGACCGAGGATATCCTTGGGCTGTTTTCCGATTTCACCCCGAAATTCGTCAAACGCTATGCCGATCTGGGCGATCAGGTCTCCAAAGCGGTTGAAAGCTATGCCACCGAAGTCCGGAACCGTCAGTTCCCGACCGACGATCATTGCTTTGGCGTGACCAAACCCGGCAAATTGCGCGCCGTAAAATAACGGTGCCGCCTTTTTGCCCAACAGACGATCGACAAGACGAACATGACGCTTAAAACCGTTCACAGCGTTGCAGAACTGCGCGCGGTTGTTGCCGGGTGGCGCGCGCGAGGATTGCGTGTGGCACTGGTCCCGACGATGGGTGCTCTTCATGCCGGTCATATCAGCCTGACCGATCATGTCCGCAATCACGCCGACCGCGTCATTGTCAGCATCTTCGTCAATCCGACGCAGTTCGGCCCGAACGAGGATTTCGGTGCCTATCCCCGTACATTGCCAGACGATCAGAAAATGCTCGATGCCGCCGGGGTGGAGCTGTGCTTTGCCCCCTCGGTCGAAGAAATGTATCCCGAAGGCTTTGCCACTCGTGTCAGCGTCGATGGATCATTTACCAACGTCCTGTGCGGTGCTTCCCGCCCCGGCCATTTCGACGGCGTTGCCCAGATCGTCACCAAACTTCTGCTGCAAGCCCTGCCCGATTGCGCGATATTCGGCCAGAAAGACTATCAGCAGCTGATGGTCATCCGTCGTTTCTCCACCGACCTGAACATCCCGGTCGAAATTATCGGCGCACCGATCCTGCGCGAAGATGACGGGCTGGCGATGTCATCGCGCAACCGCTATCTGACACCGGAAGAACGCGCGATTGCCCCGACACTTGACCGGGTTTTGGGCGAAATCACCACAGCCGCGGCAACAGGAGCGGAAATCGCCCCGCTTCTGTCCAAGGGACGCGAAGATATTCTGAACGCCGGTTTCAAATCGATTGACTACCTTGAAATCCGCGACGCAGATACGCTTGAACGGGTCGAAGATCGGGTGCGCAAACGTAGCCGCGTCTTTGTCGCCGCCCATCTTGGCAAAGCCCGCCTGATCGACAATCACGCCATCGACCCGATCAACATCACGGGTTAAACAGCAGCTTGGTCCCGATGAATCGCGGATTGCGATGCGATTGGCATCAAAAGCGCAGAACATCGCGCTTTTGCGCCTGATTGCGCTTGACTCTATCCCCCCTATCGCATAAACCCTGCGCAACAAAGGTCGCCCAAGGGGTGACTCCCCCAGTCCTCGAGTTGTCGAGCACTGGGTTTTAGTTTTTTGTGCGCACACGGTAGAAACACCGGAAACACAGACGGGATTTGGAATGTTTGAAGGACTAAGCGATCGCCTTGGCGGGGTTCTTGATAAGCTGCGCAGACGTGGCGCGCTGAAAGAATCCGACGTCAAGGAAGCCATGCGCGAAGTACGCGTCGCCCTGCTTGAGGCTGACGTGGCGCTGCCGGTCGTCAAATCATTCATCACCAATGCAACCGAGCGTGCGGTTGGTCAGGACGTTCTGCGTTCGGTCACACCGGGTCAGATGGTCGTCAAGATCGTTCATGACGAACTGAAAAACATGCTGGGTGAAGGCGAGGATATCAACCTTGCGGCCACCCCGCCGGTTCCGATCCTGATGGTCGGTTTGCAGGGTTCAGGTAAAACCACGAGCTCGGCCAAGATCGCGCTGCATCTGACCAAAAAGCGCAACAAGAAAGTCCTGCTGGCGTCGCTTGATATCTATCGCCCGGCCGCCCAGCAGCAGTTGAAAATTCTGGCCGACAATAACGACCTGAACGTTCTGCCGATCATTATGGGCGAAAAGCCGGTATCGATCGCAAAACGCGCAATGGATATGGGCCGCAAGGAAGGCTATGACGCCGTCATCCTCGATACCGCAGGGCGCCTGCATATCGATATGGAACTGATGAGCGAAGTCGCCCAGGTCCGTGACGCGGTCAACCCGGCCGAGACCCTTCTGGTCACCGATGCGATGACCGGTCAGGACTCGGTCAATGTGGCCAAGGAATTCGCCGACAAGGTCGGCATCACCGGTATCGTTCTGACCCGTATCGACGGTGATGCACGTGGTGGTGCGGCCCTGTCGATGCGCCAGATCACCGGTTGCCCGATCAAGATGCTCGGTACCGGTGAGAAAATCGACGAGATGGAAGCCTTCCATCCGGATCGTATCGCCAACCGCATCCTCGGGATGGGCGATGTCGTCAGTCTTGTCGAAAAGGCTGCCGAAACGATCAAGCAGGAAGACGCCGAGAAAATGGCGAAGAAGCTCGCAAAGGGTCAGTTTGACCTGAACGATCTTCTTTCCCAGCTCAAGCAGCTTCAGAAAATGGGTGATCTTTCCGGCATCATGGGGATGCTGCCGGGCATGGGCGCGCTGAAAAAACAGATGTCGCAGACCAAGCTTGATCCCAAACTTCTGACCCATCAGGAGGCGATCATCCTGTCGATGACGCCCAAGGAACGAGAAAACCCGGCCCTGATCAAGGCATCGCGCAAAAAGCGTATTGCCGCAGGTTGCGGTCTTTCGGTTCAGGATGTGAACAAGCTGCTCAAACAGTATCAGACCATGTCCACCATGATCAAAAAGATGGGCAAGATGGGCAAAAAGGGACTGTTTGGCGGTATGCCGAAAATGGATCCCTCGATGCTCGAAGGCGGCGACATGCCCGATATGAGCAAGTTGCCAAAAGGATTTCCCGGTGCCGGGGGCGGATTACCGCCCGGGTTCCCGGGATTGGGCGGCGGCGGTTTGCCGCCGGGATTTCCGGGGTTCGGTAAAAAGAAATAGCCAAGCCCCCGGTTCTCAAGATTTTTCGAAAGAACCAAACACCCCGGTTCCCTGAACCGGAATAAATTGATCCTCCGGGATCGTAACTTGAAGACTACAAACCCAAGCTGAAAGGAACTTATCCGAATGGCTGTCAAGATTCGTCTTTCCCGTGGCGGTGCCAAAAAGCGTCCGTACTACCGTATCGTAGTTGCAGATGCCCGTGCCCCGCGTGACGGCAGCTTCATCGAGAAAGTCGGTACCTATGATCCGATGCTCCCGAAGGATGCTGACAACCGCGTGACCTTCAAAGAAGAGCGCATCAAATATTGGCTGGGCGTTGGCGCACAGCCGACCGATCGTGTTGCACGTTTCCTGGGCAAAGCTGGCCTGGCTGACGCGTTCAAACCGACCGAACAGCCCCAGAAGTCGGCTCCGAAAGCGAAAGCCCAGGAACGTCTTCGTGAGAAAGCTGAAAAAGCCGAAGCCGCTGCTGCTGCAGCTGCCGAAGCTGCTGCGGCTCCTGCTGAAGAAGCTGCCAGCGAAGAATAAGCTTTTCGCACGCTTTGATCAGATACCGGAAATTTGTGAACCGAAATGGCTGATACCCGCAAATCCAAAACCGACGATGCATTTGTCTGCGTCGGCATGATCACCGCCCCGCACGGGGTGCGTGGTGCCGTGCGCGTCAAAAGCTATACCGTCGATCCGGATAACCTTGTCGGTTACGGCCCGTTGTTCGACGCCAAGGGACAAGCGAAATTCAAACTGTCTCCTGTCGGACATGTTCGCGACCAGCTGATCGCCAAGATCGATGGTGTGAACGACCGGGACGCCGCCGAACGGCTGCGGGGAACCAAGCTTTACGTACCGCGGACGGCCCTGCCGGAAACGGAAGACGAAGACGAATTCTATCTTGCCGATCTTGTCGGCCTGAAAGCCCATCATGTTGATGGTTCGCTGTTCGGGACCGTACGGGGTGTGGCCGATTTTGGCGCGGGCGATGTGATCGAAATCGCGCTGGAAGAAGTCCGTGGCAAAGTCGTCGTCCTGCCGTTTACCAAGGAAGTCGTGCCCGATGTGGTGCTTTCGGAACGCAAGCTGGTGGTAAATCCGCCCGAGGGGCTTTTGCAGGAAGAAGAAGGACCGGGAAATCGTACCCGCCGTCCGGGCAGCTCCCGCAGGGACTCTCAGGCCGACCGCGATTCTGATGCCGTCACTGCCGATGCAGTAGGCGCAGAAACTGCGACCGGCAGCGGAAAGGAGGCCTGATCGATGTCTGTGTGGCAGGCCAAGGTTGCAACCCTGTTCCCGGAAATGTTCCCGGGTGCGCTCGGCCAGTCTCTGGCCGGACGGGCACTGGAAAACGGGATCTGGTCGCTGGATGTCAAAGACATCCGTGATCATGCAACCGACCGTCACCGCACTGTTGACGACAATCCTTTCGGGGGTGGGGCCGGTATGGTCATGCGCCCGGATATTGTCGACGCCACCCTGCGTGAATTGCGTGCGGAAGCTCCGCAATTGCCGCTGATTTATCTCAGCCCGCGCGGGAAAATGCTGAACCAGAAACGTTGCCGCGAACTGGCAGCGGGACCGGGTGCCATCCTGTTGTGTGGTCGCTACGAAGGTATCGACCAGCGCGTACTTGATGAACATCAGGTCGAGGAAATCAGCATTGGCGACTACATCCTCATGGGCGGCGAACTGCCGGCCATGGTCCTGATTGAATCGTGCATTCGCCTTATCGAAGGTGTGGTCAACAAGACCGAATCCGTCGACGAGGAAAGCTTTGAAACCGGGTTGCTTGAATATCCGCATTACACGCGCCCGGCCAATTGGAACGGGCGTGACGTGCCGGAGATCTTGCTTTCCGGACATCATGCCAAGGTACAAGCCTGGCGGCATGCTCAGGCAGAAGAAATTACCCGTGCTCGGCGTCCTGACCTTTGGGATCAGTATGTCGCACGCGGGCACATCAAAGAGGGTTAAACCATGACCAACGCAATCATCCAGCAGATCGAAAAAGATCAGCTCGATAAAATCGCTGCAAAACGCGAAGTTCCGGAATTCGACGCAGGCGACACCGTCCGTGTTCACCTGAAAGTCGTTGAAGGTACCCGCGAACGTATCCAGCAGTTCGAAGGCGTCTGCATCGCCAAGAAAAACCGCGGCCTGAACTCGTCCTTCACCCTGCGTAAAATCGCATCGGGCGAAGGTGTCGAGCGTATCTTCCAGAACTACTCCCCGGCGATCGACAAAATCGAAGTCGTCCGTCGCGGTGACGTTCGTCGCGCAAAACTTTACTACCTGCGTGGCCGTACCGGTAAATCGGCGCGTATCGCCGAACAGACCACCGGTCACAAAGGCAAACTGACGGCTGCAGAACGCAAGAAATAATCTGCGTTCCGCATTGTCGGAATGATTGGCGGGCTCACCTTCGGGTGGGCCCGTTTCTTTTGGGCTGTTTCGATTGCCTGTGGCCTTGGGCGACAAACAACCGATAAATACACTTTATGCGTGCATCATATCGAATCGCCGGTTTTCATGCCTGATCGATGTAACGCGCGGAAACCTTGCGAATAACATATAACTTTATTTTATATCAGCTATCCCTGCTTTGGCTGCCTCACCCCGGAATCTGGTAGTTTTGGCTACCTCAAGATGCTCAATTTTCCCCGAATCTACTTTAAGATGTAGTAGCGTAAAAAAACACGCGCCGGGTTGCTTGCGATTTGGAAGCTTGAGTGTATAAAGGCACTCCCGCGGCAAAAACGATCAAGTCCGTGCGGTTCTGGATAATAAAATTTCGCATATCGGGACAAACCCGGATGCCCGGAGGAACAGGCGACGCCGTGCGCCACATGACATCGCAATCCCAGGATTGCCGTCGTAAAAAACATCCCCGGTTTAATGTCCTTTGCCGGCACTACTGTCTGGTCGTCGCTGCATAAAAGATCGATTTTAAGAGGAGGTCGAGATGGGTGCGCCTAAAACCCTTTTTGACAAGATTTGGGAAAGTCACGTGGTCGATACGCAGGATGATGGTACCTGCCTGATTTATATTGACCGCCATCTCGTTCATGAAGTGACCAGCCCGCAGGCTTTCGAAGGCCTTCGCAATGCCGGCCGCAAAGTGCGCCACCCGGAACTGACCCTTGCCGTTCCGGATCATAACGTTCCGACCACGGACCGTTCCGAAGGCATCAAGGAAGAAGACAGCCGTATCCAGGTCAACACTCTTGACCAGAACGCCAAGGATACCGGTATCCATTACTTCCCGATGAATGACCTGCGTCAGGGCATCGTCCACATTGTCGGCCCGGAAGAAGGTTTCACCCTGCCAGGTGTCACCATGGTCTGCGGCGACTCGCACACCTCGACCCACGGTGCATTCGGCACCCTGGCATTCGGCATCGGCACGTCCGAAGTCGAACATGTTCTGGCCACCCAGACGCTGGTTCAGAAACCGGCAAAAAACATGCTGGTCAAGGTCGAAGGCGATCTGCATCCGGGCGTTACCGCCAAGGACATCACCCTTGCCATCATCGGACGCATCGGCACGGCTGGCGGCACCGGTTATGTGATCGAATATGCCGGTTCGGCCATTCGTTCGCTGTCGATGGAAGGCCGCATGACCGTCTGCAACATGTCGATCGAAGGCGGCGCACGCGCGGGCCTGATCGCACCGGACGAAAAAACCTTTGAATATATCAAGGGCCGCCCGATGGCACCCAAAGGGGCCGCATTCGAACAGGCTGTCGAATACTGGAAGACCCTTCCGTCTGACGAAGGCGCGCATTACGACAAGATCGTCGAAATCGATGCTGCCGACATCATCCCGCAGGTCACCTGGGGCACCAGCCCGGAAGACGTCGTACCGGTTAACGGCAAAGTCCCGGCACCGTCCGACGCCAAGGATCCCGGCAAACAGAAAGCCATCGCCCGTTCGCTCGAATATATGGGCCTGACGGCTGGCACCAATATCGAAGATATCAGGATTGATCGCGTCTTTATCGGTTCCTGCACCAATGGTCGTATCGAAGACCTGCGCGCCGCGGCGGTTATCGCCAAGGGTCGCAAGGTTGCCGATCACGTCAGTGCCATGGTCGTTCCGGGTTCCGGTCTGGTCAAGGAACAGGCCGAGGCCGAAGGCCTGCACGAGATTTTCCTCGAAGCCGGTTTTGAATGGCGTGAACCGGGCTGCTCGATGTGCCTGGCGATGAACCCGGACCGACTGGAGCCGGGCGAGCGTTGCGCATCGACCTCCAACCGTAACTTCGAAGGCCGTCAGGGCCGTGGTGGCCGTACCCACCTGCTCAGCCCGGCGATGGCCGTGGCCGCAGCAGTCACCGGTCATCTGACTGACGTCCGCAAACTCGGTTAAGGCAGAAACCCATGGCAGAACGAGCATTCATCAGTTTCCGTGACGGCGCAGCGCGCTGCGGCCGGGCACCGATCCTTGAACAGCTGCTCCCGCAGCTGACCGGGATCAACCTGCCCGAATTCGTTGCGAAGGATATCGACGCAACCGAGGAACTGATCGAGGCCCTCGGTCTTGCCTGGGAAACTGGAAGCAAGGGATAAGATTAATGGATAAGTTCACGACCCTCACCGGTGTGGCAGCACCGCTGCCGATGATCAATGTCGATACCGACATGATCATCCCGAAACAGTTCCTTAAAACCATCAAACGTTCGGGCCTTGGCAAGAACCTGTTTGATGAAATGCGCTATGACGACAAGGGCAACGAAATCCCGGATTTCGTCCTGAACAAACCGGCCTATCGCAATGCCAAGATCATCGTATCAGGCGACAACTTTGGCTGTGGTTCATCGCGCGAACATGCGCCGTGGTCGCTGCTTGATTTCGGCATTCGCTGCATCATCGCGCCAAGCTTTGCCGACATTTTCTATAACAACTGCTTCAAGAACGGCATTCTGCCGATCCGTCTGCCGCAGGAAGATGTCGACAAGCTGATGGATGATGCCGAACGCGGCGAAAACGCGACCATCACCATTGATCTTGAAAAACAGGAAATCCATGGTCCGGATGGCGGTTGCATCACGTTTGATGTCGAACCGTTCCGCAAACATTGCCTGTTGAACGGCCTCGATGACATTGGCCTGACCCTGCAGAAGGGCGACGCGATCAACGACTTCGAAGCCAAGCGCGCTGCGTCGCAGCCCTGGCTGTCGCTGTAATTCAAAGTGGCGGCAGTCCAGATCGGTCTGCCGCCCTTTTTGTCGATACGGGGTGAACGACCCCGATAATATCTGGGAAGGATTGTTTGATGAGCACCACCAAAAAAGTTCTGATGCTGCCCGGCGACGGCATTGGCCCCGAAGTCATGCGCCAGGTTCAGCGCGTCATGGACTGGATGGCCAAGAAGCGTAACGTCAATTTCGAAATCACCGAAGGTCTGATCGGCGGCGCATCAATTGATGCGCACAACAACCCGCTGACCGACGAAACGCTTGCCGATGCCATGGCGGCCGATGCGGTTCTGCTTGGTGCTGTCGGTGGTCCGAAATGGGACAACCTTCCCTTCGATATCAAGCCGGAACGCGGGTTGCTTAAAATCCGCAAGGAAATGGGCCTGTTTGCCAACCTCCGTCCGGCCCTTGTGTTTGATGCGCTTGTCGGTGCCTCAACCCTGAAAGAAGACATCGTCAAGGGTCTGGATATCATGATCCTGCGCGAATTGACCGGCGGCATCTATTTCGGTCAGCCGCGCGGCATCGAAGAACGCGACGGTGTGCGTTTTGGCTTCAACACGCTGGTTTATTCCGAGCCGGAAGTTGAACGTATCGCCCGTGTCGCCTTTGACATGGCCATGAAACGCAACAAACGCCTGTGTTCGGTCGATAAGGCCAACGTTCTGGAATCGACCGTCCTGTGGCGCGAAGTTGTTGAACGCGTTGCCAAGGACTTCCCGGAAGTCGAGGTCAGCCACATGTATGTCGATAACGCATCCATGCAGCTGGTCCGTAACCCGAAACAGTTCGACGTGATGGTCACCACCAACATGTTTGGCGACATCCTTTCCGATTGTGCCGCCATGCTGACCGGATCGCTTGGCATGCTGCCGTCCGCATCGCTGGGTGCTGCCGATGCAAGCGGTGCCCGCAAGGCGCTTTACGAGCCGGTGCACGGCTCCGCCCCGGACATCGCCGGTCAGGACATCGCAAACCCGCTGGCAACCATCCTGTCGTTTGCCATGATGCTGCGTTACTCGTTCGACATGGGCGATGATGCAACCATGATCGAAACCGCCGTTCAGAACGTTCTGAAAGGCGGGCTTCGCACCGCTGATATCATGCAGCCGGGCATGGCAAAGGTTTCGACCACCGTCATGGGCGAATCCCTGATCAACGAACTCGACAAGATCGCCTGATCTTTCCGATCACGCTTCAAAAAACAAAGGCCGGGTCAATGATCCGGCCTTTGCCATAAGCACGTTTCCTTGACTTGTTGCGCGACAACAAAGATGTTGCCCAGGCAACTACTGTCTGCATCCCATACGTGCAGAAACATAATAAAAGCTGGATAACATGAGCAAAAAAACAGTTCTTCTTGTCGGTGGCCTTGCCGTTCTGGCGGCCGCGGGTGCCGGTCTTCACTACAAGGCACCGGCCTATCTCGAAAACCGGTTCCGCACGATCCTCAGCAGCCCGGACTCAGACCTTCGCGGTGAATTTTCCGATTTCGAAATGTCGCTTCTGGGCCGCACATTGGCCGCCAAGAATGTCAAACTGATCGATCCTAACGGTGTGACCTACACCATCGGATCAATGCATCTCAATCAGGTCAACTGGCTGACCCTGATCGGGGCAAACCCGTTTGGCAACGGCATTGCCGGTCAGGCTGATCTCGAAGAACTGGCAATTGCCTATGATGCCTATGGCATCACCACCCCGAAGGCGGAACTTGGCGATCTTGCGATGGACCTGGCTTCGCGCAATTTCGACATCACCACCGGTCGTGCTGATCTGCAAAACCTGACCATTTCGGATGGCGACATCCGCCGCATCAATATTGATCACCTGCTGGCGGAAAATGCCGGTTCGGCCAATATCGATGCCCTGAACATTACCGGTTGGAAAATGGATGATCAGGAAACAAAAATCACCAGCAGCATCGACAATATGTCCTTTGCCGGCTGTGCCGGACCGGCCGATCTGATCGCCAGTTTCGATCCCGACATTGCCCGCGATTTCGCCATCTGTGACGATATTTCGGCCACCACCTTGTCGTTTGCCGATGACGCAGGCCTGGAAATGTCGGTTGATGCAATTGCCCTGTCGGGTCTGGAATCCCGGGTGATCAAATCCGGCACGCTGACCGGTCTGTCGATGCAGCAGCCAGACAATCCTGCCAAGCTTGCCATTGGCGAAATCTCACTTGCTGATTTCCGCGTCGATCTGACGGGCGACATGATTGATCTTGATACAAGACTCAGCATGGCGGACGTCAGGAAGATGGCCGAAAACACCTCCTTCCAGACAATCATCGTCAAAAATCCGGTAATTTCCGACGAGGAAGTCGAAATCGCGCTCGATAATGTCACATTGCGCGACATGCGTGATGGCAGACTTGCCGGGATCGACATCACCGGAAGCCACATCACGCAGAAAACCCCGGACGGCCCCGCCAATTTCGATCTGGACGGACTTTCCGTCACCGATCTGGATTTAATGGCAATCACCGGCTTTGGCGAAATTTACGACGTTGCCGATGAAATGGTTGGTCAACATATCGACCAGTTCGAAGATTTCACACTGGGTCAGATGAACCTGCCGCTCAGTCAGGCGCTTTACGGTGCGTTTTCCATAAATGGCCTCTCATTCTCGGGCGCGCCGGACGGTGAAAAGGTCGAAATTCGGCTCGACAGCTTCAAAAGCACCCTTGAAAAGCCTTTCACCCCTGAAAGCAGCGCACTGACATTTGTCAAAGTCAACAACAGCACCCTCGAAGGGCTGCATGCCACCCTTGATGACAGCATTACCGGTGGCAACGATACCGCAATCTATCTTGGTATCAACAGCTTCGATGATCTTGTGCTGGATGTCTCCAACAGCATTATCTGGGATGAGACGGCTAGCGATTTTGTTTACAGCATCGACAAGGTTGCCCTGCGCGATATCGGCCAGATCGGCCTTTCGGTCACGGTCACCGGGATCAACGATGACGTCATGACCCGTCTTCTGAAAACCCGGATCGGCGATGACGCGGCACTCGAACAGGCCCTGACGGTCGACGCGGCCTTCCGCGGTGCACGCCTTGAAATTTCGGGTGAAAAAATGTTGCCTTTTGCCCTGGGCGTTGCCTCCCTGCTTAATGGCAACACCGCCGAAGATATGAAAATGCTGGTCACCATGAACCTGATGCAGGCGCAGGAACAATTTGCCGACGACGCAACGCTTTATGATGCGTTTGGCGAATTGCTGACATGGGTTGATGATCCGCGCCACCTGCTGATCGAACTGGCACCGCAGGAACCCGTTGCGATGGGCATGGCGGCCGGTGGACTGATGTTCCCGCAGATGGGGGCGCAAATGCTGGGCCTTCGTATTACCGCCAACGGCCAATGACAGCCGCAGAATAAAAATAACGGGCCGGATCGTAATGATCCGGCCCGTTATCATGTTCGCGATCCAAGATCATCGAAACGCGCCAGTTTGTCGGGGTTTCGGTGGATGAAAACATCCGTTATTGCGTTTTGGTGCATGGCCATACTGATGGCGGTCGCCACCCGGTCACCTTCACGCACAAGCACCCAGTATTCCTGCCCGTCAACGGTCTTGAATTCAATGTTGTGCACCGGATTCTTGCGCCAGATACCGACAAAGAACCGCGCAACCTTATCTGCACCGAATATCGGATTAACCGCGGCACTTGCCTTGCCTCCGCCATCGGAATGCATGATCACGTTCGGGGCCAGTTGCCCGATCAACGCGTTCAGATCACCGTGGATCAGGGCATCGACAAAGGCTGTGACCTGTTCCCTGTTTGCGGTCTCGCTATCTGGAACGGGGGTTGGATCACGATCGTCTTCGCGGTTCACCTTGCGGCGTGCGCGAAACAGGATCTGGCGGGTATTGTTTTCGGTCCGCTCTATCACCGGGGCGATATCTTCGTGTGACCAGTCAAAAACGTCATGCAGAACAAGTGCCACCCGTTCAACCGGTCCCAACCGTTCCAGCATCATGACATAGGCCTGCCCCAGACCATCCCGTTCGATCAGATTGTTTTCAGCTTCAGGAAAAACTGGCGGCATCCAGGGTTCGGGCAACCATTGCCCAACATAATATTCACGCCTACGACGTGCCGATTTCAGAACATCAAGGCAGATATTGCTGCAGACCCGCACCAGCCAGCCGGTCGCATCGCGGATGTCATCCTTTGCCGCCGCCCGCCAGCGTAACCAGACATCCTGCACGGCATCTTCGGCATCGGCATGGCTGCCCAGCATGCGATAGGCCAGAGCATGCAACCGCCCGCGATGGGTTTCGAAAACCTGATCCGCCATGCGATCCCCGTCAAACACATGAAGCGATACGGGACAGGCCCGTATCGCCGATTGGCTGGTCATACTGCCCGATAGGTCCGTTGAAGCAAAGGGTCTATCGGATGGGGGTTTGCGATCAGGCAAGCTCATGCTGCGCAATACCAAGACGGTTCCATGCATTCATCGTTGAAATGATGCAGGTCAGTTCGGAAATGGCGTCTTCTTCGAAATGGTCGACAAGCTTGCGATAGCTTTGCGAAATGCGATCCTGATCAACGGCCTCGGTCAGGCATTCGGCCCAATCAAGTGCGGCACGTTCGGCTTCGTCATATCCCTTGGCCGCGCGCCAGACCGCCAGCATGGTCACCTTGATGGCATCCCCACCGTGATCGGCATGGCTTTTGGCATGCATGCGCAGGCAATGCGAACATCCATTGATTTGCGACACGCGGCATTCCACCAGATCGCGCAGGACACGCGGGATCTGCGGGCTGTCTTCAAGACTGGTGGCAAGACCCAGCATTGCTTCAAAAATTTTCGGGCTCGATTTCGGAACGTCAAAACGGCTCATCATGTTTCTCCGTGATTGCAAACCGGGGGAAATCCCCCTCTGCAATCAGGACGAAACAGCTTTGGCCCGCGTTACATATCTGGCAAAAAAATTTATCGCGCCCGAAATTCTATACGATGCGGGTCTTTTTCAAGGCTTCGACGACCTCTTCATGCTTGACCCAATGCCAGTCTTCGCTATTTTGCTGTTCACCATCTGCCAGCGTAAAGACCGCCATCAGATAATCGCTGACATCGGATTTGCACATCGGCAATTCGGCCGCGAGGGCGATTTTTTGCGCCAGTTTGCCGTATTTCCTGTTCCCGATCCGGGACCCGAAATGACCAATCGTATTTGCCAGTTGATTACCGGTAATTTCGCGCCCCGGTGCCTTGGCATGGGCGCGCAGCATGTCGCGTTCGCAACTTGACATATCAATGGATCGAAGCGCCCGGACATAGTCCTCAACGCGGCCGATATGCGGTCCGGTACGATGGGTGATCTGGGTGGAATATGCACGTGCGCCCGGGGTTTCCCGGTGTGTCATGTTCTGCATGTTGTTTCCTCCCGAAGGAACAACCGGATGGTCGCGTTCTACACCGTGCCGGTTGTTTCACGGTTCACGCTGTCCGGGCTCTTTGGCCCGTTAATAATGTTATATGGGTCGGACTGCCGCAAAACGACAGCCCGACCGATGCGTTTTTACGTAAAACGATAACCGGGTTTGGTGAAAACAAACTGCCCGACCCGCATCCCCCCACCGCCTTCACGCTCGTCAAAGGCATTGATGCAGCCCGCCAGATAAAACTCCCACATCCGTTTGAACTCGGTGTCGTATTTTTCCGGGTCAAGCTGATCGGCAATCTCGCGGAACCGGTCGCGCCACGCGACCAAAGTTCGGGCATAGTTCAGTCCGGCATGGAAATGCGATGCTTCGACTTTAAGGTCGGCGTTTTCCGCAGCCTCAATCACTTCATGCACCGCCGGAATATAACCACCGGGGAAAATATAGCGATCAATCCACGGCGATGTGAATTCCGGGCGCGGCTTGATGATCGTATGGATCACTGCCCGCCCCCCGGCTTTCAGCAATTTGCCGACCTTCTCGAAATAGGTTTTGAACTGCGGCCGCCCGACATGTTCAAACATGCCAACCGAAACAACCCGGTCGTATTTCCCTTCATTCGCATCGGCAAACAACCGGTAATCCAGAAGATGATATCCAAGACCTTCGTGGAAGTTATCTGGCAGTTCCGCCTTGCGTTCGAGCGCCCAGTTATATTGTTCGGTCGACAGGGTGATCCCGTGCACCTCCGCCCCGGTGGTCCGCCGGATAAAGCGGCTCAACCCGCCCCAGCCGCACCCGACATCAACCACCCGAAGGCCCGGCTGGTCAATCTTCAGCCGCTGGGTGGTCAAAGTCATTTTGCGGTTTTGCGCCTCTTCCAGCGTCTGGGCACCATCGTCCCAGAATGCGCAGGAATACTGCATTTCCGGATCAAGGAAACGGGTATAAAGGTCATTGCCGATATCATAATGATGGCGCACGCGCCGGGACGCGGCCTTGACCGAGGTAAATTGCGCGATCTGGAATTTAAGCGATTGCAGCTTTTCGATAAACAGGCCAAATCCGTTTGCCGAATGGCCGCCTTCGAAATTAAGCCGCAAGACCCTGATCAGGTCTTCCATCTCGCCTGAAACAACATCAAAACCGCCACGCATATAGGCTTCACCAAATCCCGGATCAGGACTTAGCGCCATTTTCAATGTGTCGGTCCAGTTCGGTACAGTCATTGTTGCCCTGGGATCGCTGCCATCCCCCAGAACAATCTCGTGTCTATCGTCCGCCCGGAATACCAGTGTTCCACGCGTGACATGTTCCCGGAAAAAATCGAGAACCTTTTTTTGTGTCCAGTCCAGTGTCATCGGGTACGTCATCTGCCGTCCTTTTTAAGCCGGAAATGCCATCGCCCCACGTAAAACCCGTCGCCGGATTTTACATCAGTACCGGACCCTAAATCAGGATCGTCTGGTCAATCGTTCGAAAAGGAAATGCTGAAACGGCTACTTGGTGCGCCGCGTACCCGCAGACAGTGAAAACAGAAAACTCAAAGCCGGGGCCGAACGATTCTGATTTAGGGTTCGGTACTCGAACCCCGTGGGTAATTCTGCCAGAATTTTTTGCAATCTCAAGAGGTAAAAGCCAACGAACTCCTTGCGTGGCACTCGATAAAACCTTACATCTCGCCCCATACTGTACAGACGATTATCCACAGGCATATGCAAATCACGACGCCCCATACCAAAGAGGGGCAACGCGTATAAGCAATGCCAGAAAGACTGAAAGAGGCTCCTGATGGGCTATAAAATCGCCGTTGTCGGCGCGACCGGAAATGTCGGGCGCGAGATGCTCAATACGCTTGAAGAACGCCAATTTCCGGCCGATGAAATTTTCGCACTCGCCTCCTCGCGTTCGGTTGGCCGCGAACTGGATTACGGTGACAAGGAAATCAAGGTCCTGGATGCCGCAACCTTCGATTTTTCCAAGGTCGATATCGCGCTGTTCTCAGCCGGTGGCACAACTGCCAAAACGCTGGCGCCCAAGGCTGCTGCTGCGGGTTGCGTTGTCATCGACAATTCCAGCTACTGGCGGATGGAGCCCGGTGTACCGCTGGTCGTGCCAGAGGTAAATGGTGCCGCGCTGGCCGGTTACGCCAAGAAAAACATCATCGCCAATCCGAACTGCTCGACCATTCAGATGGTCATGGCGCTTAAACCCCTGCACGACCTGCAACCGATCAAACGCGTTGTCGTTGCAACCTATCAGTCGGTTTCCGGTGCCGGTCGGTTGGCGATGGATGAACTGTTCAACCAGACCAAGGGCATTTACGTCAACGATCTGCCGGTCAAAGAACAGTTCACCAAACAGATCGCCTTTAACGTCATCCCGCATATCGACGAATTCATGGATGATGGTGCGACCCGCGAAGAATGGAAAATGACCGCCGAAACCCGCAAGATCCTTGATCCGGATATCGCGGTTCATGCGACCTGCGTGCGGGTGCCGGTCTTTGTTGGTCATGCCGAAGCCATCAATATCGAATTCGAACAGCCGGTCACCGTCGAAGAAGCCCGCAAGGCAATGAAAGCTTTCCCCGGCGTTTCCGTGGTGGATTATCGCCAGGACGAGGGATATGTCACGCCGCAGGAAGTCCAGGGCGAAGATAATGTTTTCGTCTCACGCGTGCGCAAGGACCCGACGGTTGAAAACGGGCTTTCGCTTTGGTGTGTTGGCGACAACCTGCGCAAAGGGGCCGCCCTTAACGCAGTTCAGATCGCCGAAATGCTGGTTGCGGAATATCTGCCAAAGAAATAGGGATCAATCGGCGCCGCAGATTATAAACCTAACCGATCTGCGGTGCCCATCCTGCCACAATGTAAATCAGAATCCCTGCCATTGCTGCTATGGCACTCCCTGCAACAATGCGGGGAACCCATTTGGCGCGGTAAGGTAAAATAATCGCGATCAGCCAACCGGCAAGACTGGCCTGACAGCCCCATAACGCTGTCCCCATACCAATCCCCATACCAATCCCCAGATCAGTAATAGTCAGATATAATGCACCGGCAAGACACATAGCGCCAAACAATCGCCTGCCACCCGCCCCTGCTTTTGCCGGGAAATATCCTGCCTGCTTTGCATGGCGGTCCATTGCCAGGCACAACGTCCCCATCCCCGTACAGACCCAAAGAAAACTGATCAGAAACATCATCGGTAAATTGTCCCGATACGTTGCACATGAAGCCGCCACGCCAACGCGCCAAAAGCTCCCGCAGCAATCAACATGGAAATGTCCATCCACAGGAAAACGGTGTCGACATCCGACAGATCGCTGTTTCCTCCTTGAAAATCGAGTATTCCGCCAAACAAAGGCAACATCAGAAACAATCCGGCAATCAACGCGAAAAGATCGCGCCATATCCGCCGCGCCGGACAGAAAATCGCATATACCAGTGCCGCACCGACAGCGAGGTAAAACCCGGTTACTTCATAACCCGCCCTTCCGGCAATATCGGTTGGTAGCAGACGGTTCGCAGTGAAAAACACGGCAACGGCAAGCGGCAACCCGGCCAAGGTCGCAACGTTCAACATGTGAACCATTCTGCCACCCCTGCCGAAAGCTCCGTTCCGCTGACGTTTCACCGACCACAGGATCAAACCGGTTCCAACCATTGCCGTCCCGCCCAATCCCATTACGAAAAGAACAAACCGAAACACGGGATCGGCATACCGCCCCAGATGCAGACCATAGATAACATTCCAGCTTTCACGCACTGTCGATGTCTCAAACCGGCGTGACAATTCGGTTCCGTTAACGCCATCAATCAGGATTGCCCCCGGTCGCACCGAAAGCCCGCCCGTTTCCGATGCAAAAACCTGTATCGTTGCGTTGGCATCCCCCGGATGAGTGATAACCAGTCGTCCCGGGGTGAAATCCGCCATACTGTTTTGGAAACGCAGAAGGGTATCGGATAACAAAACCATTTCTGCCTGCTCCCCCACCGGTTCGTTCGGAGGGGCACTGTCATAAGCCTCGGTGAAAAATGCCGCCCGGTCTCCGCCATAGGCGACCCAAGCCCCCCAAGGCATATATAGAAACATCAGCGTCGCAAGGCCGCTGTATATGATCAGAATGTGGAACGGCAGCCCGACAACCCCCAGAATATTATGCCCGTCAAGCCACGAACGTTGCGGATTGGAAGCCGGTCGGAACGTAAAGAAATCCCGGAAAAACCGGCGATGCGTGATGATACCACTGATAATGGCAACCAGCATGAACATTGCGCAAATTCCCGAGACGATCCGGCCAGATGTCGGGGCAAACATTAGTTCAAAGTGGAACCTGTAAAAGAAATCGCCTCCCTCCGTATCCCGGGGATACAATATCTGTCCTGTTCCCGGATCACGCAGGGAACTGTGATATGTGCCTGCAGCATCGGTATAAAAAACCCGGATGGTACGATGACGATCATCGGGAAGGTTGAACTGCCACATTTGCGCATCCTGCGCGGTACGTGCCAGATCATCGGCAATATAATCAAGTGCGGTTGGATCAAACAGATTGGTTTGTGCCAGTTCAGGGCGCATCCATAATGAAATTTCCGGGCGGTAATATGCAAGGGTTCCCGTCAGAAAAATCGCAAAGCACAACCATCCAAGCACCAACCCGCCCCAACTATGCAGCCACGCAGCCGATTGGCGAATACCAGCTTTCATGCTAGATATCTCCCCCTGCCTGCAGCCAATAAAAGGCAATCCCCGGGACAGCGACAAATAACAGCGTCATCAGCCACGCAACTGTAGTGCGTCGGACAAGAAACACTGCGGTCGCCACTGCCGCCCAAACAATAAAGCTGATGAGCATGCCAAAAAGGGTTGCATCAACACGCGGCATCGGCAACGCAACCGACAACAGAACAGCGATCATGGCTGCGACTGCGTAACCACCAAAAACTGCCAGAATGACGCGCGATGTAATGGCAAAAGCTTGAATCACGTCGGGAAAACCAGTCATTTTCGTATCAATCATAAAAGACACGGGGCATGCGCTGAATCGCACATGCCCCGTGTTGAAAAGCCGCATTCACCAACGGTATTTCAGAGTCGCCATGACCGTCCGGCCATTGCCGTAATAGCAACCGGTTGCCGAAATACAGGTCGAGATATATTCCTCGTCCAACAGATTGTTAGCAGTCAGAGACAGGCTGGTCCCCGCAAGCTGTTGCCAGTTATGGCCCAGATCATAATGCAGTGCTGCATCAAACAGGGTCACACCCGGGGCCTGATACAGATTGTTGGCATCCCCATAGGACGATCCGATAAAGCGAACACCGCCGCCAATCCCCAACCCGGCCAGATCGGCCTGCTGGAAATTATACCCAACCCAGGCAGCCGCCTGATGACGGGGGATAAAAGGCTGCTCTTTGCCTTTGGTTGTTACGTTACTACTGTTCGCATTGGCCTTTGTTACTTCGCTATCGCTCAAAGAATAGGAAGCTGAAAGCTCGATCCCGTTATCAAGATTTGCCTTGCCTTCAACCTCGATCCCGCGAACACGGACTTCACCTGTTTGGGTGCGGAAGCTGGTGTTAACCGGATCGGGGGTCAAAACGTTGGTCTGCGTCAACTGATATGCCGAAACGGTAATCAGGCTATTGGTGTTTTCAGGCTGATAGCGTACGCCAAGCTCGAACTGTTCACCTTCTGTCGGATCGAAAGGCGCGCCACTGCGATCAGAACCTGATGTCGGGGTAAAGGACTGCGCATAGCTGGCATAAGGGGCAAAACCATTGTCAAACTCGTAAACAAGTCCGGCACGACCACTAAAGGCATTGTCATCCTGCTTCGCCGTGCTGGTCACACCCGTACTAACCGTGGTGGTATCAGTCGTCGCCCGCGCAAGATCATATCTTCCGCCCAGCAAAACCGTCCAATTGTCTATGTTTGCTTCTTCCTGCAAATAGAAACCAACCTGATAACGATCTTGTCGGACGGTCGTCGATAATGGCGGCGTGGTGGCATCGCCGGTATAAACAATATCGGTCAGATCGAGCGACCCGACAGTTGTCTGGGTCAGCGGGCTGACGAAAGATTCGTCATAGGCTGAATCCTCCCAAAGATAATCCACACCGCCCAATACCGTATGATTGATGTCGCCTGTGCTGAATCGCGAAATCAGCTGGTTATCGACATTGACGGTGGTTGATTCTTCCGGGAAAGCCCACGCATAGCGGATCAGACTATTGCCAACGAGCGCTCCTGCCTGAACACGCTGCGTATAAGTATCAACATTCCCCACGCGCAGATTCTGTTTGAACTCCCAAGTGTCGTTGAACTTGTGTTCAAACTCGTAACCCGCCGACATTTGTTCGTTCGTGAAACGGTCATAATCAGGTTCACCAATATAGGTGCTCGGGCCAAGACTGTATGACGGATTGTCCCACAATGTTCCACTTGCCGGTAATGCGGGCGGCGCGCCGCCGCCGTCGGCTTCGATTTTCTGATACTGTGTCAGAATGGTCAGCCGGGTCTCATCGGTTGGTTGCCATGTCAGCGCCGGTGCAATAAAGACACGATCCTCGCTGACATAATCGGCTTGCGCATCAGCCATCCGCCCGACACCGGTCAATCGGAATTGCAGTGTGCCATCCTCTGTTGCGGCACCGCCTACGTCAAATCCAGCTTCGCGATGATTATAGGAACCGTACTGCACAAAAACTTCGCGTAAGCTTTCCGCGGTCGGTCTTTTGCTTTGCATGTTCAAAAGACCACCCGGGCTGTTCTGTCCATACAGCACCGACGAAGGTCCCTTGAGGACTTCGATCTGTTCCAGTCCATAGGGTTCGATTTTCGGCTGTGCATATCCACGCGCACCGAATGAAAGGCGCAATCCGTCCATATAACGGCCTGGCACGAAACCGCGCACGGACAACCAGTCGTGGCGTAAATCCGTATTGCCATATTGGCTGATGACCCCGGGCGTATATTCCAATGCCTGGGTGACAGTCGTCGCGCCCTTGTCTTCGATTTCGTCCTTTGTGATTACATTGACCGCTTGTGGCGTGCGCATGATCGAAGTGCCGGTTTTCGTCCCGGATCTGCTGCGATAGGCGACGTAACCGTCATAGTCAGACGACACCACCTGACGTTCACCCTCGACGACAACCGGATCAATCATGGTTGCCTGCGGATCTGTGTCACGGAACAGAACCACGATGCCATCTGATGTGATCTGCCCGGTGACATCACTGTCACGAAGAAGCTCCTGCAAGGCCACATCGGACCGCATCGTTCCCCTGACAGCTTTTGCCTGTGCGCCACTGACAAGCGCACTGTCAAAACTGACCTGCAAGCCAGCCTGACGGCCAAAAAGGTTAAGCGCACTGGCAAGCGGCTGTGCGGTGATGTTGAATTCATGCACTGTGGTTGCAGCTTGTGCCGCCTCAACCGGCGTTCCCCCGTTTGCACTCTCTTGAGCTGTTGCATGTCCAACTGTCGAAAGTGCAATGATCATGCTGGCAATACTTACAGTCCAGCGCGATACCGGTTGATGACCGTTCATCCGATATCCATCCGAAACGGATATTTTCCGTCCCCCCATTTTACAGATCACTCCTGCTTGTAGATGCTCAAAGTGCAAATAATTCGCACTTTCATGACATAGACGCAGAAGTGATGACGATTTTTCACGCCGGGATCATTTTTTGGAAATTTTTTAAAGGCGGCCGGTCAACGGGCCTTATTTAAATGACAAAACCGTAAGGAACGGTGTGACTTGCGTAACCTTCCCGTCATGGGCCTTGACCAAGGCGTTCAAAGCCCGGTCCGGATCACGAAGATCATAAAGACCTGTGACACGCCCCTCTGACAATTTCTGATCACCAAAAACGATCCAGCCGGATTTGTAACGCTGCAAGGTATCCACAACATCGCCGATTGTTACACCCTCGACCATCAGCAATCCCTCACGCCATCCGGCGATCATTTCAGCAGGTGCATTGTAACGGTCAGCTTTGCCTGACTCGAAATCAATGGATACCGATTGGCCCGCCGTCAGTCGCAAATCATCCTGCTCAAGTCCGGAAACCGCATTGTTGTGAACACTGACAATGCCGTGTTCGACTTCAACCGCAAGGCTGTCATCACTCAGACGTACATCGAAGGCGGTTCCGACAACGCTGACCGTCACATGGTCGGTTTCAACCTTAAAAGGACGTGCAGGATCTTTGTTCACATCAAAAAAGGCTTCCCCCCTTTTTAAGTGCAACAAACGTTGGTCTGGCGTGAAATCAACATCAATCGCACTATCGGGTGCCAGATAAACCATCGATCCATCATCAAGCGTCACCAGATGGGTTTCACCGATACCGGTCGTGTAATCATCATGCTGCAACCTCTCGGCAAAGGGCAGGAACGCCAGCACCGTTAAAGCAAGGAAAACTCCCGAAGCCACCCGTCCCCGTACCGGTATCCGTCGCCAGATTGACGCTTCGCGGCTCGGACCGATAGTGCCTCTGGCTGTTCTTGACCTATGAACAGCTTTTGAAGGCGCAGACACATGCCCAACGGCCTTGGGTTCCAGAGGCTCGCCAAGTGCAAACCAGGTTGATGCCACTCGGGACCAGACCTTGGCGTGTAACGGGTGTGCGTCAACCCATGCTTCAAATGCCTGTCGCAAATCGGCATCCTTTGGGGCGGCCTCAAGTTCAAGCAACCAGTCGGCGGCCTGTTCATAAACCAATTTGCGTTCTGCGTCGGTCACGCCAATTCTCTCTCTCACGCCTTCGGATGGACAATTCGGCTCTTCATTTTGAATCCCACCAATACCGTGACGTATAGAACGGCCTGATTTTTCATGATCCGATGCTTTTTTCACGCGTCCTCATCCTCATGCGTCAATGCAAGGGTCAGCTGGACGATCCCGCTACGGATCAATCGATGCGCCGTAGCAACAGATATATCAAAGTGCGCTGCAATCTCGGTCAAGGTTTTGCCGTGTATACGATGCATTTCCAAAGCAAGGCGGGTTTTTTCATCAAGCATGGCCAACGCATTGCGAACGCTAATTGCGGTTTGCTTGCGGATAATTTCCTGTTCAGGGGAAACAGACACACTTTCTGCTAATTCATGCTCGGTCGTTTCCAGATGTTCGTAGCGACGCTCTGTCGCCCGCCGACGCACCCAGTCAAACGCCAGATTGCGAACGATCCGATACAGATATGCCACCGGCTGCCGCAAATCCGTACTCTCTGGATTGCCACCGTTCTCATGACCGGGATTAAAACGGATGAAAGCTTCCTGAACAATGTCTTCGGCCCGCCCGCGATCACCGACAATCGGCGCAGCATATTCGACAAGCGCCGCCTCGTGGGCAAGAAATAGCTTTAACCTGTTATCCGGGTTCGACACGTAAAAGCGCCTCAATCATTATTAAAACCGGCCAACAAGTACGGACGGCTGTCGATATAATCGCAATGATTAATGAAATTGATAATGATTATCAAACTAAATCGAAGTTCGCGCCATTCTGCTGCCTGACAATACCCATTTTCACTGGCAAAAAGCCAAATGCCTAGCCTTGCGTGCAAAAAAGAGCTAGGGAAAAGAAACTGAAACAACAACAAACAAGTTTTCAGGGATGGTAAAACGAACACGCAAAGAAGCTGCAAGGCTTGACGAAGCTGCCCGCGCGGGCTGGCTGTATTACTGCGCTGGCAACACGCAGGACGAAATCGCCACCAAACTTGGCGTTTCGCGTCCGACCGCACAGCGTCTGGTGTCTGCCGCCATTAGCGAAGGTCTGGTCAAAGTCCGCCTTGATCATCCGATTGCGCGCTGCATGGAACTGGCCGCTTCGCTGTGCAAGGAATACGGTCTTGCCAATTGTGATGTGGTGCCAACCGATCCGGCCGCTCCCGATGCCATGTTTGGCATGACGCAGACGGCCGCGACCTATCTTGAACGCGTTCTGCAATCCCCCGATCCCAAGATCATTGCGATTGGCACGGGGCGTGCGATGCGCGGCATGGTCGATGAAGTTCAGCGCGTCGATGCCCGCCATCACAAGATCGTATCTTTGGTCGGGACGATTGCCCATGACGGGGCTGCAAGTTTCTATGACGCGGTCACCGATCTGGCTGACCGGACCCGCGCGCCGCATTATCCGCTGCCGATCCCGGTAATTGTCGAAAGTGCCAATGTGCGCGCCCAGATGCAGCAACAGCCACCCATGGATAACATCATGCACCTTGCCGCCAAGGCCGATGTGCGCTTTGTCGGGGTTGGTGATCTTGGCGCCGACGCACCGCTTTATATTGATGGCTTCATCAGCAAGGATGAATTGCGGTCGCTTCAAAAAAACGGCGGCATCGGCGAGGTCGTCAGTTGGTCATTCGATGAAAATGGCGCGATCCTTGATCATGACGTCAATCATCGCGTCACCAGTGCGCCAATCCATATTCCTGCGCAAAACACGATTGCCGTCGCCAAGGGGGCCAAAAAGGTCGCCGCGATTCGCGGGGCAATGCGCGGCAAACTGATCACCACACTGATCACCGACGAAGCCACCGCCGAAGCTTTGCTGCAAAGCTAGGCACCGCAAAACACGTTTTGAATCAATACCGAAATCAACCCCGCCAAAGCTTTTGGCGGGGTTTTCTTGTTGCAGCGCAAAAACGATTTCGTTTGACAAGGCATCCTTAAATTGAGTGAATGCTCATTACCTGAACAAATGATCAAACGGGCAAGATAATTTGCCCATCGGGTACACAGTCCTTTGGGAGGAACTATGAAACGCGTAACGGGAGCAGCGCTTTGCGCGCTGTTGGCAGGCGGTGTCGCATTCTCCGCCAATGCCGAAACAAAACTTACCATTGCTACCGTGAACAACGGTGACATGATCCGCATGCAGAAGCTGACGGATGACTTCACCTCCAAAAACCCCGACATTTCCCTTGAATGGGTTACGCTCGAAGAAAACACCCTGCGTCAGCGTGTTACCACCGACATCGCCACCAAGGGCGGTCAGTATGACATCATGACCATCGGCACCTACGAGGTTCCGATCTGGGCCGAAAAGGGCTGGCTGGCACCGCTCGATAACCTTGGTGCCGATTACGATACCGATGACATCATGCCCGCCATCCGTTCCGCCGTAAGCAACGATGGCAAGCTTTATGCGGCACCTTTTTATGCCGAAAGCTCGATGATGATGTACCGCACCGATCTGTTTGAAAAAGCAGGCATCACCATCAATGGTCGCCTGACCTGGGACCAGACGCTCGACATTGCCAAAAAGCTTCATGATCCGGATAACGGTGTTTATGGCATCTGCCTGCGCGGCAAGGCTGGCTGGGGCGAAAACATGGCGCTGATCACCACCATGGGCAATGCCTATGGCGCGCGCCTGTTTGACGAGAACTGGAATCCGACCTTCGACAGTGCCGAATGGAAAAACGCCCTCGATATGTATGTCGAAATCCTCGGCAAATATGGTCCTCCGGGGGCAACGTCGAACGGCTTTAACGAAAACCTTTCGCTGTTCAACTCGGGCAAATGCGGCATGTGGATTGATGCAACCGTTGCAGCATCCTTTGTCAGCAACCCCAAAGAATCGACCGTTGCCGACAAGGTCGGCTTCACCGAAGCCCCCTGTGCTGAAACCTGCACTGGTGCCAACTGGCTCTGGGCATGGAACCTTGGCATTCCGACCGGCTCCCAGAAAGTCGAAGCCGCCCAGAAATTCATCGCCTGGGCAACCTCGAAAGACTATCTGGAACTCGTAGCCTCCAAAGAAGGCTGGGCCAACGTTCCGCCGGGTACCCGTATGTCCCTGTACGAAAACCCGAAATATCTGGAAGCCGCACCGTTCGCTGACGAAACCCTTCTCGCCATCGACAGTGCCGATCCGATCAATTCGACCATGAAGCCGAAGCCCTATGTCGGTGTTCAGTTTGCCGCGATCCCTGAATTCCAGGGTATCGGCACCACGGTAGGCCAGCAGTTCTCTGCCGCATTGGCCGGTTCCTCGACTGTTGAAGATGCGCTTGCATCCGCACAGTCCAGCACCGACCGCACCATGCGCAAGGCTGGTTACTACTGATGCATGACGGGCCAGGATGCCGCACCTAGTGCAATGAATTCTGGCCTGTGCCTCCTTGACCTGATGAACTTGGGGTGGCGGCACTTCTGACCGCCACCCTCTTTCCATCCGGATCGAGGCAACAGGGACTTCAAACAGGGAGCACATCATGTCGACACGGTCCTCTACCCTGACCGGGCGCATTATGTCTGCACCGTCGATCATCGCCTTGTTTTTGTGGATGATCGTGCCGTTGGGCATGACAATTTATTTTTCGTTCCTGCGTTACAACCTTCTTTCGCCCGGTATGGAAGAATGGGTTGGTACGCTGAACTATGAATTCTTCCTGACCGACCCGGCCTTCTTTGCGTCGCTGGCCAATACGCTTCTGCTCGTCGGATCGGTACTTGTGATCACGGTGGTCGGCGGTGTTCTGCTGGGCCTGATGCTGGATCAGCCTATTTTTGGCCGCGGCATCCTGCGCCTGCTGGTGATTGCCCCCTTCTTCATCATGCCGACCGTGAATGCGCTGGTTTGGAAAAACCTTCTGATGCATCCGGTATCGGGCATGTTTGCCTGGATTGCCAATTCGCTTGGCTTCCAGTCCATCGACTGGTTTTCCGAAGCCCCGCTAACGGCCATCATCATCATGGTATCGTGGCAATGGCTGCCCTTTGCCGTGCTGATCCTGCTGACCGCCCTTCAATCGCTTGACCGCGATCAGAAGGAAGCCGCCCAGATGGATGGTGCCGGCCCGGTTTCGATTTTCTTCTATATCACGCTGCCCCATCTCAGCCGTGCGATCACGGTGGTCGTGCTGATCGAAACGATCTTCCTGCTGACCGTCTTTGCCGAAATCTTCGTGACAACCGGCGGCGGTCCCGGCCTTGCAACCACCAATATCGCCTTCCTCGTCTATACGCAGGCCCTGCTGCAATACGACATTGGCGGGGCATCGGCGGGCGGTATCGTTGCGGTCGTTCTGGCAAATATCGTGGCGATCTTCCTGATCCGCCTCATTGGCAAGAACCTGGACAGGTAGGGGACACGAGATGGAAAACAAACAAACAGCCCTTGGCCATATCGGTTTTTCGATCTTTGCCTGGATTGTCGGACTTCTGATCTTCTTCCCGATTTTCTGGATGGTCCTGACCAGCTTCAAGACCGAACTTGAAGCCGTATCGATCCCGCCAAGCTTCATGTCGTTTGACTGGACGCTGGAAAACTACGCCGAGGTACAGGCACGGTCCGATTATTTCCGGTTCGCCATGAATTCGGTCATCCTGTCGGTTGGCTCTACCCTGGTGGGTCTGCTTTTTGCCGTGCCCTGTGCATGGGCGATGGCCTTCAATCCGACCAAACGGACCAAGGATGCCCTGCTCTGGATGCTGTCGACCAAGATGATGCCGCCAGTTGGCGTATTGGTCCCGATCTATCTGGTGTTTCGTGACTGGGGCCTGCTCGATACCCGGTTCGGTCTGATCATGGTTCTGTTCCTGATGAACCTGCCGATCATGGTCTGGATGCTTTACACCTATTTCAAGGAAATCCCGTCCGACATCCTTGAAGCGGCCCGCATGGATGGTGCCACCCTGCCCAAGGAAATCATCTTTGTGCTGTTGCCAATGGCGGTTCCGGGCATGGCATCGACCATGCTGCTCAACATCATCCTGGCCTGGAACGAAGCTTTCTGGACCCTGAACCTGACCACCGCCGATGCTGCCCCGCTGACCGCTTTCATTGCCTCCTATTCCAGCCCCGAAGGGCTGTTCTGGGCAAAGCTTTCAGCCGCATCGACGATGGCGGTTGCGCCGATCCTTATCATCGGCTGGTTCTCGCAGAAACAGCTTGTTCGTGGCCTGACATTTGGCGCGGTCAAGTAACCGCCGCCTGATCGAAATTCAACAAGAAGGAACACCGAAATGGGTGCTATCCGACTGGAAAAAGTCAAGAAAACCTTCGGAACGCTGGATGTTATTCCGGGTGTGGACCTTGATATCAATGATGGTGAATTTGTTGTCTTTGTCGGCCCGTCGGGCTGTGGCAAATCCACTTTGCTGCGCCTGATCGCGGGCCTTGAAGACGTCACTGATGGCAAAATCCTGATCAACGGTACCGACGTCGCCAACGAGGCACCGGCAAAACGCGGTCTTTCGATGGTGTTTCAGTCATATGCGCTTTATCCGCACATGACGGTCTATAACAACATTGCCTTTGGCCTGAAAATGGCCGGGGAAAGCAAGGCCGTGATTGAAGAAAAAGTTCAGAACGCGGCCAAAATCCTGAACCTGACCGATTATCTGGAACGCCGCCCCGGCGCGCTTTCCGGGGGGCAGCGCCAGCGTGTCGCAATCGGTCGTGCGATTGTGCGTAACCCGGCGGCCTTCCTGTTTGACGAACCGTTGTCAAACCTTGATGCCGCCCTTCGCGTCAATATGCGCCTTGAAATCACCGGCCTTCATCAGGAACTGAAGACCACGATGATTTACGTGACCCACGATCAGGTCGAAGCCATGACCATGGCCGACAAGATCGTCGTGTTGCAGGCAGGCCGGGTGGAGCAGGTCGGCAAACCGATGGAACTGTATAACAATCCCGCCAACAAGTTTGTCGCGGGCTTTATCGGGTCGCCGAAAATGAACTTCCTCGGTGGCGACTACGCCCGAAAATATGACTGCCACGAAGTCGGCATTCGCCCCGAACATGTCGCCGTCAGTACCGAAAGCGGCGATCTTCCCGCAACCGTCAAGATTGCCGAACATCTTGGTGCCGAAACCTATCTGCACGTCAATGCCGACGGCTTTGGCCCGATGACGGTGCGCGCAACCGGCGAAGTGCCGCTGGGCGAACATGACAAAATCTGGCTGACCCCGGAACAGGACCGCATCCATCGTTTTGATGCGAACGGTATCGCTCTTGGAAACCCCTGAGACTTTCAAAAAACCGGATCGCATTGCCCCATACGCCATGCGACCCAGCCTGACCACCACAAGAATGTGAGACCAAAATGTATCTCAAAAAGTTCGATCTTACCGGACGCCGCGCCTATGTCACCGGGGGCGGTCGCGCAATTGGCCTGTCATGCTGCGAGGCACTGGCAGAAGCAGGCGCGCATGTCATTATCGGTGACATCAGCGAAGGCGTCGCCGAAGAAGGCCGTGATTACCTGAAATCAAAGGGTTACACCGCCGATATCGACATCATGGACGTCACCAACACCGATCAGGTTCGCACCAGTGCCGAAAAAATGGGCCGTGAAGGCGGCGTTGACATTCTGGTCAACAATGCCGGTATCGCACGTTCCGAAACCCCGGCCGAAACCGTCACCGATGAACATTGGCTCAACGTCATTGACGTCAACCTGAACGGCACATTCTGGTGCTGCCGCGAATTTGGCAAACAGATGCTGGCCAAGAAAAATGGGGTGATCGTCAATGTCGGCTCCATGTCGGGCTTCATTGTCAACAAACCGCAGGAACAGGCCTATTACAACGCATCCAAGGCCGCCGTGCATCATCTGACCAAATCGCTGGCTGCCGAATGGGGCGGGCGTGGCGTGCGCGTCAATGCGGTTGCACCGACCTATATCGCAACCCCGTTAAATGAATTCGTGAAATCCAAGCCGGACATGTATGACGCCTGGATCAATGGCACCCCGATGGCCCGCCTTGGCCTGACCGAGGAAATCGGATCGGTTGTGCTGTTCCTGGCATCCGACGCGTCCAGCCTGATGACCGGCTCCATTGTCCTGGCTGATGGGGGTTATACCTGCTGGTAAGGCACAGGTAAAACTGTTGATCGCATTGTCCTGAAGCTTCTGCGATCAGGTCAGGACTATGGTAGAACGGGGCGTGGTTGTGGGACCTTCGCCCCGTTCACCTTTTCAGCCTTGATTTTGTCGGCCAAGATACACCGAAAACGGATTGTACGGGACAACGACAACACCCGAAAGCCCCAGAAACCGCGCCAGACGTGACAGATGCATCATCAGATCGCCCGCAACAGTTACCGCATCACACCCGTCTTCCAGATGTGCGCTCTGCACCCGAAGAACCCCTTCCTGCCGATCTGCCTTCAAATCAACACGGGCAACAAATTCGCCGTTCTGCATGAACGGCAGAACGTAATAGCCATATTGCCGTTTTTCCGCCGGAACATAGATTTCGATCCGGTAATTGAAACCGAAAATCCGTTCCACCCGGTCGCGTTCCCACATGATCGGATCAAACGGTACCATCAAGGCGGTCGGTTTGGCACGGCACCGCGGGTTGACATGCGGGCACAAATATCCCGGCTGTTTCCAGCCCTCGACATTCGCCTGCAACAACGTACCGTCCTCGACCATTTCGGCAACGCGCGCCTTGGCATCGTCGGTCGGCAGGCGGAAATACTTCCGAAGGTCGGCCTCCGTCGCGATCCCCATCGCGGCAATCCCGTTGCGGATCAGGGCACGCTGGGCCTCGGCACGTGGCATTGGCGGTTCAAGCGCCTCCGGGCCGATGATCCGTTCGGGCAGGTCATAAACCCGCTCGAAACTGGTGCGCCGTTTGCGCGCCATCACCTGCCCGCTCCAGAACAGGAATTCCATCGCGGTTTTGGTTTTCGACCATCCCCACCATTTCGAACTTGATGCGCCTTCCTGTTCCAGATCACTGGCGGCAAGTGCCCCTTCCTTTTCGATCCGGTCCAGAATGCTGCGCACAAATTCAGGATGATCACGGATCATTTTGGCGATCTGCCCCCAGGTGCCTTTGCCCTCGGCGGCATCCGCCATGCGCCATCGATAAAGCCCGTAATCCTCAACCGGGATCATCGATGCCTCGTGGCCCCAATATTCAAACAATCGCCGCTGCCGGGAGTTGCCCCAGCTCAGTTGATCAAGGTCCGCCGGGTCATAAACGCCAAGCCGCGAAAAGACCGGCATGTAATGCGCACGCGTCAGAACATTGACACTGTCGACCTGTAACATGCCGGTCTGGCGGATGGCTTTCATGATCCGGCGCTTCGTCACCGGGCGGCTTTCGTCCTGATCAAACCCCTGTGCGGCAAGAGCCAGATTGCGCGCCTGCCGGGCGGATACGGAAATCGCGGCTTTGTCGTTAATCATGGTGGCCTTTGAAAAATCGCAAATAAAAACAGTGTGATGGTATCATACCCTCCTGACAATTATGTCAGGAGGTTGCAGGAACATTTCAGTGAGTTGGATCGTTCTTCGCTCCCGGTCAGTCCGTGCTGACCATGTTCTCAACCCGATAACGCAACCAGACAGGCATCCATGGAACTCAAACAAATCCTGATCCTTGCCATTCTTGTCGGAACCGTCGTCATGTTCCTGTGGGGCCGCTGGCGTCATGACATGGTCGCGATGGGGTCGCTGCTGTGCTGTGTGGTGGTCGGTCTGGTGCCAATCGATAATGCGTTTCAGGGCTTCGGCCACCCGGCGGTGATCACCGTTGCCTGTATCCTGATCCTGTCATCGGCACTCCAGCAATCGGGCGCGGTCGATAACCTGACCCGGACCGTATTGCCGCAATCGGCCGGTCCGGTCGTGACCATGGCCGCACTCAGCCTGCTGGCCGCGATCCTGTCGGCCTTCATGAACAATGTCGGCGCGCTGGCCCTTTTGATGCCCGTCGCCCTGCAAATCGCCGCCAAACAGAACCTGCCACCGGGTAAAATCCTGATGCCGCTGGCCTTCGGGTCGATCCTCGGCGGCATGACCACCCTGATCGGTACCCCGCCCAACCTGATTGTCGCCGGTTTCCGGGCCGAGGCCGGCGACGGCGGCTTTACCATGTTTGATTATACCCCGGTCGGGATTGTTGTTGCCGCCGCCGGTCTGATTTTCGTCATGGTGTTTGGCCGCTGGCTTGTCCCCACCCGCGAACGCGCCGGGGCGGAGGGCTTTGAAACCGGCTCCTACCTGACCGAGGCACGCATTGCCGCGGGCAGCAAGGCGATTGGCATGATGCTACGCGATGTAAACCGCGAACTTGAAAAAGGCGACGCGCAGGTCATTGGCCTGATCCGCAACGAAAAACGCATTCCCGCCCCCAATCCGTTTCGCGAACTTTATGAAAACGACATCCTGATCATCGAAGCCGACCCCGAAGCACTGGCCATTGCCCTGTCCGCCCTTGATTTGAAGCTTGAGGAAGAATTACGCGATCTGGAGGCACAGGCAAAGGCGGCGGAACAACCGGAAGATAAAGACGATACGGATGCACCGGAAGCCCCGGAAGCCAAAAATACAAAGACAATTGCCACCAAATCAGCAAAGGCCGAAAAGAAAGCCGACACGCCCGAAACCGATACGCAAAAGTCCGATGATGGCCGCCGCGGCGCGATCCAGTCCGATGACATTGCGCTTATGGAACTGGCGATTTTGCCGAACTCCGGCTTTATCGGCCGGTCCGCCACCGATATCCATCTGCGCACCCGGTATGGCGTAAACCTTTTGGCGGTGTCGCGGCAGGGGCAACGCTCGATGGCGCGGTTGCGTACCATGTCAATGAAGGCCGGCGACGTGCTTTTGATGCAAGGTCCGCCCGAAGCCATTCATGATTTTGCATCGCGCCTTGGCTGTGTGCCGCTGGCGCAACGCGCGCTTCGCATCCCCGACAATGCACAGGCGCTAAAGGCCACGGGCATCATGGCCGCGGCCATCGGTGCCGCCGCCTTTGGCGTCATGCCCGCTGCCGTTGCCTTTGCCATCGGGGTTCTGATCGCCATGGTGACGCGCGTGGTCGCACCGCGCAATGTCTATGACGCGGTGGACTGGCCGGTGATTGTCCTGCTTGCCGCCCTGATCCCGGTGGCAAATGCCATGGAAACCACCGGCACGGCCGATCTGATTGCCCGCTTCCTGTTAAACTGGGTCGCACAGGGGAATGCCATCATCGCCCTTGGCCTGATCCTGATCATCACCATGACGCTCTCGGATTTCATGAACAATGCCGCCACGGCGGCCGTCATGTGCCCGATTGCAATTGGCAGTGCCGCGCAACTCGACGCCAATCCCGACGCCTTCCTGATGGCGGTCGCCATCGGCGCATCCTGCGCCTTCCTGACCCCGATTGGCCATCAGAACAACACGCTCATCCTCGGCCCTGGCGGCTTCCGCTTTGGTGATTACTGGCGGCTCGGCCTGCCGATTGAAATCATCGTGGTGGCGGTTGGGGTGCCAATGTTGTTGTGGGTTTGGCCGTTGTAACGAAAAATAAAACCATGCTACAGCATCCAATTCCCGTTATAGTAGAGTTTACTCTTGGGTTTTAGAGAGATTGCCGAATGCCGCGACAGAGTTATGTAATATATTGTGATGAGTCAGCCGAGAAAGGGCGATACTATTCTCACTTCTACGGTGGAGCTCTTTTAGAGGAAAAAAGACGAGATGCTGTAAATGAAATTCTCAACGAGGAAAAGGAACGAAACAACCTATTCGGCGAACTTAAATGGACTAAAATCACAGAGAACTATGAAGAGAAATATATTAATTTTATTAACAGATTTTTCGACTTGATAGAGAAAGACCTTATAAAGATTAGAATCATGTTCACCCAAAACATGTACAACCCAAAAGGACTTACCGAGCATCAGATCGACAATCAATATTTTCTTCTATATTATCAGCTAATAAAACATTCATTTGGCCTAAGGTACTGCAACCCAGAGGCATTAGATGACGTTAATGTGCGAATTTATTTAGACGACATACCTGACACAGCTCAGAAGTTTTCTGACTTCAAGGACTACTTACATACACTATGCCATTTTCCAGTATTCAAACGTGCCAATGTAATGATTCTAAGAGAAGACATTACAGATGTAAAATCTCACGAGCATGTCATAATGCAAGGGCTGGACTTGATTTTGGGATCTATGCAATTTCGACTAAATGACATGCATAAAGTAGTTCCGCAGGGTCAAAGAGTACGCGGGAAACGCACGAGGTCCAAGGAGCGAGTATTTAAATGCATCTCACGCAGAATTCGGGGAATTTACCCCGGATTCAATATCGGAATATCAACAGGAACCCCTAACGGAGAAACTGACAGATGGCATCAATCTTATCGGCACTGGCTTTTCATTCCCAGTGACCATGAGGTTGACCGTACAAGGACTAAGAGAGGGGGAAAATGAGCCCCACGATCAACTAATAATTCCTCTAGTGGAACTAAAGGGTTCGCCGAAAGCAGGGCTCTTAGATAATGTACTTCATCTGATAGTTAAAATCAACGATTTTCTAACGATAAGCACAAACCGTTATTCTTACTCAAAGCCAAGGTTCGGCACCGCAAGGCCGTTGGCACGACACGCCGAAATCAGGGTGTTGTTGAGCAAACACGCAATCGTCATCGGGCCGACACCACCCGGGACCGGGGTGATCGCCCCGGCGACTTTGGATGCGGTTTCAAATTCGACATCGCCAACCAGCTTCATCTTGCCCTCGGCCCCTTCGACGCGGTTGATGCCGACATCAATCACGGTGGCACCGGGCGCGATCCAGTCGCCCTTGATCATGTTCGGGCGGCCCACGGCGGCAACGACGATGTCGGCACGGCGGACTTCTTCAGGCAAATCGCGGGTGCGCGAATGCGCGATGGTCACCGTGCAGCTTTCTTTCAGAAGCAACTGCGCCATCGGCTTGCCCACAATGTTGGACCGGCCAACAACCACCGCCCGCATCCCCGAAAGATCACCAAGCGTGTCCTTAAGCAGCATCAGGCAACCATAAGGCGTACAGGGCGCAAATCCCTCGCCCCCGGTTGCCAGCGCACCGGCATTGACGACATGGAAGCCGTCAACATCCTTGGCCGGATCGATGGCCGCAAGGATCGCCTGATCGTCGATATGGTTGGGCACCGGCAACTGGCACAGAATGCCATGCACATTCGGATCAGCATTCAGCTTGGCGATCAGCGCCAGAAGATCTTCCTGCGACGTATCGGCGGAAAGCTTGTGCTCATACGAGTTCATGCCGCATTCAAGGGTCTGCTTGCCCTTGTTACGGACATAGACCTGGCTTGCCGGGTCTTCACCGACCAGAATAACTGCAAGACCCGGCGTGATGCCGTGCGCATCTTTGATCTTGGCCACTTCTGCTGCGATGTCGCCGCGCAATTTGGCTGCGAATGCTTTGCCGTCGATGATTTTTGCGTCGCTCATATGTCTTGTCCGCCCGTCAATTCAAGAAGTTGCGCAATCAGTGCGTCCGGATCGCCTGAAATTTCCAGCACCTTGTTGCGGTCCGTATGTCCGGCAACAATTTCGACTGACGATTTAGGCCATTTGGCCGTTTTTGCCAAAAGCTTTATCAGGGCTGTATTCGCCTTGCCATTTTCAGGCACCGCCGTAACCGTCGTCCTGACCTGCTGCTGCCCGTTGCCATCAACGCCCACCCCGGCAATCGCATTTCGCGAAGCCTTTGGCGTCAGTCGCAAAAACACCTTGATGCCGGTACCATCCGAAAGCTTCTCGCAGAACGGTTTACCCATCTGCGGGCTTAGTAACCCAGCAACGCCGCGCGCACGTCTGTCTGGATCAGCATATTGGCAAACTGCAGGATCAGGATCAGGATGATCGGCGAAATATCAATGCCGCCCAGATTCGGAATGATCCGGCGGATCGGTCGTAATGCCGGTTCGGTAATCCGATAGAGGAAATCGCCAACCATATAAACGAACCGGTTGCTGGAATTGATCACGTCAAATGCCACAAGCCATGACAGGATTGCCGACGCAATCAGCATGAAAATGTAGATACCGATAACGGTGTCAATAAGCCAAAAAATCGCCAGCATCGCCGCTCCTTGTAGCAGTCGGTCCAGATCGGGCCGATCTGATCGGAATTGTGTTAACACGCTGCAAAACCTAGTCGGCCTTGGCTCCGGGCGCAAGCACAGAGCACCTATTTTCCGATGCTTTCATCAAGTTTTCCACATGATGTGACATGCTTCACCAGACATTGCGCGATTTTGGCACGACCTTTTCGCCAAAATGGTTCGAGAACATCCCCGCCCCGACAATTTCTGTCAGGAGAAATGTCAGGATAAAGTCATCAGGCTTGCAAGGCCCGCCGATCCCATCCAACAATGCCCCGCCATCAAATGACAAAGAAGGATCGACCATGTCGGCAAACACGCTCCCCCGTTGCAAATGGGCCGAAACCCATCTCGACAAGCCGTTTTACGTCGATTACCACGATCAGGAATGGGGCGTTCCGGTTCATGATGACCGGCATTTTTTCGAAATGCTGATCCTCGAAGGCGCGCAGGCCGGTTTAAGCTGGCTGACGATCCTTGCGCGGCGCGATACCTATCGCGCGGCCTATGACAATTTTGATGTCCATAAGATCGCGAAATATGACGAGGCCAAACAACAAACACTTCTGGCCGATCCCGGCATCATCCGCAACCGGGCCAAGGTCGCGGCAAGCATCCTGAACGCCAAGGCCTTCATCGAAATCCAGAAGGAATTTGGCAGCTTCGATGCCTATATCTGGGATTTCATCGGCGGCAAACCCATCATCAACCACTGGAAAGCCATGTCCGACGTGCCCGTATCGACGGAACTCAGCGACGCCCTGTCCAAGGACCTCAAAAAACGCGGCATGAAGTTTGTCGGCACGACAATCATCTATTCCTTCATGCAGGCCACCGGCCTTGTGATGGACCACACCACCGATTGCCACTGCTACCCGGCACTTTCGGCTTAACGCGTCGATCCCCTGACAAGCAGGCTGGTTTCAAGCACGCGGTTGTTGTCGCCCTGCGTTTCGCCAAGCGCCATTTCGGCGGCCAGACGCCCCTTTTCAACGGAATCCTGGCGGATGCTCGATAATGGCGGGTCGGTGCGTTCGCCCTCCGCGATTCCGTCAAAGCCAATCACCTTAATATCATCGGGGATTTTGCGCCCGCTCGCGCGTGCACCATCAAGTGCCCCGATGGCAATCACATCGGACATCGCCAGAATGCCGTCAATTTTCGGGTGGTCGCGTAACATGGTTTCGACCATTTCGGCACTGTGCGATGACATGTTTTCGCATTCGATATGGACGATATCCTCGATCGCGATCCCCGCCTTTTTAAGGGCCGCGTGATATCCGCCAAGCCGTTCGCGCACCACACGGTGGCTGACCGCCCCGCGGCGCTTGGCATTCATCGGGCCGAAATTTTCCGCCTTGTTGGCCTGTAATGACAGGATGGCAAACCTGCGTGCGCCGCAATCAATCAAATGCTGGGCCGCCATTTCCGCCCCGGCAAAATCATCCAGCACCACGGTGCCCGCCGCCCCGGCAATATCGGTATCAATGCAGACCAGCGGCTGGTTGCGGCGCTGAATGGCGGAAATGATGTCATTGTCATCGGAATAACAATGCACCAGAAAGGCATCAACCGCCGCATTGTTGATCGCGGTAATCGCCTGTTCGGGGTTTTCGGCGGAAATGATCATCATATTGACCGCCTGACGGGCACATTCCCGCCCGACACCGCGCAGAAGCTCAATCGCCACCGGATCACTGAACGCATATTCAAGGTTATCGGGAAACACCACGCCAAGCGCCCCGGCCTTGCCGGTACGCAGCATCCGCGCCATCACATGCGGCCCGCGATAGCCAAGCTCCCTGGCAACTTCCAGAATGCGTTCCCGGACTTCCTTGCGGACCAGATCAGGCTTGCCAAAGGCATTCGATGCCGTGCCTTGCGATACCCCGGCCGCCTTGGCCACATCCAGAAGACGTACCCGTTCTGCCATGCTTGCGATGTCTCCCCTTCATTCACCCCGGCTTACGGATTAACCGGCAATCACGTGACATTTTTTTGAATCGGTTCATCCCGATATTGACAGAACCCCTTTCGGACCGCCACACTGCATTCATTGAATCGATTCATTCTTGCATGCACCGATTGCGCAACAGCCGATATGTTTGTCCGTTTGCACCCTGGTGTTGACGGTTTTCCCGGCAATCTCGAATTGCTGACTTCAAGCCGCCCTGACCGGGGCGGCTTTTTTCAGAGCCCCCCGAACTCATCGACCGCGCACCTTGTTTTCCGGCGCGGTATGACGGAATGTCAGATTAATCCGCGGTCCGATCTGGCGCGCGGTTTTGGGAATCTGATGTAACCAGTGATGCTGTGTCGCGCCCCGCATGATCAGCAACGAATTATGCGGCAGATCGACACTGACCCGATCCCCGGTTTTCTTGTGCCGGAAATGGAACCGGCGTTCCTCACCAAATGACAGGCTGGCAATGACCGGATTTTCGCCCAGCACATCCTCGTCATCGGCATGCCATGCAACGCTGTCGCGCCCGTCACGATACTGGTTCAGAAGAACCGTGTTAAACGACGCACCGGATTTTTCTTCCGCCAGATCGCGAAGTGGGGCGACGATTTTCGGAAAAGGCGATGCCGGGTGATAGACACCGCTATAACGATAGGCCACATCGCCATACCATGCCGTCAATCGCGGCACGGCAATTTCACGCCCCATCAGCCTAGCAATTTCCTGTTGCCAGACGATGCCGCTTAACAGCCGTTCAAACGCACGATCCGCATCATTTGCCGCCATGACTTCACGCAGCAGCAATGCCTCCCCATCAAAGGGCAGCAGATTGTGTGGTGGCTCATTGGCAAACAGATCGCCCGTCATTTTCTTCCCCGGTTCACGATACCCAAGACCTAGGCCGAACTGGCGGCGAAAACAAGCAACAGCTTATGGAAATCAGCGTTATTACAGATGTTTGGCGGCGCTAGCCATTATTCATGTCAATCCCGGCCTTGTCAGCATAACGTTCGACATCATCAACGCTAAGTCCGACCGCGGCATAAAGATTGATGGTTTCCAGTTCCAGATCGGTTTCCGCATCCGCCAGGTCCTGCTGCGACTGCGTCAGGGTGCGCTGAGAATCAAGCACATCAAGGAAGTTGGAAAGCCCCTGAACATATCGCACCCGCGACTGCTCGAACGCCTGACGGTGATACTGCACCGATGAAATCAGGGAATTGCGTTGCTGGACCGCCCCGACATAGCCGTAAATCGCACTTTCAACATCCTGAATGGCGACCAGAAGCGTCTGCTGATAGCCATAAAATGCCTGCTGCGCCTGTTGTTCGGCAACATCGATATCGGCCTGTCTGGCACCGCCATCATAAAGCGTCGCATCAATCAGCGCCCCGATGGCGGCCATTGCGGTACGGACAATCGGCCCGGTGCCATACCCCGTCGCCCCAAGGGCAAGTGACCCGTCCAGCGTCAATTCAGGATAAAGATCGGCGGTCTGAACCCCGATTTCGGCGGTGGCGGAAATCAGTGAAAGTTCTGCCGCGCGGACATCGGGGCGACGGCGCAAAAGGTCGGCTGGAATGCCAATCGGCGGCGCACTGTCAAATTCCGGCAGGGGCTGCACATCGACCAGACGGTCGCGATAGCTTCCCGGCTGCGCCCCCAGAAGGATTCCAATCGCATTGATCGACCGATCAATATCGGTCTGCAATGTCGGCAATGTCGCCTCAATATCGGAAACCTCGGCGCGCGCGCGCGAAAGATCAAGTTCGGACGCCAGCCCCGTCTGCATCCGGACCTCAACGATGTTGCTGGTCTGACGTTGCAGATCAAGCGAACTGCGCAGCAATTCCTGGCGTTTCTGCGTGCCGCGCAGCTCGATATAGTTGCGTACGATATCGGCAATCACCGTCAGGTAAACGTCTTCGCGCAAATAAACCTGTTCCAGATAATCCGCCAACGCGACTTCGTCCTCGCGCTGCTGCCCGCCCCAGACATCCGCCGTCCATGAAAAATCAATCCCGGCCCCGTATCCGATATCGGTGGTCTGGCTGCCGCGTTCGCGCGACGATGTGCCGCGTTCGGCATCGCCGTTAACACTGGCACCGACCTCGATGCCATTTGCCCCCGAAATACCGCGCGCCACCGCCCGGGCTTCTTCGATCCGGCTGGCCGCTATCCGCAAATCAAGGTTATTGGCAAGTCCAAGCGCAATCAGCTCAGAAAGAACCGGATCACGCGTACTTTCCCACCAACGGCCATGATCGGCCTGATTGGCGGCGATCACCGGTACTGCCGGGGTATAGGCCCCGACAAGATCAAATTTCGGCGCAACATAATCCGGGCCGACCGTCTGACAGGCCGAAAGTCCGATCATAAGCGGCAGGGCACAACAGATTGAAAGACGTTTTACAGACATTCTAGCTGGCACTTCCTTCGACCTCGCCCTTGTCCGGGATGCTTTCCGCAGCCCGCAACTGGCTTTGCAGTTTCTTGCCGCCATCGGCACGGGCTGACACCAGCGGCGCCAGCAAAAGGTATAAAACCGGTGTTAAGAACAGGGTAAAGACCGTCGCAAAACCAAGCCCGCCAAACACCACCCAGCCAATCGCGGCACGCGCCTCGGCCCCGGCCCCGGTGCCGAGCACAAGCGGCAAACCACCCAGAACGGTTGAAATCATTGTCATCATGATCGGGCGCAGGCGGATCATCGCCGCATCATGCACCGCTTCGCGCACGGATTTCCCTGCATCGCGCAACTGGTCGGCAAATTCGACAACAAGAATACCGTTCTTGGCCATAAGCCCGACCAGCATCACCAACCCGATCTGGCTATAGATATTGATCGACGTGCCACTGATGCCCAGCGCATAAATCGCCGCCGCCAGACCGAACGGAACGGTCAGAACCACGACAAGGGCAGACATGAAGCTTTCAAACTGTGCGGCGAGAACCAGCAACACCACAAGAACCGCAATCAGGAAGGTGATCTGCACATCATGCGATGTTTCGCCCAGTGTCGCCGCATCGCCCAGGAACAGAACATTCACCCCGGGCGGCAGGACCTTGTCACCGACCTGATCAATATCGACCACTGCCTGCTGCAACGTATATCCCGGCGCAAGGTTGCCCGAAATCTTGACTGCGCGCTGCTGTCCCTCGCGATCCAGTTCCGATGCCACCGCCTCTTCGCTCAGATTGATCACCGAAGATAGCGGTAAAATACGACCATCCCGGTTGCTGACAAACAGATTCTCCAGATCCGACGGATCATTGATGCTGCCCGCACTGCTGCGCAGTTTGACCGGGATGTTTTCATCATCGACCGTAATCTCGGTAACTTCATATCCCTCGATCATCGCACGCAGCGTCGTATCAAGGCTTTCGATCGGAATGCCAAGGTCGGATGCCCGCTGCCGGTCAATATTGACCAGCAATTGCGGCTGTGTCGTCTGATAGGAAACCCGAAGCCCGACAAACTGCGGATAATTCGCCTCAAGCTCCTGCTGCATGGCGCGCGCATTCGCCGCCAATGTGCGGTAATTCGTCCCGGTCAGGGCAAATTCAAATCCTTCGCCGGTCCCGCCGCGAAGCCCAAGGCTGTTGGGCTGATAGACAAAGGCCTGCACACCGGGCAGTGCATTAAGCGCCCCACGGATCGAACCGGTGATTTCCTGCTGGCTGCGGCTGCGTTCATCCCACGGCACCAGGGGCGCAATCACCAGCGCACGGTTCGGGTCCCAAAGACCGACAATCGTATAGATGTTATAGGCATCGCCGGCCTCGACAATCGGACGCAGGATGTTTTCAACCGTTTCAACCTGCCGGTCCATGTAATCAATGCCAACCCCGTCCGGCCCGCGCAGCGACACCAGAATACGGCCGCGATCCTCGTCGGGCAGAAGTTCCTGCGTGACGCTGTTATAAACCCCAAAGGCCAGCACACCGGCAAAGATCGACACGATCAGGGTAATCAGCGGGAACCGCAAAACCCATTCAAGAATGTTTTTGTAAATCCCCGAACAGTAAAACCCGACCCGTTCCAAAAAGTTCGGCTTGGCATCCTTGTCCCCGTCATGCGGGTCAATATGCTTTAAGCGCGACGCCAGCATCGGACAAAGCGACAGTGCCACAAACGACGACACCGCCACCGAAAACGCCAGCACGAAACCGAATTCCCTGAAAAGCCGCCCCGCCGTGCTCGGCAAAAACGAAATCGGCACGAACACCGATACCAGCGTCAGGGTGGTGGCAATCACCGCAAAAAACACCTGCCGCGTGCCCAGAACCGCGGCCGCCATTGATCCCAATCCCTGATGACGGCGGCGCTGGATATTTTCCAGAACCACAATCGCATCATCGACAATCATCCCCGTTGCCAGAACAAGGGCCAGCAATGTCAGGATATTGATCGAAAAGCCCATCATCCAGATCGCGGCCACCGTCCCGACCAGCGCAATCGGAATGGTCACCGTCGGAATCAGCGTCGCGGTAAAGGACCGCAGGAACAGATAAAGCACGCCGATCACGATGATAATCGCCAGCGCCAGACTGTTCAGAACTTCCCAAAGCGCGCCTTCGATAAACACCGCATCGTCGGAATTCACGAAAACATTGATATCGTCGTACTGATTGTTCAGGCGTTCGGCGACGTCCCGAATGCCGTCCGATATCGCAATCGTGTTCGATTGCGCCTGGCGCACGACGCCAAGCCCGATCACGGTCCGGCCATCCAGACGCACATAGGAGGTTGCATCATCGGGCCCGTAATAGACATCCGCCACATCGCCCAGCCGGACCTGATTGCGGATAAACATCTGTTTGACGTCTTCGACCTCCCAGACCGACGCATCGGCACGGACAAAAAGCTTCTGATCACTGGAATCAAAACTGCCGGCGGGAATGTCGAACTTGGCGGTTTTCAGGACATCCGCAACGTCCTGAACCGAAAAACCGTAACTGGCCAGACGCAGCGGATCGACCCGGACATGCAAAACCTTCTCGCGTTCGCCATTGACGGTGATTTCGGCCACACCAGGCACCGAAAGCAGCGCCGGGCTGATCTGGTCATCCACGATATTGGCAAGCTCTTCCTCGGTCAGGCGGTTGCTGACCACGGCAAGGCGCATGATCGCGCTGGCATCGGCATCGGCCTTGACCACGCGGACATCCTCGACCTCGTCCGGAAGGCTTCTTGACGCGCGGCTGACCGCCTCGCGGATGTCATTGGCGGCGTCATTGATTTCAATGTCGGGATAAAATTCAACCCGAACCCGCGACGTGGCTTCTTCGCTGTTGGAACTGATGCGTTTGACACCGCTGACCCGCGATGCCGCCCCTTCTAGGATACTGGTCACCTCGGCATCAACCGTTTCGGGCGAAGCCCCGTCATAGGTCGCATAAACCGTCACGGTCGGCTGATCGACGTTGGGCAGTTCACGAATTTCAACGCCGAGCATCGCCGCAAGGCCCGCCAGAATGATCAGAAGCGACACCACGGAAATAAGAACAGGGCGACGGATGCTGAGTGACGCCAGATCATTCTGGTTTTCGTTCTGATTTCCGTCCTGCATGTTACGACCCTTCGCCGGTGCCGTTGCGCTGCGCAACGCCGGTTTCATCGCCACCACGGATGGTTGCCGCCACATCCCGGCCGGGCCGCAGGCGAAGCACGCCTTCGACCACAATCAGATCACCCTTGGCAATCGGCCCCTCAAGCAGGATACGCCCCTGTGTCCGCTTTACGACGCGGACCGGAACACGTTCGACCTTGTCATCCTTGATCCGCCAGATATAGGTGCCGCCATCGCCCCACAAAACCGAAATTTCCGGCACCGACGGATAGGTTTTACCTTCGATATCGACATAAACCGCAAAGGACATGCCCGACAAAAGCCGCCCGGTCGGGTTCGGAATGCGTGCACGCACCTTGAAGGTGCGGCTTTCCGCATCAATACGGCTGGCGATGGAATCGACCGTGCCTTCAAACCACTCCCCCGGAAGGCTCCAAGTCTCAACCCGAAGCGACTGGCCGATCTTCACATTGTCAAACCGGGTTTCGGGAACCTCGAAATCCACCAGAACACTTTCAACGTTATCCAGTGTCGCGATCAATGTGGAACTGTCCACACGGTCGCCCGGCTCCACCTGCGGAATACCAACCGTGCCGTTGAACGGTGCCAGAATGGTCCGGTCGGCCAGGTCCACTTCCGCCTGATCGAGCCGGATGCGCGCCTCGGCAAGAGCGGTGCGTGCCGCATCAACCTCGCTTGCCGATACCGCGCCAAGCGGCCTTGCCTGCTCGTAACGATCCAGAAGCTGCTTGGCATCCTTGACCTGCACGGACGCCAGATCCCGCGCCAGCCGTTCGCGATCCGAATCAAGGATCAGCAAAACCTGCCCGCGCGATACATTTTCACCGGCATGAAACAGAACATCACTGACTTCGCCCGAAACCGCCGGATAAATCGAAACACCCAATGTTGACCGGCCGGTTCCAACGGCTTCAACAACCGTCTTTTCTTCCATGATGCTGGCATATTCGGCAATCACCGGCAGCGCCGGGTTGCCGGTGCGCTTTGCAGCATCGCCTTCGGTTTGGCTTTTTGATGCAACAAAGGGCAGCATCCCTTTGTCATAGGCAAACCAGCCGCCCCCGACTGCGGCAATAATCAACAGAAATACGGCTAGCCTACCTGTGCGTGACATCAAATGCCCGTTCTTGTGTGTTCTGGAAAGATACAAAGACATCGCTGAATATGTCTTGAATTCAAGACTATAGAACTTACTTTAGTTCCCCAGGGGCAGCGACCGTAAAATTGTATCAGAAATGTCGCAACTTGTACTCATCAGGTAATAGGCTCCTTCAACCGATCCGGATCACTCCCGCCGTCCCAAAAGCACAAAAGCCCGTGCATGATCTGCACAGGCTTTTGGCTCATCAACCATGAAATCCGTTGTCAAAAACGGCGAAAACCGTCTGGTTCAGGCCGCCCCGCGCATATACTGCGCCGGAAAATCAACAAGATTGGATTGCGCGTCCTTTTCGACGATGTCGGCATCATTGGCATCGCTGCCATCATCGCGGCTTTCGTCGCTGGCGGCCGATTCCACCGCCCGGTCAAGGGACCCCGAAAGTTCCGTCACATTACGGTCAACCTCATCGGCGCGACGGGTCAGATCAACGCTCAGTTTCCGCGTGACCTCGATATCGCGCGATACCTCCTGGATGGCGTTGCTGACATGAAGGGCCGCATCGCTCGCTGATGCAATCGCAAGGCTGATTTCCTCTGTCTCGCGGCGCTGATGTTCGACGTCACCTGCCACTTCTTCGGAAATCGACATCATGTCGCGCACGGTCACACCGACCTCTTCCATCGACCGCACACAACGATCCGTCACATTGCCCATCGCACTGACATGGGCGGTGATCTGTTCGGTTGCCTGTGCCGTCTGGCCTGCAAGGTTCTTGACCTCGGCGGCCACCACGGCAAATCCTTTGCCCGCTTCGCCCGCGCGTGCGGCCTCGATGGTCGCGTTCAGCGCCAGAAGGTTGGTCTGCCCGGCAATCCCGCGGATCAGATCGACAATCTGCTCGATACTGGTTGCCACTTCGCGAAGGTCATCGACCGCCTCGGCGGATTGCTTGGTCGAACTAACCGCATTCTGCGCAATGGCGCGCTGCCGATCCACCCGGTTGGCAATCGATCCGATGGCATCGGACAACCGTGTCGCCGCCTCGCTGATCGAATGGGCGTGCGACTGGCTTTGCGTGGCCGCACTGGTTGCCATTTCGGTCTGGCCTGTCACACGTTCTGCGGCGGCGGCCACTTCGCCAACCGCGTCCCGCATCCTTGTGACCTGATGGGTGACGGATTGGACAAGCCCGGCGGTTTCGCCTTCGATGGTTTCGGCCATCGCGCCCAGCGACGCCCGGCGTTTTTCCTCTTCCTCGCGCTGAAGGGCGATGCGTTCCTCGGCCATCTGTTCGATCTTAAGGGCATTTTCGCGGAAAATCGCCACCGTGCGTGACATCGCGCCAAATTCATCACCGCGATTGAAATCAACCAGATCGATATCGGTATTGTTTTCGCTCAACCGCGTCATATCGCCATTCACACGTCCCAATGGACGCAGAATGCTAAGTGCGATGCCAATCGCCAGACCAAAGGCAATCAGCGCCCCGATCCCGGCCACCACCATATTGGTGATCGCCTTGCTTTCGGACTCGCTATGCGCCGCCTCGACCAGCATGTTCTGACCGGCAACCGCTTCCTCGCGGATATTCTGGGTAATTGCCTGAACTTCGCGAACGGCGGATTTGAAGTCATCCATCGACTGACGGAACCCCGCGATCGACCCTTCAAGCTGGTTCGCACCCTGCTTTAAAAGGTCATTATCGCGGATCGCATAGGAAAACAGCTTTTTATCCGCGCGTTTCAACCCATCGACCGAGCCTTTGATTTCTTCCTGAAGATCGGTCAACGCCGAGGTTTGCGTACGAGCCGTATCAAGCGATTCAGGTGTCCGCAGGATCGCATATTGCAGATTGTTCACAATTGCGCTCAGGTTGGCGGCACCAAGTTTATCAGCATATTTTTCCGCCAATGCCGGATCACGTTTGCTGATGAAATCCACCAGCTCGCCTGCCGACTTGCCAAGCTGATGCGCACCAAGCAGCATGGTATCGGACGCCGCCGTCAAATTCTCGGCACGCAGGACAAGCGGCTCCAGGGTTGCGATATATTCCGCATTCAGGCTTTCAAGCGCGTCGGCTTTTTCGGTATCGCCCTCGGCGCGAAGCTGACCAATCAGCGCGGCACCACTGGCTTCTGCACTTTCACGAATTGTCGCAATACCTTCGCGGTCCAGCGGGTCAACCGTCTGGGCAAACAGCAGAACCTGGTTCGACAACCGTTCAAGCTTCAACGCATATTCGTTTGCAAGCCCGACAAGCTGGGTGCTTTTGGCAATACGGTCCGCATGACCACCAAAACCCAGCAGATACCATGATGAAAGGGCGCTTAACCCGATCAGCATGATGACAAGCGCAAGAAACCCCGCAAAAATGCGGTAACCGATACGAATACGGTCAAGAAACATGGGATCTCCAATGATCCGGAATGGGGGACATATTTCCCGTGTCTCTAACCCGAGTTTCCCGTCGTTTTTGTAACAGTTAGATGAAATCCGCATTTGTCTATGCCAACACGGACAGATGGGGACTTTTGAATGTTCATTCGAACATTTGCCGCGCCGCAAAATCCCCGACACGAAAGCACTCTATACCATCGTTCAGGCGCACCATATCCGTATGTCCGCGGCCCTTTCGGGCAAAATTTACACTCTGTTTACCGATTCGTTTCTGGTCGATCAAACCGGCAAAACCGGCAAATGTATCGGTGACAATATTGTCCAAGCCGAAAGGCCATCGGATGTTTATACTTGCGCCATGGCGCATTCACTTCGACATGATCCGTCGCGCGGCGCACGGAAATCAAACCCTTCCCGCGAAGTCGCCCGTCACTGGCGGGCGGCAGACGGCATTGATTTGTTCGAAGCCGATTACAAACGGTTTTCCTTTCCCAAACACAGTCATGATTATTATGCGTTCGGCACCATCCTGAACGGGGCCGAACAATTCATGACCGGCGGCACCAACTATGTCGCCAAACGTGGTCAATTGCTGATGATGAACCCGATGCAGGTCCATGACGGCGGCCCGGCATCCGATGACGGTTACCAGTATCAGATCATGTTTATCGCGCCTGAAATCTTTGGCGATCTGGTGGCCGAACTCTCCCCCAACAGTACCGGGCTGCCGTTTTTTGGCAATCATGTGGTCGATGACCCGGAACTGCATCTGCAACTGCAATCCCTGCACCGCATGTTCCGCCCCGACCTTGATCAGTCAGCAACCCTGCTCGAACGTGACAGCCAGCTTTTATACAGTGCCGCCCGCCTCGCCCTTCGCCATGCCGATGCGCCGCCCTTTTCCTATCAACCGGGCTCCGAAGACAAACGTGTGCGTGCGGTCATCGACTATATGGCCGACCACCTTGATGCCAACATATCGCTTGATGAACTGGCAAGCCTGACCGGGCTCAGCCGCTTTCACCTGCTCCGCGTCTTCCGCCATGCCACCGGCTTGCCACCCCACACCTATTTCAATCACATGCGTCTGCGCCGGGCAAAACGGATGCTGTTTGACGGATTTGGCATCGCCGATGTCGCGGCGGCCACCGGCTATGCCGATCAAAGCCACCTCAACCGTCATTTCAAAACCATGTGGGGTGTCAGCCCCGGTGCCTTCATCGCGGGACTTCCCCCCACAGCCAAAAAATCCCGCTAAAGCGTTTTGTGCCGCATCGCCCTCGGCCAAGATTGCGAAACAGCAATATCGTCCAATATTCCTGTTTGGAACTTCCCTAGATTAAGGGCAGGCTCCTCGCCCACCACCAATAGTCATAAGTCGCCACCAGCGATAAAAAACGGAAACGCACAAGATGTCTCGCCCCGGATCTGCCCCGACCCGGCATTTCGATGCCGACACCATAAGACGCGGTGCCATCGCCTGTCTGCCCCTGCTGCCCAGCACCATGATCTTTGGTGCGGTGCTTGGCGTGCTCGCCACCCAGCGCGGTCTGTCGCTGGGTGAACTTCTGTTCATGAGCCTCACGGTCTTTGCCGGATCGGCGCAATTCGTTTCGGTCGATCTGTGGCGCGAAACCATCCCCAGTGTGACGATCATTGTCGCCACCGCGGTGATCAATCTGCGCTATGTCCTGATTGGCGCGTCGCTGCGCCCGGTGTTTCGTGGCCGTCCGCTCTGGGTCAAAATCTGCGGCATGCATATGGTCGCCGATGAAAACTGGGCCGTCACCATGACCCAGGAAAACCTTGCCAATCCGGGCTTCCTGCTGGGCGGCGGGATTTTTCTTGGCGTTGTCTGGGCGGCGGGCAACACCATCGGATATCTGCTGGGCGGGGGCATACCCGACCCGAATGTCTATGCGCTTGATTTCGCCTTTACCGCGGTCTTTGCCGCACTCACGGTCGGCATGTGGAAGGGCCGGGTTGATCTTCTGCCGTGGCTGGCCGCCGCTATCGGATCTTTGATCGGGCATTACACCTTGCCCGGCACATGGTCGATCCTTGCCGGGGCCGGGGCCGGGGTGATTGTCGCCGCCCTGACATGGCGCGAGGACATGGACGATACAGCACCCGAAACTGAAATAGCAGCAGATGCTTATGGCGCCCCCGAAGGCACCTATTCGACGGAGGCCGGCAAATGATGAGTTTCCCTGATCTGACCACCTTCAGCACCGCCTCGGTCCTGACCATCCTTGGCATGGCCGCCGTGACTTACGGCATGCGCCTTGGCGGCCTTCTGATGGCCGACCGCCTGCCGCAACACGGTCGCTGGGCACATGTACTTGAACGCCTTCCGGGTGCGGTCCTGATTTCCGTCTGGGTGCCAAGCGCCCTGTCCGCCGGGCCCATCGGCATCGCCGGTGCCGCCGCCACCGTGATTACGATGATTGTCGTGCGCAACCTGTTTGCCGCGATGGTCGCGGGCATGGTTCTTGTCGCGGCGGGGCGGTATTTCCTCGGCTGACCACACACAACAATAGACAAACAAAAAGGCCCCCCGAAATTTTAAGGGCGGCCTTTTTGCTATCCCGATTGCGTCCCGTTTTACGCCGCAACCATATTCTGCTCGCGCGTGGCTTCGAATTTCAGGTTCGGCCAATCGCGTTGCGTGGTTTCAAGATGCCAGGCATTGCGCGCGATAAACACCAGCGTTTCGTCGTGATCCTCGAACAGGGCCGACTGGTTGGCATCGCGGAATTTCTTGATTTCCAGCGGATCGCTGCCCATCACCCAGCGCGCGGCATAGGCCGGGGTTGGTTCGAAATGCACCTTGATGCCGTATTCGGCGGCAATACGTTCTTTCAGAACCTCGAACTGAAGCTGCCCGACCACACCAACGATCCAGTCCGCCCCCATCATCGGCTTGAACACCTGTGATGCGCCTTCTTCGGCAAGCTGTTCAAGCGCACGCTGAAGATGTTTGCCCTTCAGCGGGTCATCAAGGCGCACCTTCTGCAACAATTCCGGGGCAAAGGCCGGAACACCCCGGAAACGAAGGTCTTCGCCCTCGGTCAGGGTATCGCCGATGCGCAATGTGCCGTGGTTCGGAATGCCGATGATATCGCCCGGCCAAGCTTCTTCGGCAATGTCGCGTTCATTGGCAAAGAACAGCATCGGGTTATGCACCGCCATCTGTTTGCCCGCGCGCACGTGCTTCAATTTCATGCCGCGTTTGAAATGGCCGGAACACAGGCGAATGAACGCAATGCGGTCACGATGGTTCGGGTCGATATTGGCCTGCACCTTGAACACAAAGCCCGAAACCTTTGTCTCGTTGGCTTCGACAAGGCGCGTTGCCGCTTCCTGCGGGCGCGGGGTCGGTGCGATATCGCCAAGTCCGCGCAGCAATTCACGCACACCAAAGTTATTGACCGCCGAGCCAAAGAAGACCGGCGTCAGATGCCCCTCGCGGTAGCTTTGCAAATCAAATGGCGGGCAGATTTCGCGCACCATTTCGACTTCTTCGCGCAGCTTCTCCAGAAGGTAATCGGGGATCAGTTCATCAAGCTTCGGATCATCAAGCCCCTTGATCGGAATGGCTTCCTTGACGACATTGCCGCCTTTTTCCATGAACAGAAGCTGATCATTGACCAGATCGTAACAGCCATGGAAATCCCGGCCCGATCCAATCGGCCATGTCACCGGCGACACATCAAGCGCAAGGTCACGTTCGATCTGATCAATCAGTTCAAAGAAATCACGCGATTCACGGTCAAGCTTGTTAACAAAGGTCGTGATCGGCACATCGCGCAGACGGCAGACCTCAAACAGCTTGCGCGTCTGGGCCTCGATCCCCTTGGCACCATCAATCACCATGACGGCAGAATCAACTGCGGTCAGAACGCGGTATGTATCTTCGGAAAAGTCTTCGTGGCCCGGCGTATCGAGCAGGTTGAAGATGTTCTTTTCAAACTCGAACGTCATGACGGCGGACGAAACCGAAATACCGCGGTCCTGTTCGATCTTCATGAAGTCCGAACGTGCGCCACGCTGTTCCTTTTTCGCCTTCACCGCACCGGCCATCTGAATGGCACCCCCGAAAAGCAGCAGCTTTTCAGTCAGTGTCGTTTTACCCGCATCCGGGTGGGCAATGATGGCAAAGGTACGGCGGCGCGATACCTGCTCGTCGATCGTCGGCATGGTTCATCCATTGATCATGATTTCGGGTTGGCGCGCACTGTACTGATTTTTGGCGCGCGTGCCACCGTGAAATCGTCATATCGGGCATGATCGCATCCATCGCTGAAACAAATTCGTCATTTGACTTCTGCATAATATGTCAATATTTCCCGACATATGGAAATAAATACAGCAATCAGCGCCCTTGGCGCACTGGCACAGGAACACCGTCTGGCAGCATTCAGGATTCTGGTGCGCGTGGGCGAAGACGGCATGGCCGCAGGCGACCTCGCACGCAGCATTGCGGTCCCGCACAACACCATGTCCACCCATCTGTCGGTTCTAAGCCAGGCCGGACTGATCACATCGCAACGCAACGGCCGGTCGATCATCTATCGGATCGTCCCCGATGTTATGCGTGATCTTTTGGGATTTCTTGCCGATGATTGCTGTCAGGGCCGCCCGGAACTTTGCGGCATCGCGGTTTCCGGCGAAACATCGACCTCGACCTGCTGTTGAAACGCCAAACCGGCATAACCGGACGGAGACATCATCATGACTGGCGGTACCTATAACATCCTGTTCCTGTGTCAGGGGAATTCCGCACGTTCCATCATGGCCGAGGCCATCATGAACCGTGAAGGCGCAGGGCATTTTCATGCCTATAGCGCCGGGGCACATCCGCGCGGCAATCTGCATCCCTATACAATCGACCTTCTCAAAAGTCTGGGCGATGATCCGTCTGTCTTTTCCTCCAAGCCGATGGAAGTCTATTCCGCGCAGGACGAAATCAAATTCGACTTCATCTTTACGGTCTGTGACCAGACGGCAAAGGAAAGCTGCCCGATTTTCCCCGGCTCCCCGATGACCGCGCATTGGGGCGTACCCGATCCGGCAAGTGCCACCGGAACCGAGGCCGAAATCCGCCTTGCCTTCGCCGATGCCTACCGCATGCTGCGCAACCGGATTTCAATTTTCATGAGCCTGCCTTTCGCCTCCCTTGACCGGATGTCGCTGCAACAGAAGCTCGACGACATTGGCAAAACCGGAATGCCCGCGAACGAAAGCGCATAAAACGCGAAACGGTCACTAACGGCCCCCGTTAGTGACCTGATATTCAGGAGTCCTCGAAATGAGCCGCAAAATCCGTATCGGCATCAACGGCTTTGGCCGCATGGGGCGTCTTGCCTTGCGCGCGGGCTGGGGCCATCCCGGCCTTGAATTCGTCCATATCAACGAAATCAGCGGCGGGGCGAAAACCGCCGCCCATCTGCTGGAATTCGATTCCGTGCATGGGCGCTGGGACCATCCGGTAACCTGCATCGATGATACGGTTGTCATTGATGGCCAAGCCGCCCTGACCTTTTCGGAAAATGCCACACCGGGCGATACCGACTGGATCGGGCTGGGCTGCGATATCGTTTTCGAATGTACCGGCAAATTCAAAACCCCCGAAACGCTTCAGTCCTATTTTGATCAGGGGGTGAAAAAAGTCATCGTCGCCGCCCCGGTCAAGGAAGGCGCGCTTAACATCGTTTATGGCGTCAATGACGATCTCTATGATCCGGCAATCCATCACCTTCTGACCGCGGCAAGCTGCACGACAAACTGCCTGGCCCCGGTGGTCAAGGTCATCCACGAAAAACTGGGTATCGTGCATGGTGCCATCACCACCATCCATGATGTGACCAACACCCAAACCGTGGTTGACCTGCCGCACAAGGATCTGCGCCGCGCCCGGTCCAGCCTGCAATCGCTGATCCCCACCAGCACCGGCTCGGCCACCGCCATCACCATGATCTACCCGGAACTGGCCGGAAAGCTGAACGGCATTGCCGTGCGCGTGCCGCTGCTGAACGCATCCCTGACCGATTGCGTGTTCGAAGTCGCCTGCGATACCGATTTCGAAACGGTCAATAACCTGCTGCGCACCGCCTCGGAAACCTATCTTGCCGGGATTCTCGGATACGAGGAACGCCCGCTGGTCAGTTGCGATTATCTCAACGATCCACGCTCCTCGATCATTGATGCCGGATCAACCATGGTGATCGACAAACGGCAGGTCAAAATATTCGCCTGGTATGACAATGAATGGGGCTATGTCTGCCGGATGGTTGATCTGGCCGCCAAAGTCGCCCAAAGCCTTTAGGATCATTTTCATGTCATCGGCCATTCGCAATTATGCCCTTGTCACATCCGCCTATTGGGGATTTACCCTGACGGACGGGGCTTTGCGCATGCTGGTTCTGCTGCATTTCAATGACCTTGGATACTCGGCCTTTGAAATCGCCCTTCTGTTTGTCCTTTATGAATGTGCCGGGGTCATCACCAATCTGGTCGGTGGCTGGCTGGCACAGGCGCGCGGATTGCGCTTTACCCTGTTTGCCGGGCTGATCACCCAGATCGCCGCCCTTTCCGCCCTGTCTCTGACCAATGAAAACTGGCTGCCGTGGATATCGGTTGCCTATGTCATGGGCCTGCAGGCCGCATCGGGTATCGCCAAGGACCTGACCAAAATGTCGAGCAAATCGGCCATCAAGGTTCTGGTGCCCGAAAATGCCAACGGGGCATTGTTTCGCTGGGTCGCCCTTCTGACCGGATCGAAAAACGCGCTCAAAGGGGCCGGTTTTTTCATGGGCGGTGCGCTTCTGGCCTGGCTTGGTTTTGACGGGGCGTTGCTCGCGATGGCAACCGGGCTGACCGTCATCCTGATTGCAGTGGCCCTGTCCATCGGTCCCGAAATGGCCGCCCCGACCAACAAACCGAAACCCAAATTCCGCGAAGTCTTTTCCAGGGATCGCAAGATCAATATCCTGTCAGCCGCCCGCATGTTCCTGTTCGGATCGCGCGATATCTGGTTTGTCGTCGGATTGCCGGTCTTTCTGGCAACCCATCTTGGCTGGGGCCATATCGAGGTCGGTACCTATATGGCGCTGTGGGTGATCGGCTATGGCTTCATCCAGACGATTGCGCCCAAAATCCTACGCGCGGGCACGCGCACCCCGGATGGCCAAAGTGCGCGCCTGTGGATTTTCGCCCTGATCATCGTCACCGCGGGCATTGCGGCCGCCGTGCAGTTTGATATCTCGCCCGAAATCGCCGTTCTGGGCGGCTTGATGGTCTTCGGGCTGGTCTTTGCGGTCAATTCATCGCTGCATTCCTATCTGATCCTTGCCTATGCCGATGGTGACAGGGTCGCGATGAATGTCGGGTTCTATTACATGTCCAATGCCGTCGGGCGACTGACTGGCACCATCCTGTCAGGACTGGCCTATATGTATGGCGGTCTGGTTGGCTGTCTGGCCGTCTCGGCCGCCTTCCTTCTGATCGGCTGGATAATCAGTTTTGGCCTGCCAAAACACCAATCCGGGACGCCCGAAGCACTGCATTAGAAAAAAGTTATCTCGCAGATGCGGCATAAATCTATGAAAAGATTCACTTTCCGATTTCATTTAAATTTAATCAGATAAAAAACAGTGACAAAACACAGGATGTAGGGGTACGATTCTGTTGTACGGTCAATAACTGGACCGCAGGAGGGGTTCCCGAGTGACGCGAGAGCACGTTGTAAAACGGAATTTTTCGCCCCCCGGATCGCAGATGCAACATGTTGCTGCGAACGGCGGTGAACCCACCCGCCACTTCCATCGCAAGATGAAAATTGAATGCGCGCCTTTCCATGATGGAATGGCGCGTTTTGCTTTATTGGCACAATTGATGAGGTGACTTATGGGTAAGCGCGCAGCACGCCGTCGTAGCCGTCCGCAACAGGCAGACACCAACGTTCACGAGCTGTTTGACGGTGACAAGTCAAACTGGCATCCCCTGAACGGTCAGGGTGACGTCCCTCAGAACGGCCAACGCGATCAAAGCTTCCGCCGCCACATTCGCCCGAAAAGCGAAAATCAGGCGGCCCTGATGGAAGCAATCGATGCCTTCAACCTCATCCTTGCACTTGGCCCGGCGGGAACCGGGAAAACCTTCATCGCTGTTTCCAAGGCCGTCGAAGCGCTGGACAAGGGCGAAATCGGCCGCATCGTTCTGGCCCGCCCCGCGGTCGAGGCGGGCGAAAATATCGGCTTCCTGCCCGGCGACGTCGAAGCCAAAATGGCTCCCTATCTTCGCCCGCTTTACGATGCACTGAATGACCGTCTCGGTGCCAAACGCCTGCGGCAGTACCTTTCGGACGGCACGATTGAAATCGCGCCCATCGGTTATATGCGTGGCCGTACGCTCAACAATGCCTTCGTCGTGATTGACGAGGCCCAGAACTGCACCTACGGACAGCTCAAGATGCTGGTCACCCGCCTTGGCTGGAATTCAACCATGATCCTGACCGGCGACCCGGACCAGACAGACCTTCTGCCGGAAATGTCGGGCCTGTCGGAAATGTCCGACCGTCTTGAAAATGTCGAAGACATCGCCTGCGTCAAACTGGCTGATCGGGACATCGTCCGTCATCCGCTGGTCGCCAGCATGCTGACCGTCCTTTAACCTTTCGGCACGGCAAACCAAAAGAAGAAGGCGGGTCCGTCACCGGGCCCGCCATTTTCACAGGCTTATTTCCCGATGTTTCGGGGCATGTATAAATCCCCGCCATCACGGTATTTTTCCGCCATCGCCGCCATGCCTTCCTTCTGCACATCGGCCCGGATTTCATGCGAAATTCGCATCGAACAGAATTTCGGCCCGCACATCGAACAGAAATGCGCGACCTTGTGCGCCTCTTTCGGTAGGGTCTGATCATGAAATGCCCGTGCGGTTTCCGGGTCCAGCGACAGGTTGAACTGATCTTCCCAGCGAAATTCAAACCGTGCACGCGAAAGCGCATCATCGCGCGCCTTGGCCGCCGGGTGCCCCTTGGCAAGATCGGCAGCATGGGCAGCAATCTTATAGGTGATCACCCCGGTCTTCACATCATCCCGGTCCGGCAGGCCCAGATGTTCCTTGGGCGTCACGTAACACAGCATTGCGGTCCCGAACCAGCCGATCATCGCTGCCCCGATCCCCGATGTAATGTGATCATAGCCGGGCGCAATATCGGTGGTTAGCGGCCCCAGCGTGTAAAACGGTGCTTCGCCGCAAATCGACAATTGCTTGTCCATGTTTTCGCGGATTTTATGCATCGGCACATGGCCCGGCCCCTCGATCATCACCTGGCAATCACGATCCCATGCAATGCGGGTCAATTCGCCCAGTGTTTCCAGTTCGGCAAACTGGGCGGCATCATTGGCATCGGCAATCGATCCGGGCCGCAACCCATCGCCCAGCGAAAAGGAAACGTCATACGCCCGGCAGATGTCGCAGATCTCGGCGAAATGATCATACAGGAAACTTTCGCGATGATGATGCAGGCACCATTTCGCCATGATCGACCCACCCCGCGATACGATGCCGGTCACCCGGTCCACGGTTAACGGGATGTGATGCAACCGCAATCCGGCATGGATGGTGAAATAATCCACGCCCTGTTCGGCCTGCTCGATCAATGTGTCGCGGAATATTTCCCATGTCAGGTCCTCGGCAATACCGCCAACCTTTTCCAAGGCCTGATAGATCGGTACCGTCCCGATGGGCACCGGCGAATTGCGGATGATCCAGTCGCGGATATTGTGGATATTGCGCCCGGTCGACAGGTCCATCACCGTATCCGCCCCCCATCGCGTCGCCCAGACCATCTTTTCAACCTCTTCCGCCATTGATGATGTCACCGCCGAATTGCCGATATTGGCGTTGATCTTCACCAAAAAATTCCGCCCGATGATCATCGGTTCGGCTTCCGGATGGTTGATATTGGCCGGGATGATCGCGCGCCCCCGTGCAATTTCTTCACGGACGAATTCGGGCGTCACATGATCGGGGATCACCGCCCCGAATGCCTCGCCATCACGCTTGGCATTGGCGCGCATTTCCGCCCGGCCCAGATTTTCACGGATCGCGACATATTCCATTTCGGCGGTAATGATTCCGGCCCGGGCATAGGCAAGCTGCGTCACGGCCCGCCCGCCAGTTGCGCGCAACGGCGCATGGCTTTGCGGAAATGCCGGAACCGCATGGCTTTCACTTTCGACAAAGCCGTTATCTTCGGGTTTGATGTCGCGCCCGGCATATCGTTCGGTATCAGCACGCGCCGCGATCCAGCTTCGGCGCAGTCGTGGCAGTCCCTTGGCAATGTCAATCGTGACATCCGGGTCGGTATAGGGCCCCGACGGGTCATAAACCCTGATCGGCGGTTCGCCCGCCGTGGGATGAACCGCAATTTCACGCATCGGTACGCGAATATCGGAAAAGTGCGATCCCGTAATGTGGATTTTGCGCGATGCGGGCAACGGCCCGGTTGTGACATCGCTAGTGATATCGGTTTTGGTAGATGGAACAGACATAAAAGGCCCCTTTGCAATCAAGGCAATGGAGACCCAGTTCTGCGAGAGGCTGCTGATGAAAAATGCCGACCGGTAATGGGAAACCTGCCATGACAAACGGGGCGTACCCACAGTATCAAAACAGGTAAATATGCCAGCATCCGCACCATCCCTACGCCAGTATGAACTGGATCAGGTTCAAAGGGTCACTGCGCTGCAAAGCCAGCAGTTTCTCAGCCCCTTGTCGGGGCTCCCCAGGTGATCGATTGCAGGGTTACAAGTTATGCGGGTAATGTCAATTGGTGGAAAACACCCAAAACCTAGCGACCCGTCGCCAGCTCGCCATTTGACGCCGGAATACTGTCCTGACCGGCCTTGCGCGCCCGGCCCGTATGCCAGAATTCCGGGTCTTCGGTATAACCGCTGAACTCGTCGAGATGGATGTCTTCGGGCGGTTCGGGATGGATCGTGATATCTAGATCGGGATATTCCGCCCGGATGCTGTCCATCACCTGATGGCAGATGGTGTGCGATTCCCGCATCAGCATCCCGCCATCCATGATCAGTTCGATCTCGGCAAAGCGATGCACGCCCGATGACCGGGTGCGCAGACGGTGAATGCCGATCACGGACGCGTTTTTCATCGTCAGTTCGATGATCCGCTGGCTGTCCGATTCCGGCAATTCCTGATCCATCAGGACCGAAACCGAATTGCGCCCGACCTTGACCGCGGAATAAAGCAGGAAAAGCGCCACCATGCCGCCAATCGCCGGATCGGCCCAGTTAAGGCCGGAAAAACCGGCAACAAGGGCAACAATCACCGCCAGATTGGACAGGATGTCGCTGGTGTAATGCATCGAATCGGCGTCAACCGCCAACGACCCGGACATCCGCACCGCTTTTCGTTGCAGCAACACAAGCCCGACGGTCATGACAAGCGAGATCGACATGATCCACACGCCTTCAACCGCAAACCGGATCGGCTGTGGTTCCGCAAGCCGCGATCCGGCCTCCGCCAGAACCAGAATGGCCGCCCCGATCATGAAGGCAGACTGGAAAAGCCCCGCCAGCGGTTCGGCCTTGCCATGGCCAAAACGGTGATCGTGATCGGCCGGGCGCCATGCGCTTCGGACCGCCATGAAGTTGATCACAGACGTCCCGACATCAAGCATGCTATCAATCATCGAAGATAGAAGGCTGACGGAATCGGTCATGAACCAACCGGCGGCCTTGATGGCAATCAGCGTCGCAGCAATGACAATAGAGGCCGTGGTTGCCCGACGTGCCCATATTTCCCTTTGCGCGATGTCAATGACAGGACATTGACTCATGTTCTACAGACCCTTGGTCTTCAATTTTCCGCTCGCTGATTGCGGTTTTATATCGTGAATTGGCGTAATATGTAATGACTATTGCCATATTTTGACCTTCGCCTGTGCAGCAAATAGCGCATATTTGATATTCCGCAAGGTTTTCAAACCAGACCGAAGCGACTATATCAGCCCGGCAGGCGGATAAGAGCAAACAACAGGCCCACTTATGATTGTTGAAATCGGACATTATGCCTTGGTGCTGTCACTGGTGGTGGCAATGGCACAGTCGACCATCCCGTTTCTGGCTGCGTCCCGGCGTGATGCCGCACTTCTGAAAATTGCGCCACGTCTGGCGATTGCCTGCTTTGCCCTTGTCGGTACAAGCTTTGCCGCCCTGACATATGCCTATGTCACATCCGATTTCTCGGTCGTCAATGTGGTCGCCAACAGCCACACCTCCAAACCGCTGATCTATAAAATCACTGGGGTCTGGGCCAACCACGAAGGCTCGATGCTGCTCTGGGTGATGATCCTGACCCTGTTTTCGGCCGCGGTCGCTGGCTTTGGCCAGAATCTGCCGCCAAGCCTTCTGGCGCGCGTCGTTGGCGTCATGGGGCTGATTGCGCTCGGCTTTCTGCTGTTCATCCTTCTGACGTCTAACCCGTTCGAGCGCGTGATTAATCCGCCGCTCAACGGCGAAGGCATGAACCCGCTGCTTCAGGACCCTGGCATCGCCATTCATCCGCCGTTCCTTTATCTCGGCTATGTCGGTTTCTCGGTGGCCTTTGCCTTTGCGGTTGCCGCACTCATCGAAGGCCGGGTTGATCCGGCATGGGCACGCTGGGTCCGTCCCTGGACGCTGGCCGCATGGATGTTCCTGACCGCCGGGATCGGGCTTGGCTCCTGGTGGGCCTATTACGAACTCGGCTGGGGCGGCTGGTGGTTCTGGGACCCGGTGGAAAACGCATCCTTCATGCCGTGGCTGGCGGGAACCGCGCTTTTGCATTCGGCGATTGTCGTTGAAAAACGCGACGCGCTCAAAAGCTGGACGATCTTCCTCTCAATCCTGGCCTTTTCCTTCTCGCTGCTGGGCACCTTCCTGGTGCGGTCGGGCGCGCTGACATCGGTTCATGCCTTTGCCACCGATCCGACGCGCGGGGTGTTTATCCTGTTCCTGCTGTGCCTGACGGTGGGCGGGTCTCTCGCCCTTTATGCGTGGCGCGCCCCAACCCTGAAGGGCGGCGGTCTGTTTCAGCCGATCTCGCGCGAAGGCGCACTTGTTTTCAACAACGTGCTGCTCTCGATTGCCGCGGCCATGGTGCTGCTCGGCACCCTTTATCCGCTGCTGCTTGAAACCCTGACCGGTGAAAAGATTTCGGTCGGCGCGCCGTTCTTCAATTCCACCTTCGTTCCGATCATGACGCCCCTGATCATTGCCATGGCATTCGGGCCGATGATGCCGTGGAAACGCGCCGATCTGTTTGCGGTTCTGGGCAAGCTCAAAATCGCCATTGCCGCCGTGATCCTCGTTCTGATCGTCACCTACTGGCTTGCCGGTGGTCCGGCCTTTGCCCTGTTTGGCATGGGGCTGGCGATCTGGCTGTTTGTTGGAACGATGCTGGAATGGGCCGGACGGATCAAGCTTTTCCGCGAACCGCTCTCGACCAGCTTCCGCCGGATGCGCAATCTGCCACGCTCGGCACACGGCACCATGCTGGCTCATGCCGGGATGGCGATTGTCATTGCCGGGATCACCGGATCACAGGCATGGACAGAAGAATCGGTTCAATCGCTTGCCATCGGTGAAAGCACGGTTGTTTCGGGCCATACCTTCACACTCAGCAGCCTTCGCGAATATCAGGGGCCGAACTTCTTCGCCCGCGAGGCCACCATCACCATCGCAACCCCGGGCGAACGCACCATAACGCTTACCCCGGAAAAGCGCGTCTACACCGTCGAAGGCATGCCCACGACCGAGGCCGGAATCCGGTCCGGTTTCACCGGCGATATCTATGCTGTCATCGGCGATGAAGACGCCAGCGGCAAATGGGTGACGCGCTTCTATGTCAAACCGATGATCCCGTGGATGTGGGCCGGTGGCATCATCATGGTGCTGGGTGGTCTGATGTCGCTCTCCGATCGTCGTTATCGCGTCGGTGCCCCTGCCCGCTCCACCAAAACGGTTCACACCGTACCCGCCGAATAGGATTCTCAATGACCATCTGGATTGTTCTTGGCGCCTTGACGGCTCTGGTGGCGGGTTACGTCCTCTGGCCGATCTTGCGAAATGCGCGTTCCGCCAGTGCCGATGCGGGTGATGATCACCTTGCCGACATGGACGAAGACGAACTGCAACGCGATCTTGCGGTTTACCGCGACCAGCTTGCCGAAATCGGCCGCGACATCGAACGCGGCGTTCTGACCGGCGAACAGGCCGACGCCGCCCGCACCGAAGTCCAGCGCCGCATCCTTGCCACCGATCAGCGCATCAGCACCCGCCAGCAATCCGGCGAGGCCGCAACGCGCATCTCCCGCCTGCGCCCGGCTGTTGCGATCTTTACCCTGCTTCTGTTTGTCGGCGGTATCGGCCTTTATCTGGATCTTGGCCGCCCCGACCTTCGTGATCGCCCCATGGCCAGCCGTACTGACGAAATCATGGCCGCCCGGCAGGCCAGCGAAAATGACGCCAGCCGCAATGACGCGCTGAACCGCGCCGTACAGGACCTGTCAAACCGCCTGCTTGAAAATCCCGATGACCTCAAGGGCTGGGAACTGCTTGGTGCCAGTCTGATGGCGCTTGGGCGCGCCGAAGAAGCCCAGACCGCCTTCCTCGAAGCGGTCAAGCAATCCGGTCGCGATGGTGATTATCTGGCGATGTATGCCGAAAGCGTCATCCGGGCGAATAACGGCCAGGTCAACACAATCGCCCGCGGCGCACTCGAAGAAGCCGCCCAATCCGGCAGCGAGGACCCCCGCATCCAGTATTTCCTCGGTCTTGCCGATGCGCAGAACGGCAATGTCGCTGCCGCGATTGATCGCTGGATCGTGCTGGTGAATGGTGCGCCGTCCGATGCCGGATGGCTTCCGATGGTGCTGGCCCGGATCGACGAAGCCGCCCTCGCCCAGGGGATCGACATTACCGGCCGGATCAAGATCACCCCGCCAATGGCCTCAAACGCCCCTGCCGGGCCTGGGGGACCCTCGCGCGAAGACATGGAAGCAGCCGCCGAAATGTCGCCCGAAGAACGTCAGGAAATGATCCTTGGCATGGTGTCCCAGCTGGCCGACAAGCTGGCGGAAAACCCGGAAAACCCCGAAGGCTGGGCCCGTCTGATCCGCGCCTATATGGTGATCGGCCAACCCGATCAGGCAAAGCAGGCCTATGACAATGCCCGACAGGTATTTTCCGATGATACCGATCTTCTGACCCGCTTTGCCGGGTTGGCCGATGAACTGGGCATCCCTGCGAATTGACCACGTGCCGCCCCGTGCGGCATGACCGGCCCCAAACGGCCACCATCATTCATCACCCAGAATCGAACGCACCGTGAAAAATCGCGGTGCGTTTTTTCTGTTTACACCCATACGAATGCAGCCAGCCAAACAATACGCAAGGATAGTATTTTGATCAAACTTTCGCCTGTATCCTATTGATTTGGCGTTCTGTTTCCTCAAATTTGACCCGTTGAAAAAGTGAACCGGATTCAGAAATTTCAAACTTTCCCCCTAAAAGATTGAATTTATTCTGTCTTTTTCTTCAATTCCCCTAAAAGATTGACTATAATTCTCATCTATCAAAAGGGGGAGTTTCCGACATTCCCCATCCAAAAGAATAAGGACGTCGCATGATCGCCGGTGCAAGCGGGGCCGTAAGCAATTTGCTGCTGATAGAAGACAATCCGGGCGACGCCCGATTGGTTCAGGAAGCGCTCCGTGAATTCACCCACCCGGTTACGCTGCATCACGTCAAGGATGCGATGACCGCGCGCCAGTTCCTGCAACAGGATGGCCCTTATCGCAATGCGCCAAGGCCCCGCCTGATCCTGCTGGACCTGAACATGCCCCGCAAGGATGGCCGCGAAATGCTGCGCGAAATCCGGAATGATCCGTCATCCGCCTCGATCCCTGTGATCGTACTGACCACGTCGGGGGCCGAACATGATGTGGATCTGTGCTATGCGGCGGGGGCGAACTGCTATCTGCGCAAACCGGTCGATGTCACGGAATTCATCGAACTGATGAAGATGATCGAATCTTTCTGGCTCGGTCTTGCCCTGACCCCGTCCCCCTGATCCCGCCGCCGGTTGCGGCTACCCCCATCATACTTTCCCGATCAGCCCTTCTGACATGCCAAAAGCAGAAAGGCCGCTGTCTGCACAACAGCGGCCTTTTTAACAAAGTCGAAGATCGATGATCAGTTGGACAGTGCGGCAATCTGCGCACGGGCAACCTCAAGCGCACGCTCGGCATTCGCCTTGTCATGCGCCGTGGTTGCCGCCTTCAGGTCCGCCTGCGCGGTCTCAAGACGTGCCTGGGCTTCATCGGCCTTGATATCGGAAACCGGAACCGCTTCTTCGGCCAGAATGGTGCAACGCTCGGGGTTAACCTCGGCGACGCCACCGGCAACGAAGATACGTTCGGAAACCTTGCCACCTGCATAGATGTCGATGACACCGGGGCGAATGGTCGAGATCATCGGCGAATGCTTCGGCAGCACGCCAAAATTCCCGTCCGTGCCCGGAACAACGACCATCTCGACCGGCTCGGATTTGAGCAGGGCAGACGGCGAAACAAGTTCCAATACAGTCGTATCAGTCATGACAGTCCTCTCTCCCGTATGGGAAGGGGGACCGAAGCTGCCTTAGGCAGCTTCGGCCATCTTCTTGGCTTTCTCGATGGCTTCTTCGATGGTGCCGACCATGTAGAATGCCTGTTCAGGCATGTGGTCATATTCACCAGCGCAGATGGCCTTGAATGCCTTGATGGTGTCTTCGAGCTGAACGAACACGCCCGGAGTACCGGTAAAGACTTCTGCAACGTGGAACGGCTGCGAAAGGAAACGCTGGATCTTACGGGCACGGGCCACGACCAGTTTGTCTTCTTCCGAAAGCTCGTCCATGCCGAGAATTGCGATGATGTCCTGAAGACCCTTATAGGTCTGAAGGATACGCTGCACTTCACGGGCGGTCTCGTAGTGTTCCTTGCCGATAACGCCCGGATCAAGCGCACGCGAGGTACTGTCGAGCGGATCAACAGCCGGATAGATGCCAAGCTCGGCAATCTGACGGTTGAGCGTCGTGGTCGCATCAAGGTGGGCAAACGAGGTTGCCGGTGCCGGGTCGGTCAAGTCATCGGCAGGGACGTAAATGGCCTGGACCGAGGTAATGGAACCTTTTTTGGTCGAGGTAATACGTTCCTGAAGTGCACCCATGTCGGTTGCCAGTGTGGGCTGATAACCCACGGCAGACGGGATACGACCCAGAAGTGCCGACACTTCCGAACCCGCCTGGGTAAAGCGGAAGATGTTATCGACGAAGAACAGAACGTCCTGGCCTTCTTCATCACGGAAATATTCCGCAATCGTCAGACCGGTCAGAGCAACACGTGCACGGGCTCCCGGGGGTTCGTTCATCTGGCCATAAACCAGTGCGGCTTTGGATGCACCTTCCGGGTTGATAACGCCCGAATCCATCATCTCGTGATAGAGGTCGTTACCTTCACGGGTACGTTCACCAACACCTGCGAAAACCGAATAACCGCCGTGGCCTTTTGCCACGTTGTTGATCAGTTCCATGATGAGAACGGTTTTACCCACGCCCGCACCGCCGAACAGACCGATTTTACCACCCTTGGTGTACGGCGCGATCAGGTCGATGACCTTGATGCCGGTAACCAGGATTTCGGTGTCGGTTGACTGATCGGTAAACGACGGTGCTTCACGGTGGATCGGGGAGGTCATTTTCGCGTTGACCGGACCACGTTCGTCGACCGGCTCGCCGATGACGTTCAGGATACGACCAAGGGTTTCCGGACCAACCGGAACCAGGATCGCGTCACCGGTATCAATGACTTCCTGACCGCGACGCAGACCTTCGGTGGTGTCCATCGCGATGGTACGGACGGCATTCTCACCAAGATGCTGTGCAACTTCAAGAACCAGACGCTGGCCGTTGTTGTCAACATGCAGCGCGTTCAGAATGGGAGGCAGATCGCCGTCGAATTTAACGTCGACGACGGCGCCCATAACCTGGGAAATTTTCCCCGCCTTCTTGTTCGCCATAGGTATTGTCTCCTGCTCGGACAAAACTATCCGTTAGTTCCTGCGACCCGCTTACAAAGCCTCGGCGCCGGAAATGATTTCAATCAGTTCGTTGGTGATCTGGGCCTGACGTGAGCGGTTGTACTGGATGCTCAGTCGGTCGATCATATCGCCGGCATTGCGGGTTGCGTTATCCATCGCGGACATACGCGCACCGTGCTCGGATGCACTGCTTTCCAGCATCGCACCGAAAATCTGGACCCCGACATTACGCGGCAGCAGATCAGCCAGAATGGCTTCTTCGGACGGTTCATATTCATAAACCGCAGAAGAACCGGTAGCTTCTTCCTGCCCGTCGGCTTCCGGCACCGCGAACGGTACCAGCTGCTGTTCGGTCACAACTTGCGAAATTGCTGACACGAACTTGTTATAGAAGATCGAGCAGACGTCAAATTCGCCTTCTTCGTACAGCGCCAGAACTTTGTCAGCAACGTCGGTAGCAGCAGAGAAATCAATCCCCTTCTTGCCTTCGACGCCAGTATACCGGGCGACAATCGCGTCACCAAATTCACGCTTGAGCGCATCGGCACCCTTGCGGCCAACACAGATCAGCTTCACCGTTTTGCCAGCCGCGCGAAGGGCGCGGACCTTGATACGGGTCGCTTTGATGATCGATGCGTTGAAACCACCGCAAAGGCCACGGTCCGCGGTAAAGACGACGAGCAGATGCACATCATCCTTGCCGGTACCTGCCAGAAGCTTCGGTGCCCCCTGTGCGCCACCAACCGCGGCTGCAAGCCGTCCCAGCATCGTCCCCATGCGATCCGCATAGGGACGGGCTGCTTCTGCTGCATCCTGCGAACGGCGGAGCTTGGAGGCCGCCACCATCTTCATCGCCGAAGTAATTTTCTTCGTCGATTTGACGCTGGCAATGCGCGAGCGCAGATCCTTCAAACTAGCCATTGCGTTTCCTCCTTCGCCTAAATTTCAGACTTACGCGAAGGTTTTCGCGAACTTGTCGAGGAACGCTTTGAGCTTCGTTTCGGTGGCTTCCGAAAGAACCTTCTCGGTGCGGATCGCATCAAGAATGTCAGAACCGGTCGAACGGATATCGTTCAGGAACTGTTCTTCGAAAGCACGAATTTTGCCAACTTCCACACCGTCAAGGTAACCCTTAACACCGGCATAGATCACAACAACCTGTTCTTCCACTTTAAGCGGCGAATACTGCGGCTGCTTGAGCAGTTCCGTCAGACGTGCGCCACGTGCCAGCAGTTTCTGGGTCGCCGGATCAAGATCCGATGCGAACTGTGCGAAAGCTTCCATTTCACGATACTGGGCAAGTTCCAGCTTGATCGAACCGGCAACCTGTTTCATTGCCTTGATCTGAGCGGACGAACCCACACGCGAAACCGACAGACCAACGTTCACAGCCGGGCGAACACCCTTATAGAACAGGTCGGTTTCAAGGAAGATCTGACCGTCGGTGATCGAAATCACGTTGGTCGGAATAAACGCCGAAACGTCGTTACCCTGGGTTTCGATAACCGGCAGTGCGGTCAGCGAGCCAGCGCCGTTTTCGTCATTCATTTTCGCAGCACGTTCCAGCAGACGGGAGTGCAGATAGAAAACGTCGCCCGGGAAAGCTTCACGTCCCGGCGGGCGGCGAAGAAGCAGCGACATCTGGCGATAGGCAACAGCCTGTTTCGACAGATCATCATAGAAGATGGTGGCATGCATGCCATTGTCGCGGAAATATTCACCCATTGCGCAGGCAACGAACGGTGCCAGGAACTGCATCGGCGCCGGATCAGAAGCTGTCGCGGCAACAACGATGGTGTTTTCCATCGCACCACGTTCTTCAAGAACCTTCACAACCTGAGCAACGGTCGAACGTTTCTGACCAACCGCAACATAGATGCAGAACATCTTGTCGCTGTCGGATTTCGCTGCATCGTTCACCGGCTTCTGGTTCAGGATGGTGTCGATGATGATCGCGGTTTTACCGGTCTGACGGTCACCAATGATCAGCTCGCGCTGGCCACGGCCAATCGGGATCAGCGAGTCAATCGACTTGATACCGGTCTGGACCGGCTCATGAACCGATTTGCGCGGGATGATGCCCGGTGCCTTGACGTCGGCAAGGCGACGCTCTTTCGCACCCAGTTCACCTTTACCGTCGATCGGGTTGCCAAGCGCGTCAACAACGCGGCCCAGCAGCTCCTTGCCAACCGGCACGTCAACGATGGCACCGGTACGCTTGACCTGGTCGCCTTCCTTGATGGTACGGTCGGAACCGAAAATAACGATACCGACATTGTCTTCCTCAAGGTTCAGGGCCATGCCCTTGATGCCACCCGGGAAGTCGACCAGTTCACCGGCCTGAACATTGTCAAGACCATGAACACGGGCGATACCGTCACCGACAGACAGAACCTGACCGACTTCGGCAACTTCGGCTTCAGCGCCAAAATTGGCGATCTGATCCTTAAGAATAGCGGAGATTTCCGCGGCGCGGATTTCCATCACGCAACCCCTTTCATAGCGAGCTCGAGCTTCTGCAATTTGGTACGAAGCGAGGCATCAAAAACCCGGGAACCGACCTTGACGACAAGGCCGCCAAGAACCGCCGGATCGACATTCAGGTCCACTTTGACAGTGGCACCGACAACTTCTTTAAGAGCGCCGGTAACGGCTTCGATTTGCTCTTTCTTCAGCTCGGAAGCCGACGTCACCTGTGCGGTCACTTCGCCTTTGAAAGCTGAGAGCATGGAAAGGTAGGAACTGATAACATCCGGCAGAACGAAAAGGCGGCGTTTCTGACACAGAACGCCAACGGTCTTCTTGGTCAACTCGGAAACGCCAAGCTTGTCCAGAAGGGCCGCCATTGCCTTGGCCTGCACATCCCGGGAAATCACGGGACTACGGAGCACATTCCGCAGGTCATCGCTTTCGACGATGGCCTGGTCGAGCAATTCAAGATCGCTTTTGACAGCATCAAGCGCATCGGCCGACTGGGCCAATTCGAATAATGCTGTGGCGTAACGCCCTTGAAGCCCGGTCGCGGCAGTATTTTGGGACACCGGTGAAAGCCCTCAATTCTGGTTATGAGAACGACTCGGATACGTATAAAAAAATGGTCTCTCGGAAGGTGTTCCCGCCGAGAAGCGAGCGTTTGGTATCACATGTCCATGACAGGGGCAACCCCCGCGCAACGCCATTTGGGCGGTCTTTTTCATTCTTTACTGAAGTTGGGGCAAAACAGCCCCGGATCGCTCGCGTTTCGAGGCTTTTTACAACTATTTTATAATGCCGCCTCTCCCGCCATCGGCGGATTCTGTCTTTGGGAAATCACCTTTAAGGAACGAATCCCCGATTTTTTCGACGATGCCGTCCGTACAACCCCTGATCGATAACCGCTTTTTCCGATCAAAAAGTGTAATCGACATCACATTCGAACCTTCCCGGCGTCAATTCGGGACACCCATGTCATCCCCAAGGAGGTTCAAATGAAACTGCCCTCGATGTCCCCTCTGGCCGGCCTGCTGATTGCAGGCCTTGCCCTGCTGCTTCCGATCAACGCCTTCGCGTGTAGCACCGGCTATTTCCGTTTTGTCGAAACCGGCACCGCCAACCCCTTCGTGCCATCCGCCTCGCGCGCCTATTACGATGATCAGGATCAGGCCGGAACCGCAATTTCCGTTTTTGTCGATCTGACATCGGCGGATTACAGGGCCATGGCTGATAGCCGCCTCAATGCATTCGGCGGTAAAACCACGGTTTACAAAATCGCCTGCGATGCCGTGACCGCCCCGCTGTCCGAAACCCCGGCCGAAGACGTACCATCCGATAGCTGGATGAGTGCCGAGGGCATCAGCCCCATCCACGTCTATCTCGAAGCCGACAATTTCAACAGCGCCACCGTCGGCACCAAAAAGCAATCCATCCCGGCCTGGCTCACCAGCAAGTCCAGCAAGGTCTACAGCGCCAACTGATATCATCACCTCGGGTCACCCTACCGGTGGCCCGATCCGCCAATCAGGGTCAGGACCCTAGATATGCGACCCGGTGCCATCGCCCTTGGCCGACCATTGCCGCGCCCGGTTGATCGCCATTTTCGCCTGCACTTCGTGATCAAGGTCCAGACCGAACTGATCGACCAGCCGATACAGCAAAATCATCACATCCGCCGCTTCGCGCCCGATTTCCGAAAGATCGCGGTCAACAACCGCCTCATCAAGTTCCTTCATCTCCGTCATCGCACGCGTAACAAGCGCACGGGGATCGGCCACCGGGCCAAAAATCTTTTCGGCCCAGTCACATATGCTTTGCTGGCTTTCGCTCACGCTTGTTGAATTTTTAACATTCGTCATCAAATCTTATCCATGGAATTTAAAAATCTGGGCTATCCATAACCCGCAAGCATGACGGGAGACAATATATGGCGCGATGCCGGGATTTCGTGCTTTTGGCGGGGTCGTTCCGATATCACCTGCCGGGTAAATGTACCCTGATCGCGGCATTGTTGATTGCGGTCTTTTCAACCACCGCCCCTGCCCGCACCCTGATCATCGAAGGCCTGTCCGAAGCCCCGCTGAAATGGATGGTCGACCGTGATCCGCGTGGCATTGATATCGACATCATGACCGAAGTGCTCAACGATATGGGCATCACCGATTACCGCTTTCAGCTTGTCGATAATGGCCGCCGCCTTTTGCACAATGCCCAGACCGGCAGCAGCGACATTATCCTGACCCTGTCGCAAAACGCCGAACGCAGCCAGTATCTGCACTATCCCGACGAAGCCCATCTTCTGCTCGATTGGCGCTTTGCCGTGCGGATTGAAGACCGGGACCGGATCACCTTCGATAATTTTTCCGATCTGGCGCGCCACCGCGTCGGGGCGGCAGCGGAATATTCCTATACCGATACCTTCTGGCAATCCGGGCTTGATATCGAAATCGTCGCCAAAAACGATCTGCTGATCCCGATGCTGCTGGAAAACCGTTTTGATGTCGTGCCGGTCAATTACCTCAGCACGCTTTACGAAACCCTGCGCAACGGGCAACGCGAAAAAATCGCCTTCATCTATCCGCCGCTTCGCCGCGCGCCCTATTATAACGTGTTTTCAAAGGCGTCGGATTACCCGGACAAGGACGCGTTTCTCAAACGCTATGACCAGATCATCCGCGAAATGCGCAATGATGGCCGCCTTGCCACCATCTTTCAGGATTACCTCGGCCCGGACGGGCTCGACTGGTGGCAGTCCAAATATCAGAACTGAATCCGAACCGACCCTACATAAAGCTGTAAGGATCGATATCGATCTGCACCCGGACACTGCCCGGTGTTTTCACCTTTGATAACCAGTCATGGATCATCGCCTGCAACCGCACCTGTTTATCCGCCCGGATCAGGAAACGGCGGCGATACCGCCCGCGCAGCAACGATAACGGGGCCGGGGCCGGTCCCAGAACGACAATGCCATCACCGCGCGGTGCCGCCCGGCCAATCCGCCATGCGGCTTCGTCGACCTCGTTTTCCTTTTTCCCCGAAATGATCAGGGCCGCCAACCTTCCATGCGGCGGCATGCCATGCGTCATGCGCTGCGATAATTCAACCTCGTTAAACGCATCGCGATCCCCCGCGGCAATCGCCTTGATCACCCGGTTGGACGGGTCGGCGGTCTGCAACAACACCATGCCGGGCCGATCCCCGCGTCCGGCCCGCCCCGCCACCTGGGTCATCAACTGATAACTGCGTTCGGCCGCGCGCAGATCCCCACCCGCAAGGCCAAGATCGGCATCGACCACCCCCACAAGGGTCAGCATCGGGAAATGATAGCCCTTGGCCAAGATCTGTGTGCCGATCAGCAAATCAACCTCGTGATTATGCACCCGATTGACAAGCTCCGCCGCCGCCTTTGGCCCGGCGATATTGTCCGATGTCGCGACCTCGATGCGGATTTGCGGGAATGTCTCGACCGCTTCCTCATAAAGCCGTTCCACCCCCGGCCCGCACGCCGCAAGCTTTTCCTCCGCCCCACAGGCCGGGCAGCTATCGGGGGCCTTGGCCTGATAGCCGCAATGATGGCATTGCAATTTGCCCCATGCCCGGTGTTCCACCAGCCACGCCGTACAATTCGGGCACTGGAACCGGTGCCCGCAGGCCCGGCAAAGCGTCAGCGGCGCATAACCCCGCCGGTTTAAGAACAGCATCGCCTGCTCCCCGGCGGCAAATGTCTCCGCCAGCCGCTTTTTCAAGGTCGGCGTGATCCAGCGTTGCCGCTCCGGCCTGTCCTGCCGGATATCGACAATCTCGACACTTGGCAAAACCGCCATGCCGTGGCGTTCCGAAAGCTCGACCCGCTCATACCGCCCGGCTTCGACATTCGCCAGGGTCTCAAGCGACGGGGTGGCGGACGCCAGAATCGCCGGTATCCCGCCCAGATGCGCGCGCGCAACCGCCATGTCACGCGCATGATAAATCACGCCGTCTTCCTGCTTGAACGCATGTTCGTGTTCTTCATCCACCACGATCAGCCCCAGATTGGCATAGGGCAGAAACAGTGCGGACCTTGCCCCGACCACAAGCTTTGCCGATCCATCGGCCACCGCCCGCCATGTATCGCGTCGCCGCGCCTGCCCGACTTCGGAATGCCAAAGGGCCGGCTCAACCCCGAATCGGTCACGGAACCGCTGCAACCATTGCGCCGAAAGGGCGATTTCCGGCAACAGGACCACCACCTGCCGTCCCGCCTCCAACGCGGTTCGGATTGCTTCGAAATATACCTCGGTCTTGCCCGAACCGGTCACGCCATCAAGCAACGTGACCGAAAACCCATCCCCCGCCACCTTGGCACACAGCATGTCTGCCGCGCGTTCCTGTGCCTCCGACAAATGCGGGCGCGCAATATCAAGGTCGGGGTCGTCAAACGGCGATGGCGGGGTGACCATCAAACGCCGGACGACGCCTGCTTCGACCAGCCCCTTGATCACGCTGGCCCCGGCACCGGTTTCGCGCATGATATCGGCCTGTTCCATCGGCGGATGGTCACGCAAGAACGCCATCACCCGCTTGCGCGGCGGCGTCATGCGAAGGCTGCTTTCGCCATCGCCTTCCCCTTCTGCCGGATCGGCAAGGGTAAATCTGAAAATCGGCTTTGGCGGCTCAAGCGCGTCGGCAACACTCATCGCCATGCGCAACACCGCCCCCTGCGGTGCCATGGTATAGGCCGACACCCAATCGACGAACTTTCGCGTCACATCGGCCATTGGCGGTGCCTGCAAAACGCCATAAATTTCGCGCAGCTTGGCCGGATCGACGTCGCCCCTGGCCTTACCCCAGACGACGCCGCGCTGGGTCTGACGGCCCAGTGGAATTTCGACAAAGTCGCCGGGCTGAACGCTCAACCCCTCGGGGACAAGATAATCATACGGGCCCGCCAAGGGCAGCGGCGGCAGGACACTGATCGTTTCACCCGTCACCTGAAAGGCCGGATCATCACCAAACAGATTTCCCGATATGGCCTTTGCGGCGCTCATATATTATAAACCCCGTCAGGATGCCTCTGGGTTGGTCGCATGATTATGCATAACCGGCTTGTGGCACAAAAGAAAACGGTCCCACAGCACTGGGCGTCTGGTACCGTCATTTGAATGGAACCGGACCCTATCAGCTAACCGCATCATCGAACAACGATCTTCAAAAGCTCCTGAGCAGGAAATCCAATGAAGTTTTTCATCGACACCGCCGACATCGACGCAATCCGCGAAATCGCCAAATCCGGCCTCGTTGATGGCGTGACCACCAACCCGTCGCTGGTTGCCAAAACCGGCCGTTCGTTCCTTGATCTGATCAAGGAAATCTGTGACGTGGTTGACGGCCCGGTCAGCGCCGAAGTTGCCGCGACCGACTATGAAACCATGGTTGCCGAAGGCCGCAAACTTGCGAAAATCGCCGACAATGTCGTCGTCAAGCTGCCGCTGACCCCGGATGGGCTGAAAGCCTGCCGCACCTTCACCGACGAAGGCATCCAGACCAACGTCACCCTTTGCTTCTCGGTCGGTCAGGCCATTCTGGCCGCCAAGGCCGGTGCGACCTATGTCTCGCCGTTCGTTGGCCGCCTTGACGATATTTCGTCCGATGGCATGCAGCTGATTGCCGACATCGCCGATGTTTACAACAACTACCCGAACTGGCAGACCGAAATCCTCGTCGCGTCCGCACGCGGCCCGCAGCATGTTGTCGATTCGGCCCGTCTGGGTGCCGACGTCGTCACGATCCCGCCGCAGGTTCTTGGCCAGCTGTTCAAACACCCGCTGACCGACAAGGGCCTTGAAACCTTTGTCGCCGATTGGGCAAAAACCGGCCAGTCGATCCTCTAAGACCGACAAATTCGGCCAAGGATCAGGTTTATCACCGGTCCTTAACACGCATTTAACCCGGCAGCCCGCATTGTGGCTGCCGGGTTTTTCGTTTCACTGCAAATTACCGGATCAGATGGAAAAGACAGCATTGCGCGCCGACGACGTCGCGGCCTACCTCGCCGAACATCCCGACTTTTTTGCCAACCGGCCGGACCTGCTTGACAGCCTTGACATGCCGGTGCGCGAACTGGGCTCAGGCATTGCCGACATGCAGCAATATGTCGTCACCCGCCTTCGTGATGAACGCGAAAAGCTGCGCGGTGCCACCAGCGAACTGATCAATATCTCCAAATCCAACCTCGAAACCCAAAGCCGCATCCATCGCGCGGTTCTGGCCCTGCTCAATGCACGCGGCTTTGATGTCTTCGTCGAAGCCCTGCAGGACCTTGTGCCCGAACTGCTTGATCTCGACGCCATCGCATTGTGCTTTGAAGAAAGCGAAGATGCCCCCGTGCCCCGGTGCGGCGGCCGCGTCCGTCGCCTAACCGCCGGTGCGGTTGATCAGGTTCTGGGCGAGGAAAACGATGTCTGGCTTCTGCCCGACAATGCCGGGGACGAGGCGATTTTTGGCCCGCAGGCCGATAATATCCGCTCCGCCGCCATTGTCCGCGTCGCACCCTTTTATGGCGATCCGGTCGGGCTGGTGGCGTTTGGCGTCGCCGAACCCGATTATTTCAGCCCGGCACAGGCCCATGACCTGATCATGTTCCTCGCCTCCGTGATTGAATTTGGTGTGCGCCGATGGCTGACACCGGCGCAATGAATAAGGGGCTTCTGGCCCTGACCCTGCCCGAAGACGTGCGCGATGCCATTGCCGACTGGCGGCAATGGCTTTCCGCCGAACGCCGCGCATCAAACCACACGACCGAAAATTATCTCGCCGATCTGTATGCCTTCCTTGGTTTTGTCCGGGGGCATAAGGGTGACACACCCGATATCGCCGTTCTTCTGCAATTAAACCCGCGCGATTTCCGAAGCTGGCTTGCCCGGCGCAGCATGGATGGCATGGCCAAAAGCTCCACCGCGCGCGCCCTATCGTCGCTGCGCAATTTCTATCGCTTCCTGGATCGTACCGGGCGCGGGCAAAATGCTGCGGTCAATTCGATCCGCAATCCGAAACTGCCGCAATCGGTCCCCAAACCGTTAAGCCCCGCCGATGCAATGGCCGTCCTTGATAATGCCGGCGCGTGGCAGGATGAACCGTGGCTTGCCAAACGCAACCTCGCCCTGTTCACCCTGCTTTATGGCTGCGGGTTGCGTATATCCGAGGCACTCGACCTTAATGCCAATCAACGCCCGACGGGCGATTCGATGGTCATCACCGGCAAGGGCAACAAACAGCGCCTTGTCCCCGTCCTGCAAATCGTCCGCGATGCGATTGATGATTATGTCCACACCTGCCCCTATGCGCCGAACGGCAATGAACCGCTTTTTGTTGGCGCGCGCGGCGGTCGGCTGGTCGCACAGGTCGCCCAACGCGAAATGCGCAAAATCCGGGGCTTGCTGAACCTGCCCGATACCGCCACCCCGCACGCCATGCGCCATTCCTTTGCCACCCACCTTCTTGCTGGCGGCGGTGATCTGCGCACCATTCAGGATCTGCTGGGCCACGCCTCGCTCTCGACCACCCAACGCTATACCTCGGTCGATACCGAACGCCTGATGGCTGTCTATCAGGGGACCCATCCCCGTGCGCGGCGATAGGCCACATATTCAAGAACGTTTGCCGCCATCATGCGTTACGGAAAAACAACCCACCCCAAAACGGGAGCCACGCATGAAGCTTTTCCAAAGCCGCCGCTTTGACGCATCCTCACGCCACCGACAGGTCTATAGCGCCTATGAAATCGCCTATACCACCGTCGACTGGCTGGCCGCGGTTCTGTTCGTCATCGGCAGCATCATGTTCCTTTATGATGATCTGATGCACACCGGAACGTGGCTTTTCATCATCGGGTCGGTGTGTTTTGCCCTGCGGCCCTCCATCCGCCTGGCCCGTGAACTGCACCTTGCCCGGCTGGGCGAGGCCGTCATTGAGCCCGGCAATTCCCCTGATTACCGCCGGGGCTGATCTCTCTTTCCCTGCAGGATTTCCACAATCGCGAAATTTGGGGTTCTTCGAAACGGCATTTCCCCCTTACACTGCGGGCAACTTGTTGAAATTCATCGGAGGAACCCCATGATCCTGCGCTCCAGCGACCCGTCACCCTTCGGCCGCAAGGTCAAAATCGTCGCCAAAATTCTTGGCATTTACGATCAGCTCACCATCGAAATGTCCAATACCAACGATCAGGAAGACACCCTGCGCAAACAGAACCCGCTGGGTAAAATCCCGATCCTGATCCTTGATGATGGCCGCAAGATTTATGATAGCCGCGTGATCTGCGAATATCTCGACGCGCAGGTCGATGGCGTCACCCTGCATCCGACCGAAGGCGACGCCCGGTGGGAAGCATTGACCCTTCAGGCGCTGGGCGATGGCATCGTCGATGCCGCAATCCTGCAGGTCTACGAAAACCGCATGCGCCCCGAAGAAAAGCGCCACGCCGACTGGCTGTCCTATCAGTCCGACAAGGTCAAACGCGCCCTTGATCAGCTCGAAGCCAGCCCGCCGTCACTGGCAGGCGACCTGACCATCGGCCATGTCGCGGTTGCCTGTGCGCTCGGTTATCTTGATCTGCGCTTTGATGGCAAATGGCGCGAAACTTACGCCGCCCTCGTCACATGGCTCGATACCTTCCGTGCCCGCGTCCCGGCCTTTGACGCCACGATTTTCAAAGGCTGACACCCCGTTCAAAGCCCCCGGTGCGGGTTAACCACCTTGCACCGGGCCGCTTTCGGATGATATCGCGATTTCACCCTCACCGCCCGGAGAACAAGAATAAATGTCCCGCCTTAACAGCGTCATCCGCCGCCTGCAGGCCCAGCGCGACTGCCTGAATGCCGCCGCCGAAATGATCAAGGACCATGACGGTATTGTTCTTGAAATCGGGCTTGGCAATGGCCGCACCTTCGATCATTTGCGTGAAATCATGCCGGATCGCGAAATCTTTGTCTTTGACCGCCAGATCGCTGCCCACCCGAAATGCATCCCCGATGACGATCACCTGTTTCTGGGCGACATTTTCGAAACCCTGCCAATGGCGGTTGAACGCTTTGCTGGCAAGGTCGCACTGGTCCATTCCGATGTCGGGACGGGGGACGAGGCGCTCAACGCCAAAATCGCATCCTTCATCGGCAAAACCCTGCCGCTGTCCCTGATCAAGGGCGCGATTGTCGCCTCCGATCAGAAAATCGACGTACCCGGCACCATCGCCGAACCGCTCCCCGAAGGCGTCCCGCAGGATCGCTATTTCTTCCGCCGTTATCAGGGCTAAAACCAAAACCGCCCCCCATCAGGAATTCGACCCGTGTCCAGCACCAACGCCCCTGCCCCCTCATCCCCCAGCGGCTCCAATATGTCCGAGGCCGCGGCATTCCTTGCCAAATACCCCGATGTCGAGGCCATCGACATCATCCTGACCGATTTTCACGGCATCGGGCGCGGCAAGATGATCCGCCGTCACGAGCTTGAAGGCATCTATAAATCCGGGCGCGGTTTGCCGACCTCGATCTTCGGGCAGGATGTCACGGGCGAGGATGTCGATGATTGCGGGCTGGTCCAGACCGGCGGCGGCGGCGATGGTCGTTGCTGGCCAGTACCCGGAACGCTTGGCTATCTGCCCCACACGGGCCGGGGGCAGCTTCTGATCAGCATGTATAACGAGGATACAACCCCGCACGATGTCGATCCGCGCAATGTGTTCTTCACTCAGGTCAACCGCGCCAATGCCCTTGGCTTTGCCCCAATGGGCGCGTTCGAACTGGAATTCTATCTGGTGGACCGCGATGCCGACGCGGGCCGGCTTTATCACCCGGCATCCTATGCCATGACCAAACGCCGCTCACTGCTGCGCAACACCATGTCGGTCGATGAAATCGATGAAATGTCGCCGCTTTTTGATGCGGTCTATGAAGGGGCGAAGCATCTTGATCTGACGCTTGAAACCCTGATTTCCGAATATGGGCCGGGCCAGTATGAAATGACGATCCGCTATCGCGATCTGATGCGCGCGGCCGATGATGTCATCATCGCCAAACGCCTGATCCGCACCTGCGCGCGCCGTTTCGGAATGGAAGCCGTCTTTATGCCCAAACCGTTCGGCAACGAAGCCGGTTCTGGCATGCACCTGCATCTGTCACTCGCCGATGAAAACGGCAATAACCTGTTTGCCGATCAGCCGGACGGGAGCTTGAGCCCCCTGATGCTCAACGCCATTGGCGGCATTCGCGGCACGATTGGCGACACCATGCTGATCCTCGCCCCCTTCATGAATTCATGGCGCAGATTTGCATCCGCCATGTATTCCCCGGCATCCGATGACTGGGGTGTTGAAAACCGCACCGTGGCGCTTCGTGTGCCAGGCACACCGGGCAAAACCCGGCATTTCGAACACCGCATCGCGGGCGTTGACGCCAACCCCTATCTGGTCGCCGCCGTCACCCTTGGGGCCGCCCTTGACGGCATCGAAAACAAAATCGATCCCGGCCAGCCAAGTACCGATGAAATCGGCCATGACAAAGGCCCTAACGACCTGCCGCGCCACTGGCTGGACGCCATTGACCGCTTCGGTGCCTCCGATTTCAACAAACGCACGCTGGGCACCCGCTTCCACACCGCCTTCACCAAAATAAAGCAGGCCGAATACGAACATATGGCGCTGAAGGTCAGTGCAGCGGAATGGGAATATTACGGGTTTTCGGTCTGAAATTTGACCGGTTTACCGGTCAGGCTTTCCTGACCGGGGACCAGAATCAGAAGACGCGTTTGGCGCGGTTGTTTGATTTGTGCGCTGAAAACGCGACCCGCGGGCGGGAATCCATCATTTTCTGATCGCGCAGATGGGCGACTTCAAGATCACGCGGATCAACATTCATCATGCGGATGTCGCCCGCACGGTCCGCATTGGCATGCAGGTGCATCTTGGTCGAAACCCACTGATAGGTCGGATAGGTCACGTTTTCCGGAAGCGATTCTTCGGTAATCACCTTATAGGCCCCGGCTGGCAGTACTTCTGCCAGACCGCGCAGACTGAACGGCCGCGCGAAATTCAGGATTTTCGATGTGGTACGGTTTGTCAAAATAGCTCCTAGCGCGCAGATGCGCATTGGTTAAGAAAAACGACAGGAATCAATCCCGTCGCCAAATAACCACAGTTTATTTCAGGTGTATGCAGGCACGCGGAAGCGGACTTTATTCTTCAAAAAATCAACGCCCCAAAAATATCCGATGCGTTTTTGAACAAATAAAATTTGCGATTCTGGTAAATCGCGAAAATATCCCGCCGATTTTTACTTATATGAATCGATTTCCATATTTTACAACGAACTTATTTTTATTTTTACATCATCATGGAATCGGCACAGAAAACCATCGCCCGAAAATGATCCGGCGCGCAGTTCCCCGATAGTCTTTTGCGATTTATTTGTCCGGTTCTTTATCTGGCATTCCCCATCACCGTCAGACGGGGCCATTGTTCGGACCGGACAGGTGATGCTGTCAGTAACTCAGATCCAGACCAAGCATATTGCCAAGCCCGAAGGTAACGAGCCCAAGGACCAGAACCGCCAGCACGAAGATTGCCGCCATCTTGGCAGTCGCAATCAGCACCTTCCGCCTGCCGATCTTCTTTCCCTGATCGTAATGCCACTTGATGGCAAAGAACATGCCCGTGCCCAACGCGACACCCTTGAACGTACCAAAGGCTATAGGGACCCAATCCATATCAAAGACTCTCATCTGCATCATCTGCGCGTGTTATGCCCCCATCCCGGGCAAATGCACACTTCGCGTTCTGCAACGCAGATATGTAGCAGCAGGTCGCGGCTACCCCCGCGTTTATAGGCCGGGCGGTTATATTACGGTGAAGTGCCCTTCAACAAAGATCACCGTCATCCCCCAATTCCTTGCCATCCCGGTCCAATGGCGATATTGAGGTTTCAAACTGTCATTAACTTGCAATGCCGGGACCCGCTGCTTATCTCCGGCTTGCAACAGGCGAGATGAGACGACGCCATGAACCAGATTGCCACCATCGCCGAGGCCGCGCCCGGCGCAATGTCTGAAATGCAGATTGATCCGACCCTTGATCTTGAAGCGGAAATCGCCCGCCTCAAGAAAGAGAAAAACGCGATCATTCTGGCCCATTATTATCAGGACGGAGAAATTCAGGATCTGGCCGACTTTGTCGGTGACAGCCTTGATCTGTCGCGCAAGGCCGCCGAAACCGATGCCGATGTCATCGTGTTCTGCGGTGTGCGTTTCATGGCCGAGGTCGCCAAAATCCTCAGCCCGAACAAAACCGTGCTGCTGCCCGATTCAAAGGCCGGCTGCTCTCTCGAAGATTCGTGTCAGCCCGAACCGTTCCGCAAATTCCGCGAACAGCATCCCGATCACGTGTCGGTCACCTATATCAACTGCTCGGCCGAGGTAAAGGCCGCCTCCGATATCATCGTGACCTCGTCGAACGCGGCTGAAATCATCGATCAGATCCCGCTTGATAAACCGATCCTGTGGGCACCGGACCGTCACCTTGGCACGTATCTGGCCAAAAAAACCGGCCGTGACATGACGCTGTGGAACGGCTCATGCATCGTGCATGAACAGTTTTCCGAACGCGAACTGATCCGCCTTAAAACCCAGAACCCGGATGCCAAAATCGCGGCCCACCCGGAATGCCATGACGGCATTCTCAAACATGCCGATCACATCGGATCAACCCGCGCCATTCTGGAATATGTGATCAACGGCCCGGATCAGAAATACCTGATCGCGACCGAACCCCACATCATCCACCAGATGGAAAAAGCCGCCCCGCACAAGGAATTCATTCCCGTGCCCGGTGCCGATGGATCGTGCGCGTGCAACAACTGCCCGTTCATGGAACTGAACACGCTTGAAAAGCTTTATCTGTGTCTGGTCAATAACGGCCCGCAGATCATCATGCCCGAAGATTTGCGTGTTGCGGCGGTCAAACCGCTTGAACGGATGCTGGAAATGTCAAAGGGCATTCCGCTGAAAAAAGAAAACGCGGCCTAATTCGACCTTATCAACAGCCCCGCAGAAATCTTGTTTTGCGGGGCTGTTTTCCATCCCCCTCCCCCAAAAAGATGCGCCCCACCATGACCGTCCTGACCCAGGCTGAAATTTCCGAATTCATCGACCGCGCCTTTGCCGAGGATATCGGCACCGGTGACATCACATCGGACAATGTCATCCCCGCCGATGCGCGCCTGCGCGTCGCCCTTGAAACGCGCGAGGATATCGTGGTCGCCGGTCTGGATATCGCCCTTGAATGTTTCCGCAAACTGGTCCCCGATGCCAAAATCACCAAGCATTGCGAGGACGGCGATGCGATTACCGCCAAGGACGTGCTGGCCGTGGTCGAAGGCAATGCACGCGGCATCCTGACCGCGGAACGCACAGCCCTCAATACCCTGCAACATCTGTCTGGCATTGCCACCACCACACGCAGCTATGTCGCGGCGATGGGCGATACGACCGCCAGATTGCTTGATACCCGCAAAACCCTTCCGGGCTGGCGCAAGATGGAAAAATACGCCACCCGCATGGGGGGTGCTCTGAACCACCGCATGGGTCTTTATGACGGGGTGATGATCAAGGATAACCATATCGGCGTTGTCGGCTCGATCACCGAATGCGTGAAATCCGCCCGTGCGGCCAACCTGCCGAAAATCGAAGTCGAATGCGATACGCTCGATCAGGTCCGTGAAGCCACAGATGCCGGTGCCGACATCATCCTGCTTGATAACATGGGCCCCGATATGCTCCGTCAGGCCGTCGCGATTGTCGCGGGCCGCTGCAAGACAGAGGCATCGGGTGGTGTGAACCTGCAAACCATTGGCGCGATTGCCGCCACCGGGGTTGATTATGTCTCGGTCGGGCGCATCACCCAATCGGCCCCGGCGGTCGATATCGGGCTGGATGTCGCCATTCTCTGATCGGGGCAGATCACGATGAACGCTATCAGACCAGCCCCAAGGATTGTCGAAACCGCCAACTGGATTTTCCGCGACGGCGGCAAAGTCCTGTCGGTAAGAAGCCACGGGCGGGATCGTTTTTACCTGCCCGGTGGCAAGATCGATGCGGACGAAACCGCCATCGAAGCCCTGATCCGTGAAATCCGTGAAGAACTGGGCGTGATGCTGATCGAAAAATCCATCCGCCCGCTGGGCATCCATGCCGGTCGCGGCCATAACCAGCCATCTGGGGTTATTGTCCGCATGCAATGCTTTGCCGCCCGCTTCACCGGCACATTGACCCCATCACGCGAAATCGCCGAAATGCGCTGGCTCACGCAACGCGACCGTCACCTGATGGCCCCGATGGGCCAAAAGATCACGGCTGCGCTTTTCGATATTTAATACCGCCCGATTACCCGCTTAACGTGGCCCATCCCCGTCCGCATCCCCCCCGGCATCGGGGATACTGCGCGCCGCCGCATCCTTGTCGCGGTTTTCATCCTTGGCCGTCGATGGCGGTGTGGCCGGGTCGGCTCCCTCGCCATCACCTGTTTCGGCATTCGCCTCAGGAACATCATCCTTCGCCTCGATCACCGGCTTGGCATTGCCCCGCCCGGCATCGCGGATGGCGGCCGCCAATCTGTCGATATCGCGGAAATGCACATCCTGCTGCGGGAACGGAATTTCAACACCTTCGGCCCGGAACCGTTCAAGGATCTCGAACCGCACCGCACTGCCCACCGACAGAACATCACCGATATCGCGCAGGAAGTAGCGCAATTCGAAATCAAGCGAGCTGGCCCCGAAATCCATAAACACCACCTGTGGTGCCGGATAGCTCAGGATTTCGCGGCGCTTATCGGCGATCTCCAGCAGGATTTCACGCACCTTGTTGGCATCCGATCCATACGAAACCCCGATACGGATAATCCCCCGCCCGCTGCGATCTTTCAGCGTCCAGTTCATCACCCGGTTCGAAATCAGTTCGGAGTTCGGGATCACCACCGATGACCGGTCAAAGGTTTCGATCTCGGTCGCGCGCACCCGGATATCCTTGACCAGCCCCTGATCGGCCCCGACCACGATCCAGTCACCCACCTTGATCGGCCGTTCGATCAGAAGGATCAGGCCCGACACAAAGTTACTGACGATACTTTGCATGCCAAAACCGATACCGACCGAAATCGCACCGGCAATGATCGCAAGGTTGGACAAATCCATCCCCGCCGCCGAAATCGCCAGCAACACCGCAAGGCAAATCCCGGCATAGCCGAAAATCGCCGAAACCGAATGCTGCAAACCTTCGTCAAGCTTGGTGTTGGGCAGAACGCGCGTATTGAGCATCCGCTGGAAAAACCGCATGACGCCCAGAACCGCAAGGAACAGCAAAATCGCGATCAGAATGGCGCGGAGCGAGAAATTGATCCCGCCCACCTGTATCCCGATAAACGCCTTTTCGGCGGCATCAAGCAAATCCGCCCACGCAATGTCGGTAAAGATCAGCACCGCCAGCGGCACGGCAACCGAAAACATCACGACATCAATCGTCACACGCAGCCAGAAATAAAGCGTGCCATGCACCGCATCACTGGCCCCGTCATCATCGGGCGATGACGGTTTCACCAGATAGGTATGCACAAGGGCGCGCGCATAGCCGCGCAAAAGCCAGTAACTGGTGATAAACGCAAGCCCGGTCATCAGGTTTTCAAGGATGAACCGTGCGAGTGCCACATAGCCCAGAAGCGTCAGCACCGGCAGCAGGACCGCCACGATCCGCAATCCGCGGCGCGACCGTCTTTCGACCTTGGCCCATAATTCGTGCCGGTCCGGTTCGCCATGTTCCCAGAACACGCCAAGCGAACAGACAAACAGAATGACCGAAATCAGGAAAACGTTGGAAACACTTTGCACCAGCGCGATTTCAAGCGACGTGCCAAGCGTGGTCGCACCCTGCAACAGCACCAGATCGGATGCGTAAATCACCGCCGCCAGCAACGATAAAAGCCCGACAACCCGCGCCCCCGTCGCGGTCGTGCCCGCGCGCCGCATCCCCGGCAGGAACGGGGAATAAATACTGCGGATCGCCGCCCCGACAAACAGCAGGAACAAAAGGGCGGCAAAGCACTGATAGATGAAATCGCCCATGCTTCCGGCCAGAAGGTCGGGCTGTCGATTAACGATCTGATAGGCAATCACAAGCGCGATACCCGGCACCATCGCCGTAAACAGGAACCGCGTCCCCGATATCAATGAAACCCGGTCTTCCTTTGGCACATGCTGCCATCTTTCCGGCAACCAGCGCAGCACCGCGACCTCGCCGCCGATCAGGGCGGCCATCACGATAAACGCCAGCAACACCAGCCCCGGCGCGACCTCTGCCAGCTCGTCGCCAATCTGGCCTTCAAGATCAAGATCGGCATAGCGGCTGCGCACCATGTCGGGCAGCTCAATCGCGCCCGACCATACCTGGCCCCAGGTTTCGCCGTCCCACGGCACGTCAACCCGGCCCAGAATACGCCGCGTAAACCGTTCGCGCGAAATCCGCGCCAGATGGTCGGAAACCTCGGTCGCACGGAAATCAACCAGTTCAACCTGCTTGATCACGCCGCTGATCTCGGCAATGGCATCGTTAAGACGGGATCGTTCGGCGGCAACCGCGGGGACTTCACTTTGGCCTTCGGCGGGCGGTTCGCCCAGTTTGCCAAGGGCGGCATTCAGGCGGTTCAGACGCTCCGCCGCACTTGACTGCAATGTCGCACTGCCCTCGGTGATCTTTTCGACCTGGGCCCGGCTTTCATTTAACAGCCGCCCGCTGACTTCGCCGTCCGACAGGGCCGCATCAATGTCATCAAGACCGTCATTCCAGCCAGATATCAGTTTCTGGCTTTGATCCAGTTCGATCTTCTGGGGATTTTCCTGTGTCTTGTCCTGCGCATATGCGCCGCCACTGATCAGGATGGCGGACATTATTGTCGCCATGATCCACACTACAATCGGTCGAACTGTCGTCATGATAGATATTCCATACTGACCTCTGGCGGGCGAATGCCCAAAACCCGTTTTTCCTGATTTGCAAACAGGTTACACTGTCGTCGATAACGAATCACGTCCCGTTTCGTTCCCGGACCGGCCCCAACCTGTCTTCAAGCACCAGACGGAGCCCCACATGCCTTCATCCGCCCTGATCAATGCTTTTAAACTCGATAGCGACGGCAACGGAACGCCCCTTGAATGGCAGGACATCAGCAAAAACCTTCCCCAAACCGGTGAACATGAATTTCTCTGGGTGCATCTCGACTGGATGGCCGATGGCGTCCGGCGCTGGCTGATCGATATTGTCGGACTTGACCCCACCATCGCCGATAACCTGTCCACGCGCGGCACCCGGCCATCGGTCTTCTTTTATGATCATGGCTATTCGATGAATTTGCGGGGCGTCAATCTGAACGCCGAAAATGATCCCGCCGATATGATTTCGGCCCGCTTCTGGGTATCGGGCAATCTGGTGATTACGCTGCGCAACCGGTCGCTGAAGGCATTTGATGATATCCGGGCCGCGATTGCGCAGAATAACGCGCCGCGCAATCCCGATGATTTCGTCCTCACCGTCGCCGAACGGCTGGTATTTCGCGTCGACAATGTCGTGCTTGGCCTCGAAGACGAAGTCGACACCATCGAAGACGATCAGGAAGGCACGCCTGAAAACAAAACCCTGCCGCTGCGTCGGCGCTGTTCGGATGTCCGCAATCAGCTTTTGCGTCTGCGCCGCCACCTGTCCCCGCAACGCGATGCGCTGGCGCAATATGTCGAACATAAAACCGCCTGGCTTGATAAACGCTATAAACGCCGCGCACGCACGCTGACCGATAAAACCATCCGCCTGGTCGAAGAATTTGACTCCCTTCGCGAACGCATCCAGATCGTCAATGAAAACATGATGGCGCTGGAAACCGAACGCATGAACCGCACCATGTACTGGCTGACCGTGATCGCCGGTCTGTTCCTGCCGATCAGTTTCGTCACCGGGCTTCTGGGCATCAATGTCGGCGGAATTCCCGCCGCCGAAAGCCCGTTTGGCTTTCTGGGCGTTTCGATCATTCTGGCCGGGATTGTCCTGTTTGAAATCTGGCTGTTTAAAAAGATGCGCCTGATCTGATTCCAAAACACGGCATAAACACCTATGTCACATCAGCATGTTGCATTGCAAAGCAGCTTGGCGCTATGACATTGCCTCCTTATTCCTTTTCACTGCATGACGAGATCCTTGATGACCGACGGCCCGCTTTCACGTTACCGCGCGAAAATCACCGCGGGCGAACTGTCCCATGATCCCATGCAGGAACTCTGTGCCGAAAAACTGCAAAGCCTGTTCAAGGCGCTGAACCATTACGAACCCCACACCGGGTCGGGCGGCTGGCGCGAACGGTTTGGCCTGACACGCCGCCGCGAAGAACCCGAACCGCCGCAGGGCCTTTATATTTACGGCGAAGTCGGGCGCGGCAAATCGATGCTGATGGACCTGTTTTACGAAACCGTTGCCGTGGATCGCAAACGCCGGGTGCATTTCCACGATTTCATGCAGGACGTGCATGATCGCATGCACCGTTTCCGCAAAACCAAATCAAAGGACGATGCCGACCCGATCCCGCCAATTGCCAAGGATCTGGCCAATGATGCGTGGCTTTTATGCTTTGATGAAATGCAGGTCACCGACATCACCGATGCGATGATTCTGGGCCGCCTGTTCGAACAGCTTTTTGATCATGGCGTGGTGATTGTCACCACATCCAACCGCATGCCCGATGATCTTTACAAAGACGGCCTGCAACGTCAGAACTTCCTGCCCTTCATCGACATGATCAAACAGAAACTTGATGTGCTCGAACTCGCAAGCCCCACCGATTACCGCATGCGCAATCTGACCGCGGCCGATGTCTTCCTGTTCCCGGCAGGTCCCGATGCGAAAGCGAAAATTGACGAGATGTTCGCAACCGTCACCGAAGGTGCGCGCGTCGCCCCCGACAGCCTGACCAACAAGGGCCGCAAGATCGAAATTTCCGCCGCCGGGGCCGGTGTGGCGCGCTTCACCTTTGACGAACTTTGCACCAAGCCGCTCGGACCGGGCGATTACATCGCGATTGCCACCCATTTCCACACCATCGTCATCGACCTGATCCCGAAACTGCCGGACTCGCGCCGTGATTGGGCCAAACGGTTCGGAACCCTCATCGATGCGATGTATGAACATAAAACCAAGCTGATCTGTGCGATTGAATGCGATCCGTCGGAAATCTATACCGACGGCGATTATTCGTTTGAATTTCAGCGCACCGTGTCGCGCATGACCGAAATGCGCAGCCAGGAATATCTCGACATGCCGCATCTGACCTGATCGGTCTGATGCCCCATCTGACGCCCCATCTGATGCCCCTGTGGTCCGGGCGAATTTGAACCCCTCAAAAACGACTCCACCCGCACGGGTTCAATGATGGCACAAAAATCACCAGCAGGTGCGGGTTGGCATGCCGATTCTTGCGTCTGGCGTGCATTTGTCTTTGCAAAAATGCAGAATCTGCCTGAAGCACGATTTCCTCATGCACCGCCTGCCGCATGGCAGATGGCCGTTTCCTGCAAGGCTGGACGTCAAAAGATAAGATCATGCGCATCAATTCGCGGCAAAAGCGCGACCTGCCTTTCCTTTAGGCAGCGCCAAGGCGCAAACAGGCTTTGGTTTTGCTGCCGATTTGCATTTATTCGCATCTGCAACATGATTGGTTTTTAAGCGTTTAGACAATAGTTGCAACAAACCGGGAACCGGCGGTTTTCCTCGTGAAAACAGCGGCGTTTCCCCTTGTAAAAGCGGCCGAATCAGTTTACGACACTCGGTGTTTACGAACGATTCTTTCGCGTTCGCAGGTTTAAATTTTCAATCGCGCTCCCAAGTTGAGTTTCGACGCCTCGGAAGCGCAATAGGGAAGAAGGTAACGGAATGGCCCGCAACAAGATCGCGCTCGTCGGTGCCGGCAATATTGGTGGTACTCTGGCCCACCTCGTCGGCCTGAAAGAGCTTGGCGACGTCGTCCTTTTCGACATCGTTGATGGCATGCCACAGGGCAAGTCTCTCGACATTGCTGAATCCTCCCCCGTCGACATGTTTGATGCCGACCTCAAGGGCACCAGTGACTATAAGGACATCGCAGGCGCTGATGTCGTTATCGTGACTGCCGGTGTGGCCCGCAAACCCGGTATGAGCCGTGATGACCTCATCGGCATCAATACCAAGGTCATGACCCAGGTTGGTCAGGGCATCAAGGAACATGCCCCGGACGCATTCGTCATCGTCATCACCAACCCGCTTGATGCGATGGTCTGGGTGATGCAGCAGGCAACCGGCTTCGATCCGAAGAAAGTTGTCGGCATGGCTGGCGTTCTGGACTCTGCCCGCTTCCGTTACTTCCTCGCCGAAGAATTCAATGTATCGGTCAAGGATGTCACCGCCTTCGTTCTGGGCGGTCACGGCGATACCATGGTCCCGTCGATCCGTTATTCGACCGTTGCCGGTATCCCGGTTCCCGACCTGATCAAAATGGGCTGGACCACCCAGGAAAAGATCGACCAGATCGTTCAGCGCACCCGTGACGGTGGCGCAGAAATCGTCGCTCTTCTCAAAACCGGTTCCGCTTTCTACGCCCCGGCTGCTTCGGCAATCGCGATGGCCGAAAGCTACCTCAAAGACCAGAAACGCGTCATGCCGGTTGCTGCTTACCTTAGCGGCGAATACGGCGTTGACGGCCTGTATGTCGGCGTCCCGGTCGTTCTGGGCGCTGGCGGTGTTGAACGCATCGTCGAAATCAACCTCGACGAGTCCGAAAAGGCAAACTTCGACAACTCCGTGAACGCAGTTCGCGGCCTCGTCGAAGCTGCCAAGGGCATGCTCTAAGATCGCGAAGCGGGCTGGTCAGTGACCGGCCCGTTTTTCATTCATTGTCGTTATTATAACGTCAATGAACGCGGGCCTCGCAACAACGTCCCGTTATGAAGCAGGGACATTGAAACCACGATTTCTGACCCACAGGAAATCGTACGGAAGGCAAGAAAGCGACCGAACATGAATATTCATGAGTACCAGGCGAAAGAAATTCTTCGCAAATACGGTGTGACCGTGCCGAACGGCAAGGTTGCATACACCGCTGCGGAAGCCACCGAAGCGGCCCAGTCCCTGGCTGGCCCGGTTTACGTGGTGAAATCACAGATCCATGCAGGCGGCCGCGGTAAAGGCACCTTCAAGGAAGCATCCGCTGGCGATAAGGGCGGCGTTCGCGTCGTCAAAAGCGTCGAGGAAGTCGGCACCAATGCCGGCCAGATGCTCGGCGCGACCCTGGTCACCCACCAGACCGGTCCGGATGGCAAGGAAGTCAAACGCGTCTATATCGAAGAAGGCTGCGACATCGCACGCGAACTTTATCTTTCGCTGCTTGTTGACCGTGCCACTTCGCGCGTGATCTTCATGGCCTCCACCGAAGGCGGCATGGACATCGAAGAAGTTGCCGAAGCAACCCCGGAAAAGATCGTCACCGTTGACATCGATCCGGCTGCCGGTTTCTCGGGCTTCCATGGCCGTAAACTCGCATTCGCACTGGGCCTCGAAGGCAAACAGGTTTCCAAGGCCGTCAAATTCATGACCGCCATGTATAACTGCTTCCTCGAAACCGATGCAGCCATGGTTGAAATCAACCCGCTGGTCGTTACCGGTGATGGCGACATCATCGCGCTTGATTGCAAAATGAACTTCGACGACAACGCGCTGTTCCGTCATCCCGACATCGAAGAACTGCGCGACGAAGACGAAGAAAACCCGGCCGAGCTCGAAGCTGCAAAACACAGCCTCAACTACATCAAGCTCGACGGCACCATCGGCTGCATGGTCAACGGCGCAGGCCTTGCCATGGCAACCATGGACATCATCAAGCTTTATGGCGGTGCACCGGCAAACTTCCTTGACGTTGGCGGCGGTGCCACCAAGGAACGCGTGACCACGGCCTTCAAGCTGATCCTGTCTGACCCGAATGTCGAAGGCATCCTGGTCAACATCTTTGGCGGTATCATGCGCTGTGACGTGATCGCAGACGGCGTTGTGGCAGCAGCCCGCGAAGTCAGCCTGAACGTTCCGCTGGTCGTTCGCCTCGAAGGTACGAATGTCGAACTTGGCAAGAAAATCCTCGAAGAATCGGGTCTGCCGATTGTTTCGGCCGATAACCTTGCCGATGCCGCCGAAAAGGTGGTCAAAGCTGTGAAGGAGGCCGCGTAACTATGGCTGTTCTCGTCGATAAAAACACCAAAGTTATCTGCCAGGGTTTCACCGGTTCGCAGGGTACCTTCCACAGCGAACAGGCAATTGCCTATGGCACCAAAATGGTTGGCGGCGTGACCCCGGGTAAAGGCGGCACCAAGCACCTTGACCTGCCGGTCTTCAACACCGTTGACGAAGCGGTCCATGTGACCGGTGCCAATGCATCGGTGATCTATGTTCCGCCGCCCTTCGCCGCTGATGCGATCTTAGAGGCCATCGACGCCAAGGTCGAACTGGCTGTCTGCATCACCGAAGGCATTCCGGTTGCCGACATGGTTCGCGTCAAGCGCGCCCTTTCGGGTTCGAAAACCCGTCTGGTCGGTCCGAACTGCCCGGGTGTCATCACGCCGGACGAATGCAAGATCGGCATCATGCCGGGCCACATTCACCGTCGTGGCAAAATCGGTATCGTTTCGCGTTCCGGTACGCTGACCTACGAAGCAGTCGCACAGACCACCGCCGCAGGGCTGGGTCAGTCGACCTGTATCGGTATCGGTGGTGACCCGGTCAACGGCACCAACTTCATCGATTGCCTTGAACTGTTCCTGAATGACCCTGAAACCCAGGGCATCATCATGATCGGTGAAATCGGTGGTTCCGCCGAAGAAGAAGCATGTGAATTCCTGCAAGCTTCCAAAGTCAAAAAGCCGGTTGCCGGCTTCATTGCCGGTGTCACCGCGCCTCCGGGTAAACGCATGGGCCATGCCGGTGCTATCATCTCCGGCGGTAAGGGCACTGCGGATGCGAAAATGGAAGCAATGCGCAGCGCTGGTATTCTTGTTGCCGATTCCCCGGCAAGCCTTGGCTCGACCATGCTCAAGGCTTTGAACGGGTAATCAGGGTAGTCAGAGGAAAGGCAGGGGGAGGCGTGGTCTCTTTCGGGACCATGCCTTCCAAGACCACAAATGAAACCTCAAGATATCGACACGATTCTGAACGAGTCGAACGCAACCTACATCGCTGAACTTTATGCCCGGTATCAGAGCAACCCAACTGCGGTTGATCAGAGCTGGGCCGAGTTTTTTGACGGGTTGCAGGACGACGCCTCCGATCTCCTTGCCGAAATGCAGGGACCCAGCTGGCAGCCGCGGGAAACCAAGGTTGTTGGCGGTATGGAAGGTTACGACGTCTCACAGGGCCACGCCGAACGTCCCGCCAATGGCGGTTACGCACCGGCGGCCCACGCCGCACAACAGACCGCGCCGGTCAGCTCCGACGCCATCCGTGCCGCGGCACATGATTCGATTCGCGCCCTGATGCTGATCCGCTCCTATCGCGTGCGCGGCCATCTCGAAGCGAATCTTGATCCGCTGGGCCTTGCCCCGCGCGATCCGCACCCGGAACTCGATCCGAAAACCTATGGCTTCACCGAAGCCGACATGGATCGCCCGATCTACATCGCCAATGTTCTTGGCCTTGAAACCGCGACCGTTCGTCAGATCGTATCGTTGGCCCGCAAAACCTATTGCGGCTCGATCGGCATCGAATTCATGCATATCCAGGAACCCGAACAGAAATCCTGGATTCAGCAGCGCGTCGAAAGCATCGGCAACCAGACACAGTTTACCGCACGCGGCAAGGAAGCCATCCTTGAACGTCTGGTCGAAGCCGAAGGTTTCGAAAACTATCTGCACACCAAATATGTCGGCACCAAGCGTTTCGGCATCGACGGTGGCGAAGCCCTGATGCCGGCCCTTGAACAGATCCTCAAACGCGGCAGCCAGCTTGGCATCCGCGAGGTCGTGTTCGGCATGCCGCACCGTGGTCGTCTGAACGTTCTGGCCAATGTGCTCAACAAACCGTTCCAGGCGATCTTCTCGGAATTCATGGGCAACCCGTCCAAGCCGGACGACGTGATGGGCTCTGGTGACGTCAAATATCACCTTGGGACGTCCGCTGACCGCGAATTTGACGGTAACGTTGTTCACCTGTCGCTGACCGCGAACCCGTCCCACCTCGAAGCGGTAAACACCGTCGTTCTGGGCAAGGTCCGCGCCAAACAGGCACAGCGCAAGGACACCGCACGCGAACAGGTCATGGGTATCCTCCTTCACGGGGATGCGGCCTTTGCCGGTCAGGGTCTTGTCGCTGAAACCTTCGATCTGTCGCACCTCAAAGGCTATCGTACCGGCGGTACGATCCACTTTGTCGTCAACAACCAGATCGGTTTCACCACCAAGCCGTCCGATAGCCGTTCTTCGCCTTACTGCTCGGATATTGCCAAGGTCGTTCAGGCGCCGATCATCCATGTCAATGGTGACGACCCAGAAGCCGTGGTTCACGCCGCACGCATCGCGACCGAATTCCGTCAGGAATTCAAACAGGACGTTGTCATCGACATGTTCTGCTATCGCCGCTTTGGCCACAACGAAAGCGACGAACCGGCCTTCACCCAGCCCAAGATGTATGACGTGATCGGCAAACACCCGACCACCAAGGACATCTACGCCCAGAAGCTGGTCAAGGAAGGTCTTCTGACCGAAGAACGCGTCAAGGAACTGGATCAGAAATTCCAGAGCCACCTTGACGACGAATTCAAGGCCTCCGAAGCCTATCGCCCGAACAAGGCAGACTGGCTCGAAGGCAAATGGTCGGGCCTCGCCTCCTCGCACGGCGAAGATGCGGACTGGACCGGTCAGACCGGTGTGGAAAACGACTTGTTGCAGGAAGTTGGCCGGGCACTTTCGACCCCGCCCAGCGACTATGACATCAACAAGAAAATCCTGCGCCAGCTCAAGGCCAAGGCCAAGATGTTCGAAACCGGCGAAGGCATCGACTGGGCAACCGGTGAAGCCCTCGCATTCGGCACCCTGATGTGCGAAGGCACACCGGTGCGTCTGTCCGGTCAGGATTGCCAGCGCGGCACCTTCTCGCAGCGTCACGCAAAACTGGTCGATCAGACCAACGAGGCAAAATACACCCCGCTCAACAACATCCGTACCGGCCAGGCCGAGCTTGAAGTCCTCAACTCGCCCCTGTCCGAAGCCGGTGTTCTGGGCTTCGAATATGGCATCACCCTTGCCGAACCGCATTCGCTGGTTCTCTGGGAAGCCCAGTTCGGTGATTTTGCCAACGGTGCACAGGTCATCATTGACCAGTTCATCAGCTCGGGCGAAGCCAAATGGCTGCGCATGTCGGGTCTGGTGATGCTGTTGCCGCACGGTTACGAAGGTCAGGGCCCGGAACACAGTTCCGCCCGTCTGGAACGGTATTTGCAGCTTTGTGGTGAAAACAACATGCAGGTGGCCAACGTCACGACCCCTGCAAACTATTACCACATCCTGCGCCGCCAGATCCGCCGTTCGTTCCGCAAGCCTCTGATCCTGATGACGCCGAAATCGCTTCTGCGTCACAAACAGGCGGTCTCGCCGCTGTCCGAATTCGGACCGGGGACCGTCTTCAAATCAGTGATCAGCGAAACCGGCAAACTGACCGATGCCAAAAAGGTCAAACGCGTCGTCCTGTCGGCGGGCAAGGTCTATTACGATCTGCTCGCTGAACGCGAAAACCGCGGGATTGACGATGTTGCCCTGGTGCGCGTCGAACAGCTCTATCCGTGGCCGGCCAAGGAACTGGCAGAAGAACTTGCCAAATATCCCAATGCCGACGTGGTCTGGTGTCAGGAAGAACCCGAAAACATGGGGTCCTGGTACTTCGTCGATCGTCGTATCGAAGGCGTGCTGTCTGAAATCAAACACAAGGCCAGCCGCCCGATCTATGTCGGTCGCAAGGCTGCCGCGTCCCCGGCAACGGGCTTGCTCAAGGCTCACCTGCGCGAACAGGCCGAACTGGTCGATGCCGCGCTGAGCGTAAAATAACTTTATCGGACGGGCGGGAAACCGCCCGTTCGACCCGCACATTCAGAATTCATTCGTATTCGGGCAGGCCCAAACTGTCTGATTGAAAAAACGGTCGAGGAAAAAATGGCGACTGAAGTTAAAGTTCCCACGCTGGGCGAGTCTGTTACCGAAGCAACAATTGCGAAATGGTACAAAAAAGTCGGTGATGCAGTTGCAGCCGATGAACCGATTGTCGAACTTGAAACCGACAAGGTCACCGTCGAAGTCAACGCACCGGTCGCCGGTGCGATTGCCGAACTGGTCGCCCAGGAAGGTGACGAAGTCGAAGTCGGCGCCCTGATCGCCATGATCAAGGAAGGTGCCGAAGGCGCTGCTCCGGCCAAGGAAGAAAAAGCCGAAGCCCCAGAAGAATCTAAAAAAGAAGAACCGAAGAAAGAAGAGCCGAAAAAAGAAGAAGCCAAACCGGCTGCTGCCCCGGCAGCAAGTGCTCCGGCTGCTTCGACCTCGGCCAATGCCGATCATCCGCTGCCGCCTGCCGTTCGCAAACTGGTCGAAGACAAAAATCTCGATCCGTCGAAAATTCCGGCATCGGGCAAAGACGGCCGTCTGACCAAGGGCGACGTTCTGAACTTCCTCGAAAATGGTGGATCGGCGCCGCGCGCGGCGGCTGCCGCACCGAGCGCCCCTGCTGCTCCGAAGCCGGAACGCGAACTGCGCGAAGGCGAAGAACGCGTCAAAATGTCCAAGCTGCGCCAGACCATCGCGCGCCGCCTGAAAGAAGCCCAGAACACCGCGGCCATGCTGACCACTTATAACGAAGTGGACATGACCAACCTTCTGGCCTGCCGTAACCAGTACAAGGACGGCTTTGAAAAGAAACACGGCGTGAAGCTCGGCTTCATGTCCTTCTTCATCAAGGCCTGCACCACGGCGCTTAATGAATGGCCGGCGGTCAATGCCGAGATTGATGGCAACAGCTTCATCTACAAGAACTACTGCGATATCGGCGTTGCCGTTGGCACCCCGCAGGGTCTGGTTGTTCCGGTCATCCGTTCGGCTGAAAAGAAAACCTTTGCCGACCTCGAAAGCACGATTGTCGATTTCGGCAAACGCGCACGTGACGGCAAACTGGGCATGGATGAAATGACCGGCGGCTCGTTCACCATCTCGAATGGTGGCGTGTTTGGCTCCCTTCTGTCATCCCCGATCCTGAATGCGCCGCAGTCCGGTATCCTCGGCATGCACAAAACCCAGATGCGCCCGGTCGCAATCGACGGCAAAGTCGAAATCCGTCCGATGATGTATCTCGCCCTGTCCTATGACCACCGTATCATTGACGGCCGCGAAGCCGTTTCCTTCCTGGTACGCGTCAAGGAATGCATCGAGAACCCGGAACGCATCCTGCTCGACATCTGATCAGACAAAAGGATCAAAGAACTCATGGCTGAGAACTACGACGTTGTCGTGATCGGTGGCGGTCCTGGCGGTTATGTTTGCGCCATCCGCGCCGCACAGCTTGGTCTCAAGGTTGCCTGCGTTGAAAAACGCGGCACCCTTGGCGGGACCTGCCTCAATGTGGGCTGCATCCCGTCCAAGGCCCTGCTTCATTCGTCCCACCTCTTCGAAGAGGCGACCGAGCATTTCGATACCCACGGCATCGAAGTCTCCAAGCCGAAGGTCAATCTCGAAAAGATGATGGCCCGCAAGGACAAGGTCGTTGACAGCAATGTCAAGGGCATTGAATTCCTGTTCAAGAAGAACAAGGTCACCTATGTCAAGGGTGCTGGCGAAATCACTTCGCCCACCTCGGTCAAGGTTGCCCTTCTGGACGGCGGCGAAGAAACCCTGAATGCCAAGAACATCGTGATCGCCACGGGTTCGGAAGTCACCCCGCTGCCCGGTGTCGAGATCGACGAGAAAAACATCGTCTCCTCGACCGGTGGTCTGGTGCTCCCGAAAGTGCCGAAAAAGATGGTTGTCATCGGGGCGGGCGTGATCGGTCTCGAACTCGGTTCGGTCTGGCGTCGGCTTGGTTCCGAAGTCACCGTGATCGAATATCTTGATCGTATCCTGCCGGGCATGGATGGCGAACTGGTCAAACAGACCCAGCGCATCTTTGCCAAACAGGGCCTTGAATTCAAACTGGGCCACAAGGTCACCGGTGCGAAAACCGGCAAATCGGGCGTGACGCTCACGGTTGAACCGTCCAAGGGCGGCGATGCCGAGGAAGTCAAGGCCGACGTCGTTCTGGTCGCCATTGGCCGCCGTCCGTTCGTCAAGGGCCTTGGCCTTGATAAGGTCGGCGTCGAACTTGATGATCGCGGTCGCGTCAAGACCGACGAACATTTCCAGACCAACGTGCAGGGCATCTTTGCCATTGGGGATGCCATCATCGGTCCGATGCTGGCCCACAAGGCCGAGGAAGACGGTGTTGCGCTGGCCGAAATGCTCGCTGGCGAAGAAGGCCATGTCGATTACGGCAAGGTCCCGGGTGTTGTTTACACCTGGCCCGAAGTCGCCGCCGTTGGCAAAACCGAAGAGCAGCTCAAGGAAGAAGGCGTTGACTACAAGGTCGGCAAATTCCCCTTCACTGCCAACGGTCGTGCCAAGGCAATGGAAAGCACCGAGGGCTTTGTCAAAATACTCGAAGACAAGAAAACCCACCGCGTCGTCGGCGCACATATTGTCGGCCCGGCGGCTGGCGATCTGATTGCCGAAGTGGTCCTTGCGATGGAATACGGCGCCTCTGCCGAAGACATCGCACGCACCTGCCACGCCCACCCGGCCCTTGGCGAATCCGTCAAGGAAGCCGCCCTGGACGCCGACAAACGCGCGATCCACATGTAATCCTGATCAGGGCAACCCGATCCGTGAAACGGCCGCTCCAATGGGGCGGCCGTTTTGTTTTACGCAGCTTTCCGGCTCCCCACCGCCTAAACCCGCACCCCCCCTTTGCCAACCCGCCCTCTTAACCGTCCCCCGCAACTTCCCCAACGTCATTCCCGCGCAGGCGGGAATCCAGACAACCGTGCGGCAAGCCCGGTCCGTCGATAGACGCCCCCTACGCGAACCCGGCACCCCCAACCCCACCGAAAGACGAAAAAGGAAACTTCTTCGGCCCGGTCCATCATCCGCGCGACACGAGCGCAAACACCCATTGGCAATCTTTGCCAATGACGATAGAATTCCCCGATCAGAAGGAGCTCCGACATGCCAACCCGAAATGTCAATCTGACCGATGATCAGGACGCTTTCGTTGAAAAGATGGTCAGGGCCGGAAAATACCAGAATGCCAGCGAAGCCATGCGCGACGCCGTGCGCGGCTTGCAGCAACGCTGGAAAGAGGACGAGCTGAAGCTCGAACTGCTGCGCAAAAGCATCGATACCGGCATTGCCGATCTTGAAAACGGCGATTACGAGGATATGGACGACGCAAGCCTCGAAGGCTGGCTCGCTCCCCCCGAGAAAACTACTGACAAAACCACTGACAAAACCAATGGCAAAACCGTCGGAGCCTGATCCGTGGCAGCACAATACCGGCTTACGGCATCGGCCAAAGCCGATATCAACGCCCTTCTTGATGAAAGTACGCACCGGCACGGGCAGGACGCACGCAACCGTTACGCCGCCCTGCTTCTGGCCGCCCTCCGCCGCATCGCCCAAAACCCCGAAGGCGGCGCCACCGCCGCCCGCCCGGAATTACACCCCGATATGCGCAGCTTCCATATCCGCCACAGCCGCACCGAAAGCAACACCACCCCGGTCGGTAATCCGGTGCATGTGATCTTCTACCGCACCACCGAACCCGGCAGGGTCGACATCATCCGGGTCCTGCATGACCGGATGGAACCAAGCCGCCACGTCGAACCAAAAACCAAGACCAAGGGGGACTGATACCGACCTGCTCATGGCATTCCATGATCGCCCCCTCTCCCCCCTAACCGTCCCTCGCGAACTCCCCCAACCGTCATTCCCGTGAAAACGGGAATCCAGACAACCGCTCGGCAACGCACCACCTGCCGATAGACGGCCCCTAGCTCGACCTGACACACCCAACCTGCTGAAACATGGACACCCGCTTTCGCGGGTGTGACGAAAGGCGGGTTCTGTTGCCGGGCTCGAACGCCTCGCCTCGGCTTGCTCCGCTCTCGCCAGTTTCGCCAAATGGTGCGGCCTGAACGGAACTCACCCGTCTTGACCAACGCTGCCAATTCCGGCACGGGCGTGATGACATCGCATCCGAACCACCCCTGCTCCGCGGCTGATCTGCCCAATCGTCGGCTCGATCCGCATCCGGCCCCGCATCGGCCCAAATCTGGCCCGCGCCCTTCCCGGCAGGCGCACCTCTCCCGTTCTGCCTTTCCGTTTCGTCAAACTTTACGCCGCCGTTTCCCGGGCCGTTTCAATGCCCGGATGCACTCCTGCCGTAATGACTTTACCCCACACGGATCTTCCGCGCTTGGCGGTGATCGCCTGTTACTCAACCACTCAACATCGTCGCTTTTTCATCGCTGATTCCCCCTGTATTTACCGGTCTTACCCAGCCCCGAAACGCAAAAACCCGCCAAAGCGAATCACGCTTGGCGGGTTATGTCTCCGGACCCATTTGTCCTGTTGACTTTATCTTTATGCCACAAATAAAAGAACAAATCAAGAACATTTTGCAAAAATTTTCGCCGTCCGGTTCTGGCAAAAATTCTCATTTATTTTCAATAAACTATGCCATCATATTGCCCTATGATGGACCGGTCCGCTAAGATCGCCCGCCGGGATCGCCCGGATCAAGACGCAGGAGAAACCACCCATGACGCTTTCGATCGGACTTGTCGCCCACGACCGTCGCAAACGCGAAATGGCCGATTGGCTGGAAACCCACAAATCACAGTTTTCCGGCACCCGGATTTTCGCCACCGGCACCACCGGGCGCGTGCTTCAGGAACGCTTTCCCGACCTTGATATCGTGGCGCTTAAAAGCGGCCCGTTCGGCGGCGATCAGCAGCTTGGCTCGATGATTGCGCATGGCGAATTGCAGGCGATGTTTTTCTTCACCGACCCGATGACACCCCAACCCCACGATGTCGATGTCCGCGCGCTGATCCGGCTGGCCAACATGTATGAAGTGCCGATTGCCTGCAACCGCAGCACCGCCGACCTTCTGATCAGCAACCCGAAATTCGAGGAAATCTGCGAACAATATCGCGGCCATTCCCCCGAACAGGTTTTTGCCGAATACCAGAACCGCAAGGTTTAGTGATTTACGCGCAGTTCAGTAAACCATCTTCCTGCAAGCGACCGTACGCCACACGTATTGTTTCATCGCTGAAGATGTTTCTTTTGTTCTCGTTCCAGCTGTTCATCTCTTTGATTACCATCTCAAGCGGATAGCAATTCTCATGATGTGCCAACCAATGAACCGAAGATAGAAGCTCCAGACCGTAAGGGCTCTCATAGCCCTGCACCAGTTTACCTAAACGATCAATAATACGATCTGCTGCATCGCTGGAATTCAGATACTCATCTGCAGCAGCATATCCGCTTGGCGTTACATGTGCCTGTCTATCGCCAGTTTGAAAACCGGCAATCATCTTATGATACTCAAGCGCGACAAAAGCCTTCTTCAAAGATTCTGAGTAAGGTCCGTGGAAATCCCGTGAAAATCTGAGGTTAAAATTCACACCAAAAGCCTGCAAAAAATACACTATTTTTTGCAGCGAAATTCGATCAAATGATCCGTCAAAATAGCGCTCCAAGTCACCCAGACTTTTAAGAAGCACTGCCCGCTCAAATGTCATCGCAAACTTGGAGTGACTATACTCCGGTTCATCAACCGCTTCTTTTGGATAAAACACCCGAACGTCAACATTCGAGAGATTTTCGAGCTTCTCAATGATTAACGGTTTTACATCAGACCAATCCAGCCCACCGTTTCCACATCCCAGCGGCGGAATCGCGATAGATTTGATGCCATAATTCTCAATCGCCTCGACGAGAGCATCCAAACCGCTCTCGACATAATCCAGCTTGGATTTAGCTCTCCAATGATCTTTGGTCGGGAAATTGACCAAAAACCTGGGGCCATCTGTCGGGAAAAGTTGCTTTGTATCATAAACAAAAACTTTGCCAGGCCTTAAGCCCTTTGCAGAACATATTTTTTTATATTCTTTATAGTTGTCCGGCCAACGCTTTTTAAACTCAAGAGCGACACCTTTCCCCATCACCCCGACGCAGTTGACCGTATTCACGAGAGCATCCACCGCCTCGGAAAACATGTCGCCTTTTTTGAATGAGAGGGTCATTGGTAGTAGCATCCGGGTTTTACATATATTGGGATATCCCAAACTGAGGCATCCATCATCTGCTCGAGCTTATCTCTTATCGTCTCTGATTTGACAATCAAGCAATCTATTAGGCCAAGTGGGACTGCGGAACGAACCAGGAATTCAGCCATGCGCTTTTGGCTTCGAGTCATACGTTCTGGCGGATCGTCCATGCTTTTGAAGTATTGGCAAACACCATTGTACCCAAGCTCTTCGATTCTACCCTTGTAAGGATATTCGTCAAACATATCCCAATGAACATGTTCTTCCAAAGAATCCAAATCACCACATAGAACTGGCAATGGAGCATTTGAGTTTAAGGCGAAGTCGCTAAAACAGAAATCTAGCCCGCTATCACGGAAATTTTCAACCTTTGCAACCAGAAATACTCTATCTTCTTCGCAAGCAGGTCCTAAATTATCGCCTTCGGGGGACATCAAATCTACGGTCCCCCTAAAAATTGTAAAAGTGAATGATGTAATTGGAGAAAAATAGAATGGTACATAATCATTAACAACGCCACCATCAGGCATCTGGAACAGCGGACTCCCTCTTCGGTCAACTATGCTCTGATAGGAAGCTTGATGACACAGCTGAGGATGCTCATGATTTTTTGAGCGCACCTCTCCGTCAACCAAAAATACTTCAATATCTTTGTAATACACTTGGCGAAAAATAAATCTGTCCGGCAAATTAGCCCCCAGAGCTTCAGCAAAAAATGACATAACATCGAAACTTGCAATTACATTATCAAGCAACCCAGCAAAGCCAACCATAGCAATTTCTAGGTCATTCTCTATATGAATCTCGCCTATGACCTGATCGCCGCCATTTTCCCGATCTTTGCCGCCATTCTGGTCGGGGCAGCACTTAAACGTTACCTGATCACCGGGTCTGACATCTGGGCCGGGATTGATCGGCTGACCTATTACCTGTTGCTGCCGTCGCTTCTGATTGTCGAAATTTACCGTGCCGATTTTGGCTCCGGCCACGCGGGCACTGCGGTCATGGTCACATTGGGCGCGACCCTTGCCCTTGCGGCGGTTTTGCTGCTTCTGCGCCCGCTCATCACCCGCAACACACCGCTGTTTACCTCGATCTTTCAGGGATCGGTCCGCTATAACAGCTATGTCCTGCTTGCCATCGCCGATGCGCTTTATGGCAGCGAAGGCTTGGCACTGGCGATTGTCTTTATTGCCGTGATGGTGATTGCCACCAACATGCTAGCAGTTGTGGTGCTGAATGCCTTTGCCGGTGGCAAGGGCAGCTTCAAACGCATCATGCTCGGCCTTGCACAAAACCCGATCATCATCGCCGCCGGGGCCGGGGCGGTGCTGAATATCAGCAACATTCACGTGCCGCTGCCGATTGAAAATACCGCAGCCCTTTTCAAAACCGCAGCCCTTCCGCTCAGCCTGCTGTCGGTCGGGGCCGGATTGCGCTTTATCCTGAGCAAACAGGCATTGGGCGCGATTGCCCTTTCAACCACGATCAAGCTCGCCCTCCTGCCGCTGATCACCGGCATTGCGCTGCATCTGGCCGGGGTGGAGGGCATGGTGCTTGCCATGGGGGTGCTTTATGCCGGGATGCCGTGCGCGGGCAACGCCTATATCCTCGCCCGGCAGCTTAATGGCGACCCCGAGGCCATGGCCTCAATCATCACCCTCGAAACCCTCCTGTCCGCCTTCAGCATCGCTGCCATCGCCGCCATACTGAGCATCAACTGACGCCGCATGCGGGGCATAGTCGCCCGCATAGCCACAGGCCGAAAGCCCCGGCCGCATCAATTCGGGCGGCGGCGCATCGACCACCACCGGGTCGCGGTCGGCATGGAACGGCACCACGATCTGGCGCGACAAAAGCATCAGGGTCGGCGGCTGTCCAAAAATCGGCGGTTCATCCCCCCGACCATAAAATGGATCACCCAGAACCGGATGCCCGATATGGTCCAGATGCACACGCAGCTGGTGCGTGCGACCGGTATGGGGCGTCAAGGCAAGCCAGGTGATATCATCGCCCGCTTCGTCCTTGCCGCGCCCCAGCACCCGATATTCGGTCTTTGATGGCTGCCCGTCCTCATGAACCAGCATCCGCCAGCCGCTTTCATCATTGGTCTTGCCAATCGGCGCATCGATAAAGCCGTGATCATCGGCAACCGCACCGCGCACCACCGCCCAATAGGTTTTCCCGATCAGTTTTTCGGTAAACAGGCGGGTGATCTTTTTCGATGATTTCGGATGCCGACACAGCAACAGGCACCCGGCCGTATCGCGGTCAAGCCTGTGCGCCAGGGTCGGTTCGGGCTGAATGCCGAATTTAAGGTCGGGCAGATACGCATCGACATGGAAATAGGTTTTCGGCCCGCCATGCGATGCCAATCCCGGCGGCTTGTTCAGAACGATGACGTTGGAATCGCGATGCAGAACGCTTGCGGTCAGGTCTTCGGCTATCGGATGGGGCATGGTCGGCCTTTCATTGTTGGCCCTGCTTTACCTCAAAGCCGGGCGCACCGCAATCACCCGGCACACGGGCAGGGCACGGCAAACCTGATCTGAACCGCATTTCCATGCGTAACAGTAACAGCATTCCATTTTCGAAATCCGGCTTGATCGCGTCCTGATCGCCGGGGCCAACAGCAGGGTACGCCACCACATGCCACGCCCGAAACCCCTTAAATATCTCGTTGCGGTGCTGGCCGTTCTTTCGGTCCATCATGCCGGTTCTGCGCTGGCACAAAATGGCGACCTTTCAGCCCTTACCCCCGCCCAGTCCGCGGGCCTTGATCGCAACGCGGCCTGTCGCAACTTCGATCCGATTGCGCGATACGGCAATGAACTGGTGTTTCAGATCCGCCGCAATGATGCCCCGGTCGGGCAGCATATCGTGCGCTTCAATCGCGGTCAGGACGGTCTTCAGGTCGTCGCCCAAAGCAATATCGATATCTCGTTTCTGGGCTTTAACGCCTATAGCTTCCGCTACCGCTCCGAAAGCATCTGGCAGGAGGGTCAATTATCCACCCTGTCGGTCAAGGTCGATGATGATGGCGATCAAACCAGCATCGCGGCCCGGCGCGAAAACGATCAGCTTGTCGTCGATGGCCCCGATGGCCAGAAATCCCTGCCGCCCGGTATTTTTCCGACCGATCACTGGCATTGCGGTGTTCTGCAAACCGATCAGGTTCTTAATACGCTCACCGGCAATCCCAACGCGGTCACCATATCCCAGACAGGCCGCGAACGCCTGGCTGTTGGCAACGGCATGATCAACGCCACCCACTTCACCTATGATGGCCAATTGCAAACCAATGCGTGGTACGATGCCGATGGCCGGTGGGTTGGATTGCGCTTCAAGGCGCGCGATGGCTCTGAAATCACCTATCGCTGCACAAGCTGCCAGACCGATACGGCACAAAAGGATATCCGCGGATGATCAAACATTTCAAAACCATCTGGATCGTCGGTGCCTCCGCCGGGATCGGGGCAGCACTTGTCGAAAAATTCGCAAAATCCGATGCGGGCGCAAACACGACGATTATCGCATCGGCACGCTCCGCCGATGCGCTGTCCGATCTGGCGGCATCGTCGGAAAACATCCATGCCGTGCCACTTGATGTGACCAAACCCGATGCGGTTCGCGATGCGATTGCCCTGATAGAAGATCGGTTTGGCCTGCCCGATCTCGTGGTTCTGGCCGCCGGAATCTATTCGCCGATGCCTGTCGATGAATTTTCCGCCAAAACCATCCGCGACCATTTCGATGTCAATTATTTCGGCACGGTCAATTGCCTTGAAACCCTGATCCCGAAAATGCGTAAACGCGGTTCGGGCGAGATCGCGGTTGTCGCCTCGGTCGCCGGTTATCGCGGGTTGCCAAAGGCCGGGGCCTATGGCCCGACCAAGGCCGCCCTGATCAATCTGTGCGAAACCCTGCGCGCCGAATTGGGGGAAACGGGTGTCTGTCTTCGGGTGATCAATCCGGGCTTTGTCAAAACCCGCCTGACCGACAAAAACGATTTCGATATGCCCTATCTGCAAACGCCCGCGCAGGCAGCCGACTACGTTTATCGCGGCCTGACGGGCGGCAACGGTTTTGAAATCGCCTTCCCGCCGCCCTTTGTCCGGCAGCTAAAACTTGCCCGCATTCTGCCCTATCGGCTTTACTTCAAACTGATCCGCAAAGTGATGGGAAAATCCAATGGATGAACAGAACGCAACCAGGCTCGAAACGCTGAAATCCTATGGCGATTATTTTGCGCAACTAAGCCCGGAAACCATTGAAAACCTGCATCATCTCGTCACACCGGATTACAGCTTTACCGATCCGTTCAACACCATCAATGGCCCGGATCGGGTCTGTGCCTATCTCGACAAGATGTTTCGCGACACCGAAAATCCGCAATTCATCGTCACCCATCACGCGATTGATGATGATCTCGGTTTTCTGCGCTGGCGCTTTACGGCCAGGATTTCGGTTCTGGGGAATTGGGATGTCACCGGCATGTCGGCGGTGACGTTTTCCGATGACGGCACGCGCATTTCATCCCATGTCGATCACTGGGATTCCGGCATGGCCTTTTATGCCCGCATTCCGCTGCTGGGCTGGTTTATTCGGCGGCTCGCAGCGCGGATGGCTGTTTCGTAAAGAACAGGGTGACCTCGCCGATCTCGAACCCCCATTTACGCACACGCGCCCGGTTCACAAGAACCCCGTCGCCCTGCAAGAACATCCAGTCATCAAACGTCACCCGCCAGCTACCGTCACCGACCTTCAGGTCCATGTCATAGTTCCAGTTCAACGCATTGCCATACTGCACGCCCGCGGCCGTGCCGATGATGTCATCGGCCTCTCCGCTCAGGCTGTGCTCACCGGTCTTGCGGATCGTCCATACACGGCGGTCCTGTTCACCATCGTCATACAGAAAATCTTCTTCCAGCGTCAGAACACCATCATTGACGGTTCCAGTGATATCAACCGTGAACTGGCGCCGCAGCTTGCCGAACCGGTCCTCAAAAATACCCCACGCCCGACTATTGCCTTCGAAGTATTCAAACACATCGAAGCGGGGTTCTTTTTGCGCAAAATCCTGCGGTTTCATTGACCCACACCCGGTAAGTATCAAAACCATCACAAGCGCCGTAAAAGATCGCAGCATCAGCTTTCTCCCGCAAAGGATACAAGGATCAGAAGGTGCGGCGAGCCAGACGCCGACGAATTGCAACCTGATGCACGCGATCCAATGGAAAACGCCACATCATCCCGATTGCTCCTGCTTTCAGTACGATGGGCAGCACCGCATAGATCATGACAAGTGCGATCAAAGCAGCGGAATTTTCATTCCCCCCGTCCGTCAGGCCAAAAGCCCCCAGAATTGGCAGGGCAATTCCCGCCGCCAACGCCATCGCAAGCTTGTTGGTCATGTTCCAAAGCGCAAACAGAACACCGGTCCGGCTGGCATGAAACCGGTACCGGTCCCAGTCATCGACATCTGCCTGAATGGCGGGTGGCAGCGCCAGATCCGCCCCCAAGGCCGCACCGGTAAAGACACAGATCACCGCAAACCCCGCCCAGTCCCCGGCTGACAGAAACGGCACGAACGCGAATGCCGACACCGCCATGATCATCGCCACGCACCAGACCCGGTGTTTGCTGATTTTACCGGCCAGAAACACCCAAAACGGAATGGCCGCAATGGCCGCAACAAAATACAAAAGGATCAGGGCGTTTTCAGTATCCGTATCAAGCTTCAGGTAATAGCGCACAAAAAGCGGGAAACAGACCGCAGGCAATCCACCGGCAAGGCCATTGATCATCCATGCGGCCAAAAGCCGGACAAAAAGCCGGTTCTGGCGCAGACTGCGAAGCGACTGAGCAAACCGGGCACGAAGGGAAACACCCCCCTGTTGGGTATCGGCAGTACGGCCGCGCCCCGGGCGGGCTGCGCTATCTGGGACCTTGATGATCAGAATCGTAACGAAAACCGCCCCCGCAACAATGGTCATCATCGCAAGGGTTCGGATTTCATCGGCCCGGGATGCATTCATCATCACAACCGGGATCGCCCCGGCAATGACAATACCAATCAGCCCCGCCCCTTCACGAAGGGACGTGATCAATGTCCGCTCCCGGTAATCCCCCGAAAGGTCTGCCCCCCACGCCAGATAGGGCACCTGAAACAGCGTCCAGCCAAGGAAAAGAATGCTTGCCGAAACAAAAAGATGCCCGCCACCGGGCTGATCGGGCGGCACAAAAAGCATCCAGATCCCGATCCCGGCAATCACCGCACCAAACCCGACCCAGATTTTGCGCCGTCCCGTATAATCCGAAAGCCACCCGGCCAGCGGATCAGTCAGCATATCGATGATCCGCACCGCCAGAAGGATCGCCCCCGTAAGGGCAAGCCCAAGGCCAAGATCATCCCCATAATAACTGGGTAACAGGACATAGGCGGGAATCGTCGGCACCGCCGCCGCCATTGCTGGCAGCGCATAATAAAACGCCGTTTTGCGGGCCCGATCAGGTTGCGGCATTTTCGCGATGTTCGATCACAAAGAACCCGACATCAATCGATCCTTCATCAAATCCGGTTTCGCAATAGGACAGGTAATATTCCCACATCCGCTTGAAACGGATATCAAATCCCTGCTCGGCGATGCTGTCCCAGCCATGCTGGAAACGGCGCTGCCATTCGGCCAGTGTGCGGGCATAGGATTTGCCGAAAAATTCCGAATGACAAAGCGAAAGACCGGCATTGGCAATCGCCGTACCAAGCGCCTCCGGCGAGGGCAGCATCCCGCCCGGGAAGATATAGCGTTGGATGAAATCCGCCCCCTTGCGGTAATCCTCGAACCGGTCATGATCGATGGTGATGATTTGCAAAACCGCCTTGCCGCCCGGTTTCAACCGCTTGCGGATCATATCGAAATAGATCGGCCAATGTTCCTCGCCAACCGCCTCGAACATCTCGATTGAAACGATCTTGTCGAACTGCCCGTCCTGATGGCGATAATCGCGAAGCTCGATACTGGTGCGATCCGACAGGCCAAGTGTCAGAAGGCGATGATGCGCAAACGCATGCTGTTCGCGCGAAAGCGTCAGCCCCGTAACATGGCAGCGATGCTGCCCTGCCGCCATTTCGGCAAACCCGCCCCAGCCACAGCCGACTTCCAGAACCCGTTCGCCGGGTTGCAGCGATGCAAGTTCACAAATCCGGCGGTATTTCGCATCCTGTGCGGCCTCAAGCGTCATGTCCTGGCGGCGATAAAGACCGGATGAATAGGTCATCCCCGGATCAAGCCATTCCTGATAGAACCGGTTTCCAAGGTCGTAGTGATAGGCAATGTTGCGTTTTGATCCTTCGACCGTATTGGCATTTCGCAAATGCCCGATCCGGGCCACCAGCCGGGAAATCATGCCGCCTGCCAGTCGGGCGCGAACGATATTTTCGTTTAACATCGCCACCCGCATCACATTGGTCAGATCGGGGCTTGTCCATGCCCCATCCATATAGGCCTCGGCAAAGGCAACATCGCCACCGGTCGCAAGCCTGCGGATCGCCTTCCAGTCATGAATATGAAGAACCGCGCGGATTTCGGTCTGCTCCTGCCCGGTAAACTGCAACGTGTCCCCATCGGGCAAAACAATCGTCAATCGACCGTAATGCAAATGTGCCAGAATGCGTTTCAGCATGATTTTCAGCAGATTGCGACTTCCGGTCATGCCCCCGATGACGGGCAGGAACCTGTCACGAAACGGGCGGACTATTGTCGAAGAGGATCGATTGCGTTCCGGCATTTCCTGATTACCTTTTTGCGGCTTCGGCCGTCTGGCTATTGGCAGCAAACACATAAGTCACATCATGTGCTGGCGGCGTTGGACGTTTATGGAACTTCATGCCTTTGCGCCACAGATGCAGCGCCTCGTAATGAATGCCCGCCACCACCTTAAGCGTCATCAGCGGATAGCGAACAAAGGCCATAAACAGGTTACGGTCAGAAAGTGCGGTTCGATCACCGACAAATGCCGCATTCAGAAATGCGCCGTCCTTGTCGGTTTCACGAATGGCAACCGCGACTTTTTCACCCGGCATGCAAATGCGGAAATGATAATCGGCCTGCATATCGATAAAGGGCGAAACGTAAAATCCCTTGGCACAGCTTTGCCGCAGCACGCCTTTTTCATCAATCGCATCGCTGCCCACCGGGATCAGATAGCTATGCCGGTCGCCGAAAGTATTGGAAACCTCATACAGGACCGCGCCGACCGAACCGTCCAACCGATGGCAGAAATAAACCGATAGCGGATTGAAAACGAAGCCCAGAATGCGCGGATAACACAGCAATTCGATCCGATGCGCACAATCGCCAAGATCGTGCTTGTTCAGGATATCTTCGATACGTTTGCGGATATCTCCGTGTTCACGATCGGCATGATCACGGTCATGGAATGAAAACAGGTTGAACCGGTTGCGGCTGAACAGTTTCAGCGATCCGGCGAGACTATCGATTTCATCAAGATCAAACAAAAAGGAAAACACCCGATAGCGCAATTTGTGATCACGCGGGCGAAGGCGATGATGCATCACCGATCCTTCAAACAGGGCGGATGTCCATGTGCCTGTCATGCGGCAACTTCTTTTTGAACTGTATCAACAGGGCCCAGATGAATACGACCGCTTTCATTTTCAACATTCCACGGGCGACGAACACCACCCAATGCCTCGGCCACGGCAAGGCCCGACTGAATGCCGTCTTCGTGGAAGCCATAGCCAAAATAGCTGCCGCAATACCAGATGTTATCCATTCCCTGAATCGACCAGAGCCGTTTCTGCGCGTCCATTGCCGCCGCATCAAAAACCGGATGATCATACAGGAAGGATCGAATGACACTGCCCTCACGCGGCGCGCGCGCCGGGTTAAGGGTAACAAAAAGCGGCTGCCCTTCGTCAAGATGCTGCAACCGGTTCATCCAATAGGTCACACAGACTTTCTGTTCGCCGTCATGCTCTTCGGCAAGGTAATTCCAGCTTGACCAGACCTTGCGCGTTTGCGGCATCAGGCTTTCATCATCATGCAGGATCGCCAGATTGCGCTCATACTGGAACGCCGACAGCAATTCGCGCACCGCGCGTGCCGGATTGGCCTGAAGCGCAAGGGCCTGATCACCATGGCAGGCCAGAACAACGTGATCGTAGTCTGTCCGTTCGCCATAACGATTTTCGATGAACACCCCACCCTTGCCATTCGGCCCGACCTGGGCAATGGCGCTATCAAGGATAACACCACCGGAAATCTCCTTGATCATCCTGCCGACATATTGGCGCGAGCCACCAACAACAGTGCGCCATTGCGGCCGATCCTTGATCTGCAAAAGCCCGTGGTTCTGACAGAACCGGACAAACGCCGCCAATGGGTATTCCATCATGGTATCGACCGGCGTTGACCAGATCGCGGCCCCCATCGGCAACAGATGATCATTGATAAAGGATTTCGAATAACGATGGGCCGACAGATAATCGCCAAGGCTTTGCGTTTCGGCCTGCCCGGTTTCAAGCGCAAGCGGTGCCTCGCGATAGAAACGCAGGATATCGCGCACCATCCGCCAGAAACGCGGACGGAAAATATTGCGTTTCTGCGCGATCAAAGATGCCAGATCAGATCCGCCATATTCCAGACCGCCCCGGTCCATCGAGGCGGCAAAGGACATATCGGTCGCAGCCGTTTGCACACCAAGATGATCAAACAGGGCACAAAGATTGGGGTAACAACGGGTGTTATAGACAATGAAACCGGTATCGACCGGTGTTTGACCCGCATCGACGGTATTGGAATGCCCGCCAGGACGGTCATCCTTTTCATAAAGCGTGACGTTGTGAGACTGGCTGAGCAACCAGGCTGCCGACAGGCCGGAAATACCCGAACCAACAACAGCTATATTGAGTGTCCCCGATGATCGAAGCGTCATATGTGGCGCGCCTGCTTGCAGTGACAATGTCTAAGTTACATATATTTACGAATGCCCGCAATTTGCAGATCACTGCGTTACAACGAATGCTGATAATTTTAAGTAATTGGTGGAAAACGTACAAATTCGTTTGATCCAAAAATTTCCGGCTGGCGTATGATTGTTCATGAACACGATCATGGCGCGGCCCCGAAGGGGACCAGAAACGAAAATGAGCGGCACGACAAGATCAAGGCCCGGTCCGGCTGACCCCGACGAGGCCAGGAAATGTGCCAGCTGGATTGTGGCGGTTGCGGCGACGCAGGACCGTGAGGCATTTGCGCAACTGTTTGCCCACTTTGCCCCCCGCGTCAAAGCCTACATGTTCCGGTTTGGCGGCAATTCCGAAAACGCCGAGGAACTTGCGCAGGAAGCCATGATGCAGGTCTGGCGCAAGGCGCATCTGTTTGATCCGCACAAGGCTGCCGCCAGTACATGGATTTTTACAATCGCCAGAAACCTTCGTATTGATCGTTTCCGGCAACGCAAACATATCGAAGTGGACGATTCCGATCCGACGCTGATTATTGACGATAGCCCGCTTGCCGACGAAATCGTCGACCGGGATGAACATGCCGTTCTCGTCAAATCCGCCATGGAAGAATTGCCCGCCGATCAGAAAGTGGTTGTTGAATTGTCGTTTTTTGAAGATCTCTCGCACAGCGAAATTGCCGAAAAGCTTGATATCCCGCTGGGCACTGTCAAATCGCGGTTGCGGTTGGCCTTAACCAAACTTCGTGGTGGATTGGAGGGTGTAGCATGAATATCAAACACCACCCGACAGATCAGACATTGATGGAATACGCCAGCGGCAGGATGTCTCAGGCGATGGAATTGCTTGTGGCAACGCATATGACCCTTTGCCCGAAATGCCGTGAAAAGGTCGCCGAATTCGAGGCCCTTGGCGGTGCGGCGCTGGAAACGGCAAACGTCATGTCCATGAATATCCATGCGCTTGACCATGTCATGGCCATGATCGAACGCGAAACCGCCAACGAGAATGTCGTTTTCAGCGAAATACCATCCATACGTCGGGTTGCCGTCGGGGAAAGCATTACCGGAAGCGCCATTCCATCCGTTCCGCGGCCCTTGGCAAATCTTTTGCCTGATGATGTTCTTTCGCTTGAAGACATTCCGTGGAAGTCGCTGGCACCGGGTGTGAAGCATTACCAGCTGAAATCGATCGAAAGCAAAGGCACCGTGCGACTGATGAAAATCGCACCGGGTGTGTCGATCCCCGATCACGGGCATCACGGCCATGAAATGACCCTGCTGCTTAAAGGGTCCTATATCGATGAAATCGGTCGGTTCCGGGCCGGTGACGTCGCCGATCTTGGCAACGATGTCGATCATCAGCCGATTGCCGACACCGCCGAGGAATGCATCTGCCTGATCGCGACAGATGCCCCGATGAAGTTCAACCGTCTGCTGCCCAAACTGTTGCAGCCCTTCATCGGCATATAAGTCAAACTGCGTCCCAACGCAGAAAGGCCGCGGACATATCGATGTCCGCGGCCTTTTAATTTGAATCCTGCCCCGTCTCGCCCGCGGGCTTATTGCGACGGCACCAGCCAATGGGTCCGGTGCGTTGCCGGGCCGGGCAGTTTGACGGCATCGCAAAGCCACTGGCCGATTTCATCAAACTCCTGATCAAATCCATAAGGTGGATTGATGATCAGAAGACCCGTGCCGCGCATCCGCCCCTTTGCCCCGCCCTGATTGGTCGAAAGCTCCGCACACAGCACCCCGCCCTTGGCTTTGATCTGGGTGAAGTTTTCACGCAGTTCGGCATCAAATCCGGCCTCAAGGATCGGATACCACAACATGAAGATGCCGTTTTCCCACCGCTCCCAGGCCCGTTTGATCGAACTCGCGGCCTTCTGATAATCCTGTTTGACGTCGTAACTGGGATCCATCAGCACCAGACCGCGCCGGATGGCGGGCGGCATCATGCCAACCAGTCCTTCGTAACCGTCGCGCTTGTGCAGGTGAATACGCGGATCGCGTTCAACACTGTATTCCAGCAGGTCATATTCGCGCGGATGCAATTCCATCAGAATCATTTCATCATGCTCGCGCAGCAATTCGCGCATGATAAACGGCGACCCGGGATAAAACGGCCCCTTCAGGTCGTCATCCTCAAACACGCCGTAATCGCGGCCCTTGGCAATCGGATCAAAGGCCGCGATCTGATCAAGGAAGGGCTGCATCTGTTTGGGCGCATTTCCCTTTTGCTGTGCAGCGGCAATACCGTTTTTCCATTCGCCGGTTTTTGCCGACTGCGCACTGCCAAGATCGTACCAGCCTGACCCGGCATGGGTATCAATCACGCAAAACGGTTTTTCTTTGTTGCATAGATAATCAAGGATGATCCGCATCGCGGCATGCTTGTGAATATCGGCAAAATTGCCCGCGTGAAAGCCGTGCAGATAGCTCAGCATTGCCTTTATCCTTTAGGTGCGCGTGGCTTGCCACCGCGTGACTGTTTGGGGTTGCGCGACTTTTGGGGCCGCCCGGACCGGAATGCGTTTTTACCCTCACCCTCAGTACGGGGTCGCCGGTTGGCCTGCATGTTCCCGGGCAGGGGTTTGACCTGAACCGGGCCGGGTTCGGGTGCTTTGACCTCGATCACCTGCCTGTCACCGGGTGCCAGATTATCCAGCGTCCAGTCACCGATAGCATAGCGGATCAGACGCAGGGTCGGAAATCCGACAGCCGCCGTCATCCTGCGGACCTGCCGATTACGACCTTCGGTGATGCTCAGTTCAATCCAGCTTGTCGGAACCGATTTGCGAAACCGCACCGGCGGATCACGCGGCCAAAGATTTTCGGGCTCCCCCATCAGGCGCGCGCGCGCCGGTAGGGTCATGCCGTCTTTCAACTCCACCCCGTTACGAAGGGCCGAAAGGGCTTCTTCGGTCGGCTCGCCCTCGACCTGAACCCAATAGGTTTTCGGCTTTTTGAATTTCGGGTGGGCGATCTGGGCATTCAGCGGCCCGTTATCTGTCAGCAGCAGCAGTCCTTCGCTATCGCGATCCAGCCGCCCGGCGGCATAGACACCGGGCAGATCGATATAATCGGCCAGCGTCGCCCGACCGTTTTCACGGTCGGTAAACTGGGTCAGAACGCCATACGGCTTGTTAAAAAGGATCAGCTGCGCCATGCGCCGCATAGAACCATTTTTGCCAAACAAGTCAACTGGGCAAGTCAACCGGACAAGTCAACCAGTCCGGCCGAACGTGATCAATCCTCGATCAGATATTCCATGGTGGTGACAACACGCACGGTTTTATTGATCTGCTGGCTTTCCATCGTATTGGGGGCACCATCAGCCGGAAGGATCTGGAACAACCCTTGCGTTGCGCGGCGAATACCGCCCAGATGACCACCGGAATCGGTTGCGAATTGCTGCGCACTTTCACGCGCATTGGCCGTGGCCGCCGCAATCATTTCCGGTTTGATGTCATTAAGCTTGGTGAACATGAAACTAGGACCGGGGTTATAACCCTGCCCGCCCAGAACAATCCCGCCCTGAAGCAATTTTCCAATATCCTGCGTTGCCGCAACGACTGCCTCGATCTTGTCGGTCCGGACCTGGATCGTCTGACTGACGATATAACGGCTTTCAATCGGGCCAGAACGGTAGGATTGCGCAAGCTGATCAGTAACCTGAAGGCTTTGCAGTTCGGTCATGTCCTTGGTGATGCCATGCGTTTCAAGAAACGCCAGAAGGGCGGTTGTATCGCTTTCGATCTTGGCCTGTGCGTTTTGCAAAACATCATCGGTCGCAACATAGGTAATCGGCCACACCGCACGATCCGCCACCACATCGCGTTCGGCCAAACCCTTGACGGTCACGAACCGGTCAAGCGACCGCATGTCGGACAATCCCTTGCCGACCAGCCATCCGGCACCGGCAATACCGGCACTGACCACAACCGCCGCAACAAATTTCGCAAATCCCGAAGAAGAAGACATGCCCGTGTTTCCTTGATTATTGTTGTTCCGCTAAACGCATAGCTTTTGTTTTGAACACCTTATCAGACGGAACAAAATCGACAAAATCAGGGCAGTCATTTTGCAGGTTTGCGAAATCGGATAACGGGCATTTGAATGCATTCAAATTGGGTCGCAATCCTTTTTCGAACATGCTAAAAGCCAGCAAAGCCTGCGCATCGCGCGGCCAACCATTCAAACACGCAAAAGCTTTACGAGGTCGTCCATGCGCCGTTCCGATATCAATGCTCATATCACGCATGCCAAGGAACTGTTCGAGTCCATTTCCTTCAAACTGCCCGTCTGGGGCCACTATTCCCCGGCGCAGTGGGATGCCGAGCCTGATCTTGCGAAATGGTGCCGTGCCCATCAGATGGGCTGGGACGTAACCGATTACGGCGAAGGCGATTTCGCCCGTCGCGGCCTGATCCTGTTTTGCCTGCGCAATGGCATCCTGCGCCAGCCGGGCGAAGTCCCCTATGCCGAAAAAATCATGATTGTCGCCGAAAATCAGGAATGCCCGTGGCATTACCACAAGGTCAAAATGGAAGACATCATTGTGCGTGGCGGCGGCAATCTGGTGATCGAACTGACCAACCTGACCGAAGACGGCAAAATGGACATGGTCAATGACGTGCATGTCCGCACCGATGGCAAGCTCAATATCCTTCCGGCCGGTGGCAAGGTCGTGCTCGAACCCGGTCAAAGTGTCACCCTGCCGCGCACGCTTGTGCATCGCTTCTATGGCGAAGAGGGCAAAGGACCGGTGATTGTCGGCGAAGTGTCGCAGGTCAATGACGACCTTGCCGACAACTACTTCTTTGACTGCGACGCCCGGTTCAGCGAAATCGAAAACGATGTCGCGCCGATCCACCCGCTGTGGAATGAACTGGCCGGTTAAGATCACCGATCAACTGATATGCAAACCCCCGGCAGTCCGCACTGCCGGGGGTTTGTTTTTGGCTTGGGGCGTGAAATGCCCTCGACGTTATTCCGCGGGCGCAGCACTCTCGGGATTACCAAGAATTTCGGCAAATTCCGGCAAATTGCAAAGCGGCTCAAACTCAACCTCGGTCCAGGCAGGCTGACGCATCGCATCCGAAAGGGCCACCGCACGCTGCAAATCGGCAAGGGCGGCTTCCGGATAACCCAGCCCTGCATTGGCGCACGCCCGCTGATAATAGCCATTGGCATTATCCGGCGCCTCGGCCAGAAGCCGGTTACACAGGCTAAGCGCCCAGTCACGATCACCAAGCTGAAGGGCGGCATCCGCCTTATAGGCCATGACTTCCGGATCGCCCGGCGACAGTTCAAGAATCTTGTCGTAAATCTCGATCTTGGACCGCGGATTGGTCACCTTGTTGGCCTGCAGCCAGAAGGCATGAATGGTCTGGGTATTTTCGATTTCCTGCTGATGATCGTTGATCACCATGCTTTTCTGGCGCAGCTCGTCTTCAAGCGCGCTCAGACGTGTTTCAAATTCTTCGGACAGGCGGCGCAATTCCGTATCGGCAAGGTTACGCACACTTGATTTAAGTTCCCGCAACGACTGCCAGCCCAGCATGGTCAGAAGTGCACCGACGGCGGCCACGAAATAGAAGAAATAGGTCACCGTGTTCGACGAATAGGAAATCGCCTTGTCGATGGCCTCAAGCTGCCGGTTAACAACCTCGCGCAGCAATTCGGCGCGCATGCCCTGCATTTCGGTCCGCAATGCCTTTAACTCGTCAAGTACATAGCGTTCCATAAGCGGCGGCATATTGGTGCGTTCACCGGCTTCAATCGGACGAAAATCGACTGGTGGCAACGTATCGCCCGATGACGTTCCAGATGTGGCAGGGGCAGCCCCCATGCCATCCTGCGCCAGAACCGGTGATGAGACCAGAACCACCATCATCACGATGATACCGGCGACCATGCGTTCAAACCGTAACGTCATTTCCTGCTGCTTCCCTGTTTCTTTTTTATGGATTGGTTTTATTGGCGGGGCTTTTGTAACCCGGCTTCGGCCATGATCCAAATCAACGTTATGATTGGACTGTAACGATATATTGCCCCTGCCAAAACATACATTTTTTGGAAAGTCGCGCAGGTATCGATGATCGAATACGGCACCAGCCCGGATCGGGCACAGCAATTGTCAAACGCAGCCCTCGCTATGATGTCCGAACTGGGCGTTATCGCGCATCCGAACAATTTTACGATCTTTTTCAATTACCTGTCTGGCGAAGAACCCGATCTTACGCAGACGATTGATATCCTGCGCAGCAACAATCGCGAATTCGACGAATTGCAGTGCCGCGACCTTTTCACGCGGTTTTTTGACACCGTGAATGAACGCGAAATCGTCACCCGCATCACCGAAGATCTGCGCAATCAGTTGACATCGGTTCTGGAAACCGTGCGCAATGCCGGAATTGACACCTGTGCCTATGGCGAGGCCCTTGATCATTTCTGCGAATATATCGGAGACAAGGATTTCACCAATCTGGAACAGGCGCTTAAAACGCTGCTCGGTGCGACCCGCGACATCGAAGGCGTAAACCGCCTTCTTGAAACCCGGCTTGATAATACCTCGACCGAAATATCGAAACTGCGCCGGGACCTCGAAGACATGAAGCGCGAGGCCATGACCGACTGTCTGACCGGCATTGCCAACCGCAAGGCATTTGATCTGCGATTACGCGATTGCGCGATGCAGTCGATGGAAACCGGCAAACCGCTTAGCCTGCTTCTGATCGATATCGACCATTTCAAAACTTTCAACGATACTCACGGCCATCAGGCCGGCGATCAGGTCATTCGGCTGATGGCCCAGACCCTTCAGCAGAACGTCAAGGGCCGCGACACCGCCGCCCGTTACGGTGGGGAGGAATTTGCCGTCATCCTGCCGATGACCGGTCTTGGCTGCGCCCGCCAGTTGGCCGAACATATCCGCCACAATGTCGAAACCCGCAAGGTGGTCAGCCGCATCCGCCATGAAGAACTGGGCAAGGTCACCGTTTCAATCGGGGTCAGCACCTTTGCCTATGGCGAGCCGCTTGGCCGCTTTATCGAACGCGCCGATCAGGCGCTTTATCTGGCCAAGGCCAAAGGCCGTAACCGGGTTGCAACCGAACGCCAGATTGCAGATGCCTATCCGACGGCCCAGACACCCGATATCACAACGCCCCAGCCCAAAAAGCAGCGTTACGCCTGACAGGCACTGACAGAACACCAATTTATCCGTATAAGGCAGGTCGTTTTCCCCGAAAGATTGGCCTGCTGCGTGAAGAAGATTGATGTCCTTGTGATTGGTGCCGGTGCCGCCGGCCTTATGTGTGCAATCGAAGCCGGAAAACGCGGCCGTTCGGTTGTGATTGTCGATCATTCGGCGAAACCGGCTGAAAAAATCCGGATTTCCGGGGGCGGTCGCTGCAACTTCACCAATCTGCATGCCAGCCCGGAAAATTTCATTTCGCAAAACAAGCGTTTCTGCGTCTCGGCACTCAAACGTTACACCCAGTTTGACTTCATCGATCTGGTCAATCGCCATGACATTGCCTGGCATGAAAAAACACTGGGGCAGCTTTTCTGCGATGAATCCTCGTTCCAGATCATCGACATGCTGCTCGATGAATGTGATGCCGCCAATGTCGAACTGCGCCTGAACACCGAAATCAGCAACATCATCCGCCGTGATGATGCCGGGTTCGACGTCACCACACGCACCGGCGCGCAATGGACCTGTCAATCGCTTGTCGTGGCCTGTGGCGGCCTTTCCATTCCCAAAATCGGCGCAACCGGCTTTGGCTATCAGATTGCCCGACAGTTTGGCATCGACATCGTTCCGACCAGGGCCGCCCTTGTCCCGCTGACCTTTGACCCGGATATGCGGGCCGATCTGGGCCAGCTTTCCGGCATTTCGGTTGATGCGATTGTCCAGTGCCACAAAAAGCAGTTCCGCGAAGGATTGCTGTTCACCCATCGCGGGCTCAGCGGCCCGTCCATCCTGCAGATTTCATCCTATTGGGATGAAGGTGATGCCATCACGGTCAATCTGAACCCCGAAGAAGACGCGTTTGATCTTCTGAAATCGGCCAAGGCCGAAAGCCCGAAACAGGCCGTGCATAATGTGCTCTCGCGCATTCTGCCAAATCGTCTGGCCCAGATGATCACCGCCCGCCACGGACTTGATCGCCCGATTGGTGAAACCGGGGACAAGGCGCTGCGTCTGCTTGCAACCGATGTCAATCAGTGGTCGGTCATGCCGCAGGGATCCGAAGGCTATCGCACCGCCGAGGTCACGCTGGGCGGGGTCGACACCAACGCCCTGTCATCGAAAACCATGGAATGCCGCGATGTCCCCGGCCTTTATTTCATCGGTGAAGTCGTTGACGTTACCGGCCATCTTGGCGGCTTCAATTTCCAGTGGGCCTGGTCATCAGGCTGGTCGGCCGGACAAGTCGTCTAGGTAAGTTCGCCATTTGGTCGCAGAATACCCCGCGGGAACAACTTCCCATCCAAGCCGTTTGACTTTCAAGAACAGCCGACAGCTTTCCTGTCTGCTGACACAGAAAAATGAGGTTGGGTTATGGAATATGGTGGAATTCTCGGACTGATCATTCTGATTGCCGATATCTGGGCGATCATCAATGTCATGGGCAGCGGTGCCAGCACCGGTTCAAAAATCATCTGGACGATTCTGATCCTCGTGTTGCCGGTTCTCGGCCTGATCATATGGCTGTTTGCCGGTCCGCGTAGCGGACGCGCTTAACGCAGAAATCACTAACAGCACCCAATAGCCGCCAGGGACAAAGCACCCTGGCGAAGAACCTGTTGGCATTCCGGTCAGGCACGCATTAATTTGCATGCCTGACCTTTTTTGTGCGCAATTACAACCGGGTGCCAGTCGATGGACAAGATTTCCTATCCCGTCAAAGGATCCTGCCGTTGCGGGAAACTTGAAATCACGCTGGCAGCACCCCCGGTCCTGACCGCAGCCTGCCATTGTCGCGGTTGCCAGAAAATGAGCTCAAGCGCCTTTTCGCTAACAGCGATGTGCAAATCAGACAGCTTTCGCGTTGTACGCGGAACACCGGTCAAAGGCGGCGCTCAAGGCCCCGAACTGGATCATTTTTTCTGCCCGGACTGCAAGACATGGATGTTTACCCGGATCACCGGCATGGATGATTTTGTTAATGTCCGCCCGACCCTGTTTGATCAGAAGTCCCTTGCCACACCCTTCATTGAAACCATGACATCTGAAAAACTGCCATGGGTCAGCATCCCGGCACAGCACAGCTTCACGGGCTTCCCGGATGTCGATGATTTCATGAAGCTGCTTGATGATTTCAGGCAGACGCAGGACCAACAGGGAAGCCGCCGGGGTTAAACCCCGGCAACAAAAATGACAAGCCCGCCCAGAACGCCCGATGCGATGCGGACCAGAACCGGGCGCGGCGATATCAGGCCATAGGAAATCGCCGTCAGACCAACCGCAACCTTAAGCCCGGCAACCAACGCCCAAACCGGATTGGCCGCAAGATCAATCAATGACCCGTTTGCGATCATCGCCAGCGGCACGATGTAAAGCCCGACGCCAAGCGCCATGGCCGTTCCGGCCACCTTCAGCCAGTTTTCCTCGACCATACCTGCGGCAATGAACACCGCGCCGCAAACCGGCGGGGTAATCGTCGACAGCAGGGCAAACCAGAACACGAACAGATGCGCCTGCAACGGATCAAGCCCAAGCTCGGTCAGGGCGGGTCCGGCCACCGAAACACAGATCACATAGGCCGCCGTGGTCGGCACTTCCATGCCAAGGATCAGACATGCAATCGCGGTCAGAAGCAAGGCAGGCCACAACATCCCGCCGGACCCCGACAGCAGAAGGGATGTGATCTTCACGCCAAGCCCGGTCAGACCCAAAACACCGATAACGATGGACGCACACAAAATGATCGCAGCAATCATCGATACCTGCCGCCCGGCACTCAGGCAGACCTCGGTAAATCTTTCGCCCGTCCGTCTCAGGCTGAATTGCAGATTGCCATCTAAAAACAGCAAAGCCGCACCGGCAATCATCGCAAGGCAGGCGGCATATTGCGGCGTATAGCCACCGCCAAACATGCCCCAAAGCAGGATCGCAAATGGCACAAGAAAGAAGGCGGAGGTTACAATGACCGCGCGGGTATCAGGCCGGTCTTTTTCCGGCACACCGGGCAAGTCATAGCGAAGCGCAAAGGCATTGATCCCGACCCACACCGCCAGAAAATAAAGGATTGCCGGCAAAATGGCCGCAACCATGATCTCGACATAGGGCCGCCCGGTCAGCTCGACCATGACAAAGGCCCCGGCCCCCATCAATGGCGGCATGATCTGCCCGCCCGACGATGCCACCGCCTCGACCGCGGCGGCCAGTTTTTTCGGATAGCCAAGCTTGGTCATGGCCGGAAGGGTAATCGCCCCGGTGGACGCCACATTGGCCGACGCAGACCCGGAAATGGAGCCAAACAACGCCGACGAAATCACCGAAACCTTGGCCGCGCCACCGCGCAACCGTCCGGCGGCCGCACCGGCAACATTCATGAAGCCCTGCCCGGCTTCGCCGCCATTCAGGATCGCGCCAAAGATGACAAAGATCGCAACGATGCTGACCGAAACCCCGGTCAGGCTTCCCCAAAGGCCGCCTTCGGCAATGGTCAGCGTACCCAGCATGCTTTCAATCGGAAGCCCGCCATGGCCGAATTCACCGGGAATATATTCGCCAAAAAACCCATAAAGCAGCGCAATCGCCGCAACACTCGGCAAAGGCCATCCGATGGCGCGCCGTGCCATTTCAAGAACAATGCCCAGCAGGGCAAATGATATGGCAATTTGCAGATTCCCGACCAGGAACCCGTATTGATCACCCAGCATGCCGTGATTGAACGCCACCCACAAACACGCCGCAAGCCCGATCACGGTCAGGATCAGACCGCTGATTTTCTGCCACGGTGTTTTGGCAACAAACACCAATGCCCAAGGCAACGCCAAAGCCATATGCAACGGCCGACTGACCAGATTGGGAACCAGCCCCGAAAAAATCAGCCAGAGATGAAAAAAGATGGATACCGCGCCAAGCGCAATCCAGAAAGGGCGGGAAACAGCAGACATCGTAATCCTGATACGTCCGATAAAGAACGGCCCGGCTGTGGCGGCCGGGCCTGTCATCACATTATTGCCAATCGGCGATCAATTCTGATCGTCGCGAACCGGAAAACCTGCCTCGGCGTAAAAACGAAGCGCGCCGGGGTGAATTTTACCCTTGATATTGGCCAGCATTTCCTGGGTCACACCTTTCCACCATGACGCGTTCGAGCTCATGGCGGATTTCTGGCCCCAGTAAGTTTTGGTCAGTTGATAGGCGGTTTCATCATCCATCTCGGTCGTGGCATAGGCAACCACCGACAGGGAAGACGTGCGGATATCATCCTTCTGACCGTTATAGGTCCCGGCCGGGATCACCGTCAGATCGCGCTTGGTCATCGCAAGCTGGTCATCGGAAAGCGACAGGATATTGACATCCGTGCCTGCCGCGGCCTCGATCACGTTCGGCGCGGGCCAGGAACCGGCAGTGACAAAACCGTCAATCTGACCGTTTTTAAGGGCGGCAACCGCGTTGGACAGCTCCGCTTCTGACAACGTGACCTTATCTTTAAGCCCGAACAGATCGAGGTATTTTTCACCCTCATTCGCGCCAAACGACCCCTTGCCAAGCAGAATGGTTTTCCCTTCAAGCCCGGCAAAGTCGGTCACACCGGCATCGGCACGCATCACGAAATGCATGGTCAGCGACGGGATCGGGAACAGGGCCCGGACTTCATTGAATTTTTCGGTCGGACGCCCTTCAAACGCCCCCTTGCCTGCCTGCGCAAGGCCAACAAGTGCGGGCGGGCTTGTGAAAAGATAATTGCCCGGGCGAACCGATGCTTCCATCACGTTCTGGACCGATCCCTGGCTTTCCTCGACCGTGACGATGATTTCGCCGTCCGTACCGGTCTTGATCGCTTCTGCGAACTGGGCTGCCATCTGATAATAGGATGACGCCGCCTTGGCCGATTTGAAAGTGACGCGGGTTTCTGCCTGGGCGGCACTTACGGCCGACAGGACAACAATACCGGTCGCGATTGCGCCGATTGTACGAAGAATGTTCAAGGTTTCCTCCCCTTGCAGAACCCGGGCACCGGTCGGTTTGCAAATACCGAACTTGGGTGCGGATCGGGCCAATAGTGGCGATCAACGCAAAAATCCGTCTTTACGGCAACGGATTTTGGCAAATTGCTTCCAATTCCAAGTCATAGAGCGCATCAAAGGGCCGAAGGTCAAGCTGGTTATTCGCTCAGCCCACCCTTTACCGGTTTCAACCTTATCGCACTTTTAACATGGCAGTTGCGCAAAACCGGTACTGTTCGCGGCAGGGCTTCGACTTTAATTCAATGCTTGAAATTCTGCGGAACATCTTATGCGCCGTAACGTTCGATCCGTCACATGTCCCGCAAGGCTGACAAGACCTTTCAGAACAGCACCTTGTAAAGATTGACAGGGTTCCCGACCTTCGCGCAGGGTAGACCCTGCCGCGACTTTACCACCAGAGGATAGCAATGCCCCGTTCGCCGGTCGCACTGATCATCGCATTATCTGCGACATTGTTTGCAGCCTTCACCCTCAATACCGGGGCGTCGCTGCAATCCTCGCTGCTGGCGTTGCGCGCCTCGTCGGAGGGATTTGCCCCGATCTATACCGGTATCATCATGGCATCCTATTATGCCGGGTTTATCGGCGGGATCATCTGGGGGGCGGGGCTTGTCAACCGTGTGGGGCATATCCGGACCTTTGCCGCACTGGCATCGACCGGATCGGCAATTACGCTTTTGCATGCCGTGTTTGTGGATCCGATTACCTGGTCGCTGTTTCGTGCCATGACGGGCCTGTGCATTTCGGCCCTGTATCTGGTGATTGAAAGCTGGCTCAACGAACAGGTCGACAATACATCGCGCGGCGGCATGATTGCCGCCTACATGACCGTGTCGCTGGCGGGTCTTGCCATCGGGCAGCTGTTGCTGAACGTGTCACCGATTGGCAGTTTCGAACTGTTTACCGTGGCATCGGTCCTTTTGTCGCTGTCTCTGGTGCCGATTGCACTCACCCGGCAGCCCCCGCCCGCCGCGGTCAGTGGCGCACGCATGAAATTCCGCCAGCTATACGCCATTTCGCCGCTCGGCTTTGTCGCCGCCGCCGGCAGTGGCGTTCTGTCCGGTGCGATTTATGGCGTCGGTCCGATCTTTGCCTCCGACCTTGGATTGGCAACCAATGAGGTCGCCAACTTCATGGCCTTCGTCATTCTGGGCGGCATGATCATGCAATGGCCGATTGGCCGCCTGTCCGACATTGTCCCGCGCCAGTATGTCATGATCGCCGTGCTGATCGGGCTTGCCATCTGCGGGTTGTTCCCGCTTGTCGCGCCGGAAGTCGTGCGCGCCAATCTTACTGTGTGGGGCGCGATCATCGGCATTTTCATCATGCCGGTTTATGGCCTGTCGGTCGCCTATGTGAATGACTATCTGCAACCGGACCAGATTGTTTCCGCATCGGGTGGCCTCTTGATCATTTATGGCGGGTCTGCTGCCACCGGGCCGATCATCGGGTCGCTTGCCATTGGTCATTTTGGTCCGTGGGGCATGCCGGTTCTGTTTGCGATTGTCGGCGTGCTGGTGGCAAGCTTTGCCATCTATCGTGCCGGTTTCGGTCGCCGCATCACGATCGAGGAACAGGGTCAGTTTGTCGCCGTTCCGCGCACCACGCCCATGGCACTTGAAATGTCGCCCATCACCGATGACATCGTCGAGGAAGAAGACGGAAGTGCGTCACATGCCGCCGACCGACCGGACGATATCGGCCATCCCGCGACAGATGACACTGCTGATCAGGCGGGTTCAGCCCCGGATCAAGGCCCAAATCAACACAGACACAATCCTTAACACCCCCGCTTTGGGCAAAATTTAGCGGCATATAACGGCAATAATCATCCGCCGGGCGTCGGTATCGTTTCCACAATACGGAAAACATCCCACGAAAGTGAAACCGGCTGTGGACCCTGCCCGCTTCCAGCCCATATGTTGTGACAAAGATATGCATCGGTCACATCGGGCCGTTGCAAAAGACTTCAAGCCTGTCGAGAGGAAACATGACCCAACGTATCACCAAAGGCGGCCTTCAGATCGCAACCGTTCTGCATGATCTGGTTGCCAACGAAATCACCCCGGGCACCGGTGTCTCCTCCGACCAGTTCTGGGCATCGTTCGAAAAGCTCGTGAACGAACTTGGCCCACGGAACCGTTCGCTGCTGGCAAAGCGCGACGAGTTGCAGGACAAAATCGACGAATGGCACCTGTCTCGGCAGGATCAGGCCCGTGACCCGCTGGCCTATAAGGAATTCCTCAAGGAAATCGGCTATCTTCTGCCCGAAGGCGACGATTTCTATATTTCGACCACCAATGTTGACCCGGAAATCGCCCGTGTTGCCGGCCCGCAGCTGGTCGTGCCGGTGATGAATGCGCGTTACGCGCTTAATGCGGCCAATGCCCGCTGGGGCAGCCTTTATGACGCGCTCTATGGCACCGATGTCATTGACGATGCCGATGGCAAGGAAAAGACCGCTGGCTTTAATCCCAAGCGCGGGGCAGCCGTCGTTGCCTATGCCGCAAAATTCCTTGATCAGGCGGTGCCGCTGGCCAATGGCAAACATGCCGATGTCGCCAAATACGAAGTCCGCGAAGACGGTTCTGGCTGGTGGACATTGGTGGTGACCCTGTCAGACGGCAGCGAAACATCGCTGGCACAGCCATCGCAATTTATTGGCTACAACGAAAAAGACGGTGCCCTTTCCGAAGTCCTGCTGCGCAATCATGGCCTGCATCTGGAAATCCGCATTGATCCCACGCACCCGATTGGCAAAACCCATGCGGCCGGTGTCTGCGATGTGATCATGGAATCCGCCCTGACCACCATTCAGGATTGCGAGGATTCGGTTGCCGCCGTTGATGCCGAAGACAAGGTTGCGGTGTATCGCAACTGGCTTGGCCTGATGAAAGGCACGCTGGAAGAAAGCTTTGAAAAGGGCGACAAAACCGTTACCCGCCGCCTCAACCCGGACCGTTCCTATCAGGGGTTTGATGGCCACAATGTTGTCCTGCCGGGGCGCAGTCTGATGCTGGTGCGCAATGTTGGCCACCTGATGACAAGCGACGCGGTGCTGGATGCCAATGGCAACGAAGTCCCCGAAGGCTTCCTTGATGCGATGATGACCAGCCTGATCGCCAAACACGACATTGACGGCAATAGCAGCGTTTCAAACTCGCGCCACGGCAGCGTCTATATCGTGAAGCCGAAAATGCACGGGCCCGAAGAAGTCGCCCTGACCAATGATCTGTTTGCCTTTGTCGAACGTGAAATTGGCCTGCCGGAAAATACCCTTAAGGTCGGCATCATGGACGAGGAACGCCGCACGACGGTGAACCTCAAGGAATGCATCCGTGCTGCCCAGGACCGTGTTGTTTTCATCAATACCGGGTTCCTCGACCGCACCGGCGATGAAATCCACACCAGCATGGAAGCAGGCCCGGTCGTTCGCAAGGAAGCGATGAAAGACCAGTACTGGATTTCGGCCTATGAAAACTGGAATGTCGATGTCGGCCTTGAATGCGGCATGAAGGGCATCGCCCAGATTGGCAAGGGCATGTGGGCCAAACCGGATCGCATGGCCGAAATGATGACCGCCAAAATCGGCCATCCCAAAGCCGGGGCCAACTGCGCATGGGTTCCATCCCCCACTGCGGCCACCCTGCATGCCATGCATTACCATCAGGTCGATGTCCGTGCCGTACAGGACGAAGTTGGCAAACGCGAACGCGCCAGCCTCGATGATATCCTCTCGATCCCGCGTCTTGGCGACATCAACCCGATGCCAAGCGAAATCCAGGAAGAACTTGATAACAACGCCCAAGGCATTCTTGGCTATGTTGTCCGCTGGATCGATGCCGGGGTTGGCTGCTCCAAAGTGCCCGATATCAACAATGTCGGCCTGATGGAAGACCGCGCCACATTGCGCATTTCCAGCCAGCATATCGCCAACTGGCTCCATCACGGGCTTTGCACCAAGGATCAGGTGATGGAAACCATGAAACGCATGGCCGCCGTCGTCGACAAACAGAACGAAGGCGACCCGGAATATCGCAACATGGCACCGAACTTTGATGACAGTGTTGCCTTTGCTGCCGCCTGTGATCTGGTGTTCAAGGGCCGCGAACAGCCAAACGGCTATACCGAACCGGTCCTGCACGCGCGTCGCCGCGAAGCCAAGGCAAAATACGGCGCATAACTGCCATCAATACCGCACTAAAAAGGCCGCCCGACATGTTCCGGGCGGCCTTTTTCATATCCATCATGCAGCGCAATATAAACCGGTCGGGTTTATCCGGCCAATGTCATGATTTCATAGCCATTCTGTGTCACCACCAGCGTATGTTCGTATTGTACGGTGGGTGCGCCGGTATCGGCATACAGCGTCCAGCCATCATCCCCGTCAAGCGCCCAGTTCGACCCCCGCGACAGGAACGGTTCGATGGTGATGACCTGACCTTTTTTCAGCGACCGGCGTTCGCGCGGATCATCCCATGTCGGGATGGTTTCCGGCGCTTCGTGCAATGATTTTCCGATCCCGTGACTGGCCAGATTTTTAATCAGGCTGTAACCGCCCTTTCGGGCAAAGTTTTCGATCCGAAGACCGATTTCACGGATCGGTGCCTTGTCGCGCACGACCTTGATCCCCGCCCACATTGCCTTTTTGCCATCATCGCACAGCTTCACGATTTCAGGGCGCGGCGTTCCGACGATAAAGCTGGCACCGGTATCGGAAAAATAGCCGTCAAGCGACGCCGACACATCGATATTCACAAGATCGCCATCCGCCAGAACCCGATCACCCGGAATACCGTGTGCGACTTCCTCATTCACACTGATGCAGGTCGCACCGGGAAAATCATATTCGCTTTCGGGTGCTGAAACCGCCCCGGCATCCTCAAGGACCTTGCGGCCAATGGCATCAAGTTCGGCGGTGGTCATGCCTGCAACGGCAGCGGCCCCCATCACGTCGCGCGCACGCGCACAGATGCGTCCAATACGGCGCAGATGTTCAAGTTCGGTTTCTGATGAAATGGTCATGGATTGCTTAATGCTTAGCAATCACCACCAAGTCAAGCCATTGGATGGTCATGTCTGACCCGATTTCAGGTGCGTGAGCCGGAATTCTGCGCGCGGTTTTCATCGCCATGAATGACATAGCGATGCTTGCCCTTGCTTTTGGCCACATAAAGCGCCTGATCGGCCTGCTCCAGCAGCGTCTCCGGGCGGGTGGCATGATCGGGATAAACAGCGATACCGATGCTGATATTGATCGATATCCGGTTTCCGCCGGTAATGAACGGCATAAGAATGTCATTAAGGATTCGTTCGGCCAAAGCGCGTATTTCGGTCACACCGTTTTCGCCAAGATGCGAAACAATGACCATCTCGTCGCCGCCGGTGCGGGCAACCAGATCCCCACCGCGCACACAGCGACGCAGCCGACGGGCAACTTCACACAGCACCTCGTCCCCTGCCGCATGCCCCAGCCGGTCATTGATCGGTTTGAAATCGTCCAGATCAAGAACAAGAACGCCAAGCTGACTGCGCTGGCGGTTGGCCTGTGCCAGGGCATGTTCGAAATAAACATCCAGTGCCAGACGGTTGCCAAGCCCGGTCAGGGGATCATGATGCGCAATATGCTTCATCTCGCCAAGGGCGTTGTCCTTCTCGGTCAGTTTAACGACCAGACTGTTCAGGCTGCTTGAAAGCGTGCGGATTTCGCGCGCCCCTGCAACCTGTGGCAGGTTTTCGATCTCACCACGTTTAAGCTCCCCGGCGGCATTCGCGATCCTGACCAGCGGGCCGACGATGAAACCAGCCCCCCACCAGGCAATGATGCTAAACAGCACCGCAAGACCAAGGCCCAGCGCCAGAATATCGGAACGCAAATCGTTGACCGGCATCAATGCCGAGGTTACCGGCTGGCGCACAAGCACAGTCCAGCCAAGCCCGGCATAATCAAGGTGGCCATCGGCCGGTGCAGCCCCCGTAAGATAGTCATTGCCATCGGGCCAGCGGGCGATCTGCCAGCCCGCATTCGGCGTGTCGTTTGCACTTTTCAGATCAAGATCAAGCTTCTGGCCCGCCCTTTCAAAATCCGGCGCAAGCAGGACCGTGCCATCGGCACTGATGACAAAGATATCAACGCTCCGATGCAAACCCTGGCCTGCGAACAGGTTGCGCCTTACCGTATTCGCCCACTCCCAGCTCAGATGCGTTGCCAGAACACCATTGAAGTTACCGGCATCGTTTAGCAACGGAACGGCAATATCAACAAACTGGATCGGCTCGCCGGTCGGGCCCGGAAATTTTTCGGCCAGCAATTTGGCGTCATGGACATCGCCAATGAACATCTCCTTGCGGCCAAACTCAAAAACCGGCCGTGCCGAAGCATCCGTGCCGACCAGAATATCCCCCGTAGCGGCAACAACGGTGCCATCCGCATCCAGCACGCCGATCCATGTGAAAATTGGCAATTCATGCTGCAACCGGTTGATCAGTTCGCTGGCCTGATCAATGTCATTCAGGTTTCGGATCGCGCGCAAGGTACTAAGAACCGCGACTTCACCGCGATGGGTCCACATCGTGCGATCAAGCTCGTCTGCCATTTGCAGGGCAACATCGGCCACACCAGTGCCGATCTGCCTTGTCAGAACGTCGGCCGACCTTTGACCAACGACATAGCTCATGATGCCGGCAAGTGCCGCAACAAGCACAGCAGTGACCAGCGCAATCTGGACACGGACACCCACCTGCGAAAAGCTTTTCACAGTCAATCCTCTCACTTCCCTACGGACAGCCTTATTTGCGATTGCCCGATTTATATGCCGTCATTTTTAAGACATGCGGCTTATCGTGTGCTGCATATAAGACCGCGCTCTCGGCTTTTTAAGACGAACGGGGAAAACATTTTCCAAAGCCATCTTACGTTTGGCATGATGGCACCAAACATACTGAAAAATCGGTGATACTGAAATTCTATGCCATCCGGCAAGTCAGATCGATCCGATAAGACTGCATATCTGAAACGGTGTTGAAGCGACATTATGACAATTACCCAGATTATTTATTGGCTCGAACTGACCGGCGTTGCCGTTTTTGCCGTGACCGGCGCGCTGGAAGCATCGCGGCGCCAGATGGATATTGTCGGCTTCGTTTTGATCGCGACCTTTACCGGCATCGGCGGCGGGACGGTTCGCGACGTGATCACCGGCGCCACACCGGTTTTCTGGATCAGGGACCCGGCCTGGGTCATTACCTGTATCGGCAGTGCCGTCTTCACCTATTTCACCGCCCATCTGGTTGAACGGCGTTATGTCGCGCTGATCTGGCTTGATGCGCTTGGTCTTGCGATGTTTGGCGTGACGGGGGCGGCTATCGGCCTTAACCTTGGCGTATCGCCATTGGTTGCCATCATCCTTGGCACCATCACGGCCACATTTGGCGGCATGGTCCGTGATGTGGTGTGTAACGAAATTCCGCTGATCCTGCGCCCTGAAATTTACATCACCTGCGCGCTTCTCGGCGCATCAATCTATGTGATCGGCACCGATATACTGTCGCTTCCCCGTGCCCCGGTCGCCCTGATCGCGTTCCTGTGTTCCTTCGCCCTGCGCGCAAGTGCCATATGGTTTAAACTGAGCTTCCCGGTCTATAGGGCCCGTCCGGGGCGGGAATACTGAACCTGTCTGCTACTCGACAATCAACTGCACCCGGTCACTGGAAAAGGCGGTAATCCCGTATTCAATCGGTACACCGGCAGAATCGACATCAACACTTTCCGTCGATATCACCGGCCGGTTTTTGGCCTGTTTCAGCAGGCTTGCCACACGTGATGATGGCAACTGGGCACTGATGCGGGTGGTTTTGCGGCTGTAATCATCAATCCCGAAATGCTTGAAAGCTTCGGTCAGGGATTTTGTCTGGGTAAATATCTCGACAATCCCCTCGAACCGGGCAACCGGAAGATAGCTTGTCGCCACCGCCAGCGGAATGCCATCGGCCTCCGACACGGAAAACAGTTCGACAACCCGCGTCCCCGGTTTGACATCCAGAAACTGGGCGATGGTTGCACTGGCTTTCAGGATTTCAGACGAAATCAATCTCTTGTCGGGCAATCGATGACGGCCCGATACGATCTGGGAAAACCGCGTTTTGGCACCAAGCGGATAATCCAGAATCTGTTCCTGAACAAATGCCCCCCGCCCCTGTTCGACACGCACGACATTGGCATCGACAAGGGCTGACATCGCACGTCGCACCGTATGGCGATTCACGCCGAATCGGCGGACCAGTTCCATCTCGGTCGGCATTTTATCGCCGGGTGCGAACACCCCGCTGGCAATATCGGCAAGAAGCTGTTTTTCGATTTGCTTCCAGATAGATAGCCCTGCTTCCCAATCCATCGAAATCCCCATTCACAAAACTTTCACCGCAAGGCCTTTGCCAAGCCCGCGTAATCGTCTTATAACGTGAATATGTATAGACGTCTAGACAAATTTTGAATTTGTCGACACCCGCATAGAAGGATCAGACAGATGACGGCGCAACCCGCCCCGCAATCCGGATCAGACCACGGATCGAACATCGATCCCGCCACACAGGCACGCCAACGCTGGATGGCGGTGCTGGCCCGCACGGACCGCACAATTCTTGAACAGGAATGGCACGATCATTTTGCCGATGTGCAATGGAGCCACCTGCGCGAACCGCAAATCGGCATGGTCATGGTGCGCGGTCGCGCCGGTGGGGCCGGGCAGCGCTTCAACCTTGGCGAAATGACCGTCACACGCTGCGCGGTCACTTTGTCCGACGGCACCGTCGGTCATGCCTATGTCAAGGGACGCGACAAGATACAGGCGCAATATGCCGCCCTGTTTGATGCCATCATGCAACGCGACGACGCCGCGTCCGATTTCATCGACATGCTCGCCCGCCAGCAGGCCGAGGCAAAACGCGAAGCCGCCCGCAAGGCTGCGGCCACCAAGGTCGATTTCTTTACCCTTGTCCGCGGAGAAGACGAATGACCCCACAAGCCCGGACCCCCGAATTGCTGCGCGGTTTTGAAAATGCCGCCTTTGAGTCCAATGCCGTGTTTCGCACCCTTCTGGATGCCATGGCGCATCCCGGTCGGATTTACGATCTGCCGCTTGATCTCCCGGCACCGGCCGGGCTGAACAAATCCGCAACCGCCTTTCTGCTGGCGATGGCCGATATGGATACGACAATCTGGCTCTCCCCCGATTGCGCATCAAATGCTGCCAATACCCATCTTAAATTCCATTGCGGCAGCCCGATCACCGGAACACCATCCGCTGCCGATTTTGCCGTGGTCAACCTTGGCGAAGATCTTGGTTTCATCACCGATCTGGCGCTTGGCAATGCCGAATATCCCGATCAGTCGGCAACCCTGATCCTGATGGTCGAAGACATATCGGACAAGGCCGACATGATCCTGCGGGGCCCCGGCATCAAGGACAGTCAGAACCTTTCCGTGCCCGGCCTGCCCGCCGCCTTCCACGCATGGCGTTCTGAAAACCATCATCTGTTCCCCTGCGGTGTCGATGTCGTCTTTGCCGCAGATCGCAAAATCGCCGCCCTTCCGCGCACCACCCGGATCGAGGTCAGATAAAATGTATGTAGCCGTCAAAGGTGGCGAACGCGCCATCAACAATGCCCACCGGCTTCTTGCCGAAAAACGCCGTGGCGACAGGGACGTTGCCGAAATCGAAACCAGCCAGATCGAACAGCAATTGTCGCTGTCGGTCACCCGCGTCATGGCCGAAGGATCGCTTTATGACCGCGATCTCGCCGCCCTTGCCATCAAGCAGGGTCGCGGGGACCTGATCGAGGCAATCTTTCTGATGCGCGCCTATCGCACCACATTGCCGCGTTTTGCCTTTTCCAAGCCGGTCAAAACCGCCGAAATGGATATCGCACGCCGCATTTCGGCAACCTTCAAGGATCTGCCGGGTGGGCAGATTCTCGGCCCGACATTTGACTACACCCACCGCCTGCTTGATTTCACCCTGATGGCCAATGGCGAGGAACCGGCAACCGCCCACACCGCCGATCATCCGGTGGATGAAACCATGCCCCGCGTTCTTGACGACCTTCTGAATTACGAGGGCCTGATACAAGACGAACCCAACCCGACCAATGATGACGCCCCGGTCGCCGATCTGACGCGCGAGCCGGTCAAATTCCCCGCCGACCGTGATCTGCGCCTGCAAAACCTCGCCCGCGGGGACGAGGGCTTTGTGCTGGCACTGGGTTATTCCACCCAGCGCGGCTACGCCAACAGCCACGCCTTTGTCGGTGAAATCCGCTATGGCAGCGTTGCGGTCGAAATCGAACCCGAAGAACTCGGCTTTGCCATCGACATCGGCGATATCGAGCTGACCGAATGCGAAACCGTCAACAAATTCAAGGGTTCCAAAACCAAGCTGCCGCAATTCACCCGTGGTTACGGGCTTGTCTTCGGTCAGAACGAACGCAAGGCCATATCAATGGCGCTGGTGGATCGCGCCATGCGTGCGCGTGAAATGGGCGAACAGGTCATGGGCCCGGCCCAGGACGAGGAATTCGTCATGGAACATAGCGACAATGTGCAGGCAACCGGCTTTGTCGAACATATCAAGCTGCCGCACTATGTCGATTTCCAGGGCGAACTTGAACTTGTCCGGCGCATGCGTGCCGAAGTGCTTGAACGTCTGGCAAAGGCGGATGCAGCCGATGCCAAAAACGCCAGATCACAACCCGAAGCCGCGGAGTAACCAATATGGAACAGACCGTAAATAATCCGCCAGAAGCATCTTCGGCCTATAATTTTGCCTATCTTGACGAACAAACCAAACGCATGATCCGGCGCGCACTGCTAAAGGCCGTTGCCATCCCCGGATATCAGGTGCCGTTTGCCGGTCGCGAAATGCCGATGCCCTATGGCTGGGGTACCGGCGGGGTGCAGGTCACGGCCGCCGTCATCGGCCCGGACGATACCCTTAAAGTCATCGATCAGGGCGCGGACGACACCACCAATGCCGTGTCGATCCGGCAGTTCTTTGCCAAGACCGCCAATGTCGCCACCACCGAAAAAACCGCCGAGGCATCGATCATCCAGACCCGCCACCGCATTCCCGAAAAGGAACTGCGCGAAGACCAGATCCTTGTCTATCAGGTGCCGATCCCCGAACCGCTTCGCTTCCTTGAACCGCGCGAAACCGAAACCCGCAAGATGCACGCGCTCGAAGAATATGGCCTGATGCATGTGAAGCTCTATGAAGACATTTCGCGTCACGGCCATATCGCCACCACCTATGCCTATCCGGTAATGGTCGATGATCGCTATGTCATGGACCCGTCGCCGACGCCAAAATTCGACAATCCAAAAATGGACATGATGGCCGCCCTGCAACTTTTCGGGGCCGGCCGTGAAAAACGCATCTATGCCCTGCCACCCTACACCAAGGTCAAAAGCCTCGATTTCGAAGATCACCCGTTCGAGGTGCAAAGCTGGAAGGACGAATGCGGCATGTGCGGCGCAACCGACAGCTACCTTGACGAAGTCATCCTCGATGACAGGGGCAACCGGATGTTCGTCTGTTCGGACACCGATTATTGCAGCGAACGGCAGGACGCCGGCCATCGCGGCCCGCAACATCATGACCAGCCCCTTGGCACCAGCCACAGCAACGGAAAGGCCGCAGAATAATGACCCGCTCACATGAACCGCTTCTGCGCGTTTCCGACCTGACCATGATGTATGGCGACCGGGTCGGTTGCCGCAATGTCAGTTTTGAACTCCGCCCCGGCGAAGTGCTTGGCATCGTCGGTGAATCCGGGTCCGGAAAATCAACTTTGCTGCGCAGCATTTCCGCCCGGCAGGAACCGACAAAGGGCATGGTTGAATATCATACCCGCATTGATGGCATCCGCGATGTCTATCAGATGTCCGAAGCGCAACGTCGATTGCTGATGCGCACCGACTGGGCGTTTGTTCACCAGAATGCCCGCGATGGTTTGCGCATGAATGTCAGTGCCGGGGCCAATATCGGCGAACGCCTGATGGCGGTCGGTGATCGTCATTACGGCAATATCCGAAGCACCGCCGAAAACTGGCTTGGCAAGGTCGAAATTGCCACCGAACGCCTTGATGATCTGCCCTCAACCTTTTCGGGTGGCATGCAGCAACGCCTGCAGATTGCCCGCAACCTCGTAACCAGCCCGCGTCTCGTTTTCATGGACGAACCCACGGGTGGTCTGGACGTCTCGGTTCAGGCCCGCCTGCTCGATCTGCTGCGCGGGCTGGTTCACGACCTTAATCTGGCGGTGATCATCGTCACCCACGATCTGGCGGTTGCCCGCCTGCTATCGCATCGCCTGATGGTCATGCAGAACGGCGAAGTGATCGAAAGCGGCCTGACCGATCAGGTGCTCGACGATCCACAGCACGCCTATACCCAGTTGCTTGTTTCTTCCATCCTGCAAAACTAGGGCGATTGAAATGTCTGAAATGCTTCACGCCACAAACGTCGCCAAGGGCTTTACCCTGCATACTCAGGGCAGCGTCACGATCCCGGTATTCGAAGGGGTCGAATTCCGCCTGAATGCCGGTGAATGCATTGCGCTGACCGGTGAATCCGGATCGGGGAAAAGCACCTTCATGCGCATGCTTTATGCCAATTACACCTGTTCAAGCGGCTCGATCAGCGTGCTGCACGATGGCGACTGGCTTGATATCACCACCGCAAGCCCGCATGCGATCCTTGATATGCGTAAACGCACCATGGGCTATGTCAGCCAGTTCCTGCGCGTCATTCCGCGTGTGCCAACGCTTGAAATCGTCGCCGAGCCCCTGATCGCGCTGGGTACGGCCCGCGAAACGGCACTGGCAAAGGCCCGCGATCTTCTGACCCGCTTGCGCATTCCCGAACGTCTGTGGCAACTTTCCCCCCTGACCTTTTCCGGGGGCGAACAGCAGCGCGTGAATATCGCGCGCGGTTTCATCGCCGATTATCCGATCATGCTGCTTGATGAACCGACCGCATCGCTTGACACCCAAAATCGTGCCACGGTTCTGGCATTGATTGAAGAAGCCAAGGCACGCGGCGCTGCCATTGCCGGTATTTTCCATGATCACGACACCCGCGATGCGGTCTGCACGGGATCGTTTGATGTGACTTCGTTTAAAGTTGGGGCCAATGACTGAACAGATTTTTACCAATGCCAAAATTGTCCTGGCCAATGATGTCATCGAAGGTGCCGTTCAGATCAGGGATGGCCTGATCACCGATATCTCGGACCGCCCGTCCAACCTGCCCGGTGCCGAAGACATGGGTGGCGATTATCTGATGCCCGGACTGGTCGAACTGCATACCGACAATCTCGAAAAACACCTGACCCCGCGTCCCAAAACCCGCTGGCCCGCTACCGCTGCGGTGATTGCGCACGACAATCAGGTCGCCAGTGCCGGCATCACAACGGTCTTTGATGCCATCTCTGTCGGCGACGTCTCAGACGGATCAGAACGGATCGAACGACTGGTTGAATCGGTGACCGCCCTTCAGCATGCGCTCGAGAACAACCTTTTGCGCGCAGATCACAAACTGCATCTGCGCTGCGAAACATCCTATGGCGGGCTGGTCGAGGCGCTCGATAATCTGGTTGATCTGCCTCTGGTCAAGATGCTCTCGGTGATGGATCACACGCCGGGCCAACGCCAATTCGTCAGTCTGGATGCCTATTACACCTATTATCAGGGCAAATACGGCCTCTCGGACGAGGAAATGCGTAAATTCGTCGCCAGCCGCAAACGTGATTCCGAACTGTATTCCGCCAAACACCGCCGCCACGTTGTCGACGTCGCCCATAGCCGGGGCCTTGCACTGGCAAGCCACGATGACGCGACCGAGGAACACGTTGCCGAAGCCGTCGCCGATAAAATGACTGTCGCCGAATTCCCGACGACACTGGCGGCGGCCAAGGCATCACACGAAGGCGGGCTTGGCGTGATGATGGGCGGGCCGAACCTTGTGCGCGGCGGCTCCCACAGCGGCAATGTCGCCGCGGGCGATCTGGCAAAGCACGGCTATCTCGACATTATCTCAAGTGACTATGTCCCGCACAGCCTGCTGCACGGCGTCATGAAACTGTTTGATGATTTCGATGCCTATGACCTGCCGCGTGCGGTCCGCACCGCAACATTGACCCCGGCAAAACAGGTCGGCCTTGATGACCGGGGCGAAATTGCGGTTGGCAAACGCGGCGATCTGATCCGGGTCCATCATTCACCGCACCATCCGATTGTGCGCGGTGTGTGGCGTCTGGGAATCCGCGTGTCATGATCGCGCGCCATGACACCCCTCATGGCGTTTCGGAAAATGGATTGCTGATTCTTGTCGTCGGCCCCAGCGGGGTTGGCAAGGATACCCTATTGGATGCGGCAAGGACACGTTTGCACGACGATGAAACCATCCTGTTTCCCCGTCGCTGCATTACCCGCCCGGCCGGATCGGTTGGCGAAATCCATATTCCCGTGCGGGCCGAGGATTTTGCTTCGATGGCAAAGCAGGGTGCCTTCCTGCTGAGCTGGCGGGCGCACAATCTTTGTTACGGCATTCCCAATCATGTCCAAAACGACGTCGCCAACGGCAAAATCGTTGTCGTCAACGCATCACGCAGCGTGATTGACGATGCCCGCGATCTTCTGGGTCCCGATCACGTCCGGGTCATCAGCATCCGGGCCCACGAAGATGCCCTTCGCCAACGCCTTGTGGCCCGTGGCCGCGAAAGTTCCGACGATATCGAACAACGCCTGCGGCGCGCATCGGCCTATCAGGTCGATGGTCCCAACGTGATCGCCGTTGAAAATGACAATGACCTTGAAACCGGTATTGGCCGTTTCATTGATGCCATTTTCCACCGCACGGCACACACGGACCAAGCGCCTGGAAACCGGGCAGTCTAAACAAAAAATGCTGCAGCAAAACACTGCAGCATTTTTTAACTTCCGGGGCGCAATCGCCCATCATCCAAGCGCAAAGCGCCGCAACAAATCAAACGGCTTTCCATCCCCCGGATCACCAAAAAGACAGACATCGCTGATCGTAAATGGTGCATCGCACAACGGTGCAACAATCGGGGCCACCGCATCGCGCACCCGCATCATCCGATCCGGATCAAGCTTGCCGGTCAGGGTCAGGTGAAAACGGAATTCTTCCATCACATAGGGATACCCCCACCGGACCAGATATTCTTCCTGTCGATCATTTAGTCCCGATGCACGGCGTTTGTTCATCGCGGCTTCGTCTTCGGGCTGCCGGAAACCGTCAAGCACCTTCACAAGACCGGATGCCAGATCGCCAAGCCCGCCGACCGGTTCGGTCGGGACAAGTGCGATAAAACTTCCGATGGCTTTCAGGATCAGGGGACCACACGCAACCGGGCTTGCCCCGGCGCAATCGTCGGCAATCGCGCTTTCAAGCTGCGCGCGTGTCTGCCCGTCCTTTAAGGCGAAGGGCGGTTTCAGGGTGCCATGAAACCCGTATCGTGATGGGGAAACGGTGATCGATGCGATCTCGTCCCGATCAAGTCCTGCAACATCCGGGCGCGCGATTTCCCGCCCGGTTGCCGGATCACGCCCCAGCCAGGCATTGCCAAAATCCGCCAGATCACTGTCGGCTTGCGGTGCATAATAAACAGCATAACGCTGATAGTCGGTCATGTGGCCTCGACTGGCTTTCGATTTATCGCAGATCGTATTTCAGACAGAAATCCCGTACCGGCAAACGACGAAAATCGTCAAGCCGGTCTGCCAATGTTGCATGATCCCAGTCCCACCAGCAAATGCGAAGCAGCGCATCGACAATTTCCGCGTCAAATCGCGGGCGCAATGGCGTGGCCGGAATACCGGTCACAATCGTGTAGGGCGGCACATCCTTGGTCACCACCGCACCCGATCCAACCACCGACCCGATCCCGATGGTGACCCCGCCCTGAACAATCGCGCCATGCCCGATCCAGACATCATGATCAAGCTTGACGCGCTTTTCGCGCCGCCAGTCAAAAAATGCCGGATCATCATCGCCAAGCTGATAGGCACTCGACCGGTACTGGAAATGATGCATCGATGCCCGGTCCATCGGATGCTGCCCCGGATTGATCCGTGTATGGGCCGCGATATTTACGAATTTGCCGATGTCGGAATAGATGATCTCGCTGTCATTGACGACATAGGAATAATCACCCATCACGCTTTCGCGGATGCTGGTGCTCGGGCCAATTTCGGTCCAGACACCAAACTCGCAATCAACCACCACCGCACTCGGATCAATCGTCGGGGCCTCCGACAATTGTTTCATTGCCGGTTTGGCCTGCGTAATCTTGAACGTCATGGATCAGGTCACCAGTTTGCGCAGACGCTGCGAAATCACATCAAGCAGACTAACCGATATGATGATGATGATCATGACCGCTGCGGTTTCCGCGTAATAAAATGCGCGGATATATTCCCACAAAACCATGCCAATACCACCCGCACCAACGATGCCAAGAACGGTTGCCGACCGCACATTGCTTTCAAACCGGTACAGCGAATAGGAAATCCAAAGCGGAAGAACCTGCGGGATCACCCCAAAGATGACCTCCTGCAACCCGTTGGCACCCGTGGCCCGGATACCTTCGACCGGTTCAGGATCAATTGCCTCGACGGCTTCTGAAAACAGCTTTGCCAGAACGCCGGTGGTATGGATCCAAAGCGCAAGCACACCGGCAAACGGACCAAGACCAACCGCAACCACAAACAGCATGGCAAAAACCATTTCATTGATCGCGCGGAAGGAATCCATCAGGCGGCGTACCGGCTGGTAAACCCAGAACGGAACGATGTTTTCAGAACACAGAATGCCAAACGGGATCGAACAGACAATCGCAAGCGCCGTACCCCAGATCGCAATCTGGATGGTGATCCACATTTCACTGACATAGGTTTTCCACATCAGAAAATCCGGCGGGAAAAACCCGTCCGCGAAATCGACCATGTTGCCACTGTTTTCAATCAGGGCCATGGGCCGCATGTCGGCCCCCTCCCAGGACAGGGCCAGAATGGCCAGAATGAACGCCCAAAGAAGGAAACTTGCGCCTGAACGTTTCAGATCGCGCGGCGGAAGTTCTGCGGCGGTTACGGCCGATGTCGAAAGGCTGCTGTTCATGTGCTTTTCCCGGGAAATAAAAACAAACGGGGAGCCCTTATGCGGGGCTCCCCGTTCGGATGCCGGTTACTCGTAAGAAACCAGGATATCGAGTTCTGCGAGTTTCTTGTCGATTTCAGAAACGCGTTTTGCTTTCTCGTCGGCGGACAGTTCGGCGGTGTTCTCGATTTTCAGCTTGTTTTTATACAGTTCAAGCTGACGGATCGGGTAAAGCTGCGCATTGCTGCTTTCCATGAATTTGCCCATGCCATCCTGAATGCCGCCAAGAACCTTGTTGGCTTCTTCAACATTGCCCAGACGACCATAACCAAGGAAGAACGCCTTGATTTCGGATTTCAGTTCGCGCGACATATCCTTGCGATAAACCATCGGATCAGACGGGATCAGCGGCGAGGTCCAGATAACCTTGACCTTGTCGGTGATTTCCGGCTTGACCATCTGGGTGCGCGCAAGCTGTTCGGAGTTGTTGGCAGCAACGTCGACCTGATGATTGGCAGTCGCCATCAGGTTGGTTTCATGGTTCGCGTTGCGAACGGTCTTGAAGCAGTTCTTCGGATCAACGCCGTTCTGCGCAAAGACGTAATAGGTCGGAACCAGGAAGCCAGAGGTCGAGTTCGGATCACCGATACCGAAGTTAAGCGTGCCGTCGCATTTCAGCATATCGGCAAGCGTGTTGAGCTTGTCGTTATCGGCCTGGGTGATGATGTGGGAATAATAGCCGTTCGTACCATCGCTTTTGGACGTCTGGACGAAAACTTCGCCGCCCGCACGATCAACGGCTTCCATCGCCGACTTGTTACCAAACCAGCCAACGTGAACCTTGCCAAAACGCATGCCTTCGATGATGCCGGCATAATCCGGGGCAAAGAATGCCTCGACCTTTTTGCCAAGCGCTTCTTCCATATCGTCGATCATCGGCTGCCACTGTGCCTTCAGGTTGGCACTCGACTCAGTCGAAATGAAACCGAACACGATGGTTTCCGGGTCTTTTTCAAGCGGCTTGAATTCGACATCGGCATAGGCCATGCCGGTTACGAGCATGCTGGCAGCAAGGGCTGCGGATGCAATTGTCTTGCGGATCATGGGAAGTCCCCCGTCAGGTTGGTTGGTAGAGGTGAAATAAAAAGAGATGTAAGGCAGAGAGAAATCGTCCTGATCTAGCTTGAAACGAAAGCCAGATCCTTCTCCGCGACCCTGCTCTTGGCCGGAACGTCATCCGGGGCAGGTGCGAAAAGCTCGGAAGAATATTCGCCGTAAAGTTCGCGCAGGAATTCCGGCGTCAGTTCGGTGGATGGACCGTCAAAAACGACTTCGCCATCACGCATCGCAATCGTGCGCGCACAATAATCACGGGCATAATCGACCTGATGCAGCGATACGATCACGGTGACATTGTCTTCGCGGTTCACACGATCAAGCGTATTCATCACCTTGCGTGATGACGCCGGATCAAGGGATGCAATCGGCTCATCGGCCAGAATAAGGCGTGCACCCTGCGTGATCGTGCGCGCAATCGCGGCACGCTGCTGCTGCCCGCCCGAAAGGTTGCGCGCCTTTTTCATCGCATGCCCGTCAATGCCGACCCGCTTTAACGCGGTCATCGCCCGAATGCGCTCAGCCTTGGTAAACAGGCAAAGCGACCCGCGCCATGCCGGCACACGGCCCAGCATCCCGGTCAGAACATTGGTCAGAACCGTCAGGCGGCTGACCAGATTGAATTGCTGAAACACAACGCCGATATCGGCGCGCACCTTGCGCGCACCCCTTGCAATGCGGCCGTTCTGCTGGATGACTTCACCGAATACTTCGATCTTGCCACCATCGCGATCCCCGCGCAGCAAACCGGCAATATGACGGATCAGGGTGGATTTACCCGAACCGGACGCCCCGATCAGCGCGACCATCTCGCCCTCGCGGACCTGTAAACTGACATTGTTCAATGCCCGTTTATCGCGCGAGAAGCTCTTGTTCAGTCCGGAAATATCTACGACCAGCATTAAAGTCCGCCTGCTTGTGTTTCGCTGGTCAAGAAGCTACGCACAAACCGCGACTCTATGGTGACGATGATGTTACAGTTCGATGATTACGACGCCTTCATTTCACCGACAACAATCAAACTTGTCTATACATCAAGATATTATTCAAATAAAAAAATGCTCACCCAAGAAATGGCAGTGTAATAATTCAATTATTACTTGTGACCGCGTTCACAAATAGCGATACAGGCGGGCCAAATCACGAAAAACCCCGACAGAAAGAAACTGCCGGGGTCTCGTATTTCGCATAATCGCGTCTGGATTTACTTGATGGCTTCAATCGCAGCGATGACATCATCTTCGATATCAAGCCCCTGAATTTCCGCATCCCGCCGCGCATTCTGTCCGCGTCGCCCCGGCAACCGCACGGTTTCCTCAAGCGCGATCTCATCTGCGATATAGCGCAAATGATCAAGTATCCCCGCCCCGCCAACCGCAACCGGATCAATCGCAATAACCATCTGGCCAAGTGCGGGCGGCGCACCCTTGTCATCAAACAGCGACGATGACTGATGCCCGAATTGCGCGCCGGTCAACCCGGCGGCCAGCATTTCGACCATCATGGCAAGGGCCGCGCCCTTGACCCCGCCTGCCGGAACCATCGTGCCTTCAAGCGCCTTGACCGCATCGGTGGTCGGATTGCCGTCTGCATCCAATGCCCAGTCATCGGGGATCGGAACCCCTTTCTGCTTGGCCGCCATGATCTTGCCGCGCGCCACCTTGGACAATGCCAGATCAATCACGATCGGATCGCCATCGCCAATCGGGGTGGCAAAGGCAATCGGGTTGGTGCCAAACATCGGACGACGCCCACCCCAGGGCGCCATCGCGGCCGGGGCATTGGCAAACATCATCGCCGCCAGCCCCGCCTCAGTCAGTCTTTCCACGGTAAGCCCCATCACCCCGGCATGGTGGGATTTATGGATTGCCGCCACCGCAATCCCCTGACTACGCGCGATATCGGGCAATCGTTCGATCATCAGGTCAAGTGCCGGATAGGCAAAGCCGAACTGCGCATCAATCCGCAACACGGCGGGAAACGGCTGATCGGCAACCGGTTTGGCAAACCCGTCCACCTTGCCTGCACGGGCCTGCGCGGCATAGGCCGGAACGCGGCGCAAACCGTGCCCGCCTTGGCCTGCGGCCTCGGCCGTGATCAGGGCGGTTGCCACCGATCTGGCATTGTCGGGGTCAACCTTGCAACGCAGCAGGGTATCACACACAAGCGCATGTGCGTCAGACAGGGTAAGCTTCATGATGATGACCTTAAAGATGGTGGCGGGCCCGGATACCATAGCCCCCGACACCGCCAAGCGCAAAGGTCTTGTGTACCGCAACCCTGCCAAACCCTTACGACAGAACGATAAAAATGCGCTGTAACCCTGCTAAAATTTCGCCGCAAAGTCGTATGAGTATCCCGGCATGGTTCATGCTGCCCGAAACACGGCATTCAGACCCGGACAGCCTCCAAACACAGGATATTTCCAATGCGCAAAGCAACCTCTTTAACCTTCGCCGCATTTGGCATCGCCAGCAGCCTGTGGCTTGCCGGTTGTGCAGCCACGACCAAACCGGCCGAGGAAAAATCCCCCGCCGACTGGTCTGCAATTGCCGGTCACAACTGGCAACTGATGCGAATTGAGGCGAAAGACAAAAGCCTGACCCCGATGAGCCCGATCCTTGCCAGCGTCAACTTTACCGATGACGGAAAGATTGCCGGATCGACAGGCTGCAACCGCTATTTCGGCAGCTACACCCGCAAGGATACCGCGCTTGAAGTGTCACCGCTGGGCAGCACCAAAATGATGTGCATGGAAAATGCGATGGAGGTCGAGGATGCCTTTATCGCCGCCATGGCAGATGTCAAAGGCTGGAAATTGCAGGAAGGCGATCTGATGCTGGTCGACGCCAGCAACAAGTCAATCATGACATTCGAGCAGATCAAACCGTAAACCGGCCAACACCTGCACAAAAGGGGCGCAATGTTTTGCGCCCCTTTTTACGTCTATCGGTTTGCCATTCAACGGGGCTCGCTGCGCAATCCCTGAATGATGGAATAGCACGCCAGCAACAGCACGATGGCAAACGGGAACCCGGTCGAAACCGCCATCGCCTGCAGGGAACCAAGCCCCCCGCCAAGCAACAGCGCAATCGCAACCAGCCCCTCGAACGTGCACCAGAATATGCGCTGGGGCACCGGTGCATCGACCTTGCCGCCCGCCGTAATCGTATCAATCACCAAAGACCCGGAATCCGACGAGGTCACAAAGAACACGATCACCAGAACAATCCCGATAAACGACGTGATCGCCTGCAACGGCAATTGTTCAAGCATGGTGAAAAGCTTGATCGGAAGGGCGGCATCGGCAATCGCCTGAACACCTTCATTGACCATATGCACCGCCGTGCCGCCAAATGCGGTCATCCACAAAACACACACCAGCGACGGAATGATCAGAACACAGGTAATGAATTCCCGCACCGTCCGGCCCCGCGATACGCGCGCAATGAACATGCCGACAAACGGTGACCAGGAAATCCACCACGCCCAGTAAAACGACGTCCAGCCCTGGCTGAAATTGGCATCCTCGCGCCCGACCGGGTTCGAAAGCGCCGGCAGATATTCGACATAGGCGACAAGACTTGTGAAAAAGCCCTTGATGATATCCATGGTCGGCCCGACCAGAACCACAAACAGCAAAAGCAGGGCGGCCAGAACCATATTGATTTCCGAAAGCCGCTTGACCCCGGCATCAAGCCCGGCAAGAACCGAAATCAACGCAATCCCGGTAATCCCGATGATCAGGAACACCTTCGATCCGTCGGATTCCGGTAACCCGAACAGGAATTGAAGCCCGGCATTAGCCTGTTCCGCCCCAAAACCAAGCGACGTCGCAAGCCCGAACAGGGTGGCAAATACCGCCATGATATCAATCACATGCCCGGTCCAGCCCCAGACACGCTCGCCAAAGATCGGATAAAACACCGACCGCATGGTCAATGGCAGGCCCTTGTTAAACGAAAACAGCGCAAGTGCGAGCGCAACGGTGGCATAAATCGCCCACGGATGAAGGCCCCAATGGAAAATCGTTGCCGCCATGCCAAGGTCAAAGGCGGCATCCGCATCGCCCATCGCCCCGCCAAGCGGTGCCCAGTCCGTCCGGGCCCCGCCATCACCAACAACCGCACCCCCCATCGAGGTGGTGAAATGCGAAATCGGTTCTGACACGCCATAGAACATAAGGCCGATGCCCATGCCGGCCGCAAACAGCATGGCAAACCAGCCGCTATAGGAATAATCGGGCGTCGCATCCTGCCCGCCAAGCCGCACCTTGCCCAGCGGGGAGACGATCAGAAACAGGCACAACAGAACAAACACATTCGCCGCAGACAGGAAAAACCAGTCAAGCGTCGATGTCAGCCAGCCCCGCATGTCATTGAACATCGGCCCCACACTGTCCTGAAACGCCAGTGTCAGAAACACGAACGCCACAATCGACAAACCCGATATCAGAAAGACGGGATTGTGCACATCAAGCCCGAACGGCCCGATCTGTGTGGTGAAGTTATCCTGCCCGATTTCATAATCGGTCTCGATCGGATTGGCGGCACCATCCGGGCTTTCGATGCCCGTCTCGGCATTCGATCCCATGAAAATCTCCCTTGAAAAGCATATTTGCGGCCACCCCCGGCCGCAATTTTTCCGATTTGCCTGCTATTAACGCACCAGGAACACGGAATGATCCCAATGCGACGCAACATATCCGCCGTGGGATGCAAAAATATGATCGGCAATACCCGGCACATGGGATGCCATGACGATCACATCCGCCCTGGCCTCCGTTGCCGCATCAACAATGATTTCGCTCAGATCAATCGCCGGATCATGTGAAATGCGGGTCATGCCCGAACAGCTGATACCGGTCTTCTTGCCCTGCTCCTCGGCAAAGGCGGCCATCTTGCGATCATATTCTGCCGGATTGTGCGCAATGGGGGATGGGGTATTTGTCCCGACCCCGAAAAAGCAGATTTCCGCACCATAATGCTTTGCCAGATCCGCCGCCGTCGAAAGCGCCTTTTCCAGCCTGTCGATATGCGTCAGATCCACGGGTACCATGATCTTGCGATACATTCCCTGCCTCCGTTCTACGGGTGCCCTAACGGGCAAAACACACCTTCGAAACAGATGAGGCGACCAAGACTATCACCAGAACAGGAAATGATCAAAACCCCCATCGCGCAGGGATTTTACGTCACCGGTGAAGACACGAACAAATTCGCAGCACTATCGGGCACATTATTCCGCGGCCATGCGCTTTATCGCGTCACACAAAAACCGGAACCCGGTCGCCGCCCCGTCGCTCATATACCGCGCACGCAGCCAGCCATGGATCATCTGCGGTTCTTCGCGGTACGTCACGTCAATCCCGGCCCGGGCCAGCCGCGCGGCATATTCCCGCCCGTCATCGCGCAGCGGATCAAAATAGGCCGCGGTGATATAGGTCGGCGGCAACCCGCGCAAATCCTCCGCCGAAAGCGGATAGGCCACCGGATCATCCATCGGTGCCTTCAGGACATCGCGATAATAAATCACATCATCGGTACTTAATCCGGGGGCGGACGCCATCTGCCCATAGGATGGCCAGCCAAGGTCCCCGCCAAGGGCCGGATAAATCAGGACCTGCCCGACAACACCCGCGCCAAGCCCCTCGTCGCGCGCCCGGATCGCAAGGCCACCTGCCAATGTCGCCCCGGCACTATCGCCAATCAGGACGATCTCCGCACCGCGCGACAGCACATCGCGCGCAACCGCAAACGCATCCTGATGCGCCGCTGGCCAAAGATGTTCGGGGGCCAGCCGGTAATCGACCGAAATCATTTCCGCCCCCGCCGCCTCGGCAATCTCGGCACAGATCGCATCATGGCTATCAAGCGATCCGACGATAAACCCGCCGCCATGCAGGTAAAGCAACTTCCGCGTTGTGCGAATCTTCGCCGGGTAATACATCCTGACCGCCACCCCGGCAATATGATCATCACGGCTCAGAAGCCCCGGCGGATGGGGATAGGCAAACGCATCACAAAGCGCGCCATACCATCTGCGTTGCTGCGCAATATCGGCGGCAACCGCATCGGGCGGATAAAGCCGGTCGCATCTGGCGATGAAGTCACGGATGCCTGCTTCGTCGGGCATCGGGCTATAGGCGATATCCGGCACCGCCTGATCGGACCCGTCCATGTCGCACAACTTCCCCAATGATGTTTGATTGATCTATCCGCAAGCCTAACGCGTTCGCCCCTGCCGTGAAAAGCGGGCAATTATGTCTTTTGAAATTCAGCCCCGCACAAGATCAAAGCGGAATCAAAGCGAAACCGCCTCGACCGTTGCTTTCAGCAACGCCGCACTGCGATGAAGGGCCGCCCTTTCTTCGCCATCCAGATCGGGGAAAAGATCGGTCATGATGCCCGTGGCCCCGATGACACGCGGAATCGAAAGCGCGACATCGGCCACCCCTTCGATCTCGCGATTGACCATCGACACCGTCAGGACTTCCTGCTGATCCTGCGCAATCGCCTTGACGATCCGCGCAAGCCCCGCGCCAATCCCGTAATAGGTCGCCCCCTTGCCCTTGATGATCTTATAGGCCGCATTGCGCACCCCATCATCAATCCGGGCCCGCACATCGGCGGTAATCGCCGATCCGACCTGGGCGGCAAACCCGGCCAGTGAAAGCGACCCGGCCCGCGCATTCGACCATGCCAGAACCTCGCTATCGCCATGTTCGCCAAGGACATAGGCATGCACTGATTGCGGCGAAATCCCCAGATGCCGCCCCAGCAAACTCCTGAACCGTGCGGTATCAAGGATCGTGCCCGATCCGATCACCTTGGCGGCCGGAAGCCCCGAGAGCCGCACCGTGATCTGGGTCATGATATCAACCGGGTTCGATGCAATCAGCAAAATCGCATCGGGTGCAACCCGCAACACATTGCCCACCACATCGCGAAACACCGCCGCATTGCGTTCAAGCAACGCCAAACGCGTTTCGCCGGGTTTCTGACTGACCCCGGCGGCAAGGATCACGACCGACGCACCTGAAAGCCGGTCATAATCCCCGGCCTCCACCACGCAGGACGACATGAACGGCACCGCATGGGCAATGTCCTCGGCCTGTGCAATCGCAAGTTCGGCATTATGATCGACCAGAACGACGGAACTGACGATCCCCATCAGGGCAAGCGCATAACCCGCCGAACTGCCAACCATTCCCGCCCCGACAATCCCGACCTTCATCACAAACCCCTGTCAAAACAGCATTATTTCGCGGGCCGATTATCCGGCCCCGCCCCGCCGATTAAAAGCAAAAACCGGAGGCACCCAAAATCAGCCCGCAATACCATCGATAAAATCTATCGAAAATTTCATAAATAACTATTTAACCTATGCACCCAAACCGCGTTAGCCTGCTTGACAGCATCGCCTCACATGACGCCCAATGATTTAACAATCTCGTCTTGTTGCGATCACAAGTTTAGACATTACCTTGAACAGGAAAGCATCACGCCGAAATGTTCACCAGAATGTTCAAAATTTCCTGCGGTCAATATGACCGACTCACGACCCGCCCGGAGAGAGACACCTGATCAGGTCAGGAAAGCAAGAACAGCCAGCCATTACGGGAGAGAGAAAAATGGACGGAAAACACACAGCAGGGAAATGCCCGGTCATGCATGGCGGTATGACCGCACTGGGCACCACGGTTATGGATTGGTGGCCGAACGCGCTTAACTTCGACATCCTGCATCAGCACGACATGAAAACCAATCCGCTGGGCAAGGATTTCAACTACCGCGAGGAGCTTAAAAAGCTCGACGTCGAAGGCCTCAAAAACGACCTTCGCGCGCTGATGAATGAAAGCCAGGAATGGTGGCCCGCCGACTGGGGAAGCTACGTTGGCATGTTCGCCCGTGTCGCATGGCATTCCGCCGGTTCCTACCGTCTGGCCGATGGCCGTGGGGGTGGTGGCACCGGCAACCAGCGTTTCGCCCCGCTCAACTCCTGGCCTGATAACGTCAACACCGACAAGGGCCGCCGTCTGCTCTGGCCGATCAAGCGCAAATATGGCAACAAAATCTCCTGGGCCGATCTGATGATCCTGGCCGGCACGATTGCCTATGAAGTCGCTGGTCTTAAAACCTATGGCTTCGCCTTTGGCCGCGAAGATGTCTGGCACCCGGAAAAGGACACCTATTGGGGTGCGGAAAAGGAATGGCTGGCACCAAGCGACAGCCGTTATGAAGACATCACCCGCCCCGACACCATGCAAAACCCGCTGGCCGCTGTTCAGATGGGCCTGATCTATGTAAACCCCGAAGGCGTGAACGGGCAGCCCGACCCGATGAAAACCGCCGCACAGGTCCGCGAAACCTTCGCCCGCATGGCGATGGATGACGAGGAAACCGCGGCCCTTACCGCCGGCGGTCACACCATCGGCAAATCGCACGGCAATGGCTCGCCCTCGGACCTCAGCCCCGAACCCGAAGCCGCCGACGTCGAATATCAGGGCATCGGCTGGATGAAAACCAATGGCCGTGGCATTGGCCGCGATACCATGGTTTCGGGCATCGAAGGCGCATGGACGTCCAACCCGACCAAATGGGATATGGGCTGGTTCGATATGCTGTTCGGTCACGAGTGGGAGCTGAAAAAAAGCCCGGCTGGCGCATGGCAGTGGGAACCGACCGACATCAAGGAAGAAGACATGCCGGTCGATGTCGAGGATCCCTCGATCCGCTGCAAACCGATCATGACCGATGCCGATATGGCGATGAAGGTCGACCCGACCTATAACGCCATCTGCCAGAAATTCATGAAGGACCCGGAATATTTCTCCGAAACTTTTGCCCGCGCATGGTTCAAACTGACCCATCGCGACATGGGCCCGAAGGTCCGCTATGTCGGCCCGGACGTGCCCAAGGAAGACCTGATCTGGCAGGACCCGATTCCGAGCGTCGATTACACCCTCTCGGATTCCGAAATCGCCGATCTGAAATCCAAACTGCTGTCATCCGGCCTCACCAGTGCAGAACTGATCAACACCGCTTGGGATAGTGCACGCACCTATCGCGGATCGGACATGCGCGGCGGTGCCAATGGCGCCCGCATCCGTCTGGCCCCGCAAAAGGACTGGGCCGGGAACGAGCCCGAACGCCTCGCCAAGGTTCTCAAAACCCTGGAAGGCATTCAGGCCGGCCTTGCCAAGAAAGTAAGCCTTGCCGATCTGATCGTGCTCGGTGGCACCGCGGCGGTTGAAAAGGCCGCGAAGGATGCCGGTGTCAACATCACCGTCCCGTTCGCACCGGGCCGCGGCGATGCGACGGCCGAAATGACCGATGCCGCAAGCTTCGATGCGCTCGAACCGCTGGCCGATGGCTATCGCAACTGGCAAAAAGACGATTATGTGGTCTCGCCCGAAGAAATGATGCTGGACCGCACCCAGCTCATGGGCCTGACCGCACCGGAAATGACCGCACTGGTCGGCGGCATGCGCGTTCTTGGCACCAACCATGGCGGCACCAAACACGGCGTCTTTACCGACCGTGTCGGCAAACTGACGACCGACTTCTTCGTCAATCTGACCGACATGGCCTATAGCTGGAAACCGGCGGGCGACAACCTTTACAACATCGTTGATCGCAAAACCGGCGAAACCAAATGGACCGCCACCCGCGTTGACCTCGTCTTTGGCTCCAACTCAATCCTGCGCGCCTATGCCGAAGTCTACGCCCAGGACGACAACCACGAGAAGTTCGTCAAGGACTTCGTCGCGGCCTGGACCAAAGTGATGAACGCCGACCGGTTTGATCTGGCCGCGTAAAGGCTTAACACCTTTGAAATGATCTGGATTGGAGCTTTTTGGCTCTGAACGAGAAACACCCCCGGTCGTGAGGCTGGGGGTGTTTTTTAGTTCCTACATTTACTTCTATCCGACAACTCTCAGCGCAGTCTTTAGCGTACTACCAGAATGTGGATAAATGTATTCCTTTTTGACAACCTGGCTAACGCCTTCTGGCATTGCCGCTATTTCGTATCGAACACCAACAGAACAAGCATCAGATACCAGCCTGCGGCAAAATAAATCAGCCAAAGCTTTATCTTCTAAAGCGCATACAATTTGATGACCGTCAAACCTAAGCGCAGACAGCACCTCTGCAATCTGTAACGAACGGTAATCATCAATATGCTGGATGGGGTCATCCAGAATTAAGGAATTGAACCTCGCCCATGATCTTGCAACGTAGACCGAGAGCAGAAACGCTATACCGGCTGCACGCCTTTGGCCGCTGCTAAATACAAACTGAGGATTAAGACCTTCTCCAACCTGCAACGACAAGAACCTTCGAACATCGCCTCTAATGCTGTAATCAATATTCTTCCAGTCCACGTGCGGTCTGAGTCTCTGGTAAAACTCATTAAGCAAAGGACTCATCTGAGATAAACGCTCATCAATAATCTCCGCACTGACGCGCCTTATTCCTTTTTCAATTTGCTTCGCGTTTGTAACGGCTCGATCATGTTCTTCCACAGATACACCGGCCTGATTACGCTCGACCATAAGATCAGCTAGTTCAGCCTCCAATTTGGAGATACTGCTTGCTGTTTGCGAGACCTTGATTGCCGCAATTGAACTTTCTAACTTATGTAAACTAATCCGCTCTGCTTCAGTAGCTTCAACAATATCACCTATCTCAACTTCTGAACTTACAGCAAACCCAAGATCAGAAAGCCTATCATCAAGCTCACTTTTTTGTCTTCCGAACTCGCTGAGTTCTGCTTCCAATTCTGACCAAGCGTTTTCAGTTCTATTCACCTGTGCAATAGCCTCCGCCAGCGCACTTTTGGCTTCAATCACCGCAGTCCGGGCAGGCTGAATTCCCTCAGAAAGCTCTGCTATTCTTAGTTTTGCGGCGGCAACCCCTTCTTCAAATTGTGCTTCATTTTGCTTGGCGTCGCAAAGCGGACAACATTCACCGTTTAAACCCAGTCGTTCACCATGCTCAACCAACAGCGCCAGTGAGGCCGCCATTGCATTGGCAGCTTCTTCACGTTTAAGTGCCAGTTGTAGTTGCTCTAAGACTTCAGACTTTTTAACGGTATCGGCTCGAACTTTTGCTAGGTCCTCAGAGACTGCGGCCCTTCTTTTCAAAATCTCTTCAGATTGAAGAACTCTCTCACTCTCAAAAACACTAGATGCATGTTCAATAACATTCTCTAGTGCGAATATTCTCTTTTTGAGTTCCTCAGCTAAACGCTGCCCTAATTGCACCAAAGAGTTTAGATTCAAGGCATCTTCACTCTGGATCTTGTCGGTCAGAAACTCGATAGCTTGAGCTAAATCTCCATTATTACTTAAGGCATTTTTTGCGCTAGCTATTTCTGCAACTTTGCGTGAAACCTTTTCGTGAAGCGCTTCATAAGTCCCTCTAACACGATCTAAAGCTGCAACTGCTTGAGTGATGACAGTTTTCGCGTGCTCGGCCAATCTAACACCATCCGATACTCCTAATGCCGACTTCACTAATGAAAATCGCTCGGTTTCGGAAATATCGATGCTTAATGATGCAATTAGCTCATCGCGAATTAAAGATGTTTTGCATAGCTGCTCTATTGCATTCTTTGGACAAGACGGAGTGCAGAGCATCCTTTCAATCTCTTCAGCCGTATTGCTACAGCCTTGATCTCTGTCCCTAGTTATCGAGACTATCTCTCCGCCATCATCTATTAGCTCCAATTTAACATAGAACTGATCAGGCTCCCCTTTGCCCCGCCACCAAAGGTAGTCTTGGATATTTTCTTTGTTTGCTTGTTCAATTGTATATTTGCTAATGGAACCTGTAAGAACAAATTCCACAGCGTCGCAGATAGTACTTTTACCCGCACCGTTGCGACCATTTATGATCGTGAATCCAGACCCAAATTCTAGCTTAGTTAAATCACGGAACCCGCGAAATCCGCAGAATTCAATTGACGACAGTTTCATTTGTGCCCCCTCAACAGGTCAGCGACTCGTCGGGCATCTGCTCCTCTGAACAATGCATCAACTGCCGTATCTGGAAGATTTCTCAAACGTTCCTTAAGCCGTTGTTCAAAATCCACTAAACCCAACTCTAATGCCGAACTAAGCGGCAGCAGAGGAAGCAAGGCTTGTTTCACGCTCCCACTATCAGTTAAGCCCATTCTTGTAATTTTTCGGGTAAGCTGAAAGTCTTCTTCAATTGCACCGATAGCCCAAGAAGCTGAAGGGTTTGAATCAGCAGTCAGAAATACAGAATATGTATTCCATGCCTTTTCTCCAATCTGCCGAAGAGAGGGAGAAAAACGCCGAATAACTCTCTCCTCACGCTCCTTCCACTCACCAAGCAATTCATCAACAGTATCAAAAAAATAAACAAAACCGCACAGCACAACATTCTCAAAACAAACGATTTTACCCCGATCACTTGTCACTTCCCAAGTATCATACCCTGCATCCTGAAAAGTTCTTGCAACTTCTATTGAAAGGTCTGTCATATCTCCAAAACCTCTCTGGCTCTCTCTACTGTAAACCACTTGCCTGCGGGTTCTTCTGGCCTGATAAAATCCTGTTCCCTCCCCGCACGCACGACATTATTGGGGAGACTTGTTTCCTGAGCACCAACGGCAATTACCATATCCGACGGATTGGCAGCGGGAGGCTCACGATATCTTTTTTTGAGGGTAGCCATCATCATCCCTGAACCATTGACTACGCGGATAGCATTTCCATTGTAGTCATAGCCAAAGGCAGTTTGCTCTGCCCCCGCGGCTCTTAATATAAGATGAAAATAGCCTAATTGTTCACACCGCTCAGGCACGAAGCACTTTGCAGGCCCAGACACACCAACACCTTCTGCATCCCTTCTAAGGTGATAATATTCTTCACTGTTGAGCTCTAGCAGGCTCAAATCGAGTGCCTCATCACCGAATTGATCTACGTACGCCTCCCGCCCAGCATCTAGCACCTGCTGCAAGTAACTTTTAGAATAGGCACGCCGCAACTCATCTAGCGCGTCAGCACCGGACTCTTGAACGTGGCTAAAGCCCACGCCAGGACTTTGCGAGAGCTCCCAAAGTTTGGGGGCCTTTCGTTGCAGCTCCCCTATATCGCTTGGATCTATTACGGTTATCGAGTTTGGCGATACACCTTCAAGCGCATTTTCCAGAATTGTGTTTAGGTAAGCCCAATCCGACCAGAAGCCGACAAACAACAAGTCCTTTTCACGGAGATGCCCATTCATCCAGTTAGTGCTTTTGTTAATTCGTGACTGGATTATGTGATCTCCCAACTGTGACGGAGTCCAAACAGTTGCTGGGCGGTCTCTATATGAGCATCCATGAAATTTCAAAAACGGTGACTGGGTACGGTTGGCAAGATTAGCTTCGTCGCCATCTAGTGCAACTTTGAAATCGTAATGGCAACTCTGCGCATAACGCTCGACCAAGCAGTCGTAATTTGCAGAAATTCCCGATGCCATTGCTTTTGTGATCAAAAAATCTGCGATGGCCGCATGACCCGGATTCCATTGAGTTTCGAACATCGCCCAAGGCACTACCGCCTCGATAAAAACTTTCTCCAACTGCCCTGACTGCTTGAAATGTTCTGCAAGAGCTTCAAGATCAAACTTCAAGTTTTCTGGAATCTCTGAATCAATACTGATCCGAACAGTCTCATAACACGCCTCTGATACGCGATTGGCAGAAGGCAAGCTACTTGGCGGAGCCATTGATAGACCAGCTCCACAGACGACAACCAAGCGCTGAGCACGAATTGATCCCAGTAATTTCGCCTTAACTTCTCGATCCATCTGCCCCCGCAAATATGCCCTTAACGCTTTAATCGCTTTAAGTGTAGCACCTCCTTCGTACTCCATCTAATAGAGTTGTTGAGCTTCAGCTAAAACTCAACTTTCGAAACTGTCGCAACCGCAAAAACGCCTTAGTCCATTTCTCTGCCAAGTCTGCAACCGATAAAGCCCTGACAAACTTCGGGCGTTAGCCAAAGGCCTGAAAGGCCACCACCAGCCGACCAATAATCAGGAATTCTACAGGATGGATTTCCGAATCTCGTCGGCGAGTTCAGTGATCGCCGACGACGCGCCTTCAATCCCGGTAAAGGCATATTTCGGCAGCGATACGTCCGGGAGGGCCACCCGAACGACCGGATATGCAGTATCGGACGCCAGAACCAGCCCCTGACGATATGACTTCTGCGGCTTGATCTTGCAGGAGTAAATTTCATGTCGCGTTCGGCCGAACTCGGTTCCGCCCGTAAAGACCCATCAAACCAGACGCCGGGGGTGCTTCCCGAAGGCACGGCCCTGCGCACCATACAGCGCCGACGAAAACGTATCCTTCGGATTGGCGTTGTCGTGCTTCTGGTTCTTGTGGCCGGAAGTCAGGCGATGGCGGAGCGCCAGAGCGAGCTTCACGACATGATCGAAGCCACCGGGCTGTTTGCGATTGGCCTATGCATCTTCGGGCGTGGCTGGTGCTCCATTTATATCGGCGGGCGCAAGAAAACAGAGCTTGTCACCACCGGGCCTTATTCGAGCTGCCGAAATCCACTTTACGTTTTCAACATGATCGGCGCATTCGGTGTCGGCGCACAGACCGGCAGTATCGTGCTTGGCTGTTTGTTTGCCGGCCTGTGCTGGATGGTGTTTCGCAATGTTGTCGCGCACGAAGAGGCCTTGCTATCGGAACGTTTTGGCAAGGCATTCCGGTACTATCAAAATACCGTCCCGCGCTTTCGCCCGACCTGGTTTCGCTGGCGCGATGAGGAAAACCTGCTGTGCAAACCGGCACTGTTTTTAACCACAACACGCGATGCGATGTGGTTCCTGGCGGCGGGGCCGATATTTGAAGCCATCAAGCTGATGCAGGAAAAGGGATGGCTGACACCGTTGATCCATCTGCCCTAGGTGGGTTTAGCCCGAAGCAACTGGGCGGCTGATAGCCGCGGATAGATGTCCTGTTTATCCCGCCTTGCGGTCTTGCGGCCTGTGCCAATCCCCCGAAGGAGCATTTCTTTTGCCCGTTGATCCGATGTCTGGTGCGCACACGGGCGGCCAGCCCCCCTTCACGCCAACATGATGACGAAAACAGCACCCGAACTGCCCCACACAACAATAGCGGATTGGAAATTAACATGAAACCGACCGAAAAACCCCAACATAGCCTCGCAATCGGACGCCGCAGCTTTCTGGGTGGCGCGGCGGCACTTGGTGTTGGTGCCGGATTGGCCGCACCTGCCATGATCTCCCGCGCGGCCGCGACAGAGGCGTCCTCGATCATCGCGTTACGAGACCACGACCTGCCCTTTATTGCCACCGAAGAAACCTATACCACCGACGAGCTTATCGCGCTCAACGCGATTAACGATGATCACGTGGAATACCTTAAGGAAACCGGCCTTGCCGAACTCGGCCCTGGCCGCATCGGGGCCATGGATCAGGCGGGGATCAATATTCAGATCCTCTCCGCACATACGCCGGGCGTGCAGGATCTCGCGGGTCAGGAAGGCATCGATTTTGCCTATCGCCTCAACAGGATGATTGCCACGGGCCCGATGGTCACCTATCCGGGGCGGTTCCGGGCCTATGCAACCCTGCCGCTACAGGACCCGGCGGCATCAGCAGACGAACTGGAACGCGCCGTTAGCAGGGATGGCTTTGTCGGCGCCATGACCAATGGCTTCATTGGCAAAAAGTTTCTCGACCATCCCGATTTCGAGCCCCTTCTGGCACGTGCCGAAGCACTGGGGGTGCCGATATACCTGCATCCGGGTTTCCCGCCCAAGGAAGTCTTCGACATTTACTACCGCATTGCGCGGCCGGGATATAATGACGAGTATCAGGACTACATTCTCAGTGGTTCGGGATATGGCTGGCACCAGGAGGTGCTTACGCAATGCCTTCGACTGATCATGACCGGAACGTTCGACAGATTCCCCAAACTGCAGATGATCATCGGCCATATGGGAGAGGGCCTTCCGTTCTATTACGAGCGTATCGTCGGGGATTTGGGCGATGTGACCGAAGGCTCGTTAAACAAGCCTATCGGCCAGTACTTCAATGACAATTTCTGGTACACGACCAGCGCATTTTTCCAGGATGAACTGCTTCATCTTTTGCTGAAATACATCAGTGTGGACCGCGTGATGTTTGGAACCGATTATCCGTTTGCCGACATGAAGCAGGGCACCGACTGGTTTCGCGCAGTCGATCTGCCCCGTGAAGCCAAGGAAAAAATTGCGTTCCGAAATGCGGAAAAACTGTTTCGCATAAAGGTCTGACGCATCCGCACCGGATCACGCATAACACCGCCTAAGGCAGGCTGGTTTCTTATTCCCGACCGCGAAGAGGGATCACTTTGGCTGTATCTTGGGGGTACAGCCAAAGGATGCCAGATCAGCCCCCTTGATACATTCGATCCGTTTCTCGCGAAAGGCGCTGTGCGTGGCCCGGTCCAGTTTGACGGCAAAGGCACCGTAAAATCCGGCGCTCCATCACGCCTTGGCATGCACAAATCAGAAGTTCTGACAGAAATGCCCGGGCTACGCCGACGCGCAAATCCCCCACCCAAAACCGAACTTTCCTTCGGCAGCCACAGACCCCGGACACACACCACGGACCTCCACCAGCTTCACCAACAGACGACCTTCAGGCTCACCCTCGCTCCGGTCACTTTCGGCCACGGCGGCACTTACCGCAACCACTGAGGCCCAGACAAACCTCGGACCTCCGACAGCCTCGCCAACAGACAACCTTCGGGCTTACCCCTCGCTCCGGTCACTCCCGGCCATGGCGACATTTCCGGCAACCGATGAAGCCCCGACAAACCTCGGCCCCCAGCCCGCTTCACCAACAGACGACCTTCGGGCTCACGGCCCGCTCCGGTCACTCCCGGCCATGGCGACATTTCCGGCAATTGGTGAAGCCCGGACAGAGAAAGATCACAGGCTCTCTGCCAGGCTGGTCCTGGCCTGGGACTGACGCTGCGGATGACATCTCGGTCAATGATCTTTACCGCCGGAACCATGACCAAGACATCCGGGCAACCGCCAGCCGATGACCAATGCGGCGGCAGAACACAAAACCCAAGACCGGACGTCCCGCCTCCCGGAAGTCCGGGCAGCCCCCGTGCCTCCCCCAACCTCACCGACGGACGGTCCTCGGGCTCACGGCCCGCTCCGATCACCTCCGGCCATCGCGACATTTCCGGCAATTGATGAAGCCCAGACAAACCTCGGGCCTCCGCCAGCCTCGCCAACAGACGGCCTTCGGGCTCACCCCTCGCTCCGGTCACTCCCGGCCAAGGCGACTCTTCCGGCAACCGATGAACCCCGGACACATCTCGGGCCTCCGCCAGCCTCGCCAACAGACAACCTTCGGGCTTACCCCTCGCTCCGGTCACTCCCGGCCATGGCGACATTTCCGGCAACCGATGAAGCCCCGACAAACCTCGGGCCTCCACCATCCTCGCCAACTGACCACCTCGGGCTCACGGCCCGCTCCGATCACTCCCGGCCATCACGACTCTTCCGGCAACCGATGGTGCCCAGACGCATCTCAGGCGTCTTCCATCCTCACCGACGGACGACCTTCGGGCTCACCGCCCGCTCCGATCACCTCCGGCCATCGCGACATTTCCGGCAATTGATGAAGCCCCGACAAACCTCGGGCCTCCACCATCCTCGCCAACTGACCACCTCGGGCTCACGGCCCGCTCCGATCACTCCCGGCCAAGGCGACTCTTCCGGCAACCGATGACCCCCGGACACATCTCGGGCCTCCGCCAGCCTCACCAACAGGCAACCTCGGCCCACGACCCGCTCCCATCACCTCCGGCCATCACGACTCTTCCGGCAACCGATGGTGCCCAGACGCATTTCGGGCGTCTGCTATCCTCACCCTCGGACTGTCTTCAGGCTCACCGCCCGCTCCGGTCACTTTCGGCAACGACGGCACTTTCCGCTAACCGCCGAGGTCCGGACACACTTCGGGCGCACGGCCCCCACTGGTCCACCATCGTCGGGCCACGCTCAACGCTGCCCGCTGCTGCCATTGCTGCCGCTCCCGGCAAATCTAACGCTCCTTTTCCAACAAGACGCACCTCTCCCGTTATGACAAATGACCGGGTTAGTCCCCTTAGTCCTTGGGCAGAATCCCGCCGTAACGGCTCCGCCATCCGCCGGTCAATGCCCTGCGGATCGCCCCGCCACCCTGCCTCAATCTTTGCCGCTGCATCCTGATCACCTCTTTCATCCGGCCCCAAACGCAAAAACCCGCAAGGCTCAAGGCCTCGCGGGTTTCTGTCCGGGCGCTTTTGTCCCGTTGACTTTTCTCTTATACCTTAAATAAAAGAACAAATCAAGAACTTTTTTTGGGAAAAGATATGGGAGCGGATTTCTACCAGTTTTTTTTGGGGGGGAACCTCCGCAGTCTGCGCGCGGGCTCCCGGTGGTCGCAGCCATCCCCTTCAGGGGCACAGGCTCAAAATGACCGCTCCCACCTACCAGACATTAAAAAAGCCCGCCACGAGGGCAGGCTTTCTTAAAGTTGGTTGCGGGGACACTCATTGTAACCCAATTCTCTCAATCAAGTCACAGACCTTGTCTGCGCCTTTGATGCAGAATTGAGACCATACATTTCCGATCCTTGTCAAGTGGTTAACACTTACGACAAGGGATGCTGTAATGGCCGGAATTTGGGGTCAAGCGAGGATAGAATTACTCGCTCTGCAAAATGAAATTCTTGCAGAAATTGAGAAGGGCATTTCAGCCCGCCAAATCTTTGATCAGTTGTCTGCAGATGGGCGGATTACTATTTCACGACGGTCGTTTTATCGCCGCGTGAAACTGCTCCGCGCTGAGCATCATCAGCAAAAAAGCTCGGTTAAAAAGAGCCCTCCCCTCCAAACCAGCATGCCTTCCACGCGGGCACATCTACCAACCGACAATCAAGCCACGAGCTCTCTTCCTACCCTCAAGCCTAAGGAGCAAACCGAGTTTAACCGTATCTGGAACGGTGAACCGGCAGATGAGGAAGAGAGCCAATGAGCGCTTGGCAATCCGACTACCTCACCCTCCACACCCGCCTGCGGCAAGCCCGTCAGTCCAAACGTCTCACCCAAGCTGGTGCAGGCGAGCGCATTGGCGTGTGCGAACGCACCTATCGCGACTTTGAAGCAGGCCGAACGGATCTGCCTGCTGCGCATGTTTTCCGCCTCGCCCATGTGCTGGGCATCAAAATTATCATTTCAGATGGAGTTATCGCCGATGGCGTTGATTAATCTTACCCTTCAGGGCAAGGGCGGGGTCGGCAAGTCGTTTGTCGCAAGCCTGCTCGCACAGCATTACCTCAAACGCGACACCCCGCTTCACTGCTATGACACCGATCCGGTCAATCAGACCTTTGCCGGATACAAGGCATTCCCCGTCGAAACCATTCGCCTGGGCGAACGTCCTGACGAGATCAACCCGCGCTATTTCGATGCCCTGATCGAACAGATCATGACCGGCCCGGAAGACGGGGTTGTCGTCATTGATAACGGGGCCAGCACCTTCCTGCCGCTACTAGGCTATATGGTTGAAGCACAGGCTCTGCAGATGCTGGCCGATGCCGGTCATGAAGTCCGGCTTCATACGATCCTGACAGGTGGCCAGGCGCTCAATGACACCATGCAGGGCCTGCATCAGGTTTTGCAAAGCGTTCCCGATATTCCGGTCGTCGTTTGGCTCAATGAGTATTTCGGGCGGATTGAACGCAAGAATGCCTCTGGCGAAGTCGAGAGCTTTGAGCATTCAGGGCTTTACAAGAAAAACAAGAACCGCATTCACGCGCTGGTACGTCTACCAGAGGTCCGCAAAGAAACCTTTGGCCATGACATCGAGCAGATGATGCGTGCCCGCCTGACCTTCGATGAGGCAGGCAGCCATGCAGACTTTCCCCTGATGTCACGCCAGCGCCTCATGATGACCTGGCGCAGCATTGGCGCTGCCATGGAACAGGCGGTGCTGTAATGGCCAATGTTCTTGATGAGGCTCCGCCGCCGCCCCTGACCATGGACAGCATCGAAGAGCTGCGCACCCATTTGTGGAAGGTCCATCAGGTCACCGTCGAGGACGGTGATCCGGTGCTGATGATCTATACCATCCACAAGGTCGTGCTCGACGAGCATCGCCGCCTGATCGATCAGCATAACCGGACCCTGTCGGGGATCATCCAGGCACAGGCAGAAACCTTCACCAATGATGTCACAGCCGCCATCGAGGACTTCAAGAATGAAGCCCTGACCGATGCCGTGCGGGAACGTCTGTCAGCCATGCAGGAAGCCGCCCGCCTTGCCGATACGGCGCAGGACCGCTTCCGCAAGATGGTCAAGCTGATCTCCATCCTCACCGCCCTCAATCTGGTCGCCGTCGTCTTCACGCTGGGCGTCCTCACTGTTTTGACGATCTGACGACAAGGAAAACACACAATGGATAAACGCAATCTTCTCAAAATCGCTGTCATCGCTGGCCTTGCCACCTTGGCCATGACCGAACCTGCTTTTGCCCAAGACGCTACAACTGGCAACTGGTGGGACCCGGTTGTCTCCTTCCTTGAACTTCTGGCCGAAGGCTTTGGCAAGATCTTTGCCATCGCGCTGGGTCTTGGTCTGGTCGTTTACGGTGGCTGGGGGGCTTTCACCGGCAGACTGGATCCGCAGCGCGGCATCATGATGGTGATTGGCGGCATCCTGGTCACCGCAGGCCCGGCCATTGCCTCTGGTCTTCTGGGGGTTCTCAAATGAAAGCCGCCAGTGCTGTTCTCATTCAGGTCCAGCGCCAGATGACCCTGATCGGTCTGCCGATCCCGCTTCTGCTTGTTGCTGGTTTGGTTGGCGTTCTGGGTTTTGTCCTGCCCGTCGTGTTCGACTTTCCTGCCCTGGTCATTCCGGGCGGGATCGTCGGCTTTGTCGGAGCCTGGATCTATCTCGTCAAACATCAGCGGATCAATCCGAACTATGACCGCGACCTTCTGGTAACCCCGATGTTCTGGGGCAGCCGCAAGGGTGAACGCCTCCTGACCACGGGAGGGCGCAAATGATCTGGCCCGATGTGATCACCACCGGTCTCGTGACCGGTATGGCCGGGGGACTGGTGGTTCCGGCAGGTCGTCGCTTATTGCTCGGCGATATCGAGCAAGACTGGCTTCAGGACGAGCTGGAGCTCGACGGGATTGATCCGGTCGACGGGGTCACCGTTCGCGGCAAGGATGGATCGCTCTCGCGTATCTGGCACCTGCAAGGAACCAGCTATGATGCCAGGATCGAGAGCGAACAGCAGAGCTTGCTGCTGGGCCGTCAATCACTCCTGCAGGAGCTTGGTAAACGCAAGATTGCTGTGCGTCTGTTTGCAGTCAAACGCCAGCGCGAAATTGCCGCCCATGCCAACTGGCCGAACACCGTGCTTGAAGAGATCGGCACGGCGGAAGCGCGCCAATACAAATCAAGTTACTTCATCGACTGGTATCTGATGGCAACAGCTCAGGCGATGCAGCCTCTTCTGGATGCCGAAGAGAAGATCCCGGCCATTCTTTCGGAATATCGCCCGGAACTGCTTGCTCGCTCGGAAGATGACCGGCCCTGTTTGTTGACCGGTTTTCTCAACGGGCTGGTGAGCGGTGAATATCGCCGCGACCTTCCAGCGATCAGCCGCAACCTATCGGCAAACCTGCCCGCCTCTGACCTTCACTGTGACAAGGTAACCGGCACCATCACAACGCACGTTCCGGCACAGCAATTCCACAAAGTGATTACCGTCACGCTTTGGCCGGAAACCGTGTCCGGCCATCTGATCGGCGAGATCCTCGCCCTGCAGGGCGATATCGAGATCTGCCAGATCTGTGATCCGTGGGGCAGCGACCAGGCGATGCTGGTCAACAAGCGCCGCATGGCTGGTGAATCAAACTCCTGGTTTGGCAACCCGGCAGCGGCTGCAGAAGTCTCAACGCTGCTCGACCTTTTGGCTGAAGGTAAAACAGCTCTCTTTGCGACACAGTTCCAGATCATTCCGCGCGCGGAGACTGAAGATAAACTCGCCAGCCTGATCCGCAAGATCACAGAGATCCTTGGCAACAAGCGGATCGGCTATGCCCTGCAAACCAGAGGCGCGCCGGTCTGTTGGTTCAACCGTTTGCCGGTCATATCCAAACGCAAGATCAGATTGCCGGGCAGTCAGTTTATGGCTCCGCTCGATCTGCGCGATCAGAACATCGCCGCTCTTTGGGCTTTACCGCATTCCGCAACGGGCATGTTGGCCAGCCAGTTCGGCCCGGCACCAGTGCGCTGGTTTAAAACACCTACTGGCCAGTCCTATGCATTCCAGTTTCAGGTGGTCAACAAACCCTTCTCGCTCGGCAACTTTCTGGTCTTTGCGCCGTCCGGGGTCGGCAAATCTACCCTGATCATGCATCTGATGGGTGGCCTTGCGAAGTTTGAGAATGTGCGCTCCTACATCTTTGATTCCAAGGAAGGCACGCGCTTCATGGTCGAAGCCATGGGCGGTCTTTATCAAGCCTATGATGGATTATCGCTCAACCCGTTGGATGTCGGCGACGACACCCCGAAGAACCGTGAACGTGTTTATGCGATTCTCAAATCGCTGGCGGGTATTGATCTAGAGGATGCGGACCTCGACGCACTTAATCATGCCGTCGATCTGGCATTCCAGATTGAGCCACCACATCGCACGCTCAATGCCATCTATCCCTTCGCTTTTGCCCGCCGTTCTGCCCTTCGTCGCGCCTTTGCTCAGTGGGTGACAGACGACAAAGGCAATACAGGTCTTCGCAGCCACATCTTCAACGCGCCGCATGACAGCCTCGGCGGTCTTTTGAACCAGTCACACATGGTCGGGATCAATATGAACGAGGCACTGGCCGATCCGGCACTCGGCGGACCGGTGGTCGGTCATATCTCTGAAGCGATCAGTAAATCGGTTGCCGGGCGCAATGGTGGCTTTGTCATCTTTATTGATGAAGCGGCCAAGCTGCTTTCCAACCCCGGCTTCCGAGATCTCGGAGCCGAGATGTATCGCGAATACCGCAAACTCGGCGGTGCGGTCGGCATGGCGTTTCAGGATCCAGCAGGCCTTGGCAAAACCGGGGCAGCTGAGGCCATCATCGAAAACACCGCGACCATGATCTTCTTCCCGAACTCCAAAGTGACGGAAGAGAGCCTCAAGCCATTCAACCTCAATGAAGAACAAAAGCTGTTTGTCCAGGGCCGCACCCGCGCGCGCAAGAAAGATGATCGACGTGTTCTGATCATCAAGCGCGACGAGGCCAGTGGCTTTGAGGAAAGCGCCATTCTTGATGTCGATCTGGCACCGCTTGGCGATGCCGTCCGTTTCTATCGCTCCGGCCCGGATGCCAACAACGATCTGGCCGCCATTCAAACCAAATGGGGGGACGCATGGCAGAGCCATCTGTAACCCCTACCAATCATCCGGACATGATGAAGATGCCTTTGGCCTCTATCGCCGTTGCCAGTCTCATTGGTGCCATCGGCCTGATTGGTATGTTGAACTCGCCAATCATCACCAGTGCGATCCTGATCCTTTTGCTTGTCGTCATTCTCCGTACGGGAGGTGCGTCATGAACAGGCGTCTGCGTTCAGTGGCTCTGGCCTTAGGGATTGTTCTGGCAACACCTGCAATCGCTTATGCCACCTATCCGGTGATTGATGTGTCGGCCATCGCCAAACTGGGCGAGCAGTTGAGCAAAATGCAAAAGCAGATCGACCAGCTCAAGCAGCACACAGAATGGTTGACCAAACTCAGTGCCCAGGCACAGGGCACGATTGATGCCATCGGTGCTGCCGGACAAGTCGCCCTTCCGGTCCTCAACATGCAGAAGCTCACCAACCGGATCATGCGCGACATCCAGTGTCTGACACCGGATCTGTCGGGCCTGATGCCCGGCATCGATCTTGATGATCTTGATTTCTTCAGCATCTGCGAAGGGCGCAGCATCTATCGCAAGTCGCTGTGGTTTGATCCGAACGATCCCTCGACCTGGACCTTCCCGGAAGGCAGCGAATTTGAAGGGACCAACGGCGGATCCGGTTCAGGCAGTGGTGTATGGGCAGATCCGGATCACCCGGTCAACAAAGCCAAATGGCAAGCCCAACAGCAAGCTCGCGCCATGGTCGAAGCCAGACGCGAAGAACTCTCCAAAGATGCGGTTACAACCGGGCTCGCACAGAGCGATCTGACCGTTCAAAGCACGGAAGAAGTCCAGCAGTCCATCGAAGAGCTTGAAGCGGCCACCAATGGTGCGGCGGATATGAAGCGGCTCTTAATGGCGATTGCCAAATGGATGGCGATGTCAAACCGCCAGCAGGTTCAACAGCAGCAACTGATGGCGCAGTTGGTCAAGATCCAGTCGACCATGTTGCTGCAATACCTGCCGCCCCAGCAGCGTGAAGGTGGGGAGGCAGAGGAATGATCGTCAAGAAGTTACAAATCCCCGCCCATGTACCAGGGATAGTGTCCAAACGTCTTTTTGATCTTTCGCGCCCGCTTTATGCGTATCGGGTCGCCGTCGAAAAGTATCGCCTCTGTAACGCGGGCCCCCGTTATCGGACCGTCATTTTTCTTGTCAGTCTCCGCATTGTTTTTCTTGGATTTTGGGGTTCCTACATTCTCGGACTTTTTGTCCCCTCCGATCTTAAGTTTTCCGAAGACGTAGAGCACAAGAAATACAAGAAATATGGCTGGAACAAAGGGGTAAAGATACCCGATGTAAATGCCTCCAGCAAAAATCGATATTGCAACAAATATCCGCAGGGGAGTCTTTTTGTTCCATGCGTTCGCAATGCCAACGCTGAGAAAAAGCAATCCGGTGATGCAGACGATGTAAAGGACGAATTCAAGCATCGTATTCACTCTCTACTGCTGTGTTTCAGCAAATATTGCATTGTCCCGCTTTACGTCATTCTTAGTGCGCCAATCAGGAAGGTCGCGGCAAGAATGTGTGAAAACATTGCGCTGCTCCATCACCCAGCACGACCCACCGGATTTCCATTCGTTCCAAGCGAAGCCTTTGTCCTTGTAGGTGACGGCACGATAGACGTGTTTCCAAACCTCATAGACACGATGCAGATCATGTCCGCGCTTGATCAGGTCTCCTTTGGGGTGCTTCGCCAGTCTCTCCAGAACTTCCTCACGCGAGCCGGAAACAAGCGCTTTGTTTGCTTCATAGGCGGGCATCACGAGGTCCCATTCAGCGACTGCCTCTCCACGGTCGTAACTCGCCCAAAGAGAAACCGCGTAATCCCAGTCCAGATAGTCGGATTTCTGGTCATAAATCTGCGCGTCTGCAGGTCCCACAATCATCAAAAGGAAAGCGGCAATGAATGATGACGACATCACATGTCTGACGTGCGACGTGGTGACGGAGTATGTCGATCTGGCCAACAGCTTCACCCAGAACCTGAGCACCGTGCTGCTCGAACCCATGTGGTTCATCTATCTCTCCGTCGTTGGTCTATGGATCGTCATTCATGGCGGCAAGATGATCATGGGTAAGGGTGATCTGGTTGGATTCGCTCATGAATTCGCGTTCATCACTATAGCTGGTCTGCTGCTCGGCGGGCAAGGGCCCACTCTCGTAAATTCCATTTATCAGATGGCTTTATCAACGATGGGTAGTGCTGCCGGGGTGGTGCTGTCTGCCGGTATGGAAGGTGGCATTGCGAGCGCCAAAATCCCAAGTGAGGCCTCGTCATTGGGCGGCATGGCGCAACTGGTTTATGTCGCCGAACTCGGCTTGCTGGTTGTCTTGCGGATTGCCTTTGAAATCTGGGCTTCGATTTCGCTCGGCAATCTGATGGCCGGGGTCTACGGCGTGCTGCTCGCCCTGCCCTACATCATCCTGATCATTGTTTATTTCAGTCAGGTCGTGGTCAGCATCTTCCGCGTGATGATGTTCTCTGCCCTCTCTCCGATCCTCATGCTCGCTGTCGGTTTTGGCTGGGGACGCGGCATGGCGATCACGGGGGTCAGAACCGTCTTTGCCGCCTTCATGGTGCTGTTTGGTTCAACGCTGGCACTTGCTCTGTGTCTCTATGGCGCAGCCTCCCTTGATATCCAGAACACCGAAAACGTTCGCGAGATCACGTCTATCGACAATCCCGGTCTCTGGGTTGCCATTGTTCTTGGCTGGATGGGCACGGCCTTCATGGCCGAAGCAACCGGCATGGCCAACTCTATTGCCGGATCCCAGCTGACCAATCAGGCCGCCGCCGTCATTACCGCTGGTATGACCGCAACCGGTCTGTCCCTCGTCAATGCCGCCAAGAAATACGCACCGGGCGGTGCTTCTGCCGCCCTTGATGCTGTTCTCTTGGGTGCGGGAGCCGCCCGCAATCCGGTTGGAGCGGCAGGAGCTGCCAAAGACAGTGTCGTTGCCGCCAAGAATGCCGTCATGGAACGCCTCAAGACACCGACCTTTGATCGGGGAGGCAAGCCATGAACCGGCTCAAGAAATTCCTGCGTGATGTCGTTCTGACCATCGCCGTTTTTCCGCTCGTTGCGCTCTGGCTACTGGTTCTGACCGGCATGTTTTCGCCCGAAAGCCTGATCGTGTTCGTCATGGCCCTTCGGGAAGTCGATGCAGACCAGCTTGCCGGTTTGATGCGCAGTGCCGTCCATATCTGGATCGCGCTTTCCATCGTCCTTGCCCTTGCCCGACTGGCGTTCGGGCTTGGTGCCTCTTCCCCCAAAACCGCTACCAATCAGAAAGGATCGCAGCCATGCGCCTGATCCAAGCACGTCTCCTTCCTATGCTTTGCCTTGTCGTTCTCCTGTCAGGCTGCGCCTCCGTTTCAAAAGATCGCGAGATACCCAAAGACGGGACCGGCACCGATGAAATGAAACTCAGCCCCTGCGTTTGCGATCCCGTCGAGTTCAACGGTGAGGGTTACTCATGGCTTGGCTAGGACGTATCGGCAAACGCGATGCCGGGCGCAAGTCGGTTGCCGCTCCCCGATCCCCGCATGCGAGCATCGTCGCGGCAGATCCTTACAGCTTTCAGGCAAGTCATCGCCGGTTGGCCTGGATGCTGCGCCTGTCTGCCGGGACCAACATTGTGCTTGGCGCTGGCGTCGTCGTTCTGGTGCAAACTGTCGCCCATCTCGTGCCGCTCAAGGAAACCGAGATTGCTCTGGTTCGGACCTATGGCCCGGATGATCGCACCTATGTTGTTGAACCGGTCAGCAAGAAGGTCGAAGGCTTTGAAGTGTTTCTTGAAGCTCAGGCCAAACGTTTTGTCCTGATCACCAACGAGATCGATCCGGTTACCCAGGAAGAACGCCAGCGCGAAGCCTCCCGGCTGTCAGATGCCCGTTTCTGGGAACGTTTCAAACGCGAACGGATCGATAGTGGCCTGATCACCGAAGCGCTTGAAAAAGGCATTGAGCGCGAAGTGCGGATCGTTTCCATCGATCCCATCGCCACCCTGTCATCGGACCATAAATACGCGGTCGATTTCATCCAGATCGATCACCGTCGCGGCAAAGAGATCTCGCGCAAAGCCTTGCGCGCCTACCTGACGCTGGCCACGCGCCCGCAGAACGTCTCCGAAGCCGACAAATACACCAATCCCTTTGGCGTCACCGTGCTCGACATGGTGCTTAGAGAAAGAGGCGCGTCATGAAACGCCTGACCAATCTTGTTTTCCATCTCGTGCTGGGTAGCCTGATCCTGGCCGTCCTCATTCTTGGCTATCACCGCGCCAATGCGCAGACCGCCGCACGCCCGCCGATGCCCGGACAATCGCAACAGCCGTTCTCCGGTGCGCAAACCACACCGCAGCAATCCGCTCCGGCCATGCCCGTACCTGACAGCGTGGTCGATCAGGCCCGTGAGCAGAATGAGGGCTATTTTACAGCCATGAGCCGCCCGCGCACCAGCGGACAGGTTCAGGATGTCTGGGATCGGGCGGAACCCGATGATGCGGTCTATACAACGAATCTCTGTAGCGAATGCACCTATAAAATCCGTACCCGCGAGTTCATGGTCACGGTGGTTGAACTACCACGCGGCGAGATCATCGAAGCTGTTGATTTGGGTGATGATGGCGGGTTTTCCGTCAAGCCACGCGGCGAGCGCCGCCTCGCTGTGCGTCCCAGCGGCTATGGCTATGACACCTCACTGGTCGTCTATGGCAAATCCGGTGCGGTTTATCCGTTTTATCTGCGGGCTGAGAGTTTCAATTCGGTCAATGTGCCTGATCTTGTTGTCCGCATCGAAGGATCCGTTCTGATCGATAGCGATCCTGCAGTTCCCGGCTTTGCCGGTGTTTTGGACGACACAGGAAAACCTTCCCTTCCGGCGATGTCTGTTCCAGGGCAAGGCAATAAGTCTGCTGCCATCGACGATGCGATTGCCGGACTGAGTGACACCAATCCCGGCACACCTGCCGATGACTTTGTTGCACAATCCCCCTTCGATCCGAACGCCCTGCACGGATGGGGTGAGTATGACCTCTGGGGCGATGAAACGCTCCGCCCGGAAACGGTCTTCCGGGATGATCACTTCACCTATATCCGCTTTGGCAAACGCTGGAAGGATGTCGAACTGCCGACGGCCTATGTAGTGGTCGATGGCATTGATGAGTTGGTCAATACCCGTGTTCAGGGCGAGACCTACATCATTGAAAGCACCCGACCACTGATCACGCTCAAAAGCGGTCAAAGCTTCCTCTGCATTGAATATACCGGGGACGCAGCATGAGTGCATTTTGCGATGTCGCTCTGGTCCTTGGCCTGACCTTTGGTGGCGTGTGCGCTGAACCGGTGATCAATGAGCCGCCAACCTTGCCTGCTGATGATCCATCGGTCTGGGCACTTCCGGCACCGCCGCCACCAGCAACAGCAGCTCCTGCCCCGGCGATGCCACCAATCATCATCAAGGAAGCCAAACCGGAACAAGAACCTGCTCCGGCACCCGCACCAGATCCTCAACCTGAACCGGTCTCCGAACCACCGGCACCAGATCCCTATCGCACGGCATTGGAAGCCGCCTGGCAACATCGCGTTTCCCTGTCGTCAAACTGGGGCACTCCGGCATGGCAGTCTGATGAGATGTCCGGTTTTTCGCGCAATAATGCCCTGCCCGGCATGAGCGCACCTGCGGCCATGGATCCGCTCGACCTACCCACCAACGAAAACGACAAGGCCGATTATCAAGGCCCGCGCCGCACATCGACCCTACCGGTCGATAACAGCCGGATCATCACGGCGGATCGTTACATTACCGTCATCCTCGAAACCGGCATCAACAGTCAGGTCGGCGGTGACGCGACCGGCACCGTGATCGTCCAGTCGGCCCGCGATGTTTATGGTTATCACGGACGCAATGTCCTGATCCCCAAAGGGTCGCGGCTGATCTGCAATTATGATCCACCCAAGGATATGGGCAGTTCGCGCCTGTCGATTTCTTGTGAACGCATCCTGATTGCCGGACATCGTGCCGAGATCCGCCAGCTTGCCTCCCCCATCGGCGACATTCAGGGCCGACAAGGGGCCACTGGCGACGTGGAGCGCCGCTTCTGGGAGCGCTATGGCACCGCCTTCATGCTGACCGGCATTTCGACGGCTGTCCGCTATGCCGCGGCCACGACAAAATCCGAAGAAAGCGACGGCGAAGTCGCAACGGCGGCAGCAGAAAAAGCCGCCGAAGAGCTCTCGACCCGGTTCGGCGAGATCAGCGCCAGCGTGCTCGAAGAAACTCTCTCACTGCAACCCATCATCACCATCCCCCAAGGCACCCGCCTTCAGATCCGTCCGGCAACGGACTGGTACATCGCAAATGTGGAGTAGAAGCATGAACAAACGAACGCTTTGGTGTTTGCTCCTGTCATCATGTCTGGTGTCCCCGGCACTGGCTCAGTTGGCACAGCAAGAAACAACATCCTCGCAGGTCGAGCCCGGCATCGAGGAAATGGTGCGCAAGGTCAATATCGTGACCCGTGCGAAAACCCGGACCGCCGTCTCGGAAAACGAACCGATGGCGATTGATCTCGGACTGGTCGACGTGCCTGGTGCACCGCCCAAACTGACCGAGGGTGTCACCGCCAAGGCATATGCCCGCTATGTCAATTACGAAGACAGCCTGATCGCGCAACTGGTTCTAACCGGTGTTGAGAAAGACGGCAGATCCGAACCGCTCGATTCAAACGATTTTGTTGCGCAGTTCAATATGGACAGTCCTGAGCTTGATCCAGCTTCGCCTGTCACCATTGAGGGCAATCAGGAAACTCTAATTGCGGCCCTTCAGCGCTTGAATGCGGTCGAAGAAGACGACAAGGAAGAAAAAGAAACCGAAACGGCAGAAGCCGATACCGGTGCCTCCAACACTGTCGGATCGAACGCCTCCAAGAATGCTGATGCGGCAGGCTATTCTACACCAGCGGCTCTTGATGTTGAGGAAGATACCGGCACACCGACCGTGCGCGTGACAACAGAAGGCTGCAACATTCGAGTGGATCTGGCCCAGCTTGTTGCCGTCCAGCAAAGCCGGGTGGAGACCACCGAAGACGGCAATGTGACATCTGGAACATGCGAAGATGGGGCTGATCGCTATCCGCTGGATCGCAGCTACTCGGTTTGCGGCGACACCATCGATATGGAAACCCGCCAGGCAACCGCACAATACCTGCTTTATTACACCGATGGCGGCGGCAACCGGCAGGAAGTTACTGACTGTCTGAAGGATGAAGACAAGGTTTTTGACATCACCGAGAAGACCTCGGCCTGCTCGGTCTATCTTGACTATAACGAGATGATGGCCGTTCCGCAGGCGTCCCTCGTGTATGTCAATGCGAGCAACAATGAAGTCCAGGTCCGCAGCTGCGAACCGTCCGAAGAAATTGCCCCGGTTCCGCTGATCTCTGTCACCGATGGCTGTTCAATCCGGCATGATTTTGCCGCTGGTCGCTCCTATCAGACCGGTCGCCATATCTATGAGCTGAACGGCACCACCTGGCAGGCCGATGCCTGCTCGGACAATGGCACCGAATACCCCCACGAAACGGTTTACAAAAATGCTGCCGGTCAGGAAGTCTGCGCACCGATCATTAATCAGGCGGCAGGCACCGTCACCCGCCAAAGCCGAAAGCAGATCGTGGTCAACGGGGTTGAGCAATTCATCACCGAATGCAAACCCGACAGCGCCAATATCGCCATTCAGTCCACCATCGATGGCTGTGACAATCCATCACTCTGGAACCACGATCTGGCAGCTGGTGCCAGCTATGGCCGTGAGCGGTTTTACTATCTGCTAGATGGCATTCCGCAATATGTCACGCAATGCCAGGACAGTGAAATTGCCTATCCCCACCATGTCGAGACCACCGGCTGGCAAACCCATGATGACCAGTTGTTCGCCTATCGCCTGACCACGGTCTATATCGAAGGTACGCCGAAAGGCCGCTTTAACATCAAGACCAGTGAAGTTCTGCCGGGCGAACCGCAGACCGCCTATATCTATTCAGGCGAATCGCCTGCAACAAACGGTGAGCATTATTATGAAGGCTGCACCCGCTTTGACGCTCGTGATCTGATGCAGTCTTACGAACGACCGGATGGATCAATTCACAAGGTTGTCATCGGCGATGCCTCGCCTTTAAACCTTGGAGACAAATGCACTCAGCAGGTTGTCTGGAGCGAAGTTACAACTCGAAGCTATAGCTCCGATGGGCAACGTTCTGGCGGCCCCTGTGGCACAAGTTCGTATTCGACAACAGTCGGGAGTAACGATAGCCCATGGTCTGATACGCGAAATATGAATTGCACTTGGTCTCGTTCATCAGCGACCAAAACGATTGTGCGTGAAGATGGCGTGGCTATTGGAGATTCAGTTACCCGACTTTGCGAAACAGCACCCAACAGCTACCCCTATATCGTCGGCTACTTCAGTTATAAGCCTCTCTCAAAATACAACTACTCGTTTCCGGCTCACACAAACGCCGTAAAAACCAACTGCATGGGCAGCTGGGGGTGGTGGTAATGAACGCCCTTTCCCCCAATCCGCTGTTTGAAAAGATCCTTGGCCCTCTGGCCAACTATTACGGCGATCTCTCTACCGTCGAAATCCGCATGAACCGCCCGCACCGCGTCGTTACTGAACGACGCGGGGAAGGCAAGCGCGAGATCGAGGATCCTGCTCTTACACTGGCTGCCATCGAACGGATTGCCATCAGCCTCGCCAACCAGCGCGGCCTGAAATTCAATCCCGATGACAGCCCAAAGCTCTCCTGCATCCTGCCCGGCAATCACCGCTGCGAGATCCTCGTTGGTGCATCGGTCAGGTCACATCTGAGCCTTGCAATCCGCTGCAAGCATCCCTTCACCCCGTCCTGGGAACAGGCCGGGGTGACACCGGCCATCCGCGATTATCTGATCGAGAAGGTTGCGGGTGATGCCAACATGATCATCAGCGGAGCCACCAATACCGGCAAGACCACCTTGCTCAACATGTTGCTCGCCACCATCGATCCGGCGCGGCGCGTGCTGGCCATCGAGGACACCCCGGAACTGCATATCGAGCAGTTCTGGGATGGCAATGGCCTGATCGCTGCGCGTGAGGCCGGAACCGGCAGCGGCATGGTGGGCTGGCGCGAGATCTATGATCATCTGATGCGGATCACGCCCGATCACATTCTGTTTGGCGAGATCAGCACCCAGAACGCCTTTGCTGCACTGGCCGCCCTTAATTCCGGTGTCACCGGCTTTATGTGCACCATCCATGCCGAAAGCCCGTGGCAGGCCATTCACCGCAAGTTCGATCAGAACATCGCTTGGGCGGGCGAGACCATGCCGCGTGTGCCGGAGTTTCTTGCAGAACTGGTCGATGTCGTCGTTCAGATCAAACGCAACGCCGATGGCTGGAGACGGATCACCGATATCTGGGAACCGCGTAATGATCGCTATGTGCTCAAGGATGGTAAGGAGGTGGGTTGATGAGCCGGGTCAAGAACAATCCCTCAACCGAGATTTTGCAAGGTGATGATACCCCCAACGATCATCATGCACGGTGCAATCCCCCAACGGACCGGGTTCGCGAATATTCTGTAGCTGCGCACACCATAAACAATGAGGCCAATCCCGACAGTCGTAACAAGTCCCGCGACCAGATAGAAGCCGACAAGAAAATCCACCTTCGCATCTCCTGTTTGAATTCTCTCTACTGTGCCCTGATGTGCCTTTTTGCAGGGCTATGGGCACTCATTGTTTTCATATCAGTCTATGCCGCCATCCGCATGACGGCAACATGGCTCTTAAGACCGCAGCAAACCCTGCTCAACGAACACCCCGCCATCCTCAATGAGTTCATTGGTGCACGGGTGGCCATCGCATGTGTCGCAATGCTTCTTGGCGGACTTTCTGCAGGCATAGCCCATGACCTTCCCCACCTGATCGATCTTTCAACCCTGATCAGAACCGCTGCCCAGGCAAGTGCCGGGTTCTGCGCCCTGATGTGTGCCACAGGCGATATTCAGGCAATTTTTCTGTCCCACAGAACCGCCCCAAACCCCGCCGCCATAGATGGAGGTCATATGTCATGACAGCGATTTATCGAATGTCTCTGCCGGTGATCCTGATCGCCATGATCGCTGCCATTCTCTGGCAATGGCATCTCGCCGTCGGGTTTGACGCGCTGGATCTGCGCTGGTGGCAATGGTCCTTCGATGCCGTCAAACATCCGGCAGGCTTGCCCGATGAAATGCTCCGCCCGGCCATCTGGACCGGGATCGCCGGATTGATCTCCATGTTTGCCATGCTCGCCCTGGCAACGCGAGCCAATAACAGCACCCTTAAGGGCAACCGCAAGGGTGATGAACTGCACGGTTCCGCCCGTTGGGCAAAGCTCAAGGATCTCAAGAAGGCCAGACTGTTTCGCAAAGACGGTGTTGTCGTTGGCGGTTGGCCGTCATGGTTTGGCCGGGTGCGCGAATTGCGTCATGACGGGCCGGAGCATGTCCTGGTCTGGGCTCCAACCCGTACCGGCAAGGGGGTCAGCCTGATCCTGCCCACCCTGCTCAGTTGGCGCGAAAGCATTCTTTGTCTTGATATCAAGGGTGAGAACTTCGCCAAGACGGGTGGCTGGCTTGCCAGCATCGGGCACAAAGTCTTGCGTTTTGAGCCATCCGCAACCAATGGATCAGCCCGCTTCAACCCGCTCGCCGAAGTCCGTGTCGATACCGAACAGGACATCGCCGACTGCCAGAACATCGCGGCCATGATCATCGACCCCGATGGCCAGGGCATGAAGGATTACTGGCGACAGGAAGGCTATGGTTGGCTTTCGGTCGTCTTGCTCCATGTCATCTATCGCGTGCGGCGTGATGAACACCGCGCGGCCTGTTTTGATGATGTGAATACCTTTCTCTCGGGCATTACCGGCGACGGGGACGCGGAAGAAAGCGACGATAATTTCGAGCATATTCTTGCCGACATGGCCGCCTTCGATCACGGCAAAGCGCATGTGAACAAGGAAGTCCGGCGCGGGGCCAACAGCATGATGATCAAAGCTCCGCAGGAACGCTCCGGGGTTCATTCGACCGCCAAAACGCAGCTGACGGTCTTTGCCGATCCGATCATTGCCCGCAATACCGCAACCAGCGACTTCCGCCTTCATGATCTGATGAATGGCGATCAACCGATGGCGCTGTTCCTTGTCGTCTCCCCTGCCGACAAGGACCGCTTGCGGCCTTTGCTTCGTATCATCCTCAATCTTTTCATGCGGCGCATGACCGAACGCATGGAGTTTGGATCGAGTCAGACGGTTGCAGGATACAAACACCGCCTGCTTTTGATGCTCGATGAGTTCACCTCCATCGGCAAGCTGGAGATATTTGAAGAGTCTCTCGCCTTCATGGCGGGCTATGGCCTGAAGGCCATGATCATCGTTCAAAACACCGAACAGCTCTTCAAGCATTATGGCCGTGATGAATCGATCATGGCCAACTGCAAGATCCGCATTGCCTTCACCCCCAACAAGCTCGAAACCGCCAAGCTGCTCTCGGATATGACTGGCAAGGCAACCATTGTGCAAAAGCGCCGCTCTCACTCCGGGCGGATGGGGGATATCGGATCGGTCTCGGACAATCTCGCCGAGACCTCTCGCCCGCTTTTGACACCGGATGAATGCATGCGCCTGCAGATCATCGATACCGATGGCAAAAAACCAATCCCCGGCGATGCCCTGATCTTTGTTGCCGGTCTGCCGCCCATCCTTGGCCGTCAAAAACTCTACTTCCTGGATCGCGAACTGTCTCGTCGTTCGCAAATGACGCCACCGCAAATGGCGATCTCTTCCACGCCCTCGGCATCTCACAAAGGACCCAAATCATGAAAACACCCCATACACCTGAAAAAGGCACGCCTGCGTCTGCAGCGCTGAATGACCAGGACTATCTCGCGCTGGCCTCTTGCATGATCAATGCCGAAAGCCTCAGCGGCCCGGTGCCTGTCGATCCGGATATTGCCGAGGCCATGGGCGCTTTTGCAGAGGACGCGCTTTCCTCTGATGACGCCCTTGATAGTCATTTTGACGGGGTCGATCCGACCGCTGACGCGGAGGGTTCGAACCATGGCTGAGAAGAAGAGAAGCTATCGCGATCAGGTGGTCGAGGAACTGCTTGGCCATATCGAAGCAGGCACAGCACCCTGGCAAAAACCATGGGAACCGGGAAAGGTTCGTATGGCTCCTTTCAATCCGGTTTCTGGCAAAGACTATCGCGGCATCAATGCGCTTTGGCTTGAAATGCGCGGGCGCTCCGATCCGCGCTGGATGACCTATCGCCAGGCGGCGGCCCAGGACGCGCAAGTCCGCAAGGGCGAAAAAGGCACCATGATCGAATACTGGAAATGGTCCGAGCGCGAGAAGATGCTGGATGAAAACGGCAAACCGGTTCTTGACGACAAGGGTATCACCAAAACCCGCGACGTAAGGCTGGACCGTCCCCGGGTGTTTCATGCTGTCGTCTTCAATGCCGAACAGATCGATGGCCTTGCCCCCTATATCGCGCCAGAACCGACCTTCAGCCCGGTGGAACGGGCCGAACAGATCCTCAAGCTGGGCAATGTGCCGATCTTCCATGATCAGAATGACCGGGCCTTTTACCGGAGCTCAACAGATGAGATCCACATGCCCCACCCGGCGGCTTTCAAAGGCCAATATGAATATTACGCCACGGCCCTGCATGAGCTTGGCCACGCCACCGGTCATGGATCACGCATGGCCCGCGAGTTCGGGCCGTTTGGCTCGGAAGTTTACGCCAAGGAAGAGCTGCGCGCCGAAATCGCCAGCTACATGCTGACCACCGAGCTTGGCCTTGGTCATTACCCGGAGCGACATGCCGCCTATGTCGGCTCCTGGATGAAAGCGATCAAGGAAGACCGCAATGCGCTGTTCGCTGCTGCGCGGGATGCAGAAAACATCCGCACCTGGATCATGGAACCGGATCTACGTCAAAGCCTGATCCCGGTAAAAGCCAAAGAGGAAACCAAAACCATCGCCCAAAACCCGGCTGTTGAACGACAGAAGGAAAATGCCATGAGTGATGAGATGTCACAGGCTCCCAACCAGGACACCAACACCGAACGCAAACGCATTTATCTCAATGTGCCGTTCAGTGAAAAGGACGAGGCCAAGGCGCTCGGGGCAAAATGGGATCGCCGTGCCAAGGCTTGGTATGCGCGGGACGATATGGAGCTTGAACCATTCAAACGCTGGCAGGAAACCAAAGCCCAAACCCCTGAGCCGAAGATCAGCCCGGAGCAGGAATTTGCCCAGGCGCTTAAGGAAAACGGTTTGATCCTTGATGGGCCACCGACCATGGATGGCAAGTGGCATCGGGTTGCGGTTGAAGGAGACCGCAAGGGCCAGAAAAGCGGCTCCTATCGCGGTTTCCTTGAAGGTCTCCCGGCAGGCAACATCACCAATTACAAATCCGGGCAGGATCCGGTCAAATGGGTGGCGACCGGCACCAAGATCGATCCCAAGGAGCTGGAACAGGCCAGAGCCGAAGCCGCGGCCCGCAAGGCGGCCCAGGAACAGGAACTGCGCGCGCAATATCGCGCCGTGGCCAAACGCGCTTACGGGATTTTCCAGAACGCCGAACCGGCTCCGGCCAATCATGCTTACCTGCAAAACAAACAGGTGCCTGCAGGCGATCTGCGCATTGATCAATCGGGCAACCTGCTCATGCCGATGGCCAATGACAAGGGCTTTGTCGAGAACATCCAGACCATCCATCCCGATGGCACCAAGATGTATCTCAAGGACGGTAAAAAACGCGGCCTGATGCATGTGATCGAAGGAGATTCCAAAGGCCCGATGATCGTCACTGAAGGCTATTCCACCGGTCAAAGTCTGCATATGGCCAGCGGGTTGACGGTGGTGGTGGCACTTGATTCCGGCAATCTGGCCCCGGTGGCTGAGGCCCTTCACAAGAAGCATCCGGATCGCGCCCTGGTGATTGCCGCCGATGATGATCATGCCAAGCAGGTTAATGCCGGGATCAAGGGAGCCGAACGCGCATCAGAGCTGACCGGCGCGAAGATCCTGCGTCCCGATCTGAGTGACGACGAAAAGGCCAAAGGCCTGACCGACTTTAACGACATCCATCGGGAACGCGGGCTTGAGGCGTTGAAACGCCTTGTCACCGAACAGCTCGACCTGACCAAGCCGAAGGCCAAAACCAGAACACGGGGACGCGAGCAGCAGGCTGCCAGTTTGGCCGTCTGATCCCCGAATGCCGGTGGCGCGATGCACGCCACCGGCCCCCCCCCTTCCTCTTTGCCTTTTACCAGGAGAACGCCTCATGACCGAACAGCATGTGATGGACATTTTTGAAAAGCGCGCCAATCTTGAAGGGGCTCAGGACCTTGATTGCGACGTGTGCGGCCCGGCATTGGTCTTCGCCCTGCAGGCAGGCGAAAACACCTTCTCGCTTGATCTGCCGACCCTCCTGCAATGCCTCCACCTTGCCGAGCAGAAGGCGTCTGTTCCCAAGCTGGGGGCCGCATGGTGGAACAGTGTCATAAACCATTATAACATCGGTTCTTCCCTCCGTGAGACCGTCGCCGGGAGAGCAGATAATGCACGTCTATAAATTGCAGGCGCAGACAGTCGACGAGAAAGAGATCGAGCGCACTGCCTTTGAACGCGACACCAGAAAACTTGAGCCCTGGTATCAGGTCACCGGTGATAAACAGCGCGAATATGCCGTATGTCCGGCCTGCGACAATCCGATCCGTCTGGTGGGGCTTTATGAGGAGCTTCCTCATACCGACCGCCCCTATGGTCGCCACACAGGCAAACCGGTCACCGGGTTTGATTATTTCAATGCCGATAATTTTGAATGGTGTCCCTATGTGCGCAAGAACCAGAGCAAAGGCAGCAGTCGCAAGCGCGGCATGGAAGGCATTTCTCTCAAGATCCTCGGCATCGTTCTGACCCAGTTTGACCGGGTGATTTACATCATTCGCAAAGAGACCGGCATCTGGATCTCGCCCAAAATTGCACTCACCATGCTGGAAAACTGGATTGAAGCAGATGGCTATCGCTTCCACGATGCGACCCTGCGCAACATCCCCTGGATGTTTGCCTATCGCTCCAAAGGGCTCTCGATCTTCGGTCAAAAGATCAGCAAGGGACAGGACGAACTGCGTCAGGCCATCATCGACGGCATTCCCCATGCCCGTTTTGATGAAAAAGGCCGGATTGCAAAAGGTGATCAGTTTTATGAAGTGACCTGGTGCTTTGTTGATTACCGTCGCAAGACCGAAGACGACAGCCTGATCGAGATGGTCGAGTTTGAAGTCTGCGATGGGGATCGCAACGTGGTCTTCGCCAAAACCATAACGTTTGATCCAAGGTATTTTGCAAACCTGATCAATTACAGCAATCCCGACAAACGAGAGCCGCATCTCATCGCAAAGGCCAAAGAGGTCTATGAGCGCAAGTTCGGCACGGATTTTACACGCAGTATCGTCAATCTGGTTGGCGGGTTTGATGCCACCCTTCCCGAGAGTATCCGGACCGAAATGATGCCAGGTGGTTCTCCTTCAGGATCTTCCGGGCAATAGCGGAACAAGAAATGGCCACCGAACGTCACGTCATCAAAACCTATCTCAACGACGAAGAGAAAACCCGCATCGATCAGCTTGCCCACCAGCTGCGACTGTCACGCTCGGAACTGCTCAAACGGTTGTTGATGAATACCAAACTGCCCAGTGCCAGCGACTTTGCCGCATGGCAGGGCATTCGGGATCTTCTGAAGGTCAATGCCGATATGGCCCGCTTGGGCAATCTGTTCAAGCTCGCGCTTGATGAGCCGCTCTCGGCAGATCTGCTCAAGAAGTTCGACCGCCTGAACCGCGATATCGAGGCGACCCAGACCGAGCTCAAAGCCGCCATTGGTGAGATCCGGATGCAACTTCAGCCTGGCAAGAACCTGCAGGGAAAATCATGATTGCAACCCGGATCGGCAAGAAATCTGGTGTGCCAGACAACTATACCCGTCTTGGCCAATATATCGCCGCTGCCGAGGAAAAAGGCGAAAAACTGCATCAGTTCTGGATCCGCAATTGCGATGCCGGCACAAATATCGAGGATCTCGATCTGGCCCTTCTGGAGATCGAAGCAGTTCGGCGACAAAAGCCCGATATTGCCGACAAGACCTATCACCTTGTCGTTTCTTTCCGATCTGGCGAGCAGGACAAACTGACCAAAGAGGATCTGATGGCCATCGAGGCCGAATATGCCAAGGCACTTGGTTACGAAGAGCATCAACGGGTGGCAGGCACCCATATCAATACCGATAATTTCCACATGCATATTGCCTTTAACAAAGTGCATCCGGAAACGCTCAAGATCATTACACCACATAGGGACTTTAAGATTCTCGCCAAGGTCTCGCGCGAAATGGAGAAGAAATACGGTCTCGCCATTGATCCCGGCATGACTGATGGCAAAGAGCGTGATCCAAACAAGCTGTCACCTGCCGCGCGAAATTATGAAGCCCATACCTGGCAGGAATCATTCCAGCGGCATGTGTTGAAACATCGGGAAGAAATACTGGAAGGCTTAGGGAAGGCCAAGAACTGGCGGGAAGCGCACGAGGTTCTGGCGGGATATGACATATCCCTCAAGCTGCGCGGTAATGGGATGGTCCTCATAAGCTCAGATGGGCAGGCGATGAAGGCCAGCCAGCTGGATCGAACGTGCAGCAAAAAGAAGCTTGAAGAACGATTTGGGGTGTTTGAAGCACAGCAAACCAAACCACGCAGCAAAGGCGAACATCTAACCAGAACGAAACGACACTACAAGCCCCGACCGCTTGTTCGGCATCGCAACACCCCTGCCCTTTGGCGTCGCTACCTCAGTACGCGGGAAATCATGCACCGGCAGCCTAGCCTGACGGCACGTGCCTTACGAAACTGGAAGATGTTTTTGTTGATGGAAGCCCATCAGGATCCCTTGGCTATGGTCCTGATAATGGCCCATCGTGAAATGCTGAAAACCCTTTTGGCTACACCAACAGTCGTCCATACACACTCACGCGACAATCAACTACAGAACAAGCTTGCACACGTTAATCTAAACCTCAATCATCGCAACCACTAAAACGTTTGTTTCTTATCAAGACTATAATTAGATATATGCTGTGTGCCCGCACGTTACATTGCGTCTAAGGTTCCGTCCTTACCACTACAGAGTCAACTTATGCGCCTTCGCTCGACACTTTTAGCTTCATTTGTTACAGCCGTATTATTAACTACGGTCGGCTACTTACTTTACGGGCGAAGCATTGAAGCAACAGTACAGCGAGATAATAATCCGTGCCCTTTAGATGCCCCAATAGCAGTTACGATAAGAAACTGGACTCCTTTCACGATTCACCGAACCCACTTTCAAATGGAAGCATGGGCAGAATCTAGAACCGACAACCTGCTGGACTCGGGCCTATTCGGCTATAACGCATCCCGCAAGGTAAATCCTTTTTCATCTGAAACGCTCTGCTACTCGGACAGCTTTTTTACCAGTCCTATGAGAGCCTGATTCAAAAGTTCATCTGACAAAACAATAAGTTGCAATTCTTCGGGCCATCATTCTGATGCTGGCAATATTGATCCAAGCAGTCGCGCTTTCAATTGATTTCTCCCAATCTTTCGCCAATCGTCTGCATCTGTTGAGCCATGCAAACGTGCGTTCCACCACCCAGCGCCGGGGCAAGACTTCAAAGCCTTTTGCCCTGTCAGAGCGTTTGATAATTTCAACTGTCCAGTCACCTTTGCCCTGAAGTGCCGCACGCAGCTTTTCTCCGGCATAGCCGCCATCTGCGAAAATATGGCGCAGCCAGGGGAAACGATATCGAACGGCCTTGAACACGTCCGGGGCACCGTCGCGGTCCTGAACATTGGCACCATGCACCAGAACGAACACCATCAATCCCAGCGTATCGGTGAGGATATGGCGCTTGCGTCCCTTGATCTTCTTGCCGGCATCATAGCCTGAAATCCCGCCACTTTCTGTCGTTTTGACGCTTTGACTGTCAATAACCCCTGCCGTTGGGCTGGCTTCCTTGCCTTCCAGCTCCCGGGTGGCCATGACAAGAATATGATTGATCGATTGCCAAAGTCCGATGTCGCGCCAGTGATAGAAATAATAGCGTACTGTGGAGGCCGGTGGAAAATCTGTAGGCAGCATCCGCCATTGAATACCGCCGCTGGCGATGTAAATAATGGCGTTCATGACTTCGCGCATATCCGTTCTGCGCGGACGTCCGCCCGTTTTGGCGGCAGGGATAAAGGGTGCAATAAGCTCCCATTCTCTGTCGCTTAAATCACTTGGATAACGCAAACAGTCACGGTTATATTGCGGGCGGGTGATATCAGTCCAAGGCATGTGATCCTCCATCTTCTCAACAAAGACGGTTGAATCACAACTGATTGATATCACTCAATTACTTTTTAAACGGGCTCTCAAGCATTCCCATGAGAACACATCCCTAGGAAGAGTCAAACTCGACACAAATAGTATCGTGCGGGAAGTTGACTGGTTCCGTGAAAAGATCAAAGGCATTGAAATACATACTTATGATGCACAGTATATCAATCTTGATTGATCGTTCTGCGCGCTTTCAGCCTTCTTGTCTATCCGAGAAAACTCAAACAACAAAAGACTTAAGCCCCAATTCTAGAACTGTATTTATTGGCTAAACCTAAAATTCTAGATTTGCGAGGACGCCAACCTATTCGCGCTGTAAATCAGTTCTTTAGACCACAATCGTAGTTATCTCTCGATATCCGGCTAACCATTCTTTTCGGCAAAAACAGATAAAATTGCAACTTCTCGCTTGTTCCTGTGCGTATCCGAAAATTTGTTCTGGAGTTCAATTTTTTTCTTAATAATCGCGGCCACTACAAAAAGATCACAAGTACAGGCAGAAATACTGGGCCTAGTACGATTATTTTTATTCAAGAACCGAGCAAGTGCCATGGTTTCGTTTCGTGCATTTATCAGTGAATACGGTGAAAAATGAATCGAAACCTCGTTTGGATGATTCCAGCCAAGTGCAACAAGGACAGATAACAACTCTGATACACCTGAATAATAATCCATTGGTACATTATTAATCTTAGGACCAAAATGACTCTCTAAAAACTGTGATAAGTTAAATTCATCATAGAATTTATCACTCTCAATATCATAATTAAGCCTCTCTTGCCTCTCACGAATTTCTCTTGAGTGTAGAAGGCTTTGAATAATATTGTCCCCTGTCTTCGTAAGATGTCCAAGAGAGTCGATTGCATCACGCTCGGCCTCAGACAACTCCCCAGACAAAGATTTGTAGACCGTGTCATGCTCTATCTCATTCCAAACATGAGCTAGGAGACTTGTGATCTGCAGCTCGCACTTATCAAATTTGAGATTCGCGAAATCCCCTTGCAAGTCATTCTCGTGGACCGAAACCATCATGTGGGTTGCACGATAATGATTCCGAGGATTGTTTCTTATTCTGATGTGCTCCTCTTTACGCTCCAAATCAAAATCCACGCTGTACCCTTGAGGCGTAGAAAAAATAGACTTAATTATTCCAACAACGGCCTCTCTATCTTGTTCTGTGTAAGTCATAATACGTGCGGCAGCTAGATCGCTTACTCCAGACAGAACCACCTCTGGACTTCCCTCAAATTTGCGCTTTTTTTCCGCGTCTTTGCTCCATTTTATTAACTTGCCACGAAGGCTTTGCGAACTCTTTACGCGAGAGGAAACACGCGCCAATATTCCTTTCTGCGAAAGTTCTTGTTCCAACTTCGCTGTAACAAAGCGAACCAATTTTCCTAATCGGTCAATTTCCTTACTTTCGAAAAAGTCAATCACTTCACCGATTTTCTCATCAAAACCGCTCAACGCACCCTCCAGAGTATCATTTACACGTCGTGATCGTCATATTGACCTCTTACAAAATGCAGGTTCGACCTGTTCACGTCCTTCCTTTGGAAGAGGCTCTCATCATCAGATCACTTAAAAATATGCTGTCGATGCCAATCAAGATTGCGCCTATGCATGTCCGTTAGCAGAACAGGTTTCGTCCAAGTTAAACAGTTTCTAGCTGCTACCCCTAGTTTACTAGAGAACAATGGACAGCCGGAATCATCAAACGTCACAAACCCGGTGTCGAAAGCCGCATCCCACAACGCAGAAAGGAGAAGCCCGTTGTGCACATCCAATCGTTGTTCATCAGTCTCGCATTGAGACCACGGTATGATGTGCGAGGCGCGCAGCAGCGCGGGGTCAGTGATGTCGGTCAGCGGGCAGCGGCTCTGCCAATAGTCAATGAGACTCGCTCGGAAGATGTTCTGGCCTATACGCTGGACAACGAGCCGTTCGGCCTCGGTCGTCGTAGGCAGTTCCTTGACCTTTGCCAGGAACTCCCGAAGCGGCACATCAGGAAGGCTTACTGCCAGTTGGTAGACGCGCGGCAACATGCTGTAAAGCTGCCCCAGCGTTTCGAAGGTGTAGCGGGAAAGACCGGGGCCGGGTATTTCCGCGATAGGGAGATCCAGCTCCTCGATGACGCCCGCATGATCTAGAGCTAGGAACCACGGCCCCTCTGCGTCAGCAGCAGCGAGATGGATCGTGCCGGGCACGGTGGTCGAGCTAAAGGCTGCCCATCCGCCCACCTCGCCCAGTTCTCGGCGGAAGCCGTTTTGAAACGCAACTTTGGCGCATTCCTGCCGTATGACGAAATTTTGCGGGATCTGGATCATCTACAAGTTCTGCCCCAGCAAACGCTCCTCGCCAGGAGAGCCTCGTAGAGTCAGCCTTAGCCATGGTTCGACAAGTTGATCCTGCGGCGGCTGTGTCGTAGTGGTTATGATATATTGAAAATGCGGCTGCTCAGTTGCCTCTTCTAATGCTTGGATGAACCTGAAAAGGGCGTGATAAATGGTCAGCCCCAAATCAGCCTCACGAGGGCTGTCGTGCAACAAAAAAGCCGGAAGACGTGTTTTCCCCTCTACGCTCAAACACATGCAGGCTAAATCAAAAGCCAGAACTTTAAGCGATTCAATCGCGGCTGTTTTTCGATCACCGCCATCAATAATTTTGGGTTCCAATCCTTTACCGGTCAATTTGACTTCACCGCTTGCGGACGGACCAAGAAGGGCACGGACAATCGGATCGAAGCGTTCAGTGACTTCCGTAAAGACAGCGGCCTGGTTGCTTCGAAATTTTTCGAATTTTCCTTTAATATTGCTTTGCTTCTGTTCAAGAGCATCTAATGCTTTACGAACACTGACCTTTTCATCAAAAGCACGGCTCAATTCTTCCACTTTTTTCTTGTGGCTCAGCGCAGTCTCCCAAGCCAAAGAGCGGTTATCTCGAGCGTCCTCCAATCTTTTCAGGTGAGCTGCCGCTCTATCTTTTGCCTGCTGCGCCAGAGCTATTTCCGGCTGTTGTACGCTAACCCGTGCCTTTAATCGCTTAACGATCTCATCTTGTTCCGCAATCTCCTGCCGTTTCCTCTCGAACCGGGTCCGACATGCGTCTTCATCAAAAGGATTACGCGACAGGTTGCAGCCGTCAGCCAAAGCCTTGTCTAGCGGCACTTCACAAATAGGACAAACAGGGGACGCTGCCATTTGGGCAGCCGACGATAATCCGGGCACTTCGCTTTGAAGGTTCGTCAGCAACCTCTCTTCGGCAGGCAATCGTGCATTGATTTCCTTCCGCTCGGCTTCAAGTCGATCAAATGTGCTTCGGGCATCATTCAAAGTTCTTCTTGCGGTCTCAATATCCGTTGTTCCCATTTCAGGAAGCATCGCTGCCTTGGCGAGCTTGTTTTCGGCTTCTTTCCGCAACACATCAATCAGCAACGGCATTTCAGGCAAAGACTTTCCTACGAGCCCGAGTGCAGTAATGAGGACATTCTGTTCCCGCTCTACGGTCCAGGCAAGGTGACTGAACTGCGTTTCCTTAGTGGTGATTTCGGATTTCAGGTTGTCGGCGGAAGTTTGATTTTGGCTTTCTTCTTCGGTAATCGCGCGCAGAAAAGCCCGCACTGCCGCGACCCGCAAGGCTTTGTTGTCACCGCTGGCCGGAACCGGCGCTTCAGATCCAGACGACGGATCGCGCCAGTCAAGGATATGATCGAACCGGCATTCTTGGTCTCGGGTCAGCCAAGCTAGTGCAATAGGCCAAGCAGCTTGGCCTGGTTGCGTCCGCACAAGCCTTGTAATCTCTGGCGTTATGACGGCTTCTTCAATCGCTTGGACAAGCGTTTCTATGCCAGTTGTGGGCGTATCATCATCCGCGACAGTGTCCAGATCGCCATGTTGTAAAGCGACATGACGGCGCCGCAATCCAAGAGGACGGATCACGGCCCAACATACGCCATCCAACATGACCTCCGCTCCGACCATTCCATTGGGAAAGGCGACACCGATGCGCTTTCTTTGTTCTTCATCGGCAAAACGTCCCTCGCCCATACAATAACGCAGCAGGCGACAAAATAGGGTCTTTCCCGCCCCGTGACCAATGGAACCACCTTCCGCTTCAGCCCCGTCGGGAGACCAGATGATATTCAATCCCGGTCGCAAATGAATGTCGCGAATAGGCTTTTCACCGGGTTCCTTCCATACCGCGAGGCGGCGCACCCACAGACGCGGTCCTGCCGCCCCGGTTGGTGGTGTCAGCTCAAGTTTGCTTTCGAACAAATCATGCGACTGCTGCATCACGCACCCACCTTTGAATCTCGCCCGGTAATTGCTCGACGGTCTGGTCGAGTTTAAGCGTTGCCAGAGCTTCCAGAACAAAGGCGGCCCGCCCGTCGGGCCAACCGGTGGTTTCGAAGACTTCCAAGCCCGTTCCTTGCGCCCAAGTTCCGGCGGCAAGATCTTCGATCAAGCGGCCATTGCCACGATGGTTGCTCAAGGCAGCACCCCACACGGGATTGATCCGTTGTATGAAGCCAGTCACGTTACCCTGCAAGGGCTCGGCCTCCTGCCCTGCCAGCCGTCGCCACTCCTGCGACAATGGATCGGAAAGCAACGGGGTTAATAGACGTGGCTCCAGCATCATCACCGCAGCTATCCGTACTGTGCGCGCCGATGTCGGCCCGTCCAAAGCTTTCAAAATAGCTGCCAAAGCTGCTGCAGTGTCACCTGGTGCCTGCGTGGCACGAACAAACGCGCCATCGGGCAATGCCGAGAGGTTAAGCAGTTTAGGCACCCGCGATACGGGTTCAACTGCCCCGGCCATAGTGAACCCGAGCGTATCAAAAGTGCCATCCGCTTCCATCCGGTCCCAGGCAGCTAGGACGAGACGTTGGGTGCGATACTCGCCATGTTGGCGGATTTCCTTTTCCTTCAGAACGCGAAAAGTTTCCGAGGGGTAGTCGTGGCCCTTCACGTCGGCGGGGTCAAGGATGTAGCGCAGCTCGTCGCGGGTCAGGCCGTAGGCGCGGGCGTAGAAGGCGTCGAGATCGGCGCGTAGGAGCGCGCGGCGGTCCTCGTCCCAGGCGAAGGGCGGGCCGTCATGGCCCAGATCGCGGGCGAAGGGGGCGAGGCTGTGCGAGGTGTAGGTGAGTTCCAGCACCTTCGGGGTGATGAATGCCAGGCGGGGTTCGGTGTAGAATTCGGGGGGAAAGACTGCAAACTGCTTGAGATATCCATATGTTAAGTGTGTGCCGCCAACTGACTGCCGCGCAACGAAATCAGCGGGAATTGAATTCAAGTTGCCGATCAGACAGCTAAAAAGCTTTGAGTTTTGCGCAGAGAATACGAGTGGACATGTGTTGCCTGTGCCTGCAACGGGTAAAACCGAAAAGATTGCTGTTCTTTCGTCTGTTGATCGGCAGATGTCGCGGAAAGCAAAGATATACCTGCGCCCAGAAAGCCGTTGAGCAAGCCTTTCCTCTACTTCGCCCTTTTCGATCCAATATCGCGGCTCAACTTCAGTTGAAACATTTGTCTTGGTTTCGATAGGGAGTGCTGCTGTCTGGCCAGCTTCGTCATAGGTGACCCAGCGGTGGTCAAAGATATGAAACATCTTCGCTTCATACAGGGGAACGAAGTACTGGGCCGACGCTGTTTTATTCGTCCAATTCACTCCATCCCGGATGAAACCAAGTGCTTGCAGTTGCTCATGCGTTCGAAATAGACCGCTGTCGTTGGCCATGTCGAATGGTCGCGAAAAACTGATATTCCAAGGGTTACCCTTTTCGACATCGCTGTCCTCAATTAGCACCCGCGCTCCGCGATACATCTTTGCGGTAAGTTCCGCATCTGCGCGCGAGCGAAACACGGGCGCAGTGTTAGTGTTGGGATTGATCGCCGCGATATCGGCGGGCGTGAGAGCAAAGTTGCGTTCTGTTTCAACAAGTTGCGACGGATCAGTCAGGAAGAACGCGAAACGCGCGTTGCTTTCATCGCGGCCCAAGGTAAGCAGGGCGAATTTAAAGCTGCGGTGAACGCCTGAAAAAATTGGTGCGGAGTTTTCGAAGTCCACGAGCTTTGCAAGCCGCCGCGCTCCCACAAGATGGGCGAAGAAGGGCGCAGTGGTTGCATCGGTTGCGATACCAGTGGGTACAATTATCCCCGCACGCAGCCTAGCAAGATTGGCGAACAGCTCTGCGAACAAGGCATAAGTGTTCACGTCGCCTCGTCCGGTCAGCGCAAAGCGCCCACCATCTTCGCCCGGCACACGAACGAATTCACTGGTCGCCTCGGCCTCGCGCTTGGCCTCTATGAAAGCATCGAACAGCGCGCGGTCTGTGGTTCCCGGCGCGACCTTCTCCAGCGCCTTGATCAGTCGGTCGCGCGCGGCCTTGTTTGGCGCGTTGGCGATCTCGGGCGAGCGGGAGGCAAAAAACTCCTGCTCCTGCAGCTTGATCCGCTCCCACGGCGGGTTGCCCAACACCACATCGAACCCGCCGCGCTGCATCACGTCGGGGAACTCCAGCGGCCAATGCAGGGCTCGGGCGTTTCGGGCGACCTTGGGCGCCTCGACCATCGCCTGCCGCATCTTGCCCTGATTGAGGGCCATCCACAGCTCCTCGGTCGTCGGCACTGTTCGCTCCGACGCTCCCGCCGGTGCGCCGTCCACCTTGGGCAGCAGGAAGGCCGCCACATAGAGATCCGCCGCCGCCTTGCCGCGGACAAAGGTCTGCCCCTTACGTAGCTCCTTGAACCGCTCGGCCTTGGCGTCGATCTGCTCCACCGTATCCTCGGGCAGATCGCGGAAGCCCGAGAAATCCAGCGCCAAAGGTTTCATCGTGGGCATGGCAGCCTGTCCAGTTCCGAAATCGAACCCTCCTTGGCCCTTTTTCGTATCCTTGTTGGCCTGCAGATAGTATTTCGCCGTGCCCTTATCGTCGCCGGTTAACGGTTTGTAGGCGGCATCCGGAATTCCGGCTTCCAGCACCTTCAGATCGAAGACGCCGAGCAGTGCGTCACCGCAACGGATCTGCGCGTCGAAGAAGCCAAGGGGAAGGCCGGGGTCGACCGTCTCGATCCAGAGCGCGACCTTGGTCAGTTCCACCGCCATCGGGTTGCGGTCAACTCCGTGCAGGCAGGACCGCGCGACATCGCGCAGGGCATGGCGGAAATCGTCGAGCGATGGCGTTCCATCGGCGCGGATACGGGCCAGCCGCGTTGCGATGCGACGGGCGGCGGCCAGCAGGAAGTGGCCCGAGCCGCAGGCGGGGTCGATAATCGAGAGCTTCAGAAGCTCCTTGGCCGGATCGTCCGCCTCGGCCTCCGTCTTGTCGAGCACGGGATCGAGTGCGGTGTCGAGCAGCGCCTGAACGAGACTGTCCGGTGTGTAGTAAGAGCCGGTGGTCTTGCGCTGGTTGCCCTTCTGCTCTGCGGCCTCGGAGGCGAAAATCAGTGTCTTTCCGTCGTCGCCTAGCTGAGGCTGCAGTTCGAGGAGGGATTCGTAAACCGAGCCCAGCTCCTCAGTCTCCATCGCGCGCCAATTCACGGGGACCATACCGGTTTTATCTGAGAGCCAGGAGAGGCGGTAGAGCGCCTCCATGAAGGCCTTATTGCGCAGGCGGGCGGTTTCGAGGTGCGGCAAACGGTCCTCTGCAAAGAGACCTCCAAGAGCAGGCAAGGCAAGTTTAGGTTGGCCGTGCGCGAGCCCACGGAAGATAATCTTTATACCTTCGTAGCGGTCGTGATGCTTGTCCCAAGTTGCAGCGCGATAACATTGCTTACGCAAAACTGCGAGGGAGTAGCCTTGAGCGTATAAGGCACGGGCGTCAGTTCGGGCATCGGTTGGATGCAGTAGATTTCGATCCTCGGCTACCATGAGGAATATCAGCCGGTATACAAGGCGAAGGAGCTCATTAAACCAATCCGTGAGGTTCACTTCGCCTGAATTCAGCTTCCGGGCTAATTCGGGATTGGCTTCGAGGAAACCGGATCCGAGCACTTTCAGCGCGATTTGCACCTGGTCGGCAAGGCGATCTCGGGCAGCCTCGCCTTCTTTTGAGCCGCTGTCTCTCCAGCGTTCCAATGCACAGTCCGTTGCAGGAGCACCTTCACTCCCGAAACGAGACCGGTGGATCAAAAGCCAGAGTACTGCAAAAGAAGCAATATCCTCGTTCGAAAATATTTGAACCAGGTCAGCCTCAATATAGGCAGGTCGTGTAAGGGAGGCGTTGTCCCGCATGAGCCTTAAATGCAGACCATTGGTAACGATACCCCAAAGTGCCTCGTCGTTGTCGTTGAGATAGTCTTGAAGAGCAAAGGCCGGTGAACGCGACCGGTCGACGGATAAAGTCGGACTGCGGCGATCGAGCACTTCAGATGATGGCACCACAACGACGGGTACTCGCCCACCTGCAATCATGGCGACGGGAGCGTCTGCTGTGTGAAGGTCTTCGTATCCGAACGTCTCCTTGAAAAAACCCGACACAAAACGACGTGTGGCGTCTTGAGACGGCGTCTTGATCTCAGAGTATGCGTCGTAATGGGACTGTCCGACGCGAAAAGCCGTCGCAATTTCCTCACGGATAGAGAGCCCCCTTCGAACGGCATAGTCTTCCGGTGCCTGTTCTGCTGCTGTCCTATGATCGATTTTAGCTATCATAGCAGGCGCAATCAGATTGCCCTCTAGACTTAGGGAAGGCCACGCTGACATATCGGTAATTGGTTTGCGCGCCATATCACACCTCACCCGGCATCAATACGAACATTCCAATAATGTCCGGTGGAAGGACAGCCTCAACACTAACGCGGGAGGCCGATCCCGCCGCTGCTCGCAACCGCGCGTGATCTTCAACAAGTTGCTCAGCACGCTCGTTCACAAAAATCTCCAAAGGCCCGGCAATCAGCCTAGGTAAATCAGATTTCGCAGCATTGACCATGCGGTCACGCGCGATAGCAGCGAGGTCTGCCGTAGCAGACGTGTTCAACAATTCGCGCGCTGCATTACCATTCGCCACGATTCGATCCCCTTGAAGGGCTACCAGCGCTGCTTCTTCAGCAAGCAACATTCGTTCTTTACGAGAATGGACCGTTATCTTGAAACGAATGCGCAAAAGCATCAGCCGTGTCATTGCTGAAACCGCTGTCGTTGGCCAAGCACCTACTCGACCGATACCAAGGTCGGGAATAGCTTCCGGATCAAGAGATGCCTCAACTAAGCTCTCTGCCAATGACGCGGTCAGGGGATGCGTCCTCGTGAGAAGAGATGTACCTGCAGGCGCTGGTTCAGTAAGAGCAAGCTTAACCGATTTCTCTTGTCCTTTTTGCGCCAATGTCTCTCTCAAACTTTCCTGTAAAGCATGAACATGCGCGATATAGGTTAAGCGTTTTTTTTCCAATGGAACGCCGAAGCGAGACATTGTGCGCTGGACGAACAAAAGCGCATCATCTGGCGAACCAAGCAGATCTTTTACCTTGTTCCATTCTGGTTCCACCTCGGCCGGTTTCATCACGTTCTGTGCAAAACGAGCACGTGATTTCTTCTCATTTTCACTTGCGTCGCGCCATCGCGTTTCCATCGCCTGCGTACCATCCTCTAGACGCAGATCAAATGTCAGCTGTTTGTGACCGCCGCGGCGAAGCATCATTGCTGCTATAAGGGCATCAGTCACTGGTCCGCGCTCATCAGGCAAGGGGACTGTTACACCAGTGGCTTTTCGGATATCCCGCGCCTTCCTCAGAATCACGTCAAGGACCGCGCCATCAATGGCACTGTCGGGCGAGAACATCATGATTGATCGCACCAACTCGGCAGGTTGGCCAAAGCGGTCTACACGCCCCTCCCGTTGCTGATGCCGGGTTGGGTTCCAAGACAGGTCGTAATGTATAACCGTGTCAAATAGTTGCTGTAAGTTGATCCCCTCCGACAGGCAGTCAGTCGCTACCAAGATCCGCTGAACAGCCTTTTCGCCAACTTCAACCGCCATCTCTGCAACACGGTCTCGACGCTCATCGGGCGTTAGTTCGCCGGTTACGGACTGAACATTCAGCTTCGGGAATGCTTTGCGAAGACCGTTCTTGACATATTCTGCCGTCGCTAGGTAACGACAAAACACAACTGGGTTAGCCCCGCTCTTAATCAAAGGTTTCAGAACGCTGACCAGGGCTTCAAGTTTGGGATCCTTTGTGCCCAACAGGCCCCTAGCCTGGTCTAGAAGAGACTGAAGCGCCGGATCATTGGCAAAAATCGTATTTGGCTCAACATCAACGGCATCTTCATCGTCGCCATCTTCATCAAATATCTTCGGCTCCAAGCGGTCAGCCTCATTCGAGGCACGATTTCTTAGAGCACTAAGCGCAGCGGCAGGTGACGACCCCACACAGCGCATCAAGGCAAGCGTGCCCCAAAATGCGAGCCGCTGATCTCTCTTCTGATCTCCAGCTTTCGATACAACAGACAAGCAGTAATCTATCGCAGCTTCCTGAAAGGCCAAATGCTCGGCTGACAGGCGATAAGAGGACTCCTTTGTTTCATGTTTTGGAAAAGAACTGTTTTCGTCCCAGTCCCCCTCGATCAGATCAACCCGGCGCCTTTGAACAAAATGCCGCGCCAAGCGCTCACGATACCGCGCGTTATCGAAGTCCATGGACGCGAACTCTAGGTCGATTAATGAAAGCAAACGCGCGAAGGCTTCTTCGTCACCTGAATGCGGCGTTGCCGTAAGCATTATCAGCCGACGCTCAGGGTCTTTCGCAAGCCCACGAAGTAAGTCAAAACGTTGCTGCCTGCCCTTGTGCGTTCCAACGCAAGCATGCGCTTCATCGACTATCACAAAGTCTGGACAGGACCTTGCAAATCCTTCTCGACGCTTTTCTGCCTTGATGTAGTCAAGACTTACTACAGTGAACGGGTAGGCATCAAATAGCGTTTGCGCCAGCGGCAGAGTGCGCTCCAGTCGGGACGCTGTGCCTGATGTTACGGGGACGGCTTCAATGCCAAACCGGTCCTTGAGTTCAATAATCCACTGATCCACAAGATGAGGCGGGCAGAGAACTGAAAATGCATCAACCTCCCCCCGATCCATCAATTCACGCAAAATTAAGCCCGCCTCGATGGTCTTACCGATACCAACGTCGTCGGCAATCAAAAGACGCGGCACCTGAAGTCGCAGAGACATCAACAGAGGAACAAGTTGATAAGTCCGTGGTTCGAATGCGAGTTGGGCTGCTGAACGAAAAGGGCCCGCACCACGCCTCAGGGTCATACGCAAGGCATCCGCTAGTAGCGCAGCTTTTGACTGAACGGTGGGACGAGAATCCTCTGGAAGATCAAAACGGGCGTGTTCGACCGATGTAATCTCAAGGTTCGGATCTAGGATGAGAATATCGTTCTCATTCCCAGACAGAGGACGCAACGCCATCAGACCTTCACCCGGTGCTGGAAGTGCGACCCACTCTCTGCCCCGCGCGCGCACCAAATCCCCTGGCGTAAAACTCACCGTCATTCTCAACCCTCAAAATTCTTCAAGAAATCGTCCGGCAAACCTGCGGACGACGTAGTTGGTAGATCAAGCAGAACCCACCCTTTATTCAGCGCGTCAGCTTCGGCTTCCGGTGTTATGCTCCCGGTCGTCGCAGCAACCGCAAAAGCACGCCATATAAACTCGAACTCAATACCACCGAAGGTCGCAGGCATCGTATCTACTTGCGGTAGTCCGGCGGCTTCGAACGCGGCAATCCAAGGCGATGCTATTCCCCCAGAACCCGCTGTTGCGGCCAATAAAATCCGTCCTCGAGCAAGGTCGATAAGAAACTGTCCCACTTCAGGGCTAGAACGATCAATAAGCTCGTGATCCGGCTGGTTGAAGTATGACAAGAGACAACGGTAGCAACCACGCACACAGCTACCGTCTTCCTTTTCTTTGAGAAGGGCAGCATCGCCTGCTGCAATTGCCTCTTCAACATTCTCGAAATGCATAAGGCTCAACGCAGTACTGGCTATTTCATTGATCGCGTTTTCATCATCGATCAGCCGGGTCAGAACGCCAGCTCCACCTTCTGTCGCCTCGTATGTGAGGATCGCTCTTCGGTTATCTCTGGCTGGTAATGGCTCTCCCAGGATTTCCCCTTCTTCCAGCTGGAAAACCACTTCTATTCCGCGCAGGAGGGCATGCTGAACAGTAGCGATGGTCTCCAGTTTGTATTGCTCGGGCTTCTCGAACCGGAATAACAAAGCGTTTTTCCTGTCACGAACAATGGGAACAATACGTACAGGCTTGACCACGTCTGGCGGAACATCCGTGTCACTGTCTTCTTCTTCAGATTTTGCCCAATACCCCGACCTTGGATCAATATTGAAGCCAAAGACCGTTTGATCCTTACGCCTTTTCAAACCTTTATTTAAACGGCTGATCTCGGCGCTGTTCGCGTATTGCAGCGCGAGGAGGGAGTTTTCCCCGCAAACGAAATCAGCACTTGTGACTTGGACCCGACCATCTTTCTGAGGCCAAGAAAACACGGTCTGGATGTCGAAGCCTTGCCTGACCCGCTCTTCGTCGTTGGCAGTAATACGTTCTGTTGGCGCGGCCTCAACATTATCAATACGCAGCGTCCTTTTTATGGGAACCTCTCCCGCCAAATGATTATTGCAGCCCTGACAACGTTCAACTTCGCCCTCGTGTGAAGCTCCACAATTCGAACAGATGTAAATATCTTTAGTTGCAAGCTCAGAGCCATCGCCCTGACGAACTTCTGGAGGTAACTTGGCTTTAAGGACCCGGTAAGCACGCCCTTCATGATAGATTAGACTTCTCGGCCCAAATTCTGAGATTGCCAAGAACCGCGCTCGAGACAGGAAGGATCCGGAACTTCCCTCGCCAGGCACAAAAGCATATAGCGGCAGCCGTGGGAAGTTGTACCCCGGCAAAAAGCCCTCTGTTGCAAGATATCTGTAGGAGTAAAAATCTGAGCCATTGGAAGCCTTACCCTGCTCCAAGATTGCTAACTGATCCTGGGCTTGCATTTGAGCTGCTTTGATCTTGCGTCTATCTGCATTTGCCAAACCGGTTATCTCGGAACGCTTGTTTGCTTCTGCCAGCTGGGTACGCGCAGATCTGTATAGTTCACGCCAACGATCAAATGCACGATTAAACTCCTTGGGTGCATCCATTGCTGTTTGGAGGATAAAGGCTTCAACGTCCCCCATCCAAACAGGCAACTTGCCATCATCTGACAGCAAAATCTGGTTTAAAACACGTTCCATCGCCCCCCGAGCTTGAGACACCAAACTGGACCTTGAAATGACTTCGAGAACTTCTTCCTTTAAAGGATATTTTTCGTCATGTAGGTCCAATATCTCTGGAATATCCGGAGACAATTTGAGTTTGGCCTCTGCCAGCCAGACGGCGTGAAGGTGGGAGCGAACCAATTCCTCATTGGTGATATCGAGCGCAGGGGGGCGAACAATACCCGCCACCATGTCATTCCGGCGGTCAAAAAAGTATTGATCATGAGGGGAGCCAGACGCGCAGTAAGTAACCACAACGGCAGCTTGCCCTGATCGACCTGCGCGACCTGCACGTTGGGCGTAATTTGCAGGTGTTGGTGGAACATTTCGCAGATACACCGCATTTAGCGCAGAAATATCGACACCAAGTTCCATCGTCGGAGAACAGAATAGTGCAGGCAGGAACTGATCAGACTCACCTGATGCCCTTATTTCAGTCCTATTCTCCGAATTTATAAGATGTTCAATATCATCCTGCTCAAAACGGAAGCGCCATTCCCGCCACTCCCGCTGCTTTTGCGATACTTGAGCCGTATGCTCTCGACCTTCCAATCCCCAATAAGAACTTTGTCCATTTCTAAGATCACTTGCAATCGATGTGTAAAGATTATGAAAATACTGGTTGCCACGCTTAGTTTCATCCGAGACCGCTGGACCTGGAATAAGACGCACCGCCGACGGCGACAGTCTCCAACCGGTAACATCCGCGTCGAGCTCAACGGGAACCAAAACCCCTTCTTCTGAAAGGAAGGAGAGAACACCCCGCATGAATTCATAGTATTCTTCCTTCTTAAGTTTTACCCCCAGAACCTTTTTGCTGTTCAAAAGGCGAGCGATTCTTGAGTTAGGACCAGCTCGCAAAAGAGTTTGCTCCTCGCGTAACGTTACAACGTTCTTATTGCCCGCGCGGAGGACAAGGGAAGCTCGTGTCCTTGGGTTTTCCTTTTGATCAATAGCCCATGGCGCTTGAAGCAACATACGCGATTTCTGTGCCACACCATCCATTACTGTGAGGTCGAGGGCTTCAGTTTGGACGGCAAGACCTTCCAACATTGCTGATAGCAAGGTCTTTAGGACAATCTGGCGACGTTCAGCATCAAGATCACCAAGCACTGGCAAAATGCTCATTAGTCGCTCACGGTCACTCGCCAACTCCTCAAGCCCTAAGAAGTTAACGTCGATCAAATTCAAAACAGATAAACTGGGATTGGTAAAACGCCATCCGCGACGCAAATCTGTCCAAACACGATGAGCAAGTACTTTGGCAAGGGAACGTTGTGCGTCTTCACGCATAATTGCACCGGCATTCGCGTCGAGTAGCCAGTGCTTTCGAGCAGCTTTGTTTTCAGAAGTGAAACCAAGTGCTCGAACGACATTAAGCCCAAACTCATCTTCAGCTAGCCCAGTTGCCCCTGCGGCTATTACTGCCCGAAGGATGGCACCACGAAGTAGGCTTACAAATAAGAAATCATTGAAATGCCCTGACTGTAACGCGGCATCCTGCCGATTGTCCGTGAACCCCAATAGCTTCCGCTTTGTATCAGGAACGCCACTGTTTGGCTTATGCATCCATTCCAAGGCACTAGCTACTAACAAGGTCGTAGCTGAACTACGTCCCTCACCAGAGAGCCCAGCGAGTTTGCTGCGCTCCCTCATCCCTTGGGTCGGCTCATCGTGGCAACACAAACAAAATGCGTACTTCCCTGGTATGAACCAGAACCCGTTGCCATCGGAACTGTGACGACCATCTGCGCCAATAAAATAAGAAACAGGCATGCGCTTCTTGCGATAAGATCTTAGACGCTCAATGCCATTCCTTTCCTCTCGCCAACTATCCGGATATCCCTCCAGTTCACCCGTGAACTGAAAGTCGGCGTCAGATGGATTAGCAGGACAAAGATATCCAGCAACCTCATCTTCTTCAGGTTCGAGAGGCGTATCGTCGATGCTACGAGGTAAGAAGCGCAGTACCCCATCGTCTTCTATTTTTGTAACGACATGATATTCTTGACCACAATTTCTACAAAAACGGGTTGGATAAAGACGGTTACCAGGAGCTTCGGGGTCCTCTAATTGCCCTTCCAAAAGAATTCGCCGTGGCTGGGACGTTAATGTCGTAAAAACTTCTCCCGCGCCCGAGATAAATCGATGCAGTTTGAAGGCAAGGAATGCCGCGTCTTTTTCCCCTCCACGCTCTCGTTCCGGCAAGCTCACCCTTGTGAGAAACTGCTCTAGGTATTCGCGACATTTTTCTAATTCAACACCACTGTCACTTGATAGTTTGCTGACAGCTTCCTCGAACGGAATTGGCTTCTTACGTCTCAACTCCAGGCCATCTTCCAACCCAAGTTCTAACTCTGCCCAAACAGCAACAGGGTGATGTTTTAAAACTTCATCACTAAGCGTATCTGGAATTGGATGAGTTATGGCCTTCCCCAAAGCCCCCAGTACCTTCTCAATTTTTAAGGAGTCATCTGTTGCACGTTGCAAAGATTCATCTATGACAGCATCTGGACCAATCTCGGCTCCGAATAGTCGGGACGCAACCTTCGAAACAGCAAGAGCTCGGCCTTCATCCGACCCTTCTGAAGCCATAGTCGCAGACGTCCCTATACATATCGGTACATTGTCAGCACAGCACCTATCACGAAGTCTGCGAACCAAGACTGCAACATCGGCTCCTTGGCGCCCGCGATAGGTGTGTAGCTCATCTAAAATTATAAATTCGAGCCCTGATGCATTCCCGACCACTTTCGCATCCAAGTCGTCTTGTCGCGTAAGAAGAAGCTCTGCCATCATGTAATTGGTGAGAAGGATATCAGGCGGGTTCGACGCTATACGCTCGCGATCTTCTTGGCTTTCCTGCCCAGTGTATCGTTTGACAACAGGCTTGATATCTTCAGGTAAGCCTGATTGAGCGATAAACTTGTCGATCTCCTTCATCTGGCTATTCGCCAATGCATTCATGGGATAGACAATAATTGCCTTTGTCCGACGGGGTTTACCAGCTCTACGCGCCCGAATAATGGCATCCACAACAGGAACAAAAAAGCATAAGGATTTACCTGATCCTGTGCCTGTAGTAACAACAAAGCTTTTACCAGACTTAGCCTTGGCAATTGCCTCAGCTTGGTGCTTATGCAGTCTTAGCGGCGTTTCTCCAAACCGAAAGACACGTCCGGTACCTTCATCCAAATCGTTAGAAATCACCAACTCATCAACCGTTGGCCCTGCCAAAAACCTGGGATTGAGCGACAACAAAGCATCTGGCCAAAATCTTCCAGCATCGTATTGAGCGTTTACTTCAGCACTCAAGTCAGATGCACGAATTGTGCTGAATGAGCGGGAAAAATGCTCGTAAGCATTAATCAACTGGTGGTCGAACTCAAAAGCTTTCATTAAGAATCCTAAGTGCTGCGGTACCTGTTCGATTGGCCTTACGAACAGGTTGTCGGCAATGCCGAACGGTCTAATAAAATTGCACCATAGAGAAGCTGGGAACTGACTGTCACCATTGATAGCACACCGGAGCTCTCGACGCAGTCTCCCCTCTCATCCCCATTTCCGGCCTATTTCCTGTCCATTCCTAATACATCAACGAGTTTTCTAGGTGCGATGGTAAACGCAGCTATCCCAACTCTTTATGTTGAGCATGGCATCGCCATGCGAATAAGCAGGAAGCCCGTTTGGGCTGTTTGGTGGGCCCACCAAACCTATCCTGCCCCCACCACGACAGGGTAAAGTTGTGGAATCTCTGGCACAGACTGGCACAGACTGGCAATCTTAGTCAATCTCTGGCACTTTCTGGCAATCACTGGCAATGCACTGTTATTGCTTGATTTTTTGCAGAACCTATTCTTACGAAAGGATGCGCTTTTACCCTTGCGCATTAGTCCTCCCGTCGAGTAATCAAAAGAATCCCGATGCGCTTCTACAACCAGAGCGGAATACGCATCGTCGACAGGCAAGGGGCTGAAATGAGCGAAATCATTACCTTTAACTTCGATAGCGTCGATTTTCGTGCCATCGAAATTGATGGACAGATCTGGGCTGTAGGGACAGATGTCTGTAAAGCACTTGGCTATCGGGATGCGGAAAACGGTTTGCGAAACCTCGATGATGACGAAAAGGGTACACACATTGTGAGGACCGCTGGCGGTGATCAGAATTTGCAGATCATCAATGAAAGCGGCCTTTATTCACTGATCCTTCGAAGCAGAAAGCCTGAAGCAAAGCGTTTCAAAAAGTGGGTAACATCCGAGGTCCTGCCATCCATCCGGAAAACCGGCGCATATCATCATGCCCAGACCACACCGCCAGCCCCAAACACCGACCAGCAGGAACTAATCGAAGCTCTTCTCGACAAAGTCAGCCTGCTCGAGGAAAACCGTTCGCTGGTTAAAGGTCGAATAACCCACGACAAGTTCCAGGGCGTTGCCCGCCAGCTTTTCGAAAAAACCGATTTCGACGACGAAACCATTGCCGAGATCCTTGCTCCAGGTATCGGCACCTTCATGCCGGAATGGGTCAGTTGGCAGAGACGACGGCATTGAGACCGCTCTCCCCTCCTTCCCTCCTGAACCAACCTGTTCACCGATCATAAGAATATAACCAGATTACGAGGCTTCCTTGAGAGCTGGAATTTACGCCCGTCACTCGACCGACAAACAGGGGACGAGCTCCGAAGATCAAATCCGCCGCTGTCAGGAATTCTGCCGTTTCAAGGGATATGATGTTGTCCAGATATATCGGGACGAGGCGCTGTCAGGAGCCCATATAGAAAACCGTCCCGGCATCAATGCTCTGCTGATCGGAGCGCTTAATGGCCAGTTTGATATTGTCATCGCCGAAGATCTCAGCCGCATCAGCCGGGATCAGGCCGATACGGCCAATTTCTTCAAGAAAATGATATTTCTCGGCGTCCCTGTTGAAACTGTCAGCGAGGGGCTGATCAACGAGCTGCATATCGGCTTTAAAAGCACCCTGAATGCGCTCTATCTCCGGGATCTGGCCGATAAAACACATCGGGGCGTTGTTGCCGCTGTTCTTCGTGGTGGCGTACCTGGCGGCAAACTCTATGGCTATGATCTGGTCCACGCACTTGATGAATCAGGTGAACCGATACGCGGCAAACGAACAATCAACCCGCAGCAAGCCGCAATCGTGCGCGAGATTTTTGCCGCATATGACGCTGGCCAGAAGCTCAAACATATCTGTGAAGATCTTAACCGGCGCGGTATTGAAGCACCAAATGGCGGCAAATGGGCCCCGACCACGCTTGTCGGTTCTTTTGTCCGCCAGACCGGTCTGCTGCGTCAGACGCTTTATAACGGCACGATAACCTTCAACAAGATGCAGTATCGCAAACACCCGGAAACCGGCAGACGTGTCTCGATCATGCGTCCGGAAAGCGAATGGGTAACGGTGCCGATCCCCGAACTGGCCATTGTCGAGGAAAACTTGTTTGCCAGCGTGCAGCGTTCACTTGATCAACGTTCAGCTCGACAGCGTGAGCGCAAACTCGCCCCGAAAGTCATGACCGAGGAGGAAAAGCGTGAAATCTCGATCAATCGGTCACGGGAATGGCGGCGAAGCCAGGTCATCACCGGCAAACGCGTGAATGCGGTCTTTGGCGGCAAGCTCTATTGCGGCAAGCATGGCGAGCCGATTGTTGCGACCTATGCCCGGCACTATTCCTGCAAATCGAAAGGCTGCCCGAACCGGAGCCTCAATTATGACCAGATTATCGCAATGGTGATCAAAGCAATCAGCACGCTTGACCAGGACATGATCAAGGCACATTTCGACAATGCAGACATGGTAAAGAGGCGGTCCAAACTTGAAGGCGAGATCAAGCGACTGAGAAAAGAGCTTGAGGATATACGCACAGGCCTAAACAAGGTAATTGATGCTCTGGGGCCCGATGCCAGATCTCACGAAATCCGTGCATTCTTCGATGACAAGTCAGAACAGATCCATCGCACGAAACTCGATATTTCCCAATGTGAACGGCAACTGGCCGATACATCACTCCCGAAAAGCATCGACCGTATTCTCGCTCGACACAACAAACTGATTGCCAAATTACGGGTCTGGTCCCGCGATCCGGAAGCGGTGATCCCGCTTCGCCAAATCATCGACAGACTGACCCTTCACGCCACCTGGGATGAGATCGAGGAACGCTGGGATCGAAAATGCGAGGTGACGTTTGACTTTGCAGCGATCATCGCTGCCGACAAGCGTCATTCACAATAGGATTCAATACGCCTAAACTGGTTCGAATTGTTGAGCCTTCATTTGTGTCGTTTCAAGGTGAACCAGTATTGATTACCGCCCCACAAAAGTCTTTGTATGTCATGGAAAAAGCACGCGATGGAACGGGATATGTTCTCACTGAGATAAGACGTGTACAGCGATACAGGGCCAGCAATGATCAACTGACCTATGTTAGGTATGATTGGCACTGGTATCCGCTGTACGATGCAAAGAAGCTAAAGCGATATGTCGATGTAAAGCGCCGCAAAAGTCGGCGAAACATTTTCTATGTCAACGGAACCCCGCATATAAAAGCAGATTTCAACATGTTGCCTTACATCAAATGTTGGGATCAGCCTCTAGGTCTATACAAAACTTTTGGGCCTGACGGAACCTAACTATATCGAGATTGCACCCGGCAGAATCCTGCCGGTTCATCACATAGACATTCCCCGGTCGATCTTCTGGAAAGCACGTGGAATAGCTGTCTTGAGCCAGGACGGCAATTGGCTTGCGACTTTTCGCGTACGCCCTTTCACACGGCACAAAAGCAACCTGCTTCGCTCTCTCGAATTATCAAAGATGTAAACCCGGTCCGCCACACCTATGAACTCGGCAAGCCTTGCAAGGCTCCGCGGATAACGGCGTTTTACGTCCTCAGAGGGCACATGATGCCCTCCCGCTGCGACGCGCTGCGCGATCCTGGCAATTGACAGCGACGGATCAGGCAATCCGACATAAACAAAATTTATGCCATAGCCTTTCGATCTTGCTGCCTTGACCAGTTGCCGTTCACGCTGCCCGGAAAGGGTCGTCTCTATGATGAAAGAGTTGCCAGAAGAAAGGTGGTGTTCCTGCTGCAAAATAGCTTCACGGCCCGCATAAACCCTGCCACGCTCTGGATAAAACTTATGAATATTATCCGGATTAACCACCGGCAAGGACTGAGGTTCTGCAGGGTTATACCGCTCGACCAGTGTGCTTTTGCCTGCCCCGTTTGGACCGGCAACAATCCAAAGCTGAGCCATCAGATGGCACGGAGAACTTCAACTGTCCCGTCATCATTGATGGACACCAGTTCACATCGGCCATCGGGCCATTTGCGAACAATACTGCCTTCATGTGTCGGGTCGCAGTAAAATACCGGTCGCCCAGCCTCGAGATGGGCCTTGGCCGCCCGCCCGTCATCATTGGCGAGCTGCTTTTCAAACTCTAGCCAGAGCTTGCGGCTATCCGCCCCGCTGGCATTGGTCACCTGCTCGAATGTGATTTCCGGCATGAGATTTCCTTGCTGCACATCATCTGTATGTTTTTAAGACATACGTTCTTATACACCATCGACAGTTTTTGAAAAAACGCAATATCGAGCCCATCGAATTGTCGCGTTTTTTCAACTATCGGCTAACTGCTTACAGCTTCGCCAAACAACTCAAGGAAATCAAGCTCAAGACACCCACCGAAACCATTGAGGAACTCTGAAAATCAAAACCAGATGTCTTTATTGCAAAACCCAACCGTCACACTGTGGAACCAAACACCTAATCTAAACGGATATCTTTTGCGCTCAAATATGTACGGTTAAAGCCTTGGGATTGAGGCCGAACCTTTTGCTCAACTCTAACGGCATTTCGCATTCGTAAGCGCCCCCGTGATCGAGAAGATAGGATGTTGTCTGCGGTTCGCGGTATTCGTCAATTTCAGCCTGAGATGCGCCGACATATAGGCCTCGGATCAATCGAAAACATCCGCTGTGGGTAACCACGACATGTGATTGATCAGTTGGGAGTTTTTCAAGCCACCCTTTTATCCGGATGCTCAGCTGAGTTTTGCTCTCACCTTCGGGAACCGGATAGTTCCATGGGTCGCACTGATATGCGTTAAACTCAGCCGGGCGGGATTGGGACACTTCTGATAAGGTCATGCCTTCCCAAGTCCCGTAGTTGCGTTCCTGAAGCTTGGAATCAAACTTGAAACCCGAATAACCAATGTCCCAACAATCGGAGAGGATTGAGGCTGTCTGTCGGGCGCGGCCCAGAGGACTGGTTAGGTAATTCACGGGACCGGCAATGCGCAAATCTGACCAAAGATCACGAATGTTTTCAGCAACGGCGCAGATCTGACGAAACCCATTCAGGGTTAACGGTGCATCCTGTCCACCTTGCAGCCGTCCCTCGACATTCCATTGGGTTTCGCCATGTCGGATCAGTAGAATGGTTGGGAGTTTTCTTTCAGACATTTTCTAATTTTCTCGATACAGGTCGCAAAAGGGCACCAAACATTGCAGTATGTTCGGTGCCCCGGTTTCTTCAAATCAATCGCGGATCAGAACCGCCTGTGCGGGATCTAGTTTCAGTGCGACCTTTTCACCTTTTTCCATTCGCTTCTTTCCACGGGTATGGCGTTCGTCAACCAGCAATTCCTGTCCGTTAACATCGATGGCATAACGCACCATACCTCCGAGGAATTCGGCCGATACAACCGAACCCGAGAGCACACCTTCTGCACCACCGGCGCTGAACTCGATACTTTCGGGACGCACCACCAGACGAGCTTTACCCAAGGTTTCTTCTGCACCGACCGGGATGTGAAAGTTCGCACCACAGTCAAAACTTCTGCCCGACTCAGCAATGACCACCTCACCTTCGAGGATATTGGCCGTTCCAAGAAACTTGGCAACAAAGCTGTTGGCCGGATTGTCATAAACTTCATCCGGGCGACCGATCTGCTGTACAACACCATCCGCCATGACCGCGATGCGATCACAGATGGTATTGGCTTCTTCCTGATCGTGGGTCACGAAGATGGTGGTAATGCCAAGACGACGTTGTAGTTTGAGCAAGTCCTGACGCATTTGGACACGCAGGTTCGCATCAAGATTTGAAAGTGGTTCGTCAAGAAGCAGAACGCGCGGCTCAACAACAATGGTACGTGCGAGCGCAACACGTTGCTGCTGTCCCCCCGAGAGCTGAGACGGGAAACGTTCCGCGTAATCACCCATACCAACCAGTTCCAGCGCAGCACGCACTTTCGGACCGATTTCCGAAACTGGGACCTTGCGTTCTTCAAGGCCAAAGGCAACGTTTTTGGCAACCGTCATATGCGGCCAAAGCGCATAGCTCTGGAACACCATCCCCACATTCCGCTGCCATGGGACCGAACCAACAATATCTTGTCCATCAAGTTTGATCTGACCTTTTGGGGTTGGACCAAACCCAGCGATTGCGCGCAAAAGCGTTGACTTACCAGAGCCCGACGGGCCGAGAAAGGCAAAAAATTCTCCAGGCCGGATGGCGAGATTGACCCCTTTGAGAACTTCGGTATTGCCGAATGACAGGGAAAGATTTTTGATGTCGATCTGAACCGGAAGTGTTTGCATCGTGGTCATGGTGTCGGCCTCCGCGCGAGGATTATTGGAAGGATTGCTTGTTGCGATCATGCTGCATCTCCTGCAGCCTGCTCCATGCTGCTGCGTTGCTGGCGTGCACGGTCAACCATACGATGGGACAGGTATGTCGCCAGCCCCACGATAATGACCGCCATGACGCCTAGTGCAGCACCCGGACCACGGCCCGCCGCCGACTGCATGAACAAGTAAAGTCCGTAAGCAAGCGGTGCGTCATTTTCTGTGGAAACAAGCATGATGGTTGCGGAAAGCTCGACCGCGGCGGTCGAGAAGCTGGTGACAAAACCCGCCACAAGACCACTTGCCATCAGCGGCACAACAATTCGTCGGACAGTCCGGAACTTGGACGCACCAAGGTTTTCCGACGCCTCCTCCAATGAAGGGGAAACCTGCTGCAAGGCAGCGGTACAAGACCGCAATGCATAGGGTAAACGACGCACAGCAAGGGCAATAACAATAATCCCCCACCAAGTAGCCATCGGCTGATCGGTAAATGGCATGTTCACACCATAAAACACACGCAGATAACCGATACCAAGCACTACGCCCGGAACGGCAAGTGCAGAAACCGCAAGGTAATCAAGCCATTTACGACCAATAACATTGGTACGCATCACCACATAGGCGATTGCAGTTCCAAGAACGATGTCAATGACACCGGCAAGTCCCGCATAAATCAGCGTGTTCTTGATAAAGGTCCAGGCAGACGTAAATGCGGTCCCATAATGGCCAGTGGTAAAACTGTCGGGCAGAACACTAAAGGACCAGACAGAACCAAATGACAGCAAAAGCAAGCCCAGATGCGGTGCCAGCACGATACCAAGAATAGAGAAGATCACAACGTAGCAAAGGATGGCTTCATGCGAACGCAGATCACGCTTGGAAAGGCCGCCTCCACCTTTTTGCGTGGTGGAATAATCTTTACCGCGCATGCCAAGGAACGCCACCCACATGGCAAAGACCGAGAAGACGATCAGGATACAGGAAATCACATATCCCATCGGATCAGAGATACCGATTGAGGAGATGCGCAAATATGCCTGAGGTGCCAGCATGGTATTCACGTTCAGTAAAAGCGGCGTTCCCAGGTCGTCAAAAACCTTGACGAAAACAAGCGACGCACCGGCTATATAACCAGGCATTGCAAGCGGAAAGACGATGCGACGAAATAGACGAAAACCGCTTGAACCCAGCATCTGGCCAGCTTCTTCCATTGAGCGATCAATGTTCTGAAGACTTGCACTGAGATTGATCAGGATGAACGGGAAATAGTGAATGGACTGAACAAAGATGACGCCATTCAAACCTTCCATGAAGGGAATGTCGACCCCGAACCAGTCACGCAACAAAAGGTTTACGCTGCCGTTCGATCCAAACAGCAACTGCATGGCGACCGCACCTATAAACGGCGGCATGATCAGAGGCACAAAAGCAAGTGTCTGAATAATGACCGAACCCGAGAAATTAAAACGGGTCGTGAAATAGGCCAGTGGAAGCGCAAATGCCGACGCAAACACGACAGACATGCCCGACACATAGACAGAGTTGAAGAAGGACTGGCGGAAAAGCGAACTGTTAAAGAAGTCTTGGAAGTTCACCAGCGTCAACGAACCACTGGATGGGTCCTGGAATGCCACCTGAATAACTTTCAGGACCGGAACCAGAAGGAATGCCCCGAGGAACAGGACCACAATCCCAGCGACCATGTAAGGACCAAGCGAAGAAAAACGCACCGGTCGCGCAATAGCGGCGGAGGACATAAGTATTCTCCAATGTCGGAAAATTTGTCCCCTGCCAGAGAGGTCATTGTGATGAAATTCTCTGGCAGGGAGGGTGAGCATCATGCAGTCCCCGTGCATACCCCCAGCGGCTGCGTGGTGGATCTACATGATACCAGGGAGGTCAGTGCGGTTTAGAACATGAAGCGGGCCGTATTCGCGAGTTCAGCTGCTTTCTGGTAGTTCTGAACGATCTGGTTATCCCATTCCTGTTCGATTTCAGCCTGACGTCCTTCGACCTTGTCAGTCTGTTTCTTACGTTTGGTTTTGAAGATCGCAGCAAATTCAGGATCATTTGCCTTGGCTTCATCAATCGGAAGCGTATGGAGAAGTGCCTTGGCATCAGCGATCAGCTTGGTTGCTTCGGCATTGGCAGAACCGTTTTCAGCCAATGCGGCTTCGGCTTCCTGAATAGCTACGGTTGCTGCGCGCAGGTCTTCCAAACGATAGGTAACCATGACGTCGAACAGCGAGTTCACGACATTGTAGCGCCCTTGCGAAACCGCGGTGTCAAAGTTGACTTCGGACTTGATCGACCCATCAAACGGGTTTGGCAAACCTTTAGGTGCATTGGCATAAACACTCTTATTCACCGGCAGACGCATGATTTTCGGGTCGAACAACAGGCCTTGGCCGGTTTCTGACATCAGGAAGTCGATGAACTTCTTGGCCGGCTCGCTATTCGGTGCATTGTTGATCACACCGATATTGGCCGGAACAAGGGCCGTGACGCTAGGATAGCGGAAATCAACCGGGAAACCTGATGCCATCGACGAGAAGCCGAAGAAATCGATGACAATACCGATACCGAACGAACCGCTATTCACCCCGTCCGGCACACCAAAGCTGCGCTCGGTGATGGTTTTGGCATTCCCGGAAATGTCCCGGATGGTCTGCCATCCTTTTTCCCAGCCTTCACCCTGAAGAATGGTTTCAATCGTCAGGTGCGTCGTCCCCGAACGCGACGGCGCGGAAATACCAACATGGCCGTTATAGACCGGCTTTGCCAGATCTTCCCATTCACTTGGTTCCGGAAGTTTGTAGGCATCCATGTAACGTTCGTTCCACATGAATCCATAACCCGAAAGAGCAAAGCCGGAATAATATCCGTCCGGATCGTTGATGGGATAGCCGTTCAGTTCTGTCGCAACACCACTGACAGACGATTCATATTTTGCCAGAAGACTGTTTTCCTTGAGCACTTCGAACGCATCAGGTGCCGACGCCCAGAAGATATCCGACTGGTTATTCTGCGCGGTTTCAATCAGGTACTTCACACCTGAAGAGGTGCTTTTATTGACGACCTCGACGGAAATTGAAGGATTTTCCTTCATGAAGGCGTTTTTGAAGACGTCCGTCAGATCAGATGGAAATGATGTAACAATAACAAGCTTGTCATCTGCGGCATGTGCTGTCGCTGTCGCAAGCATTGCAGCAATCGCAACACCTGTCCCCAGGTGGCGCAAAGTCTTGTGAACCATTTTGGACACTGGTTCCTCCCTATTTGGTTGTTCATTGACCGACAACGGTCGGCAACCAAACAAGAGCAACGTCTGTGCCAGAAGGCACCCTCTCACCCTAAAATGAGTAACTAATTGAAAAATAATGAATAAATCAAAAATCGACTCACCTATGAAAGCAGAGAATGGGTCAATTCTGACACATCAGTAAAAAATCTGGTGTCACGAACGACCCATCACTCGCTGCTTGCAAATGCGCGCTTATCGATCTTGTAGTACTGCATCCGCAGATACAGCTTCTTGCGCGGGATAGACAGATAGTCTGCTGTTTCCTGGACACGCCCACCACAACGTCGCAAGGCAGATACAATCACCTTTTTTTCAAACGCCTCAATCTGATCGGGCAACGACATTATCCTGGCATCAAGCGGATCGGTTGCCATCCCAGCACTTTCAAGCTGCAAGGCATAGCGTTCGGCGGCATTTACCAGTTCACGCACATTCCCCGGCCATGACTTTCCGCGCAAATCATCAAGATTGATTTCGGTGATTTCCGGGACCGTCAAACCGTGCTTGCTACAGGCCTTTGTAACGTAGTGCACGAACAAAAGTGCGATATCGTCACCACGTTCACGCAAAGACGGAATTGTCAATGACGCGACCGCCAGCCGATAATAAAGGTCGGCGCGAAATCTGGTTTCTTCAGATGCACGCTCAAGATCTTCCTTGGCGGCTGCCACCACACGCACATCAATTTTGATCTGGGATTTCCCGCCCAGCCTTTCTATCACCTGCCCTTGCAAGGCTCGCAAAAGCTGGGTTTGCTGGCCAAGAGGCATGCTTTCAATCTCATCAAGGAAAAGCGTCCCCCCGCTTGCCTGTTCAAGTTTACCAATACGTCGGCGATCTGCACCGGTAAAGGCCCCGGTTTCATGACCAAACAATTCGCTGGCAATCAAGGTTTCGTGCAAGGCACCACAGTTAATCGCAATGAAAGGCCCGTCCTTACGCGGTCCCAATTCATGCAGTGCACGGGCAACCAGTTCCTTACCGGTACCGGTTTCCCCATAGATCACCGTATTGACATCCGCTCCGGCAACAACGGCAATTTGCGCTCGCAGCCGTTCAATTTTTGGATGATTACCCATAATGTGATTTTCAATTTTATAGCCGTCCGAACTGCTATTGCTCAGACGCCGGTTTTCCAGAACCAGCCTACGGAGTTCGGCAGCACGTGCCATCACCGAAAGCAGGGCATCCGGATCGGCCGGTTTTTCGATGAAATCATAGGCACCTGCTTTAACAGCCTTGGTTGCCATCGGAATATCACCATGGCCGGTAACGATAATGACCGGAATTTTCGGATCAATGCGTTTAACCGCATCCAGCACGGCAAACCCGTCCATCTCGGGCATTCGTAAATCGGTCAGAACCACGCCGGGCCATCCGGCATCCAGGGTCGCAATTGCCGCGGCCCCGTCTTCGAATGAGTGCGGCGTAAAGTCATTCAGATGCAGGGTTTCTTCCCATGCACGGCGAATTTCAGCTTCATCATCAATCAACAGAACAGGTGGTTTTACACTGTTATCGGTCACGTTTTAAACAGCTCCACAGTTGCGGTCGTTCCACCCTGATCACCCGTTCCAGACAGGACCTGCAAACGACCACCAAGGTCACGAATGATATTGAATGAAATCGACAATCCAAGTCCCAGCCCTTTGCCCGGCGGCTTGGTCGTAAAGAAGGGTTCAAAAAGTTTATCACTGACGTCCGGCGCAAACCCGGTACCATTATCAATAACCGAAATGAGCGCCTGTCGGTCAGTTTCGCTGATGACCATACGCAGACCTGGGTTCGCCTGATGTTCTACCGCATCGACCGCATTGCTGATCAGGTTGATCAAAACCTGCTCAAGCTTTGCCGGATCGGTCAGAACATAAACCTGGCCGTCTGGATAGTCGCGAACAAGTTGGATATTGCTCCGTGTCATCCGCTCTTCAAACAGCGACAATGCATTTTCCAGAACCTCGACCGCGCTATGGCGCGTGACGGCCTCCTGCGGACGGCGGGCAAAACTTTTCAGATGGTTTGACGTCTTTGAAAGACGCTTCACCAGCCTGTCTATATCTTCGAGTTTTTCACGGCATTTTTCGATTTCGCCGCGCTCCAGATACAGTTCAGCATTGTGATTATAGGAACTAAGAGCTGCTAATGGCTGATTAAACTCATGGGCGATGCTTGCTGATAACTGTCCCAATGCGGCGAGTTTGGCTGCCTGCAAAAGTTCGGCCTGGGTTTCACGCAAATCTTGTTCTGCCTGACGGCGCAGCGCAATTTCGTGGCGCAGTTCGCTGTTGGTCTCCTGAAGCACCTCGGCGTGAGCTTCAAGTTCCTGGGACTTGTGGCGGAATAGACGAACCACATCGGCAAGTTGCCCGATCTCGTCCTTGCCATCAACCAGAACCCGGTGCGCAAAGTTGCCATCAGCAATGATCTGCATCGAAGACAAGACACGCATCAAACGTTGTAACAACTGCCCGCGGATAAAGAACACCGAAAACAGGATCAGCAACACCACGGTGGCAAGACCAGCTAGGGCACCGAACAGTTGCCCGTTGCGTACTTCCTGCTTGATCTGAAGCGATACGTTTTCGGTGCGCTGACCACTTTCAAGTACCGCATCAGCAACAAGCCCGCCCAATGCTTCAAGTAAGATCGCACTTTCGTTCTGAAGCTGGGCATTCTGACGGCGCAAGGCTGTTTCACGCAGCTTCAATTCAAGCAGATCACGCGGACTATCGCCATAAGATGCAATTTCACGCCAAATCTGGAGCAAGGTGATGGAACTGCTGTTCTGTTGCAGGGCCGGAAGGTTTTCGTTGGCCTCGGAAATACTCTCCAAAAGGCGAAGCCGAAGCTGTTCGATCGCCCCAAAATCATCTTCACCAACCGCACGCAACATCAAACCGACAATCAGGTTACAGGCGGCATGCAGACGCCCAAGGGCCTCTGTAAAGCGAACTTCGTTAATCACCGCATCGGCCCGGATTTCCTGTCCCGGCGCGGAAAAACTGCGATCAATCTCCGATGTTACGTTGAAATTGGCATCAATCAGCAAGGGATCGACTTCGAGCAAAAAGTCGCTATGCAGTCGGTTGATTCTTGCTACCTGTCGGCCCAGATCATCGCGCATGGTGAACTTGCCTGCGACATTGGCATCAAGCTTTTCGACATTGCTCATCAAAGCATCAAGCAACCCCGCCAGCTTTTCTGTCAGTTCCGGCGCGTAGATTGCAAGCTCGTCACTCAGTTGTTTCAGATCCCTGAAATGGCCTTCCAGACTGTTCAGAGCTTCTTGGCGACCATACTGGGTACTGGCACTGCCCAAACGCGGGGTCGCAACCCTGATTTCCTGACCTATCTCGGCAAAGCGGGCACTTGTCGCTGTAATCGACAGGTTTTCCGATGCCAAATCGGCAACCGTCTGACTGACGCCCCCCAGTGTCAGGTTAGAAATTACCGTTGCCATCACCGAAACGCTTGCAATGACAAAGATCGACAAAGTCAGCTTGGACTTCAGGCTGTGTAGACGCCACTTCATTTCACAGCCCCTGTATCAAGGTGGCTTTGAAATGCATCCATGCGCGCAATCAGTTCGCGGGCGGACTTGAAACGCTGGCTGAAATCGTTCGACCAGCTGTCCTGCAAACGAAGTCTGCCAACGACCGCGTTTTCGGTCGGAACCCCATCGGAAAACACCCGTTCAAAACTGTGTTCATTGGCCATAAAGGCCGCAACCGGGACTGATTCAAGCGCATCACGCACCGCATTGAGCAACGGCTTGGTCGCATCAGACTGGGTAATCACCGGTGTGGCTTCCAACCGTCGCAACGATTGCCAAAGTTTTCTGAGTTCAAGTAACCGGTGCGTGATCATATCATCATAAAGCGCATTGACCACGGCCATCCGCCGTGCCGCCAGTTTTAAATCAAGGCCCTGTGCAGGATTATTTTCGGATGGCGAAAATCCTGCCTGCGGCCAAAGTTTAGGATCAATCGGAATGCGTCGGATTTCCGGATGTAAGAGCAAATGCTGAGCGATATCACCGCGCAGGAAGTCAACAAATTCTAGAGAACGGGCGTTTTGCGCTCCAAGTCCAGTCACTGCCACACTAGCCGGGAAGTACCAGCCTGGTGAAAAAGCCTGGAACAACAAAGCCTCACCCGTTTGCGGTTCAGATCTAGCCAGAAAATCAATCCCGATCCCGAACGGGAACCGTTTGCGTGCCACCCCGTCACGTACCCCGAAACTGCGCGCGGTTACCGTCGCAAGGTTCCCGCCAATTTGCGACAATAACGCCCAGCCATCCTGCCAGCCATATTGTTGCAACAAGCTCTCGACAAAAAGGTGGGTCGTCCCACTGCGTGACGGCGAACTCATTCCCAAAAGGCCGTAATAGTACGGCGACGCCAGATCGGCGATTTCAACTGTTGTGGTTCCAAATGGTTGATCTGTCGCTGACATCATCCCGATTGTCGAGAGCGCAAAGCCAAACCGTGAGCCGTCAGATGCGTCGATCTGAATACCCCCATTTGTAACGGGCTCTGATACTTTTTCTGGGAACTTTGCCAAGGCCCCCTGTTGCTCAAGCAGCTCAAAGGCAACCGGCGAACTGGCCCAGACAATATCGGGAACCGGTCTGCGGTTTTCACGCACATGGGCAATCAGACCAATGGTGTTCTTGTTCTGAACACACACATCAACTGTGCCCGATTGTTTTACAAACTGGTCAATAAACGGCTTGTAGAATGACGACGGATACGACGTCAGAATACTCAGTTCACACGCTGTGGCCTTGCCCGATATGGCAAATGCCAACATACCGGCAGCAATCTGGACTACAACGCGCAACGAGGTTGCTGGCCTCAAACGCATTGAACTATTTTTCGCGGACCGTTGGCGATTAGCCTGCTGTCCGCGCCTCCCGAACTAGTATTTGTTCTTATGTTTTCTGCAGAACAACGTTCTGCCTAGTCAGCAGATACTATTCAGGAAGCCACGTCATTGCGACCTTTTTAATCATTGATGAATTCAAATCTGAGCCATTTACAGATTTATCCAGACGACACGCACAAAAAAGCCATAGACACTATTATCATGCGCCTTTGCTTCTCATTTTTTGGTTCAATTCATAGTCCGATGGGCAAGACGATCTCACTTTCAAAACACTGCCAGACACCAAGCGCACGCATGGTGTTCTTGACCGGTGTGGTAATATCACCGGTATCAAACTCCTCGATGTCGTGGATCAAGGCATAACCGGCAGCCTCGGGGGGCGCCAGATCGCAAGCCTGCACGCAGTGCTGGGCAACGGTAACATCACAGGCTCCGTTCCAGCGTCGGATGCGGGACAAGCCAGCCGCCTGATGACGAAATACCTCAAGCCGAACTTCAAACGACACAGGAAAATGATCAGAGGACATCATCAGCTCACGCATGACACAGCTCCGATCTGCAAGCCCCGGCGTTCGGCAACGGGTTCAATGATGGCCAACAAATGATGACGGGCAATATCCTGAACGCATCGGTTCCGGGCTTTTAATTCGATTGTATTGCCACTCAGAACCGCCCGGATCTGTGACAGCCAGATACGCGGGTTACGACATCCGGGAATATCCGACTGCGCGACGACCTGGCATATCTCTTGCCATTCCGGTGGATCGGATGGATCACAGACAGCCGGGAAAACGCTCTCATCAGCCGACACTGACACCTCGGAAACCAACCCATCGAGAATGTCCAGCAGACCAAGCCGTGAGGGCCTTTTCCCGCGTCGTTTAACATC